>NZ_JARFVB010000009.1 GCF_029193885.1 Flagellimonas yonaguniensis | reverse complement strand
CTCATAATTTGGTAGACCACTAAAAACTTCATCATTGGCAATTCCAAATTTGAAGGTTTTTCCATCAAACCCCACTAACGCGAAATATTCATCATATCCGTCGTGCTCCAAAGTCTTGAACTCGGTAATCGATTCCTCGTCCCAATCGGCCACCACATAAGTCAAGTAAGTCTTAAAATCTCCATTGTAAATTCTCGGCATCGGCGCTCCGCCGTCCCATTTGGGTTTCCAATTAATTTTTTCAATTTTTTCCAATTTCAAACTTTGAGTCATAATGCTCTACAACGGTTCTCGGCTATGATTTCGTTGTGGCTGGCGGCTGGTGAGCGAGGGCGTGGGCCGGTGCGATTTTCCAGCGAGCCAAGGCCGCGTAACGAAAGCATTCCCGTGGTTAATAGTTTTCTTAAAAGTAGGGAATTTAGTTCAAGGCAGGAGGTAACAATGAATTATAGCCAGTGTTGTAGAGCGTTATTTATTTATTCTGTCCACCACTTCTTGGGCAATTCGTTTAGAAGAAGTCCGAAATATTTCAATTTCGTATCCTGTAGCAACAATTTCCAAAATTTCATCTTTAAAAGTCAATAGGTAATGATTCCAATTATCCCATTTCGCTTCGTCATAATATGGGTGAACTTTGTGAATGCGTTTTAATTCTTCAATCCATTTTGAATTTTGAACGATCTGCGCCCATTCGATTCCTTGCTCATAATTTGGTAGACCACTAAAAACTTCATCATTGGCAATTCCAAATTTGAAGGTTTTTCCATCAAACCCCACTAACGCGAAATATTCATCATATCCGTCGTGCTCCAAAGTCTTGAACTCGGTAATCGATTCCTCGTCCCAATCGGCCACCACATAAGTCAAGTAAGTCTTAAAATCTCTATTGTAAATTCTCGGCATCGGCGCTCCGCCGTCCCATTTGGGTTTCCAATTAATTTTTTCAATTTTTTCCAATTTCAAACTTTGAGTCATAATGCTCTACAACGGTCTCGGCTATGAGTAGTTGCGTGGTTTAGCGGTTAACTTTACAAGTACACACCAAACTGAAAATCCGATAGGATTTTCAGAAGTAGGCGAGAATAAGCAATTACTTATAGCCATTGTTGTGCATAGTGTTTTTATTTCGATTTCCATCTTTTGATATGATGTTGCAATCCTGTTTTTGCTCCACCTTTGAAATAACCGCCAGAATTAACTTTGTCAATTAATTTTATTACATCATTTGCATTATCCGATTCCCAATTCAATTCTGTCGTTAAGAATGAAAAAATCTCTTTTGAATTTAATTCGTAATCATATTTTTTCAGCGCTCTTATATAAGTTTTGCATTGTTCTTCGTCCATTGGATGAGTTATTCCTGTTGTCATATTGATAGAATTAGTCAAATCAATAAATGCTTGTTGTACAACTTTGTCAGGTAACGCAGTTTTTTCAATTTCGGTTTCAGTTTTTAAATCTATTGCTCCCCAAGATTGCGCCCAATCTTTTACACTATCTTCTGACCATTGATGCGCAATTATTCCAGCAACATTTTCATAATCATCGTATTTATGTAATTCATTTGAACGTAGTCCAAAAGCAACTACAATCTTTTTTCCTTGCCAGTCATCATTAAAAGTCCGAACAGTTTCAATTTTTAAAGGCGGATAATTTTGGTCTATTTTAACTCCACGAAAAAAGTCTTTTAAATTCCGAGTTTCGAATATCCTTTCTAGATATCCTGTATTTCCTTTGGTGTGGATTAACAAAGTTATTTGAGTTATATCTCCAATTTCATTACATAATTCTAAAGCCTTTTTAAGAGCCAGAACTTCGTTTTCTTTGATTGGACCAATATTGTCGTTATAGTATCTTTTTTTCTCCATTATTTCTCGGTTCGGTTACATTATGCACAACGTTCTCGGCTATGAGTAGTTGCGTGGGTTAGCGATTAACTTTGCAAGTACACACCAAACTGAAAATCCTCGCGGATTTTCAGAAGTAGGCGAGAACAAGCAATTACTTATAGCCATTGTTATGCGCTGATTTTTAGTTCGATTTTCTCAATTAATTCAATAAACTTTTCACTCTTATGTGTCCTATAACAATGTTCCAAAAGGCTTAATTTACTGTGTTTTATAGCACGTGCTTTATTGCTCAAAATCCTAGTTAATAATGCAAATAAAGATTTCCCTCTAATCAAAACATCATAGTTTTCTTTAATGTTATTTTCCAAAGCTTCATCTGCTTTTTTGAAGTCTATTGTCTCAAGAAATTCTTCTTTAATCTCGTGCTTTATGTCACAAAGAACATATTGAGGATGATTTCTCAAATAATAATCGTTACCATTAATAAGATTTTCAACCTCATAAGCATAATATTCAATGAAATTATTCAGAGATTTTGTAAAGGTGTTTTTTTCTTCGTTGCTTAATAAAGATTCAATTTCTCTTCCAAAATATAAATCGTTCTCTATTGAGTAACCATTCGTCCAAATGATTTCGTCATATTCCTCAGGTGGATTAATGTATACATATGCGTCTCTATCAGCTACAAAAACTACACTAATATCAGAGAATTCATTGCGTCTTTCGTAAATTTGTAAAAGTTTATCACGTCCTCCACAAGGAAGAAAACTTGCATTAGTAATGCCTATTTCATCCTCAAGCCATCTATAAACTATTACATCATCTTTTCCTTCTACTAAAACCGTTGTAAGTGATGAGCGTTTTAGAGTTTCTACTATTTCTTCAACCGTTAAATCTAAACTCATACTATTCTCCTCTATCGTCCGACAACATTATTTCTTTATCCGAGTATTTTGAGTATATAAACGGACTGTGAGTAGCCATAAAAAACTGATTATTATTACCTTGATTTAACAGCGTTGGAACCAAAGTTCTTTGCCAATCAGGATGTAGACTTAATTCAGGTTCATCAATAAATATTGTATTGTTTTTTGTGAAAGCATTATAGCAGATAAAACTCAACATTTGTTTTTCGCCAGCAGATAGTTTGTCAGATGATATAGCATTATTTACTTCGCCTAAAGTCAAATTACTCAAATTGATACCTTTATGTTGAAAAATTTTAGTGATTAGATTGGATAATGTTGTGTAAGGCTTTAGCAATGTTTCTCTTTGGTTTTCCATAAATTCAATGTCACTTTGAATTTCGTTCAATGTTGCTTTTTCGCTTTTCCCTTGTTTTTTTATTTTGCGTATAATCTCATCCGACTTTTGTTTTTGAATCAGATTAATTTTTGCATTTATGTTAGTATATTCTTGATTTAGCAAAGCCACAATATCATCAGTTGAAATTGACGTAATAAACCTTTGGTTTCTTGTCGATAAACGTCTGGAAAATTGCTCCAATGCTTCTCTAATTTCATCTGTTGGTCCATATCTAGGGTCAAATCCTTCTTCCATTGAAAATCCACCTTCAATTCTTCTAAATGTGGGAAAGAATATAGTTGGTACAGCAAGTTTGTATATTTCTGAAATTTTTTCTCTAATCCTTGTTGGTCTTCTTAATTCAATTTCTCGAAGATTAGCGTAACTGATTGTAATCGGCTTGTCATTATTTATTCCAATAGTTATAGTATTATCTTCTTGATTTCTTTTAACAGATAATCGGATATTAGAAGTTAAGATTTCAGCGCTTAAGAAATTAACTTCTTTAACTAGAGGTATAATTTTCCCTGAATTTAAAAACCATAACATTTTCAAAATGGTAGTCTTGCTTGAACCATTTTTTCCAGTCAATAAATTCAAATCAGGTTTAAATTCAAGTTCTAATGGTTTTTTTCTACCATTTAGTCCTTCAATGTTTAGCTTTTCTATCATTTTGTTCGTTGTTTTTCAAATTTGCGCATAACGGTATCGGCTATGAGTAGTTGCGTGGTTTAACGGTTAACTTTGCAAGTACACACCAAACTGAAAATCCGCGAGGATTTTCAGAAGTATGTGAGAACAAGCAATTACTTATAGCCATTGTTGGCGGTAGTTATTCTTTTTCTTTCAGCATACCAATTTCGATACTATCATCTTCTTTTTTATGTATTTGAAGAACTTGATTTATCATTAATTTATATTCTTGGTTATTAATAATGCCATCAGAAAGTAATTCAGCTAAAGCTTGTCTCTTCTCTAAAAACACTTGTACTTTAAGACGTTCGTTTTGTAGTTTTTTGTTTTCATTTTCAATTTCTAAAGCTTCAAGCTCCAATAATCTTCGCTTTTTCTCTTCGTCAGAATTTGCTAAATCCATTTCGCTCTGAAGTTTCTCTTTTTCTACTTGTACTTTTTCGGCTTCACTTTTGTTCTTTTCATTTTCATAGTAGTCATTCTCTAATTTTCCTTTAGCAAATTTTTTCGTGGATTCTAAAAGTTCTTCTGCTTCTTTCTTTGCTTCTTCACTTTTAAACCATACTTTAATTTTTGCAAAAATTGAACCTTTTGAAAGTTCCTCAATTTCAAATTCAAGTCCATCAATCGATTTGAATGCTTCCAATAATAGCCAAAGGGAATATATTGATTTACTATCGTCTTTATTTGAAATCTTTAAATCTAAATCCCAAGTTAAATCATTCTCTTTGATATTTTCTTCGTCTTTAGCCAATAGTTTATTAGGCATTTTGACGCTTGTAACCATTCTTAATATGTCACTTGCATTGCTATAATTGATTAAAGTAACCTTGTTAGAGGTAGTTTCAATAATGCCATTTATGGCACTTGCATATGTCCAAATTGAAACTTTAGTGTTTTCTAAATTTTGTTTTAATTCATCAAGTGATAAACCAGTAAAAAGTGATTCTACTTCCTGTACTGAATTTTTTGATACAGCTATTTTAGAAATTTTTTCAAGATTAGTTAGATAGTTCTCTATTACTTCTAAACTCATATGGTCAATGTCATCTGATTTTAGTATTGGTAATATGACTTTTAGTGATTCATTTATTCTTTTGAGTGTAAACTTTGAGGTTTCTGTATTGTCATCACTCAAGTCTTGCATAAATCTCTCGATTTTCAAAACTAACTTTTCAATTTGGTCTTTAGATGTTATTGAAATTGTACCAACTAATACTGCTCTCTCAACATTACCCATTATTATTTCTACAGCACTTTCCTGACCCTCGTCGTCTATTATGTCTAAATCAATATTTTTTGTTATCATAATGTTTGGTTTTAATTACCGCCAACTTGTTTATATACCGAAGTTTCTTCTACATATACTACCAATTCTGTTGGCTATGCCTAAGTTTTGTGAAAATTCGTTCAGTATAGATTCCATGTTTTATTTTCTTACAATGCAATATAAACATATTTACAGGTCATCAAATGGATTGCTGATGTTTTTAATGCTATTCTCGGTAACATGGGTGTAGATCATCGTGGTCTTTGGGCTGCTATGGCCCAATAGTTCCTGTATATACCGTATATCGGTCCCGTTTTCCAATAAATGGGTCGCAAAGCTATGCCGAAGCGTATGCAGCGTAACTTCTTTTCGTATCCCAGCCCTTAAAATAGCATTCTTTAGAACCCATTGTGCACTGCTCCTACTGTACGTTGATGAGTTTTGTCCCTCGAACAAATAAGCTTTGGGCTTATACTGCTTGTAATATTGTCGAAGGGTTTCCAAAAAACTTTGCGATAATAATGTATATCTATCCTTTTTTCCCTTTCCACCCTTAATATGGATCAACATTCGTTTACTGTCAATATCATCCACTTTTAGGTTAATGGCCTCACCAATGCGCAAACCACCAGAATAAATAAGCGCCAAAAGTGTCCTGTGCTTTAAGTTATGGGTCACATCCATAAGCAACCGTACTTCCATTTTGCTCAGTACCACAGGAAGTTTTCTCTCTTTCTTTGGTCTGATAAGGTCCAGAGTGCCAATGTCCATGTCTTTGAACAAAAAATACTTCTTGATACCATTGATACATTGATTCTGGTAAGAAACCGATTTACCTTCACAAACAATGAATTCGTAGTTAAAGGATTCAACCAAATGCTTGGTATAGCTTTTCGATTTCTTGAGAATGGAATACCTGACAAAAAAATGAGTTACCTCCACATAGGTGTTTACCGTATGCGGACTCAATCTCTTTTCTTCCAACCACTTTCGGAATCTCATTAAATCCTCTTTGTGAAACGAATCAATAGGAGGCAAAAAAAGACGTTTCCTCTTGACTGGAGCCGCTACTTGCTTTTGAGACAACTCAGAATAGTCGACATAACACTTGATTTTTCGCAAATGATTGAACAACAGCCCTAAGTTTTTTGCGGAGTTTTTCAAGTGAAACTTACCATTCGAGTTGTTTCTTTTTAAGCCAGGTAAACCAATGAGATGGCTTTCCACTTTGGGGTCGGGATCAAAGTTGATGAGAATGATCTCTTCCCCGTTTTGTTCTCCCCGAACCAGTTTTACGGTTTTCATCCTGATATATTTAAGATGTAATGGGGAATGCTGCGCTATGTAACCATCGATGGGAATCGATAGTGGTCGTCAAATTACAAAATCAATTTGTATTTCTTCTGATATCCCTCGGCCAACCAAAAAATAAAGTAGGGAAGGGGGCTACAAATCCTTTACATAGGTACACCTGCGCTTAATCACTTTGGGGTCAAAATGCTTCCACATTTGTTGTATGGCGATATTGTCCTCCAATTCTGGCGTACGAATACAGTTGACCACCCCACGCTTTTTAAAAGTGTGGTGGAATTCATTGAAAATAATGGAGGTCACCCCTTTGTTTTGGTACTTCGGATGGATGCCGATTAGATAAAAAATGGCATCCTTACTATGTTTACGGGCATGCAGCAAGTGGAAAATCCCAAAAGGGAACAGTTTGCCATTGGCCTTTTGCAATGCGCCGGAAAAAGAAGGCATTACAATGGCAAAGGCCACCAGATTATCCTCCGCATCCACCACGAATTTGATATACTCTGGATTGATGAAACTGATATATTTTTTCTTGAAATACTCCTTTTGGATATCAGTGATTTTCACAAAGGACGATAGCTTGGAGTAGGAATCATTGAAAAGGTCGAACATCTTGTCCACCCAAGGCATGATCTCCGAACTTTTTTCAAAATTCATTTCCCGTAGCCCATATCTTTTTTTAATCAATACATTGGCCTTTGCAAACAGTTTTGGGTCTGCATTGGCCGCCAAAAAGGTACTTTCAGTATATTTTTTTTCCGTGGCAAAGCCATGATGTTCAAAGTGGGAAGGGTAGTAGGGATGGTTGTACCAGGTAATCATGTTTCCGATCTGGTCAAAACCTTCGGTAAGTACGCCGACCTTGTCCAAATTGGAGAAGCCCACGGGACCCTCCATATATTCGAGCTGGTTTTCCTTTCCTATCTCACGGACTTTGTCCAATAAGGCTTTGGATACCTCAAGGTCATCCACAAAATCGAACCAACCAAAACGCATTTTCTTGAGCCCTTGTTCCTTTACTTCCAGCCAGTTGATGATGGCTGCTACACGCCCCACGATCTTATTGTTCCTGTAGGCCAAAAAGAATTGGGCTTCCGCCGTTTCAAAAACTGGGTTTTCGTCCTTGTCAAAAGAGGCCATTTCATCTTTGATGATAGGAGGCACCCAATATGGGGAATCCTTGTAGATCGAAAAAGGGAATTTTACGAAACGCTTAAGGTCGGATTTGGACTGAACCTGTTTAACGGAAACCATACTTGCAAATTAATGCCCAATATTATGAATATTACTTGCAGTAGAAAAATGAAGTTTGTGGAAAACTTAAAAATCGATGCTCCCGCCACTTTTTTTATTACGCCTTTTTGATTTTTTGTTGGCGTTCTTTTTGATTTTGCCATTCATGCCCGACTGCTGTTCGTTGATAGGGATAAGCTCATCCTTGTGGAAATCCAAGCGGTAAGAAAACCCTAATACCACAAAAATTCGGGATGGGTCGTTTTTAAAACCGGAGCCCAAATGGAAATCAGCCTGGAAATTAGGATTGATCAAGCGTGCCACACCCGTTCTCAAAATGATGTCAGAATAACGGTCCCCGGAAATCCCTTGTCCCTCAAAGAAAACGCTCCATCTCGGATCGCGAAAGGCATGCGTTACCGATAGGGCGTAGCGCCATTCCGGAAAATCGGTGGTAATGCGGTCGTAGGCAATGTTGGAGATCAGTACAAATCGTGGGGAAAGCCTACTCTGGGTTTGTATGCCACCACGGTACGATACCGTAGGCTCATTGGGATAAAATGGATTGTCGCCCACTACAAAATTGGCCCCGCCATACACCGATACAGCAGGAATCAAGTTTTTCCATTGGAATACATTGTTGGCCCTCCAACTGTACAAATTCGGTTTGTTGCGTTCCGGATTTTTGAACGGGTCAAAAACCAAATATTTTAAACCCACTCGGTTTCGTGAAAAATTCGTCAAGTTGCCCTCAATGCCCAAATCGGGATAGGTAATGTTCTGGGTAATGAACGACCCTTCGGCAATTATCTCCAATTCCTCAAAAAGCAATCCGTACCTAAAAGCGTAATCGGCCCCAAAAATGTTGGAGTCGGAATTCAAATCGGCATTGTCCTGCTGTTCGTACAGCATTCCTACCTCTGCCTGAATCACATTTTTACCAACGGCGTAAGCACTCGCTGCCCTTCCAGGTCTGTTGGAATTGATCACATCGGTATATTGTGCAAAAATGAAGGTTGGGAATAGAACGAAAAGGAAAAATGACTTTTTAATCATGGAAATGTCCATATAACTGGGTTTTTAATACTATTTTAAGATACGTTTGATGGGTTTACGCTACTAACAGTGTAAATTTGATTCAATAACTAAGGTTATATGGTTTTACTGAAAACGATTTTAATTGTCATATTAGTATACTACGGGTTCAAATTCCTTATGAAGTGGTTGGCCCCGAAGCTCCTGAATTATGCTGTGAAAAAGACGAACGAGCGTTTTGGTCAACAGTTCGGAAACCCGCAAGATTTTGATAATGGGCGACATAATGAAGGGGAGACCACCATTTCCAAAAAACCGCCCCGCAAATCCAATCCCTCAAAAAAAGTTGGAGAATACATAGATTTTGAGGAAATTGATTAATATTTGCCGAATCAAAACCTATCCATGAATCTTTCTCCAAAAGCCATTATCACCCATATCTGTGTTATTGCTTTGTTTATCCTTGCCTCGCTGGTCTATTTTTATCCGGTTTTGCAGGGAAAAGCCATTTTTCAATCGGATATTGCCCAGTACAAGGGCATGGCCCACGAACGGGATGCCTACAAAGATGTAACGGGCGAGGAATCCTACTGGACCAATAGCGCTTTTGGCGGTATGCCAACTTATCAATTGGGAGCCAACTATCCGCATAACTATATCAAGGAATTGGACCGTTTGATTCGATTCCTGCCTAGACCTGCCGATTATCTTTTTCTCTATTTGATAGGATTTTATATGCTGCTTTTATGTCTGAAGGTGGACTTTAGATTGGCGGCACTGGGAGCCATTGCTTTTGGGTTCTCCACCTATATGATTATCATTCTTGGCGTGGGCCACAATGCCAAAGCACACGCGTTGGGGTACATCCCAATGGTTTTGGGGGGAATAGTACTCGTTTTTCGTAAAAAATATATCCTTGGATTCATACTGACCGCATTGGCCATGGCACTGGAAATAAATGCCAATCACTACCAAATGACGTATTATTTTATGCTTTTGGTGCTGATCATGGGCTTGGTATATCTGATCTATGCCATCAAGGAAAAAGAAATCAAACACTTTTTTGCCTCGGTGGGTATTTTGGTTTTGGCCGTAGTGCTATCCATTTTCACCAATGCCACCAGCCTTATGGCCACCAAGGAATACGCGGATTGGAGTACCCGTGGTAAATCAGAACTTACGGTAAACCCCGATGGAAGTGAAAAAGAAATTTCCACTGGGCTGGACAAAGAATATATAACGCAATACAGCTACGGAATCGCCGAATCGCTGAACCTATTCTCACCCCGATTGTTCGGAGGTTCGGGAGGTGAGAATCTGGGCAAGGCTTCCAAAGCCTACGAATATTTGACCAATCAAGGACTATCGCCGACCAAGGCAGTGGAATTTTCAAGCAGTTTGCCTTTGTATTGGGGAGATCAGCCCATAGTGGCCGCACCAGCATACGTAGGGGCCATTGTGTTCTTTCTGTTTATGTTGGGCGTATTTCTGGTGGATGGCAAAAAGAAATGGTGGTTGTTGTCAGGTGCTATTCTGTCCTTATTGCTTTCTTGGGGTAAAAATTTCCCTTTGCTCACCAATTTTATGATCGATTATTTCCCCATGTACAACAAGTTCAGGGCCGTTTCTTCCATTCAGGTGGTCTTGGAGCTGTGCTTGCCCGTGTTGGGGATTTTGGGAATACGGGAACTGTTCAAATCTTCTGTTGACCAGAAGGAAAAACTAAAGGCTTTAAAACTGAGTTTCTTTGTTTCCATAGGACTTGGCATTGTGATTTTCTTGTTGAAGGGCTTCTTTGATTTTGAGGGTATGCGGGATGAAATGTACCGTGGTTACTTTGGCGATGAATTGATGACCATGATCCAGCGAGATCGTGAAGCCGTCTATGTTAGCGATACGATCCGTTCATTGATCTATGTGGCCCTGGCCGCTGCGGCATTGTGGTTTTTTATCAAAGATAAAATCAACAGAAACATATTGGTATTCGCTTTAGGTGCCCTTATCCTGTTTGATTTGGTGGGCGTGGACCTCAGATATGTGAACGAGGACGATTTTGTGCGTCAGCGACAGGTAAATGAACCCTTTCAAGCGAATCAGATAGATCAGATGATTCAACAGGATGACTCCATTTTCCGGGTTTTCGACCCACAAGAAGGCTTGAACGGTGCCCGAACTTCTTATTTTCATAAATCTGTGGGTGGGTATCATGCGGCCAAGCCTCGTGCGCTTCAAAATCTGTTCGAGTACCATCTGTACCAGAACAATCTTCAGGTCATGAATATGTTGAACGTGAAATACGTCATTCAACAGGATGAGGAAGGGAACAGTTATCCTGCCATAAACCCCGATGCCAATGGCAATGCATGGTTTGTAGATCAATTGGTGCCTGTTTCATCGGCCAATGAGGAAATTTTGAAACTCAAGGATTTCAATTCCAAAACCCAGGCTGTGGTAAATACCAAGGAGTACCCAGAATTGACCAAATTACGGTATTCGGTAGATTCTGTGGCAAGCATCGATTTGGTGGAGTATCGCCCAGATTATTTAAAATATAGTTCCAACAATGCCAATGATGGTTTTGCCGTATTCTCCGAAATGCATTACCCATCAGGTTGGAATGCCTTTATTGATGGAGAATCTACAGCCCACTACAAAGTAGACTATGCCCTTCGTGGCATGAAGGTCCCTGCCGGCCAGCACGAAATCGAGTTCAAATTTGAGCCCGAAGTAGTGGAAACGGGAAGTAAGATTACCTTGGTATCCAATATTCTCTTGGGATTGATCATTGTCGGAGGATTGGGCTTTACCCTGTTCCGAAATAAAAAGGAAGAATCCTAATGCGAAAAATCTTGGTCATAGCATACTATTGGCCTCCTGCAGGGGGACCAGGGGTACAGCGTTGGCTTAAGTTCACAAAATATTTGCCGGAGTTTGGAATGGAACCCATCGTTTACGTTCCAGAAAACCCAAGCTATCCCTTAGTGGATGAAAAATTGGTAGAAGAAATTCCCGCGTCCATCAAAGTCCTGAAACAGCCCATAAAAGAACCCTATCGTTGGGCTTCGTTGCTTTCCAAAAAGAAGACGAGGACCATTAGTTCGGGAATCATCGAGGAGAAAGACCCATCGTTTATCGAGAATATGTTGCTTTGGATTCGTGGCAACTTTTTTATTCCCGATGCGCGGAAACTTTGGGTAAAACCATCCATTTCTTACTTGGCAAAAGTGATTGCGGATGAAGGCATTGAAACCACCATTACCACAGGGCCACCGCATAGTCTGCATTTGATCGGGCTTGGCCTGAAAAAGAAGTACAATATTCAATGGATTGCCGATTTTCGCGATCCTTGGACATCCATAGGCTATCATAAAAAATTACGGCTATCGGAATATGCTCGGCTAAAGCACAAGGCTTTGGAAAAAGGAGTGCTTTTGAAGGCGGACAAAATTGTGGTGACCAGCCACACCACCAAAGCAGAGTTTGAGACCATTACTCCAAAACCCATAAAGATAATCACCAATGGTTTTGATGATGAATTGAAGCCAGTTGCCCTGGATTCCAAATTTACCATTTCGCATATTGGCTCCTTGCTAACGGGAAGAAACCCTTTAGGGTTTTGGCAAGCATTACATGAATTAATTGCTGAAAATGAAGCGTTTAAAAAAGCCCTAAAAGTACAATTGGCAGGCGTAGTGGGAGAGGAAGTGTTACAATCCATGAAAGACTTTGGATTGGATGATTATGTGGAACAGTTGGGCTATCTCTCGCACGATAAGGTCTTGGAAACCCAGCAAAAATCACAGTTGCTTTTATTGTTGGAGATAGATTCCGAAGAGACAAAAGGCATCATCCCGGGAAAATTATTCGAATATTTGAATGCCAAGCGGCCCATTTTGGCCATTGGCCCTGAAGGATGGGAGGCAGGTGCGATGGTGGAACACCACCATGCTGGAAATATGTGTTTGCATACTGATGTGGCGACCTTAAAAAATGTACTTTTGGAAGCATTCCATCAATTCGAAAAAGGTACACTGGTTTGCAATTCGGAAGGGGTAAGGCAGTACCACAGAAAAGCATTAACGGAATCTTTGGCTAAATTTATCTAATGGGCGTTGTTCTAAAACAATCCATACAGAATACCGTGGTAACGTATTTGGGGTTCTTTTTTGGGGCCATCAATACGTTGTTCCTCTACATCAAGATTTTACCAGATGAGTATTACGGGCTGGTCACGTTTATTTTGGCATCAGGTGCCATCCTTATGCCCTTGATGGCCTTTGGAGTTCATAATACTATGGTAAAGTACTATAGCAATCATCAAGAGACCGAAAAAGACGGTTTTTTTACTTTGATGCTGTTGATTCCTTTATTGGGGATATTGCCCCTGGCCTTGGTAGGCCTAATTTGGTATGACCCCATTGGGGACTGGGTGTCCCAAGTAAATCCTATGGTAAAGGACTACTTGTGGTATGTCTTTTTTGTGGGACTGGCCATGGGCTATTTTGAAGTATTTTACTCTTGGGCCAAAGTACATTTAAAGTCCGTTTTTGGAAACTTTATGAAGGAGGTTTTCGCTAGGATAGGGGTATCCATCCTGCTTATCCTTTTATATTTTGATATGATTTCGCTGGACATCTTTTTTAAGTGTTTGGTGGGATTGTATTTATTGCGGACGGTAATCATCAAAATTTATGCATTTACCCTACGGATGCCCAAATTGGATTTTAGGTTTCCGTCCATTACCAAAGAAATTCTGTCTTATTCTTTCTTGATTATTTTGGGCGGCTCGGCGGCTTTGATTTTGCTTGAAATCGATAAGGTCATGCTGAATCAGTTCATCAGTATTGAGAATGTGGCGTACTACGGGGTATCGGTATACATTGCCACGGTAATTATTGTGCCTTCCCGTGCGATGCACCAGATTACTTACCCATTGACCGCGGAACTGCTGAACACCCATAATGATGTTGGACTCGATAAATTGTACAAAAAAAGCTCGCTGACCCTGTTTATTGCCTCGGGTATTCTGTTTGTACTGATCATCCTCAACTTGAACGACTTGTATTTGATGCTGCCCGAGAACTATAGAAATGGTTTTGTTATCGTATTCTTGATCGGGTTGGCCAAAGTGATGGATTCGCTGTTGGGCAACATTAATTCCATTTTGTACAACTCCCAATACTATAAAACGGTTTTGGTTTTTGGGGTATGTTTGGCCGCGTTGACCATTCTCCTGAATTATTTGTTGATTCCTAGGTTTGGTCTTGAGGGTGCTGCTTTCGCTAGTTTTGTTTCCATTTTCATCTTCAATTTGGTAAAGCTGGTTTTTGTGAAGATAAAGTTTGGTATTATGCCCTTTACTTCGGCTACTTTTAAGGTGTTCGCTACGTTGGTGCTGTTGGCCGTTCTGTTTGACTTATTGCAGTTTCAGTTTCATCCCATTATCAATATTGGCTTAAAATCATTGCTTATTGTAGTCATGTACGTAGGGATTCTGTACCGCTTCAATATTTCTGAAGATGTGACGGGGTTCCTTTCCAAATGGCTCAAAAAAAATACCCCATAGCGAATAAATTCAACTACGGGGTAAACAACTAACCAACCTAAAAATCTATCTAATTATTTCTTTTGGAAGAACCTCTGGTGCTGCTTGTTCTTGCACTACTTTTTCTAACACTTGAACTTCTACTTACGTTAGCTCTGGAGCTACTCGTTCTACTTGAAGAGCTTTTCCTTACACTAGGGCTGGAACTTCTGGAAACAGCTTTCCTTGAAGAGCTTCCCTTGCTTACCGTAGACCTGCTTGACGTTCTCGATGTGGTCTGTGGTTTTCTGTACGTACTTTGTGAAGATCGTTTTACCGTTCCATTGCTTGTACTTGGGGCTACTTTTCGGGCAGTGTAGCTTCTATTGTTTGAAGTTCGTGCTGCCTTGCTATTGGAAGCCGTTGTTCTTCCGGATCTTGTTACACTACTTGACTTTCTATTCGTATTGCTCCTAGCATCTGTGGAAGCGACTTTTTGTCTTTGTACTGTATTGCTGGAACGGTTTACCGTTGTATTTCCTCTTCTTGAAGAATTATTGGCTACCGTTGCATTACTTCTACCATAATCCACTCTTCTTGCTCGGTTGTCCCTCACAGAAACTCTTCTATCATTTCTATAGATATTGTCTCTTCGATATCTGTTGTTGTTTCTGTACACTTTGCCCAATCTGGCATAAGCCCTTCTGGTATTGTATCTGTAAGGAGCATAATATGTATACCGGATTGGTCTGTAATATCTTCTGTAAGGTCTTGCGTACACATTACAGAAACCTAATGTGGGCCTTACAAAATACCTATGGAAGGGTCTGTACACATATCTTCTATTGTAAATGTTGATATAACCTGTGTAGTGACTGAAAACACCTCCGTTATAGTACACGTACAATCCACCGATTCTATGAACTCTACCGTTGTTGTACCAGATATTTACGTCCCCTATTTGAGAAACACGACCGTAATAATCGTAAAAGACAGGGGTGTTCTCAACTTGGATGACAGCACCGTAATCATCGTACTGTACATAGGGATTGTAATTATATCCTGAGTTAAAGGTAATTCCCACGTTTCCGATTTGTGCACCAACACCTATATTAACCCTGTTGTCCATATAGAAATCGAACTCACCATCGGGATAAACGGAAAATGTTACGCCACCTTCAACAAAGATGAAAGAATTTCCATATCGGTAATTCGTGGTGGCAGCCACTGTGTTGGTTGTTTCTGCTTGGATACTTGGTATTCCAAAAACAACCGCTGCTATAATGAGTACTAACTTTTTCATACTACAAGGTTTTAAGTTCTAGATGCAACTATTTACATCCACCCTATAATAAGCAATCAGCGTGCCATAAAATACAACACGCTGATTATCAACATAAAAACTAGATAGAATTACTTATTGAATGATAAACATAGACCTTCTGTTCAATTGATGGGCTTCTTCTGAGCAGTTTACACCATTGGAGCAATTATTGATCAATTGTGATTCCCCATATCCTTTTGAGGATAGTCTATCTCCATCGATACCCTTCTCGACCAACCATTCAAGTGTGGATTTTGCCCTTCTTTCGGATAATTGCATATTGTAGGCATCGTTTCCTCTGGAATCGGTATGGGATTCAATATGAATATTCAATTGTGGGTATTCTTTCATGGCCTGCAGTATTTTGGCCAATTCCACTTCGGCATCGGGTCTGATGTTGTGTTTGTCAAAGTCGAAATAGATAGGTTGTAAATCCAATCTACAGCCAAGGTCGTTCACAGGGCAATCGGGAGGGGTAAGGGCCAAATCTACTTGAAGCATCATAGAGCCTTGGGGAGTCATAACCACTTTTTCGACGGGCTCATATTCTTTCTGCTCGTTGGAAGCTCTGACCACGTATTGTTTTTCACAATCCATGTCGTCCTCAAATTGATAGTTTCCATTCGCTTCTGTAATTCCTTGGGATACCACTTGATTGTTCCCATCCATCAAATACACCTTTGAACCTTCCAAGGGTTCCCCGGTTTTTGCGTCGGTAATGGCACCATAGATCACAGGGTTGCAGTTTTCGGTCAAAAGGTAGATGTCATCAGAGCTACTACCGCCATTACCCTCTCTATTGGAGGACAAGTAACCGATTTTTTCTTTTTCCTTTACGATAAACCCAAAATCATCTTGATGGGAATTGATGGGTTGTTCCAGATTGGTTACTGCATAAAATCCTTCGGAATCATTATGGGAAGTCCTGAAAATATCCAAGCCCCCAAGTCCCACGTGACCATCACTAGAGAAGTACAATCTATTTTCATCGCTTATAAACGGAAAGGTCTCTCGTTCCTCCGTGTTGATGATAGGTCCCAGATTCGTTGGTTCACCATAAGAGCCATTTTTAAGGATATCCACATACCAGATGTCCGATTTGCCCAAGGAGCCATCCATGTCGGAAGAAAAATACAGTCTTGTTTCCTCTAGGTTCAATGCGGGATGGGCCACGGAATAGGAGTCATCGTTGAAAGGGAGTTCCTTTACATTGCCCCAAGTTCCATCATCATTTTTGGTGGCTTTGTAAATTTTTAGGCTTACCAACCGTTTTTTGCCCCGCTTCTTTTTGCCATCGATATAATTGTTTCTTGTAAAGTAAACGGTTTGACCATCTTTGGTAAATACTGCGGAGGATTCGTGATATGGGGATTTAATGTCGCCTTGCAACTGCTTTACATTTTTCAAACTACCATCGACATCTATTTCGGCTTCAAACAAATCTAGATAGGGGAGACCGTTCCAGTCGTGGATCTTGTTTCCTTCAGTATTGATGGATGAGGATGCAAATACAATGTTGTTGCCATAGAACGATGGTCCGAAATCGGAACCGGAGAGTTCCGTTGTGATATTGGTTACCTTGAACTTTTTGTTTTGGGAATTGGCCAATTGCTCAAAGGATTCCCAATTGTTCATTTGCGTTTGTGCCAAGTTGGAATTATTGGAAGCGGCCGTGAATTTTTCCACCATTATTTTGGCTTCTTCATATTTCCCCACGCTTTTTAATGTTTGTGCCGCTCGGAAATAATACTCGGGCTCTATTTCATCGGGGTAGCTGTCGATGAGTTTTCCATACCATTTGTTTGCCTCGGGATATTCACTGTTAAAATAATAGGTGTCTCCCAACTTTTCGAACACTTGTGCCGATTCGTAACCATCCCCGACCACATTCAAGTATATTTTCCGGGCATCTATATAGTCGTAGTTTTCAAACTCTTCGTTGGCTTTTTTGATTTTGTTCTCTTGTGCAAATGCGCCACCCATCAATAAAAAGACGGAAAGCATGCCTATGATTGTTCTTCTTTTCATTGTGATCGTTTTAAAAAAATCTTGGGGTTACTATACGGTCTGATTTGTTGAAGATGTCGAAACGAAGAAATACTTCGTAGGAACCATCACTGTACTTTTCTATATCAGTGGATTGATAATCGTAGGCCACACCCGCGAAGAAATTGGGCGATATTTGGAATCCTGCCAACGCACTTACCGAAGCACTCCATCTGTACGAAGCCCCCACTGTGAACTTTTCATTGATCAAGAAGTTGGCTGAAATATCCCATTGTAATGGGGAACCACTTACATATTTTACCAGCGTTGCTGGTTTGAACTTTAAATTTTCATTTAAGTCGAAAACATAACCTGTGATGAAGAAATAGTGCAAACGTTCAATGGCAATATCATCGGTATTGGCATTTTCCAAGGAACTTTCATCGAAATGTTTGGTGTTCAAAAAGTTGGGTACGGACAGCCCTGCGTAGAACTTATCATTGTTCAAATATAAACCTGCTCCAACTTGCGGCTGCAGTTCATTGTCCACATTGGATTGAAAATAGGGATCGTTTTGTTCAGAAAGTGTCAATTTCGAGTAATCCACATCCAACATATCCAACCCGGCTTTTACGCCGAATGCTAGTTTTGTATTATAAGAAAGGTTTATGGAATACGAATAGTCAACAACCACATTGGACTCCACGGCCGGACCAATTTTATCGTATATAATGGATAATCCGAGCCCCATGTTGTCGTAGAGCCCAATAGGGGAATTCACGGTAAAGGTCCCGGTTTCGGGAGACCCTTTCAAACTTACCCATTGTGTTCGTCCCAAAAGTCCAAAACTCAATACTTCCCTGTTGCCGGCATAGGCAGGGTTCACGACCTGGGTATTGTACATATATTGTGTGTATTGTGGATCTTGCTGAGCCTTCGATGTATAAATGGTGGATAGAAGCAGCAATGCAAACAGGCAATGGTTTCTATAGGTTTTTAGATGTATCATCCTCTCGTTAAATTCTTTGGTTCTTGATTACTTTATTGTGTGGGTTGTATTAGTTCCTATTTATATATAGGTATCCCGAATAGCTTTCATTCCCGGGGTTGACTTCACTGGTAAAAGTCAGTATGTAGAAATAGGTGCCACTTGGAAGTTCACGGTCCTTCTGTAGGGTTGCTCTTCCTTCTGATAAACCATAGAATAAGTTATTGCCTTGCCCATAGCTATCTATTTGATAGACTTGCACACCCCATCTATTGAAAATTTTCACATTGTTATCGGGATAATTTTCTATTCCCTGGATTCGGAAGTAATCATTCAACCCATCGCCATTCGGGGTCATTCCGTTGAATATTTGGAAATCAGAGCCTCCTCCAGTGTATTCGCAGAAGGTGGATACATTTACGGAAGTGATGTCATTTTCCTCATAACTATTATCGTCGGAATTATCAAAAACAGAATCCGTAGTATCTATTAAATCTGCAGTGACCACAGCTTGATTATCCACAAAAACACCATCGATATCCTCTTGTGTTGGATTATAGGTAGCTGTATAGGTCCATTCTTCGCCAGATTGAAGTATGCCATCTTCCGTTTCGGTTGTATTGATTAATCCAGTTATGGTACCGCCCAAAAGGTCGTCGTTTAAAACAATGTTCTCTAGCTCTACAGTTCCTGAGTTGATAACAGTAAATGTGTAATTGATACTATCATCACAACCATCGATATCAGTGTCGATTCCTTCTCCTGTTTTTATAAGTGCAATACCGAACAATGGGGTTCCGTCACCACCTCCATCACCTGGACAAGCATCATTGGGGACTTCTGTTCTGGTTGGGGTATTCTCGAAGTTACTGTCATCATCGGACAAATCGAAGACAATGAAATTGGAGTCTACAAGTTCCGCGGATATAATGGCTTGATTAATTACAAAACCATTGTCTATATCTTCCTGAGTTATTGGGTAAATGTCCGTGTATAACCATACTTCACCAACCTGTAGTATTCCATTTTCGGCTATACTTTCTGAATCTGGACCTGGAATTTCCTCCTGTCCAAAAAGTACTTCGTCAATCAATGAAACATTGTCCAGATCACTACCACCGATATTGGTAACTATGAAGGTATAGCGAATACTTTCTATACAACCGTCTTGATCAATATCGACAAGTTCAGCTTCCTTTATCAATCCAATATTACCTCCATCGGTACAAGCATCGTTCGGTACCGCAGTCCTTGTGGGCTCATCTTCGAAAAGACTATCATCATCCGACAGGTCGGATACCCCGATTTCCGTGTCGACGATTTCCCCATTGACTTCAGCTTGATTGACCACGGCTGCATTGTCGATGTCCTCTTGGGTAATGGAGTGGATGGCCTCATAGGTCCAGGTCTCCCCGACGGATAGGATGCCATCGTTATTGGTATCGGTTCCATCAATGGGACCGGACACCTCTCCGCCAAGGAGCTCGTCCTCCAACGTGATCTCGTCAATGTCCACACCTCCCGTATTGGTAAGGGTAAATGTATACAGGATACTTTCAATACACCCATCGCCATCAATATCCACGGCTTGCCCCACTTTTATCAAACCGATTTCGGCAGAGCCATCGGTGCAAGCATCGTTCGGCACCGCAGTCCTTGTGGGTTCATCTTCGAAAAGACTATCATCATCCGACAGGTCGGATACCCCGATTTCTGTGTCGACGATTTCCCCATTGACTTCAGCTTGATTGACCACGGCAGCATTGTCGATGTCCTCTTGGGTAATGGCGTAGATGGCCTCATAGGTCCAGGTCTCCCCGACGGACAGGATACCATCGTTATTGGTATCGGTTCCATCAATGGGGCCGGACACCTCTCCGCCAAGGAGCTCGTCCTCCAACGTGATCTCATCAATGTCCACACCTCCCGTATTGGTAAGGGTAAATGTATACAGGATACTTTCAATACACCCATCGCCATCAATGTCCACGGCTTGGCCGACTTTGATCAGGCCTATGTCAGGCACGGAACAGGAGGATAGATCAATAACCGTTGGGTCATCCTCCAGAACACTGTTATCGTCTGATAGATCTATGGCCATTTGGTTGAGACCTTGAATATCGGCTGATACAGTGGCCTGGTTTTCAAAAAAACCATTATTGAGATCTTCTAGGGTTATATTGTAAACCGCAACATAAGTCCATGCTTCATCCACGTCCAGAAAACCATCGTCATTATCATCTCCTCCGGATGGACCTGCAATGTCCCCACCAAGCAGTGGATCGTTCAAAACCACATTCTCTAAAATATTTACCCCTTGATTGGTCACTGTAAACTCGTATAAAATTATATTACAACCAGGGCCTGCCTCAATATCCTCCAATGCAGCTCCAGTTTTAACTACTGCTATATCGTCTTTGGATGGACATGAAGGCAAGGTTACCACGGTTGGGTCATTTTCCAATACACTGTCATCATCCGATAAATCCAGTACAAGGGCATTAGGATCTCCTTGGATATTTGCAGTTACCACAGCTTGATTGACAACCTCTTCGTTAAATTTATCCTGAATTGTTGTTGCATATGGGACGGTATAAACCCAGGTTTCACCAACTTCCAGCAAACCATTGACGATTATGTCTTCATTATCAGGGACACCTAGATCTCCTCCTAATAAAGGGTCGTTGAGCACCACATTTTCCAAGACATTTCCACCTTCATTGGTTACGGTAAACTGGTACAATATCAAGTTGCACCCTGCCATTCCACTGTCTATGCTTTCTAGGGGATTACCTGTCTTTATCACAGCTATTTCCGTGCTTAATGGACAAGAAGGTAAAAGAACAATCGTGGAATCATTGTCACTGACAATTTGATCTGGTTGTCCTACAACGTTGGCCGAAACCGACGTCATGGTTTCTACTTGATCATCTATTTTTTCTTGTGGCGTAGTAACATGGGCAGCATTATAAGTCCATACTTCTCCAACTTCCAAAATATTGTCAGGGTTCATACTTTCTGTTGGACCCGTAATGATTCCATCCAATAGATTATCACTGACCACAACATTTTCCAAATCATCTGTTCCTGTATTGGTTACGGTAATCTCGTACAGTACAAGGTTACAACCGGGATTTCCTTCCAAGGCGTCCAACGGATTCCCATTCACATTAATGGAAATATCCGGCACAAATGGTATATAACCCAAAGCATTGGTTTCAGCTTTGCCGACCAATATGTTGTTGGGATGATTGATGGTCTCTGCTAAGACCATGTAAGCAATAAGTAAAGTGAAAATGGGAATTAGACTTTCCTTAATTAATTTCTTCAGTGAGTTGGGGAGGGTAGTATTGTTCATGTGGAATGTTTTAATACTAATACATTGAAAGTGTTTCTGTTTATAAGGACAAATACAAAAACTCCTTTTAAAAAAGCTGATCAAACCGTATAAAACTTTTGGAAATCAGTATTTTATAAGGATGGTTATAGTTGTATTATGGGTCCAAATATCTACCTAAACATTTTTATATGTTGCCCTGAATTGACGAACGGGTGGGTTCAATTGACGTAGAGTGGATATGAATTCACGGATGGTTTTTGTGGAAAGTGAGAAAAGGCGATTTTTCCCTTTTATTTGAAAATAACAGGAAGAAAAAAGACACCCATTTAAGTGAAACAGGTGTCTTTGTTTATTTGATCGGCAAATGGTGATTTAAAGGCTGTTCTTTAAATATTTTGCGGTGTGGGATTTTGTGTCCTTGATGATTTCCTCAGGAGTGCCTTCCACCACTAAATTACCACCTTTTTCGCCACCTTCGGGACCAAGGTCGATAATGTAGTCAGCACATTTGACCAGCTCCATATTATGTTCGATAACAATTACCGAATGTCCTTTGTCAATGAGCTCATCAAAGGATTTAAGCAGTTTTTTAATGTCATGGAAGTGAAGTCCCGTTGTGGGTTCATCAAAGATGAACAAGGCTTTTTCCTTGGTATGGCCTTTTACCAAAAAGGAAGCGAGCTTTATCCGTTGCGCCTCACCACCGGAAAGGGTAGAGGAAGACTGTCCAAGTGCCACGTAACCCAATCCGACATCTTGCAAAGGTTTCAATTTGGCCACGATCTTATCTTGTTTGTGGGCTGCAAAGTGCTCAATGGCATCATCTATGGTCATATTAAGGATGTCGTCGATGTTCTTTCCTTCAAATTGCACCTCCAAAATATCCTTTTTGAATCGTTTTCCATTACAAGCATCACATTCCAAATGCACATCTGCCATAAATTGCATCTCTACCGTGATTTCTCCTTCGCCCTTACATTTCTCACAACGGCCACCATCCACATTAAAAGAAAAGTGTTTGGCCTTGTAGCCACGGAGCTTGCTCAATTTTTGTGAAGCAAACAGGCTGCGGATATCATCGTAGGCCTTGATATAGGTAACGGGATTGGAACGTGAAGAACGTCCAATGGGGTTTTGATCCACAAATTCCACGTGTTTGATGTGGGCGTACTTGCCTTCCATTGCCGAGAACTGACCGGCCTTTTCGCCATAACCACCCGTCTCCTTTAATATGGAAGGATACAGTATTTTTCTGACCAAGGTACTTTTTCCACTTCCTGATACACCCGTGACCACGGTAAGCACATTCAATGGAAATGTGACATCTATATTTTTAAGGTTGTTTTCCCGGGCTCCCTTAATTTGAATGTAGTGTTTTGAATTTCTACGCTCCTTGGGAACGGGTATTTCCATGGTTCCATTAAGGTAGGATGCCGTCAACGAATCAGATTGGAGGATGGTTTCCCAATCGCCTGTGGCAACGACTTTTCCGCCAAGAGTTCCTGCTTCCGGGCCAATATCAATAATTTCATCGGCAGCCTTCATAATATCCTCATCGTGCTCTACTACAATAACGGTATTGCCCAAATCACGAAGCGATTTTAAAACCTCGATTAAATTTTCGGTGTCCCGTGGGTGCAATCCAATACTGGGCTCATCCAAAATATACATGGAACCGACCAAACTGCTTCCCAATGATGTGGCCAAGTTAATCCGTTGACTTTCCCCACCCGACAGCGTATTGGATTTCCTATTCAAGGTAAGGTAGCTGAGACCCACTTTGTCCAAAAATTCCAAACGCGTGGTGATTTCCTTCAACAGTCTTTTAGAAACAGAGGTGTCGTGTTCGGAAAGTTGTAATTCTTCAAAAAATGGCATCAACTGGTTGATGGGTTGTTCAATCAAATCTGAAATGGATTTACCACCAACTTTTACATAATCTGCTTCTTTGCGCAGTCGTTTTCCTTTACATACGGAGCATCTGGTCTTGCCGCGGTAACGGGAAAGCATTACCCTGTTCTGGATTTTATAGCTTTTTTCCTCCAGTTGCTCAAAGAACTTATGGATTCCTATAAAATGGTCGTTCCCATCCCAAACCAATTGTTTTTGTTCTTCGGAAAGTTCAAACCAAGGTTTATGGATTGGAAAATCGAATTTATAGGCAGAATTTACCAATTGATCTCGGTACCATCCCATACTTTCGCCCCGCCACGGAAAAACGGCATTCTCATAAACTGATAGAGCCGTATTGGGAATCACCAAATCTTCATCAATACCGATAACATCCCCATAGCCTTCACATTTGGGACAGGCCCCATACGGATTGTTGAAACTGAACAAATGGACGTTGGGCTCCAAAAACTTCATCCCGTCCAGCTCAAATTGGTTGCTAAAGGTTTTTAGGTCTCCCGATTGAAGGTTCTCAATGGCACATTGCCCTTTGCCTTCAAAAAAGGCATTGTCCACGGCATTGGCCAAACGATTGTAAAAGTCCTCGTCATCTTTTACAATGATTCTATCCACAACCAAATCAAACTCCCTTTCGATATCTTCGGGAGCTTGATCGATTCGGATGACTTCCCCCTTGTACTTGATACGGGCATACCCTTGCTTGGAGAAAAGTTCCAAGGACTTTAAAGGATCGCGTTCTTCGGAAATGGTAATGGGTGCCAATAACAGGAGCTTGTCTCTCTCGCTCAATTCCTTTATATAATCAATGACATCGGTAACCGTATGCTTTTTTACTTCCTTGCCCGAAATAGGGGATAGGGTCTTCCCGATTCTCGCATACAACAACTTTAGGTAGTCGTAGATTTCCGTAGTGGTCCCGACCGTAGATCTTGGGTTGGTGGAATTTACTTTTTGTTCAATGGCAATCGCAGGGGCTATACCTTTTATATAGTCCACTTTTGGCTTGTCCAGTTTTCCTAAAAACTGTCGTGCATAGGAGGAAAGACTTTCCACATATCTACGTTGGCCTTCAGCGTATAGTGTATCAAAAGCTAAACTGGACTTCCCAGAACCCGATAAACCCGTGATAACCACCAATTTATTCCTTGGGATGACAACATCTATATTTTTAAGGTTATGTAGTTTAGCTCCCTTTATGATAATATTCTGCTTGGGATCTACGTTGATATTGATTGCCATTTGTTAAAATTAGGGTCTCAAAGATACGATACACAACACTTAATACGTATATTGCATCAGTTAACATATAAAAATCGTCAACTCACAACATAGATTTTAGGTCGCCTACCTGTTTATCTATATTTGAAGTGTAATTAAAATCCTGATAGGCCTATACAGAATAATTACTTTTTAAAGATTAAAAACTGAATAACTAAAGTCTTTCTTGGTAAAGGAAGGACTGTGATTTTAACCCAAAAAAGTAATTTGTATGGAACAACTACAGATTAATGATTCGATTTTAGTAAGGAATTACATTGACGGAGACGAAAAGGCTCTTGAAATCCTGATCAACAGGCACAACCAAAGAATCACCAGCTTTATTTACAGCAAAGTTTTGGACAGGGATGTTGCAGAGGACATCTTCCAGGACACTTTCATCAAGGTGATCAAAACCCTTAAAAGAGGAAAGTACAGTGAGGAAGGCAAATTTTTGCCTTGGGTAATGCGTATTGCCCACAACTTAGTAATAGACCACTTCCGTAAGAACAAAAGAATGCCCAAATTCGAGGGTAGTGATGACTTCAACATCTTTTCTGTTATACACGATGAGAAGTTGAATGCTGAAAAGCAACTCATCAAAGATCAAATTGAAAGCGATCTTACCCTTTTGATAGATGAATTGCCAGACGATCAAAGAGAAGTGTTGGTCATGCGTATATACAAGGATATGAGCTTCAAGGAAATATCCGAAAACACAAACGTGAGCATCAATACAGCTTTGGGAAGAATGAGATACGCCCTTATCAACCTTAGAAAAATCGTAGAGCGTAAGAATATCGTTTTAACGAATTAATCGGCATTACGTCGAAGCCAACAATATTTCCAATCTAGCGCCGTTATATAATGGAAACAATTACTTACGCTAGAATATGGAAAACATTTACTCTGAAGAACAAAAATCCGTAAAAACGGTAAAAGCGAGTCAGAAAACAGTAGATTTTTTGCTTAGCTTTTCAAAATCGATTCATGTAGTTGACTACAAAAAACACCAGTTTGAAGTAACATTGAATTAATTTAAGGATCAAACTGACGAAAAGAGCCGCTAAATGCGGCTCTTTTTGTTTTTATAATAATCGTTGATCACGGTTTTTCTTCCAATGGTCCTGGTTATAATGTCTTTTTCCAAATCCCATCCTCTTGCAGGGGAATATTCCCGACCATACCAAATAATCTGAAGATGTAGTTTATTCCAGATTTCTTTTGGGAACAATCGCTTGGCATCACGCTCGGTCTGAACCACGTTTTTTCCAGTACTGAAACCCCATCGGTACATCAACCTGTGAATATGGGTATCAACCGGGAAGGCCGGTATTCCAAAAGCTTGGGAAACCACTACACTGGCCGTTTTATGTCCTACGGCAGGCAGTTCCTCAAGTAAAGCTATGTCCCGAGGTACTTTACCGTTATACTTTTCAATCAGTATTTTGGAGAGTCCGTAAATTCCTTTCGATTTCATAGGGGAAAGGCCGACAGGTTTAATGATTTCCCGAATTTCCTCCTCCGAAAGTTTTACCATATCAAAGGGATTGTCCGCTTTTTCAAATAACAACGGAGTAATCTGGTTTACCCTAACATCCGTACTTTGGGCCGATAACAGCACGGCAACCAATAGAGTATAAGGATCTTTATGGTCTAATGGAATAGGGATGGTAGGATAGAGTTCATCCAAGGTTTTAATGGTAAAATCAACCTTTTCTTGTTTGGTCATATTTGTTTAACTTTGATAAAGTAAATATTAAACAATTAATTCAAGAGCAACGCACATGAATATGTTAAAAGTAGGAGATAAAGTACCTGATTTTTCAGCAAAAGACCAAGACGGAAATACAATTAATCTTAGTGATTATAAAGGAAAAAAACTAGTGGTCTTTTTCTATCCAAAGGCAAACACGCCTGGTTGCACGGCAGAGGCCTGTAATCTACGTGACAATTATAAGGAATTGCAAGACCAAGGTTTTGAGCTTTTGGGTGTAAGCGCTGATTCAGAAAAGAAGCAAACCAATTTTAGAAATAAATATGAGTTTCCTTTTCCATTATTGGCTGATGAGGATCACACGGTAATCAACACCTTTGGTGTTTGGGGACCTAAAAAATTTATGGGCAAAGAATATGATGGTATCCACCGAACCACTTTTGTTATTGATGGAGAAGGTGTAGTGGAAAATGTTATTGAAAAAGTGAAGACCAAGGATCACGCTGCACAGATATTGGCATAAAAAGGCATAGAGATAGCAGATTCTTCACTTCGTTCAGAATGACAAAATGGACATTGGATAACATTCCTTATTCTGATTGAAATTTATCGTGTCATTCTGAAGGAGCAACGTGACTGAAGAATCTCAACATCAAAGTGGCTGTAGATGATTTTTGCTACACTCATTATGACATGTATAAACGTAATTCCGTACGGATGCTAGCTAGTGCAATCGCTGTAGGCATATAAAGTAAAAAAGGCGCTTGATCAGCGCCTTTTCTTTTATTATTCTTTTTCTTCCAGAACTTTTCTGGTAAACAATTCCTTTTCTTTTATTATTTCGGCAATACCTTCCGGTAGTTCTTTTTCCCAACCTTCATCTTTCTTGATGATTTTTTTGAGCACATCCCTTGAGAATATATGAAGCACATCCGGATCATAATCGATAATATCCATTACTTTTCCATTGTACTTAAAGAATTTGTAAAGCTCCTTCATTCTTGGATGGACCTTTACATTGTTACTGGTAAGCACTTGACCGGTCTCTGGATCTTTCATCGGATACAGATAAACCTTAAGATCTTTAAAGAACAACTTTCCGAATGCTTCAAGAATACCTCCACTTAAGTGACGGTAGTATTTCTCATCAAATACATCCACCAAGTTGTTCACACCCATGGTCAATCCAATCTTGGCTTTGGTGTAATTATTAAAGTATTCTACCAGTTTATAGTATTCCTGGAATTTGGATATCAATACCGTATGGCCAAGGGAGCAGAGTAGTTCTGCCCTGTCCATAAAATCCTGTTCATCAATCTCGCCTGAGGCTTTTAAGTTGGAAAGGGTTATTTCAAATACAACTATGGCATTTTCCATATCCACTGTCTGCTCCCGAATGAAGATATCGTACGACTTCTGGAACATATCCATATTTACCTTGGTCACAGGCCTAAAACTACCGCGAAGTGCCAAGATGTTTTTCTTGTACAAAACAGCCGCAGGTAGTAGATTGTTTCCATCTGGGCCGAACATTACCGCATCGGTCATATCGTTTTTAATAAGCTGAAGGCTCATCAAACGGTTATCGACATCGGCAAAATTGGGTCCAGTAAAGTTGATCATGTCTATCTCCAAAGTATCATGGTCGATATGATCGTAAAGGTATTTTAGAAGTTTTTTAGGCTTATGGAACTTGAAGAATGCCCCATACATTAGGTTCACACCCAATATACCGAGGGTCTCTTGTTGTAACCTAGCTTCATTTTGCTTAAAACGGATATGAAGCACGATTTCATCATATTCCTTCTGATCAGGATCTAACTGGAACCGAAGTCCTACCCAACCATGTCCCTTGTATCTTTTGGAAAAATCGATGGTAGCCACGGTATTGGCATAGGTAAAGAACAAATAATCGGGGTTATTATCCCTGCTGATTCGTTCTTCTACCAAATTCATTTCATGGTCCAGCATCTTTTTTAAACGTGACTGGGTAACATAGCGCCCATCTTCCTCGATGCCATAGATGGCATCACTGAAAGATTTATCATACGCGCTCATCGCCTTTGCAATGGTACCGGAAGCTCCTCCTGCCCTAAAGAAATGTCTGGCGGTTTCCTGTCCCGCACCAATCTCGGCAAAGGTTCCGTAAATATCACGGTTTAAGTTTATCCTTAGGGTTTTCGCCTTAATGGAAGGAATATTCTCAAAAGCATTTTCTTTGCTTGGTAAGCTAGGCATGTCCGTTTTTTTAATGTGAAGCAAAGTTACACTCTTCACGCAATCTATTAAATAAATAAGTTATAATTTTGGATTTAATGGATGATAAGATGACCATTACTTTTTTGGGCACGGGAACTTCACAGGGAATACCGGTAATCGGAAGCAACCATCCCGTTTGCCTTAGTAAAGACCCAAAAGACAAAAGACTGCGCGTATCCGTATTGATTTCGTGGAAAAATTACAACTATGTCATTGATTGCGGGCCGGATTTCAGACAACAAATGTTGACCAATCCCATAGAAAAATTGGATGGGATTCTGTTTACCCACGAGCACGCCGATCACACCGCGGGGATTGATGATATTCGCCCTTTTTTCTTTCGACAAGGAGACATTCCCATCTATGCACACCCAAGGGTGCTTGATTCCCTCAGAAGACGTTTTGATTACATTTTTGCAGATGAAGACCGTTATCCTGGGGCTCCTGCCGTACAGGTCCACGAAGTTTCAAAGAGCGAGAACATTCCCTTGGGCGATTTGGATGTGGTGCCTATCGAAGCCTATCACAACAGATTGCAGGTTTTTGGATACCGTTTTGGCGAGTTCATCTATATGACCGATGTGAAACGGGTAGAGGAAGAGGAAATCAAAAAAATGAAAGGCGCCAAAGTGTTGGTGATAAATGCGCTTCGGCTCGAGCCCCATCATTCCCATTTCAATTTGGAGGAAGCTATTGAATTTGCTGAAAAAGTAGGGGCAGAGCAAACATATTTCACCCATATCAGTGCTTTGTTGGGTTTCCATGAAGAAGTGGAAAAAAGTCTTCCCAAAAACATACATTTGGCCTACGATAACCTACAGATTAAAATTTAAATCCATGAAAAGAAACATATTTCTATACCTATTTGTTTTTGCCGCTCTATTGGCCCTTTTTCAATATGTGACTGGAAACAATATGCAAAAAGCATTGACCTCAGATGTAAAACAGCTTGAAGAAGAGGTGGTGGAATTGAAGGATTCATTGCAGACCATGCACTTAAAGGTTTTGGATATGCAATACTTCAGTTTGGATAACAATGATGACGCTTTGGCGTATTATGATCATTTAAATTTGGAGAATCCATCGCTCTATATTCAAGATAAGTTACTGGAAACCAATGAAAAAAAAGGAGACAACCCTTTGATTCCCTACGCAGGAATGGAAAGTGATTTTAAAATCAACAAGATCAAGGTACTGAACCATAAATGGATATTGGCGGATTTCTCCGATGGGAAATATTGGGGCGACCTAATTATAAAATATGAGTTAAAGGATGATTTGAGCGTGGACTTTACCCTGGCCGAACATTTACTATACGCTCCGCAGGACTACTAATAACTTACTTGTCGTTGCCCTGAGCTTGCCTGTCTACCGGGAAAGGCAGATTTTAGGGTCTCAGTTTGTGGGATGGGATTCCGTGTCAAGCACGGAATGACAACTAATATTTAAATATGCTCCTCCAACCACTTTTTAAACGAAAGGAAATTCTGTTGTGACACGCCATGCCCCACAGGAAATTCCTCGTAAGTTGTTGGAATATTCAATTTTTTCAGGAATGCAGGGGATTTTTCGGCCCATTCCAAAGGAATCACTTGGTCGACTTGCCCATGCGACACATAAAAATTAAGATTGCTGTGGTCTTTATCTGAATAGCCGTCCATCAAAATATTTTCATTGATGTATCCACTAAGTGCAACCACATTCTTCACTTTTTCCGGATATGACAGGGCAACTGCATAGCTCAAAATAGTTCCTTGGCTAAATCCTAAAAGGGTAATGTTTTCTTTATCAAGATTATAGGCTTCAATAGCCTCATCAATAAAAGTCACAATCCTCTCCCTAGACTCCTTGGCCTGTTCATTATCACTCCATTTGCCCTGTTCCGCATCAAAATTAATAGCGTACCAAGCGTGTCCAAAGGGTTCTAGGTTATAGGGTGCTTTTACGGAAATTACCATTAACTCATCGGGTAGTTCCGATGCAAAGGAAAAAAGGTCTTCCTCATTACTACCATACCCATGAAACATAAAAAGGGCTGGGATTTTTCCTGAAATCTTGGATGATGGTCGAAGTAAATATTCTAGAGATAAGGGCTTTAGGGACATTGTATTGGTTTATGATATGAATGTAAACCATTTTTGAAAGTATTCACCCAATACGGGCAATGGTTTTGTTTTTTCGTTAAGCACTTGCAAAAAACCAAACACCCATATAATAAGATAAAAAATATAGATTGGAAACGATAAATAAACATATCCAGTGTATGTAAGTAAAATAGCAAGGGCGTGAAAAAGCACATGAATGCCAAATGCCTGCCGAATATGAAAACGGGCAAAAGCATTTTTAGGCTCAATGTTCATGGTAATGGCTATTAAGCAACCTATTATGGTAATATATGACACAATAGCCGTGGTTTTTCCTGGGGTGGAATTACTCATTATAAAGTACTTTGATTATTGTTGATGACTCCGTAAACCTTTCCTTTTAAAGCAGCTCCCACGAACATACTGTTTTTTGATGTTGAAAGAATGTCTGTTGCCTCAAAGGTGTACTCCCCATCAGGATTGAACAGGGTAAGACAAGCTTTGGCACCTTCTTCCAGTTTGGGTGCATCGATTTGGTATCGTTCTCGTCCCTTTGTCAATAAATTGATGGTTTCATCCAGTTCAAAAATGGTGTTCAAGCTACCAAAAGCGGATTCCAATCCAAGGCTCCCACTTTTAGCATTATCAAATTCCACACGTTTGTGTTCAACATCCATGGGAATGTGGTCCGAGGTCACAAAATCTATGGTTCCATTTTTCACACCTTTGATCAAGGCCTTGCAATCCACTTTTGTCCGTAGGGGAGGAGATACCTTAAAGTGGGTATCAAAACCTACCAAAGTCTCATCTGAAAAGAAAAGATTGTGTACAGCAACACTACAGGTCACGTCCAACCCTTTTTTCTTGGCTTCGGCAATCAGTTTTACCGAACCTGCCGAAGAAATCGTAGGGATATGGAGTTTTCCACCAGTGTATTCCAATACGAACAAATCCCGAGCAATCTGAAGTTCTTCAGCCAAAGCAGGGATTCCTTTGAGCCCCAGTTTTGTTGACACCTCGCCTTCATGCGCGACTCCTTTTCCTTTAATGTCCCCATCTTGAGGAAAAGAATACACCAATCCGTCAAAGTTTTGGGCATACAACAATGCTATTTTAAGCAAATTGGGGTTGGAAATTTGTTTTTTGAAATCATAAAAGGCAACTGCACCTGCATTTTTCATATCAAAAAGCTCCGCAAGAGCCTCTCCATCTGAATTTGTGGTCAAAGCACCTATCGGATGAACTTTGGTGGCCTTTCCTTGTCCGCGTTCCTTTAAAAACACGACATCGGAACTTGTATCTGGAACGGGGTGGGTGTTGGGATTGAGAACAATATCGGTAAAACCACTTTTACCCGCTGTATAAAGTCCATTGGCCATGGTCTCGCGTTCCTCAAACCCTGGTTCGCCAAAACTTATGCTACTATCAAACCATCCAAGGGAGACGTGCAGGTTCTCTTTTTCCACGACCTTACTATTGGCAGGGGCTTCCACAGAGGCACCAATCTTTTCGATTAGCCCTTTTTTGATAAGGATATCTCGCTTTTTCAGGTGAAGTGCCTTGTTCTCTGGGCATACAATTTTTGCAGACTTCAGCAGAATGTTCATGTAACAAATTTTTGAATGAGTACCTCAATAAGCGCCAGAAGCAACGCTAAAATAACAAACCATTTCCAATATGCGGCAATGTTGTTCTCAGCTTCTAGATATTCAAATAACTCTGGAATGGAATCCATGGTGTTCACATTTTCCAATGTGCCCATATCCAGATATTTGAGCTGGCTTTCCGTTCTCGGATAGTTGAAACTTATATTTTGTAATGCTTGATCGTTCTGTACAATCGAGTAAATACCATCTTCGGACGGGCTTTGATCAAAAGTAAGTCGTACCCGATTGGGGAAAGCTTGTTGGAGCGGAATAAATTCATGCCCCTCTTTGGAAACCTTTAAAATATCATCTGTGCCGATTTCCGCAGAAATATCCACCGTGTTGACGTCGCCAAGCGTTTGGTATGACTTTGGAGCCTGCAAACTCGACTGTGCCATATTATAAAAAGTGGGTACGATCAGCGGAGAGTTGATGAAATTTGAGTTTTCCAAATCCAAAGGAGCCGTAAACACATACAATCCATCATCGCCAACTAAAAAGGGATCACCACCGTCCATCGACAATGCCGTAGGAAGACTAGTCTGTGTGTTGAAATGCTCTTTTACCGATGGATATTGAAAATTCGTTACTTCCTGCTCAAATACATTATGGTACAACGGATGACCGTAGCTTATGGTAGTCAATTGTTGGTCCCCAACAACCTTTTCAGAAAACCTGGTGGATGATAAGCTCGTTAATAAGCCATTGTATGAAGAAATATCACTATTGCCATCAGGAACAACGATTAAAGTGCCTCCGTCATTTTTAAATGTACGTAAGATATTTTGGAGGCTACTTGGAATTGATATCTGGGAATCCAAAATAACCACATTTTGATTGTCCAAACCACTGTAATCCAATTGATTTAAACGATATTTTTGAAGTTCGAACTCCTCTCCACGAAAAAGACGGTTCAAATAATCACTATCCGAATCACTTATGGCCAAAACCTTTATTTTTTCCGGAGTATTGATATTGAAATAGAATCGATTATCATACCCCAATACATTATCGATGATACTCAAACGCCCATTCAATGCTTCATTGGCCGGAATGGTAAATTCGACTTCAGCATCTTTATCGGATTTAAACTTTGCGGCTGTTTTGGCAATCAATTCGTCACCATTATAAAGTGAAATGGGCAAAGCCTCATCTTCGTTGCCGCCAGAAAGAAAAACATGGAGGCTGGCCTGATCGTTGACATTTTCATCCACAAAAACAGAATCAATGGAAATATTTTGGAGTTCCTGTGCTTGCATTGGAACAAAATACGTTGACAAAGAGGAATCTATATCAACATTCCCTTCGGATATCCTTTCCTGAAAATCAGAAACTACAATCAGGTTTTTGACCACCCCATTGCTTTGGGAAAATATGCTCTTGGCCTTTAGGCCAATCCCATTAAGATCAAGTTGTTTGTATGAGTAGGGGAGCGATAACACTGAATTTTGGATATCAGACATTCGAACATTACTAAATGTTTTTTCGTTGGTAAACAGACTGAATTCTGATTCCTCGTCAATATTCTTGATCAAATCCTGAACGGCTTTCTCCAAAAGTGAAATGCCATTGTTCTTGGCCTGCATGCTGAAGGAATCGTCCAAATACACAACGGTCTCCTTTTCTTGAAGTGCTGTGTTAGACGAAGTAAAGGGTTGTGCAAAGGCAATAATAATGGCAGCCAGTAATGACAAACGCGTAAATAAAAGCAACCATTTTTTAAGGGTGTTGCTTTTTCTGGACTCCGAGGCCACTTTTTGCAGCATGGCCACATTCGTAAATGGAGTTTTGGTAAAGCGTCGTAGTTGAAATAAGTGAATTAAAACGGGTATGACTAGAAGAAAAAGTGCCCAAAGAATTTCTGGATGTTTAAACTGCATTCCCAACATTGCTTGGTCAAAGATAGGCATTAAAACATTCTGATTTTAAACTTCATTTGTCAATGACCAATTAACAACCCACAATTTATTGTCATTCTGAGCATAGCGAAGAATCTCTTTTCTGAAAAAACGGTCAAAGCCTAACAAAAAAAGAAGTAATCCTGCATTGGGAATTGACCTAACTCGGCAAAATAACCACGGATTTCTTTTTGTGCATCTTCGTTGGCAACGGTTATGATACTTTGTGGATCTTTCAAATCCTCTAATGCCTCAAAATGGACCAATTCTTTATCGTGGATTTTTTTACCGATTTTTTTTGGATTGTCGCACAGCCACGTAAAATCCAAACCCTGTTTTTTAAGTCCTTTGGCAATCTTCTTTCCTTTGAATCCTGCTCCCCAGACCACTAATGGTCGGTTTGAATTATGGTTCAACTTCAAAAAATAATGGAGTTTGATGTCTAAAAAATAATTTTGGGCATAGTGTTCATGGGTTCTGGAAGTACGGGTATCATAGTCACGCCAAAGATGTAAAACTTGGTCGCAAGGAATAATTTTAAAACTATTTTCGTAAAATCGAAAGGTCAGGTCGTAATCTTCAGGATACCGCTGTGGCTCAAAACCTTTACATTTTTCAAAATCATCACGATGTACCATCCAGCAAGGGGAAGGAATCACACATTCTTTGTAAATCTCATCAAAATTGTTTCCTTCTGATGTCAAATGGTTCAACCATTGTTCATATCGTTCGTAACCATTGCTGATGCCTCGGTTTGAAAAATACTTCACTTGTCCAACCGCAATATGACCGGTGCCGTTTTCTTTTAGAGAGTTGACCATGACCTCCAAACGGTTGGATTTCATGATATCATCGGAATCCATTCGGGTTACAAATTGACCATGACTCTCGGCGTAGCCCGTTTGAAGCGCGGGAATGATTCCATTTCCTTTATTCTGATAAACTTTGATACGTTTATCTTTCTGGGAATAGGAGGTAAGAAGCTCAAAACTTCCATCGATGGAATGGTCGTTGACGGCCAATACTTCCCAATCGGTGTAAGATTGGTTCACAATGGAATCCAAGCATTCAGGGAGGTAATGTGAGGTATTTTTAAAGGGAATAATAATGCTGATCTTGCCGTTTTGCATGCTGCAATGTAACTAAATCTTTACAGGCAACTCAAGTGAAAGGAAGCAAATCGGGCTCCAAATATGCTGTTTTTGCTTTTTGGTCCGCAAGTACATTTTCTCCATAATGCTGGAAAAGTAATTCTTTAAATGAAGTGACTAGTCTTGGATACTCGCATACAAATTCATCAAACGTAATTGCATTGGATTTTTGCCTGAAATGATGCACCACTTTTACTGCAGCCACTGTTAATGTCATATGATATTTGGTGCCATCCCCATGAAGCTTATCAAAATTTTTGATGGCTTCACAAGTTTTGGAAATGGCAGTTTCCTCATCAAACAGATTCAGGTATATCCAAGCCAGTTTTATGTGCGCCTTGTGATGGAACTGCTCTGGTGGGAATTTGCCTGTTTCAAAAGCTTTTATAAAATCGGCATCGTTCATTTCACTGGTTTTTGAGAGTCTTATCGATAGCATCTTTTACCATTCTCTCCATAACCTCATAACCCGCTTTGGTCACATGTACTTCATCTGTGGTCAACTCCGATGGCAGACCATTTCTGTCATCGGCCATTTCAGAGAAATAATCCAAATACATGGCCCCCTCGTTTTCTGCCATTTCTTTGAGCATCTTGTTCAGTTTCGGAATTTTGATATTTGGTTGCAAACCAGGACGCCAAGGATAATCGTAGGCGGGGAGTACGGAACAAACAATCGGCTTAATGCCGTTTGCTTTGGCCAGTTCTACCATGGAAAGGATATTATCATGGATTTGTTCCAGTGTCATGGGGCCGGTGTTGCCTGCAATATCGTTGGTTCCAGCCAAAACCACCACCGCTTTCGGGCTCAAATCAATCACATCTTGGCGAAAACGCAACAGCATCTGAGGAGTTGTCTGTCCACCAATGCCGCGATTTACATACGGATTTTCAGCAAAAAATTCTGGATGGGTGCCTATCCACATTTCGGTAATGGAATTTCCCATGAACACCACCCGATTTTCACTTTCTGTGGGAGCGGGAAGTTCTGTATTCTCATTTTTATACTTTTCCAAATTGGGCCAATCCTGTGCATTGACTTTTGAGGTAATTGACAATCCTAAGAACGATAGCATGATCCAAAGTATGGTTTGTTTTTTCACTATGTGCGGTTTTTGTTAAAAATAGAAAATTATCACTGCACAAAAAGTAAATACAAAATAAAAAAGAGTAGTATCGTGGTTATTATGGCAGAAAACATTATCCTCTTTTCTTTTTTATTCTGAATGATCATCTTTTTGCGAATACGTGCAATATCATGCGGAGTGGACTTTTTAAAATGTAATTTTGTGACGCTTTTTTTACCGTAAACGTCATCAATGGATTTCAACTTTCTCTTTTTTAGCATGCTCCTGTTGACCTTAAAGCTATTTATAGCATGCATCATACTTCCTTCACCTCCCATAATTGATATATTTTACATTATAAGTGTCGATTATTGCACTTTTGTTACACATAAAACCACTTTGTAGTTTATTCTTCAATAAAAAAGCGGTATAACTTAAATATCATACCGCTTCTACAATTTAAATGTCGTTTAAATCAATACTTCGCGCTCTTCTCGTTGGCTTGGGTTTTTAAAATAAACGCTCTAATATCTTCATTGGCTGTTTTCAAATCTTCTTTCCTCAAATACATCATGTGACCGGAGCGATAACCCTTCCACTCGAATCTATCCTTCATTTTGCCACTTGGATCCACTTGTGACATGGTGTACTTGGCCGCAAAATAAGTACAGGCACCATCATAATAACCCGATTGAACCAAAACGTTCAAATACGGATTCTGTGCCATGGCTTGACGTAAATTGTCTCTAACATTGTCATTGCTATCATCCCAAGGATGAACAGGGCCGAACATGTTGTACTTAATATCGGTTTTAAAATCAAGTTCTTCCTGCAAGTAATAGTTGATGGCAGGGGTAAAACTGTGCAACCAAGAGGTCAACTCGGGGGAATAATCCGGTCGAGTACCCGCCAAGGTTTTGTCGATTCCCAAATAACGGCTGTCCAAACGCCCGATGGTATACCCACTTTTGTCCCTCAATAGTGCTTTCCAGAAAAATTGCGTTGGCACATCCAAGTTGTGATCAATAATGTCCTTGGCATCCAATCCAGAATAGCGGGCCATTTTATTGGCAACGGCTTTGCGTTCAGCATCTGGGATAAAGCCACCTTTGGCAAGGGCAGGCAATAATTCATTGATGGTAAATTCCTCTACTTCGGGCAACACTTCCAGTAAGTCTTTGCTTTGCAAATCAGATGGTAGCGCCTTGTGGTGCCATGCCGTGGCAGCAAAATATGGTAAGTTCAATGCGCTGGAAACAGGGTCGTTGTCACGGAATACCTTGTAATCGGCAGGGGAAACCATGATCACACCGTTCAGATACATCCATTGTTGGTTTTGTAGTGCCAACGAGAGCCCCATTACTCGGGTGCCTCCGTAACTTTCGCCCACAATATATTTCGGGGAATTCCAACGGTTGTTTCTGGACACAAAAGTGTTCAGCCATTCAGCCAAGTATTTGGTATCTGCATTGATTCCGAAGAATTTTTTACGGTCTACTTCTTTTCCTGTTTCGGGTATGGTACGAGAATAACCCGTGTTCACTGGGTTTACATACACAATGTCAGTCACATCCAAAACGGAATAAGGATTTTCCTTGGCACCATAAGGCTGCACAGGGTATCCTTCATCATCGATTTTAAGGATACGCGGACCCGTGTAGGCCAAGTGCATCCAAACGGAACCGGAACCAGGTCCACCGTTAAAAGAAATCAATAAGGGTCTGGACGATCTATCCTTTATACCGTTTTTAGTGTAGTAGGTGTAATGCAAAGATGCAATAGGCTCCCCCAATTCATCCCAAACGGGCTGTGTCCCCGTGGTTGCGGTATAATCGATTCGTGAACCGTTGATGGTTACCGAATGTTGTGTGGTCACAGTAGTGTCAATGGGTAATTTTCTGCTTTGTGAAAATGCCAATGAGGTGCAAAGAGCCATCCCCAGTAGTAAGAGTTTTTTCATTTTAAAGGGTTGAATTAGTAGTCCATAAAAATAAGGAATTTGAAAGTTCTTGTTCCACTATAAGGACTACAAATGACCCTATTCAAGGTATTTATCATTATTTTTAAGTTCACACACTAAATTCAATTTCCATGAAGCGTTTTACTCGAAGAAATTTCAACAGCCTTACCGTAAAAGGAATTGGGGGAGCTGCCTTGTTGACATCCGCACCTTTTGCTTGTGCCATGGGTGCTGGTCAGGAGAAGAAGAAATTAGGAATAGCCCTAGTGGGATTGGGTAGTTACAGCACTTATCAATTAGCACCTGCTTTGCAGAGCACCCAACATTGCTATCTGGCCGGAATTGTAACAGGAACCCCTCAAAAGGAGAAAATTTGGGCGGATAAATACGGAATTCCAGAAAAGAACATCTACAACTATCAAAATTTTGATGATATCGCCGACAACGAGGATATTGATGTGGTGTATGTGGTACTTCCCAACAGTATGCATGCGGAATTCAGTATTCGTGCAGCACAAGCAGGCAAACATGTGATTTGTGAAAAGCCGATGGGCATCAGTGTGGCCGAGTGCGATGCTATCATCAATGCCTGCAAGGAAGCAGGCGTAAAACTGGGAATGGGCTACAGATTACATTCCGAACCCTACACGCAGCAGGTCAAGAAGTTTGTCCGGGAAAAGACTTTTGGGGACATTTTGTTTGTTTCTGCAGATGCCGCTTACCGTTCCAATGGTAATCCAGACCAATGGCGATTGAACAAGAAATTATCCGGTGGTGGCGCTTTGATGAACATGGGCGTATATGCTGTGCAAAGTACCATTTATGGTACAGGTGAAAATCCGATTTCCGTTGCGGCTCAGGAATTCAGCACTCGCCCCGAGTATTTTAAAGACACCGACGAGACCATTACCGCACAATTTGAATTCCCGAGTGGGGCAGTGGGAAACATTTCCACCTCACATAACTTCAATGCCAATGCCATGTATGCTTCAGGAAGTTCGGGCTGGTTTCGATTGCAGCCAGCGAATAATTATGGCCCTTTGAGCGGTGTGACCTCCAATGGGGACGAAATCAAATTCCCGCACGAGAGCCAGCAGAAATTACAAATGGACGATTTTGCACGACACATTTTATTTGATGAGCCCAACAAAGCCCCAGGAGAAATGGGCAAACGCGATATGATGATCGTTGAGGCCATATACAAGTCCATCGCGAATGGAGGAGAGACCATTGCACTTGATTTCGAACCTGGTTATGGGTTTGGGGGGTGATTTAAATGATGTTATTCAAATCTTGGCTTCCTATGATGGCCATTATTTCAACGAAATCATCATTTAATTTATAATATATACTGTCTGAACCACATACACAACGTTTGTATCCTTTTTTGATATGATCAATGGATTCAAAGGAATAGGGCTGTTGAGCAATGATATCAAAGTATTCAAAAAAAGTTTCAAAATATTTATCAGCCTGAGCCATTCCAAACTGTTGGACTCCATACTGATGGATTCTAATTAAATCTTCCTTTGCGGTATTACTCAGTTTATATTTAGCCATTTAGCATTGACTTCGATTCAGCTAGAATAGCTTCTTTACTATCATGGGTAAATCCGCTATTCTCAGCTCTTTCCAACCTAGCCTTTATCCAATCAATTTGTGCTTGTTGCTTTCTGGCTTGTCTGATCAAATCATTGACAAGCTCACTTTTACTGGAATATTCTTCGCTATCCACTTGTGATTTTAACCATTCATCATTCGGTTTGGTAAAAGAAATGCTTTGACGAGCCATAGTTTATGATTATTTGATTCGATGCAAAAGTACACCAAAAACGAACCAAACACAAGCACTTTATGGCTTTACAACCTGATTTTGAACTAAAACCTCTCAAAAACCCCCAACCCAAATAGCGCAAAATCATATTTTACAGGGTCGGTAGGGTCCAGTTTTCTTAAGTTTTTGTCCAATTCCTGTAGGGCTTTGGCATCGTTCTGTTTGCGTTTGAGCAGTTTTAGTTTACGGGCCACATTGCCTGAGTGTACATCCAACGGGCAGGAGAGTTTGGCAGGGGAGATGCCTTTCCATAATCCAAAATCCACGCCTGTACTATTGTCGCGGACCATCCAACGTAAAAACATGTTGATGCGTTTGGCCGCAGACCCTTTGTTTGGGTCGGAAACATGTTTTTGAGTTCGACTTTGATGGGGCAGTTCAAAAAACCGTTCCTTGAACCTGGAAATGGCAGGCTGCATGGAATCCTTGGTCTGGTGTTCGGTAAAGACAGTCTCTAAACCACCATGATTTTTATAGATATTTTGGAGACTGGTTACAAAGTAACCAAGGTCTATTCCATTAAAAGTTCGGTGCACAAAAGGGGAAAGCTTATCCAAGTCATCCTCGGTATGGGCCATTACAAAATCGTATGGAGCGTTGCCCATGAATCCCATTAATTTTGTTGCATTGTTGATAATACTCTTGCGGTTGCCCCAAGCAATGGTAGCCGTCAAGAATCCGCTGATTTCAATATCTTCCTTTTGGGTGAACAGGTGAGGAATCTGAATGGGGTCATCTTCTAAAAACCTGGGATGGTTGTAGTCCAACACCTTAGTATCCAAAAAGTCCTTGAGTTCTGCTTTGGTCATATCAGTCTTTGGAAATAATCAAACCATCCACCATCGTGAGCTTTCGGTCCGCCATATCTGCCAATTGGAGGTTATGCGTTACCAAAACAAAGGTCTGCCCAAACTCATCGCGTAGTTGAAAAAACAGCTTGTGCAAATTATCCGCACTTTCGGAATCCAAATTCCCACTGGGCTCATCGGCCAAAACCACAGAGGGATTGTTCATTAGGGAACGAGCCACGGCAACACGTTGCTGTTCTCCTCCTGAGAGCGCATTCGGCTTATGGTCGTAGCGATCTTTTAATCCTAAAAAATCCAACAATTCCTTGGCACGCTTTTCAGCTTCGGATTTCGGTGTTTTTTTGATAAAAGCGGGAATACAGACATTCTCCAAAGCCGTAAATTCGGGAAGCAACTGGTGAAACTGAAAAATAAACCCAATATGTTCATTTCGGAATTGGGCCAAATTCTTGTCGTTGAGCTGGTTTACATCAGTGTCGTTGATCAATAAGGTGCTTTCGCCTTTGTTGGTAGGAATGTCCAAAGTACCCAAAATTTGTAAAAGGGTGGTTTTTCCTGCGCCAGATGCCCCGACTATGGAAACTACCTCACCCTTTTTTATTTCCAAATCCACCCCTTGTAAAACCTTGAGGTCTCCGTAACTTTTTTGAATATTTGTGGCCTTTATCATAAGTACAACTTCGCTGGTCGAAGATAATGATTACTGTTGTATCGCAAAGATTGCATTTTCAGAATATAAATTTGTCAATTTGATTGATTTTTGATTAAAACAAATAATCACAATTAGTTTGAACAGATAAGTTCATGAAGATGGATTCGACCAAAGAAGGAATAAATATTTGCTAGGGTTTATTTTTCCGAATAAATATTGTTTAATTTTGAAAAAAAATGGATAAACAAAATAATTCAAAATTGGAAACCGCCATTTTTGCTGGTGGCTGTTTTTGGTGTACTGAAGCTGTTTTTCAGCGGCTTGATGGAGTAGTGGAGGTAGTATCCGGCTATACGGGCGGAACCATTAAAAATCCTGCTTATCGTGAGATTTGTACTGGACGAACCGGTCATGCTGAAGGAGTAAAAATCACTTTTGACCCATCAAAAATATCGTATGCTGAGTTATTGGAGGTGTTTTTTGCCACACACGACCCCACGACCCTGAACCGACAAGGCAACGACATAGGCACACAATATCGTAGCGAAATTTTCTATACCAATCCTGAACAGAAACAGTTGGCGGAGGATTTCATCAAACTATTGGGAAAAGAAAACATTTTTAATTCTCCCATTGTAACGGCCGTATCTTCGGAAAAACCCTTTTATTTGGCAGAAGAAGCGCATCATAACTATTACAATGATAACCGGGAACAACCCTATTGTCAGATTATAATTGACCCAAAAATCAAAAAACTGAATAACTATTTTTCAAAAAAACTAAAGCATGGCACCGTATAGAAACCTCGAAGAGTACAATATTGAAATCACCAATGAAGTCAAGGACCATTTTGCCAACATCATGACCGACATTGGGGAGGATGTGGAACGTGAAGGACTGCTAAAAACCCCAGAGCGTGCGGCCAAAGCTATGCTTTTCCTTACCCAAGGCTACAAACAGGATGCAGTGGAAATCCTTAAGGGAGCTATGTTTGCCGAGGATTACGACGATATGGTCATTATCAAGGACATTGAACTGTATTCCCTTTGCGAGCACCACATGCTTCCGTTTTTTGGAAAAGCACATGTTGCCTACATTCCCAACGGACACATTGTTGGTTTGAGCAAGATACCTCGTGTGGTCGATGTGTTTGCACGTCGATTGCAAGTGCAGGAACGACTGACGCATGATATTTTGGAATGCATCAACAATACATTGAAACCCAAGGGGGTTGCCGTAGTGATTGAAGCTGCCCACATGTGCATGATGATGCGTGGGGTGCAAAAACAAAACTCGGTTACCACGACTTCTGGATTCCGCGGACAGTTTGAAAAAATCGAAACCCGAAACGAATTTTTGAAGTTGATCAGCGCCGATTTGTCTTAAACCGCTTTTTCAATTAAGTTGGAATTGCTATTTTTCCCTTATGACAGAAGAAAACGATAACAAGTACCGCAATCTCCTATTGGGTTTTTTGTTTGATGGCATTGGTATGCTATCCTTTGTGATTCCTGGGATTGGGGAATTTTCCGATGTGATTTGGGCACCACTTGCTGGTTGGCTCATGACCCGTTTGTACAAGGGCAGGGTAGGGCAAGCAGCAGGTTTGATCACTTTTACCGAAGAATTGGTACCTGGTATGGATGTGATTCCCACCTTTACCCTCACTTGGATCTATACCTATTTGTTGAGTAAGAAAAAAGGTCAATCCATGAAAGATTGACCTTGATTTTATATTGATGAATTTTCTGTTCGTTACAACGGCACATTCAAATTGAAAGAAATATTCCTTCCGATATTGGCTATGCCATCCGCCTTTAATCTAGAAAGGTGTGAGATATAGTTCTTGTCAAAAAGATTGTTTCCTGTAATGGAATATCCCACCTTTTGATTGAAGATTTTCATGTCACCGCCAACACCAACATTAAATAGGTTATATCGACCAGTTGGTGTTTCAAAATCAGCCACTTTGTTCTGGTCAAAATGTGTTTGAAGCGTTACGAATGCATAGCATTTGTAGTCCTGATTTCTTTTTTTCCATTCCACTCTGAACGTATTTGTCCAGCGATTGGCAGGAATCAGGGGTAAATTGGAATTATCTTCCAATTTACCAAAAACAATGTCATAACTACTTTCCAAGTGCAGCCAATCAATAGGGTGGGGGTGCAAATGGAACCCAAATTCACCACCATACAAAATCGCATTTTGCTGCTGGAAATCATAAATCGGATCCATTTCCCTAAATTCTCCGGTCGGCTCCAAATAAATGTAGTCGTTTACAATATTGTAGAACGAGTTGATATAAGCTTCAAGATGTTTGTTTCCATATTCCAAAGCCAAATCAACCTGAAAGTTTTGCTCGCTATCCAAGTCCGGGTTCCCGATTTCCACACGGTTGGCCCCACTGTGCAATCCATTGGATGATAATTCAGATAAGTTCGGAGCCCTGAATCCAGTGGCCAAGTTCAATCGGCCTACAATATTTTGGGTTAAATCCATACGATACCCCATGGCAGCATTGAAGCTGTTGAAATCTTTGTCCAAAGCTGGGATATATTCCTCATCCCCTTCGATTCCACTTGCTTCGCCATTGATGGATCTAAGGTCATATCGCAATCCAATTTGAAGGTCACTATTATTGAAATGGATGTGTGAGGTGGCCAAAACCCCAAAATCGTTGGTTGTGGCATTGGGCACCAATACTTCTTCCCCAAAGTTTTCATTGGTTTGATGCATTCCTTGAACCCCGAAAATGGTCGTCATTCTACCCCATTGTGGGTTGAACTGAATATTGTAATTGAACGTGCTCAAACGCATGTCCAGTGCGGCGCCTTCGTGACCTTCTTCCTCATGCTCTTCCTCTTCATCATCATGTTCTTCACCTTCTTCGTGTTCGTGCTCTTCCTCATGATGATGTTCCTCAAACTCTTTTCTATTGTTGACCGTATAACCGAAAGTGGCCTCTAGGCTCGATTTTTTGAAAAAGAAATTGTTTTTGGAGCTCAAAATATGAGTGGATAACTCTTGATAGGGCATCAAGGGGTCACGGTCGTTGTTCTGAACCCCTATTTCTTCGGGAATACCCAAATCCGAAGTATTATAGTTGTAGCGGAGTTCCGTTTTAAACGTTGAGGCTTGATAGGCAAGTCCCGTTTTTAGGTCAGCCTCCTTAAATCTGGAATTGGTAACACTGGTTCCATCCCCAGTTTCGTAATCTGCATTGGAAGCGTAGGCGCCACGAACCAAAAACTTCAATTTATCTCCAGAAGTCTTAAATCCAGCATTAGCATTATAACCCAGAGTATTTGTGAAATATCTCATATTCACATCGCCCGATGTTTCTCCTGAGTTTTCAAACCTCTCAGGATTTAAATAGAGTACCCCACCTAATGCATCGGAACCATAAAGCAAAGATGCAGGTCCCTTGATCACCTCTACACTGGACACACCAGCATCGTTGACGCCTAAACCATGTTCGCCACCATACTGTTGGTTTTCAAGGCGAACACCTTGCGTGTAGACCAAGACACGGTTAAAACTCAATCCTCGGATAACGGGCTTTCCGATTCCAACACCTGTTGAAACGGAGGAAACCCCGGGGATGTTCGTAATTCCTTCGGATAGTGTTATCCCTCCTTGTTGCTTAAGTTCTTCCATGGATTTTTGCTCCACCTTCATCACATTTTCGCGTTGTAGTTTGTGGAATGGAGTGGAAAGGACCACTTCGTCCATTTCTATAGCTGATGGGGCCATTTGGTAATCAAATTGATTGCTTCCCGCATTGATTTCTATGGAAGTGGAGTAGGTCTCAAACCCGATATAGGAAATAACCAGTTTATAATTTCCCTCAGGTAAGTTCCTCAAGGAAAAATTTCCATTCAAATCGGTTACGGTTCCGTTTTCCAATTGCGGAATATATACCGAGACCTGTTCTAGAGGCTCGCCAGTTTCAACATCGGAAATGTTTCCTGAAAGTGTATTTTGTGAAAAGGTATAAATAGACGTCAATGCCAGAAGCATTGAAATATAAAATTGTTTCATTGTAAAAAATAAAAGGTAAAAACTTAAATCGATCGGCAATCATTATGAAACTGACGGGGGTGCACGTAAATCCCGGAAAGAAACCTCTTTGGGCTTGTAAATGAAGGTGTAGACTGATGTCGTGTACCTTATTTCCGGTATTTCGACAGGAAAGTAGGTAAATGATGAGTTGAAGAGCACCTTATTGGCCAGGGTAAAATCATGGAAATCACTATTCAATCTGCCATGGTGAACATGATTTACACCATTGGTAATACACTGTGCTTCTTGATTATGCTTATACAAAGCGTGCCCTAGTTTTATAATAGAAGGAGCTAATATGACCACCACCATCAGTAGGAAACCCAATATGAATATACACTTGTGGAGGTTGGTAATCATAATTACGTAAAATAACCAAGGTTGCCACTCTTTTTGTGTTAAGGAAACCTTAAACTATTTAAGGAATACCCCTAAACCCATACGTTTCAGCATCTTTTTTTCAAAATTCCAGAAGAATTGATACTGGCCGAACAACCAGCCGATACCAACAAGAAGGATTTGATAAATAGGAAAAATAAGAAGAATACGTAGTGTCCAGTATACTGCTCCGTGTACATTTTCATTGTCCAATCCAATCCAATGCACCAATGGACCAGCCAATTTTCCTGCAGCACTTCCCGTCAGTGCGAAAACGATGAAAATGGCGATCATTTCCCATTTATAATCTACTTTCCATTTATTCTCCACCTTTTTAAAACACCAAAGAAAAAATTTTACCAAACCAAAATAGAGTATGGGAGTGACAACAATAAGAATGAGCCAATCATAGGCATAACCATTGAATCCGAATGAATGGACGAAGCCTTGGACAATAAAATAAGAAGTCAAAAGCGTTAATGCAGCACCCAAAAGTGGAAAAAGAATTTGCCAGTTCTTTTGGATTTCCCAACGTTGTTTTAATTTTTGCATGCCTCAATTGATTGATGGCAAAAATAATACTTTAAATTCTTGGAAGAAAAGGACCTAACCGTTGATTATATTTTCTTTGAAAATAAATGAAGTAATTGTAAAGTTTGTAATTGACCTCATACCCATAATCTATGCTCGGATCGTAATTGATTTGCATTTCGTACAGGTTGGGATTCCATCTGAGCGGTTGCATTGCTCTCTGGTTCCAAGTCGTAACCATTATGGCATTCCTACTCTCCAAAAATGATTGTGAGTAGTATCCTTCTGGACGGGCTATGGAATTTAACCACGTGTTGAAACCCGGTTCTATGATGATGATCTCGTATTCGGTTTCGTCATCGGCTATTTCAACAGGCTCTTCATCATCGGAATCAAAAAGGGCTTTCTCCTCACTGGTAACATCCAAGGTTGATTTTTGCGAGGTACAGGAAACCAGTCCGATACAAAGCATCAGACCAAACAGTAATAGGCTTATATTTTTCCTTTTCATAATCTTAAAATACAAAAAAAGCCGCTTGAAAACTCAAGCGGCCCTGTTAAATATCGTTAAGCAGATGTTCTTACTTTCCAAAAAGTCCCCCCAGTATTCCGCCAAGGCCACTTTTTTTCTGACTACCCCCAAGGGCAATCCCGGCCAAATCATCAATGACACTACCATCGCCATCACTATCCAGAAAGGTCTCGATCAAAGATTGTTGTTTGGCCGCTGTTTTGTTGCCACCCATCAATCCGCCCAACAAACCATTAAGGCCGTCAGGACTGCTCACATTTTGCTGTCTCGTCTGTTTGCCCAAATATCCCAAAAGGATTGGTGCAGCGATTTTCAAAATTTGTGATATGGAACCTGCATCGATTCCTGATTTGGTGCTAAGGGCATTTTCAACCTGAGGTTGTTTGGAACCAAAAACGTGACCAAGAATGCCTGCTCCGTCGTCCATAACATTCTGGTCCACGCCACCACCAAAAAATCCACCCAAATCATCCAAAATACCACCATCGTGTTTGGAGGATAGGGCGTTCATTAATCCTTGCGCTCCCCCAGGGGTGGATGCATTCTTTTTCATGGCGCCCATTAATAGGGGCATGGCCATGCTCAAAACTTCTGCTGTTTTATTTTCGGGTTGTCCGGTTTGCCCAGCAACTCCGCTGACCAACTGTTTGCCCATGGGGCTGTTGATCAAATCCAATAATCCTGACATTGTGTTAGTGTTAAGGTTAAAGCGACAATGTACAAAAAAGTCGGTTTTCAAAGGGTAATCGGGCTTAAAAAACCTATGGTTTTAGCAATTTGATAACTTTCTGTGCCAATTCAACACCAATACGTTGCTGTGCTTCAACAGTGGAACCTCCAACATGTGGGCTCAGTGAAATCTTGGGGTTCATCAATATTTTGATTTCGGGATTGGGCTCTGATTCATACACATCGAGTCCAGCAAAGGCCAAATGATCGGTGTCCAAGGCTTCAACGAGGGCGACTTCATCCAAAACACCGCCTCGCGAAGTGTTGATTATTGCAGAACCAGGCTTCATGAGTCCAAGTTCTTTTTTGCCGATCACATATTTGTCTTGTGCGGGCACATGAAGACTTACAAAGTCTGAATTTGCAAGAACTTCTTTGAATTCGCTGCTTTTCAATGCAAAATCAACGGATTGACCGTCAAAAAAAGAAAGGTTCAAACTCGCTTCTTTGGTATGATGATCAGCGAACATAACTTCCATGCCCAATGCAAGCGCCATTTTTGCGGTAGCTTGACCTATTCTTCCAAAACCTACAATACCCAAGGTTTTTCCCCGAAGTTCAATGCCACCAGCGTAACTCTTTTTGAGTTGTTTGAATTGACTATCACCTTCCAAAGGCATATTTCTGTTGGAATCATGCAAAAACCGAACACCATTCAATAGGTGTGCAAAAACCAATTCCGCTACGGATTCCGAAGATGCTTCGGGCGTGTTGAAGACCTTGATGCCTTTGGATTCGGCATATTTTACGTCAATATTGTCCAAACCGACACCGCCTCTTCCTATCAATTTTAAATCGGGACAGGCATCAATAAGTTTTTTATCGACTTTGGTTGCGCTACGCACCAATAATCCTTCAATTTTGTTTTTGTTGATATAGTTTGCCAATTGTTCTTCGGCAACACGGGTATTTTTAACTTCGAAGCCTTCTTTTTCAAGCAAATCGATTCCCTCTTGAGCAATTCCGTCGTTCGCCAATATTACCTTCATAAATGTTAAATTATAAATTTTGAGTGCTAAATACTTTTTTGACTTGTTTTCACGATTTTAATGATTTGGTCAATTTCATTAAGATATTCTGACAGCTCCAATTGCGATAAATTAGCTTCCTTTATCAATCTTAACCAATATCTTGTTTCTCTCGCTTCTTTCGAAGCGATTGCCATTTTCGAAATAAAATCTTTCTTTGATTGTCCTGCTCCTGCTTCCGCTACGTTGGCTCCAATGCTCGTAGAAGAACGTAAAAGTTGATTTGCGAAAATATATTCATTATTTTCCTTCAAGTCTTTTACCAACTTGATGATACGTAAAGAGAACTGAAAACTTCTTTCTCCAATCAATATTCAAAATTTAGAACTTAAAATTGAATAAAGTTATCCTTTCTTTTCAAGTTCACTCATAATGTCCACCAACACGCCAACACTTTCCAAAGGAAGTGCATTGTACATTGATGCACGATAACCGCCAACAGATCTGTGCCCATTGATTCCGTTTATTCCAGCTTCTTTGCACATTTCATCAAACACATCCTTTAATTCATCATCAGTTATATTGAATGTGGCATTCATGATCGAGCGGTCCTCCTTGGCTGCAATTCCTGAAAATACAGGGTTGAGCTCAATTTCGGAATAGATCAAATTGGCTTTACGCTCATTGATTTCCTCAATGGCAGCAATTCCGCCCAAATCCTTCAACCATTGCATGGTAAGCATGGAAACATACACGGCAAAGACGGGCGGGGTGTTAAACATACTGTCTTTGGCTACGTGAACCGAGTAATCCATCATAGATGGTATTTTACGGGATACCTTGCCCAAAATATCCTCTTTTACCACCACAAGTGTAGTCCCTGCTGGTCCCATGTTTTTTTGGGCACCGGCATAAATCAGGTCAAATTGGGAAAAGTCCATTTGTCTGGAAAAAATATCCGAGCTCATATCGCACACCAATGGTACATCGGTTTTTGGGAATTCCTTGAACTGTGTTCCGTAAATGGTATTGTTGGAGGTAAGGTGCAGATAATCCAAATCGGATGGAATATCAAAGCCTTTGGGGATATACTTGAAATTATCTTCTTGGGAGGAGGCTACTTCGATAATATCGCCGAACAAGCGGGCCTCCTTAATGGCTTTTTGGCTCCAGGTTCCTGTGTTTACATAACCTGCTTTTTTGTCCAATAGATTAAAAGCCGTCATTAAAAACTGCATACTTGCCCCTCCTTGAAGGAACAAGGCTTGATATCCTTTACCTTCAAGCCCTAAAAGTTCTAGGGCGAGGGAGCGTGCCTTTTCCATAATGGCCACAAACTCTTTGCTGCGGTGCGAGATTTCAATAAGTGAAAGCCCGATACCATCCAATTCCTGAACGGCCTCGGTAGCCTTTAACATTACCTCTGCAGGTAAAATACATGGACCTGCGCTAAAATTGTGCTTTTTCATTGACTAGGTTTAAGGAGTAAAGGTCTAAAAAATTGTTGGATCTATAAACGGTTCCAAAGGTTAGGATTATCTTAAAGTTTCAATAGGAATTCCATGGTGTCGATTCCATCCGCAAAGTCGCTTAAACTTGGCTTTTGGGTATCTCCGAAGTTTATATCTCTTTCTGCATTGGAAACCACGCATTGAATTTGTTCTTCCATATACTGCAGCTTTTCTCTCAAGCTCGTTTCATCGTCATAATACGAATAGAACAAAGCAGAAATAGGGGAGGTGAGCGCCTCGTCCTCTTTCAAAATCAAAAAGCCGTTATCCAGGATTTTGAATTCACTCATTAAATAAACCGCCTTGTTGTAATCGTAATTATTGGCATACTTATGTTGATGGATAATGTCCTGATAATGGAACAAGGCATTAAAAAGGGAATCAAAATCATAACCCTTAGGCACATAGATTTTGGACACATTTCGGCAACCCAATCCGTAATACCTGAAAATATCCTCTCCGAGCGCTTTTAGCTCTTCCTCGGTTTCATTTCCGATAAGCACCGCAACCGAATTTCTATTTTTTCTGATGATATTGGGTTTCTTTCCAAAATAGTATTCAAAATAGCGGCTGGTGTTGTTGCTTCCTGTAGCGATGACCGCATCAAAATTCTCGAGTTTGTCTTCTGTGAATTCGATTTTATCCGATAGTGAGGGCTCTTGTCGAATTAAATAATTGGATATGTATGGTAGCAACACTTTATCATTGGACGATAGCTTGGCCAAGACTTTGTTTCCTGATAGCAACACAGATAAAAAGTCGTGAAAGCCCACCAATGGGATGTTCCCCGCCATTACGATGCCTATGGTTTTTGGTTCGCTATTCTCATTAAATGAATAGTTGCTCAACCAGTCCTTTATATTTTTCTCAGTAAGCAAATCGCCCCATTGTTGTAAGGAAAACAGAATGTTGTCCTCGGTAAACCACCCGTTTTGGTGACCTGCCCGCGCAATGATTTCCTTTAAACCTTGATCAACCTGTGGAGCGTTGGAATAACATTTATCACAAAAATCCGTTAGGTATTTTCCAAGTTTAACAAAAGCATCTATGGTATTTCTATCTGGTGCCATTAAATTTGTACACTAATTTACTAGGGTTTATTTTTGTCAAAAGTAAGCATGCTGATAGGAATCAGCCCAAAAGGAAAAGAAAATTATGGCAATTATTATAACAGATGAGTGCATAAATTGTGGTGCTTGCGAGCCGGAATGCCCCAACACAGCAATTTATGAAGGTGCGGATGAGTGGAGATATAGCGAAGGAACCTCACTGACCGGCGATGTAGTTTTACCTAACGGAAAAGAGGTCAATGCAGATGAAGTTCAAGAACCTGTTAGCGACGAACTTTATTATATAGTTCCGGATAAATGTACAGAATGTAAAGGGTTTCACGAAGAACCACAATGTGCGGCCGTTTGTCCGGTTGATTGTTGTGTTCCCGATGAAGACCACGAGGAAACCGAGGAAGAACTATTGGGCAAGCAAAAGTTCATGCACCCCGATGGTTAAGCAATAAAAAACATTTAATTTAGCCCGAATCTTAAATGGTTCGGGTTTTTTTATGCAAGAAAAAGAGAAAGCATACAATGGTATTTGGAAACAGGTGGGATGTATACTGTCCTTGATTGCCATTTTTGGTATTATCGCCCTGGTTTTTATGGGCTTTTACTTATTGATTCAAGGTTATTAGGCACCAGTACCAAAACTTCAACTTATATTTGCAGCCTCAAAACACAAAGAATTAGATGAAAGCAGGTATTGTAGGGTTACCCAATGTAGGAAAATCAACACTTTTCAACTGTTTATCCAATGCAAAGGCACAAAGTGCCAACTTCCCCTTTTGTACCATTGAGCCTAATATTGGTGTGGTCAACGTGCCCGACCAACGTTTGGAAAAATTGGAAGAATTGGTAAATCCAGAACGTGTTCTCCCAGCTACTGTGGAGATTGTGGACATTGCTGGTCTGGTAAAAGGAGCAAGTAAAGGAGAGGGGCTTGGGAACCAGTTTTTGGGGAATATCCGTGAGACCGATGCCATTCTTCACGTACTACGCTGTTTTGATAACGACAATGTGGTGCACGTTGATGGTTCCGTAGATCCAATCAGGGACAAGGAGACCATTGATATGGAATTGCAATTGAAAGATTTGGAGAGTGTGGAAAAGAAGCTCGATAAAGTGAAGCGTGCCGCCAAAACCGGAAACAAAGAAGCACAAAAGGAAGAAGTCGTACTTTCAGCACTGAAAGAAGGTTTGGAGGCTGGGAAATCTGTTAGGGCCATTCAAGTTAGCGAAGATGATCGTGAAGAATTTGTAAAACCGTTACAGTTGATTACAGACAAGCCCGTAATGTATGTTTGCAATGTGGACGAAGGAGCAGCTGTTGAAGGAAATGCCTACGTTGAAAAGGTAAAAGAAGCCGTTGCCGACGAAAATGCCGAAGTTATCTTTTTGGCAGTGGGAACAGAAGCGGATATTACCGAATTGGAGACCTATGAAGAGCGTCAAATGTTCTTGGAAGATTTGGGACTCTCCGAGCCAGGGTCGGCCAAATTGATCCGCGGCGCATACAAACTACTGGATTTGGAAACTTATTTTACCGCAGGCGTAAAAGAGGTCCGTGCTTGGACCATTCCTGTTGGGGCGACAGCTCCACAAGCCGCAGGTGTCATCCATACCGATTTTGAAAAAGGCTTTATCCGTGCCGAGGTCATCTCTTATGACGATTATGTACAATATGGTAGTGAAGCCAAAGTGAAAGAGGCTGGCCGTATGCGTGTGGAAGGCAAAGAATACATTGTCAAGGACGGTGATGTGATGCACTTTAGATTCAACGTATAAGCGCTGGGCATTGTAATCCATACAATTCATGGTTTTCCAATTTCTGGGTATAAAATAGCTTTGCTATATGTCCAGTAAAAGCTTGGGGATTTTATACGGGGTCTTGGGAGTGGTACTATTCTCCTCCAAGGCCGTAATGGTGAAATTAGCGTACCGCTACAATGTGGATACGCTCGATTTATTATTGTTCCGGATGCTGTTCTCCCTTCCTTTTTACATTTTTATTCTATTCCTGATTCGAAAGAAATCGGCAAAAGCAAAAATTGAGACCAAAGATTTTGCATGGCTCTTTCTTTTTGGCTTTGTGGGCTATTATTTGGCCAGTTATTTCGATTTTGAAGGATTGAATTATATCAAAGCAGGCTTGGAACGAATCATCCTTTTTGTATATCCGACCATTGTGGTATTCCTGAGCTGGTTGATTTTTAGGCAAAAGATAACTCGGGTACAATTCATTGCTATTCTTGTAACTTATGTTGGTGTACTCATTACCTTTTGGGATGAATTGGATGTCTCTGGCAACGAAGTATTATTGGGAGGTTTTTTGGTATTGTTGAGCGCCATTACCTACGCCTCCTATTTGGTGGGCAGTGGTTGGTTGATTCCAAAATTTGGTGTACTCCGATTTACCTGCTATGCGATGATTGTGTCCACCGTCTGCATTGTGATTCATTATTTGGTATCCGGCAATTGGGGGCTTATGGATTATCCTTGGCCTGTATACGCCTACGGTTTGGCCATGGCCATTTTCGCGACATTGATTCCGTCATTTTTGGTGTCCGCGGCCATCGAACGATTGGGCGCCTCCAACTTTTCAATTTTGGGAAGCCTGGGGCCTATTTCCACAATTTTGCTTGCCTTTGTGTTTTTGAACGAAAAACTCACGTATTGGCAGTTGGTTGGAATGCTGGTTGTTATTTTTGGGGTGACATACCTGTCAATCCAAGGCAAAAAGCGGGCTAAAGGCTGATATATATTAACAATTATTGTTTTTCATTGTTGATTACTTTCTACCGTTCACCCTTTTATTTTTGCTCCTAAATTTTATATTGCAATGATTAACCCTTAACTCATGGCAGACACCCAATATACTGAGGATAATATCCGTTCGCTGGACTGGAAGGAGCATATTCGTATGCGTCCGGGGATGTACATTGGAAAATTGGGCGATGGATCCTCCGCAGATGATGGTATTTATATTCTTTTAAAAGAAGTACTAGATAACTCCATAGATGAGTTTGTGATGGGGTCGGGGAAGACCATCGAAATCAACATCAAGGAAAATACGGTGCACGTTCGCGATTATGGTCGTGGTATTCCGCTTGGAAAAGTAGTGGACGTTGTGTCCAAAATGAACACCGGTGGCAAGTACGATACCCGGGCCTTTAAAAAATCCGTTGGATTGAACGGGGTAGGTACCAAAGCCGTGAATGCGCTTTCCACTTACTTTAGGGTGGAATCCAACCGAGACGGACAATCCAAATCAGCAGAGTTTGAAACAGGGAACTTGGTCAACGAAGAACTTTTGGAGGAATCATCCCGGAGAAAAGGGACCAAGGTAAGTTTTACCCCCGATGAATCCATCTTCAAAAAGTACAAATACAGAAACGAGTATGTGGAACGCATGCTCAAAAACTATGTCTATCTAAATCCAGGCTTAACGATTGTTTTCAATGGCGAAAAGTTCCATTCTGAAAATGGCCTGAAGGATTTATTGGAAGACAATAACAATAATGAGGATTTCCTCTATCCCATCATCCACTTAAAAGGCGATGACATCGAGGTTGCGATGACCCATAGCAAAACCCAATACAGTGAGGAGTACCATTCCTTTGTGAACGGACAGCATACCACGCAGGGAGGAACGCATCAATCAGCTTTTAGGGAAGCTATCGTAAAAACCATCCGAGATTTTTACGGTAAAAACTATGATGCCTCTGATGTTCGCAAGTCAATCATTTCTGCGGTTTCCATTAAAGTGATGGAACCTGTTTTCGAGAGTCAGACCAAGACCAAGCTCGGTTCTACCGATATGGGAGGGGATTTGCCAACAGTGCGCACCTATATCAACGATTTTATCGGCACGCAATTGGACAACTACCTCCATAAAAACCCTCAGACTGCAGAGGCGCTCCAAAAGAAAATTGTCCAGGCTGAAAAAGAGCGTAAAGAACTTTCGGGCATTAGAAAGCTGGCAAGGGACCGTGCCAAGAAGGCGAGCCTTCACAACAAAAAACTACGTGATTGCCGTGTGCATTTGCAGGACATGAAAAAGGACCGTCGTTTGGAAACCACCCTCTTCATTACCGAAGGGGATTCCGCATCGGGCTCCATTACCAAATCAAGGGACGTGAATACGCAAGCGGTATTCAGTCTACGGGGAAAACCATTGAATTCCTACGGGATGTCCAAGAAAATTGTTTACGAGAACGAAGAATTCAACTTGCTTCAAGCCGCACTCAATATCGAGGATTCCATGGAAGACCTGCGCTACAACAATATTGTGATCGCTACGGATGCCGATGTGGACGGAATGCATATTCGCTTACTACTGATTACTTTCTTTTTACAATTTTTCCCTGAATTGATCAAAGAAAATCATTTATACATTCTTCAAACCCCATTATTTAGGGTACGCAATAAAAAAGAGACCATTTATTGCTATAGTGATGAAGAAAGAAGACATGCCATTGAAAAACTCTCCGGAAAACCAGAAATCACTCGGTTTAAGGGATTGGGCGAGATTTCCCCGGACGAGTTCAAAAACTTTATCGGTGATGATATCCGTTTGGAACCCGTTATGCTGGACAAAGCCATGAGCATCGATGCCCTGTTGAAATTTTATATGGGCAAAAACACACCGGACAGGCAGGAATTCATCATCAACAACCTTAAAGTAGAGCTTGATCTTGTCGAAGAAAACCAACTACAACCCAAATAAATGCCACCTTTCTAAATGGAAGAGAACGAAGAACTGAACGATGAAAGTTTAGAAAACCAAGACGAGTCCCAAGATAGCCTGGTAAAGGTTACCGGGATGTACAAGGATTGGTTTTTGGATTATGCTTCGTATGTAATATTGGAGCGTGCCGTACCCGCTATCGAAGATGGATTTAAGCCTGTGCAGCGAAGAATCATGCACTCGCTCAAAGAGCTGGACGATGGTCGCTATAACAAAGTGGCGAATGTGGTAGGGCACACCATGCAATACCACCCCCATGGTGATGCCAGTATTGCCGATGCCATGGTTCAACTCGGTCAAAAGGATTTGCTTATCGACACCCAAGGTAACTGGGGAAACATTTTAACAGGTGATGGGGCAGCGGCACCACGTTATATCGAGGCCAGGTTGTCCAAGTTTGCTTTGGAGGTTGTGTACAGCCCAAAAATCACGGAGTGGCAGCTATCCTACGATGGCAGGAAAAAGGAGCCCGTTAATTTACCCGTTAAGTTTCCGCTTTTATTGGCACAAGGTGCAGAAGGGATTGCGGTTGGACTTTCCACAAAAATTTTACCACACAACTTTAACGAACTCATCGATGCTTCGATAAAACACTTAAAAGGAAAAAGGTTCACCATTTACCCAGACTTCCCCACCGCGGGAATCATCGATGTGACCAATTATAATGATGGTATGCGAGGGGGCAAGATCAGGGTGAGGGCCAAAATATCAACTTTGGACAAGAACACCTTGGTCATCAATGAAATACCTTACGGAACCAACACTTCTTCTTTAATTGATTCCATCTTAAAGGCTAATGATAAGGGGAAAATCAAAATAAAAAAGATTGAAGATAACACCGCCGCCGAGGTAGAGATATTGGTACACTTGCCAAATGGTATTTCGCCCGACAAAACCATTGATGCGTTGTATGCCTTCACAGCTTGTGAATCTTCCATTTCTCCATTGGGCTGTGTAATCGAGGACAACAAACCGCTGTTCATCGGTGTCAAGGAAATGCTTGAAAGATCCACGGACAATACGGTGGAGTTACTTAAAGCAGAACTTCAGATTCAATTGGATGAACTCGAAGAGCAATGGCACTTCTCTTCTTTGGAACGGATTTTCATTGAAAACAGGATTTACCGGGAAATCGAAGAGGAGGAAACTTGGGAAGGTGTCATCGAAGCCATTGACAAAGGCTTGAAGCCACACATTTCCCATTTAAAAAGGGATGTGACCAAAGACGACATTGTCCGGTTGACTGAAATCCGAATCAAGCGTATTTCAAAATTTGATTTAGACAAGGCGCAGCAACTTATTGAAAGTTTGGAGGATAGAATTGCACAGGCCAAGTATCATCTGGAGCATTTGGTGGATTTTGCCATCGACTATTTCAAAGAACTTAAAAAGAAATATGGTGTGGGTCGAGAGCGAAAATCAGAAATAAAGATTTTTGATGACATTGAAGCCACCAAGGTAGTCATCAGAAATACCAAGCTCTACGTAAACCGCGATGAAGGATTCATCGGAACCTCATTAAAAAGGGATGAATATGTTACGGATTGCAGCGACATAGATGACATCATCGTTTTTACCGGAAAAGGGGAAATGATGGTCACAAAGGTGGATTCCAAAGTGTTCATCGGAAAAAACATTATCCACGTAGCTGTGTTTAAAAAGAAAGACAAGCGAACTACCTACAACATGATCTACAAAAGCATGAAAGGCGGTCCTAGCTACGTGAAGCGCTTTAATGTTACCAGCATGACCCGTGATAAAATCTATCAACTCGCTGGCGACAAAGCATCTTCCGAAGTACTGTATTTCTCTGCTAACCCCAATGGTGAGGCAGAAGTGGTCACGGTAATGCTACGTCAATCTGGAAGCATCAAGAAACTGAAGTGGGACCTTGATTTCTCGGATGTTTTGATCAAAGGAAGAAGCTCCAAAGGTAATCTGGTCACTAAATATCCAGTAAAACGCATCGAACTAAAAGAAAAAGGCGTATCCACATTGAAACCGAGAAAAATTTGGTTTGATGATGTCGTGAGCCGATTGAATGTTGATGGAAGAGGGGAGTTGCTTGGCGAATTCAAAGGTGACGACTTACTTTTGGTCATCGATCAAAAAGGAATTGTTAAAACCATTCCACCCGATTTGCTCACTCGCTTTAGCGATGATATGATTGTTCTGGAAAAGTGGAACCCCAACAAACCGATTTCCGTGGTACATTATGTTGGCGATAAAGAGCGTTTTTACCTAAAAAGGTTTTTGATAGAGAACCCCAATAAGGAAGAAGTGGTCATTGATGAGGATTCCAAATCCTACATGGAATTGGTATCCACGGATTGGAGACCTCAATTGGAAATCGAGTTTGTCAAACCTCGCGGAAAGGACCCCAAACCAAATCTAGAGGTCGATGTTGAGGAATTCATAGCCATAAAAGGAATCAAAGCACTTGGAAATCAACTCACTCCCGAAAAGGTGAAAAATATCAATGTTTTGGATCCGCTACCTTATGAAGAACCCGAAGAACAAGAGACCGAGGATATCGAAGTTGTTGACGAGGAAGAAATAGAAAGCAATGATAATGATATAGAGACAAAGAATGATAGTTCTGATCAAACCTCTTTGTTTTAAAGGTTTTTATGTCTAATTTGCCCAATTCAGTTACACACCAAAAAAGCAGACCGCTTAACATATCTTTATGGATTTCACGAACCCCCTGGTATATGGCGTACCAGTTTTTATTGCCTTTATTTTATTGGAGTTGACCTACAGTAAGACCCATGACCATGAAAAACACGACCTGTACAATTGGAAGGATCTAGCTGCGAGTGGATTCATGGGAATTGGTTCCGCCATATTGGGACCCCTGTTCAAGGTTGCATTTGCCATACTTCTTTTTGAAGGTGCTTATGAACTTTTCAATCCGGTAACCGATGGGGTCAGGACCAACATTATGGGGTACGAATCCTTTGGATATGCTTGGTACGTGTGGATTTTGTGTCAATTGGCAGATGATTTCACTTATTACTGGTTTCATAGGGCCAATCATGAAATACGTATTTTATGGGCCGCACATATTGTTCACCACTCTTCAGATAATTTTAATTTAGGTACTGCCATAAGAAATGGTTGGTTTACCATTTTGTACAAGCCTTTCTTTTATTTATGGATGCCAGCCATTGGATTCCCTCCCGAAATGGTATTGGTTTGTCTAGGTATTGAAGCTTTGTGGCAATTCCAATTGCATACCGTGTATGTTCCCAAACTAGGATTTTTGGAAAAAATATTCAATACGCATACCATGCATCAGGTACACCATGCACAAAATGTGGAGTATTTGGACAAAAACCACGGTGGCTTCCTGAACATTTTTGATAAGATATTCGGTACTTGGAAAGAGCTGGACGATGATATTGATGTAAAATACGGAGTGATTCACGCTCCAAATTCCTATAATCCCGTAGTAATACTCACACACGAGTTCAAGGACATTTGGAACGATGTGAAAAAATCAAAAAAACTCTCCCATAAGTTAATGTACATCTTTGGACCTCCAGGATGGAGCCACGATGGAAGCACACTTACCGTAAAACAACAACAGCGATTGTTCAAAAAACAAAAAGAAGCCAGTCCTGAGCTTGCATACCAAAGACCTAATTAAATTTGGTCATCGGGCGTAATATGCTCTCTTTCTTGTGTGTTTTTTTGCATTCTCAGGTTGAGGAACTCCACCATCAGGGAGAAAGCAATGGCAAAATATAGGTATCCTTTTGGAATGGCACCGACTTCGTTGTCGAAAATCTTCAAATGAGATAAGTGTGCTGATTCCGCAATCAGCATGAATCCTATCAAAATCAAGAACGACAAGCCCAACACCTGTATAGAAGGATGCCTGTTGACGAATTCCCCGACTGGGTTTGCAAACAACATCATGATGATAACCGAAATTACTACTGCGGCAATCATCAGAACCAATGCATCCGTTGGATTTGGAGAAATACCGTTGGTCATCCCTATTGCCGTCAAAATGGAATCAAAGGAAAAAACAATATTGATCACGGTTATTTGAACAATGGCGTTCATCAAGGAGGAAGACCTCGACTTTTTCACTTCTCGCTCATCATGACCACGATCTTCTATTTTCTCATGGATCTCCCGAGTACTTTTATAGAGCAAGAAAAGCCCCCCGGCAAATAGAATGACCGCTTGCCAGCTAACCCCACCGGTCAACCAAGACTCATTGAAAACCAAAAAAGGTTTTTTCATCTTGGTTAGCCATGTGATACCAAAAAGCAAGATGATCCGTAGTAACATGGCTAGTACAAGCCCTATGTTCGTTGCCTTTCTCCTATCTTTCTTCTCCAGCTTACCAGCGGCAATGGAAATGAAAATAATATTGTCGATACCCAGCACTATTTCCAAAAAAGTCAGGGTCAACAACGCCATCCAGGCGTCCGGACTTGCAAAAATATCAAACATGGCTAGTCTATTTTATGAGCGGTTCCTTTGAATTTTTTACTATTACCAACAACATTGTATTCAAAGGTATATGAAGACTCCGTTGTCGTCAATATTTTTATGTGAATAGGTTTTTCCTCTGCTTTGTTCTTTGGGTTCAAATTCTTCAGCACATACTCACAATCATTTATCCAGCGAATGGATGAAGAGTCCACTTTCCCTTCATATTCATCAACTTCCAATGACAAGTTTCTGTGAAAGGCGGTTTTTTTCTCCTCACCATTTATTGTCGCGGTAAAGGTAAATTTACCTGTTTTAAAATCTTCACAATTACGTTGCGGCGGTTGGCCACAAGCAAAAAACAAAAGTGCTATGAATCCGGAAAAAAGGTATTTTGTCATACCTACAAAGTAACGGAAACTACCCGAAAGGGTCAATCCTTTTTAGCATGGAACGTCTCAAAAGTACCATCTGAATAGAACATAACGATTTTATAGGGCTCCTTAGAAGGGTTTGAGCTTTTAAGATGTTTTACGGAATAACTTTCAGACGAGGATTCCGTAGTGCTTTCCTCCAATTTTTCGTCAATAATGGAAGCAGGAGTAGCCATAGTTTGATCCGTTTTCTTTGGAAAACCACCTTCTCCCTTCAACAACCAATATAGGTCAACTTCGGGGTAGGTGTCCACCAATTTCATCACAAAATCCAAACTGGGCTTATTTCTTCCATTCAGTAAATGGGACATGCTAGAACGCTGCACACCAATTTCATCAGCAAAGGCTGAAACGGATATTTCCAGATGGTCCACAACGGTTTGAATACGCGACACAATTCCTTTATTCACAATTGTAAATTTATATGAAACCAAGTTAGTCATTCTGAATGAAACTACACTATAAAATAATTAAATGCTGTCTCAAATATATAATTTTATACTTTATATAAAGTTCTATATATAATTGATTTATAAATATTTATTAATTTACATTTACATTTGTATATAATTGATGAAATCCTCACGCAAATCAATTACAAATGTGTATTAAAGCGATGTAATTATAATTTACATTTGTAAAAATCAGTATGGTTACTTTTGTAAACTTTAATTGACAACTTAGATGCTCGAATATTCATTATATAAGGAAGAATCCATTCAAGGACGATATATCAATAAGGACTCCATCCAACCGTGTTTTGCTAAGCTTTCCGTGCCTATTAACTGTATTGGGAAATCTGTAGAGAATGTTGACATCAATGCTTTCAGAATTGGAAAAGGAAACAAAAAAGTACTTATGTGGTCTCAAATGCACGGAAATGAATCCACGACAACAAAAGCGGTTTGGGATCTTGTGAACTTCTTGCAGTCCGAAAATGAGCTGGCCAAAATCATTTTAAGTGAATGCACGCTTACCATTGTACCTATGCTGAATCCTGATGGGGCAAACGCCTACACCCGTGTTAACAGTAATGAAGTTGATCTTAACCGGGATGCCAAAAATTTAACCCAGCCCGAAAGTGTTGCTTTTAGAAAACTGTTTGATGCATTCCGGCCAGATTTCTGTTTCAACCTTCACGATCAGCGCACCTTGTTCAGCGCAGGTAAGACCAATAAGCCCGCAACGGTTTCCTTTTTATCCCCTGCAAGTAATAAAGAAAGACATATCACACCATCGCGCGAGGTGGCCATGAAGTTGATCGTGGCCATGAATCTCATGCTTCAGGGACACATACCGGGACAGGTTGGGAGATACGATGATGGTTTTAACGACAATTGCATTGGCGACACACTTCAAATGTTGGGCGTGCCCACTATTTTGTTTGAATCGGGGCATTATCCGAACGATTATCAAAGGGAGAAAACACGGGAATTGATTTTCCTTTCGATAGTGGAAGCCCTAAAAACCATTGCAACGGATAAAATCGATGATTATAAAACAGGGGACTATTTCTCCATTCCAGGAAACGATAAACAGTTTTTTGATGTTTTGGTAAAGCATCCAGAGATAGTGAACAGGGAGTTTGAGGCCGGACATTCCGTCGGAATCCGATATAAGGAAGTATTGATCGGTGAAAAAATAACTTTTCAGCCTGAGATCGCTGAAATTGGGCCGCTTGAAGGTTTTTACGGACACCAGACCATAGAATGTGTTGATTCCAAGGATTTTGGCTTTGCATCCGATGAAAAGGAAATTCTTGATTTGCTCCTGAAATTCAATAATTAAGGGGCATTTTTTAGAGGTTCTTGCATATTATTTAAAAAAGAACCATTTTTATTACGTAAATTTCCTTTTTTAACTACTTTTGCTGCAAAATTCAATGTAATGAACAAAGTAAAGCTAGACGAGATAGACCACCAGATATTGGACATGTTAATCGATAACACCCGTACACCATTTACGGACATCGCCAAAAAGTTGTTGATTTCCGCAGGTACGGTTCATGTCCGAGTCAAAAAAATGGAAGAGTCAGGAATCATTAAAGGTTCTTCCCTTACCCTTGACTATGTAAAACTTGGCTACTCCTTTATCGCCTATGTCGGCATATTCTTGGAAAAAACCCACCAGACCAAATTTGTTTTGGAAAGGCTGAGCCAGATACCTTATGTTACCGTGGCCCACATTACCACAGGCAAATTCAATATCTTCTGTAAAATCAGGGCCAAGGATACCACACACGCCAAGAACATCATTTTTAAAATAGATGATATTGAAGGTATCAGCAGAACGGAAACCATGATTTCCTTGGAGGAGAGCATCAACGATAAGAGACGTTTGATGCACACTATCTTCAACGAGCTGTAACCATATTCACATATATGGTACTTTTGGAACTTCCGTCTTCTGAATACAATCCATTTTACCAGACCTACATTATGGCACTGGATAATGTGGAACTGATAGAAGAATTAAAAAACGGGAAGAAAACACTTTTGTCCCTTTTAGACGAAATTCCAGAAGAAAAACTCAATTATGCTTACGCCGAGGGCAAATGGTCCTTGGCGGAAGCATTGGTTCACATGATGGATACCGAACGTATTTTTCAGTACCGTGCTTTATGCATTGCCAGAAACGACAAAACCCCTTTACCTGGTTTTGATCAAGATAACTATGTGCCATTTTCCAATGCGGCCAACCGTTCCAAAACTAGCTTGGTTGAAGAATACAGTACGGTGCGAGACGCCACAATATCCCTGTTCAACTCGTTTGATGATGAAGCCATTACCAGAGTTGGTCTCGCCAGTGGTTCAAAAATGAGTGTACGCGCCCTTGGATTTATCATTAGTGGACACCAAGCCCACCATGTTCGCGTGATAAAGGAGCGCTATTTGGCCTAGATCAATATTGATCGTCGTCTTCCATTTCCTCGGAATCGGAGTCCATTCCTTCAAAAGAATCTTCCTCAAATTCGGAAGCCACTAGTTCTTTGTCCAGCTCCTTTTCTATGGTTTCCTCAAAATTGGCTATAAAATTGGAAAGACTCTTACTTATCTTGACCATATAGATGGTATCCGCTGTTTTCACTTCAACGGCTTCGATTACTTCCCCGTTCGGTTTTTTAATGGTAATAATATCATCATCCCCATAACCATCTGGGTAGGAGTCTATTAGTTTGGCGGCCACCTTATGGTCCAACTTTTTGTAGTCTATCAGAATTCGTTTCATAGTGGTTAGTTATTAAAGTCGTTCCTAAACTAGGGATTTTTAAATCCGATGGACCCAAAGAGTTGTAAATACAAAAAATAAGTATGCGAAGGGGTTATTCCTTGTAGTATGCAAATGCTTTTTGGAACAGTTCTTCCGGAATTCTAATATCCGTAACAGCTTTACCAATTTCCTGAAGCAGGACAAAATTGACATTGCCGTGAGAGTTCTTCTTGTCGTATTTGAGCAATTGTAGAATAGCATCGATATCATCCTCCGTAAAGTCCACCTTGTCAAAATGCTTCAAAAACCCTTTTTTGATCTCATCGACGGATAATTTGGATAGTCCGCGCATCTCGTGAGACAAATATCCTTCCAAAATCATACCTGCGGCAATGGCTTCGCCATGCAACAAGGTCTTTTTATCATGATTGTCCAAACAATAGGATTCAATGGCGTGACCCAAGGTATGCCCAAAATTCAAAATCTTGCGAAGACCCTGCTCGGTAGGGTCCTGAAGTACCACCTCATTTTTTATGGCAATGGATCGCTGTATGCATGCAGCATCAGTAAAATCACCATCTTCGATAAGGTCGTTCCAATATGAACTATCCTGTATAAGGCCATGCTTCAACATCTCGGCATACCCACTTTTAGTTTGTCGCGGGTCCAAGGTTTTCAGGAACTCCGGAAAAATCAATACCATTTGTGGTTGATTTATCACACCGACCTGATTTTTCAACGAACCCAAATCCACACCTGTTTTTCCTCCGATGGATGCATCGACCATGGAAAGTAGGGTGGTGGGGATGTTGATGAAATCAATCCCCCGCTTAAAGGTAGAGGCCACGAATCCGCCCATATCCGTAAGCACGCCACCACCTAGATTAATGAGCAGGCTTTTACGATCCCCATCCAAGTTGGAAAGATCTTCCCAGAGCTGTAAGCAAGTACGAATATGTTTATTCTCCTCGCCAGATTCAATTTCCAGAACGGAATCAATAGGGAAATCGATCATTTCATTGAAAATGGGCAAACAATGTGCTTTGGTGTTTTCATCCACCAAAAGAAATATTTTGGAATAGCTGGTTTTGGCAATATGCTGGTTAAGAGCAGCTTTTGCCAATTCATTGATGTGTACCTCGTAGGACTGTGATTTTACCGATTCCATAATTTGAATTACACTGCTAAATAAAGATTATTTTTATAGATACCATTCTAGTTTACGTACTTATATTTGAATCTTTAACGGATGATAATTAATGCGACCAAATTTTGAGAATACTGCAATAGCTTTTGAGCTAAAGTCGGACTCCCAATTGGAGCGGGCTTATTTTCTTTTTAAGATGATTTCCAACGAACCTTTGGTTCGCATTGGAACAGCAGCGACCAATTTTGCCATTAAGGCGCATTTGCCTGTTGAGGGTTTGATCAGGGCCACTGTATTTGACCATTTTTGCGGTGGGGTAAGCGAAAAGGATTGTTTGCCCATAATCGACAATATGTATGGCAATGGTGTCTGTTCCATTTTGGACTATTCCGCAGAGGGGAAAGAAGTGGACAATCAGTTTGATTTTGCCATGGAAAAGACCATGGATATCCTCGATTTCGTCAAGGAAAAAGATGCCATGCCCTTCGCTGTGTTCAAACCTACGGGTTTTGGGCGTTTTAAATTGTTTGAGAAAGTTACCGCAGGTAGCGAATTAACGGAAAAAGAGCAGGCCGAATGGGGGAGAATCGTAAACCGGTTCGAAAAAGTCTGTCAAAAAGCACACAAACTCGATGTGGCCCTATTGATTGATGCTGAGGAAAGTTGGATGCAAGGTGCCGCCGATGGCCTTGTACTGGAAATGATGCGCAAATACAACAAGGAGAAGACCATCGTGTTCAATACTTTCCAAATGTACCGTTGGGATAGAATGCCCTACATCATCAAATTGTTCAAACAAGCTGAAGAGGAAGGTTTCAAGATTGGGGCCAAAGTTGTTCGCGGTGCTTACATGGAAAAGGAAAACGATAGGGCAGAGGATAAAGGGTACAAAAGCCCCATTTGCGAAAATAAACAACTTACAGATGAAAACTTTGATGCCGCCATCGACTACATGATGGATCACTTGGATTATTTTACCATATTCGCCGGCACACATAACGAGAAAAGCACCCTTCGATTAGTGGATTTGATGGAGAAACGGGGCATTGCTTCCGATGATGGTCGAATTTGGTTTGGCCAGTTATTCGGCATGAGCGACCATATTACCTACAACTTGGCTGCCCATGGCTATAACTCCGTAAAATATCTTCCGTATGGCCCTGTGAAAGATGTGATGCCCTACTTGATCAGAAGGGCAGAAGAGAACACTTCTGTTGCCGGACAAACTTCACGGGAATTGGCTTTGATCACCAAGGAGCGGAAGCGAAGGAGGTTGGAAAGTTAATGCTGTGCGGTTATTTTTTCCACAGTAACTCCTTCCTCACAATTCTTGGCTTCTAGCTCCAATGCTTCCCCCTTGTATTCGTGGGAGATAAAATACGTTTTGCAGGGCTCGGATGTAGTATCGCTTTTACCAAAATCCACATCCCCATCTTCCAAAAACGATTGAATCATAAGAGTGTCTCGGTATTGTTCAAGGAGAGATTGAGAGAAGGTCAAAGGTTTGGAGCGCATATCCTTGAGGACCCTACAATTGGGCAAATAGCAAAAATCAATTCCCTCTTCGCCTGATTTTTTCTTCAAGATAAAAACCAAAAATATCAATCCTATGGACAGTCCAACCAAGTACCATCCCAATCGTTTCAAAAATGCCATCTACATTAAAAAATAAGAAAGTTAATATCGTTGTAATTCAACCCGAACCAATCGCCCACTGACTTGTTGGTCAGGATACCGTGGTACATATAAAGTCCGTTGCGCAAGCCTTTATCAAACCGAAGCGAATGCTCCAAACCGCCTTCCTCACCAATCTTCAACAAATAAGGCGTAAAGATATTACTGATGGAAATGGAAGATGTTCTCGGATACCGTGATGGGATATTGGGCACACCATAATGGATCACTCCATATTTTTCAAAAGTGGGTTTTCTATGGGTAGTTACTTCTGAAGTTTCAAAACAGCCCCCCATATCAATACTCACATCGATAATCACAGCCCCTTTTTTCATGTTTTCCACCATGGAGCTGGAAACCACTACGGGCGAACGGTCTTTGCCTCGAGTGGCACCAATGGCCACATCACATCTCTTTAAGGATTTGATCAAATTCTTGGGCTGTACGGTTGACGTGTACAGGGTTTGGTTCAAACTGGTTTGAAGGCTCCTCAATTTACTGATGGAATTATCAAACACCTTAACATTGGCACCCAATCCCAGAGCCGACCGAGCAGCAAACTCACCCACTGTTCCCGCACCGATAATAACGACCTCTACGGGTGGGACCCCGCTAATGTTCCCGAACATCAATCCATTGCCCGTATTGGGGTTGGACATTAATTCCGAAGCGATCAAAATGGACGAAATCCCGGCAATTTCGCTCAAAGAGCGAACAGCTGGATAATTGCCGTCATCGTCCCTAATGTATTCAAAAGCAATGGCCGTCAATCGTTTCTTGGCCATGATCTCAAAATACTCCTTGTTCTGGGTTTTGATCTGCAAAGCAGAAATAACGATGGTCTGTGGATTGAGCAAATCTATCTCTGAAAGAGTAGGGGGCTCAACTTTCAATATAATAGGGCAGGAGAATACTTTTTTGGTGTCCCTCGTGATTTCAGCACCGGCGTTGGTGTAGTCGAAATCAGAAAAATTGGCTCCTTCGCCTGCGCCTGTTTCCACCAATACCCGGTGTCCGTGGGCCGTAATGGCATTCACGGCATCAGGGGTAAGGCAAACACGCTTCTCTTGATACTGGTTTTCCTTTGGAATGCCAATAAACAATTCCCCCTTTTGTTTTACAATCTCCAGGGTTTCTTCTTGGGGAAGCAATTGTTGTTTGCTAAATGGGGAGGCAGCGTGGCTCATAAAACGTAAATCTAATCAGGATACCATAAGGTATGGCAAATTTACATTTTTTTTGAAGCAGTCTTTTGGCGTTGCTCCAATTTCTCTCGCTCCTTTCTTAATTCCTCTTTTTCCTTTAGGATCTGCAGCTCGGTGTCCATGGCTTCCAGGTCTATTCCATGGACATGTTTGTCCACCAGCTTTACCCTGATGAAGTAGACCACGGGCACTACAACCATGGTTACGGCAATTACATACATTACTTCATTCTCATCCACTATTCCGGACTCAAATGTTAGCACGGCAAATAATTGAAAGCTGTACATCGCAATGGGAATCAATATGGCATAATACCACCACTCTTTTGATGTAATAAACCAAATGATCAATAATAATAGGGGCACAATTTTACCGAAGTAGTAATAAAAGGAATCTGCTACATCATTAAAACCATTGTCTCCAAATTCAATTCCAAAGAATAAATAGGATGTGCTCCCCACGGGTATATACTTATACCAATAAAACAATATGGGGGTTATTGCAATTAAAATTGCAAATATACCCTCCAAAATCAATTTCTTCCTGATACTTTTTTTACTGCTCATCACTGTTGATAACATCAAAAAGTAAAAATTATTGTAAAAAAAAACGGCCCTATATAAAAATAGAGCCGTTTTAGTCTGAATCGGTTAAGAGATTATAATTTCTTAATGTCCGATTTTTTGATACTAGTTGTTTGATTGTCGTCAAAAGTTACTGTAGTTGATACAGCGGTCATTGCCAAAAATGCAACAGCTAGCAATCCAAAAAAAACTTTTTTAGTGTTCATCGTAAAAGAGTTTTTGGTTAATAAATGAATTAATTCACAAAGCAAATGTAGGAAAATATTTCAACTAATCATACCTTTTATCGATAAAATTGGTTTTTAAACGTAAAAAACTCACTTTTCATCGAAATCGACTTGCTCTGCGCAATAATTTCCATGAAGATAGAGTGATTGCTATTTAAGGAACATTTAACTCGATTGAACGCGTGCTTTCCTCGATAAAGTGCAGGAATACCCCCACAGCGTCCTCAGGTAGGAGAGAGGAAATTTTATCGGGCCATTCAATAAAGACCCATGCATCCGAATTCAAATAATCCTCGAAACCCATATCCAATGCCTCCATTTCGTCATTGAGGCGGTAAAAATCAAAATGATAGGCTAAGGGCACATCATTCTTATCGAAATACTCATTGACCAAACCAAAAGTCGGGCTGTTGGCCACATCAACGGCTCCAAGTTGTTTGACCAAGGCCTTAACCAATGTAGTCTTGCCAACGCCCATGCCCCCATATAAGCATAATACCTTGTTCGGTGCTTTTTCCAACAGCTCTGTGGCCACTTCTTGGATTTCATCCAATTGAAATGTTCTCTTCACTCAAATACTATTTTGGGTCCAAAACTACAAAAGGAACAATCATCTCCTCCAACGAAACACCACCATGCTGGTATGTATTTCTGTAATAGCCCACATAGTGGTTATAGTTGTTCGGATACGCAAAAAAGAGATCGTTCTTTGCAAAAATGAAGCTACTGCTCAAATTAATGTTCGGCAAGTGAATCTCCTGCGGATTCTTTGTGGCCAACACATCTTTATCTTGATAAGTAAGGCTTCGCCCGGTTTTGTAACGCAGGTTTAAGCTCGTTTCCCTATCTCCAATTACCTTGGAAGGCTGCTTTACATTAATGGTGCCATGGTCCGTGGTCAAAATCAGCTTCATACCCAAATCTTGCGCCTGCTGGATTATATCCAATAAGGGGGAGTTTTTAAACCAGCTTAAGGTAAGGGAGCGATAAGCTTTATCATTTGAAGCAAGTTCCTTGACCACTTCCATTTCTGTTTTGGAGTGGGAGAGCATATCCACAAAGTTGTAGACCACCACGGTAAGATCATTGTCCTTTTGTGATTTAAAATTGGAGGCCAATTGCTTCCCTTGTTTCAGGTTGCTGATTTTATGGTACTCCCAATTGAGGTCCAACCCCAGTCGCTTTAATTGTTCACCCAAAAAATCAGATTCATGAAGGTTTTTGCCTCCCTCATCGGTATCATTTTTCCACCAATCGGGATAACGTTTCTCCATTTCGGCGGGCATCAGGCCAGAAAAGAGCGCATTGCGGGCATATTGTGTGGCCGTTGGTAAAATACTAAAGTAGGCGCACTCCTGCTTCTTTTTATAGTGGACAGACAGTGTTTTTTCAAAGGCCAACCATTGATCATACCGTAAGTTGTCAATAACGACCAACAGGGTCTTGTCATCCTCCAATTCAGGCTGAATTTTGTTCTTGAATAGAGTGTGGGACATTACTGGGGCATCTCCATCCTGAAACCAACTTTTATAGTTTTTATCGATAAACTTCCCAAACTGGGAATTCGCTTCCACTTTTTGGGATTCCAATATTTCGAACATACCGGAATCCTCGATTTGCTCCAGTTCCAGCTCCCAGTAAATCAGTTTTTTATAAAGGTCCACCCATTCCTCTTGGGTATTGATCATGGACAAATCCATGGCAATCTTCCGAAACTCCTGCTGATAATTGGCAGTGGTTTTTTCGGATACCAATCGGGAGTTGTCCAAACTCTTTTTTAATGAGAGTAGGATTTGATTTGGGTTAACGGGTTTAATAAGGTAGTCCGCAATTTTGGAACCGATGGCCTCGTCCATAATATATTCCTCTTCACTTTTGGTGATCATTACCACAGGAATGGAGCCGTCATACTTCTTTATTTCGGTCAAGGTTTCCAAACCGGAAAGTCCTGGCATATTCTCATCCAGAAAAACAATATCAAAAAAGGTGTCCTTTATTTCTTCAATGGCATCCTGCCCGCTTTGACTCGTAACTACTTTATAGCCCTTGCTTTCTAGAAATAATATATGTGGTTTTAATAGGTCTATTTCATCATCGACCCAAAGAATTGTTATCTTGTTCATATAGTGATTATCTTTGTGGGAATTAAAACAAAAAACTTTGGTAAAAACCAATAAGCTTAATGTTTTCAACGATCCAATTTACGGTTTTATTGGAACTCCCAACGAACTAATTTTCAGTCTTATCTCGCACCCTTACTTTCAAAGGCTGAGGAGGATATCGCAAATGGGGCTTTCCTATTTGGTTTATCCCGGCGCACATCATACCCGATTCCACCATGCGCTGGGCAGCATGCATTTAATGACCAAGGCCATTCAGGTTTTAAAATTAAAAAATGTTAAGATTACCGAAGAGGAAGAAAAGGGATTGTTGTGTGCCATTTTACTGCACGATATTGGCCATGGACCATTTTCCCATGCCCTTGAAGGTTTTGTTGCCAAGGAAATCAGTCACGAACAGATTTCCCTTCGCTTTATGATGGAGTTGAACAAGGAGTTTGATGGCCAGTTGGATATCGCCATTTCCATTTTTAAGGGGGATTATCCGAAACCTTTTTTGAACCAACTCGTATCAAGTCAATTGGACATGGACCGTTTGGATTATTTGAAACGCGATAGTTTTTACTCAGGAGTGACCGAGGGAAACATCAATTCAGAGCGATTGATTTCGATGCTGAATGTAGTTGATGGCAACTTGGTCGTAGAGGAAAAGGCCATTTATGCGGTAGAAAAGTTTTTGATGGCCCGTAGGTTCATGTACTGGCAGGTATACTTGCACAAGACGGGACTGGTGGCCGAACAGCTCTTGGTCCGCATCATGCAACGAGCAAGATTGTTATTGAGCCAAGAAGAAGATTTGAAAGGCAGTGAACCGCTTTTATTTTTTCTGAGGAACAACGGAACTTTGACCTTTGATGCTGGAGTTTTAAAAACTTTTGCCGAACTTGACGACATTGATATTCTTGGTGCTTTGAAAGGCTGGCAATTTCATGATGATTTTGTGCTTTCCAAGCTCTGCAAGATGTTGCTGGACAGAAGGCTACTACATGTGAAGGTAAGAAAGAGGCCTTTGACCACTGAAAAACTCAATGAAAAGATGGATTGGATCATGGAAAAGCATGATATTTCCATTGAGGAAGCTTCCAATTTTGTTTTTCAGGGAGAAATATCCAACAAGGCTTACAGTAAGGATGAAGCCATTAGAATTTTAAAAAAGAACGGAAAAATTTCAGATGTGCTTAAGGAGTCGGATCAACTTAGCTTAAAAGCTTTGGCCAAAACCGTCACTAAATATTACAGCTGTTATCCAAAGAAAGCCGTTTAACAAATTTTGTTACTTTTGCACCAATGAAATTTACAGCTACCCAAATTGCCGGAATCTTAGAAGGGGAAGTTGAGGGAAATCCTCAAATCGCTGTCCACAAATTATCCAAGATCGAAGAAGGGGAAAAGGGTTCGTTGACCTTTTTGGCCAATCCAAAATATACATCTTACATCTATTCCACAAAGGCTTCGATTACCATTGTAAACAAGGATTTTGTTCCTGAACAATCCGTTTCCACCACATTGATAAAGGTGGATGATGCGTATAAATCCTTTTCCAAATTGTTGGAATACTACAATCAGGTCAAAAACAATAAGGTAGGGGTGGAGAACCCTTGCTACATCTCTGAAAGCGCAAGCTACGGAGAAGGTTTTTACCTTGGAGCATTTGCCTATTTGGGAGAGAATGTGAAAATTGGGGACAACGTAAAAGTATACCCAAATGCCTACATTGGCGACAATGTGAGCATTGGCGATAATGTCATCGTCTTTGCAGGGGCCAAAATATATTCCGAAACTATTATAGGAAACAATTGTGTAATCCATGGAGGAGCGATTATCGGAGCAGATGGATTTGGTTTTACCCCAAATTCGAATGGGGAATACAGTAAAGTACCACAGACAGGTAATGTTATCATTGAAGATAATGTGGATATCGGTGCTGGCACGACCATAGATCGAGCTACCCTGGGATCGACCATATTAAGAAAAGGTGTCAAATTGGATAATCAAATCCAGATTGCGCATAATGTGGAGATCGGCGAGCATACCGCTATTGCCGCACAAACTGGCGTGGCTGGTTCAACCAAAATCGGCAAAAACTGCTTGATTGGTGGTCAAGTCGGTATTGTTGGGCACATTACCATAGGTGATAGGGTCCGCATCCAGGCCCAATCTGGAATCGGAAGAAACGTAAAAGATGATGAAGTGCTTCAGGGATCACCGGCATTGAGCTATGGAGACTTCAACAAATCATATGTACACTTTAAGAATTTGCCGAAATTGGCAAATCAAATCTCCAACATAGAAAAAAGAGTTGAAGGTGAGCAAACCAAGTAACAAACAATGCACCATAGCCAAAAAAGTCACGCTACAAGGTGTAGGACTACATACAGGTGAAAATGTAACCATGAGTTTTCTTCCTGCGGACGAGAACCACGGTTATGCGTTCAAGAGAATTGATTTGGAAGGTGAACCCATAATCGAGGCTGATGCCAATTATGTGGTAAACACCCAACGTGGAACCAATTTGGAAAAGAACGGAGTTAAGATTCATACCTCGGAACATGTGCTTGCTGCACTCGTGGGGTTGGATATCGACAATGTTCTAATCGAGTTGGACGCCCCAGAACCGCCCATTATGGATGGTTCGTCCAAATTTTTCGTGGAAGCTTTGGAAGAAGCGGGTATCGTGGAACAAGAGCAGGAGCGTGAAGAATATGTGGTAAAAGATGTCATCTCATACAAGGATGAAACCACAGGGAGTGAAATTACCATCATTCCTTCGGATGAATACCAAGTGACCACTATGGTGGATTTTGGAACCAAAGTTTTAGGCACCCAAAATGCTACTTTGGAAAAAATGTCCGATTTTAAAGAAGAGATTGCCGATTCGCGTACTTTTAGTTTTTTGCATGAATTGGAAATGTTACTGGAAAACGGTCTGATCAAAGGCGGAGACCTTAATAACGCCATTGTGTATGTGGACAAGGAAATTTCCGAATCCACCATGAAGAAGTTGGAAAAAGCCTTTGGTAAAGAAAAACTTTCCGTAAAGCCCAATGGTATTCTGGACAATCTGACCTTGCATCATCCCAATGAAGCAGCACGACACAAACTATTGGATGTAATTGGGGATTTGGCCTTGGCCGGAACTCGTATTCGAGGTAAAGTAATTGCCAACAAGCCCGGGCACTTTGTGAACACCCAGTTTGCCAAAAAACTGTCCAAAATCATCAAAATAGAAAAAAGGAACAAGGTTCCCAGCTATGATTTGAACCAAGAGCCTTTAATGGACGTGAACGAAATCATGGCAAGGTTACCGCACCGCCCACCATTCTTATTGGTCGATAAAATCCTGGAACTCTCCGATACCCATGTGGTGGGAGTGAAAAACGTGACCATGAACGAACCTTTCTTCGTAGGTCACTTTCCTGGAGCCCCGGTAATGCCCGGTGTGTTACAGGTGGAAGCCATGGCTCAAACAGGAGGGATCCTAGTATTGAGCACGGTTCCAGACCCAGAAAACTACCTGACCTTCTTCATGAAGATTGACAAGGTAAAGTTTAAACAACAAGTAGTGCCAGGGGATACTTTAATATTTAAATGCGATTTGATTTCTCCCATTCGTAGAGGAATCTGCCACATGCAAGCTTATGCCTATGCCAATGGAAAACTGGTATCCGAAGCCGAGTTGATGGCCCAAATCGTAAAAACAAAAAACACAAATTCGTAGATGAACCAACCATTAGCATATGTACACCCAGGGGCCAAAATCGCCAAAAATGTGGTAATTGAGCCCTTTACCACTATACACAACAACGTCACGATTGGCGAGGGGACGTGGATTGGTTCCAACGTAACCATTATGGAAGGAGCCAGAATCGGAAAAAACTGTAGTATTTTCCCAGGCGCCGTAATTTCCGCAATGCCGCAAGACTTAAAATATCAGGGTGAGGACACTACAGTGGTTATTGGTGATAATACAACTATTAGGGAGTGTGCCACAATAAACAAGGGTACCTCTGACCGTATGAAAACGGTAATTGGAAACAATTGTTTGATCATGGCCTATTGCCACGTAGCACACGATTGTTTGGTAGGCGATGGCTGCATTTTCAGTAATAATTCAACCTTGGCAGGACACGTAACCATTGGCCAGAATGTAGTTTTGGCGGGAATGGTTGCCGTACATCAATTTGTATCCATTGGAAACCACGCCTTTGTAACAGGTGGTTCTTTGGTTCGAAAAGATGTCCCTCCTTATGTGAAGGCCGCAAGAGAACCTCTTTCCTATGTGGGCATCAATTCCATTGGGCTGAGACGAAGAGGTTTCGAATCCGACAAGATTCGCGAGATTCAAAATATTTACAGACTACTATATCAACAAAATTATAACAATTCCCAAGCGGCATCCATTATTGAAGCCGAGATGGAGGCAACTCCCGAAAGAGACGAAATCCTTCAATTTATAAGAGATTCGCAGCGTGGAATTATGAAAGGTTATTTCAGTTCAAATTAAATTTATGGCAAGTACTTCTGATATAAGAAAAGGGTTGTGCATCAAGTACAATCACGATATCTACAAGATTGTAGAGTTTCTTCATGTAAAACCTGGCAAAGGACCAGCGTTTGTTCGAACCAAATTGAAAAGTGTTACTACCGGAAAGGTGATAGATAACACGTTTTCCGCAGGACATAAAATTGAGGATGTCCGTGTAGAAACACGTAGTTATCAATTCCTTTATAATGAAGGTGAGACTTATCACTTCATGAATACGGACGATTACACTCAGATTGCTTTGCAAAGGGATGCTCTTGATGCTTACGATTTGATGAAAGAAAGCGAAGTGGTTACTATTATTTTCAACGCAGAGGATAACATGCCGCTTTCTGTGGAAATGCCCGCAAGTGTTATATTAGAGGTAACCCATACCGAACCTGGTGTTAAGGGAAACACCGCTACAAATGCCACCAAACCGGCTACGGTAGAAACTGGAGCAACGATTAATGTGCCACTTTTTATCAACGAGGGCGACAAAATAAAGATCGATACGGAGAAAGCAGCCTATTTGGAACGTGCCAAAGAGTAGCCTCAGATGAAATTCCCAAAAACCTATACGTTAAAGGAAATATCGAAGATCATTGATGCCGATTTCGTGGGAGATGATGATTTTCCGGTCTTGGGCATGAACGAAATCCACGTAGTGGAAGCGGGCGACATTGTGTTTGTGGACCATCCAAAATATTATGACAAAGCCCTTCAATCCAATGCTACAGTGGTACTCATCAATAAAGAGGTGGAATGCCCGGAAGGTAAGGCGTTGCTCGTTTCTGATGATCCGTTTCGAGATTTCAATAAATTGACTCGCCATTTTAAACCTTTTGAAAGTGCTGCTTCTTCGATTGCAGAAACTGCTGAGATAGGGGAGGGAACCATAGTTCAGCCTAACGTATTTATCGGTAACCATGTGAAAATCGGTAAAAACTGCTTGATTCATCCTAACGTAACCATTTACGATGGATGTATTCTTGGCGATAATGTGATCATTCATGCAGGTACCATTTTGGGTGCCGATGCTTTTTATTACAAAAACAGACCTGAAGGATTTGATAAACTGCTTTCAGGAGGAAACGTAGTAATCGAAGATCATGTGGATATTGGAGCTGGATGCACCATTGATCGAGGGGTAACAGGTTCAACAACCATTAAGGAAGGGACCAAGTTGGACAACCAAATTCAGGTTGGGCACGATACCGTCATTGGAAAAAAATGCTTGATTGCATCCCATGTGGGCATTGCTGGTTGTTGTGTTATTGAAGATGAAGTTACGCTATGGGGGCAGGTGGGCATCACAAGTGGGGCTACAATAGGTAAAAAAGCGGTGATCTTGGCACAATCAGGTATTTCAAAATCACTTGAAGGAGGTAAAACCTATTTTGGTTATCCGGCCGAGGAAGCACGTGAAAAACTCAAACAAATCGCATACATCAAAAAGATTCCTGAAATCTTGAAAAAACTGAAAAAGATTTAAGAAATCAATAGAAAAAAACTTTAGTAAACCATATTTTTGTATCTCTACATTAAGTTAAATATATGAGCGTCTTAGTAAACAAGGATTCAAACATAATTGTACAAGGATTTACCGGTAGTGAAGGAACATTCCATGCCGAACAAATGATTGAATACGGAACCAACGTAGTTGGTGGTGTGACCCCAGGAAAAGGTGGTCAGGAACATTTGGGAAAACCAGTTTTCAACACAGTTGAAGAAGCTGTAAAAGAAGTTGGTGCCGACACCACGATTATTTTTGTTCCACCTGCATTTGCTGCGGATGCCATTATGGAAGCTGCCGATGCAGGAATCAAGGTGATCATTACCATTACCGAAGGTATTCCCGTAGCGGATATGGTAAAAGCCAACGATTACATCAAGGATATGGACTGTACATTGATTGGTCCAAACTGTCCGGGTGTAATTACTCCAGGTGAGGCAAAAGTTGGTATTATGCCAGGATTTGTCTTCAAAAAAGGAAAAGTCGGTATTGTTTCAAAATCCGGAACATTGACCTACGAAGCTGCAGACCAAGTAGTTCGTCAAGGATTGGGAATCACAACAGCCATCGGAATTGGTGGTGACCCTATCATTGGAACTACTACCAAACAAGCCGTTGAGCTGTTGATCAACGATCCAGAAACCGAATGTGTGGTTATGATTGGGGAGATTGGTGGTCAATTGGAAGCCGAAGCGGCAAAATGGTACAAAGAAAGTGGAAGTGAAAAACCAGTAGTTGGTTTTATCGCTGGTGAAACAGCACCTGCCGGTCGTACAATGGGTCATGCTGGTGCCATTGTGGGCGGAAGTGACGACACTGCACAAGCCAAGAAAAGAATCATGAAGGAATGTGGTATCCACGTGGTGGATTCTCCTGCTGAAATCGGTGCAAAAGTGAAAGAAGTGGTTGGGTAACCAACCGTTAAAACCATACTAAATCCCGTTTTATGCGGGATTTTTTTTCGTCTAAACATAAAACAACAACTATATTTGGTTAATAACCATTCAAACACAATCATGGTATGAAACTTTTGGAAGGGAAAAACGTAATTATAACTGGAGCCAGTAGGGGAATTGGTAAAGGCATTGCCGAAGTATTTGCAAAGCATGGAGCAAATGTGGCGTTTACCTACAGCTCCAGTGAAGCTCCAGCCTTGGAATTGGAAAAAGAATTGACCGAAATGGGCGTAAAAGCCAAGGCCTATAAAAGTAATGCCGCAAGTTTTGAAGAATCCGAAGCACTTGTTGCCAAGGTTTTGGAAGATTTTGATGGAAAAATCGATATCCTCATCAATAACGCAGGTATTACCAAGGATAATTTATTGATGCGAATGGGCGAAGATGATTTTGATAAAGTAATCGAAATCAACCTGAAGTCTGTCTTTAACATGACTAAAGCCGTGCAGCGCACCATGTTGAAGCAGCGCAAAGGTTCCATAATCAATATGAGCAGTGTGGTAGGTGTAAAGGGTAATGCCGGACAGACCAACTATGCGGCCTCCAAAGCAGGAATGATTGGATTTACAAAGTCAGTTGCTTTGGAATTGGGATCCAGAAACATCCGTTGCAATGCCATCGCTCCAGGTTTCATAGAAACTGAAATGACCGAGAAGTTGGACGAAAAAGTAGTTCAAGGTTGGAGAGAAGGTATTCCGTTGAAACGAGGCGGAAGTCCTGAAGATGTAGCCAATGCCTGTGTGTTCTTGGCATCTGACCTATCCGATTACGTAACAGGACAGGTATTGAATGTAGATGGTGGAATGTTAACATAGATGAATGGAGTTGAGCACGGTACTTCTTATTGTTTTAGCAGTTGCTGCCGCGCTTACCTTTGTCTTTTTTCAATACTTCTATAAAAATCCAAGAAAGGGTTCACTTAAGATGATATTGGCCGCATTAAGGTTTGTTACCTTGTTTTGCGGCCTTTTACTTTTGATAAACCCAAAGTTTGTCAACAAGGATTATTTTGTTGAAAAAGCGAACTTGATTCTGTTAGTGGATAATTCCACATCCATGCAGGATGCTTCATCCGAGGCCGAGATTTCCCAAGTTATTCAACAAATTAAACAGGATGATGCTATAAACGAACGATTTACCGTGCATCAATATGGATTTGGCAATACCATTTCCACCACTGATTCTATTCGTTTTGATCAAGGCAACACCGATGTTTCCAATGCGCTCGCTACTCTAAATGATGTTTTTGTGAATAGTAACAACGCCATTGTGCTGTTTTCGGATGGAAATCAAACCCTGGGCAGGGATTACGAATACATAACTCTGAATGAAAACTCAACAATAAACCCTGTTGTGATAGGTGACACCACACAGTATGAAGATATTTCCATTGGGCTCATCAATGTGAACAAATATGCTTTTTTACGAAATAGCTTTCCGATCGAATCCACAATTCGGTACCAAGGAAAACGACCAGTATCCAGTACAGTAACCATTTCAATTAACGGAAGTAGGGTGCATCAAGAAAGGGTAAATCTCAACGCAACAAAGAACAGTCAGATTTTGAATACATTGGTCGAGGCACAAAGTGTAGGCATCAAAACCATCAAAATCGAAGTAGGGGCCTTGGAAAACGAACGCAATACAGCCAATAATTCCAAGGAAACCGCCATTGAGGTGATCGATGAAAAAACCAATGTTGCCATCATCTCCGATATGCTGCACCCAGATATTGGTGCATTAAAAAAATCGATTGAATCCAACGAACAACGCTCAGTAACTCTTTTAAAACCAACTGCCAGTCAATCCGAATTGGAAGATATGGGGTTGCTGATTCTCTATCAGCCCAATCGTGATTTTAGGAGTGTGTATGAATTTTTAAATAATTCAGGCACAAACTATTTTACCATTACCGGAAGCAATACGGATTGGAATTTTTTAAACCAGGTTCAAGAAAGCTTTACCATTTCTGGGAGTAGACAGTCCGAGGATATTTTACCTGTTTTAAACAACACCTTCGGGTTGTTTGGGCTTGGCGATTTTGCTGTGGATGGATTTCCTCCTTTAAAGGGAACTCTTGCAGATATTCAATTAAACAAGGAAAGTGAAACATTGATGTTCCAGCAATTACAGGGCATCAACTTGGAAAAACCCTTGTTTTCGATTTTAACAGAATCAAACACTAAGGAAGCGGTACTTTTTGGAGAGGATATTTGGCGGTGGCGCGCACAGGTGTACCGAAATGAACAAAGCTTTGACACCTTTGATGAATTCATCGGAAATTTGATGGTGTATCTCGGCTCCAACAAGCAACGAAACCGTTTGGAACTGGATTATGAATTGGTTTTTGATAATGCCAGCATGGCCAAGATCAGAGTCTCTTATTTTGATGAAAGTTACCAGTTCGATGCCAATGCAAACATTTCAATCAAAATAGAAGGAAGGGAAAACGATTTTTCAAGGGTCTCCCCAATGCTATTGAAAGGCTCTTTTTATGAGGTGGACCTGAGTGACCTGGAAGCAAGGGAGTACGAATTTACCGTGACCATTCAGGATGAAAATTTGAGCCAATCGGGAACATTCAGAATTTTGGATTTTAATCCAGAAAAGCAATTGATTTCCGCCGACTATAAAAAAATGGAGCGACTGGCTTCCAAAAATAGGGGGCAGGTGTACTATATGGACAAATTAGAGGAACTACAGACCAATTTATCCTCATCACAACAGTTTTTACCAGTTCAAAAAAGCAGGGATAATGTTGTATCTTTAATAGATTTCCGTATTTTACTCGGACTCATCATTCTTTCGCTTACAGCGGAATGGTTCATCAGAAAGTATAACGGATTAATATAAATCAAAGTAAATAAAATGGATAAATTACCAAAGATTGCGTTGCCGGCTTTGGCGGCGATTATTTTCATCATCATTTTTGCATCAAGGTCAACTGTAACCATTGGTTCAGGGGAGGCCGGAGTTTTGTACAAATATTTCGGTGGAGGTGTTGTTACCGACAAACCACCGTTGGGAGAAGGCTTTCATTTAGTGGCTCCTTGGAATAAAGTCTATATTTATGAAGTTCGACAGCAAGAACGATTGGAAAAAATGAACGTGCTCTCTTCCAATGGTTTGGATATTAAGTTGGAAGCATCTGTATGGTTTCAGCCCAAATATGACGAGCTCGGGAAGTTACATCAAGAAAAGAGTGAACAATACATAGAACGCGTGCTCCTTCCCGCCATTCGGTCTGCGGCCCGTAGTGTTGTGGGTAGATATACTCCTGAGCAATTATATTCCAGTAAGCGTGATGCGATTCAACAAGAAATATTCGAGGAAACCCAAAAAATTGTGGAAGACCAGTATATCCAGTTAAATGAAGTTCTGGTAAGAGACGTGACGTTGCCACCGACAATTAAGGATGCCATTGAACGTAAACTACGACAGGAACAAGAGTCGTTGGAGTATGAATTTAGATTGGTGACTGCCGAAAAAGAAGCTGAAAAAGTTCGGATTGAAGCACAGGGTAAGGCGGATGCCAATCGTATTTTGAGTGCTTCCTTAACGGATAAGATATTACAAGACAAGGGTATAGACGCGACGTTGAAGTTGTCGGAATCCCCTAATGCCAAAGTTGTTGTAGTCGGTTCCGGGGAAAGTGGATTGCCATTAATTTTGGGAAATAACTAAATTCCCCTTTTTTGATATAAAAATATATCCTACTTTTGAAGCATCATGAGAAACAAAAACACACATCATCATTTTTATACTTGCCCTCAAGCGAGATAGAAATGTATTGTTGTTTTTAAAATATATTCTAACCCGTTTGAGAAATCAAACGGGTTTGTTTTTTGTACCCCTTTGGTTTTTCGGACAAAACGATTGAAAAATGACAAAAATTAGAATTGCTGTTCAAAAAAGTGGCCGATTAAACGAGGATTCCCTCGCCATTTTAAAAGACTGTGGTATTTCCATCGATAATGGAAAAGATCAATTAAAGGCAACCTCACGTAATTTTCCTTTGGAAGTGTTTTATCTACGAAATGGAGATATCCCACAATATTTAAGGGATGGGGTAGTGGACATTGCCATTATCGGGGAAAACGTTTTGATTGAAAAAGGAAAGGACATTTCCATTGCCGAGCGTTTGAATTTTTCCAAATGTCGTGTCTCCCTTGCCGTACCAAAGGGAGTTACCTATAATTCCATCAAGGATTTTGAAGGCAAAAAGATAGCCACTTCATACCCGAATACGGTCAAGGAATACTTGGCATCAAAAGGCGTGACGGCAGATTTGCACATTATCAACGGTTCGGTGGAAATTGCACCCAATATTGGTTTGGCTTATGGAATCTGTGACATTGTTTCAAGCGGAAGTACACTCTTCAAAAACAATTTGAAAGAAGTGGAAGTAATGTTGAAAAGTGAGGCCGTATTGGCCGTATCGCCCACCATTTCCGAGGAACGCAAAGAGTTATTGAAGAAAATCCAGTTTAGGATCAAGTCGGTATTACAAGCTCGTAATAACAAGTATGTTTTGATGAACGCACCGAATGATAAATTGGATGAGATTATCGCTATACTTCCTGGAATGCGTAGTCCCACAGTATTACCTTTGGCCGAAGAGGGGTGGAGTTCTGTGCACACTGTGATCAATCGGGAGACCTTTTGGGAAGTCATAGATGAACTAAAAGCAGCTGGTGCAGAAGGAATATTGGTTTGTCCCATTGAAAAAATGGTGCTTTAATTCGAGGGATATGGAAAGTCAGATTGTAATAAAATGGATTCCGAAGGAGCATCTAACTACTATTTTGCCTTTAGCTTTTGTGCTGAATGACAAAAAAGTCTCCATGGAAGTTCTGGAAAACCGACTATCCTCCATGATTCCCATGGGATATAAATGTATCGGAGCATACCAAAATGAAAAACTGGTAGGAATATGTGGTGTTTGGGAATTGAACAAACTCTATGCAGGTAAACACTTGGAGCCTGATAATGTTATTATTGATCCAGAGTACCAAGGTAAAAGAATTGGTGAATTAATGATGTCCTACTTGACTGATTATGCCAAACGATTTGATTGTGAAACCTTGGAAATCAATTGTTATGTAAAAAACACGAGGGGTAAAAAATTCTGGGAAAGGCAAGGCTATGAGGCGTTGGGCTTTCACATGATCAAAAAACTCAAAGCATGAAAAAGGTTTTATATCCAGATAGGAGCACATGGAATAATTTGCTGAAAAGACCAACTCAAACCGTAGCTGATATTGAGGGTATAGTGGAAAATATTTTCAACGAGGTACAAATTGAAGGAGATACGGTCATTAAAAAATACACGGCCCAATTCGATAAAGTTGAATTGGATTCACTCTTGGTAACTGATGTTGAGATTGATAAGGCCAATAATACTGTTTCTGATGCTTTGAAACAGGCCATAAACTTGGCCAAATCCAATATTGAAAAGTTTCATGAAGCTCAAAAAACATCAAAAGTGGAAGTTGAAACGCTTCCCGGAGTAGAATGTTGGCAAGAAAAACGTCCCATTCAAAAAGTGGGATTGTACATTCCCGGAGGTACAGCTCCTTTGTTTTCAACCATTTTAATGTTGGCCATTCCTGCTAAATTGGCTGGATGCAAAGAAATAATTCTATGTACTCCACCAGATAAAAACGGTAAAATCAATCCAGCTATTTTATATACGGCCCAATTGTGTGGTGTAACACAAATATTCAAAGTTGGAGGTATTCAAGCCATTGCAGGGATGACCTTTGGCACAGAAAGCATTCCGAAAGTTTACAAAATATTTGGTCCTGGCAACCAATACGTGACCGTTGCAAAGCAATTGGCCACAAAATATGGAGTGGCAATAGATATGCCGGCTGGTCCAAGTGAATTGTTAGTGGCTGCTGATGATACCGCCAATGCGGCCTTTGTTGCTTCAGATTTACTGAGTCAGGCAGAACATGGAGTGGACAGTCAGGTTATTTTGGTTTCCACTTCAGAAAAGTTGATTCAAGCTATTGAAGAGGAGATCGAAAATCAGATACAAATGTTATCCAGAGAAGAAATTGCCCGTAAATCCATTGGAAACAGCAAGCTGATATTAGTAAAAGACGACCAAGAAGCATTGGAACTCATCAACGAATATGGCCCTGAACATTTTATTGTTTGTGTAGAAAATGAAGCTTATTATCTGAAAAATATTCAGAATGCAGGTTCCGTTTTTATTGGAAACTATACACCAGAAAGTGCAGGCGACTATGCTTCTGGGACCAACCACACCCTACCTACAAACGGGTACGCCAAACAATACAGCGGCGTAAATCTGGATAGTTTCATGAAGAGCATGACCTTTCAAAAAATATCAGAAAAGGGCATCCAGGGCATTGGAACTGCCATTGAGTTAATGGCCGAGGCGGAAGGATTGCAGGCGCACAAAAATGCTGTGACCCTTAGATTAAATAGTTTGAAAAAATGAAAGGGTTTGATTTAAATAGATTGGTTAGGGAATCGGTTTATAAACTACAACCGTACTCTTCTGCACGTGACGAATATGTCTCTGATGGCTCCGAAATGATATTTTTGGACGCCAACGAAAATCCATTCGACAATGGAGTCAATCGTTACCCGGACCCTTACCAGCGAAGTTTAAAGTCGCTGTTGGCGGAGCAAAAAGGGGTGTCAGAAAACCAAATTTTACTAGGGAATGGGAGTGATGAAGTTCTTGACTTGATGTATAGGGCGTTTTGTGAACCCAACCAGGATAGCATCATCACGCTGCCGCCAACATATGGCATGTACAAGGTCCTTGCTGGAATCAACGCGGTGGAGAACAAAGAAGTATTGCTAACTTCTGATTTCGAACCCGATGTAGAAGAAATCCTAAAAATGGTTGATCCCAAATCCAAGCTACTTTTCATTTGTTCGCCAAACAATCCAACGGGAAACGCTTTCAAAAAAGAGAGAATTGAACAGTTGCTGGAAAAATTTAACGGATTGGTCGTAATTGACGAAGCGTACATCGATTTTTCAAAAGATGAAAGTTGGTTGTCACAACTCAATAGATACCCCAATTTGATTGTGACCCAGACCTTGTCCAAAGCATACGGATTGGCGGGCATCCGATTGGGTATATGCTATGCATCTAAAGAAATCATCGGTGTTTTGAATAAAATCAAACCACCATACAATGTCAACCAATTGACTCAGCAAAGAGCTTTGAAACAGGTGTTGAACCAAGATTTGGTAAATCAGGAAGTAAAACAGATTCTTGAAGAGAGAACTGATTTGATAAAAGCATTAAATGGGTTGGAATTCGTAGAAGAACTATATCCAACCGATGCCAATTTTGTATTGGTCAAGGTTGATGATGCCAACAAGCGCTACCAACAACTATTGGAAAAACAGGTTGTGGTTCGGAACCGAAGCACACAGCCGCTTTGCGAGAACACTTTGCGGTTTACCGTGGGCACGCCAGAGGAGAACAAAAAATTGATAGCCATTTTAAAAGAATTGAACTAATGGGCAAAAAAGTACTATTCATAGATCGTGATGGAACCATCATCAAGGAAACTGCGGATGAGCAAATAGATTCCTTTGAAAAAATGATTTTTTATCCAAAAGCATTCTCTTTTTTGAGGAAAATCGCCAAAGAACTGGATTACGAATTGGTCATGATCACCAACCAAGATGGGTTGGGCACCGATATTTTTCCAGAGAATACCTTTTGGCCTGTGCACAACTTCATTATCAAATCCTTTGAAAACGAAGGAGTAGTGTTCGATAATGTCTTTATCGACAGAACGTTCCCAAAAGATAATGCGGACACCCGTAAACCAGGCACAGGAATGTTGACCTCTTATTTTTCCGAGGAGTATGATTTGAAGAACTCCTTCGTAATTGGTGACCGTTTGACAGATGTGGAATTGGCCAAAAATTTAGGGGCAAAGGGAATCTTCATCAATGATAAAACTCATTTGGGCACAGGGGAAATCACTGTAAAACGTGAGGAATTGGATAATTTCATTGCTCTTGAAAGCAATGATTGGGAAAAAATTTACGAGTTCTTAAAATTGGAAAATAGAATTGCTGAGATATCCAGAAAGACGAATGAAACTGATATTCAAATCAAGATAAACCTGGATGGAACGGGTAAAAGCGAAATCAACACAGGTTTAGCTTTTTTTGACCACATGTTGGACCAATTGGCACGACACGGACAAATGGATTTGGATATAAAAGTGGATGGCGATTTGGAGGTCGACGAACATCACACCATTGAGGATACGGCTATTGCTTTGGGTGAATTATTTTCCAAAGCTTTGGGCAATAAATTGGGCATTGAACGCTATGGTTTTGCCTTGCCAATGGATGATTGCCTTGCACAAGTCGCCATTGATTTTGGAGGACGAAACTGGTTGGTCTGGGATACTGAATTCAAACGTGAAAAAGTGGGGGATATGCCTACGGAGATGTTTATGCACTTTTTTAAATCGTTTACAGATGGTGCCAAGGCCAATTTGAATATAAAAGCCGAAGGCACCAACGAACACCATAAAATTGAGGCAATTTTCAAGGCTTTTGCCAAATCCATTAAAATGGCGGTCAAAAGAGATGCCGAAAAAATGGTGCTGCCATCAACTAAAGGGATGCTTTAAATGAAAATTGTAATAATCGATTACGGAGCAGGAAACATTCAGAGTATCATGTTTGCTATAAAACGCCTAGGTTACGAAGCAGCTTTGAGTCATGATGTCGATGAAATCCGGAATGCCGATAAAGTTATTTTTCCTGGGGTTGGCGAAGCTAGCTCAGCTATGGCTAAATTAAGGGCCACAGGGTTGGACAAGGTGATTCCAACCCTGAAACAACCTGTTTTGGGTATCTGCTTGGGCATGCAGTTGATGTGTCATTCATCTGAAGAAGGTAACACGGAAGGTTTGGGCATCTTTGATTTGGATGTGGTAAAGTTCTCCAAAAAGGTCAAGGTACCGCAAATTGGGTGGAACCAGATTTCAGATTTAAAAAGTAAGCTGTTCATCAATATTCCTGAGAAATCCTATATCTATTTGGTGCACAGTTTTTATGCTCCAATTGGAAAAGAAACCATTGCATCATCTGAATATGATGTGGAATACAGTGCCGCTTTACAGAAAGATAATTTTTATGGGGTACAGTTCCACCCCGAAAAAAGTAGCGATGTAGGTAGCGATATCCTGCAAAACTTTCTAAACCTATAACATGAGAATCATTCCAGCCATAGATATTATTGACGGGAAATGTGTTCGGCTTTCCAAAGGGGATTACAATACCAAAAAAGTGTATAACCAAAATCCGTTGGAAGTTGCCAAGGAATTCGAGGCGCACGGTATTCAATATCTGCATTTGGTGGATTTGGATGGCGCTAAATCCAAGCATATTGTCAACCATAGGGTTTTGGAGACGATTGCATCCAAAACCAGTTTACAAATTGATTTTGGCGGTGGCTTAAAATCAGATGAGGATCTCCACATTGCTTTTGAAAGCGGAGCGGAGCAAATTACGGGAGGAAGTATTGCTGTAAAAGACCGAGAGACCTTTTTGGGGTGGTTATCAACTTATGGTAAGGATAAAATCATTCTAGGTGCCGATGCCAATAACGAGAGAGTAGCCGTTTCGGGTTGGCAAGAAGAATCGGATTTGGAATTGACCCCTTTTGTCCAGCACTATCAATCAGAAGGCATCCAATATGTTATTTGTACGGATATCAGCAAAGATGGTATGTTGCAAGGTCCTGCTTTTGACTTGTATCAAAAAATATTGAATCAAACTAAAAAAGGCTTAAATTTAATTGCCAGTGGTGGCATCTCCACCTTTGACGAACTCCCCAAACTTGCCGAAATTGGCTGTGAAGGCACAATCATAGGCAAAGCCATTTATGAGGGCAAAATCAGTTTAAAGCAATTGGAACATTATATTCTTGAAAATGGATAAGGAAAAAGAGCTTCAGGAAGAATTGGTTTGGAATGCAGGGTATCGCATGAACGAAAGCCTACGCATGATCAAAATTTGTTTAGATCAGTTGTCAGAAGAGCAGGTGTGGGAAAAACCGAACGAATCGAGCAATAGCATTGCCAACCTCATACTTCATCTGTGTGGAAACATTACCCAATACGGTATTGCCTCCATACAAAACTTGGAGGATGAACGCAAAAGAGATGAGGAATTTTCAACCGATTCGGGTTATACCAAGCAAGAATTGATCAATAAACTGGAAAACACCATATCCGATGCTAAAAGAGCCTTTTACGATGCTCCACTAAATGAACTTTTACGCAAACGAAATGTTCAGGGCTTCAACTTTTCCGGTGTGAGCAACATTATCCATGTTACAGAGCATTTATCCTATCATACTGGACAGATTGCACTTTGGACCAAAATTTTGCAGAATAAGGACCTTGGGTTTTATTCCGGGGTAAACTTGAATGTCAAGAACGAATAAAATGCTGACAAAAAGAATCATACCCTGTCTCGATATTAAAAATGGACGTACCGTAAAAGGTGTCAACTTTGTGGACCTTCGCGACGCGGGAGACCCCGTGGAATTGGCATCCATTTACGCCAAAGAAGGTGCTGATGAATTGGTTTTTCTTGATATTTCAGCCACCGAGGAAAAGCGAAAGACTTTGGCCGAACTGGTCTACCATGTGGCCGAGACCATCAACATACCCTTTACCGTCGGAGGAGGGATTTCGTCTGTGGAAGATGTGGACGTTCTCCTTAAAAATGGTGCCGACAAGGTTTCCATCAACTCTTCGGCAGTAAAAAGACCTGAATTGATCAATGAATTGGTGGCAAAATTCGGTTCGCAATGTATTGTTGTTGCTATTGACGCCAAACAGATTGAGGACAAATGGAAAGTCCATTTAGTAGGAGGGAAGGTTCCAACGGAGCTGGACCTTTTTGAATGGGCCAAAGAAGTGGAAGAGCGAGGAGCTGGTGAAATTTTGTTCACTTCCATGGACCACGATGGTACTAAAAATGGCTTTGCAAATAAAGCTCTGGCAGAACTATCCGATTTACTGAATATTCCGGTAATCGCATCAGGTGGCGCAGGTTCTATTTCCCATTTCAGGGATACATTTAAGGAGGGAAAAGCTGATGCAGCTTTAGCTGCCAGTGTTTTTCATTTTAAGGAAATCGAAATCAATACACTCAAAGAAGAATTAAAGGGAGAAGGAATTCCTGTAAGAATATAATAATGCAAATAGACTTCAATAAAAATTCAGACGGACTCGTGCCAGCCATTGTCCAAGATGCCACAACCAAAAATGTGTTGATGCTAGGCTACATGAACCAAGAGGCGTTTGAAAAAACCCAAGAAACCCAAAAAGTCACATTTTTTAGCCGTTCCAAACAGCGTTTATGGACCAAAGGCGAGGAAAGTGGCAACTTTTTGAACCTTGTGGATATGCAAGTGGATTGTGACAGTGATACGCTTTTGGTAAGAGTAAACCCGGTTGGACCTACCTGCCATAAAGGAACCGATACCTGCTGGGCCGAGGAAAATGTTCAAGGATATGGTTTTTTGTCCACCTTGGAAAGAGTCATCGAATCCAGAAAGAACGACCAAGAAAATCCGGACAGTTATGTAGCCTCCTTATTCCGAAAAGGCATCAATAAAATAGCCCAAAAAGTAGGGGAAGAGGCTGTGGAAACGGTAATAGAGGCCAAAGACGACAACGAGGATCTTTTCTTGAACGAGAGCGCCGATCTATTGTTCCACTACCTTATTTTGCTTCAAGCCAAGGGCTATACCTTGAACGATATTGCCCAAGTACTCGAAAAACGTCATTAAACAAATCCGTTAAGTTTTTTCTAAAGCCATAGTCGTTACAGTGAAATGCCGTAAATTTATGTAATGGCTATGAACACAAGAAAAGGGTTTCGTTTTACCAATTACGAGGCACCGGACCAAACTCCGTTCGAAAAACTCTTTGAGATTTTCCAGGAACTTATTACCCATACTTCAGGCGATGTGGAGGAGGCGCTGGATTGGCTCCGTGAATTGGACAAGGAATATGAGCTTACCGATGAGGATTACACCATTGATGATTTTATTGAAGACCTTAAAGCCAAAGGATACATCCGTGAGGAATTTGATATGGATGGAACACAGGGCGACGAGGGACAAGAAGGAGATGAGAATGGAAAAGGAGGTGGAACTCTCTCCATTACCGCCAAGTTGGAACGAATGATACGCCAACGGGCCTTGGACCAAATTTTCGGAAAGATAAAACGAAGTGGTTCCGGCAACCATAAAACAGGAAAATCTGGTAAGGGAGACGAGCATACGGGCGAATTCCGTGAATACCGCTTCGGTGATTCGTTAGAGCATATCAGCATGACGGAAAGCCTTAAAAATGCCCAAGTGAACCACGGGTTGGACAATTTTTCATTGAGCGAAGAGGATTTGGTAGTGGAAGATACCCAATACAAAGCCCAGATGAGCACGGTGCTAATGATTGATATCAGCCATAGTATGATCTTATATGGCGAGGATAGAATCACACCTGCCAAAAAAGTGGCAATGGCACTCGCCGAACTGATTACCACCCGTTATCCAAAGGATACCTTGGATATTTTGGTGTTCGGAAACGATGCTTGGCCCATTCCCATCAAGGATTTGCCCTATTTAAAGGTGGGACCATACCATACCAATACCGTAGCTGGATTGCAGCTAGCAATGGATATGCTCCGCAGAAAACGGAACACCAACAAGCAGATTTTTATGATCACGGATGGAAAACCGTCGTGTTTAAGGCTTCCGAATGGAGATTATTACAAGAATAGTGTAGGATTGGACGAATACATTGTTGAAAAATGCTACGCTATGGCCCAACAGGCCAGAAAACTTCATATTCCCATAACCACCTTTATGATTGCAGAAGACCCTTATCTGATGCAGTTTGTACGCGAATTTACCAAAGCCAACAAAGGAAAAGCCTTTTACACAGGCCTAAAAGGTTTGGGCGAAATGATTTTTGAAGATTATGAGCAAAACAGAAAAAGAAGAATAAAAGGATAACACAACGTATGAAATTGGACCATACCTACATTAGAACACTCGGCGAACTTAAATCCGCAGGATATACAAGCAAAAGCATCAAGGACGAACTCAGGGAAAATCTGTTGGAAAAAATATCCAAGGGAGAACAGGTGTTCGAGGGTGTTTGGGGTTATGAAAACTCCGTGATTCCTGAATTGGAAAGAGCTATTTTATCTCGTCACAATATTAATTTATTGGGATTGAGAGGACAGGCAAAAACACGCTTGGCCCGTTTAATGGTGGAACTGCTGGACGAATGGATGCCCATTGTTGAAGGCTCCGAAATCCATGATGACCCATTGGACCCTATTTCAAGATATGCCACAGAGCTTATTAAAGAAAAGGGAGATGACACTCCCATAACTTGGGTGCACCGGAGCGAACGTTTCTATGAAAAGTTGGCCACACCAGATGTCACTGTAGCAGATTTGATTGGAGATGTGGATCCGATCAAAGCGGCCAATCTTAAATTGTCCTACGCGGACGATCGAGTTATCCATTTTGGTATGATACCAAGGGCCAACCGTTGTATTTTTGTGATCAATGAGCTTCCTGACCTTCAAGCAAGAATTCAAGTGGCTTTGTTCAATATACTGCAAGAGGGCGATATACAAATTCGCGGGTTTAAGCTCAGGTTGCATTTGGACATCCAGTTTGTGTTTACAGCAAATCCTGAAGATTACACCAACCGAGGAAGTATTGTAACTCCATTAAAAGACAGAATCGGCTCCCAGATTTTAACCCACTATCCGGAAAGTATTGAAATTGCAAAGAAAATTACCAAGCAAGAAGCGCAACTCGACAAACGTCAGTCTGAATTTGTGTATGTACCGGAAATAGCGATGGACTTATTGGAACAAATCAGTTTTGAGGCCAGAAACAGTGATTATGTGGATGCCAAAAGTGGTGTAAGTGCCCGTATGAGCATCACGGCCTTTGAAAATTTATTGAGTACCGCCGAGCGTAGAGCCATTGTTGCTGGAAATAAAAAAACTACGGTTCGTTTGAGTGATTTTATGGGCGTAGTGCCATCTATTACAGGCAAAATTGAGTTGGTGTATGAAGGAGAACAAGAAGGCGCAGGTACAGTCGCAGAGAACCTCATTGAAGATGCCACAAAATCATTATTCCCCAATTACTTCCCAAAGATTGAAAAACTACAGCGAAAGGAGGAGGAAAACGAATACGATGAATTGGTCAGTTGGTTCTTTGATGGAGAAGGTTTTGACCTTTTGGACGATGAAAAAGAGGAGGACTACAAGTCCAAGTTGGATTCCATCGGTCCGCTCAATAATCTCATGAAAGAATATCAGCCAGAAGTTTCAAAAGAGGATTCGTATTTCCTAAAGGAACTGGTGCTTTGGGGATTGGTTGCCCATAAAAAATTGAGCAAACATCGCTTTCATCAAGGTTACCAGTTTAAGGATCTTTACGGAAGTTACATCCGAGGCCTGTAACCTATTGCCAAATATTCAGGTTGTCGTTGTAGTTTTCAAAATTGTAGATGCCAACATAACGTTTTCTCAACCAAAAAGTATAAAGCGTTAAAATGGGCAAAATACTGTATAGTACCACGGATAGGGTGGCTATTGGTTTAAAAGTCGCTGGAATTATATGCTGTCCGTACAGGTCTATTGAATTCAAAACCATAACACTGTCATATACCTTAAAGATATATACAATCATAATGGCGTAAAGTACATACTCTATATTTCGCATTTTAGGGTCTGGCAACTCATCTTCGGTAATTTTGAACCACACCACGTATAGATATAAAAAGTGGACAGAACTTAGTACTGGAAATATATAGTTATCAGCCTTTAGAAAGTAAAATTGATTGGTATAGACACCGTAAAAGCTGAGAACGATCAAGATAATCAACACAACCGAACTGGCCAGTATATTTCTTTTCCACGTAATGATCTTTGACAGGGTATTCATATTAATTTGAGAATTTGGGACTTTGATAGTTTAAAGAACGGGCTTTTGTAAAGACTATTTCAAAGAAATCGATGACCCGCAAACAATGTTGGATAATGCGAAAAATCCGACATGAAAGTCCAAAAAACTGATATGTAAAATGATTTGTCTACTCAAAAAGATCTGAGGACAAATAGCGATCCCCACGATCACAAACAATGGACACAATGGTTCCGCTTTCCAAAGTTTCAGCCAGACGTAACGCAATGGTAGCGGCTCCGCCACTACTCATCCCTGAGAATATGCCTTCTTCTTTAGCCAAACGTTTCGCCATTTCCGTAGCATCTTGCTCACTGACCTCCATTACGGTATCCACTTTGGACGGATTAAAGATTTTTGGAAGGTATTCTTTCGGCCACTTGCGTATACCTGGTATTTTGGAATCATCGGTAGGCTGGACGCCCACAATTTGTATATTGGGATTCTGCTCCTTCAAATAGGTTGAAGTTCCCATTATGGTTCCCGTGGTCCCCATGCTGGATACAAAATGGGTGATTTCCCCATTGGTATCCCTCCAAATTTCAGGGCCAGTGGTTTTGTAATGCGCCTTCCAATTGTCTTCATTGGAAAATTGGTTCAACATTTTAAAACCTTCTTCCTTAACTTTGGCTTCAGCATAATCACGAGCGCCTTCAATGCCCACGTCAGCAGGTGTTAAAGTGACCTTTGCTCCATAGGCCTTCATGGTCTGCACGCGTTCCTTGGTAGAGTTTTCGGGCATTACGAGTTCCATATCGAGCCCAAAAAGGCCGGCAATCATGGCCAATCCAATGCCTGTATTTCCACTTGTGGCTTCGATCAGTTTAGTTTCCTTCGTAAAATCACCACGTTCGAGCCCGCTTTTGATCATATTGTATGCAGGTCTGTCCTTTACACTTCCACCTGGATTGTTCCCTTCGAGTTTAAAAAGAATTTTTACGTTTGGATTGGTATTCAATACTTTGGATTCCACCATCGGGGTGTTTCCTATAAGGTCTAGTATGCTGTTAGACATTTGGGATTGTCTTTATTTTTATTTCTGGTTTATGATAAACGGTTGAGTTGGCAGGAACAGACGAAGTGATCCAAGCATTACCACCAATGACGGAATTTGCACCCACGACTGTTTCTCCACCCAAAATAGTGGCGTTGGCATAAATGGTAACGTTGTTTTCGATGGTGGGATGGCGTTTGGTCTTCTCCAAATTTTTGGCCACGTATAGCGCTCCCAAAGTAACACCTTGGTAAATTTTCACATTATCGTGGATTACTGCGGTTTCTCCAATAACAACACCCGTGGCGTGATCTATGAAAAAGGATTTTCCGATCTTGGCCCCAGGGTTGATGTCCACGCCAGTTTGTCTATGTGCATATTCTGTCATCATCCGTGGAATCAATGGCACACCTTCTTCATAGAGTTCGTGCGCCAATCTATATATGGCTATGGCATAAAAGCCAGGGTAGGCCATATAAATTTCTTGTAAGGAAAGTGAGGCGGGGTCACAATTCAATATCGCCTCTGCGTCCAGATTCAAGTTTTCCAAAATTTGGGGCAGATGGGCAACATAGTTTCCCCAGAGTTCTTCATTGGGTTTTTCCAAATCCCAACACGCCATGTCCATCAACGTATTGAACTTTTTCTCCAACAGCTCCAAGTTGACGGCAACTGGGGTGTTGGCATCGAATAAGGTGTAAAATAATGTATCCGTGAAATCTTCGGTTTCCTGCTTCAACCTGTAATCCAGATAGGGCAGTTTTTTGTGCCTGTTGAGTTCGGCGATGATTTTGTCCTTGTCCATACTGCTCTGTATTGTCTTAAAATTAGACAAATCCTTACCGTGCGAAGGTATAAAAGGCTAACTTTAGTTTAAAAATAACATTTTAGCTACTAATGGGTAACAATATTACGATTTCCAAAGAAGTTTTTGATTATTTGAACGAGTTGAAAAACAACAACAATCGGGATTGGTTTGAAGCTCATAAGCCCGAATTCAAAAAGCATCAATCCGAAGTCAAGGCATTTCTTGAGGCAGTCAAGCTCAATCTGAACCATCATGATGAGATTGAGAAAATGAAGTTGTTCCGTATTTACCGTGATGTTCGTTTTTCCAAGGACAAAACCCCGTACAAAAACCATTTTGCTGGATTCTTTTCCAGATTGGGCGCGCACCTAAGAGGCGGTTATTATATTCATATAAAACCAGGCGAATCTTTTTTAGCGGCAGGGTTCTGGGCACCGAACAAGGAAGATCTATTTCGTATCAGAAAAGAATTCGAGATGGATGCTGACGAATTTCGTGAAGTCATCAACCAAAAAAAATTGAAAACCGTTTGGGGGGAATTACAAGGGGACGAAGTGAAAACAGCGCCAAAAGGATTTGATAAAGAGCACCCGGACATCGACCTGATTCGAAAAAAACAGTTTGTATTTATGCATAATCTATCGGACAAAGAAGTCCTGTCCCCATCATTTCTGGACGAAGTGGATGAGTCGTACAAGGCCATACGCCCTTATTTTGACCTAATGAGCGATATCCTTACCACAAATTTAAACGGGGAATCAATTTTGGAATAGGGCTTCCTCCTCCAAAAGCTGTATTTGATCTTTTAAGCGTTCCACCACCATATTCATCATTCTTTTGTTCAATGCAGAAGAATTGGTGATATAATCCCGGTACTCTTCCACGGTAAACTGGCCAATGATCATTCCCTTTAGGGAATTCCTGAATTTGATGTCCTTTTGGATGGCCCGCTCAATGTAGTGGAGCTTTTTCTCCAAAGAAAGTTCGTAGAAACCCCCTTTATGCTTGTTCGCATAATTCTTGAAAGCCTCTACCAATAAATAGTTTTGGAGTTTGATTACGGGACGAAGGGTCTTATTCTGAAAATGCTCATCAAACCCCATTTGGTTGTTAAAATGTGACTCGGGAATGCTTGGACGGATGTCCAATCTACTGTCGGATTGTGAATCCATGGTTGTGGTTTTCAATAAAATTACAGAATGATCGACCGCACACTTTTAAATAGAGCAATAGTTGTCAACGATGTTATGAACATCCCGTTGTAATGGTAGCAACTGGACTCTACCATGTAATTCAAAAAAGAAGTGCTCCGGAATTTATTGGTTTCACAGCCTCTCAATTTTGTGTGGCAAATTTGAATGCAACAAGTTATTTGCTACATTTAAGGTGTAATTCCCGCTGTGGCTAGATGGAAATTATTAATACACTCAATTCCAAAATACAAATGAATTAAATCGCCTAAATGTCACAGAAAAACAAACTAAATCAGCTTGCCGCTACCGCTATTTCTGGAAATGACATCAGTTCTTCTTGTTTATATGTATCTGCACTGGCCATAATTTATTCAGGTCAATATGCCTGGATAGCTCTTTTAATGGTAGGGGTGGTGCTGTTCCTGTTTAGAAAAATATATGGAGAAGTGGTTGGAGCGTTGCCCCTAAATGGTGGAGCGTACAATGCTTTGCTCAACACAACAAGCAAATCAATGGCTTCCTTGGCAGCAACGCTCACCTTATTGTCCTATATGGCAACTGCTGTTATTTCTGCCAACGAAGCAATGCACTACGCACATACCTTACTCGGTAACTTGCCCATAATTCTAACCACCATTGTTTTGCTGGCAATATTCATGGGGTTAACCATAATGGGAATAACAGAATCTTCAAAGGTTGCAATCACGATTTTTTTGTTTCACCTGTTCTCATTAATACTTTTATCCGCATTTGTTGGGATATACTTAATGAATACGGGATGGGATGTTTTTACAGATAATTTTGGACTCCCCGTTAAAGGTGGCAGTGTCACCACAGCCTTATTTTTTGGGTTTTCAGCAGCCATGTTAGGTATTAGCGGCTTTGAAAGTTCCGCAAATTTTGTGGAACAACAACAACAAGGGGTTTTTCCAAAAACACTTCGGAATATGTGGGTGGTGGTCACAATATTCAATCCTCTGATGGCATTTTTGGCATTGGCATCCATTCCAATGAGTTCCATTGAGCAGAATCAAGAGGCCCTACTTTCATTTATGGGCAATATTTCAGGGGGGTCCTGGCTGTCCATTCTTATATCAATTGATGCGGCGCTAGTATTAAGCGGAGCGGTTCTAACCTCATTTATCGGTGTAAACGGTTTGGTAGAGCGAATGACTTTGGACAGGGTGTTGCCTCCCTTTTTATTAAAAAAGAATAAGCGCGGAAGTTCCTACCGAATATCTATTGTTTTTTTCTTGTTGTGCGTATCAATATTATTGATTACCAAAGGAGAGTTAGGTGCCTTGGCGGGAGTTTACACCATTGCCTTTCTATCGGTAATGGTGCTATTTGGTTTAGGCAATATTCTTTTGAAGGTTAGACGGAAAAGTTTGCCGAGACCCGAAAAATCAAGATGGCCCTTATTGTTACTTGCCATTGCGGCCGTGCTTGTCGCCATAGTTGGAAATGCCCTTTTAAATCCAGCCTATTTAGGAGTGTTTTTTGAGTATTTCATACCAACTATGCTTCTTGTTTTGATTATGTTAAACAGAACTCTTCTTCTTAAAGTAATACTTCAGATAATCAAGTACATTCTCAACCCTATCCAACAATTTTTAAAACATTCCAATCGCCGTATTCTTAGGGTTATCAATAGAATAAATTCACAGGAATTTGTGTATTTTACCAAAGGTGACAATGTTGCCAATTTAAACAAGGTAATGCTTTACATCCAGAAAAATGAGCATACCAAAAAATTAAAAATTGTATCAGCTTTGGATAAGGAAGCAAAAATATCCCCACGACTTATCTCTGATATAGAGGTCCTAGACAGAGAGTACCCTGATATAGAAATCGAGTTTATTGAATTACAGGAAGAGTTTGGTCCTGAATTGATTCACAAACTATCAAAAGATTGGAATATTCCAGTTAATTTTATGTTCATAGGCTCTCCAGGGGATCATTTTCCCTACAGAGTTGAAGAATTAGGGGGTGTTAGGTTGATTATTTGACATTAAGCGGCCCCTCTGATTGAACTTTACCCTTATTACAACGCTCTAACTTAAAACCGTATACTTTTGACACAGCACAGAAAACGTGATAAAAATTTAGGGCTGGCCGAATTGGTCGCCATTGCCTTAGGGGGCATGGTTGGAGGTGGTATTTTTACTATACTCGGTATTTCTGTGTCAATGATTGGTAATTTAACCCCTATAGCTATAATAATTGGTGGCCTCATTGCTTCATTGGCTGCGTATTCCTATGTTAAACTAGGGTTGTACTATAAAGACGAAGGCGCCACCTATTCCTTTTTTAAAAGAACATACCCTAAGTCACATTTTTCAGCGGCGGCAATAGGTTGGTTTATCATTTTTGGATATATCAGCACCTTAGCATTATATGCATATACCTTTTCATCATATGCAATCAGCAGTACGGAGTTTGCAAACGATATCCAGATAAGAAAAATGATTGCCATTGGTGTAATTGGAATTTTCACACTAATCAATGTTTTGAGTGTAAAGGGAATGGGGAAAATTGAAGACTTAATGGTTTACACTAAATTAGTGATTCTAACTATTATTGCTGTGGTATTAATTCAGCATGGCAGTACCAGTTTCGAAGGATTTATTGGGGATATGGCCATGGATGCCAAAAACTCTAGCACGCTCTCGATCCTGATAGTCGCCTCCATTACTTTTGTTGCTTACGAAGGATTTCAGCTAGTCATCAATGCTGTTTCAGAAATGACAAATCCCGACAAGAATATCCCCAGAGCTATTTATTCAGCTATTGGTCTGGCTGTTTTGATTTATGTTGTAATTTCAATGGGCGCTTTATTTGCCATTCCATCGGAAGATATCATAAAAAACAAAGAATTTGCCCTTGCGGCTGGAGCTGGCGACGTCCTGGGCAAAATGGGCACTGATCTGGTAATTCTTGGAGCAATACTTGCAACAAGTAGTGCCATAAGTGGAACTGTATTCGGCTCATCAAGGCAAATGTCGGTTGTGGCAAAAGATGGTTACCTCCCGAAATGGCTCGCAATTAGAAAAAAGAATATTCCAATAAATTCAATTGTTGGAATGGGAGTTATGGCAGCTATTTTAATACTGATCGGTGGACTTGAGTTAATCCTTGAATTTGGAAGCATCACTTTTCTTTTGGTATCATTGCTAATGGCCATTGCTAATTATAAATTAAGAGATAAGACAAATTCATCAAAGGTTTTGACCACATTTTCCATTTTGGGATTGGCCATTGGGGGAGTACTTATCCTGTATTATGAATTCACTGCCAAATGGGAGCAAATGCTCGCCATTGTTGTTCTTTATGCAGTTTTAGCTTTAGGTGCATGGATATATTCCAAGAAAAATGAAAGAGCTAAAAAAATAACTTAATAAGTTATGCGCAGATATTCCCTAAATAATCATACCCTTTACCAATTTACTGGTACGATCTTTAAATTTTAATCATGAAATTCGGCAAAGTAGACCATCCAGAACTTATAGATTTTACCATACCCCCAGACCATCCCGATACTCCCGTAGTGCTATCCAAAAACAAAACAGGTGCAGAGACCAAAATTCATGTGGGCTGTGCTAAATGGAATAGGCAAGAACTCAAGAATTTCTACCCGAGAGGAACAAAAGATGAATTGGGATACTACTCAACACAATTCAACAGTATTGAACTCAATGCGACATTCTACCGCATTTTTCCTGCGGAACAGTATGAAAAATGGCGGGACAAAACCCCCGAAGGTTTTAAGTTTTTCCCAAAAATGACCAACGAGGTAAGCCATTTACGCCGAATGAACGATAAAGCACTGGAAGCTGCTGATCGCTATTTGGAGGTAACCCCGCTACTTGGGGATAAGCTGGGCACCATTTTTTTGCAGATGCATAACAACTTCGGCCCAAAAAATTGGGATAGGGTGGTGCGCTTTGTGGAATATTGGCCCAAAGAGATTCCGTTGGCCATGGAATTTAGGCATACCGATTGGTTCAATGATAAAAAAGTAGCACAAGAATTGTATCACTTACTCGAAGAAAACAACATTGCCAATATTTTGGTGGATACTGCGGGTAGGAGGGACCTCATGCACATGCGATTGACCAAGAACGAAGCTTTTATTCGATATGTGGGCGCCAATCACGAATCGGATTATCCCCGTTTGGATGATTGGATTGATCGCCTATCTTCTTGGGTCTCCATGGGATTGGAAAACATCCACTTTTTTGTGCATCAGAACCTTGAGTTGGAATCTCCATTATTGTCGGCATACTTCATAAAACAACTAAACAACAAATTGGGCTGTGATTTACATATTCCCAAGACCATTTTACCACCCCAAAAAGGTTTATTCGATTAGAAAGGCGCAATTTGATCAAGTTTAAAATCTTGGGCATTTAAAATTATTCACTCAATATTTGGCTTGTACAAAATATTTCAAATTCGTAATTCGCATTAATTAAAGGGGTTACCAATAAATTCTTCAAAGGATTCCGCTAACTTTGCACTTTAATTATAAAAGTTTCAATTATGCGATTTCATTCACGAAAATGGGTAAAGCCCGAGGATTTGAATGCCAATGGAACTCTTTTTGGAGGTAAGGTCCTAGCTTGGATAGACGAGGAGGCTGCATTGTACAGCATCATTCAACTTGAAAACAAAAAAATCGTTACCAAATATATGTCCGAAATCAATTTTATGAGTACTGCCCAAGAGGGGGACATTATAGAAATTGGTATCGAAGTAATAAAATTCGGGGTCACCTCAATTTCGCTCAACTGTGAAGTTAGGAATAAGATGACCCACGAAAGTATTGTTACGGTCGACAATATCATTATGGTCAACCTAGATGAGAACGGTAATCCCAAGGCTCACGGCAAAACGAAAATAGAATACGTTAAAGACCGTTTGGCCAAAAAGGAAAAAGAAGAGGAAAAGGCCGCTTCTTAGTTCAAGGTTTGGGCTATTGCCTGAACCTCGTCCAGTACCCTTAACAAGTTGCCGCCCCATAATTTAGCTATTTCTTCTTCGGTATAGCCTCGTTTTACAAGTTCCAAGGTTACGTTGAAGGTTTCAGAAGCATCTGACCATCCTTCAATACCACCACCTCCATCAAAATCGGAGCTGATACCTACGTGGTCAATTCCAATCAAATCCACCATGTAGTCGATATGGTCCACAAAGTCGGATACATTCACTGCTGGTGGTACATTAGGGTCTGTTTCGGCCACTCCTTCTCCAATTTCCCTAATTTTACGATAGTTGGCGAAAAATTCTTCACGCTGTTCATCGGTTAGCGTTGAGAATTGGGAACGCTCGTACCACTGTACTCCAAGGGAATCAGCTACTTTTTTGTACACCTCGCTCATAAAGGCAGAACGAGCCTCACTCTTTTCTGTACTTAAATAAGAACCCAGAGCTACGGTTTGCACAACACCTCCGTTTTCTTTCATCATCATCAATTGCTCATCATCCAAGTTACGGCTGTGACCACAAAGTGCTCTGGCCGAGGAGTGAGAAGCTATGATCGGTGCTTTGCTAAGCTCGATCATCTGTTTCATGGCTTCTTTGGATGGGTGGGACACATCAATCATGATACCCACTCGGTTCATTTCAGCAACTGCCTCTTTACCTAGGTCACTTAGACCATCATGAAGCCAAACACTGTCCCTTTCACCGGTGTTGGAGTCACTGAATTGGCTGTGTCCATTGTGAGCCAAGGATATGTAGCGGGCGCCTCGTTCTTGGTATTCTTCAATTTTGGAAAGGTCCTCGCCAATAGGATAAGCGTTTTCCACACCGATCATGGCCACCTTTTTTCCTGAAGCCGTAATCCGTCTTACATCATCTGATGTCAGAGCAAGTTCGATCTCATCCGGGGCAATTTCCTCACAAAGTCTGTGGATTGCCTCAAATTTGGAAATTGCATTCTCCGAAGCTTTGGCATAGCCATCGGGCGTCAATTCACCCTGCCCGGTATACACAATGAACCATGCCACATCCAGTCCACCCTCTTTCATTTTAGGGATGTTGACCTGAGTGTCCAAGTTTTGAGTGTAGTTGATGCTGTCCGTGAAATTCTGGACATTGATATCGTCATGCGTATCAATTGTAATCACTGAATCATGAATCCTTTGGGCTTTTTCTTCCAAGGTTTCAGTTTTTTCCGCTTTTTCTTTCTTTTCTCCGCAGGAGATAAATAATGTAATACTAAGGAATAAATAGAAATATTTCATTGGGTTGGTTTTTTACACATACAAATAACGCAATTTGACAACAATATCCGAATACTACGGAACAATAAATTGTAATCCCTCAACTAAATCAACATTTTTAGAGGAATTAATAACCATTACTGCATTAAATTGGGAACACGTGAATTGTTGACGTACCTGGAAAAGTTGGAAATAGGATTGAGTTCTTTTTCCTATGAAGAATTGGGCGTTGTGGAAGCTGGCGAGCTCAAAAAATCTTTTGAAATATTTAAAATAGGGCTGGAGAACAAAGTCTTCGGGGTTTCAGAAATGAGACAACTTGAGAGCATTTACGAAAAAGTGGGTATACAGAGCCTGAACAATCGTCTATTTACCGAAATCGATACCTGCAAACTTCTCACACTGCTCAATACGTTGGAAAATACATCATTGTCAGATAGCCAAAAGGAGATAGTGACAGAGCTTAAAAAAGTAGTGCAAGACCCAACGGAAAAGCATCAAGATCAGCATAAAAACACAGACCGCATGTCCACCGATTTTGAATTTATAGAGAAGAGTCTTCAGGCGGGGTTTTCTTCTCAAAATATTGATTTACAACCAGTTTTGGAAGACTGTATGGGCCAAATGGAGCTATTGGAGGAACTGGTTCGCATGTTCAAACAAAATATTTGGGAGTTCATAGGCAGCGCCAAAGTCAACCTTATGAATGAAGATTTCAATGCTCTGGAACTGGCATGCCAAAAAATCACACCATCGCTTCGAATGATGAAGACCAGTGGTCTTTTGGAAGTGACCCTGCAAGTTTCAAGATTGTGTAAAATGGACAAAGATGTAAAGCACCTTAATTTCCTGTACGATCAATTCCTTCAAGAATATCCACGTATTCAAGAGCTGATAGATTTTGAAATGGAAATGCTCCGATCAATGTAGAAAACATTACCATGGCAAAGAACGAACTTCCCAAATACCTACAAAGTATATTTTACCCGCTATTTCAGCATACAAATGACCTAGAATGCCAACTCATGCTGATGGATGAAATGTTGGAGGTAGGGGACAGGAAGGAGATTCCTTTTCTTTCCGAGTTGGAGTCGCACGTTAATCCCAAAATCAGTAACAAAGCATTCGAAATCAAAAATAGACTTCAGTCCAAATTGGGCGTAATGTCCGAAACGGAGAGACGACGATTACCAATGAACCTATGTTTCATCTATGATGAATTTAATATAAGACCCAGTAAAGTGGACAAAGACCTGGATTTTGAAGTGGAACTCGATATTTTGAACATGAAATAAGAAACCCATTTCACCACCCAAAGTAGGTGTTTCACCACAATTTGTGATGACCATATAATCTTTAAAACGAAACAACGTTATAACCTAGATCCCAAACAAAACCAAAGATTACAATGTTATACGATACCTACGGCGAAGAATACTTGGCTTTTTTACAAGAACTGAACGAAATTTTGACCATAAACGAGCTTGCCGAACTCGACTATTTATAGTAGACAAACACCCCAAAATTTGTTATCATGGACAACCAAAACAAAGAAAACACCGCTTATTTGAATTTTATTCAAGATTTGAAAGACATACTCACTGATTTTGACATTAGTCTATTGAGTAGATCCTGATTATTTAAGTGAATATCATGAAAAAGGGGACGTTGATTTTCAACATCCCCTTTTTTATTTGCATTTGATTATACGGCAGTTTATCCCAAATAAGATTTCAAAATCTTGCTTTTTGAGGTGTGCCTCAATTTTCTGATTGCTTTTTCACGGATTTGGCGCACACGCTCCCTAGTAAGATCAAAAGTGGTGCCGATTTCTTCCAAGGTCATGGATGGTTGGTCGCCAATACCATAATATAGCCGCACCACATCCGCTTCTCTTGGCGACAAGGTATCCAGCGCTCGGTTTATTTCGGTATTTAAGGACTGGTGCATCAAACCTTTATCAGGTTTTGGAGAGTCCCCGGCATTCAACACATCATATAAATTGGAGGTTTCCCCTTCTTTTAAGGGAGCATCCATGGACACGTGACGTCCAGTATTCTTTAATGATTGTTTTACTTCGGAAACCGTCATATCCAGCTCTTTGGCGATCTCTTCCGGAGATGGTGGTCGCTCATGCGCTTGTTCCAAGTAAGAGAAGGTCTTTTTTATCTTGTTGATGGACCCGATCTTGTTCAACGGCAGTCGAACCACACGGGATTGCTCCGCCAAGGCCTGCAGAATGGACTGGCGAATCCACCAAACCGCATAGGAAATAAATTTAAATCCACGGGTTTCATCAAAACGTTTGGCGGCTTTTACCAAACCAACATTACCTTCGTTGATCAAATCGGGCAATTTCAACCCTTGGTTTTGGTATTGTTTGGCCACGGAGACCACAAACCTAAGGTTTGCATTGGTCAATTTTTCCAAAGCAGCTTGGTCACCGGCCCTGATCTTCTGTGCTAGCTCAACTTCTTCCTGCGCGGTGATCAAATCGATTTTACTGATGTCCTGCAAGTATTTGTCAAGTGATTTAGATTCCCGGTTCGTGACCTGTTTGATGATTTTTAGCTGCCTCATTCTTATATCTGGTTTTACTAGTGTTACAAGCTATCATTATACATTATAATCTCCATTTTTCCAAGTCGAAAATGTTATTGTTATCAAAATGTTATGAGCAAATAATGGATTCGCGAAAAAAAGAGGTCGATTTTCAATTGTTGATACAATTTTGATAGAAAAGCCTCCGAGTATTGGTCTCACGCACAAAAAACCGCTAATTTTGTAGGGTTTTTTATTTAAGAATCCATAACGCATTTTCCCTTTGGAGGTAAACAAAGCAATCAAGAAGAAAACATTATACGATTATCAGGAAGAAGACCTGAACAAAATATTTACCCAGTTGGACAAGCTCCAGGAGGGCACCAATATTTTGTATCAACTGCCCACTGGTGGTGGTAAAACTGTGGTATTTTCCGAAATCGCCAGGCGATTTATTGAGCGTACTGGCAAAAAAGTAATGGTGCTGACGCATCGTATTGAGCTCAGCAAGCAAACCTCCAAAATGCTCAAAGGATTTGGAGTCGCCAACAAGGTCATCAACAGCGAAGTGAAAGAACTCTACGATCAGGATGACTATATGTGCTTTGTGGCCATGGTGGAAACATTGAACAATCGACTCCAGGAAGAGAAGGTCAAAATCAACAATATTGGCCTGGTCATCATCGATGAGGCTCACTACAATTCCTTTAGGAAGCTCTTCAAATATTTTGAGAAATCCACCATTTTGGGCGTAACGGCCACCCCGTTGAGTTCCAATATCAAACTCCCGATGAAAGATAATTACAAGCACTTGATCATTGGGGAGTCCATACAATCGCTGATCAACAAAAGTTTCTTGGCCAAGGCCAATCTTTATAACTACGATGTAAGCCTTCGTACCCTGAAATTAGGTATCAACGGGGATTATACCGTAAAATCATCGGATGAGTTTTATAGTGCCCATAGCATGTTGGGCAAACTGTTGTCAGCCTACGAAGAAATTGCCAAAGGCACCAAAACACTTATTTTCAACAACGGTATCAACACTTCCCTTTACGTTTACGAGACCTTTAAAAAGGCAGGCTACAACGTGAGGCATTTGGACAATAAAAACACGGCAACCGAACGAAAAGAGATTTTGGAGTGGTTTGCCGAGACCCCCGATGCCATTTTGACTTCTGTAAGTATTTTGACCACTGGTTTTGATGAACCAACGGTGGAAAGCATCATATTGAACAGGGCTACACGATCGCTCACTTTGTATTTTCAAATGATCGGAAGGGGCTCTAGGGTTCTTCCCGATAAGAGTGAGTTCAATGTCATCGATATGGGGAACAACATAGCCCGTTTTGGACCATGGGATGCTCCCGTGGATTGGCAAGAAATCTTCCATTTTCCCGATTTCTATCTGGAAAACATTAAAAATGACGAAGAGATCGAGCGTGACTTCGTTTACGAGATGCCCGATGACCTAAGGGCCAAGTTCAGCAATTCGGACAACATTACTTTTGATGTGAAAGAGGAATACAAAAAGATTTTTGCCCAAGGCAAAAAATCAAAATTGGTACTCGAAAAAAGTATAGAACAGCATGCTCAAATCTGTGTGGAAAACAGTGAAGATGTATTCGATGCCCGTATTTTGGCAAAAGAGTTAAAGGACGAAATCCAGTACCGTGTAAAGCAGTACTCCTATTGCATCATGAACAATACCAAAAACTACAAAGAGTGGTTGGAAGAGGACTATGAGCGAAAACTGCGTTCCAGTATCTCCAAAATGTTCGCGGCTAGAATGTAAGTCTGGATTGTTGGTTTTTTCATTTTGATGCTTAGGCTTGATTTTGAACTTGTACTTTAGCAGCTCCAACTTCGTACATTTATCCGCATGTCAAAAAAACTCCTTGTCATTGGTTATGTGTGGCCAGAACCAACCACCACGGCTGCTGGTTGTCGCATGCAACAGTTATTGGAAACATTTCTAATCTTTGGTCACGAAATCACTTTTGCCAGTACGGCCAGCAAAACGGAATACAGTCTGGATTTGGAGAAAATGGGCATCACAGGGATTTCGGTTCAGCTCAACCACTCCAGTTTCGATGATTTTGTAAAAGAACTTTCTCCTGACATTGTGTTGTTTGATCGTTTTATGGTCGAAGAGCAATTTGGGTGGCGGGTGGCAGAATTTGCCCCCAATGCCATACGTATTTTAAATACCGAAGACCTCCATGCATTGCGAAAGGCTAGGGAAGAGGCCAAAAAAACGGGGAAACCCTTTGAAATTGATGATTGGAAAAACCATCCTACGACCCTGCGCGAAGTGGCCAGTATATACCGTTGCGACATAAGCTTGATGATTTCCACGTTCGAAATGGAAATTTTACAACAAGAACTCCATATTCCATCAAACTTGTTATTGCATTTGCCTTTTATGGTTGATGTTTCGGCTATATCCGAAGCAAAATACATCCCATTTGAAGCCAGAAACGGTTTTGTGGGTATTGGCAATGGCAAGCATGCACCCAATGTGGATGCGATAAAAGTGCTGAAGCATGAGATTTGGCCCCGAATACAAAAACAACTCCCTAATGCTGAAATCCATATCTACGGGGCGTATTTGCCTCAACAAGTGAATGAAATGCACTATCCCAAATCAGGGTTTTATGTGAAGGGCTGGGCAGAAAATGTGGATACAGTACTCAAAAATGCCAAAGTTCTTTTAGCACCCATTCAGTTTGGTGCGGGCATTAAAGGCAAATTATTGGATGCCATGCGTACGGGAACGCCTAGTGTAACGACCACCATTGGAGTAGAGGGTATGCATGGAGAGCAACCATGGAACGGAACCATTACCGATAATTGGGACGATTTTGCGCAGGCTGCTGTGGAATTACACCAAAATCAAGAACCATGGGAAAAAGCTCAACAAAAGGGCGTGGAATTGCTACAAACTTTTTATGACAAAACCCTTTTACAAAACCAGTTGTTGGAACGGGTAAACCAGCTAAGTGAATCATTGGAAACCCATCGCCAATGCAATTTTATTGGAAAACTACTTCAGCATCAAACCATGGCGAGCACCAAGTATATGGCCAAATGGATTGAGGAGAAGAATAGGGGGTAGTTTAGAAAATATAATGCTTTAGGTGCTTCACATACACGGTGGTTCTTCCACTACCTTAAATTTATCCTTGAATTCCTCAGGAACCATATTTATGGAGTATTCAGCCTTACTGCCGTCATAACCCGTCTCTTCCCAAGTCCAATTGGATAGATATGTACTGATTTCCGTCACAACGAAGGTGATTTTGGCATCATCAGGCCTAATTACAGTGACCTTTGTGGTTGCATTGTCAATCGGAACAATCTCTTCAAGTGTATTTTCCCAGCCATCTTGCCCTGTAATTTCGATAAACTTGTTTTCCCCATTCGTGTTTTCAATAATGAACTCCGTGTTTTGATAATCACAAGGGATAAAAATCACTGCTTCGCCTTCAATTTCCTTTACTTCGTACCAATGGTTGGACAATTGTTGAAAACTAAGGTTGTGCAAAGCAACTTCATGTAAAGCTGTGGACTCCTGATCAGTTATAAACTTGATTTCTTTTTTACTACTGACCCATGGCGTTGTAACTAGAAGGATTAAAATAAGTTTGAGAGAATTCATTTATTTGGTTTTGGTTATTCTTTCGTAAAATTCACCGTGGCTCCACGCTGCTTAAAAAGCATGGTGTTTCCTTCTGGATCAAAGGTCATATTGATGCCTGCCGCAACAAATTCAAACTGATGTTCATCCACGGCATCCAATGTAAAGGCAGGTTGCCCCGTGGCTTGACCTTTTAGCACGCCTTCCTCAACGGTAATTGTGATGTCCAAAGGAAATTCGGGGGCCGCATAAGTACCCACATAAGCCTCCAATTGTTCTGGGGCCACTTCGTAAGTGTTGAATTCGGGCATTTCAAAATCTTCATTATACACCGTACTCAAAACCGCAATGGCGATATCGTTGGTATTCATATTGGCGCCATTTGAGGTCATGGCAAAAGTGACATTCCCGTCATCAAAATGACCAAAAATAGATGAAAAACCATCAATCCCACCGGTGTGTCCATAACTGGTCTGTCCGCGAAACGGAAAACTGAACAATCCCAATCCGTATCCATCCCGAATATTCTTCATCTGTTCCACATATTTCATATTGAGCAAGTCGCCGCCAAAAAGCGCATGACTGAATTTAATGAGATCCGTAGGGTTGGAAACCACGGCACCTGCGCCGATGGGAATGGACATATCGGTTTCAGGCTGTTCTTGCCAACTATCCAATAACATATACGATTTACATTCGTTGTCCTTTGCACCGATTTTTCCACCCACGTAGGTATCGGAAAGCCCCAATGGTTCAACTATGTGTTCCTGAAGGAGTTCTGCATACGGTTTTCCCATGCTTTTCTCCAAAATATAGGTCAGCAGTACAAAATTGGAATTGCTGTACTGAAACTTGCTGTCCGGTTCAAAGTCACTGCCTGCTTTCACTATGATTTCCACCATTTCTTCCTCAGTTTTCGCTTCCGTCATGTAAGTCATGTACAAAGGATCGTCGGTAAAATTGTGGATGCCACTTCGGTTACCCAACATTTGTTTGATGGTAATGGTCTCCGCATTGGGCACTTCAGGAAAAAAATCATCCAAAGTTTGATCCAAGGTCAATTTTCCTTCTACTATGGCCTTGAACACCACCACAGCAGTGAATGTTTTGGAAATGGAGCCGATTCGGTATCTAGAACCAGATGTAGCCTTAGATCCTGAAGCCACATCGCAATAGCCCACAGACCTTGTGTAGATCAATTTCCCATCACGGGAAACGGCAACACTGCCCATAAACTTGTTATTTTCCCCAAGAAGATCAAAATATTGATTGAGCTTGGCGGCATCAAAGTCTTGGGACCAACCCAAGCAACCTATCAACATCCAAACGGATAACATCCAATTTTTCATGTTATAAAATGATTTAGTGTTTACTTTTCAATATATCCAGGACCACGGACCACTCGTCCGGGCATATTTCCCGTGTGCTCTCCTTCTTTCAACACATGGGTGCCGTTCACAAAAACGTGCTGCATCCCTTCTGCGTATTGATGAGGGTCTTCGAAAGTGGCCTTGTCAATGATCGTTTTAGGGTTGAACAGGACAATGTCTGCATAATTCCCCTCAGTAAGGCTGCCTCGTTTTTTTATTTTAAGATTGGTGGCTGGTAATTTCGATAATTTATGTACCGCCTCTTCTAGGGAAATCACTTGCTCGTCACGCACATATTTGCCTAACAAACGGGCAAAATTTCCATAGGCCCTTGGATGGGTGCTGGATTTCAGGAAAACGCCTTCCGTAGCTGGAGAACCTGCATCGGAACCAAAGCTCATCCAAGGCAATGCAATCTGCTTTTTGACATTGTCTTCGGACATCAAAAAATAGATCGTACCCACGCGACTTCCATCTTGCACTACTAAATCCATTGCGGTCTCTTCAGGTGAGACTCCACGTATTTCTGCTACTTCTTTTAATGTTTTGCCCGTATAATGTTTCAATGTATCGTTCTTGAACCCTACTAAAAGGATTTTACTAGGGTCGCCTGCCGCTTGCATCAAGCTTTCCCATTCGTCCGTAGGGGTGGTCATTTCTTCTTTTACTTTTTTACGGATTTCCGGGTCTTGCAAACGTTCTGACCACTTATCATACCCGCCCTCTTGAACCCATGGCGGCATGGAGGCGTCCAATCCTGTTGCTCCGGCCACGTAATTGTACATATCAGCTGTAATGTGGAGTCCGGCCGCATTGGCAGAGTCCACTTTGGCCACGACGTCATCAAACTTGTCCCAATTTTCTTTCCCACTTTGTTTCAAGTGATAAATTTCGGCTCGGATACCGGCCTCATCTGCAATACGAATCAGTTCATCCAAGCTTTCCAACAGGCGTGAACCTTCGCTACGCATATGACTGATGTACATGCCATCATGCTCGGCAGCGACTTTGCAGAGCTCAATCAATTCTTCGGTACTGGAATAAAACGCCGGTGCATAGATCAAGGAGGAACCAACACCCAAAGCACCTTCTTCCATAGCTTGCTTGACCATCAGTTTCATGGAATCCAATTCCTGTGGAGTAGGGGCGCGGTCTTCAAAACCAATTTTATTGATTCGTAAAGTGGTCGCTCCCACAAAAGAAGCCACATTTGGAGAAATTCCTTTGTTGGTCAGGTATTCCAAATATTCGTTCAAGCTGTTCCATTCAATATCGTATTGGATATCGCCCTGACTTTCCTGTTCTTCTTTTTTCATGGCTTCATTGAGCGGCCCCATGGACCAACCTTCGCCAAATACCTCCAAAGTAACCCCTTGTTTGATATCGGCCATGGACCTTCCATCCTCAATCAGTGTTTCAGTAGCCCAACTCAGCATATTGATGAACCCTGGTGCCACGACCAAGCCTGATGCATCAATTTCGGTAGATCCCGTAGCATCTCCTAAATCGCCAACGGCAGCTATCGTATCTGCATTGATTCCAACAGCACCTGTATATGATGGATTGCCTGAACCATCCACGATTTCTCCATTTTTGATAAGGATATCAAAATTTTGAGGTTGGGAACAACCAACAAAAAGAAGAAGTAGGATAAAAACAGTGGAGAGGCTGGTTGGTTTCATAATCAGGTTATTTAGTGAGATAACCAAGTTATGTTATTTTGACCGCAAACCAAAGGGGAAACTGAGCTTACAGGTTTTTGCTTCTTTTTTCCATAGTGACTTTTATTCGCTTTAGGCCATGCAGTGTGGAAAAACGGATTTTTTCTTTATACAGCAACCATCCTCCAAAGGCACCCAGAATACTGCCTATGGCAATTTCCCAGAAGCGAAGCTCAATCAAAGTATCGGGACTTGCCATGAGTGGACTTGCTGCTTCCGATAAGAAAATGGTCATAGGGGTAATAAAAATCACAGCCAAGGCATAGTGCCGGGCAATCAATACTTCAATGATAAATTGAAGTACTATGATGGATAAACAGATTTCCAAAGGAGTATTCACGAAATTTAAAAGCACCCAACAAAACCCCAAGCCAATAAACGTACCTAAAATCCGATACACTGTTTTTTGCCAGATATGGTAAAGGGAAGCTCCCTGCATCACAGCGGCAGTCGAAACTGGTATCCAATAGGGGTTTTGATACCCCAAAGCATACCCAATGGCCAATCCTCCCGCCATAAAAACAGCCATTACTATAGCTTCCCAAACATCTGCAAAAGCATTTTTTTGAAAGACAAAGGCAGCTCCATCATGCTCCTCTTTTGATTTAAAAGTACTCCAAAGAATATGAATAGTTGCCAAAATAGAGGCAAGCATGGTACCCAGTGAAAGCGCACCTATTTTGGTGGGTATGGTCTCCAAATGAAAGGGCTGACAAATGGATAGGGCCGCAATCATGATAAAGAAAAAGCTACGTGGAGGGGAGGTTTTGTAAACCAAAACGATCCAATGGACCAAAAAAGTAAATATCCCCATAGCACCAATCGCTGCAATCGGATGGAAACTGAAAAATTGTCCTATGGAAAAGGATATGATGAATGCAAAAGATGCCACCAAAATTGTAACAAACCGACTGGTTCTTGAACCTGATTCCGGCAGGTACAAAATGACCAAACCTCCCAAACTTCCCATTAGTCCCAACCTAAGATTGCCAAAATACAATCCAATAAGCAAAGGTATACCCACGCATATTGCTGCCAATAGCGGGATATACCATTTTTTCTGAGTTTCCCTTAAAGTAAAAAATAGAGAAAGTTCGTTGCCTATTTTGTTTTTTAAAGCCATACGGAAAATGTAGCACAGCAAAGTTCGTTGAATCTTGGCTCAACTACAAATTGAGATTAATCAACCATAAACTTCATTCAAAAACTCGTTGATTGATTTTGTTTTTCTTCCCAAAACAGCTTCCAAATCATTGGATTTTTGGTCAAACTCACCTTTGGCTATCCCCAAACTGAACATCGTCAACATTCCGATGATGCCTTCGGGCAATTGATAAGAAGCCATGGTCTGCTTAAATTCGTCCACCTCAGGAGAGACATATCCGATAGGCTCATCCAAGGTTTTGGTCAATATATGGGCCACCTCTTCAAAACTGATTTGCTCATTACCGTTGAATTCCAACACCTTGTTTTCATAAGATGATGGATCAGCAAGAATGTTGGCCTCAGCCTCTGCAAAATCCTCTCGGGGTACAAAAGATGTTTTTCCGCTTCCGGTTGGCAAATAGATGGTCTTGGATTGCAAAAGCTGTTCTTTTTCACCTAAGAACATGGGGATGACCTCAGCATACAAATTATGACGAAGAATAGTGTAGGTCAAACCTGAGGCCTTTATCCAATTTTCGGTCTGCACATGGGCATCCACAACCACATGCAGGGGAGCATTTGATGACTCATCTTTCCGCACTGTACTCGTGTACATAATATGCTTGATGTTGGATGCCTTGGCAGTTTCCACCACATTTTTATGTTGGGGGATACGTTTCCCTATATCACTCGCGGAAACAAAATACAGGATATCTATGCCTTTAAATGCCTCTGCTAGGCTATCTGGGTTGTCATAATCTCCCGAACGAAGCTCAAAACCTTCGCTAGCCAGTGCTTTGGCATTGTCACTTTCTTTGTCGCGCACCAAAACGGTAATGTTGTCGGATGTTGTTTTTTCTTTTAAAAATCTTGCGGTAGTGCCACCCAATCCTCCGGTAGCACCGGTTATCAATATTTTAGCCATTTTATAATTTATTATAGTTATTTAATTACTTTTAGTAAGTCAAAGGTAAAAGGTTAGTTACTTTTCCACAAGAACCGACCTCATCGTCAGAGACTTACCTTTAGGTAATTATTGCTGATTTTAAGCTGGTTATGGAAAATAAAGTGAAAAACTATGCTGATGAGGAACACTGCCCCGTTCGAAATGTACTGGATCGTTTCGGCGATAAGTGGTCCATGTTGGTATTGATGCTGTTAAGCGATATGGAAGTGTTACGTTTTAACGAAATCCATAAGTACATCGGGACCATATCCCAAAAAATGCTCACAGTTACCCTTAAAAAACTGGAAGCGGATGGCTTGGTTGAACGTAAAGCATATCCCGAAATACCCCCACGAGTGGAGTACTCGCTGACCAAACGTGCCAAAACCCTGATGCCGATCATACAGGATTTAGCGCAATGGGCGAATAAGAACATGGCCGACATTCAAGATTCGCGTAGAAAAGTGGTTTAGTTACTTCTTTTTGGCAAAAAACCTGATCACGGAACCAGTGCCCACATGGCCATCTCCCTCATTGAGTTCCACGGTCGTTTTTTTGAGCTCCAGTATTTCATAATCCGTAAAATCGGATTGCAATTCTTCCATGGAGAACAAAGAATCCAAATTTCCAGGACCACCCACACTTGGATTTTTCTTTTTGTATTCCAAATGGTCTTTACTGAATCCTTCAAAAATGATAGTACCGCCTTTTTTTAAGTAGCTATGCAACAATTTGTGATACCCTGAACGAATAGTGGGAGGGAAATGGGCATAAATTAAGGCAATGGCATCAAACTGTTCTGGTTGATAACCCAATTTGTCCAATTCCCCTAATTTATAGTCGATGGACACCTGTTTTTTCTCCGCTAGCCTTAAAGCCTTTTGTTGGCCTGCTTCGCTGATGTCAAACGCGGATACCTGCCAACCTTGTTGGGCGGCATAAACGGCATTTCGTCCTTCTCCTTCTGCGGGAAAAAGAATAGAGCCTGCTGGTAGGGTCTCCAATTTCTCCTTCAAATAGTCATTGGGATGAGTGCCGTAGGCATATTCCTTTTGTCCAAACTTGGTGTCCCACATCTTAAGCCAATCGCTTGCCATATCAATAATAGTTTATGATTGCAAAATTAGGGGAATTGTTTAAACTATTAATCTGAATACAGGTTATTCGTGATGACCCCATCCTAGAATTACTCAAACTGACTCTAGTCATGGAATAAACAAGATGAATCAAATAATTTTAATCACATAGTAATTCCAAACTGATAGTGATGGAAAACGGTAATAAAAAGTCAAAAAAAAGAGTGTTTTGGATATTTATAATAGTATCCCTAATCATTGGTTTCATCATTTATGGTACAATGAAAGACCAGTTCGGTTTAAAGTTTCTCGTATTTTTCTCCGGCGTACCTTTTTTACTATTTATCACTGGGGCTTTTGGACTTTTGTGGCCAAAGATTAAACCCGAAGGCGATGAAGTATATATAAGTCATGCCTTGATAATTGGTCTGCTGTTTATCGTATTGTTTTTTATCCACGTATGGGTATTATTGCCGCTCTTATGTCCAAGATTTGCAGAGTGTTTGGCCATGTAACTTGTTTTCTGATGATAGATAGAACACCTATCTTGCTTGTTCTTCATTCTAAGCACTAAAGTATTGGAGTATATCTCATTAAGTCTCCTACCAAATCTCCAATGGTCATAATCCAGATTTTCCGTTATTTTGTGGTACAATAAAATCTACCACTATGGAATCACCCAACTGGCAGACCGCCATGGAATTCGAAGATATTACCTATAAAAAATGTAATGGCGTGGCGCGTATTGCCTTTAACCGCCCCGATATACGCAATGCGTTCCGGCCCAAGACCACCAGCGAGCTCTACAAAGCTTTTTATGATGCACAAGAGGATACCTCCATTGGAGTAGTGTTGCTTTCTGGAGAAGGACCTTCGTCCAAGGATGGTAAATGGGCCTTTTGCAGCGGTGGCGACCAAAAGGCTCGTGGACACAAAGGTTACGTAGGCGACGATGGCTACCACCGTTTGAATATTCTGGAAGTACAGCGTTTGATTCGTTTTATGCCCAAAGTGGTCATTGCGGTGGTTCCCGGATGGGCAGTTGGGGGAGGGCATAGCCTTCATGTGGTATGTGATATGACCCTTGCCAGTAAGGAGCACGCTATTTTTAAACAAACCGATGCCGATGTGACCAGTTTTGATGGTGGTTATGGCTCTGCGTATCTCGCCAAAATGGTAGGTCAGAAAAAAGCCCGCGAAATTTTCTTTTTAGGAAGAAACTATTCCGCACAGGAGGCTTATGAAATGGGCATGGTAAACGCCGTTATCCCTCATGATGAATTGGAGGATACTGCCTACCAATGGGCCCAAGAAGTATTGGCCAAGTCACCAACATCCATAAAAATGTTGAAATTCGCCATGAACCTAACCGACGATGGCATGGTAGGGCAACAAGTATTTGCCGGAGAAGCTACTCGTTTGGCCTACATGACGGACGAGGCAAAAGAGGGTAGGAATGCTTTTCTGGAAAAACGTAAGCCCGATTTTGGTAAGGACAAATGGATTCCGTAAAAACAATCTTCAATTAGGTCTTATCATTCTGAAGAGTTGAGATTCTTCGCTGTGCTTAGAATAACATCTATGTTGTCACATCGAGCGCAGTCGAGATGCTACAGGATTAATTCAGGATGGCCCAAAATAGAAAAGAGCCCTGCCGTTATGGTCAAGACTCTTTTACGAGAACACTATATGAAAATGAAAAAATTACTTTCGTTTTTTATTACACTGTAAATGTACCCCGCAACTCCGCATAAGTGAAATTATTGTTGTGAAGTGCCGTTTACTTGTTGTCATCTGAACATTTTCAGTGATTCTGAACTTCATTATTGGCTTGGTAAGGGCATTATAGAGGATAGTTGCTACTGAAGAATTTGGGTTTCTTGAAGAGTTGAGATTCTTCGCTTCGCTCAGAATGACAAGCATTCAAGCCATTTGTGCAAGAAAAATACAATCTAGAATCTCCAATAAAAAATAGGATGTCATTCCGTGCTTGGACGCGGAATCCATTGGAAATGTGACCCTGAAACAAGTTCAGGGTAACGGGTAACATGCTCCACTAGGCTCACAATGACAGGGAAGTTGCTCTGATTTGTCACATCGAGCGCAGTCGAGATGCTACAGGATTAATTCAGGATGGCCCTAAATAGAAAAGAGCCCTGCCGTTATGGTCAAGACTCTTTTACGAGAACACTATATGAAAATGAAAAAATTACTTTCGTTTTTTATTACATGGTAAAACTACCACGAGTGTTCCCGTAAACGAAATTATTGTTGTGAAGTACCTTAATCCTGTGGTTTTTCGGACATTTTAGTATATCTCATCGATTTAAGGTACTGCTTTCACGATGTTTGACAGCACGCCGTTCACATCGAAATACGGTTCCTCGGCCAATCCGGTCCGTACAACGACCAAGTCTTTGGAAGGAATCATAAACACATGTTGTCCTTCAAAACCATTGCACGAAAACATATCTATGGGCACATCGGGGTACTTCCCTTCAGCATTCAACCAAAAATGAGCACCGTAGGTACCATTGGAGTTAACCGTTGGTGTAGTGATGTACTCTATCCAAGAAGCATCAAACAGTTGTTCTCCGTTCCAACTTCCCTTATCCAAATGCAATTGTCCAAACCGGGCCCAATCTCGGGTACTGGCCCATGCGTAAGAGGAACCAACATAATTCCCTGCAATATCGGCTTCCAAAACCATGGAATACATTCCAATTTTATCGATTAAAGCAGCATAAGGGAAATCCAAATACTCTTGATGGCTCCTAAACTGTTGCCGTAATATTCCAGATAGCAGATTGGTGGTGCCAGAGGAATAGTTCCAAATTTCCGTAGGTTTGGCTATGGCTTTTTTATCGCGCTGTGCTTGTGTCATATCACTATCCAAGAACAACATGCGGGTTACATCGGATATACCCGTATAATCTTCATCCCAAGCCAATCCGCTTTGCATACGAAGCAAATGGTTTAAGGTAATGTCTTTTCTTTCATCGTCCTTCCATTCGGGAATGGGAGCCGGCCAATCCATTTCCAGTTTCCCTTGATGTTCCAGAACTCCGTAGCAACTAGCTAAAACACTTTTGGTCATAGACCAGCCCAAGATAGGGGTGTCCTTATCAAAGCCATCAATATATTTTTCGGCAATTAGGTGCCCCTTGTACAAAATAAGAAGAGTCCTTGTTTTTTGGGTCTCGGGTTCGGCAAATGCCATGGCCATGGCTTTGTTTATCTGGTCCATATCCACTTCAGGCAATATGGTATCCATGGGTGCCGCTTGACCGTAAGGATAGGGAATGGTATCTGCAGGTTGATTTCGCTTTGGTCGTATCGTTAATGCTTCGGAATCATAATCATCATTGATCAATACCGCTCCAAGACCATCACGATATATCGCCGTACGCTTCATCAAACCATAAACGGTAGAGGAAGTGGATTCCTCGCTTTCATTGACTTCAGTGGAAGCCATTTCAATCAAGGGAGCGCTATTGTCGTATTGGTTCATGCTTGCAGCAGAACGATCGGCAACAAAAACGCCGGAAGCCACATTTTTGGCGGCATATCCAGAAATAATGTTCAGTTTGGGGTAATTTAGGTAGACGACCACTCCTATGATTACGACAAGGAGTAGCAAAACACGTTTAAGTAGTTTCATGGTTATAGGATGTATTTGTAACTTTCTGCATCTAAATATAAACATTTAACGAATGTCCAACATTGGATTGATCATTGAAGAACGTAGCAGGGATATTGGCGATTTTTTAGTGGGAAGACTGATTCCTTTCCGTAAAAAGCGAATGATCGGCCCCTTTATTTTTATAGATCACATGGGACCCACGCAGTTGGGGCCTGAAAAGTATATGGATGTGGACCAGCATCCGCACATGGGACTATCCACATTGACCTTTATGTTGGAAGGAGAGATTATCCACGAAGATAGTCTTGGTACGCATCAACGCATCAAGCCTGGCTCCGTTAACTGGATGACGGCAGGGAAGGGGGTAACCCACACCGAGCGGACACCAAAGGATATGCGAGATGGCCACACTTTTACGGCCCATGGCTATCAAATTTGGGTCGCATTGCCCAAGGAACTTGAAGATATGGAACCTCAATTCCATCACATTGATAGCGCTGATATTCCCAAATGGACCGATGGCGATACAGAATTTAAACTGGTAGCGGGCGAAGGTTACGGTAAAACATCTCCAGTTCCAGTACATTCCAACCTTTTTATGATCGAAGTAAAAAACAAGGACACTTACACTCTCAATGTGAACGGTAATCTAAAAGGAGAAATCGGCATCTGTATCGTTGAGGGAAGCATCGAAGCTTGCGGAGAAACGGTCGAAGAAGGCAATATCTTGGTTTCCAAAGTAGAGGACACGTGCAACATCAAACTACAACCAAATACCCATTTAATGTTGTTCGGTGGTGGGCCTTTTCCAGAGGAACGTTATATTTATTGGAATTTTGTTTCCTCAAGTAAAGAAAAATTGGAACAGGCAAAAAAAGCTTGGGTAGACAAAACCTTTATGATGATGAATAACGATAACACCTATGTTCCTTTGCCCAGCTAAACCCTTTTCAACCTCGATACCTTAACCAATCCATGCCCAACCCACCAACTATCTTTAACTTCTGTGCTGTTTTTGCACTTCTGCTTTTGATGGGCTCCTGCAAAAAAGAGCACCTTAAACCCAAGGGTGCGCAGCTTTATGACAACTATTGCGCTAGTTGCCATATAGCACCCAAAATTGAAGAATTGCCCAAACATGTCTGGAAAGAATCGGTGCTGCCAGCGATGATGGAGCGTATGGAAGTGGAAGGTTTGAATGATGATAAAAACACAGAAACAACTGGATATAGACCAAAAATCACCTTTGAAGAATTGGTTCAAATTCAAAGCTATATCATATCCAATGCGCCAGATCAGTTGAAAACAATCAATGTACCCCAAGCGGATACTTTAAACCAGTTTATTCCAAAGCCCTATGTTGTAGATACGCTAAATGAGGGTATGATTACCTATCTGGAATTTATGGATGAAAGTAATAAAGTTTTTTACGGTGATTTAATTGGAACCCTAGGCTTTTTCAATTTTGATCAAAAATCATCAAAACAAATTTACCAGGGCAAAACACCCGTAACCTGGTACAACAAAAAAGATTCCGTGGAGATGATCACTGAAATTGGAATCATACGACCATCGGAACTGGAAGAGGGAAAACTGATGCTAAAAATGGGCGAAGACACCCTTTCCATACAGAACAACCTGCACAGGCCGGTCCATACGCTCATGGATGATTTAAATGATGATGGGAAAAATGAATTCGTTGTGAGCGAGTTTGGCAATCAATCGGGGAGGTTGTCCCTTTTGTATGAAAATGAATCCGGAGGTTACAGTAAAAAAGTGTTGTTGAATCTGCCCGGGGCCATCAAAACGGTGGTAAGGGATATGAACAATGACGGCAAAAAGGATATTGTCTCCCTTATGACCCAGAGCAATGAGAGTATCACTGTTTTTTACCAAACAGATAACCTCGTCTTTGAAGCAGAGAACATACTTCAATTCAGTCCCGTTTTCGGAACAAGTTGGTTCGAATTAATGGATTACAATGGAGACGGTCTGGAAGATATCATTACGGTACATGGCGATAATGCGGATATATCGTATGTGCACAAACCCTATCATGGAATGCGAATTTACCTGAACAATGGAGACAACACTTATTCGGAAGCCTTCTTTTACCCCATGTACGGAGCCACTCGGGTACTGTCCCGTGATTTTGATCAAGATGGGGACTTGGATTTTGCCCTGATAAGTACGTTTCCCAATTATCAGGAATTTCCCGAACATTCATTTGTCTATTTGGAAAACAAGGATGCCGTCAATTTTGAATTTACCACCAGCATATTGGAAGACCCTTCCTTGGCTCGCTGGTTTCTCATGGATGCTTCGGATATCGATAATGATGGCGATGAAGATATAGTTCTGAGCTCCTTAACTTTAGGGTTCACTCCAGTTCCAAAAGAAATAGCGGACCGTTGGAAGAACAATAATGTGGATATTATGCTTTTGGAAAATTTACTGTATTGAAAAAGTTGATTCTCATAGCGTCCATAATTTTGATAGGGTGTACTCAGAAGGAGAAACAGCAACCCGTGGAACCACCTTCAAAACATATATGGTATGGGCATGAGGTCACAGTGTCAGCATACAATTCCGTTTTTTGGCAAACGGATAGCATCAACCCATCCGTAGCGGCTTGGGGAGATACCTTAAAACCTGGAATGAAGACCATAGCCGTTTCAAGGGACCTTATTGAAAAAGGGCTTACCCACAATACCATGGTAAAAATAGATACCTTTCCCGATACATTTTATGTAAAGGATAAAATGCATTATCGATGGCGGAACCGAATTGACATCTATATGGGAAAGGACGTAAAAAAAGCACGGGAATGGGGCAGGAAAAAACTGATTATCTGCTACGCCGTTCCCATTAACCCAATACATACAACAAATGAAGAAAACTAGCTTAATTCTTTGGGCCTTGGCCTTGGGAGCTTGCTCCACCCAAAAGGAAATTGTGGACATCCCTATTATTTTTGATGAACAACGGATTGAACTGACCAAGGAATACTTGCTGAACAGGTATGAACTGGACCAAGACACTCCAGAAATAACCCCAAAAATGGTGGTATTACACTGGACAGCAATTCCATCCCTTAAAAAATCCTTTGAAGCATTCAACAGGCCCACCTTGCCCAACTGGCGACCTGATTTAGTGAATGTGAGCGGTTTGAACGTGTCATCACATTTTTTGGTGGATCAAGATGGTACCATTTACCGATTGATGCCTGAAACTACCATGGCACGCCATACGATTGGTTTAAATCATTGCGCCATTGGGATAGAGAACGTTGGTGGTACAGAAGGAATGCCCTTGACTAAACAACAGCTCAAATCCAACATCTATCTAGTCAATTATTTGGCATCAAAATATGATATTGACTATGTGATAGGACATCAAGAATACACCTTGTTCGAAGGACATCCGCTTTGGTTGGAAGTGGATGATGGTTATCGAACCAAAAAGACAGACCCAGGAATGGATTTCGTGGAAAAAGTGAGAAAAGCCACTAAAAAATTTAACTTTAAATCTGTTCCAACAAAAGACCAATGATCAAAAAACTATTCACTTTAACCATCATCGTGCTTGTGTGCAACGTACAAGCACAGGACGAACTTACTTCCAAATTACACAAAACCTATGATGACTACAAGGAGTCAAGCATAGGGAAGCGTAGAATAAAACACGCTGATATCCAGCCTTTGATTGAAAAATTCAAGGCTAACCCAAAATTTGAGGTACAAAAAGTAGGGGAGTCCATTCAAGGACGAGACTTACATCTCATCAGTATTGGTTCCGGTGACAGTAATATATTTCTCTGGTCTCAAATGCACGGGAACGAACCCACGGCCACCCAAGCCATTTTCGACATTCTCAATTTTTTGGATGCTCCGGAGTTCAAAGAGGAGAAAGAAGCGATTCTCTCCAAATTGAAACTTCACTTTTTGCCCATGCTCAATCCCGATGGGGCAGAAGTGTTCACTCGTCGAAATGCTTTGGGAGTGGATATCAATCGGGATGCGCTGCGCTTGCAATCCCCAGAAAGCCAAACATTAAAGCGATTACGTGACAGCCTCGATGCGGATTTTGGTTTCAACCTTCATGATCAAAGTAAGTACTACAACGCAGAACGCACCGAAAAACCAGCGACCATTTCGTATTTGGCAACTGCTTTCAACTACGAAAAAGACATAAACGAAGTGCGTTCCAATGCCATGAAGGTCATAGTGTACATGAACAAAATCATTCAAAACTACGCTCCAGGTCAAGTTGGTCGGTATAGCGATGATTTTGAACCCCGTGCCTTTGGGGATAATATTGCCAAATGGGGCACCAGCTTGATTTTGATTGAATCAGGTGGATATCCCAGTGACCCTGAAAAGCAGGAAATCCGAAAGCTGAACTACGTATCGATTCTTTCCGCCCTGTACACCATAGCCAATGAATCTTACAAAAGCATCCCTATCGAGGATTATGAAAAAATACCCCGTAACGACCGCATGTTGTTCGATTTGAAAATAGAGAATCTGACCTACGAACTTTTGGGCGATACGTATATCCTTGATCTCGGTATTTTCAACAACGAGATCGATTTGGAAGGGCATAATCAGTTTTATTACAGAAGTTCGGTTGCCGACCAAGGGGATTTATCGACTTACTATGCCTACAAAACCTTTGATGCCAAGGGATATACCGTGGTTCCACCAAAGATGGCCAAGATAGCTCAGGTACAAAACCCAATGGATGTATTGAAAGATGGTGTGGCCTACGTTGAAACAGAACAAGCTGAAGAGAACGCCTTTGTTGATTTCCCCCTGATATTGGTCAACGAAAAATTTGAATTGAATGAGTTGAGACTTCGGCCCGGTATCAATCCCACTTTCTTTTTAAAGAAAGATGGAGAATTGACGCATGCCTTGATCAATGGTTTTTTGATTGACCTCGCTAAACCTTTGGATGAGCAGTATACGGGTAATGGATTGGTCAATGGTAACTAAATCATTATAAAAAATAAATAACCTTTTAGCACATAAAAATGAGAAAACAAATTTTAGTAGCATTATGCCTATTGGCTGCACAATTGACATTCGCACAAGAATCCATCACACTTTTCAATGGTAAGAACTTGGATGGTTGGGTCAATCACGGAGAGGAAAAATGGTTTGTTGAAGATGGCGAGCTCATCTGTGAGAGCGGTCCAAAAGGGGAGTATGGCTATTTGTCCACGGATAAATTCTATAAGGATTTTGAGTTGACCTTGGAATTCAAACAAGAGGCTGATGGTAACAGTGGCGTGTTTATCCGCTCTACTTTTGAGGGAACCAAAGTAAGTGGTTGGCAAGTGGAAGTAGCACCTCCTGGTAAAGATACCGGTGGAATTTATGAATCTTATGGCCGTGGTTGGTTGATAAAACCAGACCCTGAAAAGGACAAAGCCCTGAAAATGGGGGAGTGGAACACCATGAAAATCCGTGTGGAAGGCCCCAAAGTCACATCATGGCTGAATGGTGTACAAATGGTTCATTTGGAAGATGAAAAAATAGGGGAAGGCGAAGGAGCCATTGCATTACAAATACATGATGGTGGTGGTATTCGGGTCAAGTGGAGAAACATCGAACTTGTTCCCTTGGATTAAGGGTTAAACTATTTTTTTAGCTGTCATTACGATGGAGGGCAAGCGACGAGGAATCTCATAATTTTGAATTTGCTCGGAGATTTCTCTCTAAGTTCGAAATGACACAATGCTCCTAAGAACCCAAGTAGTTTTATCGAGGTTAACCTTAAACACTATAAAAAAAGAGGCTGTTTGACTGTCGTCATTCCGAACTCGTTTCGGAATCTCATCATATTGCGTTACAAAGTGCCATGAGAACCTGAAACAAGTTGAGGTTGACGTACGCGAAACGATTTCAAACAGCCTCTTCCTTAATTTTCAAACTCCTACTTCTTCAAAGGAGTTACTTCAAAACTTCTGTATTCGATAGGGCCATGGTCTCCCTGAATCATAAATGGACCCGGTTCACCTTCGTTACTGTCCAAAGCTCCCCCTGTAATGCCAGGGATCGTAGCATCGGAAATCACGGTTTTTCCGTTAAGGGTTACAGTGACCCTTCGTCCAATCAAAGTAATATCATAGGTCTGCCACTCGCCAGCAGGTTTGGATGCATTTTCATTGGGCTCCAAAAAACCATATACACCACCTAAGTAAATATCAGCAGGTTCGTAGCCTTCGCTATCCACAATCTGAACTTCGTAGCGTCCACGAAGATAGATTCCGCTATTGCTTCCTTCTGGGTAACGGAATTCCACATGCAGTTTGAAATCTTGGAATTTTTCGTCCGTAATCAGGTTGGAGCCAGACTCTGGACTGGTCAAAACACCATCTTTTATCACCCATTGGTTCTTTTCGCCGTCCACATGCCATCCAGAAAGGTCTTTACCATTGAACACATCAATGGTTTTCCCCCATTTTGGGTTTTCTGTATACGCTAATTCCGGTGCTTTTACGCCCGTCCAATGAATGATGGAACCATCGGTATAGATCAGCGTTCCCTTTAATTGCCCATCTTCCAGTTCGCCATGAAAAATCATATCGCTTCCCTTGGGCTCCCATTGGTTGGGAATACTAAAGGTAAACTTGTTGTCTCCGTAGGTTTCCACTTCGGCAATGGGTCTAGCGCTACCAAAAGCGAACACAAAACGGCCCAATAGGGTAGCGGTTCCCGAATGCCTGATTTCCAACCAGGAAGGGGAGGTCTTCCCCATAAAATCCATTTCCAAATCCCATCTGCCCTCTAACGGACTGATGTGTTGGGCATAAATACTGCTGGTAAAACCTAAAAGTAAGGTGCAGATAAAAGTGTAAATCGTTTTTCTTTGGGTAATCATATGTATGTTTAGTTTTATTGCCGAACAAGATACGATTAATCCAAAAATAAGTCAGGCTGATAAAAAGCCCTATCTACTCACAGCCGCCCGTAAATCCGTTGGCACTGAAACTGGTCTGTACAGCTCCTTGTAAACCATTATGATTCAATTCGATGACGAGGTTGCTCTCGCCACTGCCATCACGTTTTGGGGTACAATACTCAAACAGATAGTAGCTTCCTGCTTGCTCTTCCACTCGTTGTGAGATATCGTTGAAGGTATTTTCCAACTCTTCGGAATTACTGGCGAAAACACTGGCGGTTTTACCGATTTCCGTCAAGACTTCGGTATCGATTTCAGCACCAAGCCCAATGGTAAAGAACGAGATGTTCCTATCGGCTTCCTCTACAGCACGTAGGGCATCGGATTCCCTGTAACGGGATGCTTGGTCGGTACCATCGGTAAATAATACAATGGATGCAGCATTGATGACTTCAGGATTTTCAGTGAGCAAATCCTCTGCGATATTGGTCGATTTGATCACGGCACCGTACAAATCGGTAGACGGGTCGTTGCTGATATCCGCTGTGATACCATCCACGGAGGACGTCAATTCAGCCACTGATGATGTCAACGGATTCAATAAATGGAGTTCATCCTCGCCATCAAACCAATAAATGGCCATTCTGAAGGATTCCGTCGGTTCTTCGGGCATCACATTATTGATGAAACTCGTAGTCGCTACCTTTAATTCATCCAAACTGCTTTGCAAGACGCTATTGCTCAAATCCAACACCAATAAGGTGTTGTTGTTGAACACTTGTGAGTTGGGGGAAATCCTTGCAAAGGATTCGGAAGAGGAAATAGGTTCAAAACAATCATCGTTTCTACCTTGTTCATAGATGGAGAATTGATCTGCGGACAAACCTGAAATGGGGTTGCCCATAAGGTCCGATACCCTAAAAAGTACAGAAACCTTTCCGGGTTGGGTCGTATATTCATCCTGAATGGACAGTAGCAATTCGTTTTCGTCAAAACCCAAGCAATCATCCGGCTCTTCGCCAAGGCCAAGTTCACTGTCGTTTATGTCAAAACTGACATCATCATCCGCATTTCCGCAGGAAAACAAAATAAGGCTAAATGATAGTAGGAATGTAAACTGGAGTATGTGTTTCATTTTCATATAGTGTTAAGGTCTTGCATCCACAACGAAGAATTCGTTTGAAAAGTATGGAAGAACCCAAGAATTGAATTAAAGAAAAGTTAAAAGAAATCTGTGTTTGTTAAAATGATAGTGTTCCAAGCAAAATTTAATATTTTCACTGCCCATAAAACCTACCAACCTATCTAACCAAAATTCAAAACAAACAATAAACGCTAATAGGTTGATACTATGACTATACTTTTGTTCGGAGCTACCAAAGATATTATTGGAACCCCCACTTTATCTGTCCCAACAGCTAGCTTAACAGGAAAAAAAATACCCAATACCGTAGGAGAACTCAAAAAGTTCCTTGAGCATACCTATCCGGAACTCAAAAAAATATCACAAGTGACCGTTGCTGTGAACCAGAATTATGCTTCGGACAATGAAAAAATCAATTCATATGATGAGATTGCCCTGATTCCGCCGCCAAGATTTTGATGCTGGCCTTAAAGTTTTGTTTTTGGGGATAGCCTTTTGTCGTGGTCCAAATCCAGTGGTTCCAGATCTTGGAAGGTTCCGCACGAAATCTGTCTTTTAAGAAGTGATGACAATTTTTTTCTTTTGGTACGTGAGGCTATTTCCTCATTTAAGAAATTCATGGTAATGTGTTTTTCCTAAAACGAAATTAGCATTATTTTATTTTGACAATCAGAAGATTAACCCTTTTTAACGTGGATTTGTGCCTCAATATGTTCCAAAATGGACATCCAATGCATCCGTAGGATCAATGCGGCCGTGGGCACATTGTCTTCTTGAACCGCCTCGACCACAGAACGGGTCTGTGCGCTCAGTTTTTTGAAGAATTCGAAATCCCGGATAAAATCGTATTCGTAAAAGTGCAACCTGAGCTTGAGGTCCTTCAGGATTTGCAACAGTATCTTGTTAGTGCAATGCCGAACCAAATGGTTGTGAAAGTTAAACCGAAGGGTAAGCCCCTCTTGAATGCTTCCTGCTTCTTCCATTTGTGATTGCAGTGAGTCCAAAGTATCCATGGCATGGGAATCAAATTGAGAATTCTCCAAGGCCATCACTTCCAATTGGGCCACGATTTCGATAAGGTTCTTGACCTCGGTTTTGGACAGCTTGGCCACGATAAAACCCCGATTGGGTATGGCCTGTAACACTTGTGCTTGCTCCAATTGACTCAGGGCTTCGCGAATAGGGGTAACGCTTACGCCAGTATCCCGTGATAGGGCCGCCAGGTTGATGGGTTTTCCTATTTGCAATCCCCCTTTTTGTATTTGCAACAATAAATGCGCCCTGATTTGATCCCTTAAAATTGATAGCTTGGCCATGGTGTCGTTATGCTTCAAAAGTGTCTGAATCGAAGAGGATCGGGCAAATGTTATCGTTTTTCATAAATGTATGCTTCCACGCCCGGTAATGCTTCATCCTCACTCCATATAATTCTATTGCCCATTAGCTGTAAGATACCCAAAACATCGCTGCCTTGGAAAGCCACTTCAGAACCATTACTGGCCCAAACTCCTGTGGCCAAATAGGTACCATAACAATCTGTATTGTATTGGCCATTGGCATTGGCAACTATTTTGAAACTGGTCTGTTCAAATTGGTAAGAGGTATCCTCCCTCAAAACGATAGCGCCCGAAATGCAATCCGCTTCATCCAATAAATTGGATGATCGTGTACCATTACCATCAATGTCCACACCCTCACTCAGTCTGATTTCCACCAAATCCCATGTTCCGACAAGTTCGGCGCTGGAAAAACCAGGATCTCCATTATCGCCTTCACTGCACGACTGTATCATTAAAAAAGACAAGGTCGATAGCATAAGTAACTTACTGTTTTTCATGGGACTATAATTTACTAATTGATGAAAATAACATAATTTCAAGAATAATAATTCAATCTTTGGTGCTTTTCATCGATCTAACCGTCTCAAATACACTAATCAAGGTCTCATTACGTTCTTCAACACAAATGCATAACCAAATAATTATGAAGTACCTTACCCAAAGAATCTTATCGATTACGTTTATTGCCACTGCTCTGATTGGCTTTCAATCCTGTAGTGAAGATGCCATGCCCGGGGATGATGAAACCATCACTTCTGCGGAATTGAAGACCATTTTAACAACAGAAGATATCGCAGGGGCTGCCGATACCGCTTTGGCCGATCTTTTTGCCGGAAATACCGCTAAATCGGCTGTTGCCAAAGACGGGGAATGCTACGCTGCCGAATATACCGAAACCGGATTCGTGGCAACCTTCAATAATTGTGTGCTCAACGGAACGGAAAATGTGAACGGAACGGTAACCGTAACCTACGAAGTAGGGGAAGAGGCTTCTTCCTTTACAGCTTCCTACCAAGATTTTTACGTGGGCAACATTAAAATAAATGGTACTAGAACATTTGAAATTTCAGCGAACAGCGGGCAAAATTCCGTGTCATTTACCGTGGTCAGTGATATGTCCGTGGAAATGGAAGATGGTGCTGTAATTTCCGAAAACGGGACCAAAACCTTTGGAATTACCTTTGGTGATACCTTGGAGAGCACGGTGTTCTCCCTATCCGGTACGTGGACCGTGGTCGCTGATGGAAACACCTATGCCGTGGAGACAGTGGAGGATCTTGAAGGAAATGCTTCTTGCCAATACCTGACAACAGGCACCATGACCCTGTCCAAAAACGGATTGGCCGTTACAGTTGACTTCGGAAACGGGGATTGTGACGATGTGGCCACGATTATTTATCCCAATGGCGCTACAGAGGAGATTTCGCTGTAGCCGCTTAAAAAATATAGATCAAAAAGAGCACTGGTTCATTCCGGTGCTCTTTTTTTTGGTATGATTCCACATTAGTTTGGTTATATTTAAAGAAACAATCAGTTTATGGTAAAGCAATTGGTGGCAGCCCAAAATGACTTTTTTGCCACGCAGAAAACCAAGGATATTGGTTATAGAAAACAGCACCTTAAAAAACTGCAACAAGAGATTCTGGATCAAGAAGATGCCATCTGTGATGCCCTTTATGCCGATTTCAAAAAGCCACGGTTCGAAAGCTTGGCCACAGAGACCCAATTGGTTTTGGCCGAACTCAAGCATGCCATTAAAAATGTAAAAAACTGGAGTGAGCCCAATGGAGTAGGGAGCTCCTTGTCCAATTTCCCGTCCAAGGATTGGATTCAGCCTGAACCTTATGGCAAAATCCTCATTATATCTCCTTGGAATTACCCATTCATGTTGGCCATGACACCTTTGGTGGGAGCCATTACCGCTGGCAATACAGCGATGATCAAGCCTTCCGAATTCAGTTCGCATACTTCTAAGATCATGGCTCAAATCATCCGAAAAGTGTTCCCGCCCGAATATGTGACCGTGGTGGAGGGTGGAGTAGAGGCCTCGACCCAACTTTTGGAAGAGAAGTGGGAGTACATCTTTTTTACGGGCAGTACCCGAGTGGGTAAAATCGTGTATGAAAAAGCTGCGAAGCATCTAACGCCCGTCACTTTGGAACTGAGCGGCAAGAACCCCTGCATTGTGGACGAAACAGCTTCTTTATCACTGGCCGCCAAGCGTATTGCATGGGGTAAATTCATCAATGCGGGGCAAACCTGTATCGCACCGGACTATATCTTGGTGCACAAGAGTGTCAAGGACCGTTTGGTAAATCGTCTCCAACAAAGCATTACGGGGTTTTATGGTCAAACAATGGAAGATTCCAAAGATTTTGCCCGAATTGCCACTAGCAAACATTATCAAGAACTTAAAGGGATGCTTGAAGGGCAAACACTGTTGTTTGGTGGTTCTTTTACCGATGATGACCAATATATCGCCCCCACTTTAGTGGATGAACCCGCATTGGACAGCCCCATTATGGAAGGGGAGATATTCGGTCCCATTCTTCCTATCATCTCCTACGAAGAGGAAAGTGAATTGCATGATTATATCGCCAAGTACCCAAACCCATTGGCTTTTTATGTGTTCTCCAATGATAAAAAGTTTCAAAAACGTCTGATGAGCCAGTACTCCTTCGGTGGAGGCACCATTAACGATGTAGTGGTGCATATCAGTAATACGAATTTGCCGTTTGGCGGAGTGGGGCAATCGGGAATAGGGGGATACCATGGTAAATTTACCTTTGACCTGTTCTCGCACCATAAATCCATAACCAAAAGAGGGACTTGGCTCGATGTACCTTTACGATATGCACCTTACAACATTTCATTGAAATGGGTAAAGAAAATCAAGCATTTATTCTGATTCATTAAGAATTCATCAAAACAGGACACTTCAATTTAATAATATCATATTTCTTTTCATAATCAAAAGTTAAACCTTTGAACCCTAAGGGTTTTGATGTTATTTTTAAGAGAAATCATCAAAAAAAACCACGTCTATGGAAGGAAGTCAAAAAAAATACCGAATCTCAGTGTTGTTGGACATGTCCAATAGTTCGCCGTTTGTATTGACCAGTGCAGTGGAGTTGGCAAAAAAGATTGATGGGACCATAGAGGTCTTTCATGTAAAACCGACTTCCCATATCATTAAAGGAGACAGTCAATTGTCCGCCATTCGTAGCTTGAACCAAGATGATAGATCTACACGGGCCAAGTTGAAAGAACTTATTTCCCAAGTTGGGGAAAACGAAAATCCACCTATTAGCTATAAACTGGAATATGGCAATGTAAAACACAGGGTAAGAGACTATTTGGCGCTTCAAAAACCAGATATTCTTGTTTTGGGCAAACGTAGGCCCAGATTAGGGATGTTTTTTGAAAGCATTACCGATTTTGTCATCAACCAGACGAACAACACCAATGTACTGATTTTGGGCCAAGATGATAAATTCCATTCGTTCGAGGATATCAATCTTGGGATTTTCGGTTCTGAGTTTGAAGACAATGACCTAGAGGTCATCAAGGATTTGAAACGTGACAGTGAAAAACCGGTACGTCATTTTGGTATTGCCAGTGAATCGGAATCCAAAGATAGTTCGTATCCTTGGCACAAAACGGTTTCGTACAAATTCAGTAAAGGTGCCAATGCGCTGGATGGTCTGGTCAATTATGTTTCGCGAACCAATACACAATTGCTGTGCGTTCCCAAAAAAGGGAAAAGCCTTAGGTTTGGATCAAGCCCTATAAAATCCGTTATCAAAAAATCCAAGGTGCCTTTAATGGTTTTGGCCAAATAAGAGATTAGGGGAGTATTTTTTGTACTTCTTGAATATTCTATTTTACATAATGTAAATTATAGTACAAATGTTATTGTATAGCAAATTGCGTATAGCTTTGCTATTTGATATAAAATCAGTTCTGATGCTTCAGCGTCATAACGACAACGATTTTATGTCAAAACAATTTGCTTTAAACATTCGTTGTTTTATTTCCACCGCACCATCTCGCCACCAAATAAAATCATCCACTGGATAATTTTACCTGTCACGTGTAAGCTATAATTTTCCATTATGTAAAATATCCCTCGTGTGAACGTCATAGATTGAAATTTACAACGGGGTCATGAATATTTTCCAAATCGGTCAGCTACGCTGCATCTTTGCATTTGTATCTATAATCAGTCGCTATGTAAAATAGCCGCTCGGCCAACAGCACATTGCTTTCATAAAAAGTAAATGCCCAAGCATTTATTTTTATACGCAATTCTCAGCCACTTGGCCAGCGCCATTAAAAGCTTAGCTTTTGGTTTTTGTTGAAACCTTTGGTTTAATTGAAAATCTGGAAAAGAAAAATTTCAGGAAAATCGGGTCTGTAAATTAAACTCTGTCCGATCCATCAATCCCTCTGGGGCTAGCCCCAGAGGGATTGGGATTTAATTCCAAGGGAATCCTCTCCCCAAATTTAATATAAAGTTGCTGGACCACCAGGCTCC
>NZ_JARFVB010000008.1 GCF_029193885.1 Flagellimonas yonaguniensis | reverse complement strand
AGGCTATGCCGCTCTTTCAAGGCTTCCAATACCACCTTGGTCTTGAACTTCGGGGTAAACTTTCTTCGTGTCATATTCAGTAAATTTAATGATTAAACTTACTGCCCTAATTTTTGGGGTATCTACAGCTACAATTCGCTTTTGTTCAGAATTTGAAGGTATTTCGACATCGATTTCAGATATTCTTTTTGAAGATATTCCTAAAACTTTTGAGCCTTGAGCAAATCGCATTATCTGAAGTTTAACTTTTTCAGTTTTCATCAAATAACCTAAAAAACCTGACTCAACTTGCATTTTATCTGGTCTCGCAAGTATTGTATGTAAACCAGCTAATACTTTTTCTTTGTTAATATCAATAATTTCAATACACTTACCTATATCTGCATAGTCTTCTGAAGCGTCAGCTATTATAATATCCCCTTTTTTACAATAATTGTCTTCAGAAATTTTACTCAAATCAACATCCGAATTAATAAATGGTACTTCTTCATTAGCTATCTTAAATAAAGATTGGTACTTGGTATGTATATCGCCGTAGTGAATATTCTTAACACTACCTGATTGATAATTTAATTTTTCTCTTGATAAAGAATTAGTTGTTCGATAAGAAAATATATCTCCAAGCTTTAATTTTTCCCAATCTTCAAAATCTGTATTATCTGATTTTTTGAATCTTATGGAACGATTAAAGATTTTCTGCATAACTCCTTCTTTATAAAGCAATAGTAAATCCATATTACTACCCTTCGGTGAAGTTATATTTAACTCTTTACAGAATGATTCTATCTGTTTTTCAATTTCTAATGATTGCTTATTTATATTTTCAAGGAAATTGCAAACAAAATTTAAATCAATATCCGCCGTTCTTTTAAACTTATCAATATATCTTGGGAAGTTTAAATTAAACTTGTTTTCTTTTATTTCTTTGAAATCTATTTTACGACTGTATTTTGGTATTATATTTCTTTCCCTATAAGTTTTAATTATTTTATTTATATGTTTTTGTTCGAGTACATTTTGATTAGTTGCTTTTTTAAATTCATCACTTGCATCAATAAATAAAATATCTTCTGGATTTTCCCTACATTTTTTAAATACTAAAATGCAAGTCGGCGTTGAAGTACCATAAAAGATATTTGCTGGTAAACTTATTACCGCATCTAAAATATTCATTTCCTTTATTAAGTGCTTACGAATATATTCTTCTGCATTCCCCCTGTAAAGTACTCCGTGAGGTAATATAATCGCCATAATACCATTTTCAGCTAAATGATGAACCATATGCTGTACAAATGCGAAATCCGCTTTACTTTTCGGTGCTAACTTACCATATTGGCTAAATCTATCGTCACTCATAAAGAGTTGGTTGGCACTCCATTTTGCAGAAAAAGGTGGATTGGCTACAATAGCTTCAAAACGATGTTCTAAGTGTTGTGGATGCTCTAAGGTATCTTCTTGTTTTATATCGAACTTACGATAATGCACTCCGTGCAGAATCATATTCATACGTGCTAAGTTGTAAGTAGTACGGTTTAATTCTTGACCGTAAAAGTTATTGACTTCCTCAACTTCCTTAGCAACTCTTAGCAGCAAAGAACCACTACCACAAGTTGGGTCATACACCGATTTTAGTTTATGTTTTCCTGTGGTTACTAACTTCGCCAATACCATACTTACTTCTTGGGGTGTATAAAATTCACCTGCTTTTTTACCTGCACCACTTGCAAACTTTCCAATAAGATATTCGTAAGCATCACCCAACACATCTAATTCGGTTTGGTCTAACTGAAAGTCTATTTTATCTAAATGTGCTAATACTTTGGCAATAACTTCGTTTCGTGCTTCTGGTGTTTTTCCTAATTTGGTAGAGTTTAAATCCATATCCTCAAAGAGGTTATCGAAATCTTCTTCACTCTCCGTACCCATTGTACTGTTCTGCACGTTGTTTAGGATTTTTTGTAAATCCTCCAGAATAAAATTGTGCTTGGTATTGTAGGTTTCTGTAGTGTCTGCTGCTTGTTCTAAAGAAATTTCTTCTGCATTGTGATTACCTCTTTTTGCAATTGCAGAAAATAACTCTGATGGTTTTAAGAAATAGCCTAACTTTTCTAATGCTTCCTCTCGAATAGCTTCTATGTATTCTTGTCCTTCTTGGGTGTTTTCGTCTATATCGGTAAATTGTATGCCATCGGGTTGTAAAATGGTATTTGCATAAATTTCCATTTTCTCTGCTAAATACTTGTAGAAAATAAAGCCTAAGATGTAGTCTCTAAACTCATCTGCATTCATTTTGCCTCTAAGTGTGTTGGCTATATTCCAGAGCTGTTGCTCCAATTGTTTTTTATGGTCTTCTGACATTTTTGGGTTTTTATTGTATGTAGTAACCCAAATATACTTTTAATTAAGTCAATGTGTCGTTCAAATTGTTAATCAACATTCCTTGTAAATGAGAAGGTAATTTAAAATGCGATAAGACCTCATCATTTGAAGTGTTCACCCAATCACACTTTTCTGAGTCATACTCCCATTCCTTAAAATTACTCAACAATTTAACAGTTGACTTTTTAGACAATTTTTGTTTTGGAGCATTAAATCCAAACCGATCAAAAATCCTTTTGCCTTTAAATGAAGTCAAAATCACATCTAGAGCTTTTAAATATATTTGGGCAGTATCTGTTTGCTTTGCTCTCCTTTTTAAATCTGGCTCCGTAAAAATTTTACTGCCATACTTTATAATTTCAATTAGGCCACTTTCCAAATCATATATTTTTTGTAAGTCTTGGCATCTTTTAATGGCAAATTTTGGAGTCCAAAGCTTTAACCATTCATCCCTTAAAATTTCGGCGGTTTCCTTATCCTTGGTTATAATATGAAAATGAGGATTATAGGTTTTCTTGACGGGATTGAAATTACATTCCAATGACCTAACGCCAATAAGAGGCCTACCCCGTCCCCTTTGATACCTCTTTCTATATTTCGCATTGATTCTTTGAAAACCAAAAATACATCTATTGATATATCTTGGAAGATTATGAGCATTGCACGCTTTGACTGTTAGAGTCAAAAAATAAGGATCCTCCCAATTGCTCATTACTGGATAATACTTATTTATTAGTTCAGCCTTTCTAATACTACAACAAAGAGTACAAAATCTGTTTTTACAATATTTGCCATACAACCTCCCATTTGCCGTAATAACCCGTTGTTGACAATAGTAAGTATTCCAATATGCTTTTTCTAATTCAGGCTCGCCCCTTTCTTTTGCAATATCTATCAGTTTCAACATCATCACCTGTGTTATAGTTTTTCGCTTTGCTCGCCTCTTTAATGCCTCTGATTCGTTGAGGTTGCTACCTTCTCCCGTGACAATAACTATATTTTGTCCCGCTTTGTTTGTCCTGTTATCTGCTAATGTATCAAGGTAAAATCATCGCTCTTGGTCCAGGCTTTGACCTTCATTTCACGGGTCCACGTGGGACGGACGATCTGAATCGTAATCTCGGCCTCTGAGGTATTGCCCCTAAGGTTATCGTCGGCCCTTTTGACCACTTCCTTGGCGGTCAATCCCTGCGCAGTGGACAATGGGGCCAAACCAAAGGCCAAAAGGGACAGAACCCATGTCAACTTGTTTTTCATGGAATGAAGCTACAATGGGAACAACCAACGGACAATGACCTACATCAACCCCCAAGGGGTTTGACGCAGGGAAAAGCAGAGTTGAAATCAGGCATTTACGCCGGTCCCTTGAATCGCCACTTCTTTGTTCCACATCCTTGCACGGGACAAAACGGGTCACCTAGCACGACCTTTTGATAAGCTTCCACAGTTCAAACCATATCACGGCCACAAACCCGGCCCCCATACTGCCCCATAACAGCTTCCTGTCAAGGGGCACGAACCCAAAAAGAACGGCCAAATTATCCGTGTATACCAATAACCCGGTAACCACAACCGCTATTAAGATGATCAAAGGGATCATGGTGTTTTTGTATCCCATGGTCCTGAACATGGAATAATGAAACGAACGGTTCACCAGGGTCAGGAAAATATTGGAAGTGATCAGGGTGGCAAAGACCACGGTCCTTACGGTGGCTTCCCCTTCGCCTTGGCTCATCGTGAAATAATACATGGCCAAGGTACCCATGGTAATGACCAGGCCTTGCAGAAGACTAATAGCCAATTCCCTGGGTTTAAAAAACGTTTGGGCAAACGGCCTTGGGTCACGGGACATGGTCCCCTTTTCCATGGGTTCGTTTTCAAAAATGATCGAACAAGTGGGCCCCATGATCAACTCCAGGACAATGACATGTTTGGGCATGAAAATATTGGGATAGGCCCAACCCAGGACCAACGGGAGAAAGACCACCAGGATTATGGGGATATGGATGGATATGATGTACTGCACCGCTTTTTTTAAATTGTCATAGATCCGTCTGCCCATGGCCACCGCCTGTACCATCTTGGAGAGATCGTCATCGACCAGGACCAAGGATGCCGCCTCCTTGGCGATTTCAGTTCCCCTTTTGCCCATGGCCACACCGATATGGGCAGCTTTGAGGGCCGGTCCATCGTTGACGCCGTCCCCGGTCATGGCCACAATTTCGTTCGAACGCTTCAAGGCATTGATGATCCTTAATTTAACCTCTGGAAATACGCGCGTGAATATCGTATTTCGTGCTACCGCCGTGTTCAGCTCCGCCTCCGGCATGTCCAGCAGGGACCCTCCCGGAATATGGTTTTCAGCTCCTCTCAACCCAATCTGTTGGGCAATGGCCATGGTGGTTTCGGAAATATCCCCCGTGAGGATCTTGACCTTGATTCCGGCCGCATAAAATTGCTCCAACACCTCATTGATATTTGGTTTTGGAGGGTCGTGAAAGGCCACTAAACCCCTAAATTCAAATGGGAGTCCCTGTTGGTCATGGGGAAATGCCGAGCCCTGAAAATACGACTGGGCCACTCCCAATATCCTATATCCCTCCCGGGCGAGTCCGCTCACCGCCTCTACTAGCTCGGCCTTGGCCTCCCCCTCCAGATCACAGACGGCTAAAATGGCCTCTGGTGCACCCTTTGCGGCGATGATCCGGTTACCGTTATCATCTTCGAAAACATGGGTCATCATGGGCGGGGTACCCGATAAGGGGTATTCATGTACCATCCGGTACCTTGTCCTTTCGTCCCCTTTGCCCAACTGGACATATGCCCTGTGCAAGGCCAGCTCCATGGGGTCGAAGGCAATGGGCTCACTGGACCACATGGCCATGGTAATCAGTTCCAATTCATCACGGTTAAATGGTTCACCTACCCGGGTCCACCGCTGTGTCACCGGGGCAAAAATCCAGGCAAGTTCCATGCTGTTCTCGGTAATCGTCCCGGTCTTATCAACACAGATAACGGTGGCACTTCCCAGAGTTTCAACGGTCTTCATGTCTTTGACAATGACCCCGGTCTTCATCAATCGCCAAGCACCAAGTGCCATGAAAGTGGTAAAGGCCACGGGAATTTCCTCGGGCAGGACGCTCATGGCCAGGGTAAGGGCCTTGAGCAGACTATCCACTGGATTGTGGGAATGAAGGAAGTTCACGGCCCAAATCGCCACGAATACAATGGCCCCGAGAACGGCCATTTTACCTACAAAATTCCTAATCTGCAGTTCCAAGGGCGAACGTTCCTTGACGATACCTTGCACACTTTTACCAATCTTGCCCAACTGGGTCTCCCCGCCAATGGCCACTACCTTTGATAGGGCCAACCCACTCATTACCAGGGTCCCTTGGTAAATCAAGGGATCTCCATGATCGGCATCCTTGAAGACAGTCAGGGATTCCCCGGTCAAAAGGGATTCATTCAGTGAAAGATCGTTGGATTCAAGGATAAGGGCATCGGCAGGGACGGAGGTGCCCTCCTCCACCATGATAACGTCTCCCACCACTATTTCCTCCACCTTGACCTCCTCGATGGTCCCATCGCGCACTACCTTGGATTTGGGGGCTGTCAGTTCCTTGAGCATTTTGATGGCCTTCTGGCTTTTGGCATCCTGGTACAGGGAAATGATGGAGACCAGGATTACCGCCACGGCCAGGAACAGCCCGTCCCCGATGTTCCCTCCCATAAAATAAATGGAAGAAGCGATCAGCAACAGGATGACCATGGGCTCCGTCAACAAATCCTGTAGGGCCCTGATCCAAGGGGCCCTTCTTTTGACATCGATTCGGTTGTATCCATATTTCAATCGGGATTCCCTTACTTGTTCGGCATTCAATCCCTTTGTAGCACCATTAAACACCATATTGTTCAGATTGATTTTGACCGTGAGGACATACCCTATCCTTCTGACAATGATTCTTGTCCGTTACATGGCAAAAGTAAATGTATCCAAACTCAATGCGGATGACCCGGGTCATTCCGAACCCTAATTTTCCTTCGATCAAACATGGGAATCAAAGAGAATGTTCAACGAACATTGTTTGTCCTGGTTTAGTAACGAGAATCCGAAAAAAGTTGACGCTCCCTGCCAATGAGCCGTGCATCCCAAAGAATCTCATCCATAATCGACCTTACGAAATCAAGCGTAGTATGCTCTAACTTTTGCTGAAACTGCTCAAACAGAAAAATCCATCTTGCTTACTTTGATAAACAAAATCACCTATTTATTGTTTAGTCCAATGAACAAAGAGGATTAAATTGCCAATCGGGTAAAATTCAATTTGGGTTACCAAAGGACTTTCCTATTTCCATAGAGGTGTTCCTTGTAATAGTGCAAGTTATATCAACAAAGACTGGCTCAATCTTGATTGCCCAAGAAACAACAGCTCATATCATTGTTTTTCTGCACATTAAACCCAATCTAGGGAAAAGCCATCTTTTTGGTCAGCAAACGCTTTCCAACGCCTGAGAAATCCATATTTACCGGGTTTCATTGGTAGGTTCCAGTGCCTTCGTGATGACATTTGACAGGTAATCCGATATACCATAAAAGAAGTCAACATGAAATATACACCAACCATTTTACTATTTCTAGGAATAACATTCCTTTCCGGTTGTAGCTCCGATTCCGGAAATGAACCGGGAAACCCAGAGCCCCAGGGACTTTGTCAAAATGTCAACGGCTTGACCGGAATCTACTGGGAGTTTGCGCATTCCATTCCGGCCCCGCTGTCCCAGGTACCTACAGTCAACAATCCTGGAGGAAAATTTAAACATAGCCAACATCCTTTAATTGGATTCATCTATCCCCAGGGGTTCTCGGCCATTGAAATAACCGATGCACAGACCGCCACCCTTGGGGTCAATCTGGTAAGAAACGATGATGCCGTGGTCTTCCGATGGATCCCGAACACACAGTTACCGGGACAGGTGACCGCCAGGGCCATCATCGCCAATGAAATCAATGGGGTTTTCGCGCATTACGGTTTCAGTGGTACGCCCGATGTTGCTTGCCAGACCTCGGTCAACAATTCCTTTGAGGGCATACCCTCCCAATTCGAGGCGCGGCTGCTCCGCTTCAATGGAATCACCGCCCAGGTCTGGGTCAGGTCGACCTATCTTGCAGGGGGAACGTTCTCTGCCATTTCAGTGACCTCTGCCCCTTCCAATGAATATGAAGACCAGGTCATGGATACGTTCCTTCCCATCAATTTCCAATTGTTCGTGGGGAGGGACGGGACTTTTGTGGATAATGATGGGGACGGCGTACCGGCCAATGAAGACCCAGATGACAATAACCCCGATGTACCCAACAACAATGGGGGCTGATGGAGCTACCCACAGGTTTTCCATGCTTAGAGCTCCTTACAACTAGGGGGCTTTTCTTTTTAAGACAATGGCCGTAACCATAATCAAAAACAAGCCCGCCATCATAGCCAGTATCCACGTCAGATAGTTGTTTTCAGCGGAAAGTTCCACGGGCGAAACATCGCCCATCAGTACCAGACCGGCCCAATATTGGGGATGCAGCACCCTGCCCTCGGATGACCTTAGATAATCGAGTTTGGCCAAACGTAGTGCCTCGTTCTTGGGTTTACCCATCAAAAGATGCTCATAAAATCCATCAAGTAGCTCATTACTGGACTTTTCGTCGATCTGCCACAGACTGGTCAATACACTTGCGCTTCCCGCATAATTAAAGGCATGGGCCAATGAAATCATACCTTCACCAGGTTGGTAGGAGGGCCTTCCGGTCTCACAGGCGGTCAAGATGGCCAATTCGGAACTCAGGTTCTGATCATAGATCTCATAGGTGTACAGATAGTTATTGTCCATATCCAGGGAATCGGAAACATTTTTGGCGAACACCAAACGGGAGAGCTCCGGACTGAGATTGTTGGATTCCGCATGTGTTCCGATATGGATGATCTTATGCTCACGGGCATGGGCCTTAAAAAGTTGTTTGGACGCCCTTTCGTTCAAAAAGGATTGACCGTCCAATCTACCACTGAACTTCTTTACCAGTTCGGTACTGAAGGGTTGTGGCAACAAGGTAAGATAGGTCCTGTCCAGAAATACCGAATCCGTAACGGCCAGTCGATAATCGTTTTTCATATCCTCATCGAACTCTGGGACAAAGGCCACGAAATCCTCTTCGATACCAAAAATCTCTTCCTTACGCTGCAGATTGAATAGGCTATAATTATAGGACAGGTTATGCTTTGTCAAAAGGCTTCCCGTGGCCAACTGCGAAAGGGACCCGATACGTTCGGGCGTCAACAGCTCAAAACTGAGGTTAAAGAGATCGCCATCGGGCACAACAACAATATCAGGTGTAGAGACCAAGTCCTCAATGGGGGACCACAGTTCCCGGTACAACTGGTACAGGCAATCAAACAGTTCATCCTCAGCCCCTTTGAAATCCGAAATCCGGGATATACAATCAGAAACATCGGTTCCCGCGGGTAACAAATGCCTCTTTCCCCCAATAACCACATATACATACCGATCCTCCCCTACGGTAAGGTATCGAACCACTGTGGTCTGTTTCGGTATGTCCTTATAAAGATTTTTTAATGGTTCCACTATGGAGGCATACCTCATCCTATAGTATGCCGGATGTCTTTTCCGTACATCCTCCAAATGGTCCTGCCATGAGGTCATCAAGGAGTCCCATGTTGAGATGTTTATCACGTTTTCCCCTAGATCAAAAAAGGTATTGATCTCCCTGCGGAGTTCACGTTCCTTCTTCAATATATCTTTGGGCACAATACTGTTGTCAGTCAAATTCAGCCTTGCGCGTATCCGGTTGTAGATCGATGATTCGTGAAGTTCGATCACCTTTTCCAGGTATTCCTTATTTTCAGTTTTTTGGTATAGGGCAAGGTATATTTGTTTAGCCAGATCAAAGGTCGCCCTATTGCTCTCGATAAGGTCACTGACCCCTTGTTGGGAAGTGACCAGGGATTTTCTACGCTCTACCAATGTTGTGGCATTGTCAATGATATCAGCTGCTTCTTGCAGATATTGTTCATGTTGTGCCCTGCGTACAAATTTTGCCTTGGCCAAATATGTCAAAAGCTCCGTCTGTTCGCCCCACAAGTAAGCTGCATTACTTGATTCGGGTGCATCGGTATATGCCTGTAGCAACATTTGACACAACTTCTCCACTTCTTTGCCATCACCTTTGAGATCATATATCCTGACTTGGGTGATCTGGGCCATCCTGCCCAAATAGCTGTCCTTACCCTGTGTTGATTCGATCCTGGACAGTGTATCTTCCAATAAGGCCAATCCCTTGTCGAACTGTCCATCGGAGGCATAGGTCTGCGCCAAGTTCAAGCGGGCGAAGACAACGTTCTGGCTGAATTCATCGGGGTTGCTCTTGGTATAGGCATTAAGGCAATGGTGGTAGTGATCGATGGCCAAGGCAAAGTTGCCTTCCATTTTTTCGAGATCGCCCATGGTGGAATACAGATTGGCCGTATAGGACCAGTTCTCTCCCGGTATGGAAATCAATGAGGTTTCGGCCTCTTCCAGGTATTTTCTTGCTTTGTCCCTATAGGCTGCGTACAAATGTGCCTCACCCATCATCAATATAGCGCTAAAGTACTGAACGGTATTGGGAAGAAAATTTTCCTTAGCATGATGATAACCCATAGTGGCCACTTGCACGGCACGCTCCTTATTTCCCAAATCATTGTAAAGACTACCTAGGTTCCTATAGGCAATGGAGAGGTTGCCATGTACCTTTTCGGTCAAGGGGTGGTTGTTGGTCCCTTTGAGAAATGCATTGAAACTGGCAATGCTCCTCAAGGTCAGTTGCATGGCCACATCATATGCCCCGGCACTTTGTTTTACCATGGTCCAATTACCATAGATGGTACCTGGAAGATAGTATAGATGTTCAGGATCATTGTCGATGGGATCGATGCTACGGATTGCCTTGTCAAAAAAATAATCGGCACTATCGGGCTTTCCCATGAAATGCATTAGGGACCCTTTGTAGTTCAGGATTCTGGGCGCCATTCGAAACTTGGTCCCTGAATGCTCCCGAATCAGATGCAATGCACGATTCGTGCGATCCAACAAGCTGCCGATATCCCCCAATTTAAGGCCCAGCTCACCCAGATGGAACTCCGAGGCCACCATCCTTTTAATGTCCTCCATGCTATTTGCCAATTCGTTGGCCTGGAGCAGATACTTCTCCGACCGTACAACATTACCTTGGTCAACAAGGCCAAGGCCAAGCCCCAGATAGGCCTCATACTTAACGGAATCGGGTTGATTTTCAGCCGAAGTAACATCGGCCATCAACGCCATTGCCAAGGGGAATGGCGTGTTTTTGTCACTTAAGTATTCCGATTTGGCCAAGGGATAGACCAATCGACCGATATTGAGTCCCATAGGTGCTCTGGCCTGGGCATTTTTCCTTATCACATCTTGTGCGGTTTTGAAATCATCCGCTGCAATCAGGCTATCGATGGTTTTCAGCAATGGGTACTGTTGGCCATGGATTCCCAAGGACAAGAGAAAGATAAGCCCGGGCAATACATATCTGAGCGCTTTTTTCATAAGGGATCAGTCCTTGATTTTTTCCACCAACACCTTGGCTTTTTCCAGATCACTCTCTTTAAGGTATTTCCTGGCTTGCTGTGCCTCATCTTTTTTGAGGTACGCCAGACCGAGATAGAAGAACGTTTCATCCGTAAATGCCGGGTTCTCCTTTTCAAGTATACCTTCGAAGTATTCAATACCCTTGTCCGGTTGGTCATTGGCCAAATGGGCAGAACCCAGAAAATAGTACAGGGTATCGTTGGCCACACCCTTTGACCGAAGCTTTTCCCATGCCTCAATGGCGAAGGGGTAGTCCCCCTTTTTATAAGCCACCATGGCCCGATAAAAATCGTAGTTATCACTATTGCCCATTACGGTTGGCAATCCTGGATCGGGCACATAATACGCTTCGAAGAGCCTTTCATTGGCATTGGGCGCGTAAAAATACCAGACCCCTCCCAAGGCCATCAGCAGGGCAATGGTCGCAGCTATACGAAATACCGCTCTGGAGGTGTTCACAAGTCGCCTTTCTTTCCCCTTTTCTTGAACTCCCTTGTGGAATTCCTCCATGGCATGGCGGAGTCCAGCCTCCTCTATAGCTCTGAAAAGGGCCTTAAATTCCAAAAACTTGGCGTTGAGCGTCGGGTCCGAGGCGATGCTTGACTCAAATCCGGTCTTTTCCCCAGGTTCCATTTGCTCCATAAGATACCTTTCGAACAGTCCCTGCTCCTCCTTTGTCCAATATGCTTCTTCCCTATCCATTTTTTGTTAAATCTTCCGCAAGCGAACGCAAACGTTCCATGCACCTGTATTTTTTATTTCTGGCAGATGCGGCCGCAATTCCAAGGTCCTTGGCCACCTGCTTCATTGTCTTTCTCTCGTAATAAAAAAGACCCAAAAGCTGTTGACAGGCATCGCCGAGTTGATTCAATGCCCTGAGCATGGTCTGCCTTTTAGTGTCCAGGTCCGCACCGAGATCGTCGCCTTCTTCCTGTACCACTTTGGAAAGTCCCTCCGGCCCCACGGTTTTTCTGAACCGCGGGGAACGCAAGTGGTCGGTCCACTTATTCCTGGCTATGGTGTAGAGATAGGCCTCAATGCTTCCTGTGCCATCAAACTTGTCATCCTTGATATTCCTCCAGCAGGCAACAAAGGCATCTTGGAATATATCCTTGGCCTCCGCCTCGTTCCCACTGTTCTTGAATACATGGTTCCTAAATTTTGAATACGTATGTTCATATACCTTTTGCATGGCCTGCCGATCATTGTTTTTAAATGCGGTGACCTGTGGGTCATCTATTTTCTGCAAGGTTTTCCCCATACTTCATTTGAAAGTATGGGGAATTTACAAAAATTCATCTTTCTGGGTAATTTAAAAGGCTGGTGCACAGTTTCATCGACAAAGTACATGTTCTAATTGAAGATCGCCGTGATCTCCACGGTCGTAGGTACCACATTGATATTGTCGACCAATTCCTTTGCGTAGGCCTCTGCCTCGGCCTCATCACAGGTATTATAGATAACGATGCTCCCCACAGCTGTATGATAGCGCAACATGCCACCTCCAATATCCTCCAGTTGATCTTCGTCCAACTCGATCTCTTGGTTTACAACACCATTACTTCTGGTTATCACGGCTTTGTAGCCACTAGCGCCATCTACCTTGGCAAAATCCGCGACAAAAGGCACAGGACTGAACGCCTGGTACTCGGGACCACCCGAACAAAGTAGGCTTGAGCTTGAGGTTTCCCTGAAATTGGGCTGTCTTTGAAAGGAAACTGTAAAGGATTCGCAGCCCTTTTTGTTGTTCACGATCATGGTATCCTGACCTGCCTTGGTCCGTTCGCCCGTTGTCTTGTTACGGAAGTACAGCTCGACGGTCACCGTCTCTTCGTTATTACCGCCCCCTAGCTCCGACTCCAGGGCAGCACTGATATAGGACACATAATTATTGGTCGTGACAATGGATGCCCCAAAATTTCCGGAATTACCTCCGATATCCTGTACCCTACCTTTGAATTCATTGGACGTACTCCAATGGAACTCAAATTCCTCCACTTCGGGATCATAATCCGTAAGTGCCGTTACCCGCAGTTCGGTGGCCTGGCCCAGACAGAGTTCGACCCTATCCTGCTGTAGTTCCACAACGGCATCGATGGACTTGACCTCCCAACTTTCAAAATTGAAAGCTGTCGTACGGAGACCACTGAAATTGGAGTAATAATTGGTCGCCTTGATATTCCTATCGATCGTGGCCAAGATAAATTTTGTTCTGTCATAGCCTGTTTCGATCAACTCTTGGGTCTTTATGAACCTATTTGGAAAGTCCCCGTTTCCGGACAGTATGGCATACACATCCGTTAATATGCCCCTAAGGGCATTGCTCAAACGGATATCTTCATATAAAGCGGGAAGAAAGATCTCCGTGGCTGCCTTGAACTCGTTCCCAACCACCTCATCGATCACATCGGGATATTGTTCAAGAACGGGAAGCACCGCATTGTAAAGTGCATTTTCCTTGTCACTGCCAAAGGGGGGCAACAATGATTTGTTTCCTCCCACATCAAGAAGGGTGGGCAAAAAGTAATCTATGATATAGGTCTCTTTATTGATCTGGGCATAGATGTCCAGCTCCTCGGCGGTCATATCCCGCGCTTCAGTGTTGCGCTGGCCTGAACCGATGATGACCACTTCATACTCCGCCACCAGCTCAGTGGAGCTGTCTACCGGTAATAGGATGGGATCCGTTTCTATCGCATTGTCTATGGATGCCTGCTGCGCATTGATCTGCTGAAGCGAGTTCCCGACCTCCAGTTCCTGTATGGTGTTGGACCCGCCCGACTCTAATTTAAAATTGGCAATGGTACTTGAGGTATAGTTCGGAATTTCAAAAGGATCTCCGTTTCTATTGGAATAGCTCTTCTTGTAAATAACGACCCTGGACCTTCTTGGTAGGGAATTTTGCAACTTTATCCTAGTGGAGTCCACACTTGACAAGGTCACTCCGCTTTTGGTATTTTCCTCATTGTGGAAAATCCTGTTTTCGCTCCCCACGGAATGTTTTGCTGTTATTTGGTCTAAAAAAGCCTGTAGTGCTGCTTCATAACCGCCTTCACTGTAGATCAAAGGGTTACCTTCAAACAAAGTTTGAATATCTCCCACAAAATTTGGAAAACCGGGAACTTGCCCAATTCCTTTCAAAAAGGCAATTTTTGCACTTTCGGGCAATAAGTGATAACCCAGTGCATAGTAGACCATCAGTTCGGCGGTGGTCTCGATGGATAGTTCCTTTCTGTCCCCTGAAATCAGACCTGCCAGTAAAACGTGATTTTCGGCATCCAATAGATAGGCTGATTCAACAGTCCCACTGTTCAAGGGCAATTGGCCCATCCCATTGCCATCTACATCGGAATCGGCCCCCAGTGATACCAATTTGGCATTGGTAAGGTCCACATCCCCATTGTCGGGCAACAAAACTTGAACATCCGCCATTTGATAATCTTCCCCATTGCCAGGATCATCGTCTGTAGGTGTAGGGTCGTCATCGGTCTGTGAAAAATCATCATCGGTCATTGGGCCATTCCCATTGTCATTGGAGCTACAAGCAATGTTCAGCACCAAAACAAATAATGCAATTAAAACTTTCTTATGTGGAGTTTTCATGTTTGTTATAGTATACGGTTATTTTCTTCAATTAATCTTTGGATCCTGTCCAAGTACCTGAAACTTGGTCCGTGCTGTTCTCCCAAGTGCCACTGCCCTGATCTGAGGCAAAGGCCCCTTCAAAGGTTGCGCCGTTGGTGGCCGTACCCACTGTCGCCCTGAAATCCCCAGAGGTATCAACGCTGCCGTTCAAGGGAAGGGATTGTTGGAGATTGTTGGAATAGGCCTCCCCTTCTACCGTGCCGGATGCGTCTATAATGGCATCCCAGGTACCATTGTCGCCCCCGGTAAAGGTTCCGGACCAATTTCCCGCAAAATCGATTGGTCGTGAATCGCCGTCATCGTTATTGGAGCATGATATACCAACAATTAGGACAAGGATGAAGTAAACTATTTTAAAATGTTTCATTGCTTAAAGTTTAATGGTTTATATGGATATCGTGTTTATTAAAAAATGTCATCAATAGGCCCCCTCCACCTTGACCCATTCGCGATTATTAAGATTGATGTCTCCTTTAGGGGTATAGAAAAGATCATCGTTCCTGATGTAATTTCCATCGCTGTCCATCCAATATTCCGTGGAGCCGGCATCCACTTGATAGTTGTTACCGGTAAGTGGGTTATGGACCGTTTCCTCTTCATTTATCATATTGATGAACTGTCTTTGACCGTTTCCACTGCCCGCTCCAAAGTTCCTGTTCATAAAAGAGGCGTGATTGGCATCCTGGGCCGCCCAGATACCTTTCATTTTTTCTTGATGCGCATTAAAGGCGGCCCATCGGGCCTGCATCCTATTTTGATGCTGGGCGGCGGCCATTTGGGCTCTTCGTTGGTTCTCCTCTGCCCGTTGTTGCCCCAATTGAGCCACATAGCGCTCCCATTGCGGGTTTTCCTTATAGCTGAAAATGGCCTCTTTCATATGCTCAAGTGTGGATTCATACGCCTTACCGTCCACAAAAGTGTAATCCACGGAATAGAACCAGACCATCATACTGCCGGATATGGTGGGTTGTTGCATGCTTATCAGGGACACGCTTGCCATTGCCTTTTGCCCGGAACTGTTTTCCCACTCCGTATCATACATGGACAAGGAAGTGTCCATTTGTGATTTGGAGCTAAGTTTGTTCCTGAGGTACCGGGTCAGATCGGGCCGCTTTCGCTCTCCCAGAAAGTTGAAACCACTGTTCACCATACGCGTCTTTACCTCTTCGTTAAAAATCTGTTCAGGGTCGACCAGGGGCCTTATCAATTGTCCATATGGGGTGTTCCGCATCATTTGGGCCATCTGGGAATCTTGGTAATACACATGGTAACGTATCGGGGTATTAAAGCTTTTCAGCCCATTTGGCCCTGTTATCTGTATTAAAAAAGTGGGCAATTTTTGGTCAATGGTATACGATGGTTTGGAAATGACCTTCCAATTGGCCGGATACTCGGTACTGTTCACGGTAAGGCCCGTCCTGGCATCCCTGAGTTCGTGCACTTTGGTAGCACTTGAAGGTGTATCCTTTGAAGAAAAATGGTAATCCCGGCCATCTAGCGTATCCCCCTCAAAATGGTCATCCAAGGTGCGATGGGAATATTCGGTTGCTTCGGAATCGAAATCATTCGCATTGGTAGTGGGCCTTCCCCAACAGGAAACAAGGACCAAGCAAGGAAATACCATTAGAATCGATCTTTTCATAAGACTATGTTTAATTTTTATGGTTATCGTGTACATAACTTACGGGTTGTAAGGGATGATCTAGAACTGGTCGAGATCGGTTTGCCAAGGTATATTTCCATCCTTTACGATGTTCAACAATAGGGATTGCAGGTCGTTGTCGAAGGTTGCGGTATCCGTCCTTCTCATATTCAAAAGAATAGTGGCGGTATGCCCATTTTCAGCGATCATCATCCACGAACGATTTCCTGGAAGACTCCCTGTAAAATAGGCCAATTGCTGTTCCGGCCATACGGCAAGTCCCCTGCCCATATTGGACAGCTCAGTGGTCTGGGACAATAGTGCAATGGAACCAGCGGTCAATATATCAGCTCTTTCGGAAGCTCCATCAATGGCACAGAGAAAGCGGAGCAGATCGGGCGCACTGATGACCACCCCACCATCACCGTCGCGCCTGGAAGCTATAGTGAATATATAATTGGCATCGGTACCCATTCCGTAGTAATACACCTCATCAGCTTCCAGGTCGTCCTCCCGAAATGTCGTGGTTTTGAAGCTGGTGATTCCAATGGGGGCCAATAGGTCGGTAAGGTAGTCCTCATAGGTCTCCCCTGAGACCTCTTCGATGATCCTGGCCAGCAACCAGTACCCTGTGTTGCTATAACTGAAGGCCTCCCCCGGGGCATGGCCCAAATCCCAGTTCTGTAGAACGTAAGGGATAAAATCCATCGGGGCCAGAGCGGGCTGGTAGTCGATGGGATCGCCCCCGCTGGATGCCCCCCACCCACCCAACTGGTGCAAGAGCAGATCATCCACGGTCATGTCCAGTTCGTCATCGGTCAAGACCGCTGGTCCAAAATCCTCCCCCAAGAGTCCATCCGGGCCAAAAACATGGTCTTCAAGGGTCAGCTGTCCGTCATCGACCAAACTAAGTATAGCGGTCGCCGTAAAGACCTTTGAGATGCTGGCAATCCGAAAAAGATCGTTCGGTGACACATCGATATCGTTCTCCACATCAGCCTTGCCATACCCTTTGGAATACACCATTTTCTCATCCACACTGACTGCCAACGCCGCTCCCGGAACGCCATACTGGGACATAAAATCGGTAACGGCACCATCCACGGCACCAATATCATTTTGTGTTTCAGGTTCGGGCTCAGGCTCGGGCTCAGGATTCTGGTTTTGATCAGGATTGCCGTTGGGTTCGGGCGGGGTCTCCCCTTCTCCTGAACTACATGAAATCAATAGTGAAAGGAATACAATGGGCATCAGGGCACCATACCTGAAAAAAGACAGTGTTCTCATAATCGATGGTTTAAGGTTATATGTATACCCTTATATCGATAAGATCCAAAAATGTCATCATATGCCCGAAATGATTCCTTGTGGCAACTATTTCCAATGGGACAACAAAGTGTTTATGGGCAAAAAACCATTGACCCGCATTACAATGGAACCTATAACCAATTCACAACTAGGATGTGGTTCCCATATGGCTACATAGAAACGTTTTCCGAGAAAAAGAACTAATTGCCCGGTTGTTAAAAAAATTACACATTACTGTAATTATCCGAATTTGTAAAAACCCACAGAAACGAGGTAAATCGTACACAAGAAGCGTCTGCGGAACGCACAGCAGTGGCCTTAACCGTAACAGGGCAAAACCAATCTGAACATGGACAAGGCCAACTTAGTCTTAAGAAAAAGGGTTTTCACAGTCTGTTGACCTTGGTGTAATTTGTCGCTTTAAGCTGGAAGACATCTTGGTCGATGTCATGAGCACAACAGCGATAGGTTGGGCCCCGGCCAATCCTTGGTTTGCCAACGGCTTCGATCTTAGGGAAAAAGTGGCAATTGATGATTTAAAAATTCAAATCATGCCCATACCTTATTTTATTGCAAGTAAATTTTCTGCTTTCAAAGATAGAGGGGGACTAGATCCCAGAATGAGTTAAGACCTAGAGGACATCACCTATATTTTGGACAATCATGCCGATTGGCACAAGGTCATGACCAAAGCTCCAGACGATGTTCAGGGATTCCTAAAAACTTCTCTGAAAGAAATCTTGGAAAGTACAAAACTCCAAGAAGCAATAAGAGGGTTTTTGTTTTATGAAGGACAGGTTGAACGCTTCGATATCATCCTTAAAAAGATTGGGCATGTAATAAACCAACCATAGTGATTTAATTTCTTCACATTTACCAAGATTTGCATACTTTGGCAGGTCCAAATCAACCTTGATTAATAAAGTCACCTATTTGGTGAGCATAAAATTTTAAAAGGCTGGCAAGCCCATATTAAAGGTGTTTTCAGAGGTAGGTTCTAGAGCCTCTCGTTTGCTTTATGGCCCAAAGCATCAAATAAATCCTGACTGCTATAAACCTGTAACCACTTCAATGCAATTGTCACAACAAGCATACATAATCGGTTATTTTCCGATTATGTATTCAATATTTTACATTTTATTGTTATTTTTAGAACACTTAATCGGATATTTTCCGATTATCTAGTTATATAGTTACAACATGGATTTTAGAGCGAAGATAAAAGATTTTGCAGAAGGGCCCATTTCTAGACATTTAATTTTGGAATTACTTAGTGATTACGATCGCCCCAACGATAAAATCAGTGAGTTGATCAAAAACAATGAGCTCATAGCCATTAGAAGGGGATTATATATAACAGGACCGGAAATGGATCTACCATCACCGGAACCTTTTCTAATAGCAAATCACCTAAGGGGACCTAGTTATGTTTCACTGGAAGCCGCACTATTCTACTGGAACTTAATCCCTGAGAGAATTTATGAGATAAGTTCAGCAACTATAAAAACCTCAAAAACATATAAAACCCCAGTTGGAAGGTTTAGTTACCATCAACTAAAGTTACCTTATTACTCTTACGGAATAAAAAGTATAGGATACTCCCCTAAACAAACAGCACTGATTGCTTCTCCTGAAAAGGCGTTGAGCGATAAAATCGTGTTGACACCAAGAGTCAATCTCAGAAGCATCAAGCAAACGCAACAATTTCTATTGGACGATCTCCGATTGGATAGTGAAATATTAAATACATTGAATCTGGAGATTATGGAAACATGGATTGAAAACGCGCCTAAAAAAAACAGTTTAAAAATGCTTATCAAAACATTGAGGCTATTATGATCAAAGAATGGATAGAAGAATATAATCCAAGAAATGAAGAAGAGATACTGTCCGCACTACGTGAAATAATGCAGGAGATCACATTGGCAGGTTTATCGAGGACTGATTTTTTTGAAAAAGCAGCTTTTTACGGCGGAACCGCTCTCAGAATTTTATATGGGTTGGATAGGTATTCAGAATACCTGGATTTCTCTTTACTTCAACCAGATCCCGATTTTTCCATCGAACCTTACTTCAAAGCAATTCTGGATGAATTCAAATCGTTGGGACTCAATGTAAGTATCAAGAAAAAGACAAAAGAAACAGCGATAGATTCTGCTTTTTTGAAAGCAGAAACCATATGGCAGGAAATCGTACTCGAAGATGTTATTAAACAAACAGGGGTACGTTCCAATAGAACCCTGAAAATAAAAATAGAAGTGGACCGACGACCACCCCTGAACTTCAACACAGAAGAAAAGTTATTGCTCAGGCCATTTTCTTTTTATGTAAAGTGTTTTACTGGGCCAAGCTTGTTTGCTGGTAAAGTACATGCTTTACTATTTAGAAAATGGAAAAATAGGGTAAAAGGCCGGGACTGGTATGATTTGGAATGGTATATCAAGAAGGGAATTTCTTTGGATCTGAGCCATTTTTTAGCAAGGGCTAAAGACACAAACGACTGGCAAGCGAACGATATTTCTCCCGAACAGGTAATTGAACTGCTCCAAAAAAAAATTCAATCAGTATCATTTAAAAACATCAAAGAGGATGTCGTCAGATTTATTAAAAATGATGATGTTTTAAATATTTGGGGCCCTGAATATTTCCATGATCTAGTTGGGAAAATCAAATTCAAAAACGAATAAAGTCAATCATCCTTTATCTATTGGTACCATTACGAAGGTGAAAATTTGAGATTGAAGCTCAATATTTCAATATTTGAATCCTAATTATGAATCTGATTTTTAGATAGTTAAAAATAAGGTGACCTATTCGGTGATCATAAAATATCGATAAGCTTGAAACCCCAATAAATAAAGGGTTTCCAGAGATAGGTTCTGGTGCCTCCGGCTCCACTAAAACCCTATCAAAACAAAACATTAAACCTGTAAATTACTGATTTACAGGTTTTTTTATTTGATTTGGTTTCATTTAAACTCAATTAAAATCAGTTTAAAAGGCACCTATCTGTATAACCCATATAATTGGGCTCCGAGGCCAAGGTGTATCCTGACAATAATCATCGTACTGGCAACCTCCATTACCCCAGATATGTTGTAACCCTAACCAATGTCCTCCCTCATGGGTAGTTGTTCTTCCCAGATCAAAAGGAGCGGTCAAATCAGAAAAACTTCCCTTCTCATTAGAACCAAAGTGTTTATACCCAATAACGACCCCATCGGTTTCTGGAGATCTATTATCCGTATCCAAGCCAAGTAGGCCCGAATCTTCCGGAAACTGGGCATAGCCCAATAAATCCCTACTGCCGAACCCAAAAAATCAACTGTCCATATATTAAAGTATCTTTCTGGGTTCCGACTGGTAGTGGGTTTTAGGATAGTTTCAATGGGATTTCCCACATAACCTTTGGGACAAATAGTTCGGCACTTACCAACCACAAACAATAAAAACCCATTTATGGACTGACTTCCGGTTTTATCAGCAACAACTCCTTTGTGCCAGTCTTCAAAGTTTTCAAGGATTATTTTAAAGGTAAAATGGACTACAAGGGATAATGGCATTTTCACCTCAAAAAATTGCAGCCTCGCCCAATTTTAGGCATGAATCGGGAAACACACAAGGTAGTTTAGCCTAAAAACAACAACAGGGAAAATTAATCTTCAAACCTTAAATCCTGAAAAAAATGAATTCATTTGGTAAGATATGGAAAGGTAGAATGTTATTTATTGGAATGTCGATATTTGCCTTGGCCATGGTTTCGTGCAGTGACGATGATGAATCCACTGGGGAAACCGATGGTGCCATTACGGAGGAAGAAGCGGCAGAAGCCATCTCCATGTCAGTGTCCCCCGAATCAGGCGGAATGGTAGAGCAGACCAGCCAAGCTATCTACACAATCGAAGGCACTGCACCTGAATCCAGTAAAGTAGAAGATTATTCATGTGGGGAGGAGTACGGTTCCTCATACAGCATTTCAGGTCAATCGGGCAACATCACCTATAGCGCAAACCTTACATGGGACTGGATCATAGACTGTGATTCCGATCTTAATCCAACAACTGCAGATTTTGAACTAACGGGCACAGTCAATTATGATGGTCCAAGAATCAGTTCGGATGGAAGCACCAATGCCAGCATGAACATTATAAACTTGGAAAAAGATGCACCAAGCTATCTGGTAAACGAGTCCTATACAGTATCAGGCTCACAGGAATCGTTCGTACGAAACGAAAATTCCTTTACCAGCAGCATTGAACTAAGCACAACGGACCTTAACATTTTAAAGTCAAACCACAATGTGACCTCAGGAACGATTTATGCAAGTTTCGTCGGCGAAACATCGAATGGTAACACCTATAATTACAACGGCACACTGGTGTTTACCGGTAACCAAACAGCAACACTGACCATGGGAAGTGGAAACACTTACGAGTTGGCCTGGTAGAGTAGTTCCATTGCTCCAACCCGTTGCAAGGCCCTCTTTTCAAGGGGGCCTTACTTAATTGTTGGGTTTCATGACTTTATTCAAATCTTTGAATCCACTTTATTTACACAACAATTGAATCAAGATATGTGTTCAAATAAATTTGCCAGATCGGCCGGATTTTTATAATTGATCATTGTGCTGACAGGAATCCTAAATTTAGGTATCCTACCTTCCCAACTCATCAAATGGGACAATATGGAGGAAACAAAAAGTGAAACAGGATGGTTACACGGAACAGACGATATACCACAATTCTAGTTTATTAACAACGTACTTCATTGATATTTCAACGCGAAAGCCACTCATTAAGTGGGTGAAAAATGATCATCGAGCTTTCAGAACAATAAGCTCTTGGAGACAATGATCAGCTATTAAAAGAGGGTATTGACTCCATCATAGATCACTCTATGATGGATAATGTCAATCCTTTGTTGTGTAATAAAAATCAAAGATTTTGACCACGTCCTTCAAATGCTTGAAATCCAAATTATTTTCTTGGACATAGGCCTTTATTTCAAATCGTTTGTCATCGAAGTGGTTTAAAACATCCTTTTTGCGCATTGAGAATGCCTCAATTCCCTTCCCCTCGATGAACAAAAAATGGCTTTCGGTAATTTTATAGCTATCCTTTTCGGTAGTCCCCTTCATCACATTCATATTTCCTTTCTTTATTTGACAATCATACCTTCCCAACAAAGCAATCCCTGGATTCTGGTACAACACTTCAAATAACCTATCATCTTTCTCGATTTTTTTAAAAAGTCGTCCATTTATTTTCAATGAATCAATATTGTTTTTATCCAGCACAAGAATCGAATCCTGGCCAACTTTTAATATGATATCGTGCTTAAGTGCATCAATGTTCAATCCCTCGGTTCGGTACAATTGATTAGCTGTATAGATAGTACCACTCTTATCAAAATCTTCAAATACAAACCTTGACCCCTCAATGGGGTTATCGGAGCCAACAAAATCATTTACGCTGCTCGAAAGTATGGGATTATAGCTTTGCATTTGACCCGATCTTAGATTGGATCCGTTCTTCTGTGCAAATGAAAAAACCGCAGTACATAGAAACAGCGGTATCAATATATAATATTTCATGATGACTAGTTTATTGAAATCAACAATAGGCACTCCAGGGCCAATAATGACCCTGAAATGCCTTGATTTAATGGTTAGATAAGAACTTTGGGCCTTAATTGCCTTGCCCAACAATATCCCAAAATACCCTTGAGCTCTTTAGGTCTCCGCCCATGGCAGTACTTGCTGCCTCATAGTTTACACTATTGACATCGCCTTCGTCGTTGCCGTACAAATAGCGTCTTGGCACAGGTTCACCCGATATTACAGGACGGATAAATGTGTTCGGATAGTCCAAAAGTCTCCACGTGGACCATGCCTCAAAACCACGCCCGTACAAGGCTATGTATTTTTGGACACCGATGGATTCCTTCCAATTACCGGCATTGTAGGCCACCTCAGATTGGGCCAAATATGCATCAATATCTTCTTGGGCCCCTCCCCAATACGTTATGGATGCCCTAATTCCTTCTTGGTAAAAAGATTCGGCATTACCTGAAACAAGTCCTCTTTCAACGGCTTCGGCCAACAGGAATTGGACCTCGTCATAACTTAATATGATCCCTTCAAGGTCCGGCGTATGCCACGCATCACCAATATGTGTGAAATCCGTATAGGAACTCCCTGTTCCATAAATACCGCCCTCGTATGGAAATACATTGTCATCCATAAAAACAGATGCTCTTGGGTCATTGAGCGGTGAAATGATGTCGACAAAGGTATTGGCCACTACAAAATCATTTCGGCCAGATTGAACCAAACTCGTCCAAACAGGATTGGTGTTGGGAGGTGCCGTCTCAAAGGGAAATGAAGCATTGTCGGTATTGGAAGTTAAAACACCTTGAGAAACCGCTTCAGAAGCAAGCTGTTGAGCCATATCCTGATCATAATCGGAAATTCTGACGGCCATTTTCAATTTCAAAGAATTGGCGAATTTTATCCATTGGGCAGTCGATCCATTATAAATCAAATCGGCAGATCCAAAAGATTCGGAATCGGCATTCAACTGTACAATGGCATTATCCAATCTTGCAAATAAATCATTGTAAATTTCACTATCATCATCGTATACAGGGGTGAGATTATCCACACCTAATAAGGATTCGGTGTAGGGAATATTGCCATAGGTATCCACCAGTACGTGCCACGTGTATACTTCCAGAACTTCCAATACACCTGATTGGGTGGACTTGTAACTCGAACTCAATGTAATATCCTCATCTATAAGTCGCTTTGCTTCCTGGAGATCGTTCAATACATCGCGATATAAATAGAGAAAGAAATTTCCTCCGATATCCCTGCCCCTTATATCGTAGTTTACCTCGTCCGTATATTGGGTCTCGTTCCAATATTGTGCGAACAGCTTAAAAATATTATAGTTCACACTTGTACTTGTCATGGTAGTAAACAAATTCTTTTCGGCATTGGTCACCAAATAACTTGCTGGAACACTGCTGGGATTCGTCTCATCAACATTCCAATCTTCAAAGTCCTCGCATCCGAAAAACATTCCTATAGCGAGAATTATATATATTGTTTTTTTCATTGTTACTTTTTTAAAATTGCAGTTTTACACTAAATCCATAATCTTTTGTGGATGGGTATGCACCTGATTGATAACCCTGTATGTTACCGGAGCTCAAACCTGCCTCTGGGTCACTATAGGGAATGTTTTTATGAATGATCCACAAGTTTCTTCCCGTGGCCGACAAAGTGACCCCCTTTAGAAAAGTGTTCGCAATAAGTGTTTGGGGCAATGAGTAGGTAAGTGCCACCTCCCTTAGTTTAACAAAACTGGCATCATAAACATGTAGGGCGTGCGGCGCAGCAGCATACCCCAAGGTGTTGGCGTAACTATCCATACTTGCCCTCACTGTATTGGGGGAGCCATCTGCTTGGACGCCTTCCAATAATATCCCCCCACTATCTGAATCGTCAGTAACCGGAGTCCTTACCGGATTTCCCAATTCATTCAATCCAGCCGTTTCTGGATATAATCCCGTGGCCATTCCGTACCATGTGTCCAAGGAGAATACCTTTCCTCCTTCTTGAACATCTATCAAAAAGCTCAGGGAGAAATCCTTATAGTTGAACGTGTTCTTTATACCTCCCTTCCAATCGGGTTGAAAGGTTCCCAAATTTTCGTTTTGGCTTTCGGTAACGGCATAGTTGCCATTCTCGTCGATAACACGTTGGCCATCCAAATAGACAAAATCAGACCCATATAGTGTACCAAATGCCTCCCCTACCACTGCATTGATGGAAAGTCCGGATTGGACACTGGCCAATTGCAAGGCTGGCAAATCCTGTGGCAGCGACAATACTTTATTTCTGTTTTGGCCCCAGCTCACATTTACATTCCATGAAAAATCCAAAGTTTTCAAAGGTGTTCCCCATAAGGCCACTTCAATCCCTTTGTTCTCCATCTCACCGGTATTGATCCATTGTCCGGAATACCCTATTGCCGGCGTAACCGCTATGTTATTGAGAAGGTCAAATGACCTCTTATCGTACAACGAAAGATCAAAACCAAATCTTCTGTTCTTAAAAGCCATCTCCAATCCAATCTCTTTTTCCTCTGAACTTTCGTTGGTCAAATTTGAATTGTTATTGGTACTAGGCAATGATCCTGAAGGCTGTCCCCCAACAGGAGTGTTCAAATCGTAAGTATTATAAAGAGTCAATGGCTGAGCAGAGTTACCTGTCCTTGCATATCCCAATCGCAATTTGGCGAATGGTAAAAACTCGGACTCAAAAAGCTCTGAAAAAACAAAACTCCCTGAAAGTCCATAATAATCATAGCTATTGTTATCACTTGGTAAAGTCGATGACACATCATATCTATAGGATCCCTCCAAGAACACCAGTCCATCATATCCGATAGAGGCATTGGCATAATAACCGTCCACTCCCATGGAGTATTCATATTGAGATGGAGCATCTATCGGGTTCACCGAATTACTCAGTGCATACAAACGATCAACATTGATCCCTCCATTGGTGGACGCCCTGAAGGTGGAGTATTTCTGGCGCATAATATTGGTTCCCAAGGTCCCTCGAAGATTGATCTTATCGGTAAGATCTTTCTCAAAATTGAACATGAGGTCATAGTTCATCTCATTGAAATTCTCGGTATAAAGACTATACTGGGAAACTGATGTACTATGATTATTGATGCGCTCTTCCTGATTCCCGGAGTAATTGTCCAAGGAGACCCTGCCAAAAATCTCAAGCCAATCATTGACCTTATAGTTCAAATTGACATTACCATATACTCGATTTCTTAAATCGGTCTCATAATTCTCGTGACGCATCCAATACACGTTATCGTGATAAATGGGATGTAGGTCTTGATTAATATAACTTGTATTCCAAGTTATGTTCTCACGGGTGGCAAAATAAGCGTCCTTCTGCTCCTGTACATCAACATTGGTCTGCCACCACTGTCTGGCCGTTTGCATAAAGTTCTGCGAATCGTAACCTGTTCCGTAACGCCCTTTACCTGTGGTCTTAACATAAGTCACTTTGGCCGCCGCGGTCAATTTATCGGTAAAATCATGGCTAGCGTAAAAATCGAAGTTATCCCTTGTGATTTGGCTATTGGGCATGATTCCCTTTTGGTTCAATTTGGTATATCCCAGTTTAAACTGGCCTTTATCGCTACCTCCATCCAAGGATACACTTCTGAACAGGGTTACACCGGTTTCAAATACGGATGCTGGTCCATTTTTGGCCGCCACCCAAGGTGTTGCCACTCCGTAAGTATCTTCCAGTTGAGGGTAAAAAGAGTCCCACTGATAAACCATTAGGTTTTGATCAAATGGCACGACCCCGAAAGACCCATCCCAATCCGCCAAGACATAAGGCTCTTCAACACCATCATTGTCTTGATCCACAAAGTAAAACCCTCCCGGATGAAAAATATCAGAATAACCGGCCCCATACTCATCTTGGTACTCCGCAAAAGTATCTGGGTTGTATTGGTTGAACATAACGGAAGAATTTACCGTTACCCCAATTCCTTTGTTACGTTTTCCCTTTTTTGTTGTTATTACAATTACACCGTTCGATGCCCTATAACCATAAAGTGCTGTAGCCGCACCACCTTTTAGGACATTAATGGATTCTATATCCTCCGGGTTGATGTCCGCAGCGGCATTTCCATAATCATAGCCTCCTCTACCGGTTTCTTGGGTGGCACCATTGTTATTGACATTGCTAATTGGCACCCCATCTACAACAAACAAGGCTTGGTTACTGTTGTTTATGGAGGAGTATCCCCTGATGACCACATTCGCGGAACCACCCATGGTTCCACTACTTTTAACATCAATACCGGCAATTTTTCCCGATAAAGAGTTCACAAAATTGGGAGCCTTAACGGCACTTACCTCATCCCCTTGAACTTCTTGGGTAGCATACCCAAGTGACTTTTTCTCCCGGGCAATACCCATGGCCGTTACAACCACTTCGTCGAGGGCCTGGGCATCTTCTTCAAGAGTGACATCGATGACCTTTGACGTACCGACCGTCCGCTCCACTGTCTTTTGCCCAATGTAGCTAAAACGTAGCGTTTGACCTTTGTTAGCCGAAATGGAATAATTACCATCAAAGTCCGTCTGTGTTCCATTGGTCGATCCAACGACAACAATGGACACCCCTGGAAGGGGCATTCCCGATGTGTCGGTCACAGTCCCGGACACATTCATTTCCTGTGCGTATGCTCCAATAGAAAAACAAAGGAGCGACACAAACATCATTACATAATATTTCATTACCATAAAAATTGATTTAGTTAGTGAAAGCATCCAATCAAGGCGGGGCAGCAAATCTTGCTTAAGGGCCTAATTCAAAAAACTTCCGAAAAAATGAAAACTCAATATCGAAAGAGCAATATTTGGGTACCCCGACCTTGTGGAATGCAAAGCAAAACAAGGAAAAGGAATACCTCATTTTGTCTATGCTTATAAGGCTCCACACATTTCCCGAACATATGATACAGATTAGCCTACCCCAATGGATACTGATGCCGAGGATCAATGGCATAGTTTCCCAACCTAAGGTCGACCACAAATCTGGAGTAAATAACCATTGGAAAATATCGCTTGCAATTACCTTGAAAGAAAAGTAGAGATAATGTTCAATGAGCATGGGGCCGAACATTCATGCCGAAAAAAACAACTTATCCAGAGCATAGAAGTATGGGAACAATTCGAAAAGACTCCATCGATACGATCAAGCATGCAACTTTCCATGAAAATTCAGGCTATGACAGAAAAACTGGCGCTAAAAATTACAGAGCAGTCCGAGTAAATTGAAAGATCGGAAACTAATAAAAACACCATTTACCTATGAACCTGCCGATTGCATAAATTCTTTAGGAGTAAGATGAGTGTCTTTTTTAAATGCCCTATAAAAGGAGGCCCTATTGTTGAATCCGCACGAATAAGCAAGGTCGGACATGGTCTCGGAAGAATTTGCAAAATCCAATTTCAGTCTTTTCTTAGCTTCTTGGATTCTTAGACCGTTGATGTAGTCGTTAAAATTCATATCAAAATTCTCATTGATTACTTGAGAAGCATGGTGCCTAGAAACATTTAATAGATGAGCCAACCTATCCAAGCGGAGTTCTGGATCCATAAACAGACCTTCCACCTCCATGAGTTTCTCTAGTCTTTCCTTCAATTCCTTGGAATAAGCACTTGACAAACCCGTTTTTTGATACTTGATGTCCTTCTGCCCTTTTAAAGGTGTTAATTGATCTTTGCTCCTACTTACCCATTTGGGTCTTAAAAAAGGAAAAAACACAATCAATCTATAAAATAAGAAAGGTACCAGTACACTATATACAATTAGATTTTGCAGCTTTCCCCCTGCCCAAATCAAACTATAAAATGTTATGAAAGACAATACGGCAAAGAACAAATACAACATAAACTGACCAATGAATTTGCCAATCTTATGTTTGAGCCAAGAAAACATGGAAAACAAGGTCCAGAATCCCACTGCATACAACAGGGAATATTTACCGTAGACCGTTATGCTTAAGCTTATATTATCCATTGGAATAAAATTATTGCTTTATTGAGGGTTGGACATGAAGGAACCATCATACTTTATCAAATTTCCAATGCCCCAGAACATTATTGTGAATTCGATGATCAAAGCCACGGTAAAGATCATGGACACACCATCGATCATTGTACTTGCAACTCTCCCAAAGGCAAGCCCCCCTGTAAATAGAATACTTAGCAGAGTGGCCGTTACCCAGTATTTTGGATTCCTTGTCGCTACGATAAAAAAGAATCCAAAAGCGATATACAATCCCATAATCGCCCTAAATACATTTGACAATTCCAAAGATTGAATCTCAAACCCAGTTATTCTGGCAAATACAACATGTGGAAAAATTCCATAAATCGATCCTACCGTAATAGATACTATGGATGAAACTATCAATTGAAGGTTTTTTCTGTTCATTTTATGATATGGTTATAAACTTTAGTGTTAAGTTGGGGGCTTTGGGGCAATTATTAAACCAATACCCTTTTAAAGAGACCATATTCCTATTTGAAAAGCCCAATTCCCCTATTGAAATTTAATCGTTGATATATTCCAGAGTTATACGACACTTTTGGTAGGGGCGTTGACAAAATCGAGACCGTTGATATACAATACCCCTATTGATGGGTCAGGAAACCACCAGACTTTTATCTTAATGTAGTTTCAACATCATCTTTATCCCGTGTTACGATAGAACCGGAAATCATCATTCATCTTGATCGATTGATTAAGCTCCAAATAACTTTCAACCTGTAAATTCTATCTCCCATCTTCAAAAATTGGCGGTTCAACCATTTTGACCGTGGACTTTGTCACAATGAAAGCAAATTTGAACAACGCATTCAAAAGCAAAAATTTGTATGACACGGAATCCATTATATAGGGATGCCCCGATTTATTGCCACCCTTATTTTGACCTGATACCAACAGACCAGCTTATGGATGCGCTGGAGTACAGTGCAAGGGAAACCAATAGGGTGTTCGGTTTCATAGAACCTGAGAACGAGAATTATGCATATACACTGAATAAATGGACAACCAAGGAAGTTATAAGGCACATTATCGATTGTGAACGAGTATATGCCTACCGTGCCCTACGATTTTCGAGGTTTGATGTAAGTTCACTGTGTGGTTTTGACGAAAATGAGTACGTAAACAACTTCAATGGAACAAACTACGGATTAAATGATTTAAAAAATGAATATAAATGTGTAAGGGAATCTTCGATTTTGCTTTTTAAAAATATGACCGACAAAATGTTGGACTTTAAGGGGGTTGCGAACCAAGTTGAATTTACTCCAAAGACACTTGGTTTTATGATTGCTGGACACAATTTGCACCATATCAATATACTCGAAACAATATATTTAGGAAAAAATGAATTCAAACAAAACGATTAAAGCCCATATTATTGCCACGGTTATCGCTATAATGACAATTGCCATTTTTTTTGCCAGTTCGTTGATTGCTGAAATAATAGGACACGACCATACCATACAGCGCGTTAAAAAAGGCATATTGTACGGACTTCCCATCCTTATTGTTTCCATGCCGATACTAGGCTTGACCGGAAAGAAATTGGCAGGAAAAAGAAGAGACCCAAAAATATTGATCAAAATGCTACGCATGAAGTTTATCGCCATGAATGGTGCAATCTTAATACTACTGGCAATTTTTCTGTACTACCGGGCCACCTATGAGGGCATTGATCATATTTTTTTGATTGTGCAGATCATTGAATTGACAATCGGTGCAATCAACCTTGTATTGATCGCTAGCAACATACGATCGGGACTGCAACTTACTAAAGCAAGAAGCAATAGAACAATCAACAATGATTGACCATATCCTTTTATGAAACAGTGCTCGGTCAACAAATCCCAATCCATTATCATCTCCTTAAAAACGAATGTATGGGCCCAGTTTAGAAATGTATCAAAATAATTCCCTTTCAATGAAAGCACCACAACAGAATGAGACTTATGAGTTAAAAACGGTCCTCGATAGCATGGTCAAGATCAATGATTTGGAGTGGAGGGATTTCATAAAAGGACTACAACGTAAAAACTTATCAAAAGGAGAACATCTTTGGAAGAAAGACCAATTTTGTGATAGTTTGGTTTTTCTACAATCAGGATTGATCAGAAGTTATTCGTATCTCGGTCCCAAAGAGGTGACCCACGCCTTTTATTTCGAAAAAAGCCTGTTCTATGATGACTATAGTTTTCTTAGCCATAGACCATGTACAAAAGCTTACCAAGCATTGGAAGACTCTGAAATTCTATTCATTAACAGGTCATATTTACAATCCATGTACGATCGGCACAAGTGTTTTGAACGTTTGGGAAGGTTGGCCCTCGAAAATGCCCATATAGCTATGGTGCAGAACATGGAAAGAATCCGTCTTTTCTCTGCCGAGGAAAATTACTGTTATCTTTCAAAACATTACCCTGGTCTACTACAGCGCGTACCATTGAAAACAATTGCCAGCTATCTTAATATTTCACCTGAACACCTAAGTCGCATAAGGGCAAAAAAGTCGATTCAACGAACAACTCGTACTATTTATTGACCTACATCAATGTCATACTTTAACAAAAGAATCAATTTTGAACAATTAAAACCAAAAACTTGATTGAGATGAGAAGAAATACTTTTTTGACCATATCGGCCGTAATAGCAATGGTAATCGGCCTAATAGCTTTATGCTTCCCAACCATATTATTAAAGAGCAAGGGTATTGTAAACAATCCGCAGGCTAATGTTTGGATGAGTGAAGTCGGTATTTTACTGATAGCAATAGGTACAATGGTATACTTTATAAGAAATGAGTCCTATTCAAGGGTAATCAAGGCAGTTATTATAGGAATCATCATGATTCAACTAGGACTTCTGATTATTGAAGTATATGCCTACTATATGGGAATTATTACAGAAATAATGGGAATAATCCCAAATTCCATAATACATATTGTGCTTATCATCGGATTGTTCCATTACTTGGTCAAAGGAAACAGAGAGATATAATACTTCGCTTTTCATATAATGGGATACCAATTCATAATAAGTTACCCATTCGGTGAGCATAAAGTTGTAAAACATTAAAAAGAATTCAACTAAATGTCTGTTCAAATATCATTGCAAAAATCTAACCTGGATTAAACTAATTATTCTAATTATGAAAAAATATTTTATACTATTACTTGTTATTGGCTCTTTCACATTTGTTAATGCCCAAAACTCAGATCACAAGCTAACGGATGACTTTATTAACTTTTTTGTTGGTAATTGGTATGGAGAAGGGGAATTCAGTAGTGGCAAGAAAATTTCTGCAAACTTGACATTTAAAATGACTCTTAACAACAATTGGTTAAGTTATGAACATACCGATTTACCTCCAAATAAATACAAAGCTTTGTCCTATTGGGGAATAGATAGAAGTACCGGGGAATTTGTTGCATACTCTGTAAACAATCTTCAAGGGCACAAAAGATTCTCAAGCAATGGATGGGTCGATGGAAAACTAATTTTATCCGCTGATAGATATTTTCCAGGACAAGGATTAGTATTTGAACATTTCATTTACGAGAAAAAATCAGAAAAAAGCTTCAAAATGACCTATGAAATGAGCAAAGATGGTATGGATTGGAAAATGATTGATTATTTAGTTTTCAATAAACAATAGTCACCTTTAAAATTAATCTTTATTAGTTTCCAATGATTACAAACAATGGTTTTTTTAAACAGCAATCTTAAAATGACTTGTTAATATTTAATTATTCTTCTTAACCAAGATGAATTAAAAACAGACAAAAATACTATTGATTCTGATTAAACTAAATATATAATAAACATTTTACAACAATAGCTATAAGTAATTGCTTGTTCTCGCCTACTTCTGAAAATCCTCGCGGATTTTCAGCCTGCCTGCCGGCAGGCAGGTTCGGTTTGTACTTGCAAAGTTGAGTGCTAAACCACGCAACTACGAGCCGATACCGTTATGAATAGCTGGAAAACCCATATCTATTAGGGTTTTGAGCGATAGGTTATAGTAGTGCCTCCGCCTCCACCATACACCCTCGTAAATACTGGATTTACGAGGGTTTTTTAATTATAGTGGGCTTTTTGGTTGACGATTTTTTAAATTTCACTGCTTGGACTCTCATCCGTATTAACCTCTTTGCTAGAATTTGCCTATATCCATTTAATGTGCCACGTACATTAATTTACTCCTGGGAATTTGCATCTTGAGCTCATAAATAGGTAAACTCTTATATTTTAAATAGATGACCAATCCAAAAGGATCATGTATATCAAGGAATTTGTTCCATTAGTCAAACTATTTGCTTTTCAGCACATTAAAGGTTTTGAATATGCAATGGCAAGTAACATGGAAAAATATAATAGCTTGGGCAAGCGCCTGAAATATTCAAGTGGGGGCAATACGATTATAGTATAACAAGTATCAGCTAAATTTAACATAGATGACATAGTACATTCCATGGAATTTGTCTCTAAGTTAAATCAAAACAGATTCTATTTCGAAAACTTAAACCCCAATGCTCATGTCAAAAAAACAAGTTGATTTCGAAAGTGTCTTAAAACATATTTACATTGAGCTGAACAAGGAAGTCGATCGGGGGCAAGTAGCTTCATACATTCCAGAGTTGGAAAATGTAAATCCTAAACACTTTGGCATTCATTTAAGGCCAATTGATGATTCTTCCATAGGTATCGGTGATTTTTGCACCCCCTTTTCCATTCAAAGTATTTGCAAAGTGCTCAGTTTAGCCCACGCATTGCAACTATTGGGCGCCGATCTATGGAAAAGGGTCGGTGTTGACCCAACCCACGAACCTTTTAATTTTTTATCCTTGACAGAAAAAGGGAATGGCATACCCAACAACCCCTTTATCAATGCAGGTGCATTGGTTATCTGTGATATGTTATATTCCCAATTGGAAAATCCCGAAAAAGACTTTTTGGATTTTGTCAGAAACTTGAGCAATGACAATTCCATTGATTATGACAAAAAGGTATATGAGTCGGAAAAAACAAACGGTCATAGAAACCATGCAACTGCCAGTTTGCTGAAATCACTCAATAATCTACACAACGATGTAGAGCAAGTTTTGGATTTTTATTACTTACAATGTTCATTGAGAATGAGCTGCGAACAGTTGTCCAAATCATTTTATTTCTTGATGAACGGAGGAAAGAACATTGTTGGCAAAGAGTTTTTGAGTCCTTCCCAAACCAAACGTTTGAACGCCATTATGCTGACCTGTGGTTTTTATAATGATGTGGGCGGCTTTGCCTTTAATGTGGGCTTACCTGCTAAAAGTGGTGTGGGAGGTGGCATTATAGCGATTCATCCCAAAAAATACTGTATTGCCACATGGTCACCCGGGTTAAACCAAAAAGGAAATTCCCTTCTGGGCATAAAAGCACTGGAAATGTTCACTACGGAAACAGAGCTTTCCATCTTTTAATTCATTTCAGAAGAAACATTTACCAAAAACACAATGGTAATTTTACATTTTGTTTAAAAACAGTTAAGGTTATTATGCTTATTCTTTAAAAACAGTTAAGTTCGTTGTGCTGAATCAAAAAACACCTCTCCGGAAGTTTTGGAAGAAAAGATGGCATGGCAAAGTTGACCCCCAGAGAATTACGCCCTACCGAAAACACCGAGCAAGAAAATTTATGGAAACTTTTTCTGGAGGGGGACATGAACGCTTTCCGCTCCCTATACAGTACCCATTATAAAATGCTGTACAATTTTGGGAAAAAATACCTCCCCCCTACCGAAGTCGAGGATTGCATCCACGATACCTTTTTGAACATACTCCATTATAAGAACAGCATTGGGGAGGTAAAAAAAGTCAAGACCTACTTGTTTAAAAGTTTTAGGAACCAGCTTTTAAAAACCAAGAAAAGTAAACAGGTCGAATTCCATCTCACCAAAGAAATAAACATCGATAATGATGACCCCATTGAAAACGAGACCATACTGAAAGAAGTCAAAAAACTGATCGAACAACTGAGTCCAAGGGAAAAGGAAATCGTATACCTGAAATATTTCCAGAACTTCAATAACCATGAAATATCCGATCTCTTGAACATCAAATACCAAACCGTGCGAAATATTTTGGCCGGTGCCATCAAAAAACTCAGAACACTGGGCAAAGATTACATTCACTTACTATTCTTGCTGATCAAGGATTAGAACAATTCATTTTTTCCATAGTTTGTCCAGTATATTGATATTTAGTGTAAAAATTTAACATTAATAACGTGGTACATTTTGGAAAACACATCTCATAAAAAGTAATTGTAATAAACACTTCACTTTTTGATGATGAAAAAAACCAACTACCACTCGGCCATTATCATGGCCTTTTTACTTTTTCAAAACTTCTTTGTTTTTTCCCAAAACACCTTTTTTGAGAAATACCAACCGTTTAAATCAAATATTCCTTCTCCTGAAGAGTTCTTGGGATACCCTATTGGGGATTCCCATACCCGACATGATCAAGTAGTGGCCTATTTGACCAAACTTGCCGAACTTTCGGACAGGGCCACAATGACCGAATATGGAAAAACCAATGAAAATAGGAAACTATTTATTTTGACCATAACAAGTCCAGAAAACCATCGCAACTTATCCGAAATCAAGAAAAAACATTTACAGGTTGTTGATCACAACACGGACATCACCAATTACAATGACCTCCCCATATTTATAAACTTGGCCTATAATGTGCACGGAAATGAACCCTCTGGAACAGAGGCCGCATTGCTCACGGCCTACACACTAATAGCCTCCAATAATCCCGAGGTTGTCGATTACATGAATAACGCTGTTATTTTTTTAGACCCCACCATTAATCCGGATGGAAGGGATAGGCACACCAATTGGGTCAATACATTTAAAGGAAACCCATTGGTGGCAGACAAGTTCGATATAGAGCACAACGAGGGATGGCCACAAGGAAGGACCAACCATTACTGGTTCGATCTCAACAGGGACTTGCTTTTGGCGGTACAACCCGAAAGCAATGCCCGTTTGGAATGGTTTCATGAATGGTACCCAAATGTAGTGACCGATTTTCATGAAATGGGCACCAATTCCACTTTCTTTTTTGAGCCCAAGCCCCCTTCAGCTTCTCTGGAACCGGTTACACCCGATGAGAACTACTCCGTTTTGACCAAGACCTTCGCCAAACAATTTGTCGCTGATCTGGACAGTATTGGCTCCTTATATTTTACCAAAGAAAAATATGATGCCACCTATCCGGGGTATGGATCCACTTATGGAGACCTTCAGGGCTCTTTGGCCATTTTATTTGAACAGGCCAGTTCCCGTGGTCATCTTCAAGAAACGCCTACGGGCAATCTTTCGTTTCCTTTTACCATCAAAAACCAATATGTAACAAGTATGGCCACCATAAAAGCTGCCTTGAACAACAAAGAGCTGCTCTATGACTATCAAAACAGATTCTTCAGGACATCTATTGACAAAGCTAGAAAAAGCAGTATAAAAGGCTATGTCTTTGGAGATCATCATGACAAAAACAGAACAAAAGCTTTTTTGGATCTATTGTTAAAGCATAAGGTAAGAGTTTTTACAACCGGCAATGATGTTGAAACCGAAAAAGGGGTTTTCAAAAAAGAAACTTCTTACATAGTTCCTTCCGAACAACCACAATATCTAATGGTGCAGACCCTTTTTGAAACACACAAAAAGTATAGGGACAGTGTCTTTTACGATGCCTCCTCATGGTCATTGGTCAACTTCTACAACATGAAATATAGTCCATTGTCCAAACTTCCAAAGTTAGAGCAACGAATTACCAAGGAAAACAACAGGATAAAACTATCCCCTTTAAAACAGAGCTCTTATGGATATCTCATCCCATGGGACGATTATTATTCCCCTGCAGCGTTGTATCAACTCCAAAAAAAGGGAGTGGTCGTGAAAACAGCACAAAAACCATTTAGCATTATGATCGATGGAGAGAAAAAATCATTTAGCAGAGGTACTTTACTCATCCCACAAAACATACAGGAGCTGGAACCCAATGTTCTTTTTGAAACCATAACCCAAATATGCACACAAACCCAAGTACAGGCATATCAGGTGGAAACTGGGTATAGCACATCGGGAATAGATCTTGGGAGCTCAAATTTTGTCACTCTCAAAAAACCAAAGGCAATGATGTTGGTAAAGGGAGGGGTTTCGGTGTATGAAGCTGGCGAGGTATGGCATTTATTGGAACAACGCATGCAAATGCCCATTAGTAAAGTACCCGAAGATATTTTTTACAGAACAGATTTGAGCAAGTACAATACCATTGTTCTTGTTTCGGGAAGGTACAACAACTTGAACGAACAAAACCACAACAAATTAAAATCGTGGGTGGCCCAAGGCAATACGTTGATTACCCTTAGAACGGCAAGTTCCTGGGCCATCAGAACAAAGCTGGTCAATGAAAATTTTGTTTCCATAGATCAACCTAAGGACGAAAAAACCATAGAAAGATTGAACTATGGCGAGGCTAGGGAACATCTAGGAAAAGAATACATAGGGGGTGCCATTTTTGAAGTGGATTTGGATATCACACACCCTTTGGGGTACGGTTACCACAACAGATCATTGCCAGTTTACAAAAACAACCGTATTTGGATTGCCCCAAGCAAAAATAGATTTTCCACAGTGGCACAATACACCCAAAATCCACATATTGATGGGTATATACAGGAACACTACATAGAAGATTATATGAAAAAATCGGCTTCTTTGCTTGTTGATAGGATTGAAAAAGGAAGAGTCATCATGTTTGCCGACAATCCTAATTTTAGAGGAGCATGGTATGGCACCAATAAATTATTTCTCAATGCTATTTTCTTTGGTTCAATAATCAATGTTCCTTAATGAATCATATTGAAATATTGTAAAAATATCGTGTTTTAAGAAATTTTAACATTTTTTCCATAGTACAAAACACAAAATACTACTCTTAAACAAAAAAGCATCCAATGCAGCATTCCAATATTACCATTGACAATCTTTTGAACAACGACAGCTTCATTGCTTGGGTCGTTTCCGATAGGGAACAACATTCAGACTATTGGAATGGAATTAAGGAAGAGCTTCCAAAAGACGTTGCCGAAATACTTGACAAAGCAGCAAGTATAATTGAGAAAATCAAGATACTATATGTCGATTCAGACGAAAACCACATAACATCGGATTTTATACAACAGCAGTACATTAAGTTGCTCGAAGCACGCAATACCAAAACCATTTCCCCGGAAACCAAAGTCTTCAAAATCCGGACAGTCTTGAAATATGCTGCCATATTGGTTCTATTACTGTCCATTTCTGGCATTTATTATTACTCCGAAAAAATGGATGGTGCCTTCGAAAACCATTTGATTTCCACGACATATAACAGTAAGGACATTCTTATAGAAACACCCGACCATAAATTCTTTGTGATTGATGACAGTACAAAGAACAACTGGTTGACCGACAATGGAATTTTTGTAAGTGTAACCAATGAACAAATAAAATTTGTGGCCAGTGATGATGCAAAAGGAAGTTCCGATGAACCCTTTAAAGTTTACACCCCAAATGACAAACGTTATCATGTGATCCTTACGGATGGAACAAACATTGAGCTCAATGGAAACAGTATATTGACATTTGGCTTATCCGAAGAATCCAACAAAAGAAATGTTGCACTTATTGGAGAGGCATTTTTTGATGTGGCCCGAAACGAGCATGCTCCGTTCACGGTGCAATCATCCGACTTGAGTGTTAAAGTGTTGGGGACCGAGTTCAATATATCCAACTATCCCGAAAATGGATATACCAGTACAACCCTGATCGAAGGTTCGGTGGAAGTCAGCAATGCTTCAAACAAAAGTGTGGTCATCAAACCCGGCAATCAGGCGCGGTCGTACAAGGGCAGTGAAAACATTGAAGTTAAAAACGTTGATGTTCAAGAAGTAGTGGCCTGGACTTCCGGAAGAATGATCTTCAACGATGAAAAATTTGTGGATCTTATCCCAAAACTCAACCGTTGGTACGGGATAAACTTTATCCTTTCTGATGAAGAACTGAGCAATGTCCGTTTTACCGGGACCCTGAAAAAAGAGAACGACCTCACTCATTTTTTACAGATGCTCAAATACACCGAGGGAATCAACTATGAAATTTCAAACAACGAAGTAAAACTATTTATTAACCAATAATTTCAAAAACACAATGCGACCATCAATAAACTAACTACAGGTATACTCGAATAATTCAACCTAACTTTTTTTAAGTAAAACTAACTCAACATGTACAAATACTTTTTAAAGAAGTTCCCAAAAGGAACTCTCTGCACGGTATTAATGCTCTTTTTTTACCTAATGCCCACCAATATGGCCACGGCCGGCATTATATTACAAGAAGAAACTTTGAGCATTGATCAAAAAATCTCCATAGAGGATCTTTTCACTTTAATTTCCAATAAAACATCGTACGATTTCTTTTTTAACAGCGGTCTGCAAGATCTGGGAACCGTCATAGACCTAAAAGTTGAAAACGCTACGGTCAAGGAAGTCCTCAACAAAGCACTGAACGGGCTTCCGTTGGAATATTCCATTAAAGGAAACGACATCCTGATTAGAAAAAAAGCTATAGGAACAAATGCACAGGGCAAGAAAAATGTATCGGGAAAAGTCAATGATGAAAACGACAATCCCTTGCCCTATGTAAGTGTCATCATTAAAGGGACCGACACAGGAACGGTAACGGATTTTGATGGAAAGTTCAACATCAATGTAGCATCCTCGGACGTTCTTGAGTTCTCCTATATGGGGTATGAGGATAAAATCGTGAATGTGGGTGACCGCACCTATTTTGATGTAAATCTGGTTCCACAGTTCAACGTACTGGATGAAGTAATCGTAGCGGGTGTAGCAACCGGTACCGAGCGAAAAAAGATGTCGGTAAGTGTCGCAAAATTGAATACCGATGAGATAAGCAAAGTTCCGCAAGCATCCATATCATCCTCCCTACAGGCCAAAGTTGCCGGGGTAAGCGTTACCTCTTTCAGTGGTTCGCCCGGGTCCAGCCCAAATATTGTACTTAGGGGATCCACAAATCTAACAGGCAACAATGGTCCTATGATCCTAGTGGACGGAATTATTCTTCAAGGTTCGTTGGCTGATATCAATGTGGACGATATAGAATCCATGGAAGTTGTAAAAGGTGCCGCTGCATCATCCCTGTACGGATCAAGGGCCGCAAATGGGGTCATCGTGATCACCTCGAAGCGGGGCAAGAAAATTGCGGATGGCAAAACTTCCATTACCGTAAGGAGTGAAACTGGTTTTCAACGCGTGGCCAATTATTTGGATCTATCCAATTCCCACCACTATATGCTTTCCCCGGATTGGCTCTCCTCAGAAACTTTCACTAAATACTACTTTGTGGACTATCCCAGTGATTATGTTTCCGGATGGGACCCACGTATACAGGGCAACCGCGTGGAAAAGGAAGACCACTACCAAGATATGCCCTACAGGGTCAACAATGACCTACAAGAACAAATGTTCAACGATGGACAATATTCCACCAATTATATAGGGATTGGGCATAGAGTAAACAATACAAATCTATACCTGTCCTATGAAAACAACCAAAACCAAGGTATCGTAATAGAGACCGGGGGATACAAAAGGAACAGTGTTCGGGCAAATATCGACCACGCCATATCGGACAACATCAAACTATCCGCCAGCAACAACTTTATCCGAACCTCAAATGACTTTTTAGGTGGAGGTACAGCTGCTTTTTTTGAAGTATTGATGAGCGATCCGGATGTAAATTTGCTCAGCAACAATGTGGACGGCCAGAAATACAACTTCTATCCCAACCATTGGAACACCCAGTTTGCAAACCCTTTGTACGACTTATGGAAAAAAGAGAGCAAATCCAGAAAAACAAGGTTTTTGGGTTCCTATGAAATCGATTGGAAATTTTCCGATTGGTTGAGCTTTAAAGGGGCATACGCCATAGAATCACAAGATTACAGAAGTACGGACTATGTTCCCAAAGGTACGATCGTTGACCTTTCCCCAAACCTGATAGACCCCAACGATCCCACAAGTATAGATTACGGTAACCCCATTGAACCACAATATTCCGATGGAGGACTTACAAAATATACCTCAAACATTTTTAACCAAACCGTAAGGGCGACCATCAACTTTAAAAAAACATGGGGAGAACTGGACTTCAATGGCAAATTGAGTTATTTGTACGAGAAAAACCACTTTGAGAGTATTTCCACGGAGGGTTCCGAATTTACCTTACCGGACCTACCTTCCTTAAACTATTTTACACGTGACAACATTTATGCCGATGATTCCAATACCGATATCAAAGCGGAAAACTATTTTGCCATAGCATCCTTTGTATATAAGGATAGATATATTGTTGATGGACTATATAGAAGGGATGGTTCCTCGCTTTTCGGTTCCAATGAAAGATGGCAAAACTATTATCGTGTTTCGGGAGCATACCGTCTTACAAAGGATATAACCCTGCCGGGCATACAGGAATTTAAGTTAAGGGCCGCGTACGGTACCTCTGGACTACGTCCATCCTTTTCAGCCCAATATGAAACATTCAATGCGAACGATGGTACCTTTACCAAAAGTACTTTGGGAAATGCCAATTTGAAACCTTCCCGATCCAATGAGCTTGAACTGGGGATCGAAACTTCATTCTTGAACCGGTTCAGATTTGAGGCCACCTACTCCAATACCAAAGTGACAGATCAGTACTTACAGTCCCCATTACCATCACATGCAGGAGGTTTTCCCTATCAATGGGTAAATGCGGGTGAGTTGGAGACCAACACTTTTGAAGCCACCCTTAATTCCACCATCTTTTCCACAGATGATTTTTCTTGGGATGTCAATCTTGTTTTTGACAGGACGCGTCAAAAAATCACCAAACTCGACATTCCAGAATATAGGACCGGCCCAAGAAATGCTTTTAAGATTCGTGAAGGAGAAACATACGGAAGTATGTATGGAGTAGATTTTGTCAGAAGTTTAGAGCAGATGCAAATCCAACTGCCTGAAGGGGATGAAATCAGTGAATATAGCATCAATCGAGATGGTCTGGTCGTGAAAACCGCCGATATTGGCACCTCCGAGGAGAAGCCTTATGTCATCCTGGATGAGACAGGTGCGGAAAAAGAATTGAAGATCGGGGATATCAACCCTGATTTCAGATTGGGACTCAACACCAACCTACGATACAAAGGATGGTCGCTCTATATGCTCTGGCAATGGAAACAGGGAGGCGATCTTTATAACGGGACCGCCCAGTATTTGGTAAGGGATAATCGACACGCCATGATCGATCAATTGCACACTATGCCCGAAAACAAGAAAACGGTGGATTACTATCAAGCTTTGTATGATGCACAGGCACTCAACGGTTTTTGGGTGGAAGATGCCTCATTCGTGAAACTAAAGGAAGCCGCCATCTATTTCCAAATCAATAAAGAAGATCTGGGCAAAGCGGGGAATCTGTTCGATTATGTCAAAATAGGAGCCTTGGGAAGAAACCTTCTCACCTTTACCAAATATTCCGGCTATGATCCAGAAGCGGGATATGACGGCTTTCTCTTCGACAATTTCGGGTATCCAAATTTTAGAAACTATACGCTTTCCGTTGAATTCAAACTATAAGAACCATGAAAAATTCAATACAAAAAAATATACGCTTTCTTATGTTTTTCATGCTACTTACAGCATGTGAAGATTTGGAAGTGGAGAACATCAACAATCCCGACAGGGAATCCGTTCTCACAGAGACCGATGGGGTCCGTGGACTTACCGCAGGCCTGTTCAACACTTGGTTTACCCAAGAACAACATAATTTTGGCTCCCCTGGTCCCGCCATGTGGGTAATGGCCGATTGGGGCACGGTGACTTTTGCCAATTATGGAACACTGGATATGAGCCAAGAACCAAGGGAGTTTTTGGACAACAGTACCTCTTATGCCTATCATCCTTTCATTCGAAACTATTGGCAGTACATGTACAGTGTGCTAACCACTGCCAATGATGTTGCCCTTGCCATAGAAAATGGGCTCGAAATCGGGGACAGAGGTAGCGAAACCATGATGGTAAAAGGAATGGCCCATTTTATGCAAGGGCTTGGGAACGGTTATATTGGGCTAGTGTTCGATAAAGGCTACCCTTCAGATGAATATACAGATTACGAAAACCTACAGGCTTCGGGCTTTATGACATCCATTGATATGGCTGTTGCACAATTAGAGAAAGCCATTACCATTTTTGATAATAACAGCTTCACACTTCCTGACGATTGGATCAATGGAAATTCCTTCTCCAACGAAGATATGTCCAGATTGGCACACTCTTTTATTGCTCGATTATTGGTTTATGCCCCTCGAAATGAGGAACAGAGCAATTCAGTAAGTTGGGAGAAGGTTTTATACCATACGGAAAGAGGCATTCTAGAGGATTTTACCGTTGAAGGGGACGGAAATGGAGGCGACAGAAAATGGATGTCGTGGTACAAGTACTACATGGCCCGTCCAAATTGGGGCAAGGTAGATATGAGGATTGTACACATGATGGACGAGACCATTCCTGCGAATTGGCCCGAAGACGGGGATGTGAGCGATCTTCCCCATGAGGGAAAAATCATTTCCAATGATGCCAGGGTGCTCACGGATTTTGAATACAGCACATCCAACAATAGACCGGAAAGAGGAAAATACAGATGGTCCACATACCGCTATTCTCGTTTGGACGACTACATCAATGCCAATTTCTTTGCCCCTGTTGTAATGATGCGAAAGGCAGAAATCGACCTTTTCAAAGCAGAAGCCTTGCTCCGATTGGGTCGTTTACAGGAAGCCTCCAATACCATCAATGCAGGGACAAGGACCCAAAGAGGGGGACTACCCGCCATTCAACCGAATGAAACAGAAATCAGGGAAAGTATCACTTATGAAAGAGCAATAGAACTACCCTTGACCGGTATGGGAATTCAATACTTTGACATGCGTCGAAATGGACAACTGCAGGATGGTTCCCTGTTACATTTTCCCATGCCCGCCCAACAACTGGAAATCATTCAAGAACCACTATATACGTTTGGAGGAATCAATCCCCAATATGGAACAGCTAATGACGATGTTGCCATAAATGGATGGTACAGACCATAAAAAACTAAAATAATCCAATAAAAAAACCAAAATGAAGACTCTTAAATACATATTGTCAATAACTATAGTGGCCATAATGGCTCAAATGAATGTTTCATGCTCAGAGGACGATGAACCCGTATATCCCGGAACAATTGTTCAGATAGATACAGTTTTTGTAAAAGGCGTGAACATCACCTACCCTACATTTACTGGTTCCAATACCCGAGATGACAGATTTTATGCTTTCAGCGGGAGTAGTTCGGATGATCTAAGTTCCTTATCCGGTGAAGAATGGACCTATGAAACTTGGATCAAGGTAGACCCTGATGCTACCATAGGCGATAAAGATGCCAATGCCGGCAAGGACACCAATGGTGCCTGTATCATGGAACGCGGTCGAAATTTTGAACTCTACCTCATTGATGATGACAACGCCGACTTTGCCATAAAATACAATCGCCTGAACAGTGATAACGAAGCAGTGGGCACCATGCAATCCGACCTTTCAAGTATCAATTTAAAATTTGATGAGTGGGCACACGTGGCCATTAGCCGATCTGCTGAAGACAACACTGCCAAGTTCTATATAAATGGAGTGTTGGTCGATTCAAGTACGGACGATCTATGGATTCAACCTGTGAACGATACTTGGTTGGACTTCAACTATATGTACAGAGGAGGTGAAATGAACTATTTTAAAGGTTCTTTTGATAATATAAGGGTTTCCTACTCGGATAGGTACCCCAACGCCTTTACCCCAGACCAGTTTGAGCGTTTTTCGGTGGACAGTAATACCCTATTACAGATGGACCTTGACAATAACCTTACTCCTTTTGATCCAGTCAATGACTTTGACAAGGTCGATATAAAAGGTGTGTATTCCTATTACATTCAGGTAGTCAATACCGTTACTTGGACCAGTGAAGATTCCGTGCTTCCCACCGGTGATTAGAAATTATTCAGTTGTTCTCAATATTAGCTTGCTGTTTCGGGCAGCTTTCCTTTAAAGTTGCCCGATTCAAGCTAAAAAAACGATTCATGAAAAACAAAAGCAATTTTTTTTCCCTTGCATTGCTGTTTCTCTTTACGGCGACTTCACTTTTTTCCCAAACGGAAAGCAATGCACAAAAAACTGCATTGGCTTTTTTTTCAAGGTTGAGCGGAACCGAGCAGCACATTAAAAATTATTACATCCTAAATGAGAATGAAAGAACACAGACCTTTATTTTCAACTTTAAAGATGCAGGGTTTGTTTTCGTGGAATCATCCAAAAATCAAAATCGTATTACCGCTTTTTCTGAAAAAGGCGAATATCTATTAAAGGACAAAGTTCCAATTCCATGGACAATAAGCGGTACTGTTGGAAAAACCTCAATACAGTCGCAAAAAAACAGCCCTCTTTCTTCCAAAACAGGACTCACAAACAAAGACATGTCACCATTCCTTACCGATGTATGGGGCGGGGTCAATTGCGTCGATGATATGGGAAACACGGTGTACCCCTCCAATTATTATACACCGGACCATGCTTCTCCCGGATGTGTGGCCATATCCATGGGACAAATACTCCACCATTACGAATGGCCTAAAACGGGAGTCGGAAACAATACCTATTCCGACAACTACAATGGAGAACTGAGAAGACATTCAGCTTTTTTTGATGGAACCACGTATGATTGGGACAACATGCTGGATGAATACATGGGCAAACCATCAACGGATATAGAGCAAAAAGCTGTGGGAACCTTAATGTATCATACCGGGGTCGCCCTTCAGATGGACTACGAACCATCGGGCTCCACCTCGAATATTACGAACACCCCTTTTGTTTACAACAATTTCTTTCGATTTTCCGGAAATTACCAAGATGTGGACTGGCCCGAATTCTGGACACTTTTATATGAAAACATTCAGTTGGGCAGACCGGTTCCAGTGGCCGTTGATGCCAGTCGCACAGGTGACGGCCATGTTTTTGTGGTCAATGGATATCAGGAAGTGGATGGAGTACCGTTTTACCACCTGAATTGGGGATGGTACAACGATAACAATATTAATGGATGGTACAACATTCAAGGATGGACCTCAGAATCACCTGGCTACAACACCATCACAGGTGCCGTCTTTGATTTACTTCCCAATCCCGAGATAACCCAAGTGGAGGAAACTGGGGGTGGAAATGAATTGACCATAAATTGGGAGGTAAGCCCAAGGCTTCAATGGGACGCCTTTACCTTGGAACAAAAGGTAGACAATGGTGCATGGGAAGAGATCGCCACAGATATCGGCACTACATCTTTCTCCATTACCAACCTCTTGGGCAAGGTTTATCAATTCAGGGTAAAAGCAAGAGTGAACGGACAATATTATGATGATTCTTGGTCAGAAATCATGGTGCATTCCATAGATGAAAATTATAATGGATATGTTTCTTTTGGAGGGGACCAGTATGCCTATGCGAGGCAAACACCCGAAAACAACCTCGACTTTTCAAACGATTATACGTTTGAAGCCTGGATAAGGTTAAAGGAAAACAACGTAGAGGGCAATGTCATCTTGGACCAAGAAGATGTATTTTCACTTGATGTAGTAGATGTATCAGCCTTGGATTATGCCGTAAGGTTCAAATCCTATTCCGGCAGCAATGAACTTTCCTCCTCCACACAAGGCGTTACCATTCCTTTTGATGCATGGGCACACATAGCAGTGTCCAATTCCGGTAACGTTACCCGGTTGTTCGTCAATGGAGTTTTGGCCGATGCACATCAAGGAGGAGATTTTGAGCTCAATGTATCCAACAACGCCCTTAACATAGCCGAAAAATATCATGGCGGTTATTCCTCATGGCTAATTGGGGATATGGACCAACTCCGTATTTCGACAACAGGAAGATATCAGAATGGTTTTATCCCGAATATGTATACTCCTCTAGGAGTGGATGATCAGACTTTGGCATACTTCCCCTTTCAAGATGTCCACAAAGTACGCTTAAAGGATGAGGCCCATACCCTGAGTGTTATCGTTAAAAATGAACCAGGGCAAGCAGAATGGAATTTTGAAACTTTTGCCACTCCTCCAGGGGACATGGATGGTGATGGTGTTCCCGATGACCTTGACCAATGTCCTGACACTCCAGAGGGAAGCACTGTGGATATCAATGGCTGTGATCTCTTTCACTTGCCAGCCAATAATTTCAGCATTAGGACAACAGGAGCATCCTGCGTAGGATCGGCCAATGGCTCCATCAGCATTTCGGCATTGGAAGTTCTTGATTACGAAGTCTCCTTGACAGGGAATGGAATGAACGAAACAGATGTTTTTTCCAATGAAATTTCTTTTGGGGATTTGACTTCAGGAGACTATCAAATATGTATTAGCCCAATAGAGTTTCCTTCCTATGCCCAATGTTTTGATATTACAATTTCTGAACCTGAGCCACTGAATGTACAGGCAAAAACAGGATTGCAGCAAAAGGAAGTGAATTTGGCCCTGTCCGGTGGAAACATCTATTACATCCAATTGAATGGTACTTTGTACACAACAAGCCGTAGTTCCATCAATTTACCTTTGACAAAAGGGGCAAACGCATTAAAAGTTTCCACAGATAAAAACTGCCAAGGGGAATATTCCGAAGTTATCAATATCGGAGGAGATATTCTTGTCTATCCCAATCCTGTTGTGGACGGTATGATTCATTTAGTAATGGACGATCTTTTAATTGAACAACTGGAGATCAGTATACTCTCTTACTCGGGAAGCCAAGTATTGTATAAAAGTGCCAAGCCGGTAAATGGCCAAGTAGATATCGATGTAAACGTTTTGGCCAAAGGAACCTATATCCTTTACATCAAGGCAAAAAATAAGTCTTACAGCCATAAGTTCATTAAAAACTGATTACAATGCTCAAACACCAAACATTACTAATTGGCCTTTTTATCTTATTGGTTTCCTGTAGCGGTGGGGAGGGAGAAAGTGAGGTTCCTGATCCAGTCATAGAAAACCCTGAAGCTGCTACCTTGGTATTTCCGTACGAGAATGAAGTCTGCCTTGAGGGCAACATCCTTTCTGAATCGGAAAGTGAGGTCACATTTGAATGGAATTCTTCTGCCCATACGGACAGCTATACCGTCCACATTGAAAATTTGATGGCCGGACAAACACAAACATTGAACACCAATGGTGTTTCCATTACTGCAAAACTCCAAAGGAACACCCCCTATTCCTGGCAGGTAGAGTCAAAAGCCGAAGGGGTATCCGAAACAGCCTTGAGTCCCATTTGGAAATTTTATAATGCAGGGGAAGGAACAGAAACGTATGCTCCTTTTCCGGCCGAGGCCGTCAATCCCAAAACCGGGGCCAATATAAACACTTCATCCAACTTGTTGACACTGTCTTGGAATGGAAATGACCCAGATGATGATCTGATGGAGTTTGATGTTTATTTTGATACCGTGACCCCTCCTTCCCATCTTGAAAATACCGTTACCGAGAGTTCACTGAATGTTTCCATTTCTCCTGGCAATGGCACAGTTTACTATTGGAAAATTGTAAGCCGCGATACCGAAAACAATACTTCCCATTCCGAAATCTTCCAATTTAAAGTGAACTAAAACCCAAAAGAATGTGCCATGGTACTCCTGAATACAAGTTAAATAACCAATCCCTTACATAGTATGAAAGCTAAACTATTTTTTCTTGCCCTTACCTTTATTGTTCCCTTATGTGCACGGTCACAGATCAGCGAAAATGAACTGTTTGAATACACCAATGGCTTCATTGAAATCCAACAATTGAACAAAAAAGCGAATCTACAACCGAAAGAAATACGGGAACTCCGTGGTAACAACAATGCCCTTCTTGCTTATGTCGTAAACTTGAAACCCAAAGGATTCATTGTTTTTGCCCCTTCCAAAAATCTCTATCCCATCATTTCTTTTTCAGATGAGTCCAATTTTCACTTTCAAGATTCACCTGATAACACACTACTCAGTTTAATAAAAGGGGACATGGAAAAAAGTATGATGTCCATGAAACAAAAATCAAATAAGGAACTTAGTGAAGAAAAGCTCAAAAACCGGCTGGCTTGGGAACGATTAACAACAAAAAAAGACGCAAACAAATCCCTAAACACCTATAGTGTTACCACTTCGAGCCTTGTTCAACATGGAAAAATCCTATCCAGCGTTTGGGGAGGTGTCAATTGTTACGATCAGGACAGTTTGTCTGTTTATGTTGGCAATTACTATACACCCAACCACTACTCCCCCGGTTGTGTGGCCACTTCCCTCAGCATGATCCTCCACTATTACGAATGGCCAGAGACAGGAGTGGGTTCCCACACCAACTATGATGATCAAGGAAGTTCCCAAACCAGTTGGACAGCAAATTTTGGCAATGCCCAATATGATTATGCAAACATGTTGGACGAATACATGTACCAATCCTCTTCCCTGACCCAGCAAAAGGCAATGGGGTATATCTCGTTCCATGCCGCCACCGCGTTGGACATGGATTATGAAGCGAGTGGATCCACAAGCCATATCGACCGGATTCCGGATGCAGCTGATTCCTATTTTAGGTTTTCCGGGCATTATCAAACCCCCAGTTGGACTAGTTTCTGGGACAGATTGAGGGAAAACATCGAAAACGAACATCCCGTGCCTTTGGCCATATATGCCACCAACGGAGCTGGGCATGCGCCGGTATGTGATGGATACAGATATAATGAAGGAGATCCTGAAAGCGAATATTATTACCATTTGAACATGGGCTGGTGGGGCACCAACAATGCTTGGTACAGGCTACAGAATTCCTTCAATGCAGGAGGCTACACCAGCGTTACGGGAGCTGTCTTTGATCTTCTTCCAGACCCAGTGTTCACAGAGACGACGTCATCAGGCCAAAAAACCTTTACCCTGAACTGGAAAACCAGTGATCAATTAAATTGGGATGCTTTTGAGCTTCAAGAAAGTGTGAACGGAGGAAGCTTTACCACATTGAACGACAATATCAATTCCACCTCATATACCAGGACCGTAAGTTCTGGTGGGACATACACATACAGGGTAAGGGCAAAATCCGATGGAAATTATTATTTGAACAGTTATTCCGTAACCAAAGATGTCAAGATCCCTTATGATATCACTTTTCTCGATTTTGATGGAAATGATTCCTTTTTCGTCTATGACAACTCCAACAACGACTTTGATATTTCCAGCACTTATACCATTGAAACTTGGATAAAAATAGATAGCAAGACCAGTAATACATATCCTGTGATCATGGATAGAAAAACGGTCTTCTCCCTCTTCTTAATAGATGACACCAATGGGGATTATGCCATTAAATTTGCAGCAAGGGATACTTCGGGCAATATCATTGCCAGTGTACAGTCCGATGCCTCTTCTGTCAACCTCTCTTTTGATGAATGGGTCCATGTAGCCGTTACCAGAAATAACAACACGACCAAACTGTACTTGAACGGGCAGCTGACCGATACCTCGAACGATTCGGACTTTGCACTGACCGCATCAACAAACGCCTTGAACATTGGAGCCCGATATTGGAATGGCTACGAACGGTATATTGATGGGAAAATAGACAAAATAAGGATTTCCGATATTGAACTTTTCAACACCAATTTCACACCGGACATTTTAGAAACCTATGTGGCTGATGCAAACACCAGAATATTGCTTGCCATGGATGAAGGTACTGGGACTGACTTAACAGATGATGCAGGGAACTTCAATACCGTAACATTGCGAAGCTCCCCCAACCAACCCAACTGGATGTTCGAGGATTTTAACCAAATTGCCAGTAAAGGGGCACTAACCATTGATAGCGCCTCTCTATTGGAACTGCCTGACAATGAAGACGTCCCAATATCCATGATGCAATACCCGAACCCTACTCGAAACAAAATCACTTATGAGATAAATTCCGATATTGAACAGGAAAGTGAAATCGTAATTTACAATAATTCCGGAAGTATCGTGAAGCGTCAAAAGTCCAGTCTTATCTCTGGTCGTAATTCTTTGGGCATTGATGTTTCATCATTGAGCGCAGGAATTTATTATACTAGAATACAGACTATCGATACAACATACAAATCGACTTTTATCAAAAAATAACATGTTCTTTATGTATTGAAAAGTCATTTTTAGGATTGAAGTTCCAGTGCTCTCTACGCAGAAATGGTATTATTAAAAAAAGCTGTAAATATTGATTTGCAGCTTTTTTAACCTCTTTTAGTTAAATCAAATAGTTTTAAATCGGGCAAGCTTAACTCTTTGAGTTCTGTTCAATGTAAAGCTACTTTGGAAAGTAAATCCTTCCAAACATTTTTCCATTCGTCTTCAGAAAAATTTTGACACAATGTTTCACAGAAACATGACAAATAATCAAAAATCGACTACGTGTTAACCTCTTTTTTTTTGACAACCATTAAACAAACCTTTTAGCATCGAATGGAAAACAGAAGAACATTTGTTAAAAAGATAGGATGGACTACCGGAGCCTTATCGCTTCTTGGTGTATCCCCCGTACTAAGTTTGACGAACATAAATGGGCGGAAAAAACCCATTAGAATCAAGGGAAGAGTGACGGAAAAGAATAAAGGCATAACCAAAATAGTTGTATCAGACGGCAATACCACTGCTATTACGGACAAAAATGGACACTTCGACTTTTGGAGTACCTCCGATCAGCCTTTTGTTTTTATGAGCATACCCTCAGGTTACAGAATGGACCAATTGCCCAATGGTTCCGTATCCTTCTTTTACCCCATCGATCCACACAAAGAAAAAAATGAAGTTTTGTTTCGATTAAGACCCGTGGAGGTCAGTGATAATGATCATAACCTTTTACTGTTGGCAGACCCACAAATCCAAAATGAATACGAAGCGGGACAATTATTGGAAACATCCACACCGGATATAATCAAGACCATAAAAGAACTAAACGACCCTAACACCTTTGGTGTAGGGTGCGGAGACTTGATCTTTGATCAGTTGGACCTTTTCAAAGACTATAACCAAGCCATCAAGGAAACAGATATACCTTTTTTCCAGGTAGTGGGCAACCACGATATGGACTTGGGCACTCGCAGCGACGAATTTTCCACAACAACCTTCAACCGACTGTTCGGCCCCACCTATTACTCCTTCAATCGTGGTGAAATTCACTATGTGGTTCTTGATGATGTATTCTTTACCGGTGTGGGCAAAGAATACATTGGCTATATCACGGAAAATCAACTGTCATGGCTTGAACAAGACCTGAGCTATATTGAAAAAGGGCAAACCGTGGTGGTGTGCACACATATCCCCGTAGCCTCCGGGGTAAAGAACAAAGAACACCTTTATGAACTTTTAGCACCATACAACGTCCATATCCTTTCGGGACACACTCACCAAAACACCAATTACCCAGATCGCAATCGCTTTGAACATGTGCATGGAGCTGTCTGTGGTGCTTGGTGGAGTGGCCCCATCTGTAGTGATGGCACACCAAATGGTTATGGGGTTTACCAAATGCGTGGAAGTGAGGTTAGATGGCAGTACAAGTCCATAGGCCAATCAATGGAACATCAATTCCGATTCTACAACAGGGGGATGGATCCCGAATTCCCCAACTCTTGTTCACTCAATGTCTGGAACTGGAATCCTGATTGGAAAATCTGTTGGTACGAAAATGGCGAACGCAAGTCCCATATCCATAAAGTACGTGCTACGGACCCCATGAGCAACGATCTTCATTTGGGAAAACTCCTACCCGAACGGCGGCCATGGGTAGAACCTTCCTCCAATGACCACATGTTCTTTTTTGAACCGAGTAACAACCTAAAACACATTACAGTGGAAGTAACCGATAACTTTGGCAACATATATGTTCAAACTGTAAACCTTGATGTTACCTAAGGTGGCTTTCCATTATTTTGTTAGCTCATTGTTAAGCCGGTGACGGTTGTATAAAATAAACGTTAACAATGATACAGAACGGCCTTCCCCATTACGTGGCAAGGCCGTTTTTTTTGACTTCATTTCAAAGACCGAAAACAAAAACCATGATCGATCGGGAACGATTCCACGAACTAGTTGACAAATATCTTGACAAAAACCTGACAACAAAGGAAGAAGAAGAACTCGAGGAGTATTATAGCGTCTACGGGAAGCAGATTTTTCATTCAAATTTGGAACAGGAAACAAAAAAACAATTATATCAAAACATATCGTCCCAGGCCATGAGCCATCAAAAGGCAACTGTTCAAAAAAGAAGAAGGCATTTGGCATTTAAGGTCGCTGCCGTAATTTCCATATTGATGATCCTTGGTATTTCTTCTTTGTTTTGGTTACCTACCAAACAAGCGGAACTGATAACAATGACATCCCGGTTAGGGGAAAGAAGACAAATTGTATTGCCCGACAGTTCCTTGGTCACCCTCAATGCCGGTAGTAGTATTACATATCCGGAATTCTTTACCGGTAGTACAAGAAAAGTTGAAATGACCGGCGAAGTCTTTTTTGAAGTCACCCATAATCCCGATCGACCATTTTGGGTTACCACTTCTGGCTTGGATACCCGAGTATTGGGAACATCTTTCAACATAAAGGCATACGGTGATACACCCGATATAAAAATAAGCTTGGCCACCGGCTCCATTCAAATCAGCAAACAAGACCTCAACATGGCGACGCTGAAACCGGATGAGCAAATGTTATACGATAAATCATCCGGGCATTACAAAATAATAGCTGAAAGTACGGACAAAGATATTTCATGGTTGGACAACATTATTGAATTGGACGATCATTCCATAGAAGAAACAAGACGTATTGTTGAACGATGGTTCAATGTAAAACTTAACATTTCAAACGGAAAGAAGACCGAACAGACCATTACCGGTAAGTTCATCGACCCCACTTTGGAAGAGACCATCGAAAGTCTGGAACTGCTCACCGGATCAAAAATCACTTATGAAAACCAAGTTGAACCCTTAAAAACCCATAGTCCATGACATAAGAATATCCATCACAAAAAAGCCTCTTCTGCGCCAACAGAAAAGGCTCGTTAAAAACTACATATTCACCAAATACATAGTATGAAATAATGAAACCAAAATTACTATTTTTTTTCAACGGAAACGTTATGAAAACGGTTATGATGTTGTGGGCATTCAATTTTTTTGCCCTTCCCGTACAGGCCAAACCGGAAAATTATCCGAACATCAGTCTTCAACAAGATCATATTGGTCTTGTGGCAATATTTGACCGTATTGAACAACAGGCCAGTGTCAGCTTTATCTATAACAGTGAGGTAAAAAATATTGAACATAGGATAAACGTAAACTATCAAAACAGACCTTTAACATCTGTCATGGACCATCTGGCCCAGCGTTATGGCCTTGGGTACAAAATCCAAAACAGCAACATTACAGTTTATATTGACCGGAGAACCCCCATACCTGCACAACGAACCATCAGGGGTTCTGTTAAAGATGATGCCGGTCAACCATTAATGGGCGCCAATGTAAGGGTCTTGGGTTCCGATAAAGGTATGATCACCGATTTTGATGGAAATTTCCAGATTCAGACCTTTACCGGCGACATACTTGAATTTTCGTACATCGGAATGGAAACCCAGACATATACAGTTCAAAACGGTATAGATAACATATCCATACAATTGAAAGCCAACAACCAGCAATTGGATGAAGTCGTGGTTATAGGGTATGGTGAAAAAACATTGGAATCCTTAAGTGCCGCCGTGAGCAAAGTAGATGTAGGTGCATTGGCAGAACGTCCTTTGAGCAATGCAGCTGTTGCGCTTCAAGGTTTAACCCCAGGATTGACCATTACCCGTTCCAATGGCCGTCCAACCGACACCCCCAATATCAATATTCGTGGTTTTACATCAATCAATGGTGGCGAGCCATTGATCATCATCGATGGTGTGGAAGGCGATATAAACGACATCAATCCGAGTGACATAGAGAACATCAGTGTTTTAAAGGACGCGGGTGCCGCAGCTATTTACGGTGCCCGTGCATCCTTTGGTGTTGTTCTGATCACTACAAAACAAGCTCGGAAGGGCGACCTCAAAGTCAATTTGGATATCACCACCGCAGTTAGCCAAGTGACCACAAATACCGATTTTGTCATCGACCCATATGAGGCCATACAAATTGCAGACACTTTTTTCCAGGCCAGTAGCGGTGCTTCATATTCGGGATATACCGAAGCAGATTATACCGCACTGCAAGAAGTATCTGCAAATCCATCCCTGGCCCGTGTGGTTACCGATACAAGAAATGGCAGAGAGCAATATATCCACTACGCCAAAACAAACTGGTGGAATACTTTTTTTAGAGAAAGTAGACCATCACAAATCTATAATGCTTCCATAAGCGGGGGAAGTGAAAAATTGAAAGGCTACTTCTCGTACCGTAACTATCGTGAAGTCGGCATCCTAAAAGTTCAAGAAGACCTTTTCAAAAAAGAGAACTATAGAGCTAAGGTTGAGTTTAAATTGAACGATTGGATCACTGTTTCCGACAACATGCAGTTCAACCGCTTTGATGACCTCCAATATGGGGGCTACAGAGGTGGATGGCACGGCAACTATTGGAACTACTTAGTCTATAACCATGCAATGCCTTGGTACTCCCCCACCAATCCTGATGGCACCTATTTTTACCGTAGCGAATTGAACAATTATGCAGCTGGTGATGGTCTTTATGCCTCGTTGTTACATGGAAAATCCAAACAGGAAACAGAGGATTCCGAATTTTCGAATATTATAACGGCCACCTTGACACCTGTTGATGGGCTTTCCATAAAGGCAAGCTATGCCTACAGAAAAATGAACCAGAACATATACCAAAGATCTACTTTGGTGCCCTGGAGCATTTATGTAGATGATATCCAGACCATGAGTTCGGATAAATTAACGGAGTTCAATACCTCTGCCGATTATGATGCGTTCAATATTTATGCCGATTACAACAGGCGGTTCGGCAAACATCACATTGATGTTATGGCTGGTTTTGGACAAGAATCCATGTACAGTAAAACCATTCAGGCAAGTACACAAGGATTGATTTCCGATGACCTGAACTCCTTGGGCTTGGGCACTACTGCCGACGATGCGACCGGAAGTGCATACGAATGGGCCCTACAAGGGGTCTATTCCAGAATTTCGTATGATTATGACAGCAAATACTTTTTGGAATTGAACGGTAGGTATGATGGTACCTCAAGGTTTCCATTAGATTTCAGGTGGGGCTTCTTTCCATCGGTATCAGCTGCATGGGCCTTGCACAATGAAAACTTCATGGAAAGCCTAAATCCAACATTGAGCCGATTAAAACTAAGGGCTTCGTATGGTTCCCTGGGCAATCAAGAAGATTCCCCCTATGCCTACCAACCCGTGTTGAGTCGATCAGTGAACGAAGCATTTTCGTTGAATGGAAGTCCGTTGGAATCCATATCCTCCCCTGCACTGAACCCTGTCGAGATTACTTGGGAAGAAGTTAGAACCTTGGATTTTGGGGTTGATCTAGGTTTTTTCAAAAATAGATTAACAGCTAATTTTGATTGGTTCAAAAGGGAGACCTTGGGAATGTTGACAGCCGGCCAAGTACTTCCAGCAACTTTGGGGGCTTCGGCTCCAAAAGAAAATGCAGCCGATCTGGAGACCAAAGGTTTTGAACTATCATTGGGGTACAACAATAGTTTCAATGTGGGCGGATCTCCTTTTCAACTCAGTGTAAGTGCGGGTCTTTCCAACTCTGAAACCAAGATCACCAAGTTTGACAACCCCGAAAACCTGTTGAACTCCTTCTATGAAGGAATGGTTATCGGCGACCTATGGGGATATCATGTAGAAGGACTTTTCCAAACAGAAGAGGAAGTAGCCGCTCATGTAGACCAGTCTTATGTAAGCGCGAGAATTTCCAGTAGAGGTGGCCTTCAACCCGGGGATGTTAAATATGCCGACCTTAATGGTGATGGTGTTGTAGATGCAGGTACCAATACGCTAGACGACCCTGGAGACCAAAAAATTGTAGGTAATGTAGCTCCGAAATACCTATACAATTTCAGGGTGTCGACCAGTTGGAAAGGTTTCGACCTTTCTGCCTTTTTCCAAGGTGTGGGCAAACAGGATTGGTACCCAGGGTACAACTCCCAATTGTTCTGGGGACCTTATAGTCGCCCCTATGCTTCCTTTGTGCGCAAGGATCTGGCCAATAATATTTGGTCCGCAGACAATCCAGATGGGTATTATCCAAGAGGTTTCGGGTATATTGCCCTTAGTGGCCGTAACTCTTTGCGCAATACGAACGATCGTTACTTACAGGATATCTCTTACCTGCGCCTAAAGAACCTTACGTTTGGGTATAATCTGCCTCAATCGGTCTTGGACAAAACACCGTTTGGGAAGGTAAGGGTTTACCTCAGCGGAGAGAACATCCTAACCTTCACAAAGTTGACCGACTATATCGATCCTGAGATCGCGAGCAACCAAGTTAACCTGAATTCCCCATCTGGATCTTACACCTATGACTCCAGAGGACAGGAAGCACCAATGTCAAAAACCTACTCATTGGGCGTCTCAATTCAATTTTAAATCTAATATGACGATGAAACGAATATATATTGCATTGATAAGTCTGAGCAGTCTATTTCTTCTGAACTGCAGTGATGACTATTTGGATAAAAATCCCATATCCGACGTTAGCGAGGACAGTTTCTTCCTAACCGCTTCTGATTTGGAACTGTACACCAATAGCTTCTATCTTTTGTTGCCAAACAGTTCTTCCAGAAATGAAATTTTCACAACCGATAGCCAATGTGGCGAAATTGTACACAACACGCTAAGCGACCTTATGACCAGTTCTCGTATCGTCCCCTCAAGTGGAGGCGGATGGGATTGGACCAACCTGCGAAACATCAACTATTTCTTGGAAAACTATGAGAAGTGTGAAGATGAAGCTGCCAAAAACCGTTATGGAGGTGTTGCCCGGTTTTTCAGGGCATACTTTTACTTTGGCATGGTAGTTAATTTTGGTGATGTACCATGGTATGACAAAACCATGGAAGCCGATGATGAAGATCTATATAAAGCCAGAGATGACCGTCAATTGGTAATAGACAACATTTTGGAAGACTTGGATTGGGCCATTGCCAACATGGGCGACGAGCAGTACTTGTATGAAGTAAGTAAATATACTGCACTGGCCCTTAAATCCAGGATTGCGCTTTTCGAGGGTACTTTTGAAAAATACCATGGTATATCCGGTCATGAAAAGTATTTGGAAGCTGCCGTTGATGCCTCACAGGAGCTGATGGACAACAGTCCGTACCTATTGTACGGTACAGGCAACCCCAATACCGATTATGCAGATCTGTTCAGAGCAGAAACGGCAGAAACCTCTGAGGTGATCTTGGCAAGGGAATATACGGAACCATTGACCAATGGGCACCGGGCCAATTACTACACTTTGACCGGGTCGCAGGGAACGCCCGGCATGCCCAAAATGGTTGCAAACTCATATTTAAATGCTGATGGTAGTCGTTTTACCGATCTGGCAGATTACAACACCATTCCCTTCTCCCAGGAAACGGCAAATCGTGATCCCAGACTGTCGCAAACAATTCGTACATCCGGTTACACAAGGGTTGGACAAAGTATTGAGTTGGCACCAGATCTTTCTTTTACCATTACGGGCTATCACCTGACCAAGTTTGTCACTGGCTCAAATTCAGATGGGATCAACCAAAACACCAACGATCTGCCCGTGTTCCGTTTTGCGGAAATTTTGCTGAACTATGCCGAGGCAAAAACAGAATTGGGAACAATTACCCAAGATGACTTGGATAAATCCATTGGCTTGCTACGCAATCGTGTGGGGATGCCCGGTCTTACTTTGGCCAATGCCAATTCCAATCCAGATTCCTATCAAGAAATGTTCTACCCCAATGTAAGCGGAAACAATAAAGGACTATTATTGGAAATAAGAAGGGAACGTAGAGTTGAATTATATATGGAGGGACACCGTTGGAATGATGTACGGCGTTGGAAAGCGGGACAATCCATTACCTTGCCCTTGCGAGGAATCTATCTGCCAGGGCCAGGGGAGTACGATCTGGATGGCAACGGAGCCATCGACACAGTAATATATGAAGGTGAACTTCCTGCAGGTCAGATTGAAGGGGCCAAATACTTTCAATTAGGCACAGATGTTGAGTTGAGTGCCGAGAACTTGATCGACCCACTTCCAGGTTTTAATGATAGAACTTTTAATGAAGAACGGGATTATTTTTTACCCATTCCAATCCAAGAGTTGCAATTAAATCCAAATCTTACACAAAACCCAAATTGGTAACCCAATTTTCAATAGTGCTCCTGGAAAACTTGGTGTTTTCCAGGAGCATTTTTTTAGTAACAAAACCATAATGTTCAACAAGCAATTTGTTGACGTGCACCCAATAAATTTGACAATAAGGCTCTATTCAAATCCTAGGTGCCATAGATGATGGAAAACCCAAAACTCATTTTCAAAGCTCTTCAAAATCGACAGGAAAAAGCACTGGAAAAGATTTTTGCCCTCTATTGGAAGCGTCTATATATATATGCGCACAGCCTAACCGGAGATCATCAAATCGCCCAAGATCTGGTCCAAGAAATATTCATCAGTCTTTGGGAAAAATCGGCCACTACCCAGATTGACCAGATAGAGGCTTATCTGTTCCGTGGCGTAAAATACAGGGCAATCAATTTTCTTAAACAACAACAACGAAAAGTATCTGCAGAGGACACCTTAAAATCCCGACCCGTTTCAGAAGGCGTAAAAGAACACATGGACTATCTCGAATCCGAAGAGCTCTTTTTGAAAACCATGGACAGACTCCCCGATAGATGCCGAAGGGTATTCTATCTAAGTCGTGTACAAGGGTATAACAACAAAGAAATAGCCCAAGAAATGGATATTTCCATCAGAACCGTGGAAACTCATATAAGCAATGCATTAAGGTTGTTCAGGTTCTATTTCAAAACAGTTTGATTATCAAAACGTATAAACTAAAAAACACCTTCATTCAATAGTGGTTACCCATTCGGTAAGCATAGATTTTTGAAAGGCTGTAAAGCCCTTATTTATTAGGGCTTTCAAACCTTCCAGTTCCATTAAAAAAGTCCAAAAATAAATATTTGAGAGCTTTTATATTTTTTCCTAATCGTAGTGCTATTCACTTGCGGCTTTTGCCCCTCAAAAGTATTGCCCTTTTCTAGGTATCATAGTGGCAGGAAGTTCGTTATGTCATATTTAAACTTCTTCCGATGGATTTTTTCAGCCTATTATCAAATGTTTATTAGTGTGTCAAATACATTTAAATACATCCATAGCAGAAAGAAAATCAGAAACACACACCTAAACAATCAATTCCTTGACTATATTTGAATATCTATATTCAAAAAATGCAAAGTCCCTAATTAATGTATTGGATAGGTTTCGATATTGGTAGTTCCTCAATCAAAGCGGCATTGGTCAATGCCAACAATGGTAAGGTTAAAGATATTGTTCAAGAACCCAAAAAAGAAATGCCGATTGACTCCATCAACATAGGATGGGGGGAGCAGAATCCAGAACTATGGTGGAAATATGCCTGCTTGGCCACACAGCAACTCATATCAAAAAACTCCATTGACAAAAGTAACATCAAGGGCATTGGGATTTCCTATCAAATGCATGGTTTGGTCGTTGTGGATAAATCGCTCCAAGTGCTACGGCCCTCCATTATTTGGTGTGATAGCCGCGCTGTGGATATCGGGGAACAAATGTTTCAAAGTTCAGGAGAACAAAAATGTGTCGACCATTTATTGAACTCCCCAGGAAATTTTACCCTTTCAAAACTAAAATGGGTCAAGGACAACGAACCTGAACTTTACAATAAGATTCACAAATTCATGCTACCTGGCGATTTTCTCGCCATGAAACTCACGGGTGCATGCGTAACCACTCCATCTGGTCTTTCCGAAGGAATCATGTGGGACTTTAAAGAAAATCAAGTTGCCAACTGGTTATTGGAAGATGTGGGAATCGATCCTTCTCTCGTTCCAGAAATCCGACCTTCTTTTTCCGAGCAAGGTCGCGTGAACAAACAGGGAGCTGAGGAATCGGGTCTGCCCGAGGGAATCCCGGTAATGTACCGTGCCGGGGATCAACCCAACAATGCATTGGCCCTAAACGTCGTGGAACCCGGTCAGATTGCCGCAACAGGCGGTACTTCTGGTGTGGTGTATGCCATTTCAGGACAAAAAAAGACGCAGGAACATACAAGAATCAACAGTTTTGCCCATGTAAACCACACCGATGACGAGCCCCGGATTGGCAAACTATTATGCATCAACGGGACAGGTATCCAATACAATTGGGTACGCTCAGAAATAAGCAATGGACTCAGCTACGATACCATGAACCAACAGGCGGAATCCATACCGATAGGTTCTGACGGTCTTCATATCCTACCCTTTGGAAATGGTGCAGAACGTATGCTGAACAACATAAACAAAGGGTCTCGCATGTTGAACATCAATTTCAATGTGCACAAGGCACCACATATGTACAGGGCTGCCTTGGAAGGGATTGCCTTTTCATTTGTATACGGGATGGAAATCCTAAAAAATGATGGGGTTGATATCACTTCCATAAAAGCTGGAAACGATAATCTATTCAGGGCTGGAATCTTCTCCAAAACCATCGCAACACTATCCAATAGCCAAATTGATATTGTGGAAACCACAGGTGCCGTAGGTGCTGCCAGGGCAGCAGCATGTGCTTATGGGGATTTCAAAAATATTGGTGAAGCAACAGCTTCCGATAAAATCGAACAAACTTACCAACCCGATGCTTCTTCTGAAGCATACCAAGAGGCGTACCAAGCATGGAAAAATAATCTAAACGAATATATAGACAACTGAATTTAAAATTATGATCACAACAGGAGACAAGGAATATTTTAAGGGCATAGGCAAAATTTCCTTTGAAGGAAAAGAATCGGACAATCCGTTCGCCTTTAAATATTATGATGAAAATAAAGTAGTGGCCGGCAAAACCATGAAAGAACATTTTAAGTTCGCCATAGCGTATTGGCATACGTTCAACGACACGGGTAGCGATCCTTTTGGAGCACCCACCAAGAATTTTCCTTGGTTCGACAACATGGACCCTGTTCAACAAGCCAAGGACAAAATGGATGCCGCTTTCGAATTTATCACAAAAATAGGGGCTCCGTATTTCTGTTTCCATGATGTTGATCTGATCGATGAGGGCAGCACTTTGTCCGAGTCAGAAAAAAGACTGGATATCATTACGGATTACGCCAAGGAAAAAATGGCCGAATCCGGAGTAAAATTATTGTGGGGAACGGCAAATTGCTTTAGCAATCCCAGATATATGAACGGCGCTGCCACCAATCCCGATTTTGATGTCCTAGCCGCTGCAGGCGCCCAAGTGAAAAATGCATTGGATGCCACCATCAAATTGAATGGCGAAAACTATGTTTTCTGGGGAGGTCGTGAAGGATATATGTCTTTGCTGAATACCAATATGGGGCGCGAACTGGACCACATGGCAAGGTTTCTTCACATGGCAAAGGATTATGCACGGGCACAAGGTTTTAAAGGTACATTCTTTATTGAACCAAAACCAATGGAACCCACTAAGCACCAATATGATTTTGACTCGGCCACTGTACTGGGCTTTTTGAACAAATATGGCCTCCAGGATGACTTTAAACTGAATATCGAGGTAAACCATGCCACTCTGGCCCAACATACTTTTGAGCACGAACTTCAGATTGCAGCAGACAACAATATGCTGGGCAGCATCGATGCCAACAGGGGAGATTACCAGAACGGATGGGATACCGATCAGTTCCCAGTGGATGTATACGAACTTACCCAATCCATGTTGATTATTCTTGAAGCCGGCGGCTTCCAAGGTGGAGGAGTGAACTTTGATGCCAAGGTGCGTAGAAATTCAACTGACTTGGAAGATATTTTCCATGCCCACATTGGTGGAATGGATGCCTTTGCACGTGCTTTACTGGCAGCGAACGACATTCTTTCCAAATCCAAATACAAGGAAATGCGCAAAGAACGCTACGCATCATTCGATGGTGGAACAGGAAAAGCATTTGAAGACGGCCAACTCAGCTTGGAAGACCTTTACAAACACGCTTCCGCCAACCAATACATTAAACAGCGTAGTGGTCAGCAAGAACTGTTCGAGAACATCATCAACCAATACATATAAACTGACAACCAATCAAACTTAAATCATGGAATCAGTTTTAGAAAGGCCGGATTGGATTGTCCTGGGCATCTACTTTTTGGCCTTGATCGGTGTGGCCATTTGGGTCGTGTCCCAGAAAAACAAAAACACCGAAGACTATTTTTTGGCCGGTAGGAATGTGGGATGGTTTGTAATCGGAGCCTCCATTTTTGCCTCCAACATCGGTTCTGAACATGTTGTCGGGCTTGCCGGCACCGGGTTCGAATCCGGGACACCCATGGCACATTACGAACTGCATGCTTGGATCGTGTTATTGCTCGGTTGGTTATTCCTACCCTTCTACATCCGAAGCGGTGCTTTTACCATGCCCGAGTTTTTGGAAAAACGATTCGATAGCCGTTCACGGTGGTTCTTGTCCATTTTCTCACTAGTCGCCTATGTGCTGACCAAGGTTTCTGTGACCATTTATGCCGGGGGTATCGTGGTCTCTGAACTCTTGGGTATCCCTTTTTGGTACGGAGCCATTGGTGTAGTGATATTCACGGGAATTTATACCGTCATCGGAGGTATGAAAGCTGTGATCTATACCGAAACCCTTCAAACCGTTATTCTGATTTTGGGTTCCCTGATCATTACCTATTTGGGATTGAATGAAGTAGGTGGCTGGGGGCAACTGCATGAAACGGTAACATCGGTAAGTCCTGACCATTTTAATATGTGGAGACCCATGAGCGACCCGGATTTCCCTTGGACCGGACTATTGTTCGGGGGAACCATTGTAGGTATCTGGTATTGGTGTACGGACCAATATATTGTGCAGCGTACTTTGGCGGCCAACAATATTAAAATCGGTAGACGAGGAGCCATTTTTGGAGCTTATCTAAAATTGATGCCTATTTTGATTTTCTTGATACCCGGTATCATTGCCTTTGCATTGACCATACAAAACCCTGAGGTTTTCAATGTGGACAGAGCTGACAGGGCATTCCCAATGTTGGTAAAAACACTTCTTCCCGTAGGATTGAAAGGTTTAGTCGCAGGTGGTCTTATGGCAGCATTGATGAGTTCGTTGGCATCCGTATTCAATTCGTGTTCCACGATTTTTACCATTGACATCTATAAAAAACTACGCCCAGAGAAATCTGAACGGGAATTATTGACCATAGGTAAGATTGCCACGGGGATTATTGTGGTGCTCGGCATTATCTGGATTCCCATTATGGACAAAATTGGTGGCGGTGTTATGTACCAATATTTGCAAAATGTACAATCATATATTGCCCCTCCAGTGACCACGGTGTTCTTACTGGGGATTATATGGAAAAGGGTAAACTCCAAGGCGGCCATTACAACGCTGTTCGCCGGTCTAGTACTTTTGATACTGCGATTAGGGTCTGAGATTTATTATCAACCGCAAATTGCTGCTGGCACGGAAGTATCCGGTTTTCTGTTCCAGTTTGCTTCGGTAAATTTTGCACACATGGCCATTTTTATGTTCATCTTTTCAGTAGTACTGTGTATTGTGGTCACTTTGGCCACTTCCCCTCCCGATTATGCGACCATCAAAGGCCTGTCCTTTGGCACACTGTCCCCAGAAGATCGTGTGAACTCCAAAGGTAGTTATAGTACCATCGACATCATACTTTCAGTACTCTTGATAGTGATAGTAATCGGTATCCTATCCTACTTTACCGGATAAAAACTCAAAAAAACAACATAAAAAAGCCCCAAACTTCGGGGCTTTTCTTTTTCATCATTTCCAAATCGATTATTGCATTTTCACAACCTATTCGCATTCAAAATTTGATTAATGACAAGAATTATCATTACACCCTATTTTTGAGCTATTTACAGGTAAGTTTTTCATATCTTCAGAAGATATTTATTTCCAACGAATAAATGTGAGCTAATTCAATTTTAACCAATCCAACCTTAAATGACTTCAAAATGAAAATCAAACTTTTACTTGTCTCAATTTTATTGTCAACGGCCATGGGGATATCCCAAGAAAGTATTGACTCCGATGCCATTGAAAAGATTAAAAATGAAGGATTTAACAACTCGCAAATTGAAGCTATTGCTTTTAACCTGATTGATAAATCCGGGCCTCGTCTCAGTAATTCCAAAGGTTACAAAAGGGCTGCAAATTACGCTACAGAGCAATTGGCGGACTGGGGCTTGACCAACACCAATCTCGAGCCATGGGGCGAATTTGGTAAAGGCTGGGAAATTCACAAAAGCTATGTCGCTATGACCAAGCCTTATTACATGCCGTTTATCGCCGTTCCAAAAGCCTGGACAGCCAGTACCAACGGAGAGGTCAGCGGAAAAGTGGTCTTTGTGGATATCAGTTCCGAAGAAGATTTTGCAAAGTACAAAGGCACACTGAAGGATGCCATTGTTGCCGTGAAACCTTCCGGGGATCAAGGCCCGACTTTTGAGCCGGATGCCGTTCGGTTTACCGAAGAGCAGCTCAAAGAAATGGAACAGCCCGAAGAACCTAGAGGAGAAAGAACACCAGAGCAAGAGGAAAGACGAAAAAGATGGATGGCCATGCGGGAACTCAACCAAAAAATAGGGACTTTCTTCAAAGAAGAAGGAGTCGCTGTGATTTTAAAAGGTGCCAGAGGCATAGAGGGAACTTTGTTTACCAGTGGTGGAAGGGGTTATCTAAAAGATGCGCCTGAAAGTGTAAGCGAAATAGAAGTTGCACCCGAACATTTGAACCTACTGGCCCGTTTAAATTCAAATGGTGTCCCTGTTGAAGTGGAAGCAGAAATCAAAACCTCTTTTGATGAATCGGACCTACAAGGTTACAATGTAATCGGGGAAATCCCAGGCTCTGACAAAAAACTGAAGTCTGAGATAGTGATGATGGGCGGCCACTTGGATTCATGGCATGGTGCGACAGGAGCTACGGATAATGCCGCTGGATGTATCGTAATGATGGAAGCCGCAAGAATTCTCAAAGCCACGGGGCTCAACCCGAAACGCACCATAAGGATTGCACTATGGGGCGGTGAGGAACAAGGACTTCACGGGTCAAGAAACTATGTGAAAAACCATTTCGGCGATCGTGAGACGATGGAATTGACCAAGGAACAGGAAAAAGTTTCCGCCTATTACAATATTGACAATGGTACCGGTAGAATCAGAGGAATTTATTTACAGGGCAATGATAAGGTAAAGCCCATTTTTGAAGAATGGTTCAAACCTTTTGATGATATCATTGACAATACCACATTGACTATCCGAAATACAGGCGGCACGGACCATTTAGGGTTTGATGCCATTGGCATACCAGGTTTTCAGTTCATACAAGACCCTATTGAATATAGAACCAGAACGCACCATACCAATATGGATACCTACGAACGTCTTGTGATCGATGACCTTAAACAAATGGCGGTCATCGTGGCTTCCTTTGTGTACAATACCGCTCAACGGGAAGAGAAGCTACCAAGAGAGGCATTGGAGACAAGCTCAAGGTAAGGCCATACATATCAAAATGAAATTCAAGAAACCTGTAATCTATGATTTACAGGTTTTTTGTTGCGCTTTACGTCTACAAAACATAAAAACAACTCCCTGATTTTTGGATGTCCATAAATGGAACTTCAAGCTTTTGAAAGGCAGAAGGGTGGTTCAAAACTTGAAAAAAGCCCTCAAAAAAGAAAAAGCCAATTTATTGATTGTGGGTAGAAATTCCACCTTTTTACGAAACACCAATATCTACGGAGGTACACCTAGAAAAGTGTTGATGAGCGCCCCAAAGTGCCTATTTTGGTAATCTAATCAGAGTTCCCGGATTTTTATATTTCGGAACCAGGTTTCAAAATACCAATATTGCAATGCCACTTTGCCTTCGGTGGTCTTGCCAAATTCTGGATATTTTGAAAAATGTGTACCAGCAATCCCTTCTTTCCATTCGGGTAAGCTAAAATCTTTCTCCGCGGTCAGGACTCCATTGAGGTAAAACTCAATTTTGCCATCCACCTGTTTTATCCTGGTCTTGTTCCACTCGCCCTGTTTTACCTCAACGTTGTTCTGTTGGGGCAAGAACACATAGAGGCAGCCTGGGCGCTTTTCGGGCACATCGTAATCCATGTGATCTGCACCCAATATCTGGTATTCCGGTCCGCTTTGCCATGCTGTGGGCACTTCCGGTAATTCCTGCACATTGATAAAGACTCCACTATTGCCATTTCCGGAAATCTTCCACTCCAGGGTCAACTCGTAATTTTCGTAGGCATTATCGGTCACCAAATCACCCGCTGTCAAAGATTCATCATTGGCGTTGCTATGCAAACTACCATCCACCACTTCCCAAACCGATTCAGCATCTGGGTCATTGTAAAGGTGCCATCCATTCATGGTTTTCCCATCAAAAAGCAACTCCCAGCCTTCTTCCTTTTCCACTTCCAACAATTGGTTGTGCGTTGCGTTTGCAACGGCTGCTTTTTTGGTTCTCCAAGTATCGGAATCGTCTTTCTTCTTATCTGTTTTACAGGATGCCAGTATGAGCAAGACAAGTACGCATCCGGTTATTTTTTTACGCATGTGCAGTATAGTTTGTTTTGTAGTGCAGTGGTTAAAGATAGAAAAAGTATCCGACCTTAACTACTTGGAAATTGGCATGAGCCATTTTTAAACAAGGTGACCTAAGTCACTTTGGAAAAGAACGGGTTTTTATAAATTGCAGATGTTAATTTCAGTGAACGATGAAAGGAAGTTTTGCAAATTTGATCAACAGCGAGCAATTGACGCTTATCGATTTTTCCGCAGAATGGTGCGGACCCTGTAAAATGTTGGCTCCTATTTTAAAACAGGTAAAGGATGAAATGGGCGATTATTTAAAGATTGTGAAAATAGATGTCGACAAAAACCAAAATCTGGCCAATACATACCAAGTCAGAGGTGTGCCCACTATGATTTTCTTTAAAAACGGCGAACAACTTTGGCGAAAATCGGGTGTGCTCCAGAAAGGAGAGCTAGTGCAATTGGCAAAATCATTCTTGTAGGGTTCTGCCGATTTCACTCAAACAAGTGAACTACCAAGAACGGTACTTTAATATTGAAACTCACTTTTTTGATGACAGGTTCACGGGTCAATCTTTCAAAGAAGGAATGATCCTGATTGATCATGATCACCATATCAATATCCCTATCTTCATCCACCAATTTCTGAATGGTGTTGTTGACGGAAATATCTTTTTCCACTTCCACAAACTCGTAGTTAATGGTTTTAAGTCGTCTTTCCAATGTTTCCCTGGAGGCTTTTTGTGCGGCAGTCAGTTCATCTAAACTACCTACGTGGACAATCCATAATTTGGCATTGAAATTTTCGGCAAGGTCCAATAATGGTTTGAGTTCATAGTTCTCAAAAAGGTGTTCATAACCTGTCGCCAATAACATGGAATCCAATTTTCCATCGGCCTGGTAATCATCCGGAACGGCTATGATAGGACAAAAATCTATCTCATTGATGACTTTGTAGGTGTTACTTCCCATAAAGACTTCTTTCAGCCCAGATGCCCCCTTAGTGCCCATTACCACATAATCTATCTCTTCCTTGTAGACGGTTTTACCAAGGGCATTGACCAAAGTCTCCATAATTGATTTAACTTGAAAGGTATGTTCTGGATTTTTGTCAATTTTTCTGATTTTTTCCAGCTCCCCCTTCAATTCCCGTTCGGATTGCTCCTTGATCAAATTATACAAACGGGTATCGTTGGCTCCCGCCATTTTGGTTGATAGACCTGAAGCACCGACTTGATAGGAGTTCAAGATGAAAAAATCGCAGGGTACATTTTTAAAAAGCGTCAAAGCATAAACTATGGCATTCCAAGCATTATCGGAAAAATCCGTAGGCAATATGATCCGTTTCTTTTTCATCATCTCAACGCTTTAAATTCTGCATTACCATGAAGGGTATTTTTATCTTCAGGCCAAGTAAATCCACCGTTGACCTGTAGAGCATATCCTCAAAAAAGGAATGTCTTGAATTGATCATGACCAACATCCCAACTTCCTTTTTATCAATCTGTTCCAAAATTACCTCAGCTTTATTTTTCACTGGGGCCGTTTCAAAATACAAATAAGGTTTGGTCAAGGTTCCTTCAAGGAATAGCTTGTTGTCCTCTTGTCGAGGGCTCAGCTCTTCAAAATCCGTAATATACAGACAATGTATCTTGGACTTGAATTTACCCGCCAAATCGCCCAAAAGCTTAAGTTCCCTACGCTTATAGGGCAGCAAGTAATCCGTTGGGAAAAGAATGGCCTTAGGTTGCCTGTACTCAAAACCTTCGGGAATGGCCAACACTGGGCATTTAACATACTTGAAAACCTCAATGGTGTAGCTGCCAAATGTGGTCTTGTGATTACTGGTCTCTCCTTTGGTACCCATAATCACAAGATCAATGTTCATTTCATCCACAAAGTCATTTACCCCATCCACAAGACTATCAAAACTTACCACGGTCTCAAAATTGTGCAGTGGGTTAGGCGGTTCTCCCAGTACGGAATTGACCAATTCATCCAATTTCTTCTCGGATAGTTTTCTTTTTTCCTCTTTTAGCTTCTCAATATCTTCCTTGGGTGCGGTTTTATATTCTCCATACACTTCCTCCCCATAGGTATGCATCACAAAAAAACAAGCCCGCTCACATTTGAATAATTCTTGAGCATATTGCAGAGCATGAAGGGCATTCTTTGAAAAATCTGTAGGGATCAATACGGTTTTCATGATATTTACGCTTTTATCAAAGATAAATGGTGTAAACCTTGCAAAAAATGACTTAAGTCAATCGATAATTGGTATCAAATTTTAACATACATGAAGACCCATAATACCTTTTACACTCATTTATTTGTCGTTAACCCCTTCCATATCGACGTTCAGGGGATTCCCATGTTAAACACTTTCATTGAATATTGGTCTAGCTCTATCTTTATTACCCTCTGTTTTTATATAAAAACAGCACCACCAACCACAAAACCAAAATGAAAGTAAAACACATTGTCTACGGCCTATTAGTTGTTGGAGTAGGTGTGCTTATTGCCTACAGAATCAAATCCAATGCGGAAATCGGCAAATCCAGTGGTTCTGGCCCCAGAATCGCCACGGTATCCGGTATGGTCCTACAACCCCAAATTTTCAAGGATAACATCTCCATTTCGGGAACATTGGAACCCGATGAGCAAATAGAGATCAGGAGTGAAGTTTCTGGGATAGTGGAAAGCATTAATTTCAAGGAAGGCAGTAAAGTTTCCCAAGGCCAGGTTTTGGTAAAAGTAAACGATATTGAGCTCCAAGCCCAACTTTCAAAAGCACTTACCGCCAAAAAACTGGCCGCTGAAAACGAAAGAAGGGCGAAACTGCTGCTTGAGAAGCAAGCCATCAGTCAGGAAGAATATGACATTGCCAGTGCCGATTATGCCTCTGCCAATGCAGAAGCCGAACTGATCGCCGCGCAATTGTCCAAAACCAATTTAAAAGCGCCTTTTTCGGGGACCATTGGTTTACGTTCCATTTCCAAAGGAACTTATGTTACCCCAGCAACTGTTATTGCAAAACTCGTGAATACCGATGATTTAAAAATCACATTTTCAGTTCCTGAAAAATACGCTTCCCAAGTACATGTAGGAACCCAATTGAATTTTACCACTTCTGATTCCAAAGAGGAATACGAAGCCACCATTTATGCCATTGATCCTGAAATCGAGGTTACCACAAGAACCTTGAGAGTGCGTGCCATAATGGATAATCGTGGCAAAAACCTATACCCAGGAGGATTTGCCAATGTTATTCTCCCCTTGGAAACCGTAAATGATGCGTTGTTGGTTCCGACCGAGTCCTTGATACCTGTCCAAAACGGAAAAAGGGTTTTCATTACCAACAATGGGGTGGCAAAGGAAATTGATGTACAAACAGGTTCCAGAACAGGGAGTTCCGTTAGGGTCATCTCTGGTTTAAAAGCAGGTGATACCATCATTACCTATGGGGTAATGGCCGTTCAAAACGGCAACCCTGTTCAAGTCAAATTAGAACAAACCAGAACCCAGAACGCGGAATAATGAACCTTTCCACCTTAAGTATTAAAAGACCCGTACTTGCGATAGTGATGAACATTGCCATAGTACTTTTTGGTGCTATCGGATATACGTTTTTGGGCATACGGGAGTATCCCTCCATCGATCCTGCACAAGTTTCGGTACGTACCAATTATTCGGGCGCCAATGCGGACATCATTGAATCACAGATCACAGAGCCTCTGGAAAAAGCAATCAATTCCATTGATGGCATTAGAAACATCAGCTCTTCCAGTGTCCAAGGTTCCAGTTCCATAAGTATTGAATTTAACTTGGACAAAGACTTGGAGGAAGCCGCGAACGATGTTAGGGACAAGGTATCCCAAGCGGTGAGAAGCTTGCCCGATGACCTTGATGCCCCTCCAGTGGTCTCCAAATCGGATTCCAATGCCGAACGGATATTGTCCATGACCATTGAAAGTGACAACGAAAATATTTTAGAACTGTCCGACTATGCCGAAAATGTGATTGCCCAACGATTGGAGACCATTCCAGGGGTAAGTAGCATTCAAATTTGGGGACAACGAAGGTATGCCATGCGGTTATGGATAGACCCTGTACGTTTGGCATCCTACGGATTGACCGTGGCCGATGTTAGGAGTGCGCTTTTGGCGCAAAACATTGAATTGCCATCGGGCAAATTAACAGGAGACAATACCGAACTTACGGTAAAAACCATCGGCAACCTGAATACGGAAGAAGAATTCAACAACATCGTGATTATGGCCGATGGCGAAAAACTGGTCCATCTGAGCGATATTGGAAACGCCTCTTTGGAAGCCGAAAACATGGAGACCAAGATGACCAACCTTGGCCAACCCATGGTGGCAACTGCTATCATACCACAACCCGGCACTAATTATTTGGAAATAGCCGACGCTTTTTATAAAGAATACGAGCAACTCAAAAAGGATCTGCCCGAGGGGTACAAACTCAATATTGTAGTGGACGACACCGTATTTGTGCGTAAAGCAATCACGGAGGTGGCTGAAACCTTGCTCATTTCCATTGTGCTTGTAATTTTGGTTATCTATCTATTTTTTAGGAACTGGTCGATGGCCCTTCGTCCATTGATCGACATTCCCGTTTCCCTTATCGCTACTTTCTTCATCATGTGGTTGTTCGGTTTTTCCATTAATGTGCTAACCCTTTTGGCCATTGTACTGGCCACGGGATTGGTTGTGGATGACGGTATTGTGGTCACTGAAAACATCTATAAGAAAGTAGAAGAAGGCATGAGCCCCATCGAGGCAGCCATAAAAGGTTCCAAAGAGATATTCTTTGCTGTTATCTCCATATCGGTCACTTTGGCGGCAGTTTTCCTGCCCATCATTTTTCTGGAAGGATTCGTAGGAAGGCTCTTTAGGGAATTTGGGGTTGTTTTGAGTTCGGCCGTATTGGTTTCCGCCTTTGTATCACTCTCATTGACCCCGATGTTGAATGCGTATTTGATCAAACCGGGAAAACAAAAACAATCCAAGTTTTATCATGTAACGGAAAAGTTCTTCCAAAGAATGAACGAGTCCTATAAAAAATCCTTGGAAGGCTTTATCGCCAAAAAGTGGTTGAGCATTCCTATTTTGTTCGGTTGTATCGGTGTAATCGTACTGTTTTACATATTGCTACAAAAAGAAACCGCACCTTACGATGATAGAAGCTATGTGAGACTGGTGGTCAATGCCCCGGAAGGTTCATCGTACGAATACATGGAGCGCTACATGGAAGAAATCACGGATTTGGTACTCGACTCCATTCCCGAAAGAAAAGTGGGACTGATTATCACTTCACCGGGTTTTGGGGTTTCATCGGTCAACAGTGGTCGAGCAAGTATCCTATTATCCGACCCCAATGAACGGGAACGATCGCAAGCGGAAATAGCCCAGGATTTTGGCAACTGGGCCAAAAGCTATGTAGGAGGAAAAGCCAGTGTTTTCCAACGCCCTACGATTTCGGTAAACAAACGTGGTGGTGCTCCTTTGCAATTCATTATTCAGGCCAAGAATTTTGAAAAACTTGAAGAACGGATACCCGCATTTATGGCAGAGGCCGAAAAAGACCCTACTTTTTCTTTCGTCGATGTCAACCTAAAGTTCAACAAACCCGAAATATATGTTTCCATAGATCGTGAAAAGGCGGAAAGCCTCGGCGTTTCGGTAAGGGATGTGGCCCAAACACTTCAACTATCCCTTAGTGGGCAACGTTTTGGTTATTTTTTAATGAACGGCAAACAATATCAAGTCATAGGCCAGTTTGACAAACAAGATCGTGACGAACCCATGGACCTTACTTCCATTTTTGTGAAAAACAACGAGAATCAACTCATTCAATTGGATAATTTGGTCACTACTGAAGAACACAGTAGCCCCCCACAATTGTTCCACAACAACAGATATATGTCCGCCACGGTATCGGCCAGCTTGGCGCCTGGAAAAAGTATGGGAGATGGCATCAATGCCATGAACACTATCAAAGAAAAAGTGCTTGATGATACTTTTACCACAGATCTCGGTGGCGAATCCAGGGACTTTGTGGAAAGTAGTTCCAACACGGCATTTGCATTCGGTCTTGCCTTTGTATTGATATTCTTGATTTTAGCAGCGCAATTTGAGAGTTTCATTGATCCGTTCATTATTATTTTGACGGTTCCCTTGGCAGTTGCCGGAGCCATGTTCTCACTATGGCTATTTGGGGAGACCTGGAACATTTTCAGTCAGATCGGGACCATTATGTTGATAGGCCTTGTGACCAAGAACGGAATTTTGATTGTCGAGTTCGCGAATCAACTACAGGAAGAGGACGAGAACATAACCAAAATGCAGGCTATCATGAAAGCTTCTGTATCCAGATTACGCCCTATTCTAATGACTAGTCTAACAGTGGCTTTGGGCGCGCTGCCCATCGCTCTGTCATTGGGTGCCGCTTCCACCAGCAGAACAGGCATGGGAGTTGTAATCATAGGAGGAACCATGTTCTCGTTGGTATTGACCCTATATGTAATCCCGGCTCTTTATCTCATGTGGTCCCGAAAAAAAGTCCAAAGACCCGAATTCAAAACCCTTGAGCTATCTTAGTATGGACATAAAAAACAGAATCAGCTTACTATTATTGATTATAGGCGGTTTAGCAGCATGTAATGCCCAAGAGGTGTTGACCGTCGAGGAAGCCGTAAAAATTGCCCTTGAAAATAATTACCAGATAAAAACGGCCAAGAACGAACTGCGAATGGACGAAATGGGTGTTAGCCCTGGACAAGCGGGAATGCTGCCCCAAGTTACCGCGAGTGTGTTGGACAATAACAGTATTCAAAATTTATCGCAAACCCGGGTAGATGGCTCGGAGGTTGAGCGCGACAACGCCAAGAACAGTAGCCTCAACTACGGAGTGGCTTTGGAATGGACCATTTTTGACGGATTGCGCATGTTTGCCGACCACGAACAACTCAAGGAAACCCAAAAATTGGGCGAAGCGGAACTTAGGCAAACCGTCTTGGGTAAAGTAGGCGAAGTAATGACCACTTACTACGATTTGGTTCAACAACAACAGCAACTTTCCGCCCTGGACAGTACATTACTGATTTCCGAACAACGGGTGGAACTGGCCCAAAACCGTTTTACCATAGGTAAAGCCTCCAAATTGGAAGTACTTAACGCTCAGGTTGACCTGAACACTGACAAAACTGAAATGCAACGACAGCAAGAACTGCACAAGAACACGAAAATCTTGCTCAACGAACAATTGGCACGAGACCTGAAAATTGATTTTAAGGTCATCCCTGAAATATTCGTGGACCAAAATTTGAGCTTGGAAAAACTGGAAAATCAAGTAGTCGAGGAAAACCCAGAATTACAAGCTGAAAAAATAAACAAACGTATCAGTGAACTGGAACTTAAACAGATAAAGGCATCACGATATCCTTCGGTTTATGTGACCACGGGATACAATGTCGGTCGGTCCACTTCTGAACTGGGTTTCAGTACCCGCTCCCAATCGAATGGATTCAACTATGGTTTTGGGGCATCTCTCAACCTATTTGATGGTTTCAACCAGAACCGAAACGAGAAAATCGGCAAGATTGCCTTGGAAAATGCAACATTGGCCATTGCCGAGCAAGAACAAACATTGACTTCCTTGGTCAATACCACCTATCAAACCTATTTGACCAATATTAGCCTGATGGAATTGGAAGAGAAAAATGAGCTGATAGCCAAAGAAAACCTGGATATTACTGTGGAAAAATATAGAATTGGAATCATCCCCACAATCGAATTCCGTACCGCGCAGTTGAACTACATCAATGCCAGGGTCCGTAATAGCAACGCAAAATACCAAGCCAAGGTTTCCGAGATTGTCCTAAAGCAGTTGGCGGGGAGTCTTAAAATATAAAAAGGGCACTTTAAAGTGCCCTTTTTCAATACATCTTGATCAATAGTTTTATTTCCCATTGAACCATATCATCACATAGGCCACAATGGCTATGATAATGATGGAAATGGCAATATCTTTCCAATTGTAGCTGTTTTTGTTCACTTTTCTCTCATCATCTGAAATCGTTGCGTAGGTAAGGTTCTTGATCTTTTCATCTGACGGAGGCGCAGTGGCATAACTCACGACCAAAATCAGAATAATGCAAAACAAGAAGAACCAAGATGCAAAGGACAGGAAGTTCATATCCCCCAAAAGGAACCAGATACTGTCCGGATTCAATGAATCTTTCACCAATTCCAGCACAATTCTCAAGGCACCGACTATGAAACCGACAATCATGGTTACAAATGCTCCTTGCGAATTGATTCGCTTATGGAATATACCCAGTAGGAACACAGCCGTGATCGGAGGGGCTATATAGGACTGAACACTTTGTAGGTATTCGTAAAGAACTCCTGAAATATTGGCCATGATCGGAATCCAGATGATACCGATAATCACCACGATCACTGTGGCAATCTGACCGGTTCTTACCAACTTTTTCTCTGGAGCATTGGGTCTTAGTTTTTTGTAGATATCCACCGTAAACAGCGTGGAACAAGAATTGAATACGGAAGCCAAGGAACTCATCAAAGCGGCCAATAGACCTGCGGCTACCAATCCTCTAAGTCCCGATGGCAATAGATTGCTCATCAAAACAGGAAATGCCTCATCTGGGCTGTCCCAATGTAACTCTCCCCTCATTTTTAAGGTAAGTGCAATTACCCCTGGAATTAGGAACAAGAATACGGGGAACAATTTCAACAAAGCCCCAAAAATAGTCCCTCTCCTACCCTCTTTTATGTTTTTGGCGGTCAAGGCACGTTGCACGATATACTGATCTGTACACCAATACCAAATACCGGTTATGGTACTGGCAATCAATAGCGAAGGCCAAGGGAAATTAGGGTCGGAAGCCGACCTCCACATATTGAGATATTCAGGGGTCACGGTCTGTTTCATACTTTCCCAACCACCTACGTGGTCTAAACCGATAAAGGTTAGAGCTGCAGCACCAATTACCAGAATGATTGCCTGCAACGTTTCGGTATAAACCACTGCTCGCATACCTCCCAGCACTGTATATACTCCGGTAAGTACAACGGTTGCTATGGCACCTGTCCAAAAATCAATGCCAAGAAGTGCGGAGACCACCACTCCTCCTGCATAAATGGTCACAGATATTTTTGTAAGTACGTAGGCAACAATGGAGAATACAGAAAGTATCCATCGTGCTCTTGCATCAAATCGTTTTTCCAAAAACTCGGGCATCGTAAAAACCCCAGCTCTGGCATAAAAAGGCAGGAACACCCAACCAAGAATAAGAACTATCCAAGCCTGTATTTCGTAAATTAGCATGGGCAAACGGTCGCCTGCACCCGCTCCTGCTAGTCCCACAACGTGTTCCGAACCAATGTTCGACGCAAAAATTGAGGCCCCGACCACAAACCAACCTACATTTCTACCTGCCAAGAAATAGTCCTCGGTGTTGTTCTTCTTTTTTCGGATTACCCACAGGGCAATTCCCAAAAGAACCAGAAAGTATATGGATATTGTAATCCAATCAAAAGTATCCAATGTCTTCATATCGGCTGTTTATTTGATTGATAGTTTGAACATGGTCCTTGAGGAATACGCTTCTCCTGGGTTTAATCTTACTGAAGGAAAATCAGCTTGGTTTGGACTATCTGGATAGTGTTGTGTTTCCAAGCAGAAACCTGAACGCTTTGCATAAGTACCTCCCGTTTTTGATGGCAGTGTACCATCTAAAAAGTTTCCACTGTAAAACTGAATCCCAGGTTCATCGGTATACACTTCCAAAAACCTTCCTGTTTCCGGATGATGTGCACTAGCTGCCAAACCTAATTCCTCTTTGGTTTCGTTGAGTACCCAGCAGTGATCATATCCTCCGCCAAGGCCCAATTGCTGGTTATCGACCTCTATCTCCTTACCAATTAATTTAGGCTCCTTAAAATCAAAAGGAGTTCCTGTCACTTCCCTGAACTCGCCCGTTGGAATCAAACCTCCATCAACTGGCAGGTATGTATCGGCATTCAAATAAATTTCATGGTCCAAAACAGGTCTGGAAAGTTGCCCTGACAGATTAAAATAACTGTGCTGCGTTAAGTTTACCACGGTAGGTTTATCGGTAACTGCCTCATATTGAACATCTAGGGCATTGTCATCAGTAAGGGTGTAGGTAACTTTTACATCCAATTTCCCAGGGTAACCTTCTTCTCCATCTTCACTGGTATATATCAACTCCAAAACAGTGCCTTCCGCAGTGTTTTTGGCCACACCGTTCCATACTACCTTATCAAAACCTTTTTCTCCGCCATGTAGGTGGTTGTCCCCATCATTGGTCGCCAAAGTATAAGTTTCCCCGTCCAAGGAAAATTGTCCTTTGGCAATACGGTTTCCATATCTGCCAATGAGCGCTCCAAAGTATGGGTTTCCATCCAAGTATTGGTCCAGATCATCAAACCCAAGTACAATATCCTCATAGTTTCCTTGCTTATTTGGAGCTGTCCAACGGGTTATGATGCCCCCATAGGTAATGACATCCACTTCCATTCCCGCTTCATTTTTCAAAGTGAATTTCTTCACTTTTGTTCCATCGGGCATTTCCCCAAATACAGTTTCGCTGATTGGGTTTTGTTCACTTTCAGTTTTTACGGTTTTCATTTCTGACTGACTTTCTTTTTTGTTTTGCTTACAGCCTGTAACAATAAAGACCAAAAGTAAAACAGTGTACAATAAAGGTTTGGCTATCCTCATCATCATAGTTTTTGTTAGTTAATTACATCCCATGTTGAAACAGATGGTAGTATGCTTCGTTTGCATGGAGCTGATCTTTAAATGCTCTCAGTTTCGTGTCCGAATCTATTACTAAAAGTTCTATTCCGAAAATATCGGCGAAGTCTTCCATGTATTCGGTGGTCAATGCCTGTGTATAAACAGTATGGTGGGCTCCACCAGCATGAATCCACGCAGTGGCAGCGACATCCAAGTTTGGTTTTGCATCCCAAAGCACACGTGCCACGGGCAATTTCGGTAAGTCGGCCATGGGTTCCACTGCTTCAACTTCGTTCACGATCAAACGGAACCTGTTGCCCATATCGATCAGGGAAGCATTCAATGCATTACCTGCAGGGGAATCAAAAACCAACCGAACAGGGTCTTCTTTGCCGCCAATACCCAATGGATGTACTTCGCATGATGGTTTAGCATTTGCTATGGAAGGACAAATCTCCAACATGTGGGATCCCAAAACATAATCTTTTTGAGGTGTGAAGTGATAGGTATAATCTTCCATAAAAGACGTTCCTCCTTCCAAACCTTTGGCCATCACTTTCATGGTTCTGGTCAGCGCAGCGGTTTTCCAATCACCTTCGCCTCCAAAACCATAGCCATCGGCCATCAGGCGTTGCACTGCCAGACCGGGCAATTGTTTCAATGCCCCCAAGTTTTCAAAAGTATCCGTGAATGCTTTGAATCCACCTTCATCCAAAAACGTTCTGAGTCCCAATTCTATTCTAGCGGAATCTATCAAGGATTGGCGCTGTGCACCATTTTTCCGAAGGGATTCTGATAAATTGTAACTCGCTTCGTATTCCTCAATCAGTTGATCAACGGCTTTTTGTTCCAATCCATCAATAATGTTGGTTATGTCCGATGAATCGTAACCGTTTACGGCTACCCCAAAACGCATTTGCGCCGCAACTTTATCCCCTTCGGTAACGGCAACCTCGCGCATGTTGTCCCCGATACGGGCAACTTTCATGTGTCTTAATTCATCAGCGCCCAAAGCTGTTCTTGCCCAAACGGACAATTTATTCTGAACTCTTTCTTCTTTCCAATGACCTACGACTACTTTGCGGTTTTTACGCATTCTGGACATCATAAAACCAAACTCACGGTCTCCGTGTGCCGATTGGTTCAGGTTCATAAAATCCATATCAATGCTATCCCAAGGAATCTCTGCGTTGAACTGTGTGTGCAGATGGCACAATGGTTTGCTTAAAATCTTGAGGCCTGCAATCCACATTTTTGCTGGAGAGAACGTGTGCATCCATGTGACTATCCCGATACAAGATGGTTCGTTGCTGGCTTCGCGACAAACCGCTGTTATTTCTTGTGGTGTGGTTACAATGGGTTTAAAAACCAAGGTAACCGGTAATTTCCCAGCTGCATTCAATCCATCAACGATATCTTTTGAATTGCTGGCCACTTGTTTCAAAGTCTCTGGTCCGTACAAATGTTGACTACCTGTTACAAACCAGATTTCTTTTTCGGATATTCTCATTTACTGTAGTTTATTTATTGACCGTAATAGGCATTTTTACCATGCTTACGCTCGTAATGTTTTTTTATTAATGAATCTTTCAATCTAGGTGCCTGTGGATTGATTTGCAAAGTCAAGTAGGCCATTTGGGCCACTGTTTCCAATACTTTGGTGTTGTAAACTGCTTTAGCTGCACTTTTACCCCAAGCAAACGGGCCATGGTTACCAATCAGTACCATTTCGACTTCGTTGTAGTCCAAATTTCGTTCCTTGAAGCAATCCAAAATTTGAATCCCTGTATTGTGCTCATAATTTCCTTCGATAAGTTCGTCTGCCATAGGTGGTGCACAAGGAATATCTTGCGTTAGGTGATCCGCATGTGTGGTTCCAAAAATAGGGATGTCCATTTGGGCCTGTGCCCACGAAACGGAATACATGGCGTGTGTATGCGCCACTCCTCCAATATTTTCCCAGTTTTTGTACAGATAACTGTGTGTTTTGGTGTCGGATGACGGTCTCATGCTGCCTTCGACCACCTTGTTATCGTAATCCATGATGACGATATCCTCAGGTTTGAGTGTTTCATAGGGTACTCCACTGGGTTTAATACCAAAAACCGCATTGTCCCTATCCACAGCACTCACATTACCGAAGGTATAGATGACCAGACCCAAGGTATTGAGTTCCATGTTTGCTTCGTAGCATTCTTCTTTGAGCGATTTATATTTTGAGCTCATCTTTTATATGTTTTTGTTCGTCTGTTGTTCGACAAAGCTTCCAAGCTGTTTATACTCTTCCAAAAGTTGGGCATACACTTCCACTTGGGAGGATTGCGGGAAATATTCAGCTTCAAAATCACTTCCCATTACTTTACTGGCCTCGATTACATTTTCGTAGATTCCCGAAGCAACGGCCGCATATATTGCAGCTCCCAGAGCAGGGGCCTGGTCTGATTCTGCCACTTTGATAGGCATGTTCAGTACATTGGCCAATGTCTGCATGATGAAAGGCGATTTACGGGCCACGCCACCAATACCGATTACGGTCTCGATTTTTACGCCTTCTTCTTCAAAACGGTCCACGATCATTTTGGCGCCAAAACAAATGGCATTTACCAAGGATTTAAAAATATGGGGGGCCTTGGTACCCAGTGAGATACCGGAAATGGCACTTTTCAATTCTTGATTGGCATCCGGGGTTCTTCTTCCATTTACCCAATCCAATGCGACTGGTATTGATTCGGACAAGGGAATCGCTTCGGCCTGTTCGGCCAGGGAGCGAATAAACTTTGATTCCACCTCAGCTTTAAGCTCGGCCTTTTGTTCCTCAGATAAAACTTTGGAGTTTAAAACCAGGTTGTCCAATGGCCATTGCAATACACTTTTGAACCATGCCAATACATCTCCAAAAGCGGATTGGCCTGCTTCCAAACCGACCATACTGGGGATTACGGAACCATCAACTTGCCCACATATCCCTTTAACCGTTTTATTACCTACCGCTTCGTTGGAAGATACCATAATGTCACAAGTGGAGGTTCCCATTACCCGAACCAATGCATGGTGATCCACTTTGGCACCAACAGCACCTGCATGGGCATCAAAAGTGCCCACAGCAATTACCGTATCCGTGGTAAGGCCTAATTTGCCCGCCCACTCTTTATTTAAATGACCGGCAATCTCGTTGGAAGTATATGTCTCTTCATACAAATCATCTCGAAGTGATGCCAAGTAAGGGTCTAATTTGGATAAAAATTCCTTGTCAGGTAGTCCGCCCCAGCTATCATGCCACATGGCTTTATGACCTGCGGCACATCGACTTCTTTTAAATGCTTTTAAATCTTTCTCGTCCGCCAACAGATACGTAATGAAATCGCAATGTTCCATCCAGGTATGGGTGGCATCGATTACATTCTTGTCTTCTCTGGCCACATGTAGAATTTTGGCCCAGAACCATTCGGAAGAATAGATCCCTCCTTCATATTTGGTATAATCCTCTCCGCCCCAGCTTCTCGACAACTCATTGATCTCGTTCGCCTCTTTTACAGCGGTATGGTCTTTCCAAAGCACCATCATGGCATTCGGATTTTCTTCAAAACTTTCTACGCAGGCCAATGCTGTTCCATCTTGTGTCACTGGCATGGGGGAAGATCCCGTAGTGTCTATACAAATACCCTTCACTGTTTCTGGAGACACTCCACTTTGTTTCATCACAGAAGATATGGTATGCTCCAATCCTTCTATATGATCCAAGGGATGTTGACGAAACTGGTTGATTGCTGGATCACAAAATTTTTGTGCTTTCCATCTGGGGTACCAGAATACTTCGGAGGCTAATTCCGCCCCGTTTTGAGAATCGATCATTACCGCTCTTACCGAGTCGGAACCATAATCGAGTCCTATTACATATTTTTTCATTGCTCCTTTTCTATCTTCAATTCATTTTCTATTTCGTGCGCGAAACAATATGGTTTCCTATAGCTTTACTTTGTAAACACAAAATGCTTGAGCTGGAATGGCAATTTCCAAAGTATTGCCCTCTACAGATGCCGTACTTTCTTTTGGACTGATTTTCAAGGGGTTTTCAAATGAATTTTCCGCTTCCAAATCGTCCATTGCCATGGTCAACACTTCAACAACTTCTTGAGTAGTACCACCTTCCATTGCAATGGAAAGGTTTTGTCCCGCTTCTGATGTATTGACCACCTTAATGATCAATTTATTGGTATCCGCATCCTTTACTGCTGTGGCATAAAGTCCACCTGCTCCAATGATTATTTCTCCATTCTCCGTAATCTTCAAAAGGTCGGTTCCCGGATTGGTGGAATACATTTTTTGCACCTGATAGTTGGGTGTCCCGAATGATTCCAGATTATTGAACCAAATCATGTCCGGGGTCCATTGCCAACCATCAGTATGGGCCATCAAAGGCGCATAGGATGTTAAATGAACTACTTCGGCATTTCTCTCTAAACCGGTCATGAATGCCGCCTCGGAAAGTGCCGCATTCCAGTTGTTTTTATTCTCTGGGCTCGCTATGGCCACGGTCTGGGCCGCATACTCGCCAGCAAACACTTTAGGTCCGTTTCTATCGTAGCTGTCATAACGGTCTGCATTCTCACGAAACCATTTTGGTGGTTTGTAGTAATGTTCGTCTACGATTTCGGCATTCATTTGCTTCAACTGTTCCCAGCCGTATTCAAAATAATCGCCTTCTGGGAAAGGGCCACTACCTGAAACAATGATGATTTCTGGATATTTGGATTTGATAGCTTCCTCAAACACCTTATACCTTTCGATGTAAGCAGGGCCCCACTGCTCGTTTCCAATTCCAATGTATTTCATATTGAAGGGTTCCGGGTGGCCCATATCAGCGCGTACCTGACCCCAAGCAGTGTTCGTGTCTCCGTTGGCAAATTGAATCAAATCCAATGCATCTTGTACATAAGGGTCCAACTCGTCCATGGGCACCAATTCCCCCGTATTAAACTGGCAAGCAATACCACACCCCAAAATGGGAAGGGGCTCTGCTCCCATATCTTCAGAAAGCTGGAAGTATTCAAAGAACCCAAGACCAAAACTTTGGTAATAATCCGGTGTGGGTCGGTGGGAGAATTCCGTGTTCCAACGGTTTACCAATATTTCCCTGTTTTCAATGTCACCAACAGTTTTTTTCCATTGATATCTTCTTGCCAAGGTTCTGCCTTCCACAATGCATCCGCCTGGGAAACGAAGGAATCCCGGTTTCAAATCGTCCAACAGTTGAACCAAATCTTTACGAAGTCCTTTTTTTCGGCCTTTCCAAGTATCTTGCGGGAAAAGGGAGATCATATCCAGATCGATCTCTCCTTCTCCTTCGAAAGTGATCTTGACTTTGGCTTTCATTTCTGATTTGCTGGTGGTAAAAGTGGACTCGTAGGTTTTCCAAAAATCAGCATCGGGACCAATAGAGGTCTCCCCCAACACATTATCAAGGGAATCAATCACTTGAAGCTTGATTTTTTGAATATCGCCTGAGCGTTTAGCGGCTTTTATCGAGAAATCATATTGGGCGCCTTCTTTGACTCCCATTCCTCGAAAACCTTCGTTGATCAAGACATACCCTTCATCGTTTTTTACCTCTACGCGGGCAAAATTATGGTTGGCCCCTTCTTCGGAATATTTGACCACGGATAGGATTCCTGAATCATCATTATAGGAATGTCTGTCACTATTGGGCTCAATCCAGCCCGTTTTGGGCAAAGTAAACTCAAAAGAGCGGTTCTTGATCATTTCGGCATACAAACCGCCATCTGCGGCAAAGTTGATGTCCTCAAAAAAAATTCCATACATAGTAGGCTGAATTTTTATGCCTGTATCTTCCAAGCTCACCACCAACTCCCGATTCGTTTTAGCTACGTTATCATCAGCTTTGGTTTCCCCTTGATTTTTACAGCTATAAAAACCTGAGACCAAAACCAGTACTAAAAACAGTATTCTAGTCATTTCCTTTTGTGTTGTTAGGGTGGTACATTCTATTTTTCTTGTACTGGCAACCAAACCTTCATTTTTCCAATACCCCTATTGGACCATGTATAATATGGTATTGCAGTCAATTTTTCGTTTGATATCGTATTGACCCCTTCCAATAATTCGGCCTGCATCTCCACCTTGAATTCTTCATTTGCCGTTAGTTGGATAGCATCAAAAGTGCCTTTGTTGTCAATTTCCTCTACCGCATACACTATGGGCCCGTACCCGAGGGACATTTTATCCTTATCCTCCTCTACTTTTGGATTCGCAATCACTTTTCTGACAGACATTGGAAACTCCAGTTTTACCTCATCACCTGGTTCCCATGTTCTGGTCACTGTGAAGTAGCCATTATTGGCAACCACATCAAGTTCCTCTCCATTTAGGCTAAGCTTATTGCTTGTTTCATCTTTGGATGCATACTGATACAAATCCCCTGGCAAAACGACATTCCTAGACCATCCTGGTATTCTGAATTTGATGGTGAACTCTCCCTTCTGTTTTGGATTTACTGTGAATTTTACCTTCCCGTCCCATGGGTAAGATGTGTTTTGAGTGACCAAAACATCTTGATCTTTCAATTCCACATTTGCCTCATTGCTTGCATAAAGATTTGCATAGAGCGTGTTTCCCGTTTTGGAATAAATCAAACCGGGCATAGCGGGAATAAAACGAATCACATTGGTAGGGCAGCAAGAGCAATCAAACCAATCTTTTCGGGTACATGCCCCTTGATTGAATTTATACACCCCATCCGATTCCAATGCATTGGGATAAAAGAATTGTTGACCATCCAAGGACAATCCAGAAATCAACCCATTGTAGAGAGTTCTTTCGATGACATCAAAGTATTTCACATCTCCCGTAAGGTTGTGCAACCTATGGTTCCAATATACGTTGCCAATGGATGCACATGTTTCATTATAGGCAGTTAAGTTGGGTAACTCATAGTTTTCCCCGAATGCTTCTCCATCGTGTTTGGCACCTATGCCACCTGTCACGTACATTTTTTTATTTACCATATTGTCCCATAGGGTATTCACGGCATCAAGGTAAGCGGTATCTTTTTGAATGGCAGCAATATCCGTCATGGCGGCATACATGTAAACTGCCCTTACAGCGTGCCCAACGACCTCATCCTGTGCCACAACGGGCAAATGATCTTGGGAATAAGCCCCGAACAATTCATGGTTTTCAGGATTTCCCCTGTTGTCCAAAAAGTATTTGGAGAGTTTTAGATAGTCCTCTTTTCCTGTAATCTGATACAATTTGATGAGTCCAGTCTCTATGATCTGGTGTCCAGGAACAGCATTGATTTTACCTTCGCCATCGCCGAAGGTCTCTACCATTAAGTCGGCATTTTGGATGGCAATGTCCAAAAAGTTTCTTTTTCCCGTTGCTTTGTAGTGCACGGCCGCAGCTTCGTACAAATGCCCTGCGTTATAGAGTTCGTGACTCATAAAAAGACCATCCCAACGCTTTCCTTCCTTTACCTCCACCCATGAGGCTGGGGGTTTTGCCGGATTTATGGTTCTCCAAGTGGTCAAATAACCATCTGACTCTTGCCCCACTTTAATAATGGACACCAAGGAATCCACCAAGGTTTCCAATTTAGGGTTTGGGGCACTGATCAAGGAATTGGAAGCCCCCTCAATGATTTTATAGACATCGGTATCATCAAAAGGCATTTCCCCTTTTACCTCGCCTTCCATTTCCCCACCAGCAATCAAGAAATTATCAAAACGGCCTTCTTCCTCGCATTTGGCCAAAGCATATTCAATGGTTTTTTCTTGAACCCGCTGTATTATTGGTAACCAAAATTCATCTTTGAGTTTTACGTTCTGAATGTTCACAGGCTCAATCACATAGCCTGTTTGGTTTTCCCCATTCACTTCCTCTCCGTTTTTTTCTTCCTTCTTGCAATGGATGAAAACTCCCAAGGAAATCAACAATACTATGTATTTAAACGGTTTCATCTAGTTTGGTTTAGTTGGATTTATATAGTGTGGTTCGCCTATCCTTTAGATTTCCCTCTTGGTAAAAACAAGAATTGAAGAGAGAATAAGGCATTTACTTTTTTCTAGTTTGATTTATTTTCCGGTAAGTACCATGACAGAAAATGGCGGAACTTCCACTTCGAGTATACCTTTTCGGAACTTTACCTTCTTTAGCTCTTTTGGTGTAATTTTTTCGGGTTCGTCAAAGGTGTTGTGATTCTGTAAATCATCGGAGGACAAAATGGTTCCTGAAAAATCCTTGATATCCATATTACCAAGGTTCAGCTTTACCGTATGCGATTTATGAGCATCGATATTCACCAATGAAACATTGACTTCGCCAGCTTCTGTTTTGGATGCCGATATGGAAACAGCAGGCAATTCCTCGCCTTCAAATTCATATAATGGCGATTCGAACTCCACCGACAGCAACTTTGCATCCTGGTGCACATTGTACATTTTCATCACATGATAAGTAGGTGTCAACAACATTTTCTCATCTTCCGTTAAAACAACAGCTTGCAGTACATTTACGGTTTGAGCTAGATTGGCCATCTTTACCCTTCTTGCGTGATTGTTGAATATATTCAAACTGGTGCCGGCAATCATCGCATCCCGCATAGTATTCTGTTGGTACAGAAACCCGGGATTGGTATCTTCCATAACATCGTACCATCCCCCCCATTCATCAACTACTAGGGCAATGGTATTGTCGGGGTCGTATTTATCCATGATAGCGGAATGTTTGGTAACCAAGGTGTCCATTTTCAAGGCTGTTTTCATAGTGGAAAAGTACTCTTCCTCGCTATAATCGATGGATGAACCTTTTTCGTTCCATTCCACAAACGAATAGGAGTGCAAAGCTACCCCTTCGATTAGGTGTTTTGGGATATCCCTCATCAAAACTTCGGTCCAGTGGTAGTCGTCCACATTGGCACCAGATGCTATTCGGAAAATACCATCGCTATTGGTCCAATCTGTCATAAATGTTGCGTATTGACGATAAATATTGGCATAGTGTTCAGCGGTCATATTTCCACCGCAGCCCCACATTTCGTTTCCAACGCCCCAATATTTCACAGTCCAAGGTTCCTCCCTACCGTTTTCCTTACGCCATTCGGCCATGGGACTTCCTCCTTGATGAAGTACATACTCCACATATTCAGTAAACTCCTTTACGGTACTACTCCCCACATTCGCTGCCAAATAAGGTTCGGCATTCAGGGTTTCACAAAGGTTAAGAAAGTCATGGGTTCCAAAACTATTGTCTTCGGTCACCCCACCCCACCATCGGTTTATCATGGTCGGTCTTTCGCTTTTTGGCCCTACACCATCTTTCCAGTGGTAAGTATCGGCAAAACAACCTCCCGGCCATCTTAGATTTGGAATTTTAAGCTCTTTCAGGGCTTCAATAATATCATTTCTTACCCCGGCCGTATTGGGAACCATACTTTCCTCTCCAACGTAGAGTCCACCATAGATACATCTTCCCAAGTGTTCGGAAAAATGTCCGTAAATGTGTTTACTGATTAAAGGGGCTTCCGCATCTTCGTTTACAGTTACTTGAACCGGTTCTTGCGCAGAAATCGCGACTGAACACAAAAAGACCAATACGACCGTTGAATAGTTAAAAATTTTCATGTGCATTTGGTTAAAAAAGACCACGACCAAAATCGTGGTCTTTAAAAATTACTAAACTTAAACTAACTCAAATATTATCAGCAACATAGTGTTTCAAAATATTAAAGTGTTGTTTTTACATTTATAAATGTAGCAAAAGTTTCTCCTTTTAAGCAAATTAAAATACTAATTTTATGTGTTATTTTTACACTAAAAACAAAAAATAACATTAATAGACTAATTTTCAATATATTAAGTTCAATTTAAAAAAATAGAAGTTTGACCTTGTTCACGCTCGGATGCTTTGCGCTTCGTTTTTTGAAGTTTTTGACCATAGATACTTGTTTAAAAAGTATAGTTTTAAGATTTTAGCCATTATGGAGAAAGCCAAAAATGTAGAGTTGACCACTGAAATTGACAGACAACTCAATTTTTATCAGAAAGAAGACCAAGTTCTGTTGGCAGTGGATTGCATTATTTTTGGTTTTGACAAGACCAATTTGAAAATTTTGCTCATTAAGCGAAATTTTGAGCCCGAAAAAGGGAAGTGGTCCTTGATTGGTGGTTTTTTGAAGAAAAATGAAAATCTAGATCAAGCGGCAACACGGGTATTGAACACTTTGACGGGATTGAGTGATATTTATATGGAACAGGTCTATACCTACAGTAAAGTGGACAGGGATCCTGGTCAGCGCACTATTTCCGTGGCGTATTTTGCCCTGATTGATGTAGATTCACATCAGTTTGATGGCATCCAAATTGATTCAGCTCGATGGTTTGACTTGGACGAAGCCCCAAATTTGATTTTTGACCATGAGGAAATGATTCGAAAAGCCATTGCCAGACTACAACGACGTGCCATGACCATGCCCATTGGCTTTGAGCTTCTTCCCGAAAAGTTTACCATGCGACAACTTCAAAACCTATATGAATCCATACTGGACAAAAAGTTGGACAAACGTAACTTTATCAATAAAATCAATTCTTTGGATGTTCTGGTAAAGTTGGACGAAAAGGATATGACAGTATCAAGAAAGGGAGCTTATCTTTATGTCTTTGATAAGGAAAAGTATGAGAAAAAAGTAGCTGAGGACGGTTTTAGTTTTAAACTCTGATATTTAAAGAATCATAGTTTCCCAATCGACTCAATTGTCCCGAACAGGACTTGTTTCCATCATTGATTTTTGGATATCCGCCACATTCAAAGCGTAATCGTACATCTGCAATGATGCCAAATATCCCGAATAATGCTCTCCCACATCCGAAGCCCCAATGCGTAATTTGGCATTTTGTATTTGCGAGGCCAATACCATTATCTGGGAATTGTCCAGTTTCCCATTGACATACATTTTTTCAACTACGCCATCAAAAGTGAGCACGATATAATTCCATTCGTTGGCTGGGGGGAGGTTATTGTACTTCATGTCAAAATGACCATCCAAATGCGCAACGGCCCCATAATTGCCACTGTTATAATGCAATGCATTATAGGAATTTGCCAAATTGAACTTAAACCGGTCGCACCACGACAATAGACACTCGCTTTCTTTTGATATTTCTGGGTTTTTGACCCAAGTGGCCACCGTAAACGCCCCGTTCCATTCCATGCTTTTTGGAACCGTTTCGTTGAGAACCAGCGCCCCTTTTTTAAAATTAAATGCCGTAACACCATCTTCTTGATATATGGACACTTCACCTTTTTTCTCAAAACTTCCGCCAATTGTTCCTTTATTGATCAAACTGTCAAAGCTCCTTTTCATAAGAATATCTTTGGCATCGATACTCACTAATTTTTGACGGGAACTTTTTGCCCCAGGGCCTTCAATTGATGGCTTACCATTGATTTCCAAAGGAATATCAAATAAGGATTCAAATACTTTAATGTTCCAAACTGCCGCCAACAAACCTGTTTTTTCGACATCCAAAACCGTGAGTTTGATATAGCGGACCCGTATATTTGCATCATCTATCATTGGACTCCCTGCAATCCTATTTTTAGAACGGTCCGCAAAAACCTTCCAATTCTTCCCATCCAAGGAATATTCCAATTTGTATTGGTAATAGTATCCGGCAAACTCAAATTGGGTCATTATCCTTTTTACATGGGTCTGCTTTCCCAAATCGATGGTCAGGTCTTGTGGGAAAGAATTATCACCTGCTTTCCACATGGTCGCATTGTAACCATCGGTGGCAAATGATGGTTGGTAGGCATAATCGTATTCAAGTGACTCCAATTGATAAAATGAGGAGGCCCTCGCCTTGGCATTCAATGCTATATTGGGCGGGACATTCGATTTTATTGACTTCTCTGGCCCCTTACTTCCAGGTATCACTTTTTGTATGGTGGAATCATTTTCAAAAATGAGTTCATCAACACTTACTTGGCGGGACAATCCACCTCTTGTCATTGGATAATCGTGTTTATGGTAAACAATGTAGTAACTCCCATCCTCCACCAGAACAGAATGGTGCCCCGGGCCGTGTACCGTCCCTATACCATTGGAACTGAGTATGGGATTGTTTGCACCCGGTGTAAACGGCCCATAGGGGCTATCGGAATATGAATATCTTACATTGTAGGTTTCATCATGACAAGAGCCTCCTGAGTACATCAAAATGTATTTGTCCCCTTTCTTCATCATGTAGGCAGCTTCAAAAGGTTCAGGGGTCTGATCCAAGGGTATGTTCTTCGGGTTTTTGATTTTTGACATGTTCATACTGTCCAACTCCCCCACGGCATAGCCTCCGTTATAATGTACCCACGTGCCCCAATAAGCATAGATTTTATCATCATCATCGGTAAAAAACTGTGCATCCAATGATGGAAACCCTTCTTTGGGATAATTATGGGCAATTACTGGAGTATCGTCTTCGTTCAATTTTTCCCATGGTCCCACTGGGGAACTGGATACATATCCATAAATATTGCAACCTGTCTGGCAATTACCAAAATACAGGTAATATCTGCCATCGCTCCCTTCAATGATGTCCGGGGCCCAAAAATTTCTAAGGTTGACGGATTTCAATGAGGGAACTTCCATGGTATGGTTGTACCAATGCTCAAAATCTTTGCTATACCATACTGTGGGCACTCCTGAGGCCAACATTTCATTGTCCGTGGTAGCGTAGATATAGTATGTATCTCCAAACTTTTTGATTGTGGGGTCAGCAAAATAACCGGGCAGAATGGGATCCACCTTCCCAACGGGCAATTGGCCTTTCTTTCTTTGGCCAGAGACATAGCCCAAGACCATAACAAAAAACAATATGTGCAATACCCGATTCTTCACACTTGGCAACAAAACACCCTTTTGGGCTTATAGTTTAACTTCTGTTTCTTTCTTCCCCAATTCAATTTGATACGCTCCTCTGAGCTTTTTATACGGCAGCTCAATATCCATGCCCTCCACACGCAAATAGGCATAAGGAGTATGTGCGTTTTTGCCATCCAAGGTCAGGGTTACTTCCCCAGTTTCGTTGTTATAGCCCACTTTTTTAAACGAACCTGCATCCAAGGTAAGCCAAAGCTTCTTGGGAGCTATGAATACTCTGGACCTTGAGGCCGTGGTTAGTTCCAATTCCACAATAGCTCCTTTTTGGGATAGATTTCCCCCAAAGGCCAACCATCCCATATCCTCATCTTTGGTAAGGTAGGATGATGTGTTTACGGCATATCCATAAAACCCAGACCCATAGTCACCGGAAATACCGTCGATTTTTAAAGTCGAGGGATACGAATGGAATGCGGCCGGCCCGAATCCGTCTTGGGTAATATTCGAAATCCCTCCCAACAAACCTCCGTAACCTACTTTCAACAGATACAGATCTTCCGGTTTTTTTCGAAAATGGCTCAAAACGGGAATGGCGTTCAATGAGGAACCATAATGATGGATTTGTCGTTCCACACGTGAAGTTTCCCCAGCCTTTCCACCGTACAAAAAGTCCCAATATCTTCTGGCATTGCCATTGTAGCCCCAATGAGGCATTGTGGGCATGTAGGCCAAAATGGCACTAAGTGTCACATAGGCTTTTCTATCATACCCAAAATAACTGGACCACATATACACTTCTTCTTGTCCAGTGGAATCCCATGGCATTTCACTGCCAAACGGATAATCCAATGCCCGCCAATGATCGGCACGCTTTTTCATTCGTTCTTCCAAATCCGAGGCCATTTCCGTTAATCCTTCATGTTTCAGGTCTTCTAAAATAAATAGGAACACGGAGCCCTCCATTTGTCCGAACTGGGCATAATACGGTGCTTGCTCCACCATGGCTACACTTGTATGATAGGCATTTTGCAAATACCAATCCCAAGACCTGTTATCCACCAAACCTTTGTAGTAACGGGACAAACGGTACATGACCCAATATGCCGCCGCCACATGGGGATAGTTATAGGACCTTCCAGGGTCGTTCGCATGCTTATGGTCCCATGCCGCCCAAGTATCGTAATTGATTTTATCACTGTATGTGCCTTTGGGCAAAGAGTCGGGTTCGTAATAAAACAAACTCTTTTTGACCCCATACTTATTAGGACCTTCATTATATTGGATTCCCCCCCACAGTGTTTCATCCACAAAACCTTGCAACTTCTGGATTTCTTCCTTGTCGGGTTGAACCAATTGCTTCATAACGGCTGCCAGCCAACTACCTGCTCCACCTTCATCGCTCAATCCACTGATCCACACCCTACCATCTTGAACCACCTTTTCCTTTTTCTCATAATCATAGCTTATCGCTGATGGATTTCGTCCGAATGGGTCATTGGCGTCATCGAACCATTGTTCCGTAGTCAGAAAATGTCCAAAATCCTCAATAACCTCGGTCTCTGGTTTAATGATTTTATAGTTGATGGTCTGTTCTGTATCATCAGTATAGGTAATGGTAAGTCTGGCCCTGCCCCATTTTTTTCCATGGACATTGTATTTTTTCTTTCCTAAGGGAGTAGTGCCTTTTTCCTTGATTTCCAATGCTCCGATGGGTTCAACCGTTATGGAAGCAACTCCTTGGTTGTAATCGATGAACAATTGACCTTCAACATCTTGTGGCAGGACATAACCTGGAACGCCGACCGCAACGGGATGTTCTTCCTTGACAAGTGTCTCCTGTATATTCTTGATTCCTTCGGTAAGCACAAATTTCAAGGCAAAGTTTTTGGTTTCATTTGGTTGAAGAACAAGCGAAGTTGGTTCGTTCCATTGTTCTACTCCTTTCCATTCTTTTTCGGCATAGGCCTTACTGTATGCCATCCACTCATGGAACCCTTCAAAGACGATACTTTTCGGAGTAGGGTCATCCAATAATGGTCTATACGCCTCAAATGGCATATTATCTTTGGGCAGCACCAATAGGGCCGGACCCCTCCCACTCAACCTTTTTACCTCAAGGTAACCTGCATCTTTGCCGATATAGGGATCAAAAAAGACATTCTGGGCATGGGTTTCCACCAAGGACTTGCCTTCAAGAATGTTATTAAACACCATTGGAACTCCCAATGCTCCTATTTCCAATGGCTTGTCTTGTTTATTGGTAATTTCAAAACGCATGACCAGTTGGTCGTTGTCCAGTTCGTAAAATCTTTTTACGGAAACAGGTATATCCCCAGCCAGGGTATTGGCCAAGTCGGCAGCTGCCAAAACATTTCCGCCAATCTCCAATGGTTCCACTTTCGCTCTACTGGTGGCCGTGGAATACTCTTTCCAAATCCCGCTGGCATCTTTTATACGTAGGTTGATATCACCCAAATGATACAGGCTGTCCTTATCCCTTATTTCGAGACGATCGCCTGGGGTAAAATCAAAGTAGGGGTCGCTATTGGGGCTCAATGCCGCAACGGTTTGTGATGCCCTTACCAATTTCAACTTAAAGTCGGGGGTATCGAATTTTTGATAAACATCGGCAACACCCAAAGTCGATTCTCTTTTTTCCACCCTGCTCCAATAAGTGTCCTGCGCCATTATGCTTGAAACGGTGACCATACAAAATGCGGAAGCCAGCCAATACTTTAAATGTTTCATCTTGGTGTTCGTTTGGTTTTTGGATGAGTGACATCACTCTTATCCAATTTTAAAATAATAGGTACGCGCTTATTTGAACGCTGTGGAAAATTTCCACTTGGTCCTATAGTTCTTGTTCAAAGGAAGATCTTGCAATAAAGCGCGCAACAGCTCTACCGGCATTCTCCCTTCTTTCATTACCCGGTCATGGAACTGTTTTTCCGTCCACCCTTTATCCAGCATTTCATTTCGGAGGGCATAGAACTGTAGGCCTCCCATCATGTAGGCCAACTGGTACAATGGTGGGTAGTTGGTTGTAAAGGAACGTCTTACTTCTGCCTCTGCATTGGCATATTCGTGACCTACCTCATCAACTAAAAGGTCTATACATTCCTGAGGGGTCATTTCCCCTAAATGGAACTTCAGCGAGAAGATGATTCGTGCACATCTATGTATCCTCCAAAACAGCATGCCTAATTTTTGTTCAGGTGTTTGGGGAAAACCCTTGTTCCAAAGAATAATTTCCCAATACAACGCCCATCCTTCTGTCCAAAAAGGATTATAAAATGGTCTCCTATAGCTTTTATGACGACTGGTCATAAAATATTGAAGGTTGTGCCCGGGAAGCAACTCATGCTGTACCGTTGGAAAAGAAAAGTTGGGGTTATTGCCACGCATGCTCATCAATTTATCATTGTGGTCCATATCCAAGGTCGGGTAGGAAATGATAATGTCCCTTCCTCCCAGAAAGAACGGGTTTACTTTCTGCCGTTCAGGGCTCATCATTTCCATTCCCCAAGTCTCCTTGGCCAAATCGGGTAAGGTGATCAAATCCCGTTTTTCGACAAAATCAACGGACTGTGAGTAAAGGTCCATAATAGCCTGAGGCTGTTCCCCTGCTGGAACATAAGTGTTCTTCACATGTTCCAAGGCTTTTTTCCAATCATCGCCATATCCCAATTCACGGGATGCCTTTATCATTTCGTTCTTGCACCATTCAAATTGCTCCTCTGCGGTTTTTATAAGTTCCGAAGGGGTGTAGGGGATAAAGGCCATGGCCAGACTTTCGTTTAGCGCATCTTTACCAATGGGCTTACCAATGATTCCACTTCCATCGTCCTTGACGCTGTTCTCTGAATAGTTGTTTTTTAAAAAGTCCGCATAAACGGTCAATTTTTCATTCAGTCGTTCATAGGGTTTTTCCACCCACCATGTAAAATCGGGGTCGTAACCATAATAGAAGTTGTATGCTTCTTCCAGTCCCTTTTGAAGCGATTTCACGACTTTGGATGCTTTATCCGCCGTTTGCCAATCCTTAAATGGTTTGGCTTTCCATGACTCCATTTCAGAATCAATGGTTTGTGTGGCATCCTGGAATATTTGTGCCAATTCTTTTGATTCGGGCTTTTTGCCTCTTCGACGGTCTTTAATGAATTGGAAGATATCCTTGATAAAATGGCTTACTTCGGCGACTTCGCCAAACGCTTCGTAATCTTGATCTAAAAAATACTTACCCTTGGTTACCAAGTTCTTCAAAAGTACATAGTCCACCTTTCCCTGCTGGCTCAATGAGCCAAAATCCAAAGCGGACATCTTCGTGTCCCAGTCATCATAAAATCTGGAAAATCGCTGATAATACTCTTCGGATTCTTCCACGTTGTAGGTCCGGTTCAATGCCCAGTTGTCCGCCTCAAATTCAGTAACAAGATCAGCCAACTTACTGTTCTGTGCTGTTGCATAGGAGCCGAACAAGGCCATCAATATGATTCCAGTTTTTTTTAAATGCATTTTGTACATATTTAATTTTTCGTTTTCTACCTAAAGGTAGTGATTGCTTCGTTGCATTACTGCAATGCAGCTATTCCAGTGTTACATCCAGATAAACCGAGTGACGCGCATAGGTTTCATAGAACGGTTTAAAAACCACACCATCAATGGTAAATTCCAATGTTTTTGGGTCTCCTTTTATGGTCTTTCCTATATCCTTGGCATCCAATGTCACTTTTCGCCAATCGTTCCGTGGTTCGGGTTCTTGTGCCACCAACAGTACAGGCCCATAAAAAAGGCTTGCGATGTTTTGTTGGTCCATTACCGGGTCCAAATGGAATTGAAATGGCATTTGAACATCAATAACATCACCTTCTTTCCATTTACGGCTCAGGGTCACATAAGAGCCTGGCTTCGCCTTTACCTTATCTCCTTTACCATTCACTTTCACATAAAAGCCTTTGGTCGCCCACTGGGGAACACGTAGGTTCAAATCAAATTTTCCTTTGCCTTTTATGATCAGTTGGGTGTTATCCTCTTTTGGAAAAGCTGTCTTTTGCTCTACGGTAATATCTTTCTCGGTCCACTCCAGAGTTGAGGGTACAAATAGGTTTACATATAGCTTGCTATTGTCCTTATCTTTAAAATAAATGGAGTTTTGAAGTTTAGTGCTACTTTCCAAGGCTGTACCATTACAACAAGTGAACCCTGTCATATCGGCATTTCCAAATCTTTTGACGGAACCTGGCCTCAATGGCACATGATAGGTGTTTGCAGGACTGTCCTCAGCTACCGATGCAAGGATATGGTTATACAGGCCACGCTCATAATAATCCATCAACTCCGTTCGCTGGTCAAAAAGAAAGAGATTTTTAGTCAGCTTCAGCATGTTGTAGGTAGCACAGGTTTCATTTTGTCCTCCTGCTGAAAAACCATTTTCATACAAGGTAGCAGGTTGCCCAATAAAACATTCTGCATTTGTGGGATTTCTTGCTCCAGCCACGCCCCCAATGCTATACATATAGTCATTTTTCGCTTTGTACCAGAAATTATCCGCTACCCGGTAATATTCAGGGGATTCTGAATCACGATAGATTTCAAGTGCCCCCATAATCTGTGGTATGTGCTGGTTGGCATGCAATCCACGGAAGGAATCAACATTCTTGGCCAATCCATGGGAGTGTTCCGCATCTCCAAAAAACATTTTAATGTTATCGAAAAGTTGTGCCACTTTAAGGTATCTCGGTTCATCCGTAATCCTATCCAATCGGGCCATGGCCTCGTTCATCCCACCGAATTCCCCGGCAATATAGCTGTTCCACATACGTATCAATGTATCGGTGGGCAACAGGCTCAATCGGGCATATACCCAATCCCCCATTCCCTTGGCCACTTCCAAAGCTTTCTTGTTCCCACTGACCTCGTAGATATCCATTAAACCTGCCAATATTTTGTGCAGGGTGTAATATGGCGCCCAAACTTGGGTTGGTTGTGTACCATAAGTTGCTCCCTTTTCCAGCATGATGAACTGATCAGGTGGGTAGGCACTTATAAACCCTTCTCCCCAGTTCCAGTAATCTGTTCGAATGCCATTTTCGCTCAAATCCGAGTCATAGGTGGCTTTTCCTGAACCATGTGGCACCTTAGTGGGGTCTGATTCGTGCGCTCCACCAACTTTAACGGGCTTACCTGACATTTGGGACAGTTCATATAATACTTCTACCATATAATCCATTTTATTGGCAAAATTGGCCTGCAATTCCTTGTCATATCCGGTACTGGCATAGGCTTGGGCTATGGCCGTTAAATAATGGCCTGTGGCATGCCCCCTCAATTTGGTTTCCTGACTGTCCCAAACACCCAATGGTTTGGCTCCTTCGGGCTGTTCTTGTCCAAATGCATTACGGAACATGTATAAAAAGGAGTCCGGGTTCGTCACTTCCAATGTGTTGATGAACTTATCCCTGTTTTCTATGAACTTTGTTTGTTGACCATAGGTATCTGAATCCAATCTTACTTGATCTAACCCAAACACTTTCAGTTCCATGTCAGGCGTTTTCAAATCCTTTTTTGTCTTTACAGTAATTTTTGCTTTGGGCTTAAAATCGGTACCTGCCACCCTACCTATAACTACATAACTTCCAGTTTTGGTCACCTCGGCATTATCGGTCGGAGAGGGCCATAAGACCCTAACCATTGGACCTTCGATTCCATCGCGATATGTTCCTTTGACATGGCGTGGCAATCTCGGCAAGAAGCCTACTTCTGTTTCCACCTCAACATCGGACACTCCTGTCAAGTATTCATTGTACAATTGAGGAACCTCTGAAGAAAATTTTGGCAGGTTGTCTTCAGGTTTTTCCCTTCTTACCACTGCATCCCCACCTCTAAGAGCAATATATCGAATCCTCGTAATCTGCTTTTCACTTAGAGGAATCCTATACAACCTAAAATCATGGATCTTTGCTTTGAGATAAGGATTTCCAGATACAATCGACTTTCCTAAATAGAGTAAATTCTCATGGGTAAACAAATCCTCCAATTCCATCTCTACATTTTCTACCTTCCCGGTTTGTTTTCCATTGACAAAAACACTTATGGATTTTGATGGAATGTCAAAGACCAAGGCCAGATGAACCCATTGGTCCATTTCAATTTCCACATCTGGAGAAAGCACTTCATATCCTGAATCTCCATCCAATATGACCTGAGCTTGAAATCCTTCTTTTTTCTTGGTACCGAAGGGAGCAACAAAAAAATGTGTCCTATCATCTTTTCCAAAGTCAAAAAGTAGCTGGCCGGACTCCATCGACTGAAAGTTGACCCACGTTGCAATACTTATGGATTCTTCACTTTGCACAGATTCCCCGGGAATGGAGATATAGGATTTGCCGTCGCCTGGCAGCGAAAGTACTTTTTTAAACTGCTCGTCATCTTTGAAATCAATTTCCCCATAAGCTCTTGCGTGCAAATTATTTCTAGACCAATCTTTGGCATCTCCATCAAAAATATATCTGGCGATCATTCCGGTCTCCCCGATTCCATCCAGAATTTGGTTGCCGCTCTGTGCGCGCATCAAACTCATTGGGGCGGTCAATACAAACAATACCGTACCAACAAAAAACTTACTTAACTTCATAATAACTCTTTTTCTCCTATGATTTTAACCTATGGTTTACTGTTGTTTTTATAGTTGTAGATTTCCTCCCAAGAGGGCGGGTCCACATTCATCAAATGTTTTACAAAAAAGTCCTTGCGTTTTCTTTCACCAAAATCCCCTCCAGAGGAATGCCCCATACCAGGTATAGTGACCAGCTCAAAATCTTTATTGGCTTTGATCAGTGCATTGGCAAATTGCATGGTACTGGCGGGGTCCACGTTATCGTCCACTTCTCCCAAGATCAACATTAAATCGCCACCCATTTGGCCGGCGTTTTCCACATTGGAACAAGCCTCGTAATGTGGCCCTATGGGATAGCCCATAAATTGTTCGTTCCACCAAATCTTATCCATTCTATTGTCGTGGCATCCACAGGAGGATACGGCCACATCATAAAAGTCGGAATTGAAGACCAATGCCGCAGCTGCATTTTGTCCACCTGCCGAAGTCCCAAAAATGCCAACGTTTTCAGCATCCATATACGGGTATTTTTTGGCAGCTTCGCTTATCCAGATTTTTCTATCGGGAAAACCACCATCTTTAAGGTTTTTCCAGCACACATCGTGAAAAGCCTTTGAGCGATTGGAAGTCCCCATACCGTCTATCTGTACCACAATGAACCCCAGTTCCGCCAAAGAGGACATGGACCAGTAGTACGACCTAAAATCCTTGGGGACAAAAGAACTGTGGGGCCCTGCATAAATATATTCAATTACAGGGTATGTTTTATTGGGATCAAAAGACGTGGGCCTTATAATGATTCCCCATATATCGGTAACGCCGTCTCTACCTTTGGCCATAAAAACCTCAGGAGCTATCCATCCCTCTTCCAGCAATGCGGAATGGTCAGCCTTTTGCAATTGCATTAGAGTCTTGGCATTTTTTGATGATTTTAAAAGCGACACAGGCGGGGCATCCACCTTGGAGTACTGATCTACATAATATTCATAGTCTTTCGAGAAAGTAACCTGATGGTTCCCGTTTTCTTTGGTAAATCGGGTTAGGTTCCTGCCATCAAAACCTATTTTAAGGTAATGAAGGAAGTATGGGTCCTGCCCTTTGTCCATTCCACTGGCCGTAAAGTACACTTCTCTGTTTTCCTCATCCACATGAATGACATTTCGGACTACCCAGTCTCCTTTGGTAAGCTGTCTTTTCACTTTTCCAGTTTCCCCATCATACAAATAGATATGGTTCCATCCATCCCTTTCCGATGTCCATATAATTTCCTTACCATCATCAATATCGTACCTGTACTTTTTGCTGCTATAGTCGATGAAGGTTTTGCCAACCTCATTTACCAGTATTTTTACCGCTCCAGTAATTGCATCAACCGCTATTACTTTGTAGGCCTGATGACCTCGTTGATTATATTCAAAAGTAAAGGCACTGCTATCCTCCCTCCATTCTATGTTATTGAGTCCGAATTGATGGCTAAACTCCTTGGTAGGAACTTGGATATGTTTCTTTTCGCCGACCAAAAACAATTGTGGGCTCTTGAATGGGAGTTCATCCCCGGGCTTTAAATAATCCCTTGATTGTAATTTAGGCTGAAACTGTTCCTCCGGACTGGATTCCACAAAATATATTTTACGTTCATCTCCTGGACGCACCTTGTATGCCATGATTTTTTTTCCATCGGGCGACCATTTTATATAAGTGGAATAGAAGAAGCCCGGAGCACCATCATAGCTCAACCGGGTTTCTTCGTCCGTCGAGGTGTTTTTGATATAAAGGTTGTGATTCTTGATAAACGCCAACATAGTGGAATCGGGAGACATGACAGGCGGATTATTGGTCTCATCGAACCTTCTGCCCCAATACCCCCAATCTCTTTTACCGTCGCTGGCATTTGCCCCCACAATCGCTAATCTCTGGTTTTTCGGACGGTAGGAAACTTTCTTTTCTTCAAAAATGAATTGCAGTTCCTCCATATCGGCATCAAATTCCAGTTCGCTAATGTCTATATGGTCTGCTTCTATATCTTTCTCAAATTTTTCGGATAGCAATTTGGCCAATACGGTATGGTCAAAACATTTTTCATGGGTTTTTTCCGAGGGATTTACCCATAGATATTCTTTTCCTTCTGGAGTATTGTTGACATACCACAGGAGGTTATTTTCCTGCCAATGAAAATTTTTGGGCGAGTTTGTGACCTTATCCCGAAACAAAGAATCCAGCGAAATCGCCTTTTTATATTCCGCTAAGGTTCCTTGGGCAAATGATGTACCGAATTTTATAAGTATAAAAAATACACTTATTTTTTTGACAAAAGATTCCATAGTTTAAATAAGTCTAAAACTAGAGATAATCTCTGGTTGTGCACCGATTCAAATTACCTGATACTAATACTATATTACCCTTAACACCTTCACTACTGTCCAAAAAAGCGATTAATTAACTAAGAAAAACTAAAATGCAAAAGAAAACCGTATGAGAAGAAAAAGGTATCAGCGAAACCTTTCCGGTAAGAGCTGGGCAATGTCCATCAAAGTTTTTGAGCCATTCACTTTTTGCGACACCAGCTTTCCTGTTATTGGGCCCAAGCTCCACCCCATCATGGCATGACCGGCTGCTATGGTCAGGTTGTTATATTTGGTGGTTTTGCCAATAAACGGCAATCCATCCGGTGAGACCGGCCTGAGTCCGGAGGTGGCGCAATCTTGTTCTTCAGGAAGTATGGCAAAATCCCTGTAGTGTGCCTTAACGGCATCGGCCAAAGCCGTCACTCGTTCTTTTTTGATGGTATCATTATTGCCGGAAAACTCCATCGTACCTGCAAATCGGGTAAAGCCATCCATTGGAGTAATCGCCATTCTGGCATCCACCAAAATAGTGGGCAAGGTTATTCCGGTTGGCCTCTTAACATCCATACTGTAGCCTTTCCCTCCTTGGATGGGAATTTTAAGCCCCAATGTTGCCGCCAGTTTTGATGTCCAGCTTCCACTGGCCAAAACAAACTCATCAGCCTCATAACTGCCATCCTGAGTCCTCAAAGAGACTATTTGTTTGCCGCTTATCGTAAAGTCTTCAACTTTCTGCTCCAACTTAAAACCCACTCCATGTTCCTGTAGCCAACACTTCAGTTCCTCCATAAAATGATTGGGCGTCATGTGGGCATCACACTCGTAATGAACAGCCCCCCTTACTTGGTCGGATAGTACAGGTTGTACTTTTCGTAAATCTTCTTTCGACAGTATGGAAACCTCTAGATCTTCCTTTATGGCTTTTTCTGCCACTTTATGTTCCTCCTTTTCAGATTTCTCGCTACAATACGCCATCAAAACCCCTTTTCTTTCGTAATGAAAGTCGAAATCATGAGAAGCCAATAATTCTTCATACAACGCCCTACTTTTCAGATTGAGCTCTTTGAGCACAGGCAATGCTCTTTGAACATTGGAAGCTGTCGCGGACTTTTTAAACAAAAGTGCCCATTTGAAGAAATCCATATCCCATCTGGGCTTCATATAAAAAGGGCTGGAACTATTGAGCATCCACTTAAGACCTTGGGTAATTATCCCCGGAGCGGCCAAGGGAACAAAATGACTTGGTGTAATATATCCTGCATTGATAAAAGATGTTCCACTATCTATGTTTGTTTGATCCAAAACAGTGACTTCCCATCCATCCTTCACTAAATAATATGCACTACAAAGCCCGGAGATTCCTCCCCCTACAACAATTACTTTCTTCATTCTAAAAAGTTGATTTACAGTACCTGGAACCCATGGGCGTATGGGTCATCGTCATCTATAATGATATTGTTATAGCCTGTTACTTGTGCCCATCCCTGTATACTGGGCACAATGGCCTTTTTGCCCGCCAAGGTGGTCTCCTGTTCTATCCTTCCGATGAACTTGCTTCCTATGAAGCTTTCATGAATATAATTTTCGTTCGCACCCAATTTCCCTTTGGCATATAGTTGTGCCATACGAGCAGAGGTCCCCGTACCACAGGGAGAGCGATCTATGGCCTTGTCCCCATAAAAAACGGCATTTCTTCCCGAAGATGTCGGATCCAAAGGGTCTCCGGTCCAAAGCATGTGGCTCACATCCCTAATGGTACTGTCTTCTGGATGTACAAACATGTCAGGGTACTTTTCATTGATACGCTTTCGCACCACTTGGGAATAATGTATGATCTGCCCCGCCGTAAAATTATGCACACCCTCAAAGTTTTCCTGGGGATCCACAATTGCGTAGTAATTACCACCGTAGGATACATCAAAGGTTATCTGACCCAGTTCCGGGCACTCTACGGTCAAATTTTCGGCTGCCAAATACGATTTTACATTGACCAATTTTACCCAATCCACTTTTTTGTCCGTTTGGCGGTATTCTATCTCTACCAAGCCTGCGGGAGCTTCCATTTTTATTTTTCCCGGTACTTTGGGAACAATCAGCCCCTCCTCTATTGCTACGGTTATGGTCCCGATGGTTCCGTGCCCGCACATGGGCAGACAGCCTGAAGTTTCTATGAAGAGTATCGCAAAATCATTTTCAGGATTGTGGGGCGGAAGCAAAATGCTCCCGCTCATCATATCGTGCCCCCGTGGCTCGAACATCAATCCCTTTCTAATCCAGTCAAAATCCTTGAGAAAATGCTGTCTTTTCTCACTCATGTTCGCCCCGATCAAGTTGGGACCGCCACCTGCCACTACGCGTACAGGGTTGCCACAGGTATGTGCATCAACACAAAAAAAAGTTTTTCTTGCCACTAGCGCTCTTTAAAAAACCATCTTATTTTTAAATCATTGTTCGTTCCTATCCCTTAAGGTGTTCTGGCAAAAGGGACTGCGGAAAGGATTGGTAGCTAACGGGTCTGACCCACCTTTTAATGGCATGCACACCAACTGCGGTAAACCTGGAGTCCGTAGATGCCGGGTAGGGTCCTCCATGCTGCATGGACGGACATACTTCCACACCTGTGGGAACGCCATTATAAATTATTCTACCAACTCTATTCTGCAAAGTATCCACCAACTCCATCAAATTGATGGCATCATTCTCTTCCGCAATGAGGGTACCTGTCAACTGCCCTTCCAAACCTTCAATGATCTGAAGGAGTTCTGCATCATCCTTGCATTGTACCACTAACGAAAACGGGCCAAAAACTTCTTGGTGCAATTTTGAATTGGCCAAAAACTCGCTCCCTGAAACCGTTGCAACAACTGAAGCTGCATAATTGGACTCCAAATTCCCATCCAACTTACCCACAACTTCCACTCCTGATTGGGAGGTTACATCGGTTTCTTTTTTGTCATAGCCGCTCTTGATATTGGGGTGCAGCATGCACTGCGAATCTAATGCTATGGTCTCTTTCGCCAGTTCACTTATGAAATCTTGGGTATTTTCATTCTTTACTGTCAACAAAAGACCTGGGTTAGTACAAAATTGTCCCGTTCCCAAAGTAATGGAACCCGCATAGGTCTTTGCAATTTCTTTTCCTCTTTTGGATATGGCATCCGGAGTAATGATCACAGGGTTGACACTTCCCATTTCCGCAAATACCGGGATGGGCTCTTCTCTTTTTGAGGCAATGTCGAACAGTGCCCTTCCTCCAGTGATGCTCCCGGTAAACCCAACTGCTTTCACTTTGGGGTGACTTACCAAATCCATTCCTGCCTGTATTCCCCCATTGATGCTGGAAAACACTCCTTTGGGCATATTTGTTTTTTCAGCGGCCTTAACAATTGCCGATGCCACCAATTCGGATGTACCTGCATGCATGGGGTGGGACTTCACAATCACAGGGCAGCCTGAAGCCAAAGCACTAGCGGTATCTCCTCCAGCCGTGGAATAGGCCAATGGAAAATTACTCGCTCCAAAAACGGCTACTGGCCCCAATGGAATCATAGTTTTTCTCAAATCATCCTTGGGTAACGGTTTTCTATCCGGCTGGGCCGCATCAAAGGTGTTCTCCCTCCAATCCTCAGTTTCCACCAGTTGCGCAAAGGAGCGCAATTGGTTCATGGTACGCCCACGCTCACCAATGGCTCTTCCTTCGGGTAGCCCGGACTCCGTGGTATAGGTATCTATCAATTCTTGGTCCAATGCCTGAATCTCATCTGCAATGGCATTTAGAAAAGCCGCCCTTTGTTTACCCGACACTTTACGATAAACCTTAAAGGCATCCCAGGCCGATGAGACAGCTTCTTCAATTTCCTCTTTTGTAACTTCAACAAAAGTTGTTGGGTTTTCAATGTTCAATTTGGGATTCACTGTTTTGAACTCAATGCTTCCCTTTGCGCTAAAATCCCCTGCGATACAGTTTTTACCTGTAATCATACTACACTTTTTAGGTTTTTATAATCTGGGAGCTCTGGTCTGTTTTTCATAGCTTCTTCAATAACCTTGAGCACTCGCTCCCTTTCTTTTCCTTGTAAGGGCAATCTTGGAGCCCTAACATTCTCTGTTCCTATTCCCGTGGCCACTTCGGCCAATTTGATGTTCTGTACCAATTGTGGACTTATATCCAGCTCAAGCAAAGGCATGAACCATTTATATATTGCCAATGCCTCTTCTATTTTTCCCGCCTTGACCAGTTCGTAGATGGCCACAGTTTCTGCTGGGTATGCGCATACCAGACCTGCGACCCAACCGTCCGCTCCGATCACTAAGCTTTCAAGACCTAAAGTATCCACTCCCGTGAACACTTTGAACCTATCTCCGAAACGGTTCTTCAAACGGATTACATTGGTAATATCCCTTGTAGATTCCTTTATGGCTTGGATGTTACTGCATTCCGATAGTTCTTCCATCATATCCAAAGTTACCTCAATTTTATAATCCACTGGATTATTGTATATCATAATGGGCAGCGATGTATTGTTTGCAATTGCCTTAAAGTACACAACGGTTTCATGGTCGGTCGCTTTGTAGCGCATTGGAGGCAATACCATTAGTCCCTTTGCCCCTACTTTTTCAGCGTGCTGGGCCACTTCTATGGCTTCTTTGGTACTTTGCTCCGCAATGTTGATGATAACAGGAACTTGACCTTCGACTATTGTCAATGAGGTTTTTATCAAGGTTTCTTTTTCCTGTTTGGTAAGTGTACTGGCCTCACCCAAGGTTCCCCCAAGGATAATTCCCTGTACACCGGCATCCAATTGTGCCTTGATATTTGTTTCAAACATGGCAAGGTCCAATTCGTCCTCGCTTGTGAATTTTGTGGTTACAGCGGGCATAACCCCTTCCCAATGTATCATAATGCTATATATTTTAAATACAAAAATAGACCACACGATTTCAAGGATAAGCTTCATTATTAACGAATACTTGTACTATATTACCCCAAATATTGATTCAGGTGCTTTTTATGATGATATTCGTATAAAAAAATGAAAGTACTACCGTTCAAAATACCGAAACCTGAAGATGAGGCCTTGGTCTACCAAGTGGACAATGAGCGTGTTTTTTATGATCAACTGCACCAACATGCGGAAATCCAGATCAGTTATATCGCAAAAGGCTCCGGTTCCCTAATCGTAGGCGATTCCATTAGTGATTTTAAAGAAGGGGATATCTTGGTCATAGGAGGATATGTACCGCATGCTTTTAAGAGCGATGCTTCTTTTACCCCAAAATCACTGATGCACACCCTTTTTTTTGACATTAACTCATTTGGCAAGGAATTCTTCGGCATTTCCGACCTTTCCAACACAAAAGATTTCTTTAAAAAATCCGAACTTGGGATGCGGGTCGTTTCCAATACCGAAGTCATCATTGAAGAGTTCAATAAATTAAAAACACAGAACAGTATTGAGCAGATAGCAACTCTTTTGATCATTATAAGCCACATTACACAATCTGAAACCACTCCTTTATCCTCATTTGTATACCGCAAATCCTTTTCGGACGATGAGGGTAAACGGATGAACGATGTCTTTAAATATGCCATGGATCGGTATCATGAACCCATTAGCTTGGATGAAATAGCCAACGTGGCCAATATGAGCAAAAATGCTTTTTGCCGTTATTTTAAGAAACGGACAAACAAGACTTTCTTCCAGTTTCTCATAGAAATACGGATTGAAAACGCATGCAAGCTTATTTTGAACAATCCAGAACTGGCCATTTCCATGATTTCCGATCAATGCGGCTTTAACAATATTGCCAACTTCAACAGGAAATTCAAGGCATTGAAGGGATGCTCTCCAACACAGTTCAAATCACAGTTCTAAGACATCCACATCCATAAAAAAGCGGATGGGAAAACCCATCCGCTTATGCACTAAACAACAAACTCAAACAATTACAATAATTTGATTTACTATCTGTTCAATCTAATAACCAGGGTTTTGGCTTAGGTTGGTATTGGTATTGAGTTCCTCCAAACCTATGGGGAACAGTGTTGTATACTCCCCTTTTGGAGCATGGTTGTACCAGCTTTTGGTCTGGTACACGCCAAATCGGATCATATCAGATCTTCTTCTTGCCTCTGCTGCAAACTCCCATCCCAATTCATCCAAAAAGCGTCCATAAGCTACCGCAGATTGGTCTCCTGGATCATCAATGGTTCCGTCTTCTGCCAATGTTCCGTATTCCACCGTTGTATCGCCTTCAAGTTCGGCACCCGTAACAGTTGCTTCTGCTGGGTCTTCGAAGGAACGCATACGGACCTGTGTCACTATGGTTGCCGCATCATCACTATTATTGGTCCTTAGAAGTGCTTCGGCTTTCATCATTAACACATCTGTATATCTCAGGAACGGAAAGTCAACACTTAGTCCTCCTGTGGCACCTGATTCTATTTCATACTTACCACATCTAAAGCCATCTGTGAAATCACAATCGTAAATACTGGGCATTTCTTTTCTCAAGGTCATTACCACACTGCCATCGGAAGCGTTCAATTGATCTCCCATCAGCCAGGTATCGGACAAACGCTTATCATTGGGATCATAACTATCTATAAATTGCGGATTACAGCTAGATCCTCCCCAAGGTTGTGCCTGCATGTCAAAAACCAATCGATGATCTGGCAAAAGCATTTTCATATGGGCATTCCAATCCCCAGCAAATATTTGGTCGTAAGGGATCGCGAACACCATTTCAGGGTTTCCTTCGTTCTCCGTACTGAAGATGTCCGAATAATTTGAGGACAATTCAAATGCCCCGCTAGCTATGATCTCATCACATGCTTCGATAACCTTGTCCCATTGGGCGGTTCCTGTATATATTTCGGCATTTAAGTACACCCGAGCCAAAACATGATTGGCGGCCCACTTGGTCATACGACCATAGGTTGATTGATCTACAACCTCGGTAAGGTTGGGCATAACCTCTGTCAGCTCAGAAACGATAAAATTGTACACTTCGGCACGTGAACTCTGGACCGGAAGCTCATCACTATAGCTTGCTATAATGGGTACGTTGCCATGGGTATCCACCAACATGGAATAGTATAATGCCCTTAAGGCCCTCATTTCCGCGATGATAGCCGATGCCTGCTCTGCACTTACCGGTAATTCCCCCGACTCAACTTGTAGAATTACCCTATTGGCACTATTGATCCCATTGAAACAGGTAATCCATGTATTTCTTGGTTGCCACTGGGTTTCTGTCCATTCATGAAAGTGCATTCTTTTGTATGTACCTCCATCATCCCAACCGTTAGGCCTTGTAGGAGTCACGAACATATCGCCGGGTTCTTCCTGCACATCAAAATATCCTTGCCACCCCATTACAAATCGCATTGGTGTGTAAGCCGATGCCATAACGGAAATGATATCCGATTCCGAGGGCGTAAAGGAGGATTCGGTCACTTCAGAGAACACTTCTTCCTCCAAATCCGTACAAGCTACTGGCAAGAGCAATATACTCGCTACGAACGTTAAAAATTTTAGTCTAAGTGAAATCACTTTGTTCAATATATTTTTCATAATATTTTTTTTAGAATGTAAAGTTGATACCTAGTGTAAATGTCCTAGTAGAAGGATACTTATCCCTTTCGTCATTACCTGGGGACAAACCATTTCTGTTCACTTCTGGATCGATACCCTTATATCCTGTTATGGTAGCCAAGTTCAAGCCTGATGCATAAATGCGGAAACTCTGGGCAAACTTGATGGCATCCTTGGGCAATGTATACCCCAAGGTAACATTGTCTATCTTTAGGAAATCCCCGTCTTCCACATAATGGCTCACAAATCGTTGCACATCCTGCAACACCGCTTTACCGTAAACCATATCGTAAGCGGAATCCAGGGTATTATAACTGATTGTTGGGTTTTCGTAGAACATTCTCGAGAAGTTCAATATCTGATAATCCAAAGCTCCTCTCAAGTTGACCATTAAATCCCAGTTCTTGTACCTTACTGTATTGTTCCAGCTATAATAGGCCTTTGGCAATCCGTTGCCCAATACCTGTCTATCGTCGTTTGTGGCCTCCGTGGCAGGAACACGTGAGCCATCCGGTCTTTCTATTATCCAAATCCCATCTTCCGTGATATCCACGCTCTTTAAGCCATAAAAATTACCGATGGGCTGCCCTTCCTGCACACGATGGGTACTGATCTGTATAGGTTCACCTGTATAGCCTTCATCAAAAAAGTCGTTGGTCAATTGGAACTCATCATTGGAAAGTGATACGATTTCGTTGGTATTGGTAGAATAAGTAAGGTTTGCCGTCCAATCAAAATCATCCGTTTGAAAAGGAGTGATGTTCAACAAGAATTCAAGACCTGTATTCTTTATTTGGGCAACGTTGGCCGTGATTGTACCAAAAAAGTAGGGAGGAGTGGGCACACTGTAATTGAACAATGCATCCTTTGTTGTTCTGTTGTAATAATCCACCGAACCATTGATGCGCCCATCCAGCACCCCAAAATCCAATCCCAGGTTAAATTCTTCTTTTTTCTCCCAGCGTAGGTTGGGATTTGCATTACGGGAAGGTATCAACTGTCTCACCCATTGACCATTGTTCAAAAAGTAGCTACCATACGTCAATCCACTCAAAGACTGATAGTTGGACCCCGCATTGATCCCAGTGACCCCGAATCCTGTTCTGAATTTAAGATTGGAAAGCCAATCCCAGTTATCCGCGAAAGATTCTTGGTCTACACGCCAACCCAAAGAAACACCGGGGAAATTACCCCATTTGTTGTCTTCCCCAAATCTAGAAGAACCTTCACGGCGCATACTTGCCATCAAAAGGTAACGATCATCATAGTTGTAGGTTACCCTAGTGAAAAATGCAATCAACTTATCGGAATTTTTATAACTGCCCATTCCCGCTTCACCTAATTGAAGCCCTTGGCCACTGCCTATATTGTTATAGGTAAATCCGTCTGTGGGAAAACGACGGTTGGTCGCCCAAAAACCTTCATTGGTATTGTCCTCGTAGTTATATCCCACCAAACCGGTTACCTTGTGTTTTCCAAAGCTATTGTCATAATCCACCGTAAACTGGCCGTAATTGCCTACGTAATCATCCGTTCCTCTTGAAGCAAAGCCTTCTTGACCATTTTTAGTGGTGGAAACGTGGTTCTTTGTTTGGTAAAACCCTCTGATGTTTGAATTTCCCTTACGCGTATACAGTCCTTTGACCGTAACATGATCCCCAAAGTCATAACTCAAAGAAAAATCGAACCTTGTATTTCTGTACCTGTTTTCACCAATGGTTTCCTCAATATAGGCCAATGGGTTGTCATAGAAGTACACATCCCTCTCATACCAGCTTCCATCTTCGTTGTACACAGGCTCGGTTGGGTTACGTATTATGGCCTGCCTATATATGTATGGGTTAAAACTAACACCATCGCCAAGAGCATTGTAGGTTTGTTCGCTCAAGATCACACCTACATTTGCTTTCAATCGGTTGTCGAACATGGCATGGTTCACACTTACCCGGGCGGTATGTCTTTTATTGTCAGATTTCAGAAAAATCCCTTCTATATCCCTATAATTCAGGGATGCTGTCATGTTCGAAGTAGAGTTACCTCCTCTAAAAATGAGGTTGTGCACCTGGCTATATGCATCACGGGTAATTTGATCTACCCAATCCGTGTTGGCACCATAATCTTGTAGGTTGGCCCCATTAAAGGTATAACCCTCATCAAATTTCTGTCTTAACTCATCGGCATTCAGAAAGTTCATTCGATCAGCAATCGTGGAAAGCGATGCGTACCCATTGTATTCAATGGTCGATTTCATATCATTTGTACCTTTCTTTGTCGTAATAATGATAACACCGTTAGTCCCACGGGTACCATATATGGCAGTTGCCGAACCATCTTTCAGCACATCAATGGATTCGATATCTTCCGGTGCCACGGTATTCAAACTACCGGGAACACCATCGACCAAAACCAAGGGATTGGTGCCTCCCAGTATAGAAGATGTACCCCTCAAGTTAATCTGAGTTCCCTCCGTGGGGTCGCCCGAAGGTGCAGAAACGGACAGACCGGCAACCTTACCTTGAATAAGCTGCGCAGCATCCTTTACGTTACCTTGCACAAAGTCTTCGGATTTTACGGTTGCTACGGAGCTGGTCACGTCCGCACGTTTTTGGGTTCCGTATCCTATGACAACCACTTCGGACAACTGTTGCAAATCTTCTTTCAACACTACATCAATCGTAGTATTCCCCTGAACCGGTACCTCTTGGGCCAAAAAGCCCAAATAGGAAAATACGAGTACCGCATCGGATTGTGAAGTGCTGATTTCGTAATTACCATCAAAGTCGGTTGCAGTACCGTTAGTGGTGTTTTTTTCCAGTACAGCCGCACCGGCAATGGGAATACCCTGCTCGTCCGTTACGCTACCTGAAATTGTTTGTTGGGAAAACCCAGCTTGTCCAACCAAAAGGCAGAATATGGAAAACAAGAGCTGTTTTTTTCCCAGACATTTTTTGAATAAAAAGCTAGCCAATTTCATAATACATCTTTAATTTGTTTAGTTAATTGCTTACATAAAACTTATACTCCATAGGTCTTAAAATTGATTTAAAAATTAAGAAGCGTTAATTTTACACTTGTAAATGTAAAACTATGTATTTGAAGAAATTGGGAAATATTACCCGCTTTTGATACTATGTTAACCAATCAACAGTGATTTTACCTTTATAACGGATTTAATCCTATCAATTTTGAAACAACAAGTATAATTTCAACACTTATAGTTATTAAATAGTTATTTCTCAATCCGGTAAAAAGAGTTGGTTTTTTGACCTAAAAAGACAGCTCCAAAAGTTTGTGGGTTTTAGATAAGATTCCATAAAACATTAACTTTAATGTTTCAAGTAAAATTGATTGTATACAGTTATAGACATAGAGACCACTGGAAACGGAATCAAAGGCAACAAGATTACCGAGATTTCTATTTTCAAATATGATGGCGCACAGATTGTGGACGAGTTTACCACCTTGGTCAACCCAGAAAGCCCTATACCTTATTTTATAACCGGACTTACGGGAATCGATGATCAAATGGTGCAAAATGCACCAACTTTCCAAGAGATTGCCCAAAACATCCTGAACATTACCGAGGGCTGTATTTTTGTGGCCCACTCCGTCAATTTTGATTATGGTGTGATCAAAGAGGAGTTTCGACAGATCGGTATGGATTTTACCCGTAAAAAACTCTGTACGGTTCGCCTATCCCGAAAGTTGATTCCCGGCCTCCGTTCCTATAGTTTGGGAAAATTGTGTTCCGCAGTGGAAATACCCTTGGTGGATCGCCACCGTGCCCGCGGAGATGCCCATGCTACAGTTCTCCTATTTGAAAAGCTTTTGGGAAAACCTGAATCGGAACAAGTATTCAAAAAGTTTTTGAATGCCCGAAGCCAAGAAGCCACCCTCCCACCCCATTTGCCCAAATCTGTCTTCGATAAGATTCCACAAAAACCGGGCATCTATTATTTTATGAATCAAAAAGGGGAAATCATTTATGTGGGAAAGGCCATCAACCTGAAAAAAAGGGTATTGGGACATTTTTACGATAAGAGCCGCAAGGAGATTCAAATGTGCGGGGAGACGACAAATATTGACTTTAAGCTAGCAGGCAGCGAATTGGTCGCCCTGTTGATGGAATCCGCAGAAATAAAAAGGCTGTTCCCTCCATACAACCGCGCCCAAAAAAGAACAGGCAGACAATATGCCATTTTTGCCTACGAGGACCGAAATGGAATTATGCACTTGGCCTACAATAGCATTAAAGGTGCTCCAAGTCCGTTGAAAGTGTTCCATAATCAAACCGAATGCCGTGCGTATTTGGAAGAGGTTTGCAAAAATTTTTCACTTTGTCCCAAATATTGTCATCTCCAGCAGACCAATGCCGCTTGCTCCCATCATGTAATCAATACCTGCGAAGGAATTTGTAGAGGCCAGGAAGAGGTGGACGATTACAACCACAAAGTCGAGGAAGCAATCGCTCACATGAAAATGTTGTCCTCCAAAGTTAGGATCATCAAGGAGAAAGGTAGGGATGACCGTGAAAATGCCGTTGTACTGATTGAAGATGGTATTTATAAAGGCTTTGGATTCATCAATACCGATATGGAAATATCCACCCTTGAAGATATTGAGGCGTTCATTACCCGACATAAACACACCGTGGAAACAGAAAGCATTCTAAATCAATATTTTTTAAAACATAGTGGAACCTCCATATTGATTTCCTAAAAAAATGCCCCCAAAAGGGGGCACTTCATAGAAATATAACTACAGGTTAAAAAATTCCACTATTTAAATTGCTCAGTTTCGGTACTGCCCTTCATGGCCATGGTGCTTGCCTTTCCCGACGTGACCACGTTCTGGACCATATCAAAGTAGGAGGTTCCCACAAAACCTTGGTGTTTTACAGCTTTGAAGCCATCCTTTTGCAAAGCAAATTCACGCTCCTGTAATTCAGAATATCCGGCCATACCACGTTGCTTGTACGACTTTGAAAGTTCGAACATACTTGTGTTCAAGGCATGGAACCCGGCTAGGGTAATGAATTGGAACTTGTACCCCATGGCAGCCAACTCTTCCCTAAAACCTTCCATTTCCTTTACACTTAATTTGGCCGCCCAATTGAATGAAGGCGAACAATTATAGGCCAACATTTTATTTGGGTATTTGCTATGTATTCCTTCAGCAAATTTTCTGGCCTGTTCCAAATCTGGATTGGAGGTCTCCAACCAAATCAAGTCTGCAAAGGGTGCATAGCTCAATCCTCTGTCAATCCCTTGGTCCAGTCCATTGTTCACATAAAAGAACCCTTCAGGGGAGCGTTCGCCCGTTAAAAACTTATGGTCACGCGGGTCAATATCACTCGTCAGAAGATTTGCTGCATCGGCATCGGTCCGTGCTATAATGACCGTTGGCACGCCCATTACATCTGCCGCCAACCTGGCCGCGATCAATTTATTGATGGCTTCCTGTGTTGGCACCAAGACTTTCCCACCCAAGTGGCCACATTTCTTTGCCGAGCTCAACTGATCTTCAAAGTGCACTCCAGATGCACCATTCTCTATCATGGACTTCATCAGTTCATAAGCATTAAGGTTACCACCGAAACCAGCTTCGGCATCGGCAACAATAGGCACCAAATAATCCTTTTTTTCAGTTGCTCCATTCACGGTCTGAATCTGATCCGCACGCAAAAGAGCATTGTTGATCCGTTTTACTACCATGGGAACACTATTGACAGGATAGAGTGACTGGTCCGGATACATTTCCCCAGAAAGGTTTGCATCCGCAGCTACTTGCCATCCACTTAAATAAATGGCATCCAACCCAGCTTCCACTTCTTGGATAGCCTGATTACCCGTCAAGGCCCCCAAACCGGCTACAAAATCCTGGGCATTCAATTTGCTCCATAGCTTTTCGGCTCCCATTCTGGCAATGGAATGATCTATCTCATAAGATCCACGAAGTTTAATGACTTCCTCTGCGGTATATGGACGTTCTACACCTTTCCATCTTGGATTTACGGTCCAATCCGTTACCAATGCTTGAATTTTCTCCTTTTTTTCCATAATTTTATAATTCGAAATTTGACTTGAATCCCATGTAATGTTCGCGCATTCTTGGGATTTTTTTATTGATATTGTTTTAAGATTAAATCTCTTGGTATGCCTTTGTCGTCAGAAACTCTTCAAACTCATTGGTCCTTACCAACTTGTCAAAAAGAATGGTAGCTTCATCAAATTTGGTATTGTGCATATTTCCCTCACCTACCAAGTGCCGTATTTTTGTGGTCTCCTCATCCAACAAGGATTGATATAGTTCTTCGGTCAACCTTCTCCCATCATCCAGCATCACATTGAACTTTAACCATTGCCAAATCTGGGTTCTGGAGATTTCTGCGGTAGCTGCATCTTCCATCAAATTATTTATGGCCACACATCCATTGCCCCTCAACCATGATTCCAAATACATGATTCCTACAGAGATATTTTTTCGTATGCCCTTTTCGGTCACTGTTCCAGTTGGAACGACCAGTAGATCAGCTGCTGTAATTACATCGTTTTCCCTAAGTTTTTCCAATTGATTGGGCCCTGGCATATACTCGTCAAAAATATCCTTGGCTATTTTAACCAGGCCCGGATGGGCGACCCATGTGCCATCATGACCATTTTTGACTTCCCTTTCTTTATCCAGCTTAACCTTTTCCAAAGCTTTTTCGTTGGCGATCGGGTCGTTGTTTATCGGAATTTGAGCGGCCATTCCACCCATTGCATGAATTCCTCTTTTGTGGCATCGTTGGATGACCAATCTGGAATATGCATCCATAAAAGGTACCGTCATGGTTACTTGATCCCTATCAGGTAAAATATACTCGGAATGGTTTTTAAATTTTTTGATATACGAAAAAATGTAATCCCACCTACCACAGTTCAAACCAACAATATGGTTCTTTAGTTCGTAAATAATTTCATCCAATTGAAAGCTAGCTGTTATCGTCTCGATCAATACGGTGGCCTTGTAGGTTCCCACCGGAATTCCCAAATATTCCTCAGCAAAAGTCATTACCTCGTTCCACCACCTAGCTTCCAAATAATGCTCCAGTTTTGGGAGATAAAAGTATGGTGCCGACTTTCTACGACGCAGCGTAGCTGTGTTGTGAAAAACATAAAGGCCAAAATCAACCAAACTCCCGGAAGCCTCTTCCCCATTGATCAAAATATGTCGTTCATTTAAATGTAGTCCCCTAGGTCGTACCAGCAATACGGCGACCTGATCGTTCAATTTATAATCTTTGCCTTTTTTGGAATCAAAATAGGTGATCGTCCTTTTATTGGCATCGATCAGATTTATTTGCCCTTGCATACAATTGTACCACGAAGGTGCATTGCTATCCTCAAAATCGGCCATGAATGTCTTGGCACCGGAATTCAAAGCATTGATCACCATTTTACGATCTACAGGTCCAGTGATCTCGACCCTTCTATCCTGCAAGTCCTCGGGAATATTCTTTACTTTCCAATTGGCGGATCTGGTCTGCTCTGTTTCTGATGGAAAACTTGGAAAATTGCCCAAATCAAATTGTACTTGTCTTTTAGTTCTCTCTTCCAGCAACTGTAATCTTGATCTATTGAACTTTTGGTGCAATGCAATCAAAAACTCCAAAGCTTGGTCCGTCAACAGTTCCGGATAATAATTCTTTACCTCTTTTGCAAACTGCAATTTTGTACTGGTCATTAGTGCTTCTTCCATAATACATTTCAATTTGTTCAACAAGATTAACGCAAACGTTTGAAAAAATCAAGCGAACGTTCGCTTTTTTTAATTAATTCGCTATTTTTATTAAATTCGCAAAAAAGCCTATATTTGATCGAGAAAAATGGAAGAAGAGTACATCAAATTAATATTCGGGCTGAAGCTTAAACAGATAAGAACCAAAAGAAAACTTTCGCTATTTGGTTTATCAAAGCTATCTGGACTTTCAAAATCATACTTAAATGAGATTGAAAAAGGGAAAAAATATCCAAAAACGGACAAAATCGCCCTTCTAGCAGATAAATTGGAAGTCCCATACGATAGTCTGGTATCCCTCAAATTGGACAAGAACCTCGCTCCAGTTGGCGAACTCTTAAAATCCAAGGTATTGAAAGAGTTGCCCTTGGAACTATTTGGCATCAAGGAAAGTGACCTCATCGATATTGTTTCGAACGCCCCGACCAAAGTCAATGCTTTCATAAGTACCATCATCGAAATTGCCAAGCATTACAATTTTGGAAAGGAGAATTTTTATTTGGCCTCTCTCAGGTCCTTCCAAGAGGCAAGCAACAATTACTTTCCGGAATTGGAGGAAGCAGTACAGAATTTTTCCAAGGCATATCAGGTAAATCTTAAAAAATCGCCCAAATCCATCGAGCTGGAGGAAATACTGGTAGAAGAATACGGTTACACCATAAATAATGAGGAGCTTGCCAAATACAAAGAGTTGGATAAACTCCGTTCCATTTTCATTCCAAAAACAAAAACGCTCTTGGTGGCCGACCATATCGATGAGGCCCAACGTGCATTTATCTATGCCAAGGAAATAGGCTATAATTATTTGAACATCGAAGAGCGATTGTACACCTTTACTTGGATCAAATTCAACAATTTTGACCAGGTACTGAACAATTTTTATGCTTCTTACTTTGCAGGGGCTTTGGTAATTCCAAGGGAACTGATCAAAAAGAATATGGATTCGTTTTTATCCAAACCCAAGTTCGACAAGACATTCTTGGCAGGCATCAAGAACAACTATAATGCCTCTCCAGAGTCTTTGTACCAACGTTTGACCAATATTCTCCCTAACGATTATCAGTTGGAAAATCTATTCTTCCTGCGTTTGAGCCACAGAGGAGGCAGTAACCATTTTGAAATAACCAAAGAGTTGCACCTAACCCATCAACATTCTCCGCACGGAAACGAGACCAACGAAAAATATTGCCGCCGATGGGTGTCCATACGGGTATTGCAGGACATTGCCAAAAGTTCCAAGGAACACCTGATGGATGTACAGATTTCGCACTACCCCAGCGATGGACTTTCGTATTTGATTTTTTCCAGTGCTACCGTAGACCCTTTTAAAAAAGACATGTACCGCAGTGTAAGCCTAGGACTGTTGATCAACAACGAGCTCAAAAAAAAGGTGAGATTCTTGGACGACCCCGCCCTAAAAACATATAATGTGGGGGTAACCTGTGAACGCTGTGACATTCCCGATTGCCCAGTAAGACAATCCTCTCCCACTGTTCTTCTAAGACAACAGCAAGATTTAAAAACAGATACTGTTGTAGACGAACTACAGAAAAAGTTCAGTTAGTTACCTGGCTTAAGAAGTACTTTGAATACAGCTTCCTGTCCCAATTGCTGAAACCCTTGGTAAAGATTGACTTGCTCAACTGCATAGGGATAGAACGTAATCGGTTCAATACATATCATGTTCCTAACTTCCGTCCAGCACATAAAACTTCCAAAACCTTCGGTTTCAATGGTAATTTCTTTCTCATCTTTTAGTGTGATTGAAGTACAATCCGCCACTTGTAGCGCTCGGCTCCCTACGGCCAACACCTCATCCAACGAGATTTCCTTGTCCTTTGCTGAAATTACTGGTAATTGTGTGTGCAATTTAAATGCGGGATGATACCCCAACATAAAGGGCATTCCTTCTTCTCCTGAAACTTTAAAACGAATTTCAAAGCTATCGTCTGTCAGTAAAAAGGATTTCTCAAACCTGAAATCATAGGGCCACGACAAGGCTTCTTCCGTTGATTTTTCAGGAAATTTTGAATTGTAAACCTCAGTTCCCGATTGATATTCCTTGGCAAAAACAGCAGAAGTATCTGTTTGATGTTCCACTGTGTAATCCATTTGGCGCAAATGCCCATGTTGATCCTGAACCGCCTCGCCTTTTGGCGTTTTTACCCGAAAACCAGCCTCATTGACCGGCCCGATGACCGGAAACATTTCGGTATCCGCACTACCCCATCCCGGACTTCCCTTTTGGTGTATAAACTCGTGCCCAAGGACCGTATAGCTTACCAACTCCCCTTTATCAATCCGAACAATGCTATCATTTTTTTTAAGCTGAACCATACTTTTCTAAATTTTTATTTTGATCATTCAAACTGGATGGCTTTTACCGGTGTAATCTTTGTGATGATATATGATGGGACCAAAAGCATCAATAAACAAAGAACCATCACTCCTATATTCAACAGTAAGATGGTGGGCACATCCATGTGCACTGGAATATAATCGATGTAATATTCCTCGGGATTGGGGAACTTGAACATTCTGTATTTACCCTGAAGAAATATGATTCCAAGACCGATCACGTTGCCCCAAAAAAGCCCGATAGCGATCAAATAGGCAGCATTGTACAAAAATACTTTTCGAATGCTCCAATTGGCAGACCCCAATGCTTTTAAAATCCCGATCATTTGGGTGCGTTCCAAGATAAGTACCAGCAAAGCCGTGATCATATTTATGCCGCCAACAATGATCATAATACCAATGATAAGGGCAATGTTAAAATCAAAAAGTCCTATCCATTCAAAAATGCGGAAGTATTTGCTTTTGATATTTTGCGTATCAAGACTAGAGATGGTTTTGCCATAGATTTCGTTGCTCTTTTCATCAAGTTGGTCAAAATCATCCAGAAACACCTCAAAGTTTCCAACTTCATTTTCCTCCCATCGGTTCATTAATTGGATATGACGGATATCCACGAACACATAGGTTTCATCAAACTCCTCAAAACCACTATCGTAAATACCGACTATTTCAAACTTACGATTGTTCGGTGGTTTGGACGCATCATCATCCCGAAGAAAAAAGGAAAAGAAGCTATCACCAACTTTCAACTGCAATCTATTGGCCATCAAACTGGAAATAAGCACCTCTTCATTAAGTTCGCCCCTATAATCGGGAATTCTTCCGTCGACCAAATATTCCTCAAAAGTGCTCCAATCGTAATCGGTGCCCACTCCCTTGGCCAACATCCCCTCGAACGTATCGGCTGTTCGGATAATTCCACCTTTGGTGGCCACCGCTTGCACATGCTTTACTCCTTCGACATCTTGGAATTCGGGATAAAAATCCTGATCAATGGAAATCGGCATCAGGGAAACCTCGGAGTTATTGTTGTCGAAACTGGAAATCTGGATATGACCGTTAAAGGCTGCCACCTTTTCGCGTATCTTGTTTTTAAGACCTACACCTGTGGCTATTGCAATGAGCATCATTACCACACCGATGGCAATCGCTGCGATGGCAATTTTTATTATCGGGGCGGAAATACTAATTTTATGTTCCTTCCCTGTAACAAGGCGTTTGGCAATAAATAATTCTAAATTCAACGAATGCCCATTTTATCTAGATTCAAAAGTACAGTTTTATTGTTGTTTTTGATGTTTTCCGCATGCAAGGGACAACAAAAAGAAACCATTTCTGCTTCACAAACAAATAGCGAAGCGTCTGCTCCCATAAAAGTGGCGGCTAACCGAACCGGAGTTTACCTGCCTCTTCTAGAAGAAAAAAAGGTAGGTATAGTGGCGAACCCAACAAGTGTTATTTTTAAAGAGAATGGAAACACCCACTTAGTGGATTCTTTACTGTCCTTAGGGGTTGATATCAAACAGGTTTTTGCCCCCGAACACGGATTTCGAGGTACGGCAGATGCCGGAGAACATGTAAAGGATGGTGTGGATACCCAAACGGGATTGCCCATTATTTCGCTTTACGGCAAAAACAGAAAACCATCAAAAGAACAGTTGAGCGAGTTGGATGTTGTTGTTTTTGACATTCAGGATGTAGGGGTGCGGTTTTATACGTTTATTGCGTCCCTACAATTGGTAATGGAAGCTTGTGCTGCAAATGACGTTCCCATCATTGTTTTGGATAGACCGAATCCCAACGGACATTATGTGGATGGCCCCAGCATGATGAAAGAACATACCAGCTATCTGGGAATGAACACGGTTCCTTTGGTATACGGGATGACGATGGGCGAATATGCTCAAATGTTAAATGGCGAAGGCTGGCTGGAAAATGGCAGCAAAGCAGATTTGACCGTTATTGAATTGGAGAACTACACACATGAATCCGAATACCACTTACCCATTCGTCCTTCGCCCAATTTACCCAATGACACCTCGATTACCTTGTATCCGAGTTTGGGGTTGTTTGAAGGTACCAATGTAAATGCGGGACGTGGTACGGAATTCCAGTTTCAACGATATGGGGCTTCGTTTATGGATACTACGGCCTATGATTTCAGCTACGTGCCCGAGCCCAACTTCGGTTCCAAATACCCGAAAGAAGAAGACAAAACCTGTTATGGTCGTGATCTCTCGGAAACCCCAAGAATGGACGAGGTTACCATGCAATGGATCATCGATGCTTACAATAACACCTTGGACAAGTCCAAATTCTTTTTAACGAGCGGATTTACCAAACATGCGGGCACTCCCTTACTCCAAAAACAGATTGAACAAGGATTGTCCAACGAAGAAATCAAGGCCACTTGGCAAGATGACTTGAAGAGCTTTAAGAAAATAAGGGCAAAGTATTTAATCTATGATTAATTCTCCGTCGTAGGCCTCCGATATTTATGGAAAGGTTGTTTAAGTAGCCCTTTGATGCTACTGTTCTCCTTTTCATCAGGAAAAGTATCAACTCCATATACAATGTCTTTAGGATCCATTGTCATATAAGTGCCGAACAATCGATCCCAAATAGAAAAAATATTTCCATAGTTGGAATCGGTATAGGGTAATTGATAATGATGGTGCACTTTGTGCATATCGGGACTTACAATGAACCAACTGATGGCATTGTCCACTTTTTTGGGCAAACGAATATTGGCATGGTTGAATTGTGAGAATACCACAGATAGACTTTGATATAGCATAATGATACCGATGGGCGCCCCAACAATGACAACTCCCGCCAAAGTGAACGCATATCTGATCAAACTTTCCAATGGGTGATGGCGATTGGCCGTAGTCGTGTCCACATTATGATCGGAATGGTGGACCAGATGAACCATCCATAACGGTTTTACCTTGTGTTCCACCCAATGTGCCGCGTAGGCACCAACCAAATCCAAGAGCATTACCCCAAGAAGCACATAAAGCCACAAAGGCATTTCGGGCAACCAGTTAATAATCCCAAATTGATTCTCGACCGCCCAATCTGAAGACTTAAGCAGCAAAAAAGCCAATGGGAAATTAACAATGATGGTAGTCAATGTTAAAAAGAAATTGGGAATCGAATGCCTCCACTTTTTGTAGGACACATTGAAGAGGGGCACAATTCCCTCCAACACCCAGAAAAAAGTGATTCCTCCCACCAAAATCAGGCTGCGGTGCCACGAGGGAATGGTCTCAAAATATGAAATCAGTTGTTCCATTCCCTCAAATATAGCAAATCATTAAAACTTGATGGTTTTTTTCATTTCTTCCACAATATTGAAGGCCGCAGGACATATCGCCACGTTTTTCATGGTAAGGTTGGCAATCTGCTGGAACTTCTTTCTATCCGTATGCGGAAACTCACGGCAAGCCTTGGGACGAACATCATAAATGGAGCAGTAATTATCAGCTCCCAAAAAGGCACAAGGAACGCTCTGCAACACATAATCGTTCTCCTCATCAACCTTTAAAAACCCATCAATAAATTGTGAGGGCTTCATCCTAAAATGTTTGGCAATCCGCTCAATATCGGCATTGGTGAACAACGGTCCCGTTGTTTTGCAACAATTGGCGCAAGTAAGGCAATCGGTTCGTTCAAATTCGGCCTCGTGCAACTCCTGCATGGTATAATCAAGGTCCTTTGGCGGACGCTTTTTCAGCTTGGCGAAGAACTTTTTGTTCTCGGAATGTTTCTCCCTGGCCTTTTGTGGTAGATCCTTGAGTATTTCATCCATAACAAACTTTTTTATAAGAAGGTGCATCCTTTAAATGTCATGCTGAACTTGTTTCAGTATCCATCATCAATAAAACGGATGCTTTTTGATGAGACCTTGGGACAAGCTCAGGGTAACGTACATTTTTCATGCGAAGTACGAACTCAAGAACAAACTTATCCATTTTAAACCTTTCCGAACAATTAAAGTCCCACCTTTGCAGAAACAAACCGAAACTATGGCAGATGTTTTTGGAATGGCCCTGAAAGATTATCAAAACGGCCTATACACAGAAGACATAAAAACCTATTCATCTTTAGATGAAGAAGATGTGATTCCTGTTCCGTATTTGTTTCGAACGTTTGATGAAATGCCCAAAATTGAGCAGAAAGCCTTGCAATTGGCACGCGGCAAAGTATTGGATATAGGTGCTGGAGCAGGAAGCCATGCCCTTTATCTTCAAAATAAAGGATTGGATGTAACAGCTTTGGACAATTCTGAAGACGCCATTGCCGTGTGCAAGAAAAGAGGTATGGAATCCACCGTATTGAGCAATATCCTTGATTACTCAGAAGAAAAATATGACACCCTGTTATTACTGATGAATGGTGTCGGATTAGCCGGCAAACTGAAAAATTTAAGTGAGTTTTTACAGCATTTGGCTTCATTATTGCAGTCCAATGGTCAGGTTTTATTGGATTCCAGCGATATTGTTTACATGTTCGAGCAAGACGATGATGGCGGCTATTGGATTCCTGATGACGGAGCCTATTATGGCGAAGTAACCTTTGAAATGGAATATAAAGGCCACAAAAGCAAACCTTTTGATTGGATTTACTTAGATATCAATACGTTACGAAATGCTTGTGAATCCAATGGTTTTAATTGCGAACTGGTAATTTCTGGTGAGCATTACGACTATTTAGCCAAGCTCACGTTAAAAAAATAATAGATTCCGATGTGGAACGTTTAAAAAGATATTAATCTGTTATGAAAAAAATTGCGCTCTTTGCCCTATATAGTTTTGGATTGATGCTAAGTTGTTCCAAGGATGCGGACATCTCTTCTCCGGGCTCCAACTCAAATCTAAAAGCCGGAAACCTATTATCTACGGGAGCATCTGCCAGAGACATATTGTCCAACGATACGTATGACAAACTTTTGATCGAAATCGATTATGTCACAGGTTTTGCCCCTACCGCTGGGGCCATAGCCAATTTTGAAGAATTTTTGTTGGCTCGCACCCATAAAGAAACCATTGAATTCAATTACACGGCACTTTCCTCTCCGAACGAAGAGACTTTGACCCTTGATGAAGTGGTCGATCTAGAAAGCGAGAATAGGGACGAATACAATGATGGCAGTACCCTTGCTATCCACATTTATTTTGCCGATGCTCCTTCGGACAGTGATGTAGAAGGTGAAAACCTTGTGACATTAGGGGCTGTTTATCGCAATACTTCCATGATCATTTATGAACGTACCATAAAAGAGTTGACCGAAAATAGCTCCATTAGCACTGAAGAAGTGGAAACGGCTACAATTCTTCATGAATTTGGGCATTTGTTTGGATTGGTAAATCTATCAACAGAATCAGTGAACGACCATGAGGATCCAGAAGCAGATAATCACTGTAACGCTGATCAATGTTTAATGCGTGCCGAATTGGAGTTTGGAGCCTCTCTTTTAAAGCAGATGGAGAAAAACACCTCCAAAGGTCTTGCTTCCGTTCCAGACTTTGATAGTGATTGCCTATTGGATCTTCAGAAATATGGGGGGCGTTAATCCTTGGAATTTAAGGGATATTCAAATATTTATGTGTTTGTAGGGAAACCTTCCATTTAGGATGTTTCATCACATAATCCACGATTTGTGGCATCATTTTGTCGCGCATACTCCATTCGGGCTGTAAATAAAGAATACAATCATCATTCACTTTGGCTGCTTGTTCCTCAGCAAAAATAAAGTCGTGCTTGTTATATACGATTACCTTGAGTTCGTGGGCTTTTTCATAAATATCGTCCACGGGAAGCTTGTTCTTTTTGGGCGATAGACATATCCAATCCCAGACTCCTGTCAACGGATAAGCCCCAGAAGTTTCAATATGGATGGTCATATCCTTGGCCTTGAGACCTTCAGTGAGTGGTCCCATATCCCAAGTAAGTGGTTCCCCTCCGGTAATCACAATGGTATCGGAGTATTTTTCGGCATTGGCGATAATACTATCAATGGATGTGGGCGGATGCGTTTCGGCATTCCAACTTTCCTTTACATCGCACCAATGACAGCCTACATCACATCCACCGACCCTTATAAAATAAGCGGCCGTACCTTTGTGATAGCCTTCCCCTTGAATGGTATAAAATTCTTCCATCAAGGGCAGCATCAAGCCCTTTTCCACCAAATCCATCACGTTTTCTTCTACCATGGTGCAAAGATAGTGCGAAGAAATTGCATTACCGTGCAACTTCTCGATTATTGCTTGAGGGTAAAGTGTCCCTTTTTCTGATGAACCTTTCCATTGATATCCACCAGCTCCAAAACATACCAATAATCGGTGGGTGGCAATACCTTGCCATTGAGTACCCCGTTCCACCCCTCTTTCATGGGGTCCCTTTGGGCAAGTAACCTTCCATAACGATCAAAAATGTAAAAAACACCCTGTACGTAAAACTCTTCTGTTACCCCTAAAACTTTGACCTCATCGTTGATACCGTCGCTATTCGGAGTGAAGAATTTGGAGACACCAATGACACCCACACTGATTCTATCCAGTCCACAACCATTCCTATCCATGGCATATAACGTATGTAGACCTGGAGCCACATTTGTAAAAACTGCTTCTTCCTGCATATTCAAGGAGTCGTCCAAAGAAAAAACGTAGTTGCCAAGACCTAATTCCCCATTTTGATGAATGACCGTAATTGTTCCCCTTTCCCCATCATCCTCCACTTGTACAAACTGCGGCAGCAGCTCGGGAGGTCCCGATTCGTTTACCTGAAATGATCGAGCCTCTGAGACACAACCGTACTCAGAAGTGGCCACTACACTGTACAATCCTTGTTTCGAAATTCTGATGGCCGCATCAGTTCCAATTACCTGGCCATTTTCATCATACCATTCATATTGATGGTTCCCATTTGCAGTGGACGGGCGCACTAAAACGCTTTGCCCTGTACAATACATATAGTCTTCCCCTATATTAAAAGAAGGAATAGGGTACACATTGAACAACACGTACGAACCCACCCCATAGCAGGTTCCCGAAGCTTGGTCTTCCACCCTTACAAACAGGGTTTCAGCATAAGGTGTTGTGTTGGTATAACCGCTTGTTTCAGTAATCGCATTGCGATTCAGGTAAGCATCATCTTCATTTTGATAAAAGGACACGGACAAATTTTGATTGTTGGGAAACTCCAAAAGGACGGCATTCGTTGCTTCTCCCAAATCAAATGCAGCTATTCCATCTGCAGTTCCCTCATCACAGGTTTGTTGCTCATATTGGTAATTGGATGGCAGCGAAGTAGTACTGACATCCAGAAACAACTTGCCAACAGAATAACAATAAACCCCTGACCCTTCGGCCCTAAAATAAAGCTCACTTGCGACACTATTATTGAAAAGTGTATCAGGCAGTGGGTTCACATTGTTTTCCGCATCACTTTCGGACAAATAAAAAGTAATGTCCAAATTCACATAATCCGACCTGATTAGATACAAATATTGTGTCAAATCAAAATCCATAAAACCATCAAGTGTACCATCGGAATCACAATTGGTAATCGTGAAACCCTCATTGATGACCGGTTTCAGCTTTACCTCTGCCTCCACGGCGATTCTTTCCCCCGTTAAGCAACCATTATTGGAGGCCATGGCATAAAATGTAGTATTTGACACCAGCCAAGGCGTTTGGAATGTATTCCCCGAACCAATTGGGCTTCCTCCTGTTTCCGAATCGAACCAAATAACATCCCCTATGGTTGAATTTGCCTGTAAAGTCACGGTTCCTGGACCACAAACAGTCCCTGATGCGACATCTGATATTTTAGGCGTAGTGATTTTGGTGCTGGCAGAAAGAGTCAGCGTAGGATCTCCGGGCATTCCGCCATATTCAACAATGTAACCTTGAGGCTCATAGATTCCATCACCACCAACAATGGGCAAATCGTTCCATGATCCAGTTATCCCCAAACTTGGAGCAGTAATATGAGCGTAATCCTCATCATTCAAATCATTGGGTTCGTTGGTGTTCCAAAAAGCAAAATTTGGCGTACTTCCGTTACCGACACCATTCCAAAAAACCGTACCCGCTTCAGGACCTGTCACCCACTTCCATTGTCCTTCATTTGCTTCATCCGTACCACCGATCCAACCTGTTCCGGCAGCCTGTTCTCCTGTGAGTTGGGCTTCGGCTTCAGAGGTTATGGTGGCCAAATAGCCTTGGAGCCCAAAAAAGGTTCTGCTCTCGGCAGCGACTACTGCATCATCCCATCGGATGCCCAAATCGGGAATATATTCATAATAATGCCCTGTTTCAGGCAAATAATTGGCGCTACCTATCGTGAATGAAAAGTATTTTTCTTCCGTTGGCGATGCTGATGTGCTCTCGAACACCACATCGTTCACAGCAGCGATCAAATCCGAATAGGCTACTGCACCTCCAGAAGGTCCTTTGATAGTTAATTTCCCCTCTTGATCATTCCAGCTTGTGGTAACATTGGGATGACCGTTATCCAAACGCAAAATATCCGACCCTCGCTGATAGCCCGTGGAAATTTGGATGTAAAAAGCTTCGATTTCCATATCGTCAGGATCTATGATGTCAAATGAAGTGGCAATGGCAATTGAAGTTTGCGGACAATAGATCTGATTTCCGACTGCTGACACTTCAGGAGCTATATTGACCTGTGAACGAACCATGAGTGGAATGAACAAAAAGAAGCACACCAAAAAGATGAGCAACCTTCTTTTTTCAACGGTAAACCACCGTAAAAAACATCCTCTTAGCATTCCCATAAACCCTTGATCATTGAAGATGGCAAAACAAGAAAATGCCTCCAATTATTTAAGTCCATTGTTCCATATCTTCGACAAGTCAATACAATGCCCTATTTTACAGCGATAACGTCAATCTCTATATTACCATTGGCAGGAACTCCCTTGGCTGCAAAAGTGGTTCGGGCAGGTTTCTTGGTAAAATATTGGGTGTAAACCTCATTGAATGCGGCGAAATCCTCAATATTGGCCAAGATCACGGTGCATTTCACCACATTGTCCAAGGTCATTCCATGTTGCTCAAGAACATCCTCAATATTTTCAATGGCTTGTTCAGTTTCCTTTTGAATACCTCCATCAACCACGGTACGGGTGGTATGGTCCATACCCATTTGCCCGGCCAAAAAATACATATTGCCCACTTGTACGGCATCACTATAAGGAGCACTTTGCTTTTTGGGCTCGTGCGATTTATGGAAAATAACATCCGTACTTTCCTGAGCATAAGATGTGGTCATTGCCCCAATCATCATAATAAAGAACAACGCATAACGAAAAGGTTTCATAATCCGGTTTTTAGTTTTGCCTAAAATTACCCTATTTTTATCGCAAATTGAACAAGATGGGCAACAAAGAAAAATTCTTTGATCATATAGAGCAAGGCTACACGATGAAAGGCGATTATATTACCGTGGGTGCTGGAATGCTGGACGGCGAAACCATGACCAACGCCTACATAAAGGTTCCCTTGAAAACTATGAACCGCCATGGGCTCATTGCTGGTGCCACGGGTACAGGCAAGACCAAAACCCTTCAGGTATTGGCCGAAAACTTATCCGATAAAGGAATTCCCGTATTGCTCATGGACCTTAAAGGAGATCTGAGCGGGATTGCCCAACCCAGTCCCGGACACCCAAAAATTGATGAACGTCAAGAAAAAATAGGGCTTCCATTTGAAGCCAAAGGATTTCCAGTGGAAATTATGTCCTTATCAGAACAGAACGGTGTTCGTTTACGGGCAACTGTCTCCGAGTTTGGTCCTGTTTTGTTATCCAGAATTCTGGACCTGAGTGTTACCCAAGAAGGTATCGTAGCGGTAGTTTTTAAATATTGCGACGACAATAAGTTGCCATTGCTGGATCTGAATGATTTTAAAAAGGTGCTGCAATATGCCACTGGTGAAGGAAAAGAAGAGTTCCAAAAAGCATACGGACGTATTTCCACAAGTTCCACTGGAACCATCTTGAGAAAAATAATCGAATTGGAACAACAAGGGGCCGACCTCTTCTTTGGGGAAAAATCCTTTGATGTGGACGATTTGGTTCGGATTGATGAAAACGGACGTGGGTATGTGAACATTATCCGCTTGACGGACATCCAAGACCGTCCAAAACTGTTCTCAACATTTATGTTGAGTTTATTGGCGGAGATTTATTCCACTTTCCCCGAACAAGGTGATAGCGAACGCCCGGAATTGGTATTGTTCATTGATGAAGCACACCTGATTTTCGACAATGCCAGCAAGGCACTTTTAGATCAAATTGAAAGTATTGTAAAACTGATACGCTCCAAAGGTATTGGGCTTTATTTTGTGACCCAGAACCCGACCGATGTACCCGATGATGTACTGGCTCAATTGGGGTTGAAAATTCAACATGCACTCCGTGCCTTTACCGCCAAGGACAGGAAAGCCATAAAATTAACGGCACAGAACTACCCCATTTCCGACTATTACGATACAGCAGAGGTGTTGACTTCGTTGGGAACAGGAGAAGCATTGGTATCTGCATTGGATGAGAAAGGACGTCCGACCCCACTGGCCGCTACCATGATGAGAGCCCCCATGAGCCGCATGGATATTTTGAGCGATTCCGAGATCAAGGAAGTATTGGACAATTCCAAATTGATCAAAAAATACAATGAGGAAATAGACCGCGAAAGCGCCTACGAAATCCTAACGGAAAAAATAGAAAAGGCCGAAAAAGAAGCCGAGAAAGAAAAAGAAGAAAAGAAATCAACAAGCCGACGGTCATCGAGCCGAAGGAGTACCCGAATGAACCCCGTGGTCAAGGTTTTAACCAGTGCCACATTCATAAGGGGTGTATTGGGCGTATTAAAAAAAGTGATTCGATAATTTTTATATGAAAAAGACAAACAGCGTTATTATCCTGGTTTTAGGGATGGTATTGATTCATTCTTGCCAAAGAGACAATACATTTTTGATTACCGAAACCAGTGTTGGGCCATTGACCCAAACCACTAAGGTCAGTGAACTGGAATCCACCTTTGCAAACGATTCGGTCGTAGGGGATGAAGCTCAAATCAATTTAGGGATTTCCCCGAAAAAAATCGAGGTTTATGAAAAAGGGGGCAAACACCTTCTATCACTTAAAGCAAACTCGGACAGTATCCCAACCATAGAGAACATAATGGTTATGGATCCTCGTTATGTTTCTGAAAAAGGTGTTGGATTACAAAGTACGTTCAAGGACATCCAGAGCAAATATGATATAAAAAAGATTGTGACCACATTGAACAGCATTGTGATATTTCCCAAGCAAAGCAATCTTTATTTTACGATTGATAAGGAAGAACTCCCAGAAAATTTACGGTTTTCAACTTCAGATATCGAAGCTGTTCAAATTCCTGATGATGCCAAAATCAAATATTTGATGCTGGGCTGGGAATAATCCCTTTGGAATTACAGCAAACCGTATTTTTCACGATTGGCCAGCACTTTGGGACTGTTGTCGTGCATCCATTCAGCTAAGTCGAGCAGTTTTTCCACGTAGGACTGTCCAAAATCCGTAAGGCTATACTCTACCCGAATGGGTACTTCGGGATAGGCTTTTCGTTCGATGTACCCATCAGCTTCAAGTACTTTCAAGCGCTGACTCAGCACTTTATTGGATATTCCATAAACGTATTTCTTGAGCTTATTGAACCTCAGTACGGGAAAGTAGCCCAGCCAAAGAACAATCAAAGTACTCCACTGATCGGAGGCCACGGACATTACATCTCGAACTGGACACAGCTCGGGCGGATTCTTGAAATCTATGTGCCCAAACATTTTTTCCAATTTTTTTACCGTTCTAACTTTCTGATTTTCAGTAACAGTTTCCATTTATATACTTGGTTTTCAATTTGTCACCTCTTTTCTTTTCTAAAATGAATATGTACTTTTAGTATCAAAATAAGAGTAAGTTACAAAAAGTAACCTCATGAAAAAATTACTCAACAAAATAATTCCATTGGCCTATGGGCAGTACTTCAATGCTTACAGCCTCATTGCCCCTAAAAAAGTGGCGAATGATGCCTTTCATGTATTCTGTACAGTGCGAAAAGGGAGAATCAAACCTGAACAAGCTGCCTATTTGGATGATTTTAAGCTTGCCACGGAAGAAGTTGCAGGACATATAATACAATCGTACCACTGGCCGGGCAACAAAGAAACGGTATTGCTTGTCCATGGTTGGGAAAGCAACACCTTTAGGTGGCGCAATCTTATCAAAAAACTTCGGGATGCCGATTTCAACATTATCGCTTTCGATGCTCCTTCGCATGGCTATTCTTCAGGAAAGCACTTGTATGTCCCTTTATATGAGGAGGCAGTGAACCATATGGTAAAAAAGTACAATCCCAAACACCTTATCGGGCATTCGGTCGGTGGAATGACCATCCTCTACAACCAATACAAAAATCCGAATGACACAGTTGATAAAATGGTGACCATTGGTTCCCCATCCGAATTTTATGAGATCATGGAGCACTTTCAAGATTTATTGAAGTTCAATAATCGGGTCATGAAGCATTTGGATGCGTATGTGCATGACCGGTTTGGATTCAAAATCGATGAATTCTCAACCTCCAAGTTTGCCCAATCCATCAGTAAAAAAGGGTTGTTGTTCCATGATAAGCATGATAAAATCACACCGTACCATGCTTCTGTAGCGGTCAATAAAAACTGGAAAGACAGCGAACTTATAAGCACCGAAGGGCTTGGACACTCCATGCACCAAGATGATGTAAACGATCAAATCGTATCATTTTTGGAAGCTTGATAAAGTTGTCCTACTTTTCAGGAAAAATAGACCATGCAAAAAATACCCCCCTTCCATGTTGCCGTTCCCGTACACAATTTAGATGAATGCCGTGCCTTTTATCGGGATGTGCTCGGTTGTAAAGAAGGAAGGAGTGCCGAACAATGGGTTGACTTCGACTTTTTTGGACATCAATTCGTGATTCACTACAAGCCAAAATCCGAAGAGGAAACCCATACCAATCCAGTTGATGGAAAAAATGTACCGGTCCCCCATTATGGTGTGGTTCTGCCATGGGAAACCTTTCAAACATTTTCCAAAGAACTGATTGAAAAGGGAATTGATTTTGTCATCGAGCCTTATATCCGTTTCAAGGGAGAGCCTGGGGAACAAGCCACGATGTTCTTTCTGGACCCAGCGGGAAATGCATTGGAATTCAAGGCTTTCAAGGATATGGGACAGCTGTTCGCCAAATAAATCAAACTAGATTGATGCCTTTTTTCTTTACCCAGATTTGGGCAAAAACCATATTGGGCACCCAGCATAGCCAAGCAACTATCTTGTAGGCCAACAAAAACTCGCCGAACACAATGGTCAGGAAGGGCAGCCAAATCCGCAAGGTCACTGCCGCAAAACAAGCAGCATAACTATAAATCATCATGCCCTGATGGAGTGAAAGGTCTTTATTTTTTACGGCAATATATGCCCTTGTGGTCGTGAAAAGCCAAATTACCCCAAGACTTATGAACCCCAAAGAGGAAATCAAGCCTCCTGTGGCAAAAAATCCTAGATACACACCACACAATCCACTTATCAAAGCGGACACTACGTATACCTTCCCAAGGTTTCTATGCAATTTCAGACGCTTGGTTCTCAATTTTTTCACAAACTGCGACCAACCGACCAACAAGGCCAAGCCTCCAAAACTGATATGGCCGTAAAAGGCCGTTTTCCAAAGTACGCTCGCCAATAGTTCATTGGGCTTATTCATCAAAAGTCCAAAATCGTCCGAAGCAAACAAATAAACCAAAGGATATAGACCTATACCAATGGCCAGAAAGACGAAAACCACCCAAGCTACTTTGTTTCTTGTCGTTTGAGCCATAATGCTGGATTTAGCAGGAAGTAAGTTATCGATATTTTGATGACAAAAACAAGAAAATCAGCTGTAATTCGTTATAAGTGTACAAATTAGGCCCCCAAGCCTTACCCAAATCCTACTGTTATGAAGACAATTTTACTTCTGGTCACCCTTATTTTTTCCGCTATGGCCGTATCCAGTTGCACCAATGATGAAAGTGAAACCGAGTTTGAATACATCAATCCGGATGAGGAGCAACAGACTGCCTTAAAAACCGAAGTAAAACAAGAAAGCAAGTAAGGTTTTATGCGTTATGACGCTCTCGTGCCAACAAGGTGTTCTTGAGCAACATGGCAATGGTCATCGGCCCAACTCCACCGGGGACAGGGGTAATGTACGATGCTTTTTTGCTTACATTCTCAAAATCCACATCTCCCGTGATGTAATATCCTTTTTCTTTGGTTTCATCAGGTACGCGGGTAATCCCCACATCAATAATGACCACCCCGTCCTTGACCATATCCGCCTTTAAAAACTTTGGAACTCCCAAAGCAGAAATCACAATATCCGCTTGAAGTGTCAAATCTTTTAAGTTTTTGGTTCTACTGTGCGCCAAGGTCACGGTCGAGTTTCCAGGGCTCCCCTTTTGACTCATTAAAATACTTATGGGCCTTCCCACGATATGGCTTCTTCCGATCACTACGGTATGCTTTCCTTCGGTTTCCACCTTGTATCTCTTCAGTAATTCCATAATACCGAATGGAGTGGCTGAAATGAAGGTTTCCATATCCAAGGCCATTTTCCCAAAATTGGTCGGATGGAATCCGTCCACATCCTTATCGGGGTCTACGGCCATGAGCACTTTTTCCTCATCAATATGTTTGGGCAAAGGAAGTTGAACAATGTAGCCGTCAATGGCCGGGTCGTTGTTCAATTGGTGTACTTGCTTTAGCAAATCTTCTTCTGTGGTCTCTTCGGGAAGATGAATCAATGTGGATTCAAATCCTATTTTTTTACAAGAACGCACTTTGCTGCCCACATAGGTTAGACTAGCGCCATCGTTACCTACCAAAACGGCTGCCAAACGGGGGACTTTTTCGCCCCGCTCTTTCATTTGGGCCACCTCAACGGTGATTTCTTCTTTAATCTGGTTCGACACTTTTTTTCCGTCAAGGATTTCCATGGGTTGTGTTGGTTTTAACTTCTAACTAAGGTTATCTCATGTTCTGCATCATCTGCATCATCTTCTTGCCTCCACCACCTTGCATCATCTTCATCATTTTGCTCATTTGATTGAATTGCTTGAGCAACTGGTTCACTTCTTGGATGGAAGTTCCGCTACCTGCGGCAATTCGTTTTTTGCGGCTTGCGTTTAACATAGCTGGTGTAGATCGTTCTTCGGGCGTCATGGAATGGATGATTGCCTCAATGTGTTTAAAGGCATCATCATCAATATCCAATCCTTTCAAGGCTTTTCCCGCACCAGGAATCATTCCCATGAGGTCCTTCATGTTCCCCATTTTCTTGATTTGCTGAATCTGGCTCAAGAAATCATCAAACCCAAACTTATTTTTGGCGATTTTCTTTTGAATCTTACGTGCCTGTTCTTCATCGAACTGTTCTTGGGCACGTTCCACCAAGGACACCACATCCCCCATTCCGAGGATACGATCGGCCATACGGGATGGGTGGAAGACATCAATGGCTTCCATTTTTTCCCCGGTACCGATGAACTTGATGGGCTTATCCACCACGGATTTAATGGAAATGGCGGCACCACCCCGGGTATCACCGTCGAGCTTGGTCAAAATAACCCCGTCAAAATTCAGGACATCGTTGAAGGCTTTAGCGGTATTCACGGCATCCTGACCTGTCATGGAATCCACAACAAATAGGGTCTCCTGTGGCGCTATGGCTTTATGGATGTTGGAAATTTCCGTCATCATCTGCTCGTCCACGGCCAAACGACCTGCGGTATCGATGATCACTACGTTGCACCCTGCACTTTTTGCATGGGCAACACCTGCCTTGGCAATGGCCACAGGGTCGTTGTTATCGCGATCGGAATATACTTCCACGCCTATTTGGTCCCCTACTACGTGCAACTGATCTATCGCCGCCGGGCGGTACACATCACAAGCCACCAAAAGTGGTTTCTTTGATTTTTTGTTTTTGAGATAATTCGCAAGTTTACCGGAAAAGGTAGTTTTACCAGAACCTTGCAAACCGGACATCAAAATTACCGACGGATTACCAGTCAGGTCAATTCCCTCGGTATCCCCACCCATAAGTTGGGTAAGTTCATCCTTTACCAACTTGATCATGAGTTGACCTGGCTGGAGGGTGGTCAACACGTTTTGGCCCAGTGCTTTTTCCTTTACCGTATTGGTAAATTCCTTGGCTATTTTAAAGTTAACATCGGCATCCAACAAAGCTCTTCGAACTTCCTTAAGGGTCTCTGCTACATTGATTTCCGTAATCTGCCCATGTCCTTTGAGGACGTGGAATGCCTTATCTAATTTTTCACTTAAATTATCGAACATGTGTTCTTTGTTTTAAAGGAGGGACAAATTTAAGAATAATATAAAAGAAAAAGGACGGCTTTGGGGAGGGCCGTCCTTCTTTTGAAAAAAGATTGGGGAAAATCTTTACGGTTTCTCGAATACCAGGGTATTCGTGGAGTCGTCATCGCTATCATTTGAAAGTTCAATTCGGGTGGAAGTGATGGAAACCACCTTCCAATCCTCGGTCAGTTCGGCAAGGTCATCATCGGTATCAAAATTGATGTAGAACTTCAAGCCTTCCTCGGAATCCCTTAGCACTCTCCAAAGACCATTGGCAATGGGGTCTGCATTCACTGATACTTCCACTTGATTCATGGTTCCAAAATCGAAATTCATTCCAGTGTAAGAAGTGGTCAAATCCGTTTCTCCCTCTTTGTACAAGGCAACGTTCCAAACTCCGCCCATGGCAATGTTCCTGATTTCTGCGACATCACCATCTCCAGCACTGTCATCACAGACACGCAAAAGAATCATTTCATGGTCGGTCTCATCGATTTCGAACCTCAAACGGGTTTCCAACATTTCCCTTATGGGCCATTCAAAACTAACCCCGGGTTCGTTACCGATCGTAATCATAAGGGAAAGTTGATATTGGCTGTTGAGACCGGTTTCCCAATTACCTTCCATAATGTTCGTTCCATTGCTCAAGGTTACGGTACCGCCAGCTGCAAATTGGAATTTATACCCTAATAGCCTATCAATTTCATCACCTTGATTCTTCACTTTCTTGATGACCCATTCACACTCATTAAGGATGGACAAAAATGTGTCATTATCAAACCCTGAACCTATATCGCAACGCTCCTTGAGTATGATTTTGTTGCCATTGTCTTTGTAGAACTTGATCAAATCATCATCCAGTTCATAGACATACCAATCCAAAGAGAAATCTGCGGAATTTTCTACATTAAGGCTCAAAAGGACTCCGTTATCGGTCATACTTGTATTCCATGTACCATTCATGGATGCTCCTGAATAATTGGAAACGACCACTGTTCCGTCTTCGGCAAATGTCATCAATTGTTCAAAATATTGGTCGGTATTGTCCACCTCTTCGCGGATTACCTGCCTAACCTCCAAAGGGCATTCCAATAACAGGTCATCGAGTTCCTCCAAAGTGAAGTCATCATCATTGTAATCGTTATCATCATCCTCATCACATTCGTTTTTTGCCATTTCCAAAGTGGCAGCAAGTTCTGCATTGTCCTGGACCGTTACTTGAGTACCATCAAACTTTTTTAGACTGATAGGAAACTGGATGCTTATGAGGTCATTATCTTCAAGTTCACCAAAAAACCTTCTCATCCCTTGATCATTCTCTACCACAACTTGACCGGATTGTTGGTTATCCACACCAAAAGTGAAAAGCGTTATGGGGTAAACAAAATCAATGCACTCAATATCGTCATCATCTCCACCTTCAAGACATTCGCGGGCCAATACCGCAAGCTCGTCTTTATTTTCGATGGCTATCTCATTAAAATCGGAAAGTGTGATTGTAATCGGGAAAATGATATCGAGGGTATCATCATCGTCATCAAATTCATCAAAAATTTCTTCAATAAGTTCTAAATCATTTTCGGAGTCAATATTGATCTCCACTCCATTTACATTGACAGTATAAGGGAATTGCACTGCAAAACAACTGGCACCATCCACGATATTGTCATAAGAACCATCGTGAGAGGACGTTTTTTCTATTAAAACAGCTGTTATGGAATTGGCTGTTATGGTTTGTTCCTCGCTGCCTCCTCCGATTTCTTCGTATTCTTCTTGACAGGAGGACAGACTGAGGGCAAATACAACAAGTGCTGCACGCAACATGTTGTTAATCAACTTTTTCATAACGTTTGAATTTTGGGGTTATAATTCAATCTTAAAACAACACTCAAAAAAAAAACCCTACTTTTTCTAATTTTTTTTCAAATATATTTGAATCGACAAAACAAATTCTTTCATGAGCAACGTATGTGAAGACCATGTTTTCAGCAAAGTTTTCAAGACCCATTCCAAAACGGTCTTCAATTACATTTTCTACAAATTCGGAAATGAGGAAAAAGCTCATGATGCCGTGCAGGAAGCATTTGTGAAGCTCTGGCAGAACTGTGCGACAGTAAGCCCTGAAAAAGCTAAATCCTACGTTTATACGGTGGCCAACAACCTATACTTAAATGTAATAAAGGCCGAAAAAGTCAGGCTAAAACATGCTGACCGCCATGTAATGGACCGAACCAACGAGTCCCCTGAGTTTTTAATGGAGGAAAAAGAGTACAAGGAAAAACTGGACAATGCCCTGAACGCCCTTCCCGAAAACCAAAGGACCACTTTTTTGCTCAATAGAATCGATGGTAAAAAGTATGCGGAGATTGCCGAAATGGAAGGGGTAAGCGTAAAAGCGATAGAAAAGAGAATGCATTTGGCACTCAAGAGTTTGCGGGAGCGTATTGATGGAATATAGAATTAAAAATTTATTTTGATTTTACGGTAGGGTAAATCGATAAGCAATTGTTAGTATAATATAAAGCAGAACCCATGCAAGAAAATCATTTGGCAAAATGGCTGAGCGGAGAGCTTTCCGATGAGGAGCTTCGAGAGTTTGAAAATTCCGAAGCGTTTCCCTCATACCAAAAGCTCAAGGAGATTTCAAGCAAGTTAATGGCTCCCGATTTTGATACGGAAAAAGCCTTGAAACGCTTGAAAGATGAGCATATTGCCAATGCACCAAAAGTGATTTCCTTGAACCCGTTCAAGAAATTCCTTAGGGTCGCTGCCGTTATCGCCGTACTTCTTACAGGGACTTATTTTTATGTTAGCACTTTGAATGATAAAGTTGCAACAGAATTTGCCGAACGTTCCGAAGTGGTTCTCCCAGATGATTCCGAAATCTTCTTGAATGCCGATTCACAAATAGCTTACAGCAAAAAGAACTGGGACCACAAAAGAAACGTTGATTTAAAAGGTGAGGCTTTCTTTAAGGTCGCCAAAGGAAAAAAATTCACGGTCTCCACAGACCACGGAACGGTTGCCGTCTTGGGAACACAATTCAATGTGGAAAACAGAAAAGGTTTTTTTGAAGTGACCTGCTATGAAGGTTTGGTAAGCGTTACCCATAATAACGAGGAAATAAAACTGCCCGCAGGGAATTCTTTTTTGGTCATCAATGGTAAAATTGTCAGTGCTAGAAAACCAAATGGCACCTTGCCATCTTGGATGAACAACGAAAGTAGTTTTGAAAGCATTCCTTTAAAGTATGTTTTATCCGAACTGGAAAGACAGTTCAACATTAAAGTGTCAACAAAAAATATTGATACAAACCTCTTATTTACAGGGTCTTTTAACAACACAGACCTGAATATGTCGTTAAAAAGTATAAGTACCCCCTCCAAAACACGTTTTACAATAGACGGAGACAACGTACTTTTTTATGCTGGGAACACACAACAATAAACATTTAGGCCTTGTCCTCGGTTTTATGTTTTTTCTGCTATGCAGTGTCAATGCACAGGAAAAGCAACAGTCTTCCATTGACCTTGTTTCCTACTTAAAATCATTGGAGACCCATTACGACATCAAGTTTTCATATATCGATGAGGATTTGGATGGACTTACGATTGTTGTTCCCGAAAACCTCAATTCCATAGAAGAAATTCTACGCTATATCAAGGATACGTTTCGTATTGAAATAGAAAAACTCAATGAACGCTACTACACCCTTTCCAAAAACAATCGAGTGAACATCTGCGGAATAGTATTGGACAATTTTGCGGACAACACTGTAATGGGGGCCACAGTGGAGGTTTTGGGTACCGATACCGCAAAGATCACAGACAAGAACGGTGCATTCTCCCTGGAAAACATTCCCCGTGACGCATCCTTACAGATTAGATATTTGGGTTTTGTCACCAAATATGTGAAAGTTGAAAGCTTATTGCAGCAAAATGGATGCCCCAAAATACTACTGGCCACTTATTATGAGCAGTTGGATGAAGTATTCGTATACAAATACCTTACCTCAGGGATTATCAAGGAAACAGATGCAAGCATCACATTGAACACCGCCGAGTTCGGAATTCTTCCAGGATTGATTGAACCCGACATTCTGCAAACGGTCCAGGCCTTACCAGGCATCAAAAGTATTGACGAAACCGTATCGGACATCAATGTCCGTGGGGGGACCAACGACCAGAACCTCATGCTGTGGAATGGCATTAAAATGTATCAATCTGGTCATTTTTTTGGGCTGATCTCCGCTTTCAACCCTTATCAAACCGATAAAGTAACCGTTTACAAAAACGGGACTCCAGCAAATTTCGGGGATGGTGTGAGCAGTGTCATACAAATGGAAACGGGCAATACCATTACCGAGTCTTTTAAAGGCGGTGGAGGTTTCAATCTGATCAGTGGAGACCTTTATGCCGAAGTACCCGTAACCAACAACCTTGGGATTCAATTTTCGGCAAGACGCTCTGCTACCGATTTTTTGAGAACACCCACCTACAAACAATTCATCAACAGGGCATTCCAGGATAGTGAGATTACACTTCAGAACAACAATACGGTTGACGATGAATTCATCAGGGATGAAGACTTTTTCTTTTATGACTTTTCCGGAAAAATCCTTTACGACCTCAACGATGGCCATAAAATACGACTGAGTGCGATCCACATCAAAAACAATCTAAAATTTGAAGAGACCAATGTCTCCGCAAATGAAACCAACGTCAGTTTATTGAAACAGGACAATATTTCCGTCGGAGGTCAATTACAGAGCAATTGGACGGATAGGTTTTCCACGTATCTCAACGTGTATTACTCCAGATACAATTTGGATGCGCAAAACATTTTCGCCAATCAGGTGCAGCAGTTGTTCCAGAACAATCAAGTAACGGAAAATGCACTCAAATTCGACACAAATTATATCCTAACGGATGAATTCAGTTGGAACAATGGGTATCAATATATTGAAACAGGAATTGCCAATGCCACTGTAATCAACGAACCCGATTTCAACAGTGAGATCAAAGGCGTTATCCGAACCCATGCACCTTATTCCCAAATCAATTACAATTCGCCCGGGAACAAATTCATCGGAAAAATCGGTGCACGTTTCAACTTTGTGGAAAATCTGGACACCTTCAAGAAATTGTTGATCGAACCCAGGGTCAACCTTAACTTTAAATTGGCCAATTATCTAAGAGCCGAAGTCTTGGGCGAATTCAAAAGCCAGACTACCAACCAAATCATAGATTTGGAGCAAAACTTTTTGGGCATAGAAAAACGCAGATGGATTCTTTCCAACGACAATACGCTCCCAGTGACCAAGAGCAAACAAGGCTCGGTTGGCATCAATTACGAGAAAAATAATTTTTACGTGGGTGTCGAGGGGTTCTATAAAAATGTGGACGGCATAAGCACAAGCACCCAAGGATTCCAAAACCCACATCAGTTTTCAGGCGAAATAGGCAGTTACGATGTTCAAGGGATTGAATTGCTCATCAATAAAAAAGGAGACAATTACAGCACTTGGCTGAGCTATGCGTACAATAAAAATGAGTTTACATTTGATTCGATTGTTCCACAATCCTTCCCCAACAATCTGGACATCAGGCACACGGTTACCTTTGCCAGTACATATACCTACAAAGACCTGAAATTGAGTATTGGTTTAAACTACAGGACCGGCAAGCCATTTACAGAGCCTGTTGAGGGAGACGAAGGGTTGGACCAAGGTTATTATCCACCCAGAATCAATTATCAATCCCCGAACAGTAGTAGATTGCCCGAATATTTCAGGGCTGATGCCTCTGCTATTTACAATTTTCAATTGAGCAGACGTATTAGGGCAAATGCTGGACTTTCCATTCTTAATTTCACAAACAGAAAAAACACCCTCAACAAATATTACCGTGTCAACGAGGATGATGAAATTGAAACCGTTGAAAACATCTCACTCGGTATTACCCCGAATGTGAGTTTTAGAGTGAGTTTTTAAATTTTGTAGATTTATTGAATCAATCTCCCCGATTCAGCTAGTCTGAATCACCCCTCTTTTTCCAAGAGGGGAGCTTTTTAATTAGAGATTGATGAAGAAAAGAATCCACAACCGCAAAGAATTAGAAAATTTCAGAAAAAAGTTACGAAAGAACCTAACTCCAGCTGAAGCCTTTTTATGGAGACACCTAAAAGCTAAAAAACTAAAGGGTAGACGTTTCAACCGTCAGCATAGCATCAAAAACTACATTGTGGATTTCTACTGTGCTTCAGAAAAATTAGTGATAGAATTAGACGGAGCCGTACACAATACAGCCAAAGCCCGAGAATACGATGCAAAACGCACCAAAGTCATAAACGAACTAGGTTATACCGTAATACGGTTTGAGAATAAAATGGTATTTGAAAACTTGGAAACCGTATTATCGGAAATTACTGAACATTTTAAACATACCCCATAGGCTTCTCCCTTTTTAAAAGGGAGATGTATTTTGACCAAAGGTCAGAATACAGAGGGTTTTTACATCCTTTCCGGAACATCAATACCCAACAAACGGAACGCTGCCTGAATCACCTCGCCCACTTTTTGGGACAACTGTACCCTAAAGTTTTTCTTTTGCTCATCAGTTTCACCCAAAATAGACACTTGTTGATAGAAAGAATTGAACTCCTTTACCAAATCGTAGGTATAATTCGCAATCAGTGCCGGGCTAAAGTTTTCTGCGGCCAACTGAATCGTTTCTGGAAACAATTGAATCTGCTTCAACAACTCTTTCTCCTTTTCGTGCAAGTCCAGAGAGGTCTCGACTGCGCTCGACCTGACATTGTCAGCCTTCCTTAAAATGGATTGTATCCTAGCGTACGTATATTGAATAAAAGGCCCCGTGTTTCCTTGGAAATCCACAGACTCTTCAGGGTTAAATAGAATACGCTTCTTCGGGTCCACTTTTAAAATGTAATATTTAAGGGCACCCAAACCTATGGTTCGGTACAATTTCTTTTTCTCCTCTTCGGAATAACCGTCCAACTTGCCCAATTCTTGGGAAATGGATTCAGCAGTATCCTCCATATTTTTAATGAGGTCATCAGCATCCACTACGGTACCTTCCCTACTCTTCATTTTACCACTGGGCAGATCTACCATTCCATAACTCAAATGGTACAACTGCTCCGCCCAAGAATAGCCTAACTTTTTCAGGATAAGGAACAATACCTTAAAGTGATAATCCTGCTCGTTGCCCACCGTATAGACCATTCCATTAATATCGGGATAATCGGTTACCCGTTGAATGGCCGTTCCGATATCCTGTGTCATGTACACTGCTGTTCCATCGGAGCGCAATACGATTTTTTCATCCAATCCATCCTCGGTTAGGTCTATCCAAACACTACCATCTTCTTTTTTAAAGAAAACACCACGTTCCAATCCATCCTTTACCACATCACGGCCCAACAAATAGGTATCACTTTCATAGTATAGGGTATCAAAATCAACACCCAAATTCTTATAGGTGGTATCAAAACCATAGTACACCCAACCGTTCATTTTTTTCCAAAGCGACACAACTTCATCATCACCAGCTTCCCATTTACGAAGCATTCCTTGGGCCTCCAATAAAATTGGCGCCTCTTTTTCCGCTCTTTCTTTAGGTGTGCCTGCCTCGACCAATTCGGCAATCTGCTCTTTGTATGCTTTATCAAAAGCCACATAATATTTACCCACCAAGTGGTCTCCCTTCAAACCAGAAGATTCCGGGGTTTCGCCTTTACCGAACTTCTGCCAGGCCAACATACTTTTGCAGATATGGATTCCCCGATCATTAATGATCTGGGTTTTGTACACCTTTTTCCCCGAAGCCTTCAAAATCTCCGCCACGGAATACCCCAAAAGATTGTTTCGGATATGCCCCAAGTGCAAGGGTTTGTTGGTATTGGGCGATGAATATTCCACCATTACCGCATCATCCGACTGGGATTTTACATAACCGAAATCCGTATCATCTAAAATGCTGTTGAAGAAATCAAGGTAGTAGCTATCGGCAATAACAATGTTCAAAAAGCCTTGCACTACATTGCATTTGGATACATCTTCCACATGTTCCACCAGATATTCCCCGATTTTGGTCCCAATCTGAACCGGGTTCCCTTTGATTTGGCGCAACATAGGGAAAACCACTACGGTAATATCACCCTCAAAATCCTTTCGGGTAGGTTGAAATTCCACCGTGGGCAGGTCAACTTCGTACAGTTGTTTTACCGCCTCGATCACTTTTTGGGTCAAATCGTTCTGCAAACTCATCTAAAAGGCTTTTCAGGGCGCAAAACTACGCAATTTTTGGGCTTATCCCTCACCTTGTCCAAATGGTCCACCGTAATTTGATTAATTTTAAATATGCTATTGAACGTCTCCTACTCCGATAAGGACATATCAAAAAAAATTGACGATGCCTTGGGCAAACCCTTTCCTATCAAAGAGCGTTTTGCCATGGATGGAATCGGTTCCCCAAAACTGCATATTACTGAGGCCAGTCTGGATATTTACAACCTCCTGGTCCTGGACAACAACCTGAACACCTGCAATATTGAAATCCGTCCCAATGGCATTATCGTGAGATTCCGTTCCCGTTTGGAGACCTATGGGCTCATCATCCCCTACTACAAATTGAATGTGTACAAGGGAGACATTGGCATTTACTCCATTTATATGGACCATTACTTTATAAAAGTACGCTCGGACACCAAGGCGATTCAACGATTCTTCCGTAAATTGATGGACCACCGTGCAGACAACCTGCCCACCAATCTGGAAGATTTATGAATTTGTTTGATTCATGCCCGACAAGGAATCCGCTTATGGATAAAGAAGGTAAAAAGCCATTTCGAAATGAGACACAATGCGTCGATTGGAAAATCTTTTTTGCAGGCACAAGAGCACTGTCATTCTGAAGAAGCGTAGTGACTGAAGAATCTCTTTTTTCAAGCTCAATCAAGTACAAGTTTCATGCTCAAGAGCGAAAGATTATTCGCTCCGCTCAGAATGACAAAAAAAGAGTATTCAGGATTATTTGTGGAATTCGTGTCAAATTCTTTTGTTCTAACTCCCACGCTGTTAAAATACTATTAAGCCCCATCGGGGATTGCGTATTTCTTTGCACTTTGTCACAAAATTACCCCAAGTTCGTCTAAACAGCAGACAACCTTTACTCCCCCAAAGGCGTCTTATTAATGAAACCATAGATGTGATTATGTCCGTAAAACAGACTTTATTTCTTGCTTATTTTTCGCTTTTGATGGCGTTTCCGATGGCCGCCCAGACCATTAATTCGCGTTTGGTGGATGCAAAAACCCAAAAAGGAATTCCCTACGCCACTATTCAATATGGGGAACATAAAGGTGTGATTTCCAATGAAGAAGGACGCTTCAGCTTTGTACTGGAAGAAGGCACTGCGCTACCCGATTCCATCTACGTTACTTCCATGGGCTATGGGAAGAAAGGCTTCACTTTGGAGCAGATGCAGGACAGTTTGGTTGCTTTGAATGCCAAGGCCATTGAATTGAGTGGGGTTTATGTGTTCGACAAGGAACTCGAGGTGGATGACATCATCGATAAAATGATAGAACATATACCTCAGAATGTGAATAAGGGCCCCATAAAACAACGCTTTTTCCTTCGAAAATCAGAACTGGCCAATATACACAAAGTGGATTTTGGGTTTGAAAAATCATCCATCAAAGAATTGAACAAAGAGTTGATGGACAGCATTGCCCGATCTATCCCTAAAAATGCATCACACTATACCGAAAGTTTTGGCGACTTCTATAAAAACAACACCGATTACAAGCTCAACATTATAAAAGCGGCCGACCTGTACGATAAACGGGACGTGGGTTCCTTTGAAGAATTGGCGGAACACATGGAGGATATTTTCACTCAGAATGTTAAACCAGGTTCTTATCTAAAGATAAAATCAGGGATTTTCAGTGAAAAAATACAAGTGGATTCCATTCTGGACACCATGGACGATGAACGGATGGAGCAAGCCAAAAAATTAAAGGCACAGGTAAAAAAAGACAGCATTTCAGGCTTGACGGATAGCCAACGCTGGCAGTTTAAGGAAATGCTGAGCCAATTGTATTATAAGGAGGATACAAAACTGGACTTTGTAGATAAAACACGCCGTTACGAATTTCAACTGGCCGGCTATGCCGATATTGGCGATGCAGGAGTGTATGTAGTGGACTTTTGGCCCAAGCGCAGCAGTGCCGATTTTAAGGGTCGTCTCTACATCAACATTGAGGACTTTGCCGTGATGCGGCTGGATTTTACCAATACCCAACGTCTGCGCAACTTTAGATTGTTGGGCATTACCTATCGCGAAACGGTGTACAAAGGCACCATGCGGTTTGCCAAACTGCCCAATGGCAAATACGATCTCCAGTTCATGGAATTGGCCGATGGCAAATTCTTTGGGGTGGACAGACCCTTAAAAGTGGTGGAAAAGAACAAACACGTTAAAGGTCGTCGCAAACAGAACGAATTGAAGCTGAATATTGACTTTCAGATGAACATGACCAATAAATGGGAATTGGTGGTGTTCAACCAAGACAATATTGCCGAAAACGAGTTCAAGTCGTTTGAAGAAGATAAAACGGTACAGGCCACCTATATGCCACGCTATGATCCCGAATTTTGGAAAGGCTATACCATAATGGAGCCCAACCAGGCCATTCGTGGGTTTACAGCCGAAGAGGAAGATTAGTTATGAGTTTTGAGTTAAGAGTGTAGATACCCCGATCTTTAGGACAGTTTCTCTACAAAACTAATATAATTCAAGCCGCTCTCTTAAATAGATCGATAGGTCTTTCATAGTCGATGGACTGGTGTCTTCTTTCATGGTTGTAATAATC
>NZ_JARFVB010000007.1 GCF_029193885.1 Flagellimonas yonaguniensis | reverse complement strand
TCTTGCCCGACATGAACTGCTCGAGCACCTTCTTTTCAAATTCTGTCTGTTCTTTCTTTGTCATGGTACTGTCTGAATAAAATTAATACTTCTAATCTTTTTCAGACAGAGTTCAGTTTACAGTCTCGTTTGTTTGCTTTTGTTATTTTAAGTTGCGCTATAATTATTTAACTATCACGTTTTTATCAAATGCATAGGTTATGGTTTCGACATAAAATTATTTGTCGATAAAAACTATCACTCAAAAGTTAATAACACTATCCAATGCATCATCAGCATCTTTGTGGATGAGAAATCTAAATAATTTAGGCTTTAGGAAGATGACAATCTTTAAAAGCTTTCCCGCTTTTACTAGGACAAGGATCATCTGGGGACATAAACATTTCTTTTACTACAAAATCTGCTTCCCCTTTAAATTTTCCTTCTTTACCAGTTTCCGCAATTTTTAAAATTTCTTCCATTTCAGCTTCTTTTGTTTTTAATTCTTCGGCAGAAGGTTTGAGTCTTCGAGTAAGTTCCATATCAAAAATATTGTCCCATATTCGATACGTTTCAGAATCTTTAACAGGCGGCTCATCAAATACTTTCCCTTCTACATTTACTGCTTTGAATTTTTTAAAATCGTCTTTAAGTTGTGGTAATGTGACAAAGAATGTATCGGTTGGTTGGACAGCAAAGAAGAGATTCTTTAAAAATTTGTCATTTGTACTAAACACTCTTGCAAAAGGCGCATAGAACAAGTATTCTAAATCCAAGAGGTTTGTTAACCGTTCCCCACACAAAGAATTATTTATACCAATGAAGTAGAGGCAGACAATTTCGTAACAATACATAGCATAATTGGCAAAGCTATGTAAATCTGGATGTGACTCGTTTTTCCATCGAGCTTGGATAGACTCTCTTAAGTCTGGACTGATTTCAAAATAATCTATTACAAGATTTAATGTGTCAGCGGGTTCAAGTTCAACATAAAGTCGTTCCTGTAATCGTTCTTTTAATGCTAAAAACTTCTCTTCGTTTGAAGGTTTGTGGTCTTTTATTTTTATGCCTTTAAGATGGTCAAACTTTCCTTTAAATTCATCTACTACATTTTCATCTTTAGATTCTGTTCGCCATACTTCAGCTATGATTTCATCCAATTTGTCAAAATCGCCTTTTTTCCATCGTTTAATAGAGAGTTCTTCGAGTGTTTCAACGAATGTCATTCCTTTTTTTGTTGGCGTATTTATGGATTTCTTAGCGTTTAGAAAAGGTCGATTATCAGCTGTGGTAAATTCGCCAGTCAATGATTTTTCAACCAGCACCTTATAATTCATATTCACATAGGCATTATATGGGAACATTTTTTTTGCAAGATCAATAACTTGGTCTTTAGGTGTTTTTCTACCTTCCTTTTCTTCTTTTGCAAGGTCGCCAAGAATCTCTGAAACCAATAAGGGTGTAATGTTGACGATGTAATATTTATGAAGTTCTATTATATCTTCATAATTAAGACCTTGGAATGTTGATTTATCTAATACTATTGGTATTGACATATTTGTAGTTTTAATTTCGCAAAATTCATTTTGTTTTTATGTCTTTCAAAATTATCATTATTTGCGAATAAAACTTTTCGCTTGGAATTATAGATATAGACCTGGAATATATGTTTTAGGTGTAAGAAATGGAATTGACAATCTCGCCTGAACGGTTTGATTAAAATTGAAATTTTTGAAATCTGTTACTTCATAAAAATCATTTCGAGTAGGTTCAGAATCCAAAGCATATACAACACCATATGGTGGGAATGTAATTTCCCCAAGGGTATGATAGCCTTTTTTAGTTCTTGCCATTCCCCAACCATTTCTTACTTGTTTTGTAACGGTGTGATAAACAAAAACTCTCAAACTTTCTGGAAAAGCCTTTGAGTCTTTATCCAAAATGTAATCTGAAAGCCCTTTTAAATTTAATAGCTGGTCGCTTGTGTCTATGGCCATAAACATTGCTAATATCTGTTTTAAAATATTTAGGGGCTGTATGGCATATTCAAAGTTTATGGTTTTCGACGCCCAGATTCTATTTGTTAAAGCCATCATCCCCATATAGGCAAACTTTTTATAGCTGTCCCCATAGTAACTGCCCGTAAGATTATTACAAGGCTCGCATAAATAATAACCACCAGCACCTTGATTACTACGAATTTTTTTACCGTACAAATAGCTTTTTTTGTCGTGAAGATGGATGGACTTTTGAAAGAATACAGGATTAGAATTAAATGCACTTTGTGGTGGAACGCGCTCGAACGTTAGTTTTCCATAATTACCGCAAATTCTGCAAATTCCTTCTTTCTTCAAATAATACTTAGTGATTAAGGTTTTTAATTTTCTCAGTTAATTCTTTGTTTTGAAATCTTTCTTTAGCTTCACGTTCAATTCTTAATCCCAAGCCTTTTGTCTGATTGATATGATTTGAGGTAAGTTGACTGATATAGGCATAGATTATACCAACGTCCTTATTCATTTTTGTGTTCCAGTCGAAGTTATAAAGTTCTTTCAATTCTTCTGTCGGTGTAGTTCTGAATACGAAATTAGGGTTTTTATAGTGTCTGCCATCGTCCAGCAATATGACCATAAGAAAGACTCTGCTAAACCCTATCTTAACGTAGCCATCTGCTTGCTTTGTTCCCTTTTTCTGAACGCTTGTAATCTTGTTGATTTTTGGCGATTGATTTTCTAAGGATTCTGATTTTACTATTTTACATTCTATTCCAACAGCATTACTTTCATCGCTTGCTTTGTAAAGAAGGATATCAATATCGCCAGGTTTCTTTTTAGGTTCAGTAATTGGTTCCTTTACGCCACAATGATGGATGACAGAGGATGATGAAAATAGCTTTCTGTATAACATCTGTTTAAAATTATCATTGCTTATTAACCAATCAATGACATCGTTCTCATTTTCAAAGGTTCTGGTCACACTTACATCTGGCTCGGAATTATTTACAAAAAATGAAATTTTTGATGCGCCCGTTATAGGTTGTCTATCTGAAATGACAAACTGTGTAACCTCGTATTCCAGTGGTGGTTCTTTTTGAAAGAAAGCCTTAATTGTTTTTTGAAGTCTCGCCAGTATTTTCATAGATTAAAATGGCAATACTTGGTCAGTAAATTGCTTGAATATTTCACTGGCGAGCGCTTTGTCGAATGCTTTTTGAGATACTAAATCATACAATTTAGCTTTAAGAAGTTGACCAAATGATTTTTTGTCAAGGTTTGGAATATCCTCTCGTAGCTCATCAAATTCATCGAAGATGATTTGCTGGCCATAACCTAATTTTTCAATTTCTGAGAGTACTTTTTTAATCAGTTCCTTTAGTTCTTCATCAGAACTGCTAATTTTTGAGTAGTCTGTAACCTTTACTTTTCTTGCCTGTTCTATAGCGTATTTACCCTCAAGAGTTAAACGAGCACCAGTATCCTTAGTTGTAAGGATATCGACAAATCCTCTATTCTCTAACATTTTACCATAATCCCAATCTTCCCCGTGAATTTTCATTTCCACACCATTGCCTTCAAGTATCCACTTGATGGAATGATATTTTCTGTCATCGTATAGCTCATATAATTTGGAAAGAACGAGGTCGAGCCTACCGTCTGTGTCTAAATTTTTTCGTTCTTCTAAATCAATTTCATCAATCCTCACAATAGCATCTGAAATGGATAACGATTTCACATAATAAGCAAGACCATTAATCTCACTTTTAAGTGCTTCAATAGTATTTCTTATTTTTTGAGCAATGGGTAGCTTGAAACCAGTATTGAATCCACGTTTCTCTTTAAATTCATAGCCAAAATTTCTATGTTCAGGTTCAAAAGAAGTTTTTACGTAGTCAATTACTTCGCTTTCCCAGCTTTGCTTTTCTTCCTTTAGGTTTTCTAAATCATTTTCAGTTCTTGAAGACTTATATTTTTCAACTAAAGCTTTGCCTTCTGCTTTGTGTCCTTCAATTTTATTTTTGAAATCTTTCCATTTGACCTTTAGAATCATAAAAAATATTTTAGTTCATAAAGGTAGTGGAATGGAAATGCAAACTATTAAATTCTTAATTGAAGATTTCAACAGTCCGTTAAATCTAATTAAATTTTATTAGCCAATTTTTGATTTGAGAAGCGCCATATCATCACTCACTTTCCTCTCAACGACCCTTGCATAGATTTGTGTTGTGGATAGTTTGGTATGCCCTAATAATTTGGATACCGTCTCTATTGGAACACCATTGCTTAAAGTTACTGTTGTAGCAAAAGTATGGCGAGCCATATGAAAAGTTAGGTTTTTTTTGATACCACATAGGTCGGCGATTTCTTTTAAATAACTGTTCAATTTCTGATTGGATAACCTGGGCAAAAGATTGGATGTGTCATTGGTTCTATAATGGTCTTTATATTTATCTATTAAGATTGCAGCTTTGGGCAATAGTGGAATTTTGAACGGTGCACCTGTTTTTACCCTTTTGGCCATTATCCAAGGACTACCATCTATACCCATTACAATATTATCTTCATTTAATTGTACAATGTCAACATAAGAAATACCGGTGTAACAACTAAAAACAAATAAATCTTTCACAACCATAAGACGCTCTATGGACGAAGACAAATCTTCAATACTTAATAATTCAAAATCTGTAAGGAAACCACGTTCTTTCTTTTCAATTTTCATTTTAAAATTGACAAACGGGTCTCTTTCCATCCATTTCATCCGATAGGCAAGAGTAACCATTCTGCGTAAACGCTTAATATGCTTCATTGCGGTATTATTGCCAATTTTAGATTGACCACTTTTAGGTACATACGACCGAAGAAAATCTTCAAAGCCCACGATAAAACCATATTCAAGGTTGAAGAGTGGGATGTCTGTAAGTTTGTATTCCTTTAGAATATATTCCATCATATAACGTTGACTGGTCTTATATTGACCCATCGTATTCCTATGCAACTTGTGTTGCATCTTTTCATTGTAGTAGTCTACAAGGTTTTGAAAGGAAAAACGTGTTTTATCTTCGCCTAAAAATTTGGCTTTGACCATTTGGGAAGTGAAAGGCACTTCATCCCTCTTGAAATCTTCGTAAATCCTATATACTTTTGATTGTACTTCGTTCAAGTAAAGATTGAGAATACGGGAATCCTTATCGGTCCCACTTGCTCTTTGTAGTTTTTCATCCCAAGTAGAAATATTGATTTTCTTCTTGAGACTAATGTTAACACGTTTACCGTTTAAGGTAACCCGAATGTAGATGTTTGCTTTGTTGTTTACAGCACGTTTTCCGTACACCCAAAACAAAATTGAAAATGTTGATGAAGTTCGCATAATTGTCGTCTTTAATGATTAAACATTTAGTGAGACGAAAGTCAAATCAACTATACTAACATCAGTAAGTTACGTCAATCTGTCAACATAATCGCAGATAAAAAAATATGTTGACGATTTGTGACCTTTTAGATGCAAATGATATGAAATTATATGATTGCCCTAAAAACATAAAACCTTGCAAATCATAAGATTTACAAGGTTTTGAGGGAATTTGATTTCCCATTTAGCGGTCTGGACGGGACTCGAACTTTTTGCTGAAATACCCCATTTTTCGGGGCTTCCGAGAGGGTCAAAATCAAAGGGCACCGAATTGCTCACCTTTTAACAAATTTTAACCTTTTTAACATTAAAAATGATGGATTTTAGTGCAAAATGAAGTTTTGGTTTCAATAAGGCTAGGATTACTATTTCTGTGTTGTAAATGTGTATTTTTTAATTCCATTTTATGGCATAGATTTTTCATTCTTTTTTTGGACCTTTAAAGCAACTCTTTTTAAACCCACCATTCTTCCAAATATCCTAACACATTAAGTATTCTTGAATTTGATTTTCTCTATCAGGTCATTGAAATATTCAGGACTCCAAATATTTAATACATCATCATTTTTAATAAACCTTACGACATCCTCTTTGATACTTTTAAAAGAAACGGATTCGATTTTTTTATGGAGCAATTCCATGATTTCTTCAGGTGAAATACTGTCTTCTTTCCAGTCACCCGTATCTTTGGCTCTAGCCAAAAAGTGATTGGTATCCAGATCAATACCCTTTTTAATGTACCATTCCAGATCATACCAGTCCCTTCCCTTTACCCTATCTTTCCACTTTCTGAAAAGTAGGGCATGGACTTTCCCTGCAAATAGGCTGGGTTTAGTGTAACATTTCACATAAAAGGAAAATGGACGAAGTAGCAGCTTTTCTTCGGTGCTGAAATGTAAAGGGGGCATTCGGTCCACTTCTATTTTTATTTTTAAGGTCTTGTTGGAACGGACCCCAGTTTCCTTGATGATGTCCTCCAACACAATTTCTTGCCATATGGTTTCAGCTTTCAGGAAAGCGGAGTCGATCGAGGAATTTTCAGCTTTTTGTTTTTCCTTTATGCTGACATTGAGCCCCAATGATTTGAATTCATCCACAATGGCTTTGAAATAGGGCTCTATGGAAAAATTGGGATCAGGTTGTAGTAGGGAGAAATCCAAATCCTCTGAAAATCGATCAAGGCCATAAAAGATTCGCAGGGCGGTTCCCCCATAAAAAGCGGCCTTTTCGTAAAAATCGGTCCTTGATAGACCTGCCAGGGTAATTTCCTGCATGATTTCACGCAATGCGGACAGTATCTCTTCTTCATTTTTTGGGCCATATTCAGCAATCCATTCTTTGATCATAAGGCAACTAGGGTTTGGATGAGGGTTTTTAAGCTATTTTTTTTTGGTGCATTTTCTATCCATGCTTCCATGGCCTGCGTATCCAATGTACGCAGTACTTCGATGTCCATTCGGAAATCTTCCAATAACAATGCTCTGGTTTGACTGATACTTCTAAGATTGATACCTGCGGTCAGGACAATTTTGTCGCATATGGCTTTCTCGGGAGAAGCAATAATGATAGTTTGTTTATTGGAGTAAGCTACACTTTTTAGGCCATATGAATAATAAGGAGTTTTTAAGTGTCGGTAACTGAACCGCCCAATAGGGGTTTTATAGGTTTTGGAGGTTTTTAGGGTTACGGAACTTATTTCATAGGAGCGCTCCGGAATGACGTTCCAATAGGACAAAGCAGATTCCAATGACACATAACTTGGCCCTCTTAGGTGATTGGCTATCAAGAAAGGCTCGGGTGACGGCAGGTCTATTTTGGGGCCTATGACATAAAGACCTCTTCTAATGGAAATAAGTTCCTTGTTTTTGATCAATTCACTGATTTTGTCGTTCGGACTTTGATACTCATGTAGTAGCCCCAGAATCAGGTGTCTTGATATGGGGCCTTCGGCATATTCCTTTACTAATGCTCTAAAATCCATATTGATGTTTTTTCACATGATAATCGGATTATTTCCGATTAAAGTATTTAAATGTAACAATTTAATGTGAAAAAAGAAGCATATAATCGGATAATATCCGATTATATGCTTAAATTATTACAATGACTTAAAGGGGGAGTCCTTGATCTTGATATTTCCTCTTTCGTGCGAAACATAAGGGATTCACAATAAGCAATTCTATTTTTTTGAGAATTGTACAACCTTTCTGTACAAGGGGTCGATTTGTGGTAGTGTTGAAAAAGAAAAAAATTTCATTAAAAACAAAGCGGAACTATTTAATAATCATTGTTCCTAAGGCCAGGACTTTTATACCAAATATGATATGGGAAATGTAGGTAACTACAAGAATCTTATTATTATCCTTTTAGAACTGAAATGCGTCAAACGCCAGTAAAAATGATGCGTAGTGAGGTTGATGGACACTGAAGTTTGTTCAAAAGGTCAATGGTCTATAAGAAAGGAAAACCATCGTCAAGATATTGAAACCTGACCCTAAAATGTTTTTAAGTATTCAAGAAACTTGAGCCTGAAACCTGGAACTCACGCCCTTTCATCCAAAAAACAATCTTTTCGGGCAATTTTTTATAGCGAAAATGAAGTAGGGGTGACCTCCAAAGCATCGTGCCTAGTATATTGTCTTAATAAATAGTGTACATACATAATCATCAGTGCAGTGAAAAGATATTCGTTGAAGTAGTTGTCGGCAGGGTGCGAACTGGGTTGGTACACTTTAAAGGAAACGAGATAGTTCAAAAGGGTCAGGATGCCTAAAAGGGCCATATACTTTAATCTTGAAAAACAAGCAACATAGGTCTTATAGGAGAGCAACAAGGAAATTTCTTTGGAACAATATTGTCCCATTATGGGCCATAAAAAGATAAGTGGAAGGGAGAACAACCTGGCTTCCCTTGCCAAAGCCCCCACGAGAACGGCAACGGTGTTTACGGAACAGCTCAGCACAAATGCCCGGACAAACTTTTTCTCTGTCTTCTTGGGGGCATGGCCAATTGGACCAAAGATGAAGTAAACGAACATCCCTAAGGTCAAGACCATTGAGATCAAAGTTTCGATAGAGCTTTGGGCATCACTGAAATTTTCCTTAATAGAAAGCAACCTGTCCTGAAATTCCATTTGTGTCGGTATCCATAGACCATTCCATTCCATAAAAAATACAAGGAACGCCGCATAGATCAGTATGGGCGAGCCGATCAAAAGGTAATCCAATAAGTGTTCCGAGGAATAGAGTCTGTGACCTTTAGGGTGAAGGTCCGGAAGAAAGGCCAAAAGACCCGGAATCAAAAAAGCTGTGTTCTCCCGGGCTATCATCGCAGCTGTGAACCAAAGTACGTAACCCATCCATTGTCTTCTAAGGAAACAGGTCATACCTGCAAAGAGCAAGCAGTACTGCAACGGTTCATCATAACTGAAGATAGGTGGAAAAAAGGCGAACAACACCGAAAATGACAAGAAGAAAAAAATGATGTTCATAATGCCTTTTACATATCCAGAACCCATTTCCCTTGAAATACGGAACAACAATACCCCAGCTAGGAACAATAAGAAAAAATTGACCCATACAAAGGCCTTGCCCAAAGTGATCCCTAAGCCGTTTGACACCTGTTCCACCAATAAGGTGGTCAATGGCCTTCGGGCAAAGGGGGCAAATTCCTTATGATAAGTTATCTGTGAAGTAAGGAACCCGTTTGAAATCACATCGTTTTTTTCGTTGAGCATACTGTCGACCTCGACCAACATGTGGACTTTAAAAATCAAAAAAGAAAGTCCAGCACTTATCAAGTAGGGAAGAAGGAGTCTGAATATTTTCAAAGAACGTTTTCCAAAAGGATTGGTGCCATCACCAATCTTGGGCATAAAGTTCTTTAAAAGGTACATACGCCTGATGCAAGGTTGATTATATGAAGTGTCATTGGTTTTGCGATATGTATATCCAATAGCTTTTGCTGAATTTAAGGAATCTGGGAGAGATTTAAAAGAAGAACTATAATTCAGTAAGCAGGGCCAGAAGTTTTTTATCAAACTTCACCACATTACTGCGGCTACACCATTGTTCGTCGCCTTGGTGATTATCGAGTTTTCCGATGTCCTCTTTGCGTTGGACAGTGTTCCCGCCAACTTGGCCATTGCCTCGGATCCCTTTTTGGTCTTCAGTTCCAATATGTTTGCCATTTTGGGACTCCGATCGATGAACTTTTTCCTTTCCCACATGATCAACAGGTTCCACCACCTCAAATATAGTCAGGTGGCCATATTGGGCTTTGTCGTGGTCAAGTTGATACTCGCACATCATTATAGCTTTCCGGAATGGGCTTCCTTGGGGTTTATTGTCTTGTTGCTGGCCATTGTGATTTTGGCTTCGTCCAGAATGGAAAAGGAATGAACCACACATGATGGGCAATATTGGGAACCCTTGGCACAACCGGTCTTAGCTAAAAAGCCGCTTTACTTTCCTATCGGCCATTAGGACCACGGAACAAATAACGATAAGAAAAAGGACTGCCCCAAGGACAACATGTGAAAGAGAGAGGGAGTGATGGTAATACCTGCTCAGGCCATATCCTGTAATACTACCGTAGAGGACTATAGCATGCAGGATATAAATGGCCAATGTGTTTTGCCCAATATCATTAATGATCTTGTGGTTTAAAATATTTCTCAAAAAAATGAATAGCGCAAAGACCACAAGGACCACGCCCAAACGGGCAAAAAGATAACTGTCGTCAAGTGCACTATGAAAAAAACGGATTTCAGTCAAGCTTACTAGGTCCCTTATTGACTCATAGGATTGGAAGATCAATAGGATGCCGATGGACAGGATGATCAAAAATGCTTTGGGGTAGAACCCCTTTTTGGTGAGATTGGATTGGAAAAACCCCGAAATGCACCCACCTGCCGTTGCAAAACCAAACCAAGGCACCATGGTAAAAACGGAACCATTTTCCCGTGTGATATAATTGGAGAACCAGTCGGGCAGGAAACTGTACTCCCATTGGCCCAAGGTGCCATTGGAGAGGAAGAGCAAGATGGTAATGGAGCCCAAAAAGATTTGAAATACGTATTTGCTGAACTTATGGGTGGTCAAATAAAGGACAATGATCAAGATCATAGAGAGTCCCAAACATTGTAGGACATGGACAATATCAAAACTGGTATTGATCGAGCCTTTCAACAATAGGCCGAACTTGATCTGCAACACATAACCGATGAGAATGAGCAGGCCACCTCTTTTGAATCCTTTCTTAATACGGGGATTTGCCCATCCTTTTTCATAGTGCTTGAAGAGCAAATAGGTGAATATGAATCCCGATACGGTAAAGAAAACGGGTGCTGTCACTCCCCTGAGATAAGCCCAGACGAAATAGGTCGCACCTCCATCTTCCCGATAGCTTTCCATCAATAATGCGGACACAAAGTGTCCCTGAAGCATCATCAAAATGGCCCAGGCACGAAGCGCATCTATAAAATATAGTCGCTCAGGATCGGATTTCTCAGTAAACTTTCCAGGTTCAGTGTTGTTTTGCTCCAATGGTTCGGCAAGGATTGAGTGAAAAGGGTCACTATTGATTCTTATGTACGGAATAAACCTGACCATGGATCGTGGTAATCCCGTTTGTTTGAAAAATATACCTTTAGGATACCAACTGTTTAAATGGGCTTTGGGACAGTTTACCGCATAAAAAAACCATCATTTAGAGATGGTTTTATTGGTTGTTGAATTATATGATCTAACTGATCAATAATTCGACATTTACTGCATTCATGCCCTTCTGACCTCTTTCCACGGTAAACTTGACCTTATCGTTTTCACGGATTTTATCTATAAGGCCGCTTTGGTGCACAAAAACATCATCATTGGAGTCATTGGGTTGAATAAAGCCAAATCCTTTTGACTCATTAAAAAATTTTACTGTTCCTTCTCGCATTACTTTATATTTAAATTAATATTCTGTTCAATTTTTGTTTTTATTATCACTCCTCTTTCAGGTATGAACAGGTTGTACCTTTCCTAACTTTCGTAAAACTCCAACATGGTCGATAATGGCGGCGATAAATGTTCTTTTTGTATTATAAGGAATCCCAAATTCCTTGGCAGTATCCGCTACGATACCAGATATTTTTCTGTAATGGATATGACAGACATTGGGCAATAGATGATGCTCCACCTGATAGTTCAACCCGCCAATCAGCCATGAAAATATCCTGCTTTTGGGAGAAAAATTAGTTGTTGTGGCCAGTTGGTGGTCTGCCCAGTCACTTGAAATTACCCCATCTTCATTAGGCAATGGAAATTCCGTATTTGGCATGATGTGCGCCACTTGAAATACGATGCTTATCAGTAGACCTGTAACAAAATGCATGCTGAGAAAAGCCAGAACGATGATCCATGGGGACAGAGGTACAACCAACAAGGGTATGATCAAGGCATACGAAAAGTATATCAACTTCCACCCAACAATCTTCATGAGTGCATTCCTGTAACCATTTTTTTTGTTGAAAAATCCCATTTTCCGATACCGATCAAGTCTTATGAAATCTTTGGTGGTTATCCAAGAGACCGTGGATAGGCCATAAAAGAACCATACATACAAGTATTGGAATCTATGCAGGCCATTTTTTTTGGCATGTGGGGAAAACCGAAGGAAAAAAGGAGCGTTAATGTCATCGTCGGCCCCCTCTATATTGGTATAGGTATGATGGAGTACATTGTGTTGGATTTTCCAAACAGCGGCATTACCACCTATAAGGTTCATGGTGTACCCAAGATATGTGTTCACTTTTTGGTTTTTGGAGTAAGATCCATGGATGGCATCGTGCATAATGCCCATTCCTATTCCCGCCATTCCTATTCCACTTATGATATAAAGACCAAAAAGTAGCAAGGGAGTGGTAACCATCCCTATGTTTATGAAAATCAAGGGGGCAAAATAAACAGTGAGCATGACCATGGTCTTCAAAACCATACTTTTGTTGGCATGCCTACTGATATTGTTCGTTTTAAAATAGGTGCTGACCCGGTTTCTTAGGGTTTTTGAAAAATCAGAATTTGAATTTTTTGAAAATCTTGGCTTGTTAATGCCATTAATTGCGGTTTGGTGTTGCTCACGCATGTGATATAAAGGGATAATTGATAAGCGCAATTGGCTTGGGCATGTTGAAGAATTATCCAAATATGGGGACCCTTACATAATTGTCCGACTCCATAAAGGCGTCACCATCCTTAACGTTTGGCTTAAAATATTTGACTACGTTATAAATTAAAAAGAAGAGAGCTGAAAATGAATTGAAGATCTGCGAAGACTAAATTGACTTGGGCTTTCCGGATTTTAACCTCACAAACTTACCATTTATCTGGACAGTATTCCCCAATAATGTGTTAATTGTTGAAAATAAGTATTTTAGGAAACGAAACTATTGAAAGGTTGAATTGCCATTTCAAAGGCAATTAGAATCGAAAAAACGATCGTGCACTATGAAAGTAGAACCATTCCTTATCATAAAATAAACTGGGCAAACGGGTTTAGTTCCAATTTTAATCCTTTCCTTTACAGCGCATCACGGGTTATGGACGATGATTGCTCCAATCCTTAAATAAAAAGATAGCCCTCCCCTTTTTTCCCATTTACAATTCACAAAGGGCCACCTCTTAGTTATTTTTTGCTTGAACCAATATTCACATTTTTAAGACCAGACCAAACAGGTCAAAGTCCAAAATTTTGTATATGCCAGGGAATCCGCCATATCCCTGAAAAAGAGTCCAATGTGTAAATATTGGCCCTTATTGGCAGGATTTAAATAATAAGTAATGACAAGAAAATATGCTGATAATTAAGATAGTTCCAGGCGAGAACATAGAAAGGGCCTTAAAAAGGTATAGGAACAAGGTGAGGAACACCCAACAGTTGAAACGTATCAGGGACAATCAGGAGTTTACCAAAAAATCCGAGGAGAGAAGGGAGGACCTGAAAAAGGCAATCCATAGAAAGGAATATTTAAAAAAGAATGAGGAGTGATTTTATGGACAAGGATTTAAACCTAGCCGTCTTAATAGACGGTGACAATATCCCTTCCAAATATGTGAAGGAAATGTTGGAAGAGATTGCCAAATATGGGAATCCAAGTATCAAAAGAATCTATGGGGATTGGACAAAGCCAAGTTTGACAAAATGGAAAGATGTCCTTCTAAAAAATGCCATTACCCCTGTGCAACAATATGGGTATACCACCGGTAAGAATGCAACGGACAGTGCCATGATCATTGATGCTATGGATATACTCTATTCTGGAAAGGTGAATGGTTTTTCCCTGGTCTCCAGTGACAGTGATTTTACGCGGCTGGCCATACGACTAAGAGAGGCAGGGATGACAGTTTTTGGTATTGGGGAACGAAAGACCCCAGATCCTTTTATCGTTTCATGCGACAAGTTCATATACCTTGAGATACTTCATAAGACTCAGATTGGGGAATCCAACGCCCCAGAGAAAAATGAGAAAAGCAAAATTGATAAGATTACCCCAAAGGTTATCGATCTTATTCTTTCCACCATTGCCGATGTGGAGGATGAGGAAGGTTGGGCCTTCCTAGGCGAGGTGGGCACATTATTGCAGAAGAAACAACCCAATTTTGATGCACGAAATTATGGATTTAAAAAGTTGACACCTTTGGTCAAATCCATAGGTCAAATTGAAATAGGGTCCAGGAAAAATCCAAAAGGCAATGGGAATCTGATTTATGTAAGGACGATTGTCTAACGAAAAACAAAACCTCTATGAGACCTCTTTCAATTTCAAAGCAAATTACAGCAAGGGATACACCTTCCTTGAACAAATACCTTGGTGATATAAGCCGTATTCCGATGATTACCGAAGAGGAAGAGGTTGATCTGGCCGTTCGCATAAGACAGGGGGATAACGTGGCTCTGGAAAGATTGGTGTTGGCCAATTTACGATTCGTTGTTTCCGTGGCGAAACAATACCAATCAAGGGGTCTAAATTTGCATGATCTCATCAATGAAGGGAATGTCGGGCTGGTCAGGGCGGCATCCAAATTTGATGAGACACGCGGTTTCAAGTTCATTTCCTATGCAGTATGGTGGATACGTCAAGGAATCATACAGGCGCTTACCGAAAAATCAAGGATGGTCAGATTGCCCTTGAACAAAATAAATGTAATCAACAAGATAAACAGCGTCTCTTCCCATTTCGAACAAATGCATCAGAGGCCACCAACAGCAGAAGAAATATCTGAACTGATCGATTTCTCACTATCGGAGATTCAGATATGCTTAAAGCACTCTTCCTGGCCCCTTTCAATGGATGAGCCATTGGGGATTGGGGATGGAGGATTGAACTTGCATGACATAATGCGTTCCGATGAGTTTGGCAGCCCAGAACAGAAGTTGATCAATAGTTCGTTACAATTGGAAATTGATGGTGTTTTGGATATTTTATCTTATCGCGAAGCTTTTGTGATTAAGATGTACTTTGGGATAGGAGCAGAAGATTCCATGGGATTGGAAGAAATTGCTTTTAATTTGGACCTTACAAAAGAGAGGGTCAGACAAATAAAAGTAAATGCCTTGGCCAGGTTAAGAAGCTCCTCTAGAATTGAAATTTTGAAGCAGTATTTGGAATGATCCTTTATTTTAACTTTAGACTGTTTTCTTTATTCAATACACTTTTCTATGAATAATCTTTTCTCACCGATCCTTTAACTTATTTCCTTGAACAATAACTAAGTTAATCGCATGCTTTAAGCAGTTGATGGTTTAAAAATACTTCTTACGCAGCCAAAAGGCGACCCGGACCAATAAGATCAGGGCGGGGACTTCCACCAAGGGTCCTATGACCCCGGCAAAGGCCTGGCCGGAATCCAGTCCGAAAACGGCAATGGCCACGGCAATGGCGAGCTCAAAATTGTTCCCGGCAGCCGTAAAGGCCACAGAGGCGGTCTTATCGTATTCGGCACCTATGGCCTTACTGAAAAAGAACCCGATGATGAACATCAGGGTAAAGTACACCAAAAGGGGAATGGCGATCACCACAACGTCCATGGGAATCTCCACGATAAGCTCCCCTTTGAGGGAGAACATGATCACGATGGTGAACAACAGGGCGACCAAGGTCATGGGGGAAATGGCGGGTATGAACTTTTGGGCATACCACTGCTCCCCTTTGATTCGGACCAATAGCGTTCGGCTAAGGATGCCCATAAGGAAGGGGATACCCAGATAAATGGCCACACTCTCCGCTATGGTACCAATGGAGATGTCCACTATGGCCCCTTCAAAGCCAAAATACGGGGGCAAAACAGTAATGAAAATCCACGCATAGAAACTATAGGCAAACACTTGGAAGATACTGTTCAGGGCCACCAGCCCCGCACCATATACCGCACTGCCCTCGGCCAGATCATTCCATACCAGTACCATAGCAATGCAACGGGCCAATCCTATCAATATCAACCCGACCATATACTCTGGATAGTCCCTCAAAAAGAGGACGGCCAGAATGAACATCAACACGGGGCCGATGATCCAGTTGAGCACCAGGGAAATGGCCACTATCTTGGTGTTCTTGAACACCTTGGGCAATAGTTTATAATCCACTTTTGCCAAAGGTGGGTACATCATCAGGATGAGGCCTATGGCAATGGGTATGTTGGTGGTGCCACTGTTGAACGAATTGATGATGTCAGGGAAGGATGGGAAAAAGTAACCGATGCCGACCCCTACCGCCATGGCGATAAAGATCCAAAGGGTAAGGTTCCTGTCCAAAAAGCTCAATTTTTTTACTGCCATGTGTTATAATTTGATCAGTGAAAATACATACCAAAGTTCCGTTGCGATCTGTACGCTTCGTTCAAGGTATTTCTCGGCCTGTTGCGGGGAATTGTCAAAGGCCTTGGGGTCCTCAAAGGTGATGGAGATCCGCTTTTCCGCACCGGGCACAAAGGGACAGGCCTCATTGGCCGAATCACAGGTCATGATGGCCCCAAAGCCGGAACTTGGGTTGAAGGCATTGTCCATTTTTTTGGAAAACCCGATCACTGGATGGGCATTTTCCGCAAATTTGATGGCATAAGCGGGATTTTGCCCCTCTGAAAGCTGCTGGATCTGGAACCCTTGTTTTCCCAAGGTTTCCGCCACCATCGGGAACAGGGCCGTGGCCTGGGTGCCCCCCGAATAGCAGAACACGTTCTTGATGTTGAAATGGCACGCCATGGTCTGTGCCCATATCTGGGACAGGTGGCTCCTCCTGGAATTGTGGGTGCAAATGAAATTCAAACGTATTTCCTGATCTTCCAAGACTTTCGACTGGATGAAACCGGCAAGGGGATCAAGGATTTCCCTACGCTCCGGGGAAATGGCATCCTGTTTCAAGGTTGCGATGAATCCCGCTATTTCAGGGAACAAACTAGTGGTCATTTTCATGGTTTGGATTTATGGTTTAACAACAATTACCGTCAGGAGAACAGCAGGGCTCGTTGGTCAATTGGGACAGTCTTACCTTTGGTTTTTTTTCGGGGACCCCACACTGATCCTTGGCAAGACAGTCGGTCATCTTGGTGGTCAACAGAAAATGACCGTCATCAAAGGCAAGGCCATATTTCCCGATAGTGGTACCCTGGTACTCCACTTCGACTTCCAAGGAATCCGCTATGCCCAATACCTTTTGGGACAGTTCGATGATATGTACCAACTTTTCGGGATGCAGCCTGTGGTCATAGTCATCGGCCTCCCACAGTTGGAAGCTTACCACCTCCTCATTGCGCACGGTTCCCCCGCAGTCGATAAAGTGTTTGTGGATCTTGCCCACTTCGGTGACATGGAAATGTCCGGGGACCATTTCCCCGGTGGGCAATTGGAAACCAAGGGTCTTCAATTGGGACAGCACTTCTTTTACTACTGATAATTTCATGGATTGTTTGTTTTAGCTTTGATAATGGCATCGACCTTCGTGGCGACATAGATCATCTCCCCCGCGATAACGGCCTTGTTTTCAAAAAGGATCTCCGCATTTCGGTCCGTCAGCCCATCCTGGACATAGACCTTGACACTGCTGTCCTCGTCCAAATCCAAGGATTCCAGGGTCTTTCTGTTGATGGTCCAACTATAGGAGCCATAACGTACCGAATACGTAAACAGGGATTCCCCCTGTGCATTGGTGACCCTGAACCCATCGTTCTTCAATAGGGCCAGACCGGGAAGGGTCTCGTTGGCGGTATCCAGACCTGCGGATTCTACCTTGAACTTGTCATTTAATCCGTAATACATAAGACCTGTCCTGAGCCAGATCATGGCCAATTGGCCCATATCCTCATTGGTCTGGTCCACAAATACAACGGTATAAGAGGTCTCCCCCATATTGGACACCATCCTGGCGGCAAGTTGGTCCAAAAGCTGGATCTTTTCTTTCGGTATCTGGGGAAAAACGGTCTTCAGTTCCTTTACGGTGCGTTGGATCTTTCCCCTTAGTTTCAGGGAATGTGTGGTCAATGGAAGGCACAGCAACAGCAGTGCCATGGTTCGGATCATTTTTGTTTTCATGGTTTTAGTTTATTTGTTAATCGCAATAAAACGATTAATTAGTTCAAAAAAATACTAACAGCACTCTTGGTCCAGTTCGATCCCCTGATCCAGGAATGCCTTGAACTTATCCTTCATTTCGTTCCAGTTGGCCACATTGACACAGTAACAGACACTAGTACCCTCCACATCGCCCTTGATCAGTCCCATGTTCCGAAGTTCCTTCAAGTGCTGGGAAACGGTGGGCTGTGCCAATCCAATTTCGTCCACAAGGTCACCGCAGACACACGCCTTGACCTTGAAGAGGTGCTGCAATATGGCAATCCGGGCGGGATGGGCAAATACCTTCCCGATGAGGGCGAGCTCATTCTGGTTTTCGGTAAATATTTCGGTCTTGGCCAGTCCCATATTAATTATTTAATCGCAATAATACGATATATTTTTGACCGTTGCAAGAAGGTTCTAAATAATGGCCGCAATATGGGGCTATTGCAATACCTTGAAAAGGTATCCCTGTAGATGCACCGATTTTTAGGGGAGGTTTTCTTCAAAACCAATATCGTTGACAAGCCACTTTTTTAAACGGTTTTTACTATTTATGATGTTCATTTTCCCAATCCTTGATATAAGTATCTAAATTGAGCAATTGATAATTTATCCTTTCTGGATGAAAGTTTTGGATATCATATTCGCCATCAATAGCAACATGTTTGTTATTTACCCATTCTTTTAGTTCTTTATGTTCCGGATGTTTGAACGCTGAAGATTTCGAAACGAACCTAAGTAGTCTTATTGTTTACCGACACTGAAATTACCTACCCGTTCTATATCCTGATGCTTTCGTATTTTTTGATCACCACCTTGTCTATTACGCCCCGGAATGCAAAAACGGGCATGGTATACTACCTTTGCTGGAAAAAATGGCCACCGTAAAACAAAAGTAGGACACCGACCAATACATGGTTATAATGTAATATTGGATGGTTCATATTTGCCCTTTTTCAGTGGTTCCAATGGTCTGCCCCATCCAATGCAACCTACACTACATGACAATATGTATCCAAATACTCTTACGGGTGCTGTTCATCACATGGAATCATTTATGGGTGCATTTATTTTTCAGTCCTCCCGCCTTTGGGCCAGTGATTTAAAGGCTTTTTAGTCGCTTCATGACAAAACATCTATTTATTTAAATATCAGAAATTTGCGAATGATTAAATAAAGCACAAAAAAATACGATGTGATCGTATTTCGACTACCTTTGATACGAAATTTATGTGCTCCCAAGGGTAGGGGCGAAAACTCCCAACAAAGTTATTTTTTGGATTCGGGCTTTGGAATCTCTGGAGATCTATACCAAAAGTATCCTTATGGATAAGGAACCGAACCCATTACTGATCTTCACGGTCTTTATTGGATTGCCACGGAAGTAACCGCTCCTTGGAGTAAATGGGAGTAGTTTACATCAGTGGGGAGTTTATCGGCATAGAAGGCCGGCCAATAACGTTAAATACCAACAACTGACAAAAATTCGAAGAAAAAGGCGTGTATGGAGTAGACAGAAACATTTTTTACAGATCACATGCGGACCATTGTTATAATCCCCGCTAAAAGCGACCGATCTTGAGGTGATATAGTTTTCGGTGAGACCCATTACAAAAACCTATTAAAATTTACCGAAAAATGAGAAAGCCCTTTTTACTGTTTACCTTCCTTGTCATCCTAATAACCATATCCAAAGTCCTTGAAAAACATGGGCCTACGACAGTATTGGAATACTCTGGTGTTATATCCGTCGGGTTGCCGGTGAAAAATGGGGCAGATCCAAACCTTTCCAATAAAGTGACTGAAGCGGACCCTTATCTTCTCGCAAAGAACGAACCAAATGGGAATGATGAATGTGCCAGTTTTCATTCGAGCATCTTTGTGAACTTTGCCCTTGATCAAGATCTGTAAGCTTTCAGATTGGATTTGAGGGAGATGTGAATATCGGTTTTAAATATAGTTGACATGGAAACACCATTGGATTTAATCGCCCCGGAAATGAAGAGAAGGCACCCATCATCTGGGCATTTGGCCCATGCACACCAGATTGCAGAAGCCATTTCCGTCCCTTCCTGTAAAACAATGTTCAGGGGCAGGCTCATTGTTTCCGATAATGACGAACTATTCTTTGAAAGATATAAGGGCGAGTTTGTCTATATCTTCAAATATGGTGTGGTCTGTACCTATAATGCCGGCCCGGAGGAAAGGGAGAAGGTGATAGATGAGGTCCTGCCCCATTACAAAAATCCGCTGGAGACCAGACTAGTGGAAAAAATAGAGATATGTGTGGGCAATAAGGAGGACAAGATCACTTATGATAAGGTCAATCTTGCCAAGTTCCATGTGGATGCACTCCGGTTGATCATGCTCCATGTATCCCAATCCATTGCGTTGAACAGATATGCCTGGATATCAGGGGAAATTTTGGCGGATACCGAAAAGCACACCTCCAATCTGGAAGTGAACGGCCGGTTGAGCATTGGAGGGACAAAGCTTAAAAAATACATTGGCAGGGTACTCAATGTGAAAAACAGGATTTCAGAGAACCTCTATATTTTCGATTCGCCAGAAGCAACTTGGGAAGATGGGGAACTGAACAAACTCGATCAGCACCTTAAGGCCACTTTTGATCTTAAGAATAGATATAGGAGCATACACGACCAGTTAGAGATCATCAAGGATAACCTGGATCTCTTTAAGGAGATTACCTTTCATCGCGAGAACAACCGGTTGGAATGGGTGATCATTATCCTCATCCTTGTCGAGGTCATGGACCTGCTGCTTATAAAGTTCATCAATTAAACCTTTTATATGGAAGTAGTAAACCTTTTGGAATACAACGAACACAAAAATAGGATTGCCCATTTTGCGTCCATCGTCAGATTGGTCACGAAGGATGGCTCGGTGGACCCTCAAGAAGAAAAAGTGATCCGCAGACTGTCCGAGAAAATGGATATTAAACCAGAGGATTATCGACGTATAGTGGCGCACCCCGAAAAATACGTCCCAACCCCCGCCAAGGGTGTTGAGGAAAGGCTGGAAGGCATTTATACCCTGTTCAGGACCGTTTATACAGAACATTATATGAATGACCAAGAACAGAAATTGGTGCTAAGATATGCCGTTGAACTGGGCTATTCCGAGGAAAAGGCAAAAGAAATCTTGGAGAATTCGGTGAGGATATTTACCAGCAAATTGAGCAGTAAGGAATATCGCATGTTGATTCAGGGTTGATCTTTAAACGAAATAGCGCTCCCAAGTATAATTAGGTCAAAAAAGGGTATGATGACAAAAAAGAAGGAAGATTCATTTGAAGAGATATTCTCCGATTTCCATTTTGATATAAAACGATGGAAATCGCTGATTGGCCATATGGAAAATGAGATTGTGTTCCTTGATCGTTTATTGGGCTCGGATGTTTTCGACACTGTGTCGACAGATACCATGAGGGAACAGAACCACTTGTACAAAAAAAGGATCAAGACCAAGAGGGATATGATTGTCGATATCAAATCGGAGGTGACCAACCATCATGGTCTGTTATTGGGAATGCCCAAAGGGAAGAACGCCGATAGGGACAACGTTTTTAGGGAACAACACGGGTCCCTGAAAGATCGTTTTGAAAAATTCTGTAAAGAATTCAATGATTTCAGGGCCAGGGTATTGCTTCAAACGGGAAGTGTTCTCTGACCTTGCAATATAATCCAGGATTGTAATCTTGACATCATTAATTGAGAGGGGCCATCAAGAGTAGGGCCAATTAAAAAAAATCCATTTTTGCACCACTTTATAGATAAAGTTTAAAACCAGCTGTTTTAATAATTATCGTTGGATGCAATAAGAGAAGAACGTTAAAAGCGTATTATTTAAGCCACCTCATTTACGGCTTTATATGGATGCTAACCAATAACATATTAGTAATTTGACCATACTTGATTGTGTCCGACGTTTTCACATGACCCTCTATTTTAAAAAATCTCTAAAACTATCTTTGTTGATCACTGTAATTTGGGCATCATAAGCGGTTTCAAAAGCTTTAGGAACTTTTACTTTACTTTTTGGATTCCACTTGATTTCAAACGCCTCTAGTTTTCCAGCCTCTTCTTCAACATAGTCAATCTCTTGTTGCGATACCGTTCTCCAAAAATAGCCTTTGGCCAGTGAACCAGTATATGAATTATGCTTCAAACGTTCGGCTATTAAAAAATTCTCCCAGAGGTTGCCCTTATCTTGGCGAATTTCCATAGGATTCAAATCACCTATAATCATATTGCGAACACCGGTATCGTAGAAATAGATTTTTTGATTGGTCTTGATTTCGTTTCGTAAATTTTTACTGAAACTTGGGAGCTTGAATATGACATACGCCTGACAAAGTAAATCAATGTACGTAGCTACTGTTTTTTTATCTATACCTATGAGCTGTGACAATTCATTATAACTTACCTCGCTGCCTATTTGGAAGGCTAAGGCTCTTAATAGTTTTTCTAAAACCTCCGGTTTTCGAATGCCACCATAGCTTAGAATGTCCTTATATAAATAACTGTCGGCAAGTTGTTTTAAGATTTCCTTTTCTGCTCCGAAATTATTGATGACATCTGGATACATTCCATAAATAACACGCAGCTCAAGCTGCTGTTCGGCTTTAAGATATCCTACATTGGATTCAAATTCTGTCCAAGAGATAGGGTAGAGCTGATATTCCCATTTTCTGCCGGTAAGAGGCTCCTGGGTATGGTTGTTCAGTTCAAAAGCCGATGAGCCGCTCACCAGTAATTGAACTCCTTTAAGTTGATCGGTAATTAACTTAAGGGTAAGTCCTATATTATCGATTCGTTGGGCCTCATCAATAAATACAGTCTTGAAATCACCAATAATATTTTTGAGTTGCTCTGAATTGGGACTGGAAAGTAGTTTTCGGACAGTAGGATCATCCCCGTTTAAAAATAGGTAATCCTTATCCTCGAGCAATTTATTGAAAAGCGTAGTTTTACCTACTTGCCTTGGACCAATCAATAGAATAGCCTTTCCTGTACCAAAACGATTTTTTATTTTCTCTTCTAAACTCCTATTTATCATATTTAGGGATTGTATTCCCCAAATATAGTCATATTTAGGGATTATACTCCTTGATTATAAGCCGCTCTCTTAAATAGATCGATAGGTCTTTTATAGTCGATGAACTGATGTCTTCTTTCATGGTTATAAGAATCAAAGTACACCGCCAATGATAGAAAAGGGTCAATACGGTCGCTTGGAGGGTTCAAGTATATCTTCTCGTATTTCACGCTTCTCAATAGCATTGCGACAAGGGTACGTTCAGTATGCCAAACCAGTGTTTCCATTAAAAATGCAGTTTATACCGGAAATTTTATGGTAACAGCAACATTGTATTTTTCCGCATTGATATTTTTTAATTCAAAACTGTAGTTCTTGCCAAAAGTGGATAGGACGGTCTTAGTATACCACCCGCGCCGGGTTAAAGAGAGCATGGCAAAAATTAAAATAAACTCTTTTATGACATAGTCTGAAACGGTTTTTTTGGATGGCTTAAAGAATTCCGTTTTCAGTGGTTCGCTTTGACCGTTTTTTGCACTATATCTCTTTTTACAGGTATATGTGGATTTATGAATTTTGTGGTTTTAACTTTGAGTGAAGCTTTTACATTCATCAATTATCAGGATAGATGCTAAAACGGGAAGGTTGGATAAACCTGGCACTCCATAATGACCATTCGTTAATATGGTCTCTTCCATCCTAAAAAGCCATAGCCATGAATTCTCCCGAAAAACCAAAATTATCCAGAAAATTTGCGTAACTTCATAAGGAAACCTCCTGCCCGATTTTGATATCCACCTTCCCCCTACGGAACAGTATAAGAAAGTGGCTCCCTGATTTTTCGTCCAGTAAAAAATATAGAAGCCCATGAACCCATTCAATGTGACCCAAAAACTGATCGACCACCACCTTATTGAAGGCGAAGCCATCCCCGGAAGGGAAATAGGGATAAGGATCGACCAGGCCCTTTTACAGGATGCAACCGGAACCTTAGTCCAGCTTGAACTGGAAGCCATGGGCCTAAAAAGGGCTAAAACGGAAATAGCGGTCCAATATGTGGACCATAACCTGTTGCAAACCGACCATAAGAATGCGGACGACCATTTATTTCTTTATACGGCAGCTCAGCGGTTTGGTTTATGGTACAGCCGTCCCGGCAATGGTGTAAGCCACCCCGTCCACATGCAACGGTTCGGAATCCCCGGAAAAACACTGGTTGGTTCCGATAGCCACAGTTGTGCCGCTGGATCGCTTGGAATGCTCGCCATAGGAACGGGAGGACTTGATGTGGCGTCGGTGATTGCCGGGGAACCATATTATGTGAAAATGCCGCAGATCATGGGGGTGAAGCTTACAGGGAACCTTCCCGAGTGGGTCAGTGCCAAGGATATCGTCCTGGAAATGTTGCGGAGGTATGGGGTAAAAGGAGGTGTCGGCAAGATTATGGAATATTATGGTGACGGATTGAAAAACCTTAGTGCCATGGACAGGCATGTTATTGCCAATATGGGGGCGGAACTGGGTGCCACCAGTACGGTTTTTCCCAGTGACCATGAAACATATCGCTTTTTAAAGGCGCAGGGGAGACCTGGGGACTGGGTCGAAATCATTTCAGATAAGGATTGTAAATATGACCTAAACGAAGAAATTGTCCTGGATGGGTTGGAACCTTTAATTGCGCTGCCGTCCAGTCCGGGAAATGTGGTCCCCGTGAGAGAGGTGGCCGGAAGATCCGTTGGACAGGTCGTAATTGGATCATCTGCCAACCCCGGACTACGGGACTTTTGGATCGCTGGTCATATTGTTAAAAACAGAACGGTCAATAATGGGGTGTCCTTTGATATCAACCCGACGTCGAGACAGCTTATCCTGAATATGATCAAGAACCATAGTTTTGCAAATTTGATCAAGGCAGGGGCTAGGTTCCACCAATCAGGATGCATGGGCTGTATTGGGATGGGACAGGCTCCATCTTCAAATACCATAAGCTTGAGGACTATGCCAAGGAATTTTCCCAGCAGGTCGGGAACTGAAGATGACCAAGTGTACCTGTGCAGTCCTGAAACGGCAGCCGCATCAGCTTTGACAGGGAAAATTACCGATCCCAGGGATTTGGGGAAATTATTCGATATACCGTATCCTACCTATTCTAGCCCCGAAAAAGAGATCATAAATTCCGACCTTTTGGTGGCACCACTTGAAGATGGGTCTGGAGTTCAATTGGAGAAAGGCCCCAACATAAAGGAGCTACCGCATTTTTCACCTATGTCCGATCAATACAATATCCCTGTATTGTTAAAAATGGGGGATAATGTATCCACCGATGAAATTCTCAAAGCAGGAGCGGACGTGTTGCCATTTAGGAGCAACATCCCTGAAATCAGTAAATATACCTATTCAGTGATAGACCCCACTTTTTACGAAAGGGCAATCAAAGCCAAACCAATATATGGGGGGCATGTCGTCATAGCAGGCGAAAACTATGCCCAAGGGTCAAGTAGGGAACACGCTGCTTTGGCCCCAAAATATTTGGGGCAGGTATGTGTAATAGCCAAGTCCTATGCAAGGATTGCTTGGCAAAACCTGATAAACTTTGGTATACTCCCCCTTGAATTTATACATGAAGAGGACTATGATAATATAGAGCAAGGAAGTATGCTAAGTTTTGTAAACTTGCGAGCTGGTATCAAAAGCAGGATCGGGATCCCCATAAGGGCAACCAATGCGTCCGGACAACTGTTTGAATTTGAAGCGGTACATACCATGAGCGATCGACAGATGGAAGTACTTTTAAAAGGAGGGGTGATCAGCGATTTTCAAGAAAAATTAAAACGCCGAACTGATTGAACCCCAATGGGAAGTACACCTGGCTCTTGACCAAAGGTTCTGGGCAAGGGCCCTATGATAAGATAACCAGAATGGTTTTCAAGATATAAATGTCCCTTTTAACGTTAACATTCCATACCATGATCGACACACAATTTTCAAAAATGATCTCCCATGAAATAACGGAAAGATTGGCCTATGCGCCCAACGCCATATCCACCATCTCGGTGCTAAAGAAAAAAACGGGGGAGATCAAGGCAATGTCCTTTGATGTGGGAATGGAACTAAAGGGCAAGGGGTCTACAAAATCCATATTTTTTGAGATCATAGAAGGTAAGGCTCAAATAACCATGGACAACGAAACGACCCTCTTGAAATTGGGGGACACCGTAGTTATCCCAAAGTTTACGGATTATTTGATTGTTGCGACACATAGGTTCAAAATGATATCCATAGATTTGAACTTAACCCTGAAATGTTTGCGACTGAACAAAAAATCCACCGTAAACAAACTGTACAAAGCGGGACAAATCGTCTATTCCAGTAAAAACCCAAAAAAGGCATTGATCGTCAGGGCATTCCTGAATAAAATATACTATTGCTATGTCAAGGATTCTCCGGATGATAAGGAAGAGGTGTATTTTGAAAGGGAATTGTCCCTTTGACTTTCTTGCACCTTATAAGGGTTATTTCCCATCACCTCAGTACACATGGAAAATCCATTGATCAAAGTTCCCATATCAATTGCTCCAAGGCAGTTTTTTTGATTGACAAGCCAAGGGGCATCCGTTGGGCATCCGGGCATTTGATGGCCGAAGTCTCCTTTGGTCCATCTTATTGCCCTTGGGCCAAAAAGGGGTAAAAGAAAGGTGTGGAAATTAGGGCAATTACTGCCACAATAAATAGAAAAATCCCTATTTCTAGGGATTCTGCATGAACAAATCAAATAAATTCCATTTATTCCATACCATCAAATTCGTCAACCATAAAGAATTCTCTATCCGCGGTATTCGCAAACTGGATTCCCTTGCCCATGATATAATCCATGGTCCTATTGGCTACAGATATGGCAAATCCCTTTTCAGTGGACACCAATTTAAAAGTATCTGCAACCTGTTTGTCATATCGTAAGGCTATGACACTATTGTCACGTGGATTGGCATTGTTTGTGACGGTAATGAGTTTCGATACTTTGACAGGAGTGTTTATCCTGTCTTTATCAACTTTTCCCATATCTGCAAGAGCAAACATGGTTTTGTAATTCCGGCTCTCTTGTACCGTAACGGAATAAGGCATTTCAACACCTTCTTTGATGTAGTTGAAGGTGTTGGTAGTGGTTGAGTTCAGGATCCCTGTCGGGCCATTTTGGGCGTGCGCCTGGATCATGGCAAGCAGTACTATCATACTCGCGATCTGTTTTAAATTTTTCATGCTTTCGTTATTAAAGGGTTATACTTGTTTTTTTATTCAATGGGACCTGTACCAGGCCAGTGGCCAGTGTTGAAATGTTGGCTGTTCGGGATTGCCATGTTGTGGGGAGGTCTATACATTGCCGCGCCACGGAAAACCTACCCTGATTCTATTCTCGGGGCCAAAGGGATATCCTTTTTTTTACTCCCAGATATCTTCGAGAGTTCCATTGGAACATGATCAAGGGAAGGTCAAGTGGATGATCATAGTGGGTGAACTATCGGGGGGAGATCCATATGGGACTTGTTTTCTTAGGGCAAAGGGGTGGTCAACCTTCTAGGGTTTTCTTCGTTTCTTGGTACTCTTCCTTATTGATTTCCCCGGAAGCAAAGCGTTTTTTCAGTATATCACCTGTGGTGTCTTTCTTGGTTCCTTGCCCAAGAATTTTATATGGTATGGCAAAAATCAAGAAAAGTAGGATGCCCCAAACGAACCACCATATAAAGTGCATTCCCAAAAAATGATAACTGTTGTAATACATGGTGGCTTTATTTTGTTAAATGGGAACGCAGGAACCAAGCCATTTTTTCATGGGTAATCATAAGACTGGTAATAAAATCACTGCTGCCCGCATCATGAAAATCATCGGTAAACGATTTTATATGACCTCGTAAATCCATAATAATACGTTCATGATCGGCCAGTAGTTCTTTGATGAACCCTTGGCTATCGTTTCTCTCACTTTCTGACTCTGTCAGATGGGACAAATTTAGATACGATTTTAACGTAGCCGGTGCATAGTGGCCAATGGAACGTATACGCTCCGCGACGCTATCCATGATTTCATCCAATTGTTTAAATTGAAATTCAAAGAATTTATGCTTATCATAAAAATCGTCCCCTTCAACATGCCAATGGGCCTTTTTTGTCTTGATGTAAAGTACCGTTTCGTCCGCTAAATTTTTTGCCAATACCTTGGCAACCCCCTGTCGGTTGATTTCGACCATCCTTGTCACTATTTTCATGATGTTCTGTTTTATGTTATCCATTTTTTGCCCCGTTTCCCATGGCTTTTTCCAATGGTCTGGTCCAAAATTGGAAATATCCGGGCTTCCTTGAACCCACTTCCGTTTCCATGCTCCAACCTTATCCCTTCTGTTTTTTCCCAATCGAATGGGGGAACCTTCAAATAGGGTTGGAGTCGCCAGGATTGGAATACATTACAAACCCCTGTCGATGTAAGAGAAAACGGTGGAAGAAAATTCCCCCACCATTTTGCAAGGGTTAAAGAACCAACAGGTAATCATATTCGACTGACAATTCATTTTTTACATCGCAGATACCACGAGCCTTCCACACAACGCGGCCCGCTTCTTCTTTTTGATACCAAGAATTTACTTTTCCGCTCAATGTGACGGTTGTTCCGGATACGGATACGTCGATATCACTATCATCGATCGAACTTCTTCTTAGTGCACTTTCAACGGCACTCAGTTCAATTGTTCCGTTGCTTTCGGATTTGATCTTGATATTATTGCTCACACCTTTTACCCCTGAAAGACCATGTATGGCTATTTTTGCTGCTTCCCTTTGGTAATTCCAGGGCAGCTCACCCGCCAATGTGACCCATCCATCCTCTACTTTTGCTGTCACCTTATCATTGGGAACATAGTGATTGACCTTCAAGGCGTCCAAGACTTCAGCAGTGACTTCGGCATCCGTTTTTGCCCAATTGCCTGGAAACCTCACTTCAATATTTTCAACCAAGGCTTTCACGCCAATGACTTTTTTGGCCGCATCTTCCGCTTCCATTTTTTTTGTATAACTGTCCACCACACCGGTCAAAGAAACAACACCATCCTTGGCTGTGACCCCAATTTCAGCTACATGTAACAAAGGCTCCCATTTAATGGCATTCTGAACATCAACCTGTAATTCTGCATTCGTTTTCATAGGAATTATTTTTATGTTGTGAATGAATTTTCACAATGGCATAAAGGTCATCCTTATACCTGACCAATACGATACACAATGATCAAAATGAATTGCATAATTCACACATGGTATTTGGTCGCGCCAAAAAAACTATGGATAAAGTATTTACCGTTAGTTATATCATCATGATATTTGGAAGCAAGGACTCGAAGCCCCATAGCGGTGCCAAGTGACCATGTCATGGGGAGATAATTGCAAAAAGATAAACCACAAAGATCGTTAAAAGTACGATTCCCTGCAGCACATTGGTACGCCCAGTGGCCAATGACAGTACAATGGTAAACTGGGCCAGTACCAATAAAACCATGGCCTTTATATCAATGCCAAGTGTTATTTTCATTCCCGTTATAATGGATACTATAGCAACTGTCGGTATGGTGAGGCCGATACTTGCAAGAGCTGAGCCCAAGGCAAGGTTAAGGCTGGTCTGGAGGCGGTTTTTTCTGGCAGCGCGATAGGCGGCAAGTCCCTCGGGCAATAACACTACTGCCGCTATGATCACCCCGACCAGGGATTTTGGAGCCCCTGCATTCAAAACGATGTTTTCTATATCGGATGTAAGGGCCTTGGCGAGCAGTACCACTATGCCAAGACACAAAACCAACAATAGGGCACTTATAAATGTTTCCATTACCGTCGGGGGAGGGGGTAGCACATTTTTGTTCTCAGTGGTTTCGGGGGATAAAAAAAATGCGCGATGCCGTACGGTCTGCACCATTACAAATGTGATATACAGGACAAGACAAGCTATCGCAACAAAGAGCAATTGGGTAGGATTGTTTGTGGAACCATTCAGACTTGGAGTGAATTTGGGAAGGATAAGGGCGAACACCAATATGGCGGTAAGGGTAACCAAAGCTGCACTAACACCCTGGAGCCTGAACACCTGTTCCTTGTAACGTATGGCCCCTACCAGTATGCAGATCCCTATGATCCCCGTGAGGATTATCATTACCGATGCCAAAACCGTATCACGGGCAAGCGTAACTGCCTCAAGCCGCCCCCCGTTCAGCATCAATGAAACGATCAGTGCCACTTCGATCACCGTAATCGCTGATGCCAGCAACAATGTACCAAAAGGTTCTCCCACCCTATAGGCGATAACCTCCGCATGGTGTACCGCAGCAATGACGGATCCGATCAGTAAAATGCCAAGGAACAGAGAATAGAGTTCCCCCAGATCCAGCGGAATGCCAAAATAGGCGAGCCATGCCAAAATTGGTATCGCAATGGTCCACAATAGAAGGTATCGCTTTTTACTCATAATTGAATCAGGGGGTAAAGAGCTCCCGTTAAAGAATAATGGGGCATAAAAGAGAGTATCCAAGAACATCGCTGCATGTTCTTGGATACTCTGGGGATTGTACTTGTCGTTCTTATGTATAAATTGTGGTTACCCGGATTTTCGTCCCTGAACCATACTTAATATGATTGCAATTATCGCGATGACCAATAGGATATGGATGATTCCCCCGGCATGATATCCAAGAAATCCAATGGCCCATGCAATGATCAATACCACGGCCACCGTGTAAAGTGAGTTTGCCATAATGTTAGCTTTTTGTAGAGATTAGTTCGTATTATTTTTGGTCAGATCTTTTAATGCTCGTCCCAAGCTATCCATATCTTGATCAAATTCAACCTTAAATGATTCCCATTCATCATCGCCCTCATCCTTATAGTAGCTCATTTTTTCTTTCAACGATTGGTTTTTTTGTTCCAATGCGGCAAGTTCTTTTTCAAAATCCTGTTTGGCCGCATTGCTTTCCATTTTGGCTTTCGCCTTTAATTCGGCAATGACCTTTTCGTTTTCTGCAATTTTATTGTCCGATTCCAGTTTGAAAGCCTCATATCTAAGGACATATTCTTTCTTGGCCTCATCTAGACTTTCCTTTGCTTCCACTAGATTTTCCTTGGCCTCACCTGTATTTATTGTCTCCTTGTCTTTGGCGGGCGATTTGCAGCCATTGAACACTATGACGGCCATGGCAACGGAAGCCAATCCAAAGATCAGGGTTGATATTTTTTTTGTCTTGTAGTTCATGATTTAAATTTTTAAGTGAAACATTTCACAGGACAAAGATGGTCCGATAACCATTGATAAGTGTTATGCAGTAAGCTGTATTAGTTGCATGATTCACACATTTTCCTAGGGGCAGGTCCCATATTCTTCCCAATTGCTTGTACATTGAGGACAAATCTCTTGGAACGGGTGATAAAAGAAGAAACAACCAATGTAGACTTTTGGCAATTCCCACAAAAAATTGGAACCTTGGACCAAACCCATCCAAGCCCATCGAAAAACCCATACAACCCAGGCTTATACCTGATGGCCTTGCAATGGGACGGATTGGAGTCTAGGAAGGTTGTTGTTTTTTTACCATTTTGTGTGCATTTCAGCATGGAATGGAAATCAACTGGAATTCAGACCAACCCGAATGCTGTCAGGGTACACCAAAATAGGGAATACGTGTCCGTTAAGTGCTTACCGGAACAGTTTTTCCCAAGGAGCGCAACATCTTAATATGGTTCCAAATAGCACTGCCAAAGGTTTTTTGTGAATGGTAGGGCATACCGAATTCCTTGGCGGTCTCTGCCACGATACGGGATAGATTTTTATAGTGTACATGACAGATGTTGGGCAGTAGATGGTGTTCCACTTGGTAGTTCAACCCTCCTATCAACCATGAGAAGAGGGCACCCCTTGGCGCAAAATTAGTGGTTGTGGCCATTTGGTGCATGGCCCAATCGCCTGCGACCGTATTGTTTTCATCAGGTATGGGAAACTCCAAACTGGGCATGATGTGCGCAACCTGAAATATCGTACTGATCAAAAATCCGGTCACCAGGTGCATACTTATAAATGCCAGTATGATGATCCAGGGAGCTAGGGGGACCACGATCAATGGTAGGACGAGCGCGAAGGTATAGTAGACAAGCTTCCACATAATCAGTATGGAGATTTCCCTTTGGAACTCATTGCGCTTGTTCAAAAATCCCATTTTCCTATAGCGGTTCATGCGGACAAAATCCTTGGTGGTGACCCAGGAAATCGTCGATATACTATAAAAAAACCAGGCGTATATAAATTGGAACCTGTGCAGCGCATATCTTTTGGCATTCGGGGAAAATCTCAGAAAAAAGGGAGCATTGATATCATCGTCCGATCCCTTAATGTTGGGATAGGTATGGTGCAAAACATTGTGTTGTATCCTCCATACGGCCGAGCTAGCACCCACTAGGTTCATGGTGTACCCCATATAGCGGTTAACGGTCTTATTTCGTGAATACGATCCATGGATGGCGTCGTGCATGATCCCCATTCCTATTCCGGCCATTCCAAGTCCTCCTATAAAATAGAGCAGAAAAAGTTGCCAGGGACTTGAGGCCATTCCCAAATTGATGAGTAACAAGGGAACCACAAATAGCGATAACATTAAGACTGATTTGACTATCATGCTCTTATTGGCATATTTACTGATTCCCTTAGAATCAAAATACTGGTTGACCCTTGTTTTTAATGCTCTTGAAAAGTCGGATCCTCCTCTTTTCGCAAATTTTGGATTTTTGATACTGTTCTTTTTTTTAAAGCCTTTGTCCGCTTTCCATTGCAATGGAAACACTTTATCATGAGCCCCCTATAGCCAAAACAAAGGTTTGGTGGTTACCTGAAACTCATGGAACTGCGAGGAAATTAAATGGGATATCTATAATGAAGACGAATATTTACATCAAGGATAACATCGGACAACCTGGTCGCTATTCCTTAAAAACGTGGCTTAAACCGTTTATTGCACTATTGCATTGTTTTTCCGTGGGGGCAGGACCAAACTAAGACCAAAATGAAATTTGGTAATGGATTGCCCGTAGCACGGGCCGACTAAGGTTAAAGGTAGGCTTAATTATAACCTGTCATTTAAAAAGAATGTTAAATTGCTGTGATTAAATGAATTACATATTGTAAAGAATAGTAGTTCCCTTGTCCATAGGAACAGTTAAATGACTACCTTTAGAAAATCATGCATAGCATCCTACACAGGTACTTGACATCCAAAAACAGGTAAGGGATCAGTACTTGCTTACGAACACTTCACGATTCAATTGGGAAACTACCGTATCCTTTTTAAACTTCAGTGTTTTTAACTGAAACCAACATGCGGAAAAGAAATAAAACCGCAATTATAAGAAAGGCACCCCAAGGATGCCTTCAAAAGAATTGAGTACTTAAACCTTAAATTAAAGAAATGGCCGATAAAAAGGATTTGGATTTTACCTACACTACCATAGACAGGATATTCCGTTTGAGCATGGGGGAAACCGCCGATTACAGCGGAGCCAAGTACGATGGTGATTTTTCAATGTCCTTGGAAGAGGCGCAAATGGAAAAACACCGGTTTATAGCGGATAGCTTATATATTAAATATGGAAGCAAAGTCTTGGACATGGCCTGCGGCTGGGGCCCCTTTATCAAATATGCTTCCCAAGATAGGGGAGGCATTTGCACAGGCTTGACCTTGTCAGAGGGACAGGCGGAAGCCTGTCAGAAGCATGGAATGAAGGTCCTTGTGAAGGATTGTCGCTACATCGTACCGGAAGATTTTGGAATGTTTGATGCCATTAGCTGCATTGGGGGATTGGAACATTTCTGTTCCGTTGAGGAATGGAAAGAAGGAAAACAAGAGAAAGTGTACAGTGACTTTTTTAAGACCGTTGCCAATTTGTTGCCAAAAGGTGGGAGGTTCTATATGCAGACCATGACGTTCAGTAAAAATATGATCGATTATGAAGAACTGGATGTCAAGGCCAAAAAAGGCTCCGCGGCCCATGTCATGGCACTGATGGTCAAGGAGTTTCCGGGTTCATGGTTGCCCTATGGACCTGAAATGGTGATACGGAATGCAGAACCGAATTTTAAATTGATCTCGAAAAGCAGTGGAAGACTGGACTACATTGAGACGATAAGCCAATGGCGAAAGAAGTTCAGGAAGTTCAACCTGAGAAAATATTGGCTCTATCTATCCTTGGTTCCCAAATACATCATGGACAAGGAATTTAGGCATCAAGTAGCCGTCTTTAAGATCAGCCCCAACAAAATATGCTTTGAAAAAGAGATAATGGATCATTATAGGCTTGTATTTGAGAAAATATAGCCTGGAACAAATACGCTACATGATGTTTTTAAAATGGCTCGATTACTTTTTTATAGTCTATCCTACTATTTTTTTCTATACTTATGAGGGTTTCCGTAACACGTAAGCACGTAAAATTTCTGCCAGATGCCAGTAGGGTGGTGGCCCGCTCCTTTATGAACGGGGAACAGCGGACCAAGGATTTGCTGTCCCTGATCTTTGGGATGAGCGAAAGTCAAGTGCGGGAATCCTTGGAACAGACCCTAAGGGAATTTGCAAGTAGGCACCGTAACATCACCAAGCTTTTCCATAAACATTGTGATGGCATCAGGAATATCATTGGGCAAATGAACATGGATTTTGATGCTATTTCCATGGAGCGAAAATTGCTCATCGGTTCTTACCTTACCATGGAGTATTCCATAGAGTCCGCCGCTTTTTTTAATCCCTCCATCATCCAAGATTTTGACCAGTCCTATTTGGAAGAGGGTGAAATGCGCGTGATCCTTTCGTTTCGGGCAACAGGGGAAGGGCATATTTCTTCCATAGTTTTCAGAAGGGGGATAATCGATAAAAACAACGACCTGCATTTGATGGGTGTAGGCAATTCGATCGACATGGCAGAAATCTCCCATAAGAAACTCTATGATAAAGGACGATTTGTGAAAAAGATGCGGGAGATGCACATCCCCATAAAGTATTCAAAAAGTATCATGGAGGACCTGCCAGATAAATTCGAGTATTACGTGCTAAAGAACGCGGTAAGGAAAGTAATGGACGACACGGCCATTAGTCTTGAAAAAAGGTTGGCACTTGAAGAAATTACCTGGCTGGTGGATTCCTATTACGACATCGCGTTTGAGCATGATTCCGATTTGAGCGAACGCGTTATATTCCCTATTTCGGATTCGGAAAGCAAGGGGATCGAAGATGCCCGTTTTGTCCGCTTTGTTGAAAATGATGGCACCGAAAAGGTATATGCCACCTATACCGCCTATAACGGCCATGCCATATTGCCAAAACTTCTTTCTACGGATGATTTCTATACATTCAGGATCATGCCTTTGCATGGAAATGGTGCCGTAGGCAAGAACCTGGCACTTTTCCCCAAAAAGATCAAGGGGAAATACGCGATGCTTTCCAGGATCGATGGTGTGAACAACTATCTCATGTATTCAGATAGGGCAACGTTATGGAACGACCCCATCCTCCTTCAAAAACCAAGGTTTCCATGGGAATTTACACAAATAGGAAATTGCGGGTCCCCTTTGTGGACCGAACACGGATGGTTGGTCATCACACATGGTGTAGGGCCCATGAGAAGGTATTGTATCTCCGTTTCTTTGTTTGATCTTGAGGACCCGTCAAAAGAGATGGGCCGTTTGGAAGAACCTTTGTTAATGCCCTTGGAGGAAGAACGGGAAGGTTATGTACCCAACGTGGTCTATTCTTGCGGATCTATCATCCATAATGACAGTTTGATTCTGCCCTATGCCGTATCGGATTATTCCGCTACCTATGCCGTAGTGGAAATGGCTGCATTATTTAAAGCGTTAAAAAGTAAGGCTTCCCTCAATTAAAAATGTAGAAAGTAATTTACTGCTTTATTTTTCAAAAACACCGATAAACAAAATATCATAACTTCAGTTTCATAAAGCATGAAAAGAATCTTGATAAAGGATAATGATTCTTTTAATTATATAGGTAATCGATTTAATTTTTGACAATATCCTTGACCACCACGCGAAAGCTTATTTAAAATCATGATGGACTTTTAAGCCTCCAAGAGCTCTTTTAAGCGCAGGTTGAGAGAAGTACGGTGTATTGTATTTAAGAAGATAGTATCCTTAGAAGAGACATCTCTAGACTCCTTGCTGGCAAAAAAGCATTTATTCGTAATTATTTCATTTACAATACGTTAAACTCTTGCCAAAGATGGTCACTTCTGATTTATTAATGTCATATTGAGTGTAGATAAAGGTATTATTGCCCCATCACAAGAAGTAAATAGAAATAAATGAAACATGAAAAAAGATTGCGAAACGATGTTAAAACTAGTTTTGAGAAAATATTGAGCCGCCACGCGAGCTGGAGGAACCAACGAAGACATACTTTGTTGAAACTAATACGGTTTTCTTGATAACAATTAAAAAAGGGGGCGAAAGCCCTTTTTTTATACTTCAGTATTGATGGCATCACCACAGGTAAAACGGATGAGTTTCCAATGGGCTTTTGCCAAAACTTTGGTGGAACCAAGACTACCTCATATTAGGGACATATGCTGTGCGTGTAGGTCCCAAGCCAAGACCGACCCCCCCTTTTTTTATATGTTACAATGTATTTGTCACCAGTTTTTTAGTATTTGAACCCTTATTTTCCTTAGATTGAAAAGACTCTTCATAGGCCTGCAGTACGGTTAAATGTGAGATAAGATAGGCCAACGAACTTTCGGCCCCTTGATTTCGGTTCACCCCATAATTTTCAAAACCATCACAGCACCCTTTGGTCTCAAAATCATACAGACTCATACGCATATCGTTTTCGCCCAAAAACCACATGAACGAGGTGAACAATTTTTTCAGAAAATCACGATTACCCGTCAATACATAAGCTTGATGGTACATTAGCACCATGGCCTCGGCATCGATGGGCTGTTGTGCGAACATGGAACGTTCCTTGTCCTTTACATACCAATCCTTGTTTCCGATGATGGATAAATAACCATCCTTCATCGTATGTTCGGTAAGAAAATCCATGGTGTCAAAGGCTACTTTGGAAATATCCCCGTCCTCCAGAACTTCCGCCGCGTGTAGGAGTGCCAAGGGTAAAATACCATTATCATACGCCAGAAGTGACTCAAACCACTTCCAATCTTCTGTATGGTTTTGATCATAATGGGAAACCAGTATATTGGCCAACTTATGCAAGGTCCCTTTCATGGCATCATCGGAAGCATTCGTCCTGAGATAATGGCTGATCCCGATCATGGTATTGGCAATCCCCCTTATGGATTTGATACTGTCAAAATAGGGAACGGCATCGAAAAAAACCAATTTGCCTGTTTGATAATAGGCATCGTTAGGCGCATTTCCCAAAAGATATCCCAGGGCCCAAATGGTTCGGCCAAAGGAATCCTCAGAACCTTTTTCATCCAAAAAATTACGGTTGAAGCTCAGAAAATTCCGAAAGGTGCCGTCCTTGTTCTGCATGTAATGGATATAGCTCAAATATACGGGCATGAACTCCAGGGCAAGTGGATCTTTTTTCTGTTTATAGGTCATACAGACCATTAAAAGTGCCCGGGCATTATCATCCAGACAATAGCCTTCCTTTAAGTTCGGAATCCCGAATTTTGCATGTTGGATAATACCGGTGTCATCGGTCAATCTTTTGATATGGACCAGGGAAAATGGGGGCAACAGCAAAGGATCTATGACGTTTTCTTTCTTTGGCAAGGGCTCCTTGGGTCTCGATAGTACCTGTGTTATAAGATCGGTATATTTTTGTCCGATTTTGGGCCAGGTGATGTCTTGCCCATATTCCGTTGCATTTTCTTGGATCTCGTACAGGTTTTCTGGATTGTCCAGTAATTCGTTTAAAACTTCGGACAGGCCATCAGAGTCGTAAAAATCAAAAAGGCGCCCTTTGTTTTCCACAAGCAATTCCGCGGCATGCCAATAGGGGGTGGAGACTACGGCACAACCCGCACCCATGGCATAGGAAAGTGTGCCACTGGTGATCTGTGCCTCACTAAGGTAGGGGGTGATGTAAATATCACAGGCAGAAAGATATTTAAAAAGCTCATTTTCATCTATAAACTCATTGAGCAACAATACATGCTCATTGAGTTTCAGTGATTTTATAAGGACCTGGAGATAATTTCGATATTCTTCCCCCGAATGTCGCAACACATTGGGATGCGTTTTTCCCAAGACGATGTACAACACTTCAGGATGCTTTTCAATGATTTGTGGTAAGGCCTTGATCACGGTTTCAATGCCCTTATTACGACCGATGAAGCCAAAGGTCAGGAGCAACTTCTTTTCATTCAGTTTAAATTCCGTTCTCGACTCCTCCTTATCAAAATGGATGTCCGGGACACCATGTTCTATAAGAACTATTTTTTCTTCGGGCACAGCATATAGCTCTACAAGAAAGTGGATGGCCTTACGGCTCATCACCACAATTTTATCGGACATTTTGCAAATTTCCTTTAAGATGGCCCTTTCATTATAGGATGGTGTTTCCAGAATGGTATGCAAGGTAGTGATCAACGGGATGTTCAGGCGGTGTAGGAGGGGCAGGATATAGACTCCGCCCAGACCTCCATATATGCCAAATTCATGTTCAAGTATGCACGCATCCGCCCCACTGAGATTAATGTAGTTGACGGCTTCCAGATAATCGGTCTGTTGTTCTTGGTTGATGCTCAATTTTACTTCGGGCGGATAGTGATAGTCCTGGTTATGGTCGTTCATGGCGAAAACCATAATTTCTTTGACCCCCTTGCCGTTTTTCAACATGGAGTGGGCAAGGTTTTGGGTAAACGTGCCAATACCACATTCGCGTGGTGGATAGGTGCCGATATAGGCTAGCTTCATCTTGGATGGGATTTTGTTGGAGAAAGGAGGCAACCCCTCTATAGGATGCGCCCCTTATAGTTTCTATTTACAATGCTTGTTTTGGTATCCCTGTGTGCACTTATTTTCTTTAGGTTCAGTGCGAGTTTTGGTTTGTTTGATTTTGCAGGGGTCTTGTTTCCTTTTGACATTTTCTTTGGGTTTAGTGAAATCCGGTTTTCCGAAACCACATCGAAAAACAAGGATAAGATATTGAAAATCAATAAAAAAAAGTTGAATAAAAAAGGAGTATAGTTGCATAAATCACAGATTTGTGCCATGCTTGAAAAATGGGGGATTGGGTAGTTCCTTTTTTTGGGTTCCGTTTTTGACCTTAATACGGAACACGGGATCCCATAAGAAAATCCATGTGTGATTTATGTAATTGCTTTCCGTTGATGTACAATGACGGTACCGATCCAATGTTCGACCTTTATCAGGTTGTGGAAAGTGATTCCTACACGAAATAATTGGTTGATCATGAAAAGTAATGCAACATTGCGGATGGATGTTCAAAATGCCATTAAACGGCAACCCCTGTTGCATGCCGATCAGATCGGGGTTACTGCCGACCACGGCGTTGTTTCCCTTTTTGGCACCGTGGATAGCTGCGCAAAAAAATTGGAGGCAGAAAATGTGGCCAGTGCGGTTATTGGTGTCAAGACATTGGTAAAGAACATCCAAGTGGAGTTCAGGGACGCCTTCAAAAATGCCAATGGGCAAATGGGCGGAAAAGTCTTGAAAATATTGATGTCCAATCCGTGTGTGCCCCATGATGGGTTGACCGTAAACGTTGAGGATGGTTGGGTCACATTGGAGGGTGAGCTGCCTTGGAACCACCAAAAAGAGGCCGCGGAAAGTGCTGTGCGTTTTCTGTCCGGTGTAAGGGGCATAACCAATAATGTTAAGATCGTCCCATGATCATGCAAAGGCATTGCATAAATGGATGTGGAAGATCATAGGGCACGGGACATGCAGAACGTCTGGGATATAAAAAGCAAATTGGAAGGAAATTACGGTAATGCTTTGGTCGATCAAGTGATATGGAAGGTATTTGAAAAGTGATAAAGGCCGTATAAGGAAACAAGATGTATGATTTATCAAGGGAACAATAAATGTACTGTTTTGTCCTTAATGGCGGTTGGACCCCATTAATAAGGTGCCTTCTTTTTATGACCATTAGCCTGGGACGTCAAAAAAAGGCGTCCTTTTTTCTGCCACACATCGGGCCGCATATAAGTAGTTTGATGCGCTCCAGGTCTGCCAGTCCTGCCCCATGGGTTTTCCGTCCTGGGCCTTGTACCATTCATTGAAACCGAATTCAAGTTCCTTGTTCCTGGCTTTTTTGATAAGCCGGGTCAACGCCAAGAGTTTTTTTTCCGCCAAACCATAGTTTTTGTTGGCCACAAGGGCCGCAATGTAAAACCCGGTTATAAAGGGCCATATACCGCCATTGTGGTAATTTCCAGGTTGGTTGAAATCAGCGTATCTAGGGACCCAATCCGAATCGCCCGGGCGGATAAAAGGGAAAAAATTAGGGGAGAGGTCAATGGACAGTTCCTTTGTTTTTCTCATCGAAGAACATGATGTTTCAATCCATTTGATTATGGCCTTTGCCCTTGATGGTGAGGCCATACCCGATAAGATGGCCATACTGTTGCCCAATAGATCGAAGCGCTCGCTACTATAGACCTTATAGGACCATAGGGCGTAATAGGGTTGACCGTCAATGGTCAGTCCTTCAGGTTCTTTGTTGCTCATTTTATCCGGATAAAAGATTGGTCGCTCCATTTCGAGCCGTAATTGTTCGGCCCTCTTGGTGTTTCCGTACAGTTTTAAATAGGTGTACGCCAATGTGTTCACAAACAATCCATGGCCCAACACCCATTGCTCGTCCCGCCAATCACTGGTGGGCAAATGTGCCACGATGCATCGGTCGGACGGACTTTGATACTCCATCCATAAAAGGGCCTTTCGGATGGCAGTTTCCAAAAAATGAGGTTCCTGGGCCACTTTTCTGAAAATATCGACAGCAATTAGAAACAAGGGGGTGGTATCGCTGGCACCCCGATCTTCCCTGTCATGGACCAGAGAGGGAATATGGCCCCGCTTGGATTGGTTTTGGGCCAAGATGAGCAAAACATGCCGTACAGTTTGCAACAGGTCGGCATTGTCCGTTACAGCAATCCCCAGGACGGAAACCAAAAGGTCACGGGTATAGGGTTCGGGATATCCCCAACCGGCTGTTCGCGGCAGATCAAGGAACGGCCCCTTTGAATTGTGCAGGAGCACTTCCAGAGCGGCCCTTTCCGCGGATTTTATGAATTGTTTGTTTTCCGAGGTCATTTAATCTATACCTAATTTATCCTGTATTATTTGGATGAATTTTTTGGCCACGACCCTGTAATCAAAATGTTCCACCACATGTTCCCTTGCCGCACGGCCCATGGCTATCCGTAGTTGTTCATTGCCCATGAGCAGGAGCATATACTTGGCAATTTCCTGCACATTGGCCCGGTAATCGACCGTTCTTGGAATATCGAACACGATTTTGTGTTTGTTTTCATAGCCAGATTCTTTTCCCAAAAGCACTTCCTTAACAACGATTTTTTGTGCCACCTCGGCGAGAAAGGCCGTTTTTTCATGTAAAAGTGTGTCCAACATTCCCATGGCCCTGATCCCTATGACAGGTTTTCCGCAAGCTCCCGCCTCCACCTGGGACATACCGAACCCTTCAAGACGTGAGGGGGCCGCATAAATATCACATGCGCCAATGAGATACGGCATGAAATTTCGGGAAACGGTATTGGTGGCGTAGGTGACATTCTTTTCAATGCCCAAATGGGTGGCCATTTCCAGGTCTAGGAGGTTCTGGGCCTTGGTCCTCGGTTGTGGCCATACTTTACATACATATTTCCAATCAGGGGCCTTGGCGTCAATGATCGCCAGGGCCTGCATGACCTCCTGGGCACCTTTTGAAGCGGCATCACCACCAACGGTCAAGATCATTAATTGGTCCGGGGGAATGCCCAATGATTCACGTACCGCCACAATTTTAGGGTCATTTTTGTCAAAAGGGACAAAAGATGTGGTATCACAACCTACGGGCAACACCTCGATAGTTGAGGCCTTGATGCCATCCCTTACATACATTTCCTTGACCCAGTTTGAAGTTACCAGGATCAGGGGCAGATCGTTCAGGACTTCTTGATAGTTGGCAATGTAACCATCGGCAACCAACCAAGGTATGGGCACAATGCCATAGCGCTGGGGGTGCAGTACCAAGTGGGGGGTATGGCCCCAATAACCAATGCCCACCACCACATCGGGCTCGAACCATCTGTAATACCATTCTTTTTCCTGTGCCGACTCAAAATGGACCGCATGTGCGTCCACTCCAAGTTCCAGAAGCCCACGATAAAGCAGGTCGCCCTGCGTGGCAAGACCACCGGGAGAAGGTGGATAATCGTAAAGGACCAGAACTTTCATTTCCTGAATCTTAAGTGGGTTGCTGTTGAATTCCCTCGTGCTCCAGCCATTTTTGGGCATCTATCCGGTTTTCAAATTTCCAGAAGGCCTCTTCCTTGGGTGTTGTCTTTGCTTCAAATCCTGTTTTCTCAAATCCATACACCTCAGTGATTATCCGGTACTTTTCCTTCCAAATGGTTTTTGGAAGCGCTTGATGGATATTTGCATCCTTTATCGCCTGGGGATAGTATTTTCTGTATCCGTCTTCAAAGGCAAAGTTCCATAGCTGATCCGTGGAAATTTTTTGTTCGTTCCACAATTCGATTACGGCCCTTCCTATTTCTTCATGACGCAAATGCCGTGTATATTCACCTGTAGGACTGTGCGTTAGGACAAGATCGAATTTCCGTTCGGGAAGTAGGTCCAAGATGGCCTTCTTTACCATGTTTTTGTTCAAGGGTCTTTGCTCCTCACCATCGTCCAGATCGCCCATACAGCCCTCAGCGTTATAAATGGCAAGGGCTTTTTTAAATTTTGGGCCGCGATCACGGTCATTTTTTCTGCATAGACAGGCAATGAACCAATGATGCCCTGGATACATCAGTAGGGTGCCACCGCACCACAAGGTCTCGTCGTCGGGATGTGCAACGATCACCAAGATGTTCTTTTTCTCCATGGTTTTGAGTGTTTTCATTGAACTATCGGGTTTATTCCATTTTGGATTTTTGGGTGATCGGAAGTACTGCTCCGGCCATTTCACCGATAATGTTTACCAGTTCACTGCCCGTGGGAACCACTATTTTGGTGTTCGTCTGTAAGGAAGTTTCCACAGCTTGCAGCTTTCTAAGGATCTGAGCGTTGCCGATAAAAAACTTGTCGGCCGCCTCGTTCACGAGCTTTATTGCTTCGGCCTCCCCCTCGGCGTGTAATATCTTGGCCCGTTTATATCCTTCGGCTTCTTTTATTTTGGCCCTTTTTATACCATCTGCCACAGTTTCCGCAGCTGTGGCCGAATCCACGGCCGCGATTTTTTCATTCTCTGCCTTTACCACTTTGTTCATGGTTTCCTGTACATCCTTGGGTGGGTCAATTTCTTTTAGCTCCGTTCTCACGATCTCAATGCCCCAACCCATGGTCTCCGTGTGGAGTGTTTTATATAGGTCCGCATTGATCTTTCCCCGCTCACTATTGGCGGATTTTAAGGTCAAGGTACCAATGATGTTCCTGAGCGTTGTACGGGCAAGGTTTACGATTTGATACCTATAATCGTTTACATTGTAGATAGATCCCTTAACACTTTCTTCGTCATCCTTCACCCTAAAATATACCTGGGCATCCACGCTGGCATTCAAGTTGTCATTGGTGATGATCTCTTGGGGCTGCGCATCCACCATTTGCTCCGTAACGTTGACAATGAACATACGGTCAACGATCGGGATGATCCAATGGAAACCGGGACCGGCAAAACCTGAGTATTTCCCCAATCTTTCTATCAGGCCCCTTTGGGTGGGGCGAACGATTTTAATCCCTATCAATAGGATGATCAATACGGGAACGATAATCATGGGATACGTATACATGTCAGACTAGTTTAATGTTGTTCGTTGATGGCTTTTTTCAAGATGGGGCTACTCATAACCACTTTTAATGATAGTGGAGATCATTTTGAACCGTTCGTTGGCCTTTATGACATTTTTGGAGTGGGCAGGGATGATAATGGCCTGTCCGGTCTCCAAGGTATGCGAATGGTCTTCGATCAAGATTTCGGCCCTGCCCTCTATGATTTGGATAAACGTATCGAATGGCAATGTTTTTTCCGTTAGGTTTTCACCTGAGTCAAAAGATACCGCAGTGACATTTCCAGTGGTTTTTTTTATGATGGTCTTGATGACCACTGCATTGGGAACGTATTCAATAATCTCGACAATGATGAAGACTTTTGATTTTTCGACCTCTATATTTTCCATATCCAAAGTTTTATGGGAGGAGGGTTATGCGTTTTTACATTCCTTCCTGCCACCTGAATAAAGGTGTGTCATTTCTAAGGATAATGTATTATACGGGAAACGGGAATAGTTACAGTTTTCCCACATTTATCAAGGGATTTTTAGGAGGCGAAGTAGCTTCGGTGGTATACCGCGAATACTGTCCGGATAATGTTCCTTTTTCCAAAAAGGATCAGATGTCCTCCAGGTTCTTAAGGCGTTTCTTTTTCAATTTTTTATAAAAGGAAGGAGTCAGCCCCGTGATTTTTTTAAACTGGTTCGATAAATGTGAGACACTACTGTAATGCAGTAAATAGGATATTTCGGTCAGGTTCAACTCATTATACAACAAAAGTTCCTTTATCCTTTCTATTTTGTTCATGATTATGAATTGCTGAATGGTAATCCCCTTTACTTCCGAAAACGTGTTTGCCAAATAGGTATAGTCATATCCCAATTTTTCGCTGATGTAGTCAGAGTAGTTTACTTTGGGCAGTTCATCTGAATAGTGGATCATTTCGATGATCACCGCCTTGATTTTTTCAATGATGATCTTCCTATTGTCGTCAAGAAGCTCTAGGCCGGATTTCATAAGACTTTCACGTAACTGCTCTCTTTGAAGATCGGTGATATCTTCCAAGATCTCTATGGTTCCAAGGTCTACATTGACATAATGGATGCCGAGTTTTTTGAGTTCCTCCTTTACTGCCATTTTACAGCGCAGGCTTACCATGTATTTTATATATAGCAACATTGTTTTTGTGTTTGTAGTTCTTGGGCAAGCGAAGCAATGTGTTCGTTACTGGGTGTTTTATATGACCCTTTGTGGGAATCATGCAAACATCAGGAGCGAATTTCAACGTACCTTCTGCTGATAAGAGCAATAGGGCCATGTAAAATGAAGAAACAGAAAATCCACTGATAAATGAGATTTTTGACCTGACCCTTTCTTTCCAAATGGAGTTCTATGGAATATACGATAATTTAATGGAAACACCACTCTTTTTAAGCCATGAATACAAAGGGGTGTCCAAAAATCGGATTTGAGGGGCGCTACAAATTTCTCCAGGTACAACCACGGGTTTTCGAGAAGGGAACGGTCATGGGTTCGAACCCTATGGGATCAGGCTATGTCTGTGGTCATCTTGTTTTGGAAAATGTAATCCAGATTCCACCACCTAGGATATATGTAAGATTTATAAAGATTTTTGTTGTGGACTCCCTAAATGTATGCACCATCTTTGTATTGTTCATTTCTACTAAAAAAAACAGTGATGACCTGTATATTATGAAAGAGAAGAATTTTACACATGTGACCCTTGAAAAGATCAGGCGTTTCTTTAGACCCATGTTTTATAATGGAAGAAGCGGGCAGATCAAGGAAGGACAAAAAATGGACAAGGATTTGCCCTGGTTGATTTAATGCAAAGGAAGATGGAAGCATCCACAGGAAAAGGGAAACTTTCAACTTAACAACAGTACGCATTTAATTGGTCGGTAAATGCTTCTGAATTTTTGTCAGAGGCTCAGAAAAGGGCAGGAACTAAAAAACACTGCCCTTTTCAACCTCAGCGCCAAACTCCCCAAAGGGCAATGGCCTCCACGGTCTTGGCTATATGAAATCCCAAGCACAGGATAGCGCCCAACACTTTTAAATCAATACCCTGATGCGAAAATGTCTTATCCTTTTCATCGTCTACTTGGAAATGCTTTTTCTCCTTGCCGTACAATAAAACATATATTCCATATCAATTAAAAATATAATCCATGTCAAAAGAAAAAGAAGGAAAGCCAAAGTCGGGAAAAACACCGCCCTCAAAGACCCCTAAAGAAAAAAAAGCGGCCAAAAAGGCCAAGCGCAACGCCAAAAATAGGTCGGAATAGCAGGAAGGGACCAATCTTAAATTATTTAATTATGGAAAAGGGTGAGTTTGAGGAATCCAAGACATTTAACCTAGCGGATATACTGGAGTTCAATTCCAATGCCATCGTGGTAAAAAACATAAGTGTCCAGAACAACTGTGTCATACAGGCATTCGCATTTGATTTTGGAAAGGTGTTGTCCCATAATGAATCACCTTTTGTTCGGTTCATCCATATCATTGAAGGAAAGGCCGAGGTCGTCATAAACGGCAATTCTACTTTTATGCGGAGTGGAGACTCCATAATTATACCTGCATTTACACCCTGCTCCTTTGAAGCAAATCATAAATTTAAGATGTTATGTACCACGATCCAAAATGAATGAACACTTTGACGAATTTAAAGATTCAAAAGCAAGTGGGACCAAGAAGGAAGACCATGAAAAATAGATACAAAAAAGGAGATCTCGTTTTTGCCAAGGTTAGGCCCTGTGTCACACTTGTTGTGCGATTGTATGTCCGAAAGGTCTACTATTGTGCCATCCACAACGACCCTACCGCAAATGAACTGGTTTATTTCGACAGCGAGCTCAGACCGTATACCGGCAATCTGTCGATTGTTAAACAGCAACAACAAATAGTATGAAACAAAGTGCCTTGGTTTATTGTGAAAACGAATTTGGGAATATAGACGGCAAAGTGGCCAATGGACTCATTAGGCAATCGGAAAAGTATACCATTGTTGGGGTAGTGGACAGTACCAAATCCGGACAAGATGCAGGGGAGTATCTTGATGGCGTGAAAAGGGCAATTCCAATTTTTAAGAGCATTGAAAGTGCATTGGAAGAATTGGGCAGTATTCCAAAATACTTTATCTATGGTATCGCACCACTCACCTCATTTTTGAGCAAGGAACAAAGAGAGGTTATTTTTACGGCTATCAAAAATGGGATGAACATCGTCAATGGTCTTCCCGAATTTTTTAACGATGACCCGCAATTTGCCCAAATGACCCATGAATATGGAGTGGCCATCCAAGATGTGCGAAAGCCGCCCGCACGTGAAAACCTCCACAATTTTTCAGGACGTATCCAATACATAAAGGTTCCGATCGTAGCGGTCATGGGAACTGATTGTGCGGTCGGCAAAAGAACCACCGCCTTGTTTTTGGTGGAGGCGCTTCGGAATGAAGGCTTGAATGCCGTTTTTGTCACCACCGGTCAAACGGGCCTCCTCCAAGGTTCCGAATATGGGGTGGCAGTGGACGTACTGACCTCTGGGTTTGCCACGGGAGAAGTTGAGCATGCCATTCTGAATGCCTGTGAGAAAGAGGAACCCGATATCATTGTAGTGGAAGGGCAAGGGGCGTTGAGCCATCCCGCATTTACCTCTTCAAGCGCCATCCTGCGAGGTGCAATGCCCGATGCAATTATTTTACAACACCCCCCCAAGCGAAAAAGCTATTGTGATTATCCGAAAATCCCAATGTTGGGGTTGGTAGGTGAGATCGAAATGATAGAGATGTTCTCCAAGGCCAGAATCATAGCTATTACCATTAATCATGAAAAGATGGACAATGCCGAAATAAGCCAATTCATTAAGCGTTATGAATCCGAATTTAATCTGCCCGTCACAGATGTTTTGAAGTATGGGTGCGATAAATTGGTAAAAGCATTGCTCAGGACATTTCCGGAGCTTGCAAGGGAATCGGTATCCGTTTGAACCTTCCGAGAATAGATATCGATTCTGCGAAAATTGCACATAACGTCCAAAAATTGACAACACTATATGGTTCCAAGGGCATCAAGATAATAGGTGTAACCAAGGTCATTGGTGGAGATCCGACCATCGCTGGGATCTTGGTGGACAACGGCATCAAGATCCTTGCGGACTCCAGATTGGAAAACATATTGAGAATGCGTAAAGCCGGTATAAGGGCACAGTACATGTTGCTCAGGTCACCCGCGCTCAGCCTAGTGGAGAAAGTGGTCACCCATGCCCATATCAGCTTGAATTCGGAACTCATAGTACTCAAAGAACTTTCTAAGCATGCCTTGAAAAATCATAGTATCCATAAAGTGATCCTAATGGTGGAACTTGGAGATCTCCGTGAAGGGATCATGCCTTCTGAAATGGAAGATATGGTAAGGAATGTGATCGGCTTGAAAGGAATTGTTTTGGTGGGAATCGGCACAAACCTTGCCTGTTTCGGTGGAATAGCACCTGACCCTGATAACATGGCCAAGCTATCCTCCATAGCTGTACATTTAGAAAACAAGTTCAATATTTGCCTGGACATTGTGTCCGGGGGGAACTCCGCAAACTACCGTTGGTTCAAATCGTCAAAAAAACTGGGCCGAATTAACAGTTTGCGTTTGGGCGAATCCATTTTTCTGGGTAGGGAAGCACTTTGCAGGGAACCCATCCCTGGGCTTTTCACCGATATATTTACCCTTGTGACCGAGGTTATAGAGGCAAAACAAAAACCTTCCATGCCTTATGGTAAAGCCTATCAAAACATGAACGGTGAAATCCCCTGTTTTAAAGATATTGGATTAATGAGCAGGGCCATTTTGGGCATTGGCCAACAGGATGTTTTGGTTTCCGGAATTGTACCAAAACAAGAGGTAACCATTTTAGGGGCAAGTAGCGATCATATTGTGGTGGATAACAATAAGGCAAATTTAACAGTGGGGGATACCGTGACATTCGACCTTGACTACAATGCCCTCTTGAGAGGGCTGAATTCTATACATATAACAAAAAACCATGTCAACTATCAAAAATGCCAAGAAGTATTGTGAAGCCGTGGAAGCCAAAGATGCCCGAAACAAGATCTTGGTCCCGACCATTCCGATCCGGGAAAATCACACCGCCCTTAAAAGTTTAAAAGCGACAGGTCTTGATTTGATTTTTGAACCTTCGTTCATGGATGATTATCAATATCTGGTCCGGGAGGATATGATCGAAAAAATAGCCCGAATAAGTCGAAAGTTGGGCGCACAGAACAAGATTCTGATCATTCGCTCCGCATGGAGGTCCTTTGAGCACCAACAACTACTTTGGGAAACCAAATTCATATCCTTTCAACGGATGCAAAGAATGTATCCTAAAAAACCTTCGGATGAGATCGAAGAGATGGTCAGCCATTTTATTGCTCCGCCCCAAAAGTCAATGCATACCACAGGCGGTGCAATAGATGCATTGATCTATGATGCCGTTCAAGATTGTGTCATGGACTTTGGAACGAATACTGGTCTGGAAATCAAGCTCTCAAAGCAATGTTACCCCTACCACCCGGGCATTGGCCCTGAAGCGAAGAAGAATAGGGCGCTGTTGATCGGATTGTTTGAAGATGAAGATTTTGTGTGTGATCTGAAAGAATATTGGCATTTTGATTATGGCAATGTCATGTGGGCCATTGGAAAAGAAAAGGAATATGCCATGTATGGTACCATAACCTAAATTATGTCAGGATACACTAGGAAAATGGATGTGCTGGACAAGAATATATTCCACAAAAAAGAGGGCGAAAGCCCTCTTTACGATTTATGGTATTAAGAAAAACGCATTAGCATCGGTGCAGTGTGCCTTCGATGGCCTTTCCAGCTCTCATGACGACTTATCGGTCTGTCAATGCTCGGACTGTTTTCCTGGGGCACTTTCTTTTTCGGCTTCATAACTCTTTCTCTATTTATCTACCTGTGATGGGGGCAAAACGCTCCCTTATAAACACTTGGATGTAGCATGTAAAGATAGTCTAAGCTTTACATAAAAGGGATGGGTTTAACATGGCGCTAAGACAGATAAAATGGGTGATGTGGACTATTTAATGGCCTAAGATTTTGAAATTGTCCCCGTACCGGCAAAGTGCTGTAAAGTCCATAATGCCAGATAATGATAAAACGCTCCCGAAACGCTTCGGAGGGGCTTAAAACACTCTTTGTTCCAGGAATGGTCTTTCGCCAAAGGCCAAATTCCCATAATCCCTTTTCTATCGGATTCACCTTTTCTTTCACAATTCTGGATTTTTTGGTTACCGGAATATGGGAAAGGGCCATGTACCAAGGCTTGACATAGTGTGATTTATGTAAGACCTTACCGATCAGGTATAACATATTGGGGATGCTAAAACCCATCTTTGCAATTAAACACAATTATTATGGATAATGACCCTTTGAGGGAGATAAAAAATGTACTGAAAAAAAGGCAATGGAGAGGTTTGATCATCGGTGTTGCGTTAGTGGTGTTCCTTTTCCTATTTAAACCATGGGTGCAGATCGGTGCAGGTGAAAGAGGTATTGTCCAGAATTTTGGAGCGGTACAGGACGTGGTATTGGATGAAGGGATCCACTTCAAAATACCCATAGTACAGACCGTGATCCCCATGGATGTAAAGATCCAAAAGATCATGACCGATGCCGCTTCCTCATCCTCTGATCTTCAGGATGTGGATTTGTCCGTTGCACTTAACTATCATATCATACCCGATAAAGCCAATTTGGTGTATCAGACCATCGGTGTGGAATTTAAGGAACGTATCATCGACCCTGCCATTCAAGAGGTTATGAAAGCAGTGTCGGCCAAGTATACCGCAGAGGAATTGATTACCAAAAGACCTTCGGTAAGCTCGGAAATGCAAGAAGCCCTTACTTCAAGATTGCTCGCATCAAACATATCGGTTGATGCCTTTTCGATCATCTCATTCAGTTTTTCCCAGACCTTTACCGATGCCATAGAGGCAAAACAAACCGCTGAACAAAATGCATTGAAGGCCAAAAGGGACCTGGACAGGATAAAGGTCGAAGCCGAACAGACCATTGCTGCAGCAACAGCTGAAGCAGAGGCATTACGGCTACAAAAAATGAATATTTCACCCGACCTGATCGAACTCAGGAAAATAGAGGCAAACCTAAAGGCCATAGAAAAATGGAACGGGATCTTGCCCCGGGTAACGGGTGCAGGTGCCATTCCCTTTATAGGTGTGGGCGATGTTATCAAAACAGATAAATGATTCTCGGATATGGACATGGAGACCATGATTGCAAAGTTCATTCTGATTCACTTCATAGTGGGAGGTATTAGAGGATTTTATAGATACCTCATGATTGATAAACATCAATACAACTATTATGACCCTTCCATGAAACTTATAGGGAAATTGGCTCATAATTTGTTATACGGCACCATCAATTCAACAACCCTACTTATTTCGGTTTGCTTGACTGTTTTGGTGTTTTTATCCCGTTAACATGGTTTATATATTACACTTCGGGATAGCAAGATTGATTTGGACTAATTGAATAGTGAAAGATCATTGCGAGAATTTAAAAATAAACAAAGTCAAATTATTAAATGTTCGGTGGACGGGAACTAGAACCTTTTCCCGGAACCCCCTGTTTATAAGGCCTGCCAGAGGGCCCTTTTTTAGGGGAACCGTATGACTCACCTTTTAACAAAGTTTAACTTTTGGACGCTTCCCAAAACTCCAAATTCCATCATTTTGATACAAAATGAAGCATTGGTTTCAATATTGGTTGTGCTATGTATTTTTTGATGTATATATTCATTTCTTTAGCCAAGTTTTGGAACTTACACTTTTGAACTATTTCTTTTGGAATTGACTCAATTAGTAAAGCTTTCGGTTAAGGCATCGTTCATTTGGATTTTCATCTATCCAGTCTATTAGAGTCATATTTCTTTATTAGGTTTTTTGCTGCTTTTACCATCATAGTTTCCGCACTGCTATGAAATGTGGGTACATTGGTGTTCTCGTCAAAATGGGAGTTTTCCGCAGTATCCTTAGCCAAAGCCTGGGAAGAAGAGATTATGGTTCCGTTGGTAAGTTCATAGATTATAATTGAAATGGATGATTGGTTGCTGGCACTATAATAACCATTCCCGGAGTCATAGGATAGAATTCCTGCTCCATTGCTTATTATGTTTCCACGAATGTTTATTAAATAATCACAATCCGTACTTTGTCCAATTTGCTTAAGCTCTTTGGGGCTAGGTTCGAAAGCAATTTTAGGTGGAACCATTTTGTGAGCCCTAATAGAATTTAAATCAAACAAGGAATCACCAATAATGTCTTTAAAACCTTCAAAGGACGCCCTATATAGCTCGCTATCAAATATACGTGAGTTGGACTCCGTCCGGTTGAGTATCCATTTACCTTGGCTAAAATCCAACTGCTTACCTGTATCGAAGAGATAATTGTATTTTCCCCCTGCGCAGGAAACAAAGCATAAAACAATAAGTGATACTGATAATTTTCTAGTCATAATAAAATGTATTTAGTGTATTAACACCGACCTCTTTTCAACCCTTTATTTTTGGTTGGCCTCCTTCTCCCAATCCTTGATATAATTATCCAGATTGAGCAAGCCCTGATTTACCCTTTCCATGGGGAATTTTTGGGGATCATATCTGCCATCTAGAGCGACAAGTTTGCTGTTTACCCAAGCTTTTGTTTCCTTGTGTTCCGGATGCCTGGGTTTATCCATGATCTTTAGAAAATCATAGAAACCCGGTATGCTGCCAACATCTTCTGGAGGGCAGTTCAAAGCTCCATCACAACAAACGGGAAAGGGGATTGTAAGGTCATCTATTATCATCTCCAAGGTCAGGGAATGTTGCCAGTAGTCCCCGAAATCATACAAATATTCCAGTTTCTGACCCTTGGCCTGAAGCACATCTCCAATTGTTATGGTCTTCGAATCGATGATCTCATTGGGGCCATTAAAGCCATCGTCCTCAAATTGTTGACCAATACGATAGCTGTCCATGGTGAATTCGTACAGGTGATAGTTCTCCCACCCCATTACAATTTGAACGATGTGGTGGAGCCTGTAAAACGTGGTGTCGGATGGGACCAAAAATTCACGCCATATTATTGGGGAGGTCCCTTCCAGTGCAATTCGAAACTTGAATATTTTTTTCAATGTATGGTACTTATGTTATAGAATGGCACTCAATTTTATAACAAATATGTCATATACTAAAATAGTTTGGGTAGTATTGGCCAATTGATTTTTTGGTTTTTATCCTTTAGTAAGCAATGGGTGGGAGCTATGGAACAGCAGGCCAAGGCCAATGAAGATTAAATGAAATAAGTATAGGGGTCTGGCAACACCCTTCTTTTATTATGGTCACCCATAAGAAATGGACACTTCTTCGTAGTCCATTTTGTCAATGATTCCCGGGTAGTTGGAATCCACAGTTCTGCTATAGAGGTCCTTGGTGACCGGATAGGCTTCCAAATCCCCTTCCCATAAATCGTCATCGATAAGATCTTGAACGTCTGATTCATTGTTACCGTTATGGAGCCAAGCATCCAAGTTTTCGTCATCAATGATGACCGGACGTCGTTTCTTTTCATTGTGGATTTCTTCGAACATAGGGGTTGCATCCTTGGTGAGGACAGCAAAGGTCCGCCGTCCATCTGCGGTGTTGGTATAGATGCCTGCAAGATATATGGGGTCACCGTTCTTTCTATGGAAGTAAAAGGGAACCTTAAAGTCTTTGCCCTTGACTTTCACTTTCGTATTGTGCGGCTCAAAGAAACCATCCACGGGAATGATGCACCGCTGGTTCTCCCAACAATACCGATATACGAAATGGTCAAAGAGCTTTTCGGATTTGGCATTGAGTCCTCCAAAGGTCTTTGGGTTCTTAAAGTACTCCGTATAGTTTTCCTGTTTTTCCTTGGGAGGCATGATGCCCCACATGGCCGGGAGCATGTTGTTGGGCTCTTCCTGGCCCAAGGTCCACATCACGGGATGGCTCCAGCCGTTGGCATGGAAATATATGAGTTCCAGGTCGGTGTCAATATCACCGTACATGGCCTTGACGGAGAGCAATTTCTCCAGCTCCTTCCGTTCCCGGGTCTGTCTGGTCGAATAGCACATCTTGAAGTTGAATTATGCTGTATTAAGATAGTCAAAATTGTTAAAGTTTTGAAACGGCTCGTCCCTTTCCGTAAATTTGGATATTTTCCAATAAATAGGAATAAATCCAATATTTATATGAAACCCACCATTCTCCATCTCGATTTGGATACCTTCTTCGTCTCCTGTGAGCGGCTGCTGGACAGCCGTCTGATGAAGCGGCCACTCTTGGTCGGTGGGTTGGGGGACAGAGGGGTGGTCGCGGCCTGTAGTTATGAGACCCGGCGATTCGGAGTGCATTCAGGGATGTCCATGAAAGTGGCCCGTAGGTTGTGCCCAGAGGCCACGGTCATCAAAGGCAATGCAGGGACCTATATGAAGTTCTCGGACAAGGTGACCGAGATCATCAAGGAGAGTGTCCCGGTCTTTGAAAAATCCAGTGTGGATGAGTTCTATGCGGACCTTTCCGGGATGGACCGTTTCTTTGGCTGCTATAAGTACGCCTCGGAAATGCGGCAACGGATCTTAAGGGAAACGGGATTGCCCATTTCCTTTGGACTCTCCCAGAACAAGGTGGTCTCCAAAGTGGCCACCGGGGAGGCCAAGCCCAACAACCAGATGAAGATCGACCTTGGACTGGAGAAAGAGTTTTTGGCTCCATTACATATCCGTAAACTGCCCTCGGTGGGGGAGAAAACCTATGGACTTCTGTCCAATATGGGGGTGACCACCATACAGACCGTACAGGAATTGCCCTTGGAAATGCTGGAAAGCGCATTTGGGTTGCACGGACGGACTATCTGGATGCGGGCCCAAGGGTTGGACAATTCCCCCTTGGTCCCGTTTCATGAACGGAAGTCCATTTCCACGGAACGTACCTATGGGAAGGATACCACCGATATGGTCAAATTGGAGACCACCTTGTTCGCCATGGCGGAGAACCTGGCCTACCAACTCCGAAGGGCCAGCAAGATGACGGGCTGTGTGAGCGTTAAGATTCGGTACAGTGACTTTAAGACCTATACCAAGCAGAAACGGGTTCCCTATACTTCTGCGGACCATGTGTTGGTGCCCTTGGTGAAGGAACTCTTTACCTCCCTTTATGACCGGAGGATGCTGATCCGTCTTGTTGGGGTCAATTACAGCCATATCGTTGGTGGGCATTATCAGATAGACCTTTTTGCCGATGATGAAAAACTACTGAACCTCTATCAGGCCATGGACCGGGTACGGAACCGTTTTGGGGAGTCCAGTTTGATGCGTGCCTCGGCCATGGGGGCACACAGTATAGGAAGGGGAGGTAATCCCTTTGACGGACAACCACCCATCTTATTGGCCCATAGACAACAATAGCATGTACCTGAACTGCCATACATATTATTCCCTGAACTATGGGGTGCTCTCCGAAACGGAGCTTTTGGATCTGGCCCGTTCCCATGGAGTGGAAGTCTTGGCCCTGACCGACATCAACAATAGTTCGGCGGGCATGAACTTTGTGCGATTGGCCAACGAACAGGGGATACGTCCCATTCTGGGCATCGATTTTAGGAACGGGAACGTACAGGAGTTCGTAGGCTTGGCCCAAAACAATGAGGGGTTTCGGGAAATCAATGCCTTTCTTTCCCAACACCTGCACAAGGGAACGCCTATTCCCTCCGTGGCCCCTGCCTTTGCCCATGTCCATATCATCTATCCCTTCGAGAAGATTCAGGAAGAGGAACGGACGGATTTCAGGGCCTTTGAGTACATTGGGGTCTCGGTGGAAGAGCTTCGGAAATTGCGGTTCTCTCGGTATCGGGATTATACCGATAGATTGGTATTGTTGCAGCCCGTGAGCTTTCGGGGCAAAAAGGATTTCAATACCCATCGGTTGCTTCGGGCCATAGGCTTGAACACCTTATTGAGCAAACTACCCCAGTCCGAGGAGGCCAGACCTACCGAAACCCTTCGACCCATGGAGGAACTGAAAAGAGCCTTGGTGGATGTTCCGCATATCTGGGAGAATACCCAACGATTGTTGGACTCCTGTACCATTTCCTTTGGGTTTGTAAGTGATAGGGTTTCCCAGAACCAGTCCCGTTTTTTGGAGTCCAAGGCATTGGATGTGGAACGGTTACGGGAACTGGCCTTGGATGGGCTACCCCGACGCTATGCCCATCCTACGGAAAAGGTCAAGGAACGTATGTTCCGGGAGCTGCGTACCATCCAAGAACTGGATTTCGTGTCCTATTTTTTGATCAACCATGATATCGTCTCCTATGCCAAGTCCAAAGGGTATCCCTATGTGGGCAGGGGGAGTGGGGCCAACAGCCTGGTGGCCTACCTGATTGGAATCACCGATGTGGATCCCATTGAACTGGACCTGTATTTCGAACGGTTCATCAATCCCTTTCGGGCCTCGCCCCCGGATTTTGATATTGATTTCTCCACTTGGGACCGGGACGATGTCACGGCCTATATTTTTAAACGTTTCGAGCATGTGGCCCTCTTGGGCACCTACAACACCTTTAAGTACCGGGCCGCCGTTCGGGAATTGGGGAAGGTGTTCGGCCTGCCCACCGAGGAAATCGATAAGCTCAGTGCGGGTCGTTACGAACAGGGCACATTGGATGAACTGGCCCGATTGGTGCTGAAATATGCCACCTATATCCATGGGATGCCCAATTACATCAGTGTGCATTCCTCGGGGATCTTGATCTTGGACCGTTCCGAGCATTACTATTCGGCCACGACGCTTCCACCCAAAGGATTTCCGACGGTGCAGTTCGATATGATCATTGCCGAGGATGTGGGCCTGTTCAAATTTGATATTTTGGGGCAGCGGGGATTGGCGAAGATCAAAGAGGCAGTTGATGTCATCAAGGGCAACCAACCCGATGCCGTGCTTTGGGACATCAAGAGCGTGGAGGCGATGAAGCAGGATACCAACATCAACCGTCTGTTGAGCCAGGGGAGGGCCATAGGGGCCTACTATGTGGAATCCCCGGCCATGCGGGGACTGATGAAAAAGCTACGGACCCATGACTATCTGGGATTGGTAGCTGCCAGCTCTGTGATCCGTCCTGGAGTATCTTCCTCGGGAATGAAGGATGAGTACATCCGTAGGGAACGTGAACCGGAACGCCGCAAGGAGGCCAATCCCATTTTGTTGGAAATCATGCCCGATACCCATGGGATCATGGTCTACCAAGAGGATGTGCTTAAAGTGGCCCACCTCTTTGCAGGACTGGACCTTGGGGAGGCCGATGTGCTGAGACGGGGAATGAGTGGAAAATTCCGCTCCCGGGAGGAATTCCAGGCGGTGAAATTGAAGTTTTTTGAAAACTGCAAGCAAAGGGGGCACGATGTTGCCCTGACCCAAATGGTCTGGGAACAGATTGAGAGCTTTGCAGGCTATGCCTTTGCCAAGGGGCATTCGGCTTCCTATGCCGTGGAAAGCTACCAGAGCCTGTATCTGAAATGCTACTTTCCTTTGGAGTTTATGGTGGCCGTGCTCAACAACGGGGGAGGGTTCTACGATACGGAGCTCTATGTCCACGAGACCAAGATGTGGGGAGGCATTATCCATCCGCCCTGTATCAACCGCAGTGACCATGTCAATGCCATTTATGGGAAGCATATCTATTTGGGGCTGGGACAGCTTCGGAGTCTGGAACGTTTGGTCATCCAACGCATTTTGAACGAAAGGCAACTCCATGGCAAATTCAGGGATTTTGATGACTTTATCGATAGGGTTCCCATTGCCATCGAACAGTTGACCATCCTGGTGCGTATCGATGCCTTTCGTGTCTTTGGCGTGCCCAAGAAGCAAGTGCTTTGGCAGGCCGTGTTCAAGACCAAGGCCCATCGAAAGGATACCGTTCAGAAGTTGCTCTTTAAACCCAACCACAGGCATTTTACATTGCCGCATCTACCTTCCCATCCCATTGAGGATGCCTATGACCAGTTGGAACTCTTGGGCTTTCCATTGTGCGGGTATTATGAACTCATGGACGGCAAGGTAAAGAGCCGATTGACCGCCAGTGGTTTTGAGATCCATGTCAACCAAAAGATCTGGATCTATGGTTCCATGGTACATACCCGATTGAACACCACGTCTAAAGGTGATACTATGCGCTTTACCACCATGCTCGATCTCGAAGGGCATTTTTTTGACTGTGTGCACTTTCCCCAAACGATGGCATCCACACCCATTCATGGAAAGGGTATCTACCTATGCCACGGAACTGTCACCGAAGAGTTTGGGCATTACAGTTTGGAGGTGGTCTCTATCATCAAACAACCTTTGAAACCCGACCCGAGGCAGGTTAAAATGGTCCCAAAAAGCATTTAGGGTGTTTAAAGTACTTGAATACTATTTAAAAAGTGGTTTTTCTCAATGTACCATATTATGAATTTAACTATGTATATAAGGTTTAAATTTTTGAAAAAGGCCTAATTATCTTCTCTCCCTGAGGAACCAGAATTTACCTATGGAAAGCCCAATAAATAACGACTTTTCGGATATTCAAAATTTTATGCTCACCAAATAGGTTACTTTTCTCACATTTTATTTTGTCCTTATGGAAAAACCCCAGTTTTTTTAAGGAAAAGCCACAATTAGTTTCAATGTTTATTTACTAACTTACACATCCTCATATCTTTACCTAATAATTTTTCTTCGTTGTTTTTGGTAAAAATCCCTAGGAATGGGGATTGCCGTCATTTCATTTTTGCTTTATTGTTGAAGAATTAAATAACCAATTTAAAAATTATCAGTATGAAGAAAATAGCATTGGTGACTGCCATTATATTTTTGATTGGCTCTTGCGGTACCACGGAAAAAAAACAAGATGATTTTGAAAATAAATCAAAAGAAAGTAAAGCACAAACTGAAACCCAAAATGAGGAGTGCCTCCCTGGAAAGTATAGTTTATGTGATAAAGAGCAGAATTATTTCTATTTTAAAGAAGATAAGGTCTGGGTCAAATTAAACATACCTGTCACCAGTAACGACTTAGAACTCGATACCCTACGAAGTATATCCACCGAATCAATTAATGCAATACTGGTTCATTTAAAGGGAGGGGAAAAATGTACTCCTCAAACGCCAATAAAAAAGTTTATCACTGTTGATGAACCTGTTGAGGAATTAAATCGATATAGTACACGTATGAGGGATCATGATAAATTGTTGGTATATATATTCAATGATCAAAGCGGTATTGAAATCACAAAGATTCAAGGAATCAATGACTATAAATTTGCTAAGGACAAGATTAGGCGAGAAAGCAAATGTCCCAGTGTTAATCTGGATGAACCTTTGCAACCCAAAGAACAAGATGGAGATGTGATTGGTGGAAATCAGAAGTTGTAGCTTGTTGCGGTCTTTTCTTATGATGTTCTCTTGTATCACCTTGCTGCAAGCGCAAGCACAAGATAGTCTATGGATTTATTTGAATGAATTGAACAATCAAGGCGCCCATAGGAAATTGATCAAAGAGTATCAATTGGCAAGAGAAGAAAGCGGTATACTTCATAAGGGAGAGTACTTGATTTTATATGCAGGGGCATTCCAGAACTTAAACTTGGCCGATTCTGCTTTTTATTATTACAACGAGGCCTTGAAGGATTTTGAACATCGAAACTTGGCAGAAGAAGTTGCTGAAACGAACTTGATAATCAGTGATCTGTTGGAAAGCCAGAATAATCTTGAAAGTGATCATTACAGTTATTTTGAAAAGTTCTGGGAGTATGCCACATCTGTTGGAAGTCCATACCTCATGGGGAAAGGTCAAAATTATTTAGGCCGAAAAACCTATCTGGATAGTAATCCCGAAATCCCTTTGGAGCACTTTAGAAGTGCATATGTACATTTTAATAGCATTGACAGTATAAGATTGGCCATCGTTAATTTAATGAATATGGGGGCAGTTCATTCAAATAGAATACAGGACAACGACTCGGCCAGATATTATTATTTCCATGCTTTGGATTTACTTCATTCTAAAAAAAGAATGCCTGAATATTCCAACCAGTACCATGATCTTTTGAACAACATAGGGAATAGCTACCGAAGATCGGAAAATTTAAATGAAGCCCTCCGATACTACAAGATGGCGGAAACACTTCAAGTGAAACAGTATGGGAATATTACCAAAAAGATATTGTTCGGCAACATGGACTTGACTTATTATTACTTGGGCGATTTTGAGAATGCCTATAACTATCTTTATAAATATGATTCCATTAAGGATGTGATTAACCTAGCTCAACAAAACTCCACTATCTCGGATATTCAGGAAAAATATGACAATGAAAAGCTTAGAGCAGACAATTTGGAGATTGAAAAAAGGCGATTAGCCAATCGTAATTGGCTTATTGCTGCAAGCCTAGCCTTGTTCTTGGGTGCTGGAATAGCCATCCTTCTTCAAAAAAACACAATCAAAAAACGTCAACTTGCCGAACAAGAAGTATTGCTTAAACATCAACGGGTGGAAAACCTTCTCAAAGAGCAAGAACTGTTAAGCATTGATGCCATGATTGAGGGTCAAGAAAAGGAACGCCAAAAAGTGGCTGGAGAACTTCATGATGATTTGGGAAGTCTCATGGCGACCATTAAACTCCATTTTGACAATGCCAAGGTCGGCACCCAAGACCCTGCGTTGAAAAATGCCCAAAGACTGTTGGAAGAGGCCTACCAAAAAATTCGAGGTATGGCCCATAGTAAAAACTCAGGGGTAATGAGTGATCAAGGGTTGTTGCCTGCCATCAAAAAAATGGCTATGTCCATATCTGAATCCAATACCCTGCAAGTCACCGTGGAAGATTTCGGATTGGGTGAGCGCATGGAAAATTCCTTGGAGCTATCCATTTTTAGAATGGTGCAGGAATTAGTGGCCAATGTCATAAAACATGCGGAAGCCACCAAGGTAAATATTCAATTGACCCAACACGAGGATAACCTGAATATTATTGTCGAAGACAATGGAAAAGGCTTTGACCGCTCTAAATTGGACAAAGAAAAATCGGGAATGGGACTGACCAACATTGAAAAACGAGTGGAACATTTGGAAGGCAACTTTACCGTGGATAGCGTGTTGGGCAAAGGAACTTCCATTCTAATCGATATCCCCGTATGATTACCGTGGCCATAGCCGAAGACCATCAAGCTCTGATTGATGGCATTCGATCCTATGTGAGGTATGAAGATGATATTTCAGTAATTGGTCATGCCAACAATGGGGAAGAATTACTCAAATTAGTGCGACTGAAACAACCCAAAGTAGTACTCTGCGATATTCGTATGCCCAAATTGGATGGTATTGAGGCCACTAAGATCATCCTCAAGGAGCTGCCCCATACCAAAGTTGTTGCGTTTACCATGTTCGACCAAGAGGAAGCCGTAAAACAAATGCTGGAAGCCGGAGCGCATGGGTATATTCTTAAAAACAGTAGCTTGGAAGTGGTTTTGGAGGCCATTCGTGCGGTGGCTTCGGGCAACACCTACTATGACAAAAAAATTCACCAGCCCAGTGCCGAAAAAAACAGCTCCCAAAGCATATTATCCTCTCGGGAGCGGGAAATTCTACAATTGATAGCCAAGGGCAGGACCTCTCACCAAATTGCCGATGAACTCTTTATCGGAAAAAGTACCGTGGACACCCATCGTAAAAATATGATCCGAAAATTGGGATTGAGTGGGGCAGGGGAGTTGTTGCGCTATGCGGTGGAGAAGAAATACGAATTTTAAATTTCTTGTTTTTAGTGAGTTAGTGTAAAAATCCCTATGAATGGGGATTTTCTCGAATACTTAAGTTCGATAGGTTTGGACTATCAACTAATAGGTATAGCCATGAAAACTTATGTACTTCTTTTTCTAATGATTTTAAATGTTGGACTGCTAAGTGCCCAAAATTCTAATAATGAGAAATGCCTTAAAAAAGATTCAACGGCCATTGTTTTGAACCCTTTTGGAGAAAATCAGATCCCAAAATTTATTCAGTATAAAGCTTGGGTGAAATATCGAATAGATAACGTGAACAATATATTGGTGGAAGGTGTTAGTGAAAGTAAATCTACAAACATTGATTTTGAAATCCCAGACATTATCTCTGGTGCATTAGAGGGCCCTGAGAAAATTGATTTGGGCAATATAGCAGAAATGTATGAACCAGGTGCGCTTGATGATATAGATATAAATGTTACAAAACACCAAATCTTTTCATCGCTACTGAGAATCTTTATCAATGAATATCGCAAGATTGATGGCTATTCCAAATTGGACGGTCAATTAGTGGCTTTATTGAATGACAATCTTTTTATCCAGAACGCCAAAGGCTTCAAAGAACATGCTGGGAGTATTGTCCAATCCTATTTTGACGAGGACAGTATACCCATACTTTACCGCAAACTTCCACAAGCGTTGAACACCTTGGAAGTAGCATATTTTCAACTTAAAAGATTGTATGAGGAGATAAACGAGAAGAAGGAAATAGGGACCATGTCGGTCTCATTGCGATTTAAAAGTGGAGAAAAAAGAAACATCGAAGACATGTCCGTGGTTGATTTGAGTCAACCAAAGTTTAAAACAGAATATGATTTTGTCAAGAAAGCCTATGAAGAGCTGCACAAGAAGGAGAACAAGCAAAATCTGGAGAATAAGGTAAATGCAGGGATTCGTTTGTATCAGAAAATAGATGATGCATGTTTCACCATTTATGGGGATGCCGGTCATGCCACTGGGGATGTCTTTACCGCCAAGATTGCTCTCAAAAATGCAAAAGGGGATACCCTTCACACCTACAAGCCCATAACCCTAAAGACAAAAGGCGGGGTCAAGGTCAATTTTAGTAGTGGCTATATGCTGAGTTTTAAGGGGAATGAGAGTTATTCCAGTTTCCGTGCCAGCGATTCCTCTGCTACGTCCATTAAGGCTAATAACAAAGATAAAATGACCCATGCATTGGGGGCTTTGGTCCATGTTTACCCAAGAGGCTTTAAAGATATACAACCTGGTATTTCGGCAGGATTAAGTGTGGAAGATGATGCTGATTTAGGTTTTTATTTAGGGTTATCTGCACTTTTTACAGAATCAAACCGGTTTGTGCTTACCGCTGGAGTGTCCATGACAAAGATTGACAAACTCAATACAGCAAACCTGTCCGATGTCAGCAATGGTATCAGGACTTTCATATCTGAGGATAATACAAACATCAATTACGATAAAGTGTATCGCCCGGCATTTTTTGTGGGTGTTACTTTCAATTTGAGTAAGCCAGAGTCAACTAACAACTAAAATTTCTTATCATGAAGAATTCAAATGCAAGAATCATGTTTCTCTTTGGCATATTGGCCTTTGGGATAGTCACACTAATTGTTAATCGTGTTCAATTCCCGGAAGGAGATTTTGCCTTATGGGTGTTTCGTGTGCTTATAGCGTTGGCTGCCTCTGCCATCAGCATTTCAATCCCTGGAATGTTACAGATACGGTATCAGAATAACCAAAATGGGATGCACATGCTCACAAATTCAAGTGGTGATCCAGAACCTGCTAATTTGGCCGAAAAAGAGCCTGCTATTACTGCATCTGGTGCCATTGCTGTGTTTGTGTTGGTATATCTCTTTAACCCAATAGGGTAATTTTTAGAACAGTGGATCAGTTTCGGTCCGAAAGCAAGTATTAAAAAATCCAATAAATCTCCTGATTCGAGTACGATGAAAACAAATACAATAGAAAAAAATGAAATGAACATTTATGAAATGCGTTCATCACAAAATAAAAATGTCCATGGCGACGCTGCTATTCATAACTATTATGTGAGTAAAACGAAGATTATTTGCGAAACAGATTCCAAAGGATATCAAACGCCAAAGAATCGAAGCCTCTTTGAGATTGTGGTTGATGCTTCAGAAGGTTTCATTCCGTTATGGGAAAAAGATGTTATTTTAAGATGGCGTTTTAGCCCTAGCTTGTATAATGTTTTTAACAACCCAGATGCTGCCATGAATGGAATAAGAAACATTTTTGCAAAGGGTATTTTGTTGTGGGAGGATGCGGCACCTGTAAGATTTAGTGAAAAGAGTGATGGATGGGATTTTGAAATTGTTGTAAAGCAAGATAACTGTAATCCGATGGGATGTTCATTGGCAAGTGCTTTTTTTCCAGATGGAGGACGACATCAATTGGTGATTTACCCAAAACTTTTTGAGCAATCAGAACAAGAGCAAATAGAAACCATTGCACATGAACTTGGTCATATATTTGGTTTGAGACATTTTTTTGCCGAGTTAAAGGAATCAGCTTACCCATCTATTAAATTTGGTCATCAAAATCCTTTCACCATAATGAATTACGGGAAGGAATCAATAATGACAGATAACGATCGAAAAGATTTAAAGCAATTATATCAAAGGGTGTGGAGTGGGGAATTGACACACATTAATGGCACCAGAATAGTTAAATTTTTCCCTTATCATATACTTGGGGGAATTGTGTGATCCTAGTCTTTTGCATAATTAAAAGAATTGTGGATATAGTCGGCAAACCGCGCTAATGGATTGGTTTGTTGATTGTTGTGGAGTGATATGAACTCTAGATTGTGAATTTTGAACAATTGTATTTAGCGGGGTTCCTGACCTACATGTTTTATTCTTACCAAAAAGGTGATTTTCAATTGAACAATAAGGCGGGATAATTTTACATACTAAACCTATCCGAAAAAGAATTGGATAATTGTTCAACTGTCCGTAGATTTGTCCGTGTCCGTAAAATCGTCCGCAATACATCATGGCAACATTCAATTTTTATCTTGATAAGACCGACAGAAAAGGTTTTGCCCCTATCCATCTCAGGATCAATTGTAATTCTAAACAAGTAAAGGTCTCAACCAAAGAGAAAATTAGACCGGAAGAATTTGATAAAGAGACACAATCAGTAATCGACACTGCGGAAAGGGCAATCGAGATAAATCATTATTTGGGATATTTAAGGGATAGGGCCGAAGAGCTTTTCAACAATTCCCTCAAAAAGAAATATACAGATGATGAAATAAAGGACAAACTCACTGATTTTGTCAATGCCTATAAAGAAGGACATGATATCAATATTGTAAAGAAGCCCAATATCCCAAATGGAGAGGCATTTACCTTCGTGGATCTGTTCGCTGGGGCAGGGGGGTTCAGCGAGGGATTTTTACAAGCAGGGAGCAACAACAAATATTTTGAGTTTTTGTTGGCCAATGACATCAATGACAATTCTGAATTGACCCATTTGGTTCGCTATAACTACCAATTGGGGTTGGATGCGGAATTTTTGTGTCAGGATATCACGGAACCCGATTTTTTGGACAACTTGTTGGCCAAGCTTAAGGGAAAGCAGGTGGATGTGGTCTGTGGGGGGCCGCCTTGCCAAAGTTTCAGTTTAGCGGGAAAACGAAAAAAGTTCGATAAAAAGGATGATCTTTTTGCCCATTATCTGGAGGTCATCAAAGTATTGCAGCCCAAATACTTTGTGATGGAAAATGTCAAGGGGATCCTGACCAAGGAACGCGGGAAGATAAAGGAGCTCATATTGACGGAGATCAATTCCATCGTGGATATCAACGAAGTACCGAAGCTTTCCGCCTTTGTCAATGCATTGAAGAAGGCCAATCCAGAGGACAACTTTATTCTGGATTGTTTGGTAAAGCGGATCGAGATGGAACAGTTCACTGATGCCAAGGCTGAAGTGGAAAAGGAAAATTATATCAGGACCGTTGATTCCCGATTTAAAAAATTGACCCCGAATATTGTTGATTACCGGACCAGTAAGACTGATACCCGAATCAGTACCATCAGACATGGCTTTAATCTGCTGATACGGAACAAGGAATGGGAAAAGCTCAAAAGGGACATCATTCGGGAAAAGGATTTCTGCAACATCGATAATGATGCTTTTGTGGATACTTTTACCCAATTTTTGACCCATCTGGATTCGCAGGAGATCATAGATAAAATTCAACAGGCGTTCAAAGAACTAAAGGTTGAGAAAAAGTTCCGAAAACAATGTGAGGATATAATACATGCATTGAAGATCTATGTCCTTAATATTGATGACTGCCTGTCCATTATCAAGACCTTTTGCAACAAACGACAAGTCACTGAACTTCAAAAGATAATTGAAGAGATCAGGCTGTACAGGATCGAAGCACCGTTCGTTGCAAATTCCTCAAATTATGGTGTGCCACAGAATAGGGAACGGGTCCTTTTCATTGGTTGCAGAAAGGATCAGAAGTTTATTTCTGAAATACCCGCCACCGTAACCGAAGAGGAGAAAGTTTCGGTATTCGAAGCCTTGTACGATCTTGACTTCATAGGGAATGATGAAGAGGCACACCACTATCAGCTTATCGACATATCAAAACAATACAATGGTACGGCCAACAAAATGAAGGGCTTGCTCAAAACTCGCTCCATTGAAGGAAAGCCTTTGGCCAAAAAAGGAAAGACCTTTGCCGAATGGAGCCGGTCGGGTCGTCTCAACGGTAGGTTTACAAATACCACTAACCCCTTTTACGTCAGGAATGCAGAAGCACTGGATAATAATCAAAAGGATTATGCCGTCTTGCACAACCATAAGACCAGCAAGCAAGGGGAGGATGTGATAAAAAGATTGGATATTATCCTTAAAGAAGGGGATTACAAGAACGCACAGGAGAAGCTGAATAAATGTGGTCTTGCCTCGAACAAGAGGAACTATAATGTGCTAAAACCGGAAAGTCAAAGCCCCACGGTCATGACCATTCCCGACGATTACATCCACTATAATACACCTAGGGCCCTAACAGTTCGGGAAATGGCAAGGTTGCAATCTTTCGATGACTCCTTTGTCTTTCAGGGTAAGCGCTCCACAGGGGGAAACAATAGGAAATCAGAACTGCCCCAATATACCTTGGTTGGGAATGCCGTTCCACCTTTGTTGGCACGAGCGGTTGCTATGGAAATTTTAAAAAACATTAAATAATTCAAATGGAGTCACTTGAAATTATTGGTTTCACAAAAGATTATCGAACTGATACTAATGTTATTTATGCACAAATATTAGTAAATGAATATTTTGATTTAATTGGCGAAAATTATAACAAATTTCAGCTTCAAAGGAAAAAAGAAATCCATAGAGGATATAAGAGATTAAAAGAAGATTTAGAAGAAGGTGCTTTATTGCCGGGCATTACATTGGCTATTGAACCGAGTAAGGCCAAAGCATTTATACCTTTAATAGAAAAAAGGGATACGGACAAAATTTCGTTACAATTAGAATCTACAAAGGATAGTATATATATTCTTGACGGACTTCAAAGAACTCATAAAATAAAGGAGCTAATAGACTCTAAAATTGAGTTCAAGGCCGAACAGAAGCTTCTTCTTGAAATATGGGTGGAGCCTGAAATTTCTCATTTGGTGTATAGGCTGATTGTATTAAATTCTGGGCAAAAGCCTATGTCAATGAGGCATCAAATTGAGTTGTTATTTACCACAATGAGAACAACTTTGATAAAGGACATACCAACTTTAGAAATTTTAGTTGAAAATAAAGAGGACAAGAGAACAAAGGCCTCTCAATTTCCCTTTGAAAGACTTGTCACAGCGTATTACAGTTTCCTTACAAAATCGCCAGAAGTGGACAAATCTACAATTGTTTCCCAAAAAATTGTAGAGGAAAAAATTATGGATGAATCTGAGGAATATTTGTCAGATAGCTTTAATTCATTTAAAGGCTATCTTAAAAAATATTGTGAATTGGATGAGGGGCTTTTTAGAATTTGTAATAATACAGAATTAAAATCTTTTAGAAATTGGTTCGCCGATGCGAATGTCATAAACTCTTTTTTTTCTTCAATAGGAAAGCTACACGAAACAAAAGCCAAAAGGATTGAAAAGGCTATTAATGTTTTAATCGAAAAACTCAAATCCGCTCAAAAAGGAGAAGACGTAATCAAACTAAATGAATATAAAAAGATTAGAGAAGAAGTTGCAGATCCAAAAAGGTATAATGTTGGATTTGCTACTCGATTATTATTATCTAAATCATTTGACGAATATTTTCGCGACGAGGGTGATAGGACTTTATATGAATGTTGGATAGAGTCATCAATTAACCTGAAAAAGGATTAAAATGGAATTAGAACATATTATCGCCCTAAAAGAGTCAGACGATTTTTTAGAAGATAAAGATGTTAGAGAAGAATTTCATCGAGTTAGTATAAATAATAAAATAGCCTTGCCAATTTTATGTTCCTATTCATTTGATAGAAAGAATGAGATAATAATTGAGTATGAACCAACAACTCGCAAAGGGTTGTCCATTGGAGTGATTAAGTTTTTGAAAGGCTCAAAAAGAGATTACACAAGCTTGCCTGATGACGAAAGAATTTGTTTCTACATTGATTATCAAGAAGAGGTTATTGTAGACCCAATCCACACATTTAGATATGATTATTTGTTAATTGAAGCAAAATATTTTACGACTTACCGCAGAAAATATAAGAGCACATCACCACTTTGGGGAGGTTATTTTCACGTCGAAGATAAACCAGAGATTAAGTTTGAAAAAAAGAAAACTATTTCCAAAATTATAATCCGTAAAGACCTGAAAATATCTAATAGTGTATATAAGGATAATCTGCTTTTGTCCATTAACGAACCTAACCCGTTTAATAGATTTTTAAAGTTGTATCATTTATTGGAATTACAATTTGATCTACACACTGCAGAAAAAATCAAGGATTTAGTTGAACAAGGAAATAAAGAAAGAGAAATAAGTACAAAACTTAAAGAGTACACAAAAGAAGAGATAAAAAGATTACAATCTATTGTTTTTGAGCGTTGTAAACAGATTGATGATTTAGTGCTTAAAATGAATATTGTAAAAGGTTTTGAAAACAAAGCAGATACAATATTCTATGAATATGGAAGACAAAGTAATCCTCTAAAAAAACAGCATTTTGTGACTATTTTGAATAGTGCTAATTTATTTGATAAGGAATCCTTTGATAGGATAGGAAATTTCAGATATGAGGAATTAATAACGTCTATTTGTGCATATTGGATTTATCGCGTTAGATCCTCAATTGCTCACAATAAGTTTGGAGAGTATATAATGGATAAGCATGACGAAGAGTTCATCGTTGAATTTGCAGAACCCTTATTGAAAGAAGTTGTCACTCAATGCTTTAAAACATGAGGAAACTTTCTAACGCCGAACAGGATAAGATAAAGATCTTAACAAAATATCAAGTCCCATTCACCTTGATAGAGCCGACCGAAACTGGGTTGAAAAAGTCCATAATGGACGCCACGGGAACAGTACGCAGTTTTTTGGAAGAGGAGAATATCCATCATTATGAATCACAGCTGCAAGGACCGAAGAATAAAGTATTGATGCCAACCGTGATTTATGAGGGATTAAAGGTTATAAAATCTACAGCTTCTCTTTATCGCCCTTTAACAAAAAATGGAGATCCCAGAATCTGGTTCTATGGACTGTCCAATTTTGCAGAGCCCAATGATATTGTTGCCATTATCTATTATGATGATAGGTTCCAGATTTTTAACCTGACAAAAATGGATGTGGAAGGACTCATAAGCTCTTCCATTGGAAATCCGCTTCAGGAATTGATACTTGAAATCAACACTACGGAAAATGAAGTGGCCTTTGAGCTATTGGCCATGCTGAGAAAAATAGCGGGAACGGGCCCAATACCTTCCTTGGTGGATGCGGATACATCAGTGGGCCGGACACTGGAAACAGCACTTGGAATCGATATTAACTCTTCGAAACAGCCGGACTATAAAGGAATTGAACTCAAATCTTTTCGTGGCAAAAGAAACAATAGAAAAAACCTGTTTGCCCAAGTACCTGACTGGAAGTTGAGCAAGTTCAAGAGTTCCCAAGAGATTCTCGATGCATTTGGATACAATCGTGGGGATGATTTCAAACTATATTGTACCGTTTCGGCAATAACACAAAACTCCCAAGGCCTGAGCCTTAAATTGGATTCGGACATCGATCAATTGGTTGAGAATTCCAACATTCCTGATATTGGTGATTTTGTAGTATGGACCTTGGACAAGCTTCATAATCGATTAAGGGAAAAGCACAAAGAGACTTTTTGGGTGGAAGCAGATAGTATCCATAGGGATGGGAAGGAACATTTTCAGTACAAATTGGTGGAACATACCAAAAAGCCAATCACCTCACAATTTGACCTTTTGATTGATCAAGGAATCATCACTTTAGATCATTTGATCAAGCGAAATTCCAAAGGAAAGGTGGTTGAAAAAGGACCGTTGTTCAAGATAAAACCTAAAGGAATTGAGCTGCTTTTCCCACCCAGTGAAACATATACCTTAATTTAAAGAGGCGGTGCATTCCGGTTTTTTTCAGATGGTAGTAGATTACAATGCCTTGACGCAGCACAATCTATATTTTACAGGGAGGGTAGGAAGCAAAGGCACGCAGGGGTTAATATTGAGGCAGCAATCTTCCTAAACATTTGATATTGACTTTTATTCCGCAAATGCAAATTTTTCAATATGATAGTTTTCGTATAGCAAGAAACTAGCATAAGGCTTAATCATTTTTGAAATGAATTCCTCAATATCAATTGGTTTCAAATGCTCATCATCTTTCCGCATTTTTTGCATTATGCTGAAAAGAAACAAACTGTGTAAATATATTGATAAGAAATATTTGTCTTTGATATACTTAATTTCTTTCTCTGTCTTTATTTGATTTTTGGATAAGAAATTTAATAAACTATAAGAATCCATATTGATAATTATAGCCTCAACCAAAAGTTCCCCATCTTCATTTGTTTCTGGCATTACTTTAACAATATCTTCTCCTGTCCATTTTAAATTTGGATTATCCCAAGCTGTATCATTTTCGTTGATAGGTTCTTTAAATGCTTTTTTGGGTATAGGAAGATTTGGAAAAGATTCTGTTGGTTTTCTATCATTTTCTTTCGGTTTGCTAATTTTCTCATCAACTTTTACGTCAAATACACAACTAAAATCTTTGCCTGGTGAAGTTAGTTTTGCTCTGACCTCAATTAAATCACCAACTTTTGCCTTTTCATTTGGTTTAATCAATAATTTAATTGTTCCATCAGAAGGACCAACTCTATTAACAGTCAAAACATCTGATGTTACATTTGGGTTTGGGTTAGGATGTGGGTTAACCGGTATATCGGTTTGACTTTGTTTTTGAAGCACCTCTATTTGAAACTCTCCTTTTTCAATAGGACGAAATAAGTAATCATCTTCAACATCAGTTTCAATAGTTACAATTCCATTTGAGTTTAATGGAATTGTCCTATACAATTTACCTTCTTTGTTTTCCTTTAAATTCACATTGAATACACCCGGAAAACGATTGAGTTTTTTTCCATTTTTATCCTTGTTTGCATTTTTCCCATTAAACTGTGTTCCTTTGGATTTTAGAAAATTTAAAGAGCCATTTTTCTTTAATAGATTTAGTACGTCTTTATCTACTGGTAATTTTGAAAGAAAATTTTCCAACAAATCCTTGTCAGAAGTTGAATCTCGCAATAATGAATTTTTACGTTCATTATTTAATTTCTTTAATTCTTTGTTCCCTTTTAATAGTGAAATTATTTCATCCAGTAATTTTTCAGTTTTTGGACCTTGTTTTAGATGGGTTCTGTTAGACATAAACAAGTCCTGTCTTATTTCGGTTGGAATGTTTGTGCAATCAACGTGAATTAAAGTATGTTGTTTTATTAATGAAAAGCCAAGACTTTGAGAAACAAATGATTGACCTTCCGAACCGTGCACTTGACCATTTTGTGTAAATATGATTGACTTGTTCTTAATAAAGTCATTATGTGGCACTTCATTTTTAAAAATTATGACTTGTATGGAGATATCGCCAAGACCAGATTCTTTGGGGATTGAAAACTCAATAATTTTCTCAACTTTATCTCGACTATCAATAATAATTCTAGTTCTATTTCCAAGAACCGGTTTACTAGGTGTTTTACCAGCATAATCTCTTTTTTCATAGACACTAATTGGTAAAGGAAGGTGATACATATATTGATTTAAATCTCTCCATAAATCAAGGGTGAAATCTGACCTTGAACCACGAGGCAATTGATAGGAATATAGTTTTACAATTGAGCCATATTCAAATTCCTTGTTGTAAAGCCCTAAGTCTAAATTTTTAGATTTAAAGCTTGGTATTTTTCCAATAGGACAAAAATATTCATACCATGTAGCTTTAAAATTTCCATTGTCGGAATTGAGAGAAAGTGGATGTCTCCTAACTAAAGTGAAACCAATTTCACTTTCAATTCCATTATTTAAATGTTTATTTTTTTTGGAGGCAATTAATTGATATTTTTTTTCTCCACAGAAAACAACAGCACCGGTTGAGCCCATATTATACTTTCCTTGAACAAACTGAATACTTGCTTTATTATTCTGGTGAAGTGATAAAAATGTATTTTCAAATTCATTGGGAAGCTGACCTTCTCCCATATCAAAAATTGTGATACTTGGTTGTTGTTTGTCACCGGTTGCTATTACTTGAATATTTTCCGCTAATTCTCGTCTCTCTGTGTTTGTTAACTCTCCAATCTCTCCATTTTTTACACCATAAAAAAGCTCAACTGCTTCATTCATGGATTTAGGTGCTTCACTTGATTTTGGGTCTAACCCAATTAGTTTACATTCTTTAATTAAAGTAGCATCAATTGAATTGGTTATTTTTTCAATTAATGCAGGTACTGGATGATTTTGTTGACTCTCAAAAGTTCCAAAATTTCCTTTATTTCCTCCATATGGCTTCCAATTTTCATTATCCTGAAAAATCTGATGATTTTTTATAAATTTTTCTACATCAGATTCATAATCTGCATTGTAGAGTTCCCAAAATATCTTTTCCATACCTGAAAGTTAATAGTTGAAAGGCTTAGTATTTTAATTTGCAAGTACACACCAAACTGAAAATCCGCGAGGATTTTCAGAAGTAAGTGAGAACAAGCAATCACTTATAGCCAACTTAAATTATGAATGTTTTTAGTTCCATACTTTTCAATTTATTTTTGAAATGATTTCGTTTAAAACAACAGGATGAAACTCTTCATATACTGTATTTGACCTGACATTATTCTTTTCATTAGGTCTGGGAATTACAAATCTTTCTGTGGAAAGCCATTTTACATTTCTACCCGTGGATACAAGTCCGTTATTTCGGATGACAAAGTGGTCTGTTATAATCCCAATTCCCTTTACTGTTATATCATTTCCTCCAAATGCAGCCTTTATATAAACTATATCACCAACTTTTAAAGATGTAAAATATTCTCTTAATTCAGGTGCATCTTGATCACTCCATCCAACTCCAACAAGATTTTGCCGAATAAAATCTTCACTTACATCGTGGTCATAGTATGCACCTACTCCAAAAATTGCCATATTTTCTTATTTTTTCAATGTTCTCTCAAATTTATGCATAACGGCTATGGTTTCGTTACGGAGAAATCCACAGGATTCTTTTTGCCGTAGCCGAAAGACCGTAATGAATTATAGCTGTAAGTAGTTTTTATTCGTTTATTAATTCTTCCACAGTCAATGCGTTTCCTCCGAGTTCGATTACCTTATTTTTAAATTTTTTATCGTTTGTAATTAAAGTCAGATTATTTTTTATTGCTGTTTCTCCAATTAGCGCATCGTTTGTCTTTTTATAGTTTCCCATTCTCAATTGCTCAAATAAATTTCCGTTACCAATTTTAGCAGAACCGATTCTTGATGTTCCGATAATAAAAGATTCGGTTGTAATTTTTTCTGGTCTAACTTCTGTCATTGAGTTAAAAAGTCGCGCTCTTTTTTCTTTGTCGTAGCATTCGTTTATTTCGTCAACTTGTATATGAGTTATATAAACTTCGTGACTTTTATTTTTCACAATTCTTAAATCCAATTTCTCAGTTATCAAATCATCGAAAACATTTGAGTCAAATATCAATTTCATAATTAATGTTGGTCAAATTAATTACAACTAACTTATATCCCCAGCTTTCTAAGTCATATGCCACCATTATTGACTGTTATGCTTAGGTTTTGCAATTGAATGCAATGCATTGCTTTCATGATATTCAATAAATCTTGGGGGAGAATTCTAAATGTAAGAAATTTCCAGAAAACCTGTAACCGGTAAAATTTGGACCCAGTAGATAGAACATAGACATTTTGGTGCCAAAAATCTAAGAAACGAACACTTGCTCAAAACAAAAATCCCCTAAAAAGTGCTTAAAACATGTATTTTTCAGATGTTCAAGGGCTTGTTTACCTGTCCGCCGAAGGGAGAACGGTTAACCCGTGTTCGCGGCAGTTATTTTTTAATAATAGCAAATTCCTCAATTTCCTTAATAGTCAGCATAGTTTTGTTTTGTTGAGCTTTTCCTTTTATGCGAATTGGCCATTCATTTTTATGTGCTTCTATAGCTTCGATATATTCATCACTTCGAAGTATAATTTTTATTGTTTCTGTATTTCCGGAAATTTCTGCATCGATAGTAACTTCATTTCTTGTTGAATGTAAAGGTGCTAATGATGAAAGTTTTTTGATATATCCTATTGCTTCTAAAGGAACTACATCTAATAAAAGTTTTTTAACGTCTCTTAAATACTTAGTAAAGTAGGGGATGCTTTTTTGCACTCGTTCAGTTTCTATTCTTCTTATTTGATTGTGTGATGATAGTTGATATTCTAAATTATTAATATGTGATTTGGTATAAATGTTTTTTATAGAATTGAACAATTCGTAATTTAAAATAGGTGAAATATCTTGAAGATAATTTTCTGTAATATCCATTTTACTTTTTGCGTTGAATATATTTTCTTCTATATATTCCAGTGTGTCAAAAAGTTTATGATTTATATCTTCTGATTCAATTTTTGAGAAAGCAGTATAGATTGTATCATTGGGTATTTCAAGCCTTGTCACATAACTCCCTTTTTCTGTTTGTAAAGCTCGACAACGATTTAGGTAGCTTTCCACCTCATATTTGGCATCTCCAAAAATTGGCTTATTTGTTGCTGTAAATATTACTGCTTGGGATAGAGCTTTTTTAAAGTTATCTAAAGAATCAATATGCTTCTGAAATGAAATTGTACCATCAGAAGAGTCGGCATCAAAAATTTTATATTTTAAAATTGAATTCTCTTTACTAAATAATATTTTTAAATCTTCCTTATTTGATTCTGATGGTAGTGCAAAGATTAAATCTTCAATTAATCGTTCTATATAATTATCAAAGCCTTTCTCATTTGCTGACATTTTGGGTAATTCTAACAAATAATCTTGTGGTAAACCAATGTTTTCAGGTGGTGAAAAATAAACAAATAGATTTCCTTCTCGTTTAAGATTCCAACCTCTAGAGATAAAATAATTTTTTATTAATATTTCTTTATATCTGCTCATTAGTCTAGTGCTGAAAATTGAACGTCATAAAAATCCATCGCTATGCGATTAGCTTTTGGAATATCAATTGTTACTGTAGATTTATTAACAGAATGTGACGAACCTGAAGGAATTTGAAACCAAAAAGCACATTTTTTTAAAATCAATTCTTCTGGTTTAACATTGAGCCAATCATTTTTAAATTCAGGCATTATAAATACAGCTAAAATTAAAGGAATGAACGAGCCATTTTCATTAGCTCGGTCAATTAAATCATTATAATTCTTAACTTCAAGGTCATATTTTACAAATGTTTTAGAATTATCGCTGTAGTCACGAACATATTTTTCGGAAACAGCTTTAACCTGTATGTCAATTGCCTTTCCAGTTGTCAAATATCTTTTTCTAATAGGACATAATTTTGCTTTTCTGATACTTAAATCCGTTCCATAATCACGGTGTATGGAATTAAAATATCCATTTCTACTGGCTATTAATTCTAAATAACCTTTAGATATTTCTTCCATAATATCATTATCCGTCATATCTTTTTTCTAATTACAGCCAACTTGTTTATTTACCCATTTTATTAAGTATACACTATCAAATAAGAGGGGTATTCCCAATTTTCACCATGCTATTTAAGCATAGCTTTCTTGTCGTTCAATAAAGTTTTCGGGGGAGTAATGACTAAATGTAAGAATTTTCTAGAAAAGGATATCGAGGAAAAGTCGAGGTGGTTAATTTGAATTTTGTTCTTGATTAAATGAACTATACGTTTCTTCAATTTTTCTTTTAAGAGAATCGTAGAATTCCCTTTTATCCTTGGTTAGTTTGTTCTCGTATTGTAAAGCCTCCTCAACAATTAATAATAGGTCATCTTTACTCCTTAATTCAAAAAGTTCACAAAAATTAGTATCCATTTGCTTACTTAGCATGAAAATTTTTTCCCAACTGGATTTTCCTTTCCCTCTTTCAATTCTGCCAACGAGCATTGAATTTGAATCTATTTGGTGTCCTAAATCAAGCTGAGAAAGACCCTTTCTCAATCTGGCCAATCTTAATAAACACCCAATCTGAATATTAATTAATTCTATTTCTATACTGCTGTACTTTCGCATTTAGTAAAATTTGAGAAAAACGCAGTATTTATTCGATACAAATTTGTATCGAATAAGGTAATTTGGTATATTGCCCAAGAAATACATAATTTGCGATTCTTCGTTTAGAACATATTTGAAGCTTTCGCTTAGAGTCTTGGTTTGAAAACTGGTAATTTTTATGCAACAAGACAATAAGCAGATGGCTCACGACCCGGGCGTGGGCTCTCTTATTGTTGCAAGGTATACCAGTACCCCAAACCGATAAGTTGAGTTTCACGCCCAACTTTTTCTTAGCGTTTGATTTCTTTTGGTCTTTCGGGGTGTCGCCCAACCTAAGGGTCATGGGAAACAAAAGGCTTGTTTTTTTAGTAAATCATTTAGTATCGGTCGGTTACAATTCTGGAGCGGGCCTAACCCTATTTGAGATTCTCTTTAAGAAAAAGCCCAAGAATCCTGTCTAACCCTAAGGCTATAACTATGGGATAGCTGCAACATTTTTCCGGTTAACGAAATCCTTTTGTCCCATTGTTTACGTTTACACTTTTTTGGGCATCCGGCCTTAGTACATTTCCATAGTCTTTTTCCATTTAGGAATCCTATTTCCAAGAGCTTTTGCTACTTGGACAGGGTGGCCTATGTCCAAACCTTAATGCCTTTTGGAAGTTACGGCTTTGTCATGACTTTTTGGGCAGTGTGGATAAAAACCTATGGACAGTCAAGTGATTGTACTGTAGGGAATGAAAGAATAACTAACGCTTTAATTAAACGAACTCAACATTATGAAGAAATCACCACAATGCTTTTGCAGGACATCATGGTTCCTGCTCCTATATATCTTTTTGTCTCCATGGCTCGGCCAAGAACTTGTAGCTGCCAATAGCTTATACCCTTGGCAGGCAACAATTTCTGGAATCATTACAGATACTGACGGATTTCCTTTGGCCGGGGTAAATGTTGTCGTGGATTCCTCCAATAAGGGAACCATTTCCGATATGGATGGTTCTTATAGTATTCAGGCCGGGCCTGATGATAAGTTGGCCTTTTCCATGGTGGGCTTTAAATCCCTTACTATACCCGTTGCCGGTAGGGGAGAGATATCCATACAATTGGAAGAGGATGTGACGGTACTAGGGGAAGTGGTATTGAACGCCGGATATTACACGGTTTCAGAGAAGGAACGTACCGGGAGTATAGCCAAAGTTACTTCGGTGGACATCGAAAAACAGCCAATTTCCAATCCCTTGGCAGGTCTTCAGGGAAGGGCAGCAGGGGTGGAGATTGTACAAACCTCCGGACTGGCAGGTTCCAATTTCAATATCAGAATCAGAGGTCGAAATAGTATCCGTTCCGATGGCAACGAACCCCTATATATTGTGGATGGGGTACCCTATTCGTCCGCCAGTCTTGGAGAGATACAGGCGTCGGTCGCCTTGCCTGGTGAGGGCATCAGTCCCTTGAACAATATCAATCCCACCGATATCGAAAGTATCGAAATATTAAAGGATGCGGATGCTACCGCCATATATGGGTCACGTGGAGCAAATGGTGTAGTATTGATCACAACCAAGAAAGGAGGAGATACCGATACCAAGGTTGAAGTGAGCCTGTTGACGGGGCTGGGCCGGACAAGTAGTAACCTTGATCTGATGGGAACAGCAGAATATCTTGAGATGCGGAGGGAAGCCTACGCCAATGATGGAATCACAGAGTATCCTTCGGCCTCCTATGACGTTAACGGTACGTGGGACCAGACACGGGAAACCAATTGGCAAAAGGAACTCTTCGGAAGGACCTCCTATCTCAACAATGTACAGGTCTCCGTGTCTGGTGGAGATGGTCGGACCAATTTTTTGGTCAGTGGGAATTATCACAAACAGACCAGTGTTTTTCCCGGGGACTATAAAAATGATAAAGTTTCCGTTTTGGCCAATGTGGGCCATCGAAGCATGGATAATAGGTTGACATTGCAATTGTCTTCCACCTATACCTCTAACAATAACGATTTGCCCGGGGACGGACTTTTGGTACTACAATCCTATTATTTAGCTCCAAACGCCCCAGAACTGTACAATGGGGACGGATCTTTAAACTGGGAAAATTCCACATGGGTAAATCCCTTGTCTGTCTTGGAACGGGACTATAGATCCAAGGCTTCTACCTTGATAGGGAACCTAAGTTTGGCCTACAAGCTTTGGGGTGGGTTGACCTTGAAGGCCAACCTTGGATATACGGAATCCCACTTGTATGAGATAAATACCACGCCATCCACCATTTATGATCCTGTATATGGGGCTGGTCCCCAATATTCAAGTGCGCTGTTCAACAATGGTAAGAGGAATTCTTGGATTGTGGAGCCTCAATTGGATTTTCAAAAGGATTTGGGGGATCTTAGGTTGAGTGCTTTGGCCGGTCTTACGTTTCAAGAACAGAAGAGCGAGCGCATGTCACAGTATGCCTATGGATTTGCCAGTAATAAACTAATTGAAAACCTATCGGCGGCATCCTCCATCTATCCCGGTTCTGACGAAAATCAAACATATCGATACCATGCTATTTATGGAAGGGTGAACTTAGGGTTTAAGGAACGTTATTTTTTGAACTTATCAGGGCGAAGGGATGGATCCAGCCGGTTTGGGCCGGATAGGCGCTTTGCCGGTTTTGGGGCGATAGGAGCAGCATGGGTATTTTCGGAAGAGAACTTTTTAAAAGGGGTTTCCCTTTTGAGCTTTGGAAAGCTGAGGACCACTTATGGTACCTCTGGGAACGATCAGATTGGCGATTATCAATATCTCGACACTTATTCCTTTGGTAGTCTTCAATATCAAGGTGTCAGTGGGCTTTATCCCACTCGACTGTTCAACCCTTTTTACAGTTGGGAACAAAATCGGAAATTGGAGTTTGCCTTGGATCTAGGGCTGTTCAACGACCGTATTGTCTTTAATGGAAGCTATTACAAAAATAGATCATCGAACCAGCTGGTTGGGATTCCGCTTCCGGCAACGACCGGGTTTGCTTCCATAAATGGGAACTTGGATGCCGAGGTCGAGAATACCGGTTGGGAATTCACTGTGAATACCATTATTGTACGGACCAATAAGTTTCGATGGGATACGGGGTTCAATATTACGTTGCCTAAGAACCGCTTGATTGCCTTTCCCAACCTCGAAGGTTCTACCTATGCCAACCAATTGGTCATCGGGGAACCTTTGAACATAGCCCAGAGGTTTCAGTTGAACGGGGTGGATTCCGATACGGGACTCTACTCCTTTGAGGATTTCAATGGGGACGGGCTTTTGACCTCAGCAGGTGATAGGGGTGTGCTATTGGACTTGAACCCAAAATATTATGGAGGTCTTAGCAATCAGGTTAATATAGGACGGTTGGGGGTGGACCTGTTGTTTCAGTTTACAAAACAATTGGGGGAGAACCTTTGGTCACGAAGTTCACTGCCCGGAGAAATGGCCAATCAACCTCGGAACGTTTTACAGCGTTGGCAACAGCTTGGGGACGATGTTTCCTTTCAACGGTATTCCACTGGTACACCTGAGGCCAATGCAGCCTTTCAGAATTTTGGTAGAAGTGATGCCTCAATTTCCGATGCTTCCTTTATAAGACTTAAGAATGTTTCCATAACCTATCTGTTGACCGAAAAACAAAACCAAGGTTTTTCCTGTCTGTTGTTCCTTCGAGGACAGAATTTGATCACATGGACCAATTATCTGGGGTTGGATCCGGAAACTAGGAACCCTTTGGCGGTACCCTCCTTACGGATGGTGACTTTGGGCACCCGACTAACCTTTTAAGCATCAAAAATAAAGATGTCAAATGAACAAATCACAAGCGTTATGAAAACATATTTGAAAAAATTACTATTGATGCTGCCCTTGGTGGTATCCTGCGAACAATATCTAGAAATTGATTCCCCTAAGAATCAGTTGGTAGGGACACATGTTTTTGAGGAGGCAGCCACAGTGGATGGCGCATTTGCCCATATCCATGCTACCTTACGGGAGAGTGCCTTTACCACAGGATCTGCTTCTGGCCTTTCCTATCTTATGGGACATTATACCGATGAGCTATTCCTTGTCAGTGAAAATCAGGATTCCACACGGGACTTTTATCTTAATAGTGTGCTGCCCACGAGTTCCGACGTGGCTAAATTCTGGAATACTGCTTATAACCTCATTTATAATTGTAATAGGATTATGGATGGGGTGCAAGCATCCGGTTCCCTGGCCAAAGCGGATAAGAATCGGTTTATGGGCGAGGCCTATTTTATCAGGGCCTTCATACACTTTAATATGGTCAATCTGTTCGGGGACATTCCATATGTGGATACCATGGATTACAAAATCAATGCGGAAGTGGGGCGCATGGATGGTGACGCCGTGTATGATAAGGTTTTGGAGGATGCCCAAAAGGCAAAGGAATATTTGCTTGAAACGGCAGGGGAATCCAATGTGTTCCGTCCTAATTATTGGACGGCAACTGCCTTTTTGGCCCGAGTCCATCTCTATAGGGGGGAATGGGAGCTGGCCAAGCAGGAAGCAGAACGTGTGATTTCGGACGGTCCTTTTGTCTTGGAGCCCGAATTGGAGAACGTTTTTCTCAAACAGAGTCGAGAAACCCTCTGGCAACTGGATAACGGGACAGCGGGGACCAACACCTATGAAGGGTTTATGTTTATTGCCATGAGTGCTCCACCGACAAATACATCACTTACACAGAAATTAGTAGACAGCTTCGAGGAAGGGGATGCGAGATGGACGGAATGGGTCGGGGCCATATCCGATTCAGAACAAACTTGGTACTATCCCTTTAAATACAAACACAATGGCCCGACGGAGACTACCATGGAATGTTCAATACTCTTTAGGTTAGCCGAAATGTACTTGACTGCGGCCGAAGCTGCGGCTCATATGGGACAAGCCACGGATGCCCTTTATTTTCTGAATGCTATTAGGAATCGATGCTCCCTAAACCCCTTGGACGGGAACGATAGTGCATTCTTATTGGCTTCCATAGCACAGGAAAGAAACATCGAGTTCTTCTCTGAACAAGGGCATCGTTTTTTTGATTTGAAACGAACAGGGAAAATCGATGAAGTACTGTCCTTGTCAAAACCATATTGGGACACTACGGATGTTTTGTTGCCACTTCCAGAAGATGAATTGTTGAGTAACCCTAATCTCCTGCCACAAAATGAAGGCTATTAAAAGGCAGTTTTATAATACGGTAATCCCAGTTATAGTAAACCCCAATTTTCATTTATTTTTTATTATTTGGTTAGCGGCCTGTCCCATATGGGGGCAGGCCAATTTTGGGGTCAAGGGCCATTTTGAAGATGGCAGGGTGACCTTGGAATTGGATAGTAAAACCCTACAGGTCCCAATGCTTTTAGTCCGCCATGGAGCTGGCCAGCATCAGGTTACTTGGTCAAAAAAGGAAGATGTTGTTTTTATGGAGCTTTCCTTGATACCTTCAGGGGCTGGGGTGTTGATACCTCCATTGCCAAAAAACCAGCGGGTATACAATCAACTTTTGGGGAGATATCCCATTATCCAAAACCGAAGTTTGAAAGAACACCTGTTCATTGATATTACAGATTTGTTTTTTAAAACGGATATCCGATGGAGCCGGAACACGGCATTGGGTAAAAGTGGTCTCAACTATGTGGGCAGTGTGGTCAACCTTAAAAACGAAGTCATAGTCAGAACCCATCAGACGGTCGATTACAAAGGGAATGACCGGACCATCGCAGTGGACTTTAGTTTTTATAAATTGCCAGAGCCCATGAAAGTTCGGTTGTTTGACCATCGCATGGGATATCATTCGGAGGGAACCTATAGCAACTTGGGGTGGTCCACCAAATCCGAGAAAGGCAGTATCCAACGTTGGCGTTTGGAGAAAAGGGATGTTGAGCTGCCACTGTCACCCCCAGTAAACCCCATTGTTTTTTATTTGGATACAAAGATTCCCAAAAAATGGAAAGCGTATGTCAAGGCAGGCATTGAGTCATGGTTACCTGCTTTTGAGGCAGCCGGTTTTACCGGAGCATTGGAAGTACGGGAATGGAACAGGGATGAAATGGGGGAAATGAAACCGAGTGTAGGTCGTTCCGTTGTCCAGTGGGCTGTGACAGAAGAAATAAGAGGCCGGGGATTGGGGGGGTCGACCTGTGAAATAATCAGTGACTATAGAACAGGTGAGATTTTGAGTGCCAACATTATCATTGCCGATCCTATGGAATTGGCCTATAGCTATTTTGTCCGGTGTTCGCCCTTGGATGAAAGGGCCCAACAGTTTCCATTTCCTGATGACCTTATGGGGGAATTGATTCAATATGTCACTGCCCATGAGGCGGGGCATGCCTTTGGTCTTAAGGATGGTAATTATGGGGAATATGCCTACCCCTTCGAAAGGATAAGGGATATCGAATGGTTGAAGAGTATGGGACATGTGCCCAGTATCATGAGCTATTCTCGTCACCACCATATTGCTCAGCCCGAGGACGGTATTCCTCCCTCCCTTTTGATTCAGGGTGTGGGACCCATGGATAGGTACCAGATCAAATGGGGGTATATGCCCATACCCGATGCTGTAAGCCCGGATGCCGAGCTACCTTTCCTTAATGCCTTGGCGCGGCAACAGGACAGTGTGCCTTGGTATCGCTTTACCTTGGCACGAAATCCATCCCTCGGCCCTGGTGATGACGAAGAAGTAGCTGACAATGATGACCCCATTGCGAGTATGGCCTTGGGTTTGAAGAATCTTGAACGTGTTGTGACCTTGTTACCCTCGGTCAGTAAAGGGAAGCGGGATGATGGGCTTCTTGAGATCCTTCATGGTAGAACACTGGAATTCTGGTTCCACCAAATGTCCCATGTCCTATCTATGGTCGGTGGTTATGACATACAGTACAAAAATGGGGATCAAACAGGACTTGTATATACACCAATCTCCCCGGTAAAGCAGGAACAGGCAGTACAGTTCCTTTTGGACAATGCCTTTGCCCCACCTCCTTGGTTGACCCATCCTCCTTATTTGGGAAGGCTTCACAATGCTGCCGACCGGGACAGGCTTTTGTTATACCAAGTCCAGTTGCTCAAGGAATTAATGGCTCCCTATCGTTGGAAACGATTGGAATTTATGGAGGATATCCATGGTCATGGGGAATTAGGTAGGAATCTCTTGTCACAAATCCAGAAAGGAATATTTAAGGAGTTGGATGGTCATGGTGTGGTGGTGGACCGCAGAAGGCAAAACCTGCAAAGAACATATCTAGCTTTGATTGAAGCCGGATTGGCCCAACAACCAAGGATCCATGTCACCAATGATTTGGCTGGTTATAATAGCAACCTTTACAGTCAGTATACCAAAAGTGCCTTGGAAGTTGAATTAAAGGAGCTCCTGGTTTCGTTGACAAAGGCAATGAAGCATTGCCAAGACCCCATAACAAAAGGTCATTTGAGCCTATGCTATGAAATGTTACTTAGCAAAATCTACGAGTGAAGGAATAAAAAGAGGCTGTCTAAAAAGGCAGTCTCTTTTTTTGTTTAAAACAGTAATGGATCGTAACTTTAGTTATGAGCCGAAAAGTAGTATGGAAGACCAATGACCAGGACCAGTTGAGCCTTCTTCCGCCCAGTTATGATGACCTGGTACCCAAGAACCATCCTGTCCGGATCGTGAATTCAATTTTGGATGGCATAGATCTGGAGATATTGGAAAGGACCTATAAGGGAGGGGGCACCTCCAGCTATCACCCGAAGGTATTGCTCAAGATATTGGTCTATGCCTATCTGCGCAACCTGTATTCCTCCCGCAAGATAGAGGAGGCCCTTGGGGAGAACCTCCATTTTATGTGGTTGGCCGGCACGGCCAGGCCCGACCACAATACCATCAGCAACTTTCGATCGGGAAGGTTAAAGGGCCACTTTAAAAAAATATTCAATCAAGTGGTGGTACTGTTGGCCGAACAGGGCCACTTGAGCTTGAAGGACATTTACCTGGATGGCACCAAGATCGAGGCCAACGCCAACAGGTATACCTTTGTGTGGGCAAAGGGCATAAAGACCTCGCGCGAGCGTATCCAAAAGCAGTTAAAGGAACTCTGGGGCTATGTGGAGAAAGTGTACCAAGATGAGGAACAGACCCCCAATATGCCCGACTTTGGGGCGATAGACCCGAAGAAGGTATCCGAGACGATAGACCAGATCAACCAAGCTTTGGAGGACAGGCCGATCGACAAAAAAGTAAGGCAAAAGCTGAACTACGCCAAAAAGAACTGGCCCAAGAACCTGGAGAGGTACGACCGTCAAGAGGGGCAAATGGGCGGCAGGAACAGTATGAGCAGGACCGATCCCGATGCCACCTTCATGCGCATGAAGGAGGACCACATGCAGAACGGACAGTTAAAACCGGGGTACAACCTACAGGCCGGCACCAACAACCAGTTCATCGTCAATTATAGCCTTGCCCAGACCACCTCGGACACCACCGCACTGATCGGCCATGTGGAGGGGTTCATCGAGGGTTACGGCCGGGCGCCCGAAAAACTTACCGCCGATGCCGGTTATGGCAGCGAGGAGAACTACGCCCATCTGGAAAGCAAGGGCATCGAGGCCTTCGTGAAGTACGGCCACTTCCACAAGGAACGACTGGACGAAAAAAGGGGGACCTCTAAAAGCCCGTTTGCGGCCGACAAACTATATTACGACAGCCAGGGGGACCGGTACTTCTGCCCCATGGGGCAGGCCATGGAGCACGTGGACAGTTACCAACGGGAAACCAAAACGGGATACCTGCAGACCATCGACCGCTACCGGGCACGGAACTGTTCGGGATGCCCCATGCGCGGGGCGTGCCATCAAGGAAAAGGCAACAGGACCGTTGAGCGCAACCACAACCTGGCAAGGCTAAGGGACACGGCCAGGGAAAGACTGCTGGGCGAAGAGGGGATCGCCCATCGCAAGCGAAGGTGCTGGGACGTCGAGGCCGTTTTCGGCAACATCAAACAGAACATGGGCTTCAAACGGTTCCTGTTAAGGGGCATCGACAAGGTCGAGACCGAAATAGGGCTCATTGCCATGGCACACAACCTTAAAAAGGCAACTTTAACGGCATAGGGGCCCTCCGGCCCGATCTTGACCGAGGGAAATAAATCGAAAAAACGCAACATTAAGGCAGCCACCCACAAATCATCCCTAAATAAAAAGACCGCCTAAATGTTTTTAGACGGCCTCTACTCATTTTTATTGAGGGTCTCTCCTCAATTGATTGACGCATGATGTCCCTTGGATCTTTTCATAGACCGGGGCTCCACCATATGTACATAACTGTGAGCCGGTGAGATTACAATCCACATCTTGGATCAGTTCACAGGGGTTTTGGAAATTCCCGGTGGGAATATACCCATTCATGGCCATCTTTTCAGCTGCATTTGGATTGTCCAAAGCAGTAAAGGCACTTGTGGCAATGGCAAATAGAACAGCCAGTGCCGGAATTACAAATTTGATTGCTTTTGTTTTCATAGTGAATAATATTAAGTTATGATCTACTCTGTTTACGGGTTTTCGATCGTTGTCCCGCTACTGGCCAGTAGTATTTTTAACGTGTGTGTTGTTTTCTTTTTTAAAATAGTGGTCGACCGTTTTGTAAACGCTCAATTGATTTCCAATAAGAGCCATTAATTGTCCATGGTAAAGAGAAAATTCTTTGACCTTTTCCTTTTTGATATGATCAAGATGGAGGCTGAACTCATAGGTTCTTTTTTTGTGGTTATATACATCGATAATAGTAGATTGTTCCAGTCCGTCCAGATTGTCGTTCTTGCCCAATCGATCAGATTCAATCAGCATAAGGTCTTCGGATAAACAGGCTGCTTTATTGACCAATAAGGAGGGAGATTTCATTTGGACCATCCCTTTTCGATTTTCCTTGGCCACCTGTATCTGGGCCGATTGCACGGTATCAATGGTCCTTTGTCGGTTAAGTTGCCCCAATTCGGAATCCATGAGCATGAATTCGTTTCTATAGTAGTATACGTAACCCGTGTGTTGGCCATCTGGGCTTTTCACCATAATCCCGTCCACATCAAAAATTCCGTCCACTTGTTGTTGGAGTATGGTAGTATCCAAGAGCACTTGGAATTCAGATGTTTTTTTGATGATACCCAAGGTCGATTTTTGTGTGGAGGCGCTCTGAGTCCTCACATAGATTTTATTACTATCCAAGGGAAGGGCTTTGGTGAAAAAGGCCTCTTCCTCCATCCATGGAAATGCTTTCCATTCCCCTATTTTACCGCGAAGGATGAAAGGCACAGTACCATCCATTATGAAGAAATAGGGAGGCTTGACCTTGACCATTAAAGATCGAAATTGAAGTTTTTTGTTTGTGGGAACCAACTTTATATGGAAGGTGTCTTTGGTGTTCAAATTGATTTCGAGTACATGCCATGGTGCCAAGTAGTTTCCCAAGTACAATATATTTTGGTCAAACCCTGCGAAGTAATAAGAATTGAATCCTAGATCAAGGTCATACTGTTTAATGACTGGATGTGGAGGATATCTACGAATAAAAGCATTGTTGCGGTGCACCTGACTCTCCGAAGACAGGAATAAGATGATGACAAGCCCCATACCAAGACTTGTGGCCCCCAAAAGTTTCATTGCCGTTTTTCCTTTTCTCATGATACACTTGGTTTTAGGGTTCGATATGCTTCCAATTGAATAATTCCAATGACGGCCAGAACAACAAAAAATAGGTTAAAGACAATGTGGTCCGTCCATCCCAAGTCCTCCAGGACACCACCACAAGAGCAGGGGATATAGTCACTGAAGTTCAGTACCAGTATGATATAGGTGGTGAACATAACCATGAGCCCGAATGCTGCGTAAAGGGCCGAAAGACGTCTTGATCTCCATAGAAGGAGGATGGCTAGGATATATTCAGTTAGCGGGACTAACCAAGCCAGCCAACCCGCATAGGCCGTCAAAATGGGGGACTGCCCCAATTGTACCTTGAACTGTTGCAAATCCCAAAGCTTGCTGGTTGCTGCATACACAAATAGTATAACAAACAAGAGGCTGATGGTCTCTACGGTAAGGTTTCTATATTTTTCGTTCCATTTCATATCATTTGTAACCATTTGATATACAATGATAAAGTTAGATAGGGAAATGGCTCTATAAGGGATTATTTAGGCTCTGAAACGGATTATTTTGAAAGCTTCCGAAGTTCGGTGGGGCTATAACCATATCGTTTCCTGAATTCCCTGGCCAAATGGTTGCCCTTTTTGAACCCTATCATTTTGGCAATGGTCGATACCTTTTTATGGGTATGTTCAATGAGCACATGGGCCTTTTGCAGTCGTTCGTTTTTTTGGTATTGGAAGGCCGTCATGCCATAGAGCTCCCTAAAGCCCTTCTTGAGTTTGAACTCATTGGTGCCACAAAAACTGGCGATCTCTTTTAAAGAAGGCAGTGGCTCTGCCAAATGGTCCTTGATGTATTTCTCGGCAACCCGTAACTTTTCAATGTCCGAAGTATGGAGAACAGTGGAATCCCTTTTCGTTTCTTGGGGCAAAGGCTTATGGGAACGTAGTTGCTTTTCAATTTTCCGTTGTAATTGTCTTTCCCTCATTTCCTTGGTCTGTATCATATCAAAGGAAGTCACGACGGTCCTTCCCTCGTCAGGGAAATGGATGATATGGCAATGTGCAGGGAAAAGCAATCCCTGTTTGGTGATAAAAACCAATGGGAAGGTAATTTCCCATGGAGAGGTAATTTCCATGGCTTTGATAATTTTGGCCCATGCTTTATGCGATTCAGGGGACAATAATGAGGCAAAAGGTACATGGTTCAGGTCGTCCTCCCCATATTGCAAGAGCGTACCCGCCATTTTATTGGTTTTCCGTACAAAACCCTTTATGTCGAGTTCGAAAAACAGTTGTACGAGGACGGTACGGGAACCACGTCGATTGACAAACCCTTGGTGCACGAATGCATCGCTGATCTCCTCTGTGGCACTATTGACCAAAAAGATCAAAGCCTCCAAAACATCTTTTTTTTCGGTTCGCTCGATCCGGTATGAGAAATTCCCGTTCGACAACTCCAACAGTTGCGCGAATAGCTTTTCAAACCTTTTCTTGTTTTCAGGTCTATCCATGTCAAGATTCTTTTGTGGCGGGGGAATCTTTGGATATGAAATCTTCCTATAGTTCAGTTGCTGTGCAAAAGGAACTCCTTTGCTTGCGACTGCTCTCCGAATACTTGGGTCGGAATGGATGACATTCGCTTCTTGAAGTATTGTGATAATGCATATTCCAAAGGGGTAGAGTACACCAAGGCAATAGCCTTGATAAGTTCGGAACCTTCCCTCACCAAATAGCACCAAGCATCTTTTTCGACACTTCTGAGGCCGTTCAAGTTGCACAATACGGGGTAGTCTTTACCCTGTTGTAATTGTAGCCGGTCGCCAACGATCCTTTGGGCAATGGAAAGGTCAAGGTCCACCTCTTTCTTCCAGGAAAAGAAAAGGATCTCATTTTCCAACCACATGGAGGCCATATCGTTTTCGACATGCTTTTTCATTTATAATCATTCTAAAGAAGGATGAAAGTAATAATTTCAATGATAACTTTTAATAGGAAAATTCTGCTTTTTTAACAGAAATGGCTCTAAAATAGAAAATGATGTATCTGTAAGGGATTATTTTAAGTTCGGCTATGTTCTGATATACAGAGCATTATACATTTTCACTAGTTTAAGCTTCGATTATACGGTACTGAAATCGAATTTTTGTCCTGGCGGGCCCTGTAAAATAGTGTTGAGAGTCCGTAATAGGGATAGCCTAAACCCATGCCGTTTTTATAAAAGGGAATGACAGAACCATATGAAATACCAAAAGTTACTTTCGGAATTTGAAGGCCAATTGGATACCTTGGAAAGCGGAAACGGAGATGTACTCTTTAAGGCCGAAAAGGGGATTGCGATTGTGGAGAAGTGTATCCGAAAGCTTCAAAAACAGATTACTGGAAAAACCTTTGCCACACAAGCCGATGAGATTTATTTTTTCAAACATGTCAAGCCCCAAATCTTTAGCAAGCTCATCTACTACGCTAGACTCTTCAGTATCGAGAGTAAGCGTCCCCGTGGCAACAATGCTGCCCAAATCAAATACCTTCAGCATCAAATTGACAAGTTACAGGCCTTCTTTAATGACAATTTGGAATTCTATAATTATTACCGACGTGGTGCCATGTCCTTGGATGAACAATACTTTGTCCGCGGAAACCGGGACCTGCGACTCCCCTTGGAATCCTTCCATTTCTTGATCGATGACCAGTTCTCCACCTGTCAAGATGGTACGGTGGCCACCATCATGGCCTATGATATGCTGATCGTGTACCTGAGAAAAGAAGTGGATGACTTGAACAATACCCTCGAACCTACAAAAAACACACCTATGGAAAAACCTTCAAAATTATTCTGGACAGGGAGCAAGACCGACCTGATCGAACTGTTATATGCGCTACATGCCAGTGAGTCTATCAATGGCGGCACTGTCGATATCAAGGAATTGGCCTCCCATTTTGAACATTTTTACAATATCGACTTGGGCAATTACTACCATACCTTCATCGAGATCAGATCACGGAAGACCAGTAAAACAAGGTTTTTGGAAAAGCTCATTGAACTGCTTAACCAGCGCATGGAATCCCTGGATGAATAGATCCCCCTTGTCGGGGTTCAGCAATGGAAGGACGAGGTTGGCTCCAAGTAGTACACCAGTTCTGGGGATTATCAGAGAGGGACACCAACACGGCTAGTTGAAACGGGAGCGAAATGCCCTAGGGGATTGCTCAGTTTTGGCCTTGAACAACTTACTGAAACTCTGTGGGTGCTCAAAGCCCAGTTCATAGGCAATTTCACTGATGGACAATGCCGTTGTCGATAGTTTTTCCTTGGCCTTCTCAATGAGCTTGTTCTGGATATGCTGTTGGGTGGTTTGTCCCGTGATATTTTTTAAAAGACCACTGAGGTATTTAGGGGATACATGCAGCCATTCCGCCACTTGCTCGACCGTGGGAATGCCTTGGACCTGGTAGGTGCCTTCAGTAAAGTGCTCGTTCAACAATTTTTCCATCCGTTCGACCATTTTGTGGTTGGTGATCCTCCGTGTGATGAACTGCCTGTTGTAATACCGTTGTGAATAGGATAGCAGCAGTTCCAATTGCGCAATAATGATGTCATGGCTAAAATTGTCCATGTTGCCATGATATTCCTGTTCCATGCCTTTAAGGATATCAATGATCGATTCTTCCTCTTTTTTAGAGAGAAAAAGTGCCTCATTTGCTGCATAGTCAAAAAATTCATAGTGCTTTAGGGTCTGGGCCAAATGGGTGTTCCATAGAAAATCGGGATGGACCATCAATAGCCAGCCCGAAGGCCTTTCGTTGTTTGTCCCACGAATTCCAAAGACCTGTCCAGGTGCCATGAAGAGCATGACCCCCTCGTTAAAATCGTATTCTTGTTGGCCATATATCAACCGGGCCCCGGGATGGCGCTTTAGGGCAATGGTGTAGAAACGCGATACAATACGATCGGGTTCGTCCGCCCTGAGGTGGATAGCATCAAAATTGATCACGCTGATCAAAGGGTGATCAGGGGCCGGTAGGCCCCTGAATTGATGATATGCCCCGATGCTGTGAAACTCATGGGGTGTCTTCTTCTCCATGCCCCAATTTAATGGTTATTTCGGTAAACCTGTACAAATTCCTGAGCGAAATCCGTAAGCTTGACCTTCCCTGGTTCAGGTTTATTTTTCTGGTAGTGTTCGGTCAAAAGGCCAGTTTGCAATGCAGCGTACATTTCCGTTAGCCCCTCGGCAATATTAGGGTTCATGCCAATGGATTTCAGATGGTCCGATACCATATCGTCCGATACGATCTGCCATGATAGATCGGGGATTCCAAGGGCTTGCCCCAATATCTGGGCAGTTTCAGCTCCGGTGAGTTCCTCGCTGACCACATAACGAACCCGTGTGTCAGCATTGATATGGGTGAGCTCCTCTGCTACAGATTGAGCAATATCCAACGGAGACACCCATGGGATTGGCTTGCTCCCGTGATTGGCAAAGATTTTCCCTTCTGATTTTATGGTTTCCATATACCCAAAGAGGTTGTAATAAAACGAAGTGGGGCGTATATGGGTGATCGCCACTTCCGTGGGTAACGTGTTCAAGGTCTGTTCCACATAATATGCTCCTTTGAGGATTCCGTTGCCCTTCTCCAAATGGCCTCCGATAGTACTGAGATTGACGACCCGTTTGATATTTGCCTTGGAAATGGCAATTGCATAGTTTTTCCCCAATCCTGCATAATAGGCAATAAGGTCCAAACCCTGGTCAAAATAATTATTGGGCGGAACCATGGTGAAAATCGCATCGGCTCCCATAAAGCTATCGGTCAAAAAACTGGAATCTTCAAGATTTCCGATTGAGGGAACCGCTCCCATTTTTTGGATGGATGCCCCTCTTGAGGGATTGCTGCTGACCACAGTGACCTCGTGTCCTTGATCGATGAGCTTCTTTGTCAATGGTTTTCCGATATGGCCCAATGATCCTGTAATGGTAATTTTCATGATTTCTGTTTAAAGGGATTCACAAGGTCAAAATTGCGCATACTTCCGTTTTTGTGTTTAACCGAATTTCAGGTTCTTGTAGCCGAATGACAGGTTTTCGGTGCCTTCTGGAAGAAAGATGATGAACACCTTGTTTTGAATGGCCATACACTGCCTATTTTTCAACTTTTCCGTGCGCTGATTTTTCCCAAGGTGGGACCCACCTTGGGAATCTTGGTTTTGAGCTAGAATCAGGCCCATTTTTTTATCCTATTGGGTAGTAGAATTGATCGCCATATATCAAATCCCTCCATTTGCCACCAAATTTTATGTTGTAAAAATCTTTCCCAAGGTGGGGCCCACCTTGGGAAGTTTTTTCAAAAAGCTTTTTCAGTTTTGTGTCCATATCAACGGACAAAAGCGGCATACCATGGTACAACCCCATGGGGCCGCCGTCCATTAAACCGATTTCATATGGGGGCAACCATCATCACCACTGAGGACCTTCAGGAGTTCAAAATCGAACTGTTGGAGGATATCCGAAAATTATTGAAAGAACGGCAGGACACGATATCCCGAAAATGGATCAAATCGGGTGAGGTCCGGGAATTGCTGGGCATAGCCCCTGGAACCCTCCAGAACCTTCGCCTCAACGGAACATTGACCTATTCCAAGATCGGCGGCCTCCTGTACTATGACCATGTGCAGATCATGGAGCTTTTGGATGAGAACACCGTCAACAGGGATTCCCGATGAGCCGACCGGAATCCATCAACTATATCAAACACCTCAATGGGGTATTGGAGCTGTTCCTAAAGGATGGCCGGTTGAATCCCACCCATATCAGTCTCTATATGGGCCTGTTCCAATTGTGGAACCACCAGTTTTTCAGGGAGGAGTTCCACATAGATCGCGGGGAAGTGATGCTCTGCTCCAAGATTGGATCTAAATCCACCTACCATCGCTGCATCAAGGAGCTCAGCCATTGGGGGTACATCCTGTACATCCCTTCCCATAATCCCTTTAAGGGGAGTCGGGTAAGGATGTTCGATTTTGGGACAAGCCCTGGACAGGACCTGTACCCGGACCGTTCCAAAAATGGGACAGCTGATGGACAAGCGGTGGTATCTAAAATAAAACATATACAAACCAGGGAAAACCATGTAAAACGGGAAAATGAAAATTTTCATGGTCATGGGTTCCAGGACAAACCTGTAGGAGCTGTCCCATACCGGGACAACTTAAGGAGCACCAAGGAGAAAGATTATAACGAACCGCTTTGAGAAACCACACGCCACATATCATTGTCGAAGGAGCTGTGCAATATCCGTTGGGCAAGCTCCAGGGAAACAAGATCCTCTATGATTTTGAAAAGATTTTGATCTATCTGGAGGCCAAGGGGAAATTGCTTTTCGGTAGGGAATTCAAGATCTATGAAGAGGATCGGGAAGTCCTCTACAAACTCAGCAACTATGCCATTCGGGATTTTGGCACTTGCCGAAAAATGGGTCTCAATCCCGATAAGGGAATTTTGCTAACAGGCCCGGTGGGTTGTGGAAAGACCAGTCTCATGAAGCTTATCCGATACATCACCCCACACTTTAGGCCCTACGAGATCATTCCTTCCCGTAACATCACCTTTGGGTTCAACCATATCGGTTTCAGCATTATCGAGGATTATGGCAATGGACGCTTCTACTGCTTCGATGACCTCGGGGTGGAACCGGAGGGACGGCATTTCGGAAAGGACTGTAATGTGATGGGGGAGATCCTGCTATCCCGCTATGACCTGTTCATGGAAACTGGCATACGCACCCATGCCACGACCAATCTGAATGCGCAGGAACTGGAAGAGCGCTACGGAAACCGGGTCAGGAGCCGGATGCGGCAACTGTTCAACCTCATTGCCTTTGATGCCCAAACCAAGGATAAACGAAAATAACACCCATTAACCTCTAAATACAACCTTATGAAAATTGCAACGTACAACATCCAAAACCTTTTCCATAGACACAAATCGTTTCGGGACCACACCCTTTCTCATAATGTCGAACAATGGGTGGCAGAACTGGATGACCTGATGGTAAGGGCCGATAAATCCCCGAATGATTTGGATAGGGTCCGTGAACTATCCTTCCTTTTGGGCTTTGACCAAGTGAACATGCACCAATATGGGACCTTGCGCTCCCGAAATGGGGAACTATATCTCAAACAGGGCGTACAGGGCAGGGAACCTAAGGCAGGGAGCAATGATCTCTGGAACGGGTGGTTGGCCTTGCAGACCATCCCCGTGCCTTTAAGGGCACAACAGCACAAGGCCAAGACCATTCTTGATGTCGGACCGGATATTCTCTTTGTCCAGGAAGTGGAGGATGGGGCTTCGGTGGTGGAGTTCCATGATAGGTTCCTTAAACCGTCCGATGCCTTGGTCGAACCCGAGATCCATGTCTTTGAGGGTAATGAGGCCAAGGGAAGAAACTTTGGAATCCTTTTGCGCAATGGGTATCGCTTGGAGGGGTTTGTCACCCACAGGTATGTGAGGGGGGCTAAAGGGCGACTGCTCTTTCCCTTGGACTGTCAGGAATACCATATCGTATCGCCATCCGGGGAGCGGTTGGTGGTCCTTTTGGTCCAATTTTCAAAGTCCGATGAACACATTAGGAAGGATCAGGCCCAAGCCATCGCCGACATCTATACAGGTTTAAAAGGGCATGGATACGAGGACATTGTGGTCAGTGGCACCTTTTATGACCCGTCCTTTGCCGATACCTTGGCCCCACTTCTCAGGGAGACGGATCTACATTCCGCATCCAGGCACCCGGAATTCATGGCCGACTATGATCTGGACGGCCATGCACATTACCACAGTATGACCGCGTACCGAAAAGGGGTCAACCTCAAACAACAGGATTATCTTTTGGTCTCCCCGTCCCTTTGGAAAAGGACCATTGGGGCAGGACTGCACCGTAAGGGCATCTGGCCCGGAAACCAAGGAAAATGGCCCATTTATCCCACCCTTGGTAAAGCGGGCCATGCCGCCAGTGAACATCCCTTGTTATGGATGGAGGTCAAACCTTAGGACCTTGGAATCGGTGATTCCAGTATGCTACTTGACACCACCTTCTTTCCCTTTCCTTTTTGTGCCGTTGCGTTGTCCTTGGACGCTCTTCATGGGGTAAGTTCCTGACTTGCCCTCGGCCCTAGTACCACTCCCTTTTTTTCGATGGCAAAATAACAACACCCATCCTTGCGGGCGGCATAAAGCCGCTTCGCTTTTTATACGCCCACTGCAAGCCTGGCTGTTGAAGGTCCAGGGCATCAAAAAAAGGGAATGCGATGGCGCTATGGGAAGTAAGTCGAAAACAGTACAACATGAAATCAAATCCACAACAAATGATCGCAACGGCACAAGGCCATCAAAAAAAGGAAAATGCTCCAGATATAATAAGTAAGTCAATTTTTAAAAATCATTGTTTAACAGGGCTGTCCCATAGGGCAGACCATAAATCCTTTCTAGTATGAGTACGATCAGAAATCAAGTAATGTTAATCGGAAATGTGGGGGATGACCCCAAAGTGACCCATCTCGAGGATGGCAAGGTCGTGGCACGTTTTCCCATGGCCACCAATGAACACTATCGCAACAAGCAAGGTGAAAAAGTGCAGTCCACCGATTGGCACTACATCAAGGCCTGGGGCAAGACCGCCGAGATCATCGAAAAGCATGTCGGCAAGGGCAAGCAGGTGGCCGTATCGGGCAAACTGAAGACCAATACCTTCACCACCGATGATGGTGATGAGCGCAGGGTAACGGACATTGTCATTGATGAGATTCTATTGTTGGGCGGTAAATCCAATAGTGATGAATAGGGATGCATCCCACAAGGAATCCGAGGCTCCCACAGCACGGGAGCTTTCGGAAACCCTTGCCCATTTTCAGGCTACGGGAACCCTCTACCAACTGCCCATTTGTGGAACGCTCTACACCGATGGCATCCGATACCTCGCCAAAACCGCCAAGGCCTATTGGTTGTTGACCGATGCGTCCGTCATGGGCAAGAGCCTGATGGACAAGAGCTACTTTATCACCGTGGACTTTAAACGCTCCACCGCAGCCGAAAAGGAAAAAATCGGGTACGATGCCACCATCACCTACAGCGATGGCAATGGGAACGCGTTGACCCAACAGCACTACCAAATCACCGATTTTCCCTTGGACGAACTTAGACTCTATTTTGTGGACAATACCCTCTTATTGCCCTCCGAATACTGAAACCAACAAGGGGTGTCCCCTTGGACAAAGACACCCCTGTTGTTATTTGCCTGTCTACCGCAGGCAGGATTATCCTCTAACCATCATAAAGAAAAAGGACATGAAAGTCAATGAAATAAAAGTGAGCTACAAACAGCGCATCCCTGCCAAAGAATGGCCCAAAATAGAACATTCACGGGAGGCTGCAACACTGCTCCACCAGACATGGGACCGCGATACCATCGCCCTCTATGAAACCTTTAAAGTGGTCATCTTGAACAATGGCAATCGGGTCAAGGCCATTATGGAACTGTCCCATGGGGGTATGACAGGCGCCATCGTCGATGTACGCTTGCTTTTCGGGATTGTGCTAAAGGTCGCTGGGACAGCCATTATCCTAGCACACAACCATCCGAGCGGTACCCTCAATCCGAGCCAAGCCGATAGACAGATCACCGAAAAGATCAGAAAGGCAGGTGCCATTTTGGACATCCGTTTGCTTGACCATATCCTATTGGTGCCCGATGGGAGCCACTACAGTTTTGCGGACGAAGGCATCCTATGAATCCATCCCAATAGCAACGCAACCCTTGAGAAATCAGGGGTTTTTTAGTGTCCCTTCCTTTGGGGATTAACGGTGTTTTTCCCTTTTTCCTGAAAAATCCCCAAAAGTGTCCCAGCCCAAATCTTAAAAAATAGATTTCCAGATTGACCCGCCCGACACGGGTATAATTTCGATAAGGAAACGGAACGACCCCAGGCGCATCGGACCAAATTTTTGGCCCAGCGCACAAATCGGAAGAGCAAGACGACAACGCGCTTTCGCGACGTTGTGGGGCCAGAGGCCCTTTGGTATTCCTTGTTTTTTCTGGGCTTTAGCCGAACCAGGTGCAGTTCCTTTCCAACACAAAAAGTCGAATCCCTGGGACAGTGGCCTCCCAAAAACCCCATAAACAGGGAAAATCACTGTCCCATTTAACACCAAAAACCGCTATGACCGTCATTTTTGCACGTATTCAATTCAGGGTGGAAACCATCAACCGGTTCCGGAAATTCTCCAAGGAACTGGACCACACCCACACCGAGACCCTGGAGGCCATGATGGACTTCTTTGTGCAGTACAAGATCAATCCCTTTGGGGATTTGGGTAAGGATCTACAGGGCTTGGAGGTGAATCTCAACAAACGCATCAATGCCCTGATTGCCATTGTCAAGAACATCGAAAAGCACCAGACCGGTCCCACCACCGCCATGATGCAGCTCCTCTTTGAGCAGGCTCCCAGACCGACACCGCGACATCCTGCCCATGGGGAGTCACAGACCCGGAGGAACGACAACTTCTTTGCCACCGCCCAACGCGGTATTGAACTGGAACGGGAGAACACCCAGCTCCAACAGGAACTGGAGCGCATTAAAAATGATATGGAACTGCTCCTGAACAATGTCAAGGTCTCCACCCGTGGCCTTGGGAAGTCCAAGATCATTTTGGAGCTGTCCAAGGAAGAATTGGAACGCCTACAGAAAACCTATACAACCCAATAGCCATGTACATCACCATCACACGACAGCATCTTGGCAACCATTTTTCCCAAAGCGCAGGAGACTATGTGTCCTATCTCGAAAAGGAGAACGAGGACAGGTCACCGGAGGACCGGGAACAGTTCTTTGATCAGAACAACGACCAAGTTTCCCCGGAGCGGGTAGTCGAGGAAATCGATAAGAATACGGCCAAGCTCAAAAAAAGGGAACCTAAGTTTTATGCCCTGACCATCAACCCGAGCCAACGGGAGCTACGCCATATCGGGAACGACCCCGATAAGCTCCGAGAGTATGTCCGCGAGGTAATGAAGGATTATGCGGCGGCCTTTCATCGGGACCGGCAGGTGACCGTGGACGATATCAAGTATTTTGCCAAGATTGAGCACGAGCGCCGCTTCAAGGGCTTTGACCGACAGGTCAAGGAAAACCAACCCTACAGGGCCCGGATTGCCAAACTGGAGAACGACCTTCGGAAACTGAAGCGGGGAGAGATCATCGGCAATGCCAAGGCCATCCAAAACGAGATCAAACAGCTCATCTGGGATGCTCCCCATAAGATTAATGGAGTACCCATCAAACAGGGGATGCAGAAACCGGGACTCCAGACCCACATCCATATCATCGTCAGCCGCAAGGATGCCGAAAACAAACTGAGCCTGTCCCCTGGGAGCCGGTATATCGAATCCGAGGCTTCCCTCAATGGTCAGCTTGTCAAAAGGGGGTTCAACCGGAACCAGTTCTATGACCAAGCGGAAAAACGCTTTGATGCCCTATTTAAATACAACCGCAATTATGTGGAGACCTACCAGGCCCGAAAGGAGTTCAATACCAATCCCTATGGCTATTTTGCCAAACTGATGGGGCTGCCGACCAGTGAGCGGAGTGCTGCCTTTAAGATACTGGGCAAGGCAGGGGTTCATATTCCCAAATTGGGCATTCCCAAGTCCAAGGTGAAGCTGGCCCTAAAGACCATCAAGGAATTCAAAAAGGCCATACGGGTGGCCCGCACCGCCAGCAATATCGAAATCTGATGGAACCCTTAGCTGAAATGGTACTGTTTTATGTGGCGGCCATCGGGACCACCCTAGTGGTGTACCGGTATAGTCGATATGCCTTTGGACTGCTCATGGGTTTATGGATCTATATTGGACTGATAGTGTATATAGGTTTTGGTTGGGATACCCTCCTTCAAGTCATGCTCTATTATATCCTGCCCTTAACGGTCATCGATTTATTGGTTTACCTGGTTTGGGACGGGTTCCAATCCAATTCCATCCCCAAGCAATATAAGGTCCGGTTGGGCAGCTTTACCATTCAAAACCTCCAACGGGGCGTGTCCATTATTGGTTCCTCGGGCAGTGGGAAGACCGAATCTGTGGTATACGGCTTGCTGAAACACCTGAACAAATACCAGTTCCCAGGGGTCATCCATGACTACAAGCATTTTGAGATCACCGAAATGGCCTATCCCATGTTCAAGGACAGTAACATTCCCTTCCATGTGGTCTCCTTTGACGACATCCACAAAAGGGTCAATCCCATTGCGCCCCGGTACCTGCCCGATGCGGAGAGTGTCAACGAAATCTCACGGGTCCTTCTGGAAAACCTGCTCGAACAACGGGAGTCAGTGGCCCATGGCTCCTCCAAGTTCTTCAATGATGCGGTGGAAGGATTGTTGGGTGGACTTATCTGGAAACTGAAGACGGAGTTTCCAGAACAGTGTACGTTGCCACACCTGATGGCCACCTTCCAATACCTGAAGCGGGACCAATTGATGGCTTTTTTGGAATCGGATTTTACTTCCAAGGCCATGGCCGATGCCTTCCTATCTGGAATTGACTCCGAACGGCAAACGGCAGGGGTGATGAGCACTCTGGCCAATGCCCTGAAAAAGATCAGTACCGAACGCATTTTCATGGCCCTGTCTGCCGATGAGGTGCCCTTGGACATCAACAATCCCAAGAATCCCGCAGTGATTGCCATCGTGAACAATCCCAAATATGAGACGGCCTACTCCCCGGTGATCGCGACCATCCTGCACACCATCACCAAACAGATGAGCGTGCGGGGTCGAATGCCCTCTTTTTTGTTGATGGAAGAAGCCCCGACCATCCGGTTGCTCAACATGCATCGCATCCCGGCAACTTTGCGGAGCTATGATATCACCACCATTTACATTCTCCAGGACAAGATACAGAACGATATGATGTATGGGGAAAAGGGGAGCAGGGCTATCCTAAGCAACCTGTCCTACCAGTTCTTCGGAAAGGCCAACGATCCAGAGACCGCTAAATACTATGAGCGTTTTTTTGAGATTGTCAAACGCCCCACCCGGAGCGTAAGCAAGAGCAGTAACTGGAAGTTTGATACCCGCGTGACGAAAGGGGAGAAGGAGGTGAGCAAACTCAGAGCAGACCTTTTTTTTCGGCTAAAGCAAGGGGAGTTTATTGCCTTCGGGGATGGCTTGGATAAAAAGATTCGATTTCCAAGACCTGAAATTATTAGGGAATTGCCCAACCGCCTTTACCAGTATGACGATCCAGCAATCCAAGCCAATTACAAAACCATCCATTTGAAGGTGCGGGAACTTTTTGAGACCCGGAAATGGTAGAACTCATGCCAATTTTTAGTGTTCAGCTTATTAAAGTTAGCTATCTTGAAAACCCATGAGGTATGCCATAAATGATAAAAATGAAAAGATAGAGGTCAGTTTTTCCGGGGAAGTGGCAGTATGCGAAATCTGTAAGGTCAACGTCAAAGGCCGAAAAGGGGAACAACGGATTAAGCACTGGTACCATCATGAAGCAAAGAGGATTGATTGTGATGATTGGCATGAACCCATTTCGGAATGGCATTTGACTTGGCAAAATCTATTTCCCGCGAAGAATAGGGAGGTTACTATTATGAAAGATGGGATATCGCATAGAGCCGATATTTTGTTGGACAATGGGCTGGTCATTGAAGTCCAAAATTCACCGTTGAAGCTTATGGAGGTGAGAAAAAGAGAACGGTTCTACGGTAGGAACAATCTGATCTGGATTTTGAATGGGGATACCTTGGCCAAGAATTCCATGCTCAAAAAAGATGTTTTAGTATTTCGGTTCATGCTGTCTATTTCCATCCCAAAATCCTTAGGCCCTGTTCGGGAATATGATTTTAAGGAACTTTTGGAAGAGATAGAAAACGACTACGAAATTGAACGCCTAAAATCCGGAGAAACCCTTTTCGAGCTCATAAATGAAAACACCTTGACCTTCAAGTTTACCGATGATCAAATCAAGAACTTTTCTTTGATACAAGCCCAATACAAGTACTATATAGCTTGTGCCTATGAAAAACTGTATGGTCAACAAATGCTTGAAAGATTTCGTAAACAGATTGTCATCGAGTATGGTTCCATGCGTGAAACGGTTATTGAATTGAACTTGGTCAAAAAATATTGGAAGAAGTTTATAGATGAAATGGAATTCCCGGTGTTTATAGATCACCTAGAGGGAGTAGAGGAAAGCGAATTGTATTATTATTCTGAAAATAAAACCATAAGCAAGGAAAAATTTATGGACCATTATTTAAAATACACTTAAATTGAGCTAGGAGATGCTGAACTGACCAGATATGGTGCTCCCTACAATTCATCAACAGGAACCAACATTTATATGTTTCGATTTAGGACCATAGAAAGTTTACTGGACAAGTATAATGAACTGGAAAACCAGGAAATATATTTTGCTTCACCAGAAGAATTGAACGATCCAATGGAAGGTTTGCGGGATGTTTTCTGGAATGGGGACGAGATTGTTTGGAAAAATTTGATCATTAACTATCTAAAAAGTTTGGAAAGGATATTTGCCCTGACCATACTATTGAACGATAGCAAAAGTATCACTGACGATGATCTGGTTGTTTCGCACGGATTATTACGCTACGCCTCCCCGCAAAGGGAATTTTTGGTAAAGGAAATTATCGATCAAACCTTTAAGACCAAATTTATCCGGGAATTGCCTATTAGATTGTCCAAAAGACAAACACCGATTCGACGCTCCGAACTTTTGTCCTACCTGCAAACCATCCATCCCTTTTTCCTGAACAGCATCTCAGAAATCTATTATAAACACAAGTTGACCTACAAATTGCAATTCCATCAAGACCTTGGTCAATTTGAAAGGGTCATCGAGAAATCGGGTTTTTTACACGAATTGTTCAATAAGTTGGAAGAAGAGAATAAAGAGGGCCAAAGAGATGTTTTTTTCAACACCATTGGGCTCTTTATCCATTCCAATAAACTACATACCGAGTTCAGACACTGGGAAGGGGAAAGTAAATCAAATGCTCTTTATTTGGCTTTGGAATTTCCAAACAGGTTTGTCACGAAACTGGAAAACGGGATTTATCCGGATTGGTATTCTGCCTCCTTCCTTGAAAGCAATGAAAATTCTGCTGTTTGGGGGCATTATGGGGATAATCATAGAGGGGTTTGCCTAAAATTCAAGACCTTATTGAACGACGGTCATTTGATATTGAATTTAAAAACGGAACCTGGATATAGTTCAGGACCTATTGTTGGGATGAGACCCCATAGCTTTCGAAAAATAGAGTACCATAACAAGCACGTTGAAATCGATTTTTTCAGATCCATGGGAAGGTTGAGCAAAATTGAACTGGATAAATTATGGTATTCAGATTCCAAGGGAAACCGAAGTGCCTGTGCTTCTCATTTTGATTCGCCAGAAAAAGAAAAGGAATGGCGGGAGAATTACTGGAAAAATTTCAACGACAGTCTAAAAATCAAACTAAAGGAATGGTCCTATGAAAATGAATATCGATTGGTGGTCCACGGGGATTTTATTGATTATTCCACTAAGGACAGCAGAAAATTAAGGTATGATTTCAATGATTTGGAGTCCATAACTTTTGGCATTAAAACACCAAATTCCGCCAAACTGCAAATCATCAAGATCATAGATGCAAAATGCAAAAAGAATGCTAGGGAAGGGTTTGATTTTTACCAAGCATACTATTCAAAGGATAATGGTCGGGTTGAAAGTTTTAAGATGACTTTTTGATCAAAATTGTATAAGTATTGGATTCCATCAAATGAGATTAAATTCTCCACTTTTTACCTTTTGAGTGACCGTAATAATTGAAATTTCGTTTGACAATTTTGGAAACATACCTAATTTGGAACTTTCCAATCAATTTTTGAATAGGTTTAATCTGTTGGGCATCAGAAGAAAAAACTTTATTTTATCCTAACAAAAAATCACCCTATAAAATGAATGCTGTAATAGGAAGTATCGTAGAGAATTTACGCACCATAAAAATTGTCTATGAACCGACCCTTGAAATATTCAAAGGAGATAGAACAAATACTGGAGATGCAAAGGAATATACGGTCAATGATTTTGTTCAAAGCTATCTGACTAATGATTACAAAGTCAAAAAAGGTAAAATTTATTCCTTGGAAAGTGAAAGTGCCAATATAGATTGTGTCGTATTAGCACCAAACCATCCTAGTTTAATGACCCCTATTAGAGAAATTATCTTGGCAGAAGGTGTCTTTTGCGCTATTGAGGTCAAACCGGATATTTCATCACTGGCCAAGAAGTCGGAATTTTCCAGAGGGTTGAATCAAATCAAAACTGTAAAGAACCTGAAACGAAAAATTTCCAAAATTGAAACCAAAATCGGTAAGACAAATCCAAAACCTGACTATTTCAACAAAATTCCGGCGGCAATATTTTCCCAGAAATCTGCAGATTTTCCTAAAATTATTGAACACCTGAGAAAAAAGGTTGAAAACAAAGAGTTAAAAATAGACGAATTACCGGACTTGATTTTTTCCATTGACAAGGGTGTTCTCTTTTATTGCCCGTTTTTTAAACATACACACTACTATAACAATTTGGACGAGGTTCAAAAACTTATGTTTGATGAGGCCGCATTCATGCATATCCATTCAGAGGATAAGCATATTCACCTAATCCTATTTTTGATTGTTGTCTTGAATTTCGAAAAACCTTTTACTCCCATGACAGATTTTTTTATTAAAAAATATCTGAATATGACCGATATCAAAATTAGGTTTGAATTTACCCCTCTGAACCTTGATAAACTCAATGTAGACTTAAATCCTGGACTGGAAGAAGCTATTTTAAAACAATTGAACCATGGAAAGAAGAATCCCTAATAACTCAGTCCAAAATCCCTCTCGATGATAGGGCGCTTTAAATTAGATTTTGACGGGTCCGTCATGAATTATTTCGTAAATTTTGTTCCATACCAATATCCGGCATAACTGTGGAAAATTCAGGAGAACCTTTGTATATCTATTTGGATACCAACATTTTTGATCGAATTGAAAAAAAGGAGAAGCTTTCCGTAGAAGATTGTGCACTCTATTCCAAATGGGAAAAACTCATTCTTGACAATACCATAACGGTTCCCTATTCCAATGCCCATTTGAATGATTTGTTTCGGGGCTTTCAGAAAGATCCAAATTATATCAGCGGCCATTTGTACAATATTGAAAGATTGACCAAAAACTTATGTATTTGCCAATATTGGGGAAATAAGCATGCTGTTTGGCATTATCGTCCCATCCATGACTTCTTTGATGAAAAATGCAAGGAGTGGGAATTTGAACCGAGTTCCATTGAGGAACTTTTCGATTCCGATATGGACATGCCTAATCCACTACAACTTCTAAGAATGATACCTCTACCCAACGAGTGGAAATTGGCATATAAACATGATCCCATGTTTGACATAATGTACCCCAAATCAAAAATGGAAAACACGTTGGGGGCTTTAGTGGAGGACATTCTTAATTTTCAAAGTAGATTGAGGTCAGACTACAGCCTATACAGGTCCTTAAGGGCCAACATAATCAAGGGTATGAACAAACTAAAGAAAAACAGGGAGGTCTTGAAAGTAATCAAGGAAAATTTTCAAGATTTGCCAAAACACTTGGACATTTTCGAACTTTCCGAGATATATGGCCCAAAAAGCAAAACCAGTGAGAATGAAGACTATTCAAAGGTCGTTGAGACATTCTATAAATACGACCTAAAAGGGTATAAATCTGACAGTAATTTTAGTAGTATGTTCGATGATTCTCTCCACACATTTTATGGAGCACATTGTGATTATTTTGTAACGAATGATGATCGGTGCAAATACAAGGCTGAACAGACCTACAAACGACTCAAAAAAACTACCGTTGTAATAACCGCCAAAGAAATTGAAAGGATACATCCCCTCTGAAATATTAAACTAGGTCATAGGGAAAAGCTTCCCCCAAATTGGTTATCTTAGTTGAAAAGACTTGAAAAAGTATATCTTACTTCCTTTGAACCATCCGGTTGTTTAATAAAACGAGACCAATGGACAAACCTTTCGAATATAAGGGAAAATGGTTCCTGCCTCACCAAGACGAGGAGGAAGCCGTAGCCGGAATTCTAAAATATCGACCGAACAAGGGACTTACCCTAGAGCTTATCGGGAAGTTTGAAGGAGAGGACGAGATTGAAATAATATATGGTGTAATCGGGTCGGGAAAGGCAGTCACACTTTACAATTCATTCATCATAAAACAGGAGTTCATGCTGTCAGAGATGGAAATGAGCACCTACCTCTCCAATGTCTGTTTCATAGGAGGTTGGTTTGACGGAAAGAGTGACCTCATGTTCAATAAGGCAAAGGTCAGTTATGCTCACCTTGATGATTGGCTGAACATTTCAAGCGGATTCAATATCAAACATGATTACACCGAGTTCAGAACACAGATAGAGTATGTTCTTCCCCAATTTAAGAAAATTCAAGTTGAGGATTCATTTAGCCTTACCATAAACCCAACTGCCAAAGGTCCGTCCAGAAGGCTCATACAAAAGGATGCATCAATTGTACAAAAGATTTATATGGTCTTTGAAACCAAGAGAAAGACCCATTATGATGAATATCTAAAACGAATATTTCATTTTCAAAATTTTCTGACCGTAGCCACACAACATCCCATATTCATAAAAGAGCTTTCGATGTTTTTTAAAGTAAAGGGAGATTCTAAGAGACATGAGGCTAAAGTTTATTTTCAGTTGACACACATCCCACAGCAAAAAGAAGAACTTTTCCCTTTCGATATGATACTGCCTTATCGTGAAATAAAAGATGACTTTGAAACAATTATCAAAAAATGGTTTGGATTCCGTGAACAATTAGAAACCAGTCTGCACCCATACACTTCCGTTTTCTATGCTCCCTTTTTATATATCTCCGATAAATTTTTAAACTTATCTCGATCGCTTGAAGCATATCACAGGGATTTCATCAATGGTTCCCATGTAAGTTTTGTAGATAGATGCAAAAAAGTCGTTAAATCCAATTCCAGGATATATAATCCTACATTAAAGATTGTCAGTATTCCAATTTTTGCAAAGAATATTAAAAACTTCAGGAATGATTTTACCCATTCCAATCCCTTGACATCCCGAGGCAAAAAATATTTGAAAACACATAAATTTTCAGAATATCTTAAAGTTATTATGGCAGTCGCATTTTTGGTGGAGATGGGTGTCGATAAAAAAATTCTTAAAAATAAAATCAATACATCAAGGCTATATGTACATATGAGGCATAAGCTTAAATAATATTGCGCTTGGCTATTAAAAAAGCAAATGTTTCCTGCGTAACTGAACATTGATTTTTACATCAAATTTCAATAATGGACGATGGTTTGAGACTTTTGCTTTTTCTTAAAAAAAGTATTTTTCATAAGTGTAGCCTTAGTTCTATTAGGTTGTAGCAATAAGAAACTGGTCGAAATCTTTCCCACCATGCCCATTGCGGACATCGAAAAGGAGCAACGGCAGATTGCCAGAAAACTGATCAAGCGTACCAAGGAGCGCATCCAAAAGCATAGGGAAAAATGCTAGGAATTCAGAGCCCTAGGGAACGGGACCTTTCTAAAGCCCCTTGCATGATTCCATCAAATTCCTTCGAAATTTGTTAATAACTAATCCGTTGCGTACAGAATCGAGTTGCCCAAGGTTTTGGGAAGGGATAACTTTAAAAATCAATTCAAAAATGAGTGCCCATGTACTTTAACAACTCCCAATGTGATGTCTATATCGGCACTGGGGCTGGGAAGAAATTAATGAAGGAGATAGCTCAGGCTCGAGAATCCATAAGAATCGTATCCCCATTCCTTTCTGCAAAATTGGTTGAGGGACTGGTTCATTTATACCATAAAGGTGTCGAAGTTGAACTTATTACCACGGAGTCGGAGCTTAAAAATAATGGATTTCACCATAAACTTATCATACAAAGGGTCCATGTAGATTGGAGAGCACATCATCAACGAAAACGCCTAAAACATATACTTTTGGGATGTGGTATATCTTTGGGCACCGGCGTTCTGGTGGCTTGGCTTTTCTTTAGCCAAGAAAAGGTTCCTGAACTACTGCATACCCTGGCCGTAATGGCATTTTTGGTAGTAGTGTTTTTGCTATTGCGCTTTGCCCTTCGAAAAAAAAAGAGTGTTTTCCTATTCGTATGAGCCCATCTTTCCATTAAAGGTCATCAAACCAAACAATTCCTTTGGGCAAAGAGCCACCTATCTGCACAGCAAGATGTATATCATAGATGAGCATATCGCTTATCTAGGGTCACTCAACTTTACTTTGGGCGGGACGGAAAACAACCATGAAACCCGGATTCGTATTTCAGATAGTGGTACGGTACAGCAAATTGTTGAAGAATTTCGATATTTGATGGATGATGATAGCTTTCCCACTATGAAATGGCAGGCATGGGGTTCCAAAGCATTTAAAGAACCAAAGAATTAATGGTATGATAGAAAAGGTTGCTAACAATAAGTATAATACGGAGCCCCTTCGATTGAACCCTCCCCATCTCATCCTTGAAAAACTTAATCATTTTAGGGCTCTTTTTGGAAGAATACATAACTTATCCGAACAGGAGTTTGTCAACCTCACCGCTGAAATCAAAAAGTTCTTCAATGTCAAGCCCGTTAAATTAAGAAATGATATTCCTGAAAGGTTGGTCAGGATCTCGAACAATAACCGCATTCTTGCAGGGCAGGGGAAGGCACTCAGTTACCTGACCGATATTTCCCAACTGCTTGCCCCACCGATAGAGTTCTGTAAGTTTGGTCGCTGTAACCTACCGGAGCAGCAAGTGCTGTACTGTGCGGTGGATATGGCTTCTGCATTCTGGGAAACCAAGCCACAATTAGGGGATGTCATTACGATTTCCCATTATCGGAAAAAGGAAGGGGCTAAGGCAAATTGTTCGTTGATCGCCCATGACAAAATGGAAAACCCAGATCCGTCGAACCATTTCAAGGAAGTCTTCTATTTATTGGAAGAGTTTTTCATAGATGTCTATAGCCTAGAGGTCGATTGGAATCGCCCAAGGGATTATTTGTTCAGCTCTTTGCTCTCCTCCGAACTGCTTTTTTATCCCGTTCCCTCTGATAAGAATATTGAGGCCATAATTTATCCTAGCGTTAAAAGGAAAAAATATGGACATAATTTTGCATTGAGAAATGACCTTGTTTTCGATAAATACGATTTGATCGGTGTGGAAACACGGTTTATGCTGGAGGACTATAAAGAAGCCTCACCAATGTCCAGCGATGTCCCCACCGATAGCGTAATGGCTTCATTCGGGACAGAGGCCTTCAATATGGAGAAAGGGAAAATCCTCTATGACCCCAAGGTGGATGAAATCTTTGATTTTTTTCGGGAGATGCAAATGTCAAAGGGTGACCAGGTCCGGAAAAGCAAACAAAACATGATTTTCAATTTGACCAAAGGCAATTGTACCGTTACCTCGCATTTATCAAAACGAAAGAAAAAGTGAGATGGCCCCATGGCCTGAAATTAAAACCTATTCCATGAAATGTTTTTTTTGTTCAAATGAATTGGATGGTTCCGATGAGCACATCATCCTAAAGTCATTAAATGGCAGACTGCACTCAAAACAGATCATATGCTCGGCATGCAACAATTTTTTTGGCCTTCAATTGGATACAGTTGCAAAGGAATTCTTTAATCCTATTTTACTGGTCCTAGGGCTCAAGAATGCATCGGGAATGATTGCCGAAAACCTTGAAGGTGAAGATGATTACCTTTTGAGAAAGGATAACCAGGTAGTTCAAAGGAGGCCCAAGATGAAAGAAATCAAGATACAAGGGAGAACGCTTATTTCAATTAAGGGCGATGTCAAGAACACCATGAAGCTTTTTAAAAAAAGGGTGGAAAAATTGGAAAAAAGGGGAGGCAAAGTGTTGGCTTCAAAGACGAGAGGCCAATACGGTATCGAACCCCTAAGAATTAAGGCCGAATTTAAATCGTCTCCCAAGTTGGCCCTGCTCTTGAACAAGATTGCCATTGAATATGCAGCCTTCAACAAAATACATACACCGGGAATCGGTCAACTTGCGCTAAAAATCAGAGATCTGGATGAATCATCCCAAAATGTTTTCTACTGTGATCCAGAAAAGCCCGTCCGTGAAATTCAGTCAGCCGAAATAACCCATTTGGTCCAATTGTGGTCGGAAGACGGTACGATTTACTGTTATATTGAGCTCTTTAATGTGGTCTGTGCTCTATTGGTACTTGGGAGCGATTATTCAGGGGACCCCCTACAATTTCAATATTACCAAGATGCGATTACCGGCGAGAAACTGACCGGGACAGTTGAACTTGACACTTCAGCACTATCCCTTGTCTTGAAGAAAGGAAGTGGAAGGGAAGTGGATTTTGCCAAAATGGCAAACCAGTTGTTCGAAAGAAAGGTGGACAGGGACTTCGACATGAGGTTCCACATTGTTTTGACGGAAATAAAAGGGAGATTGGAGCAGGAGCTTGCGGATGGGAAGATTACCGAAAAAGAATTTGCTGAGAAGTTCGTAGATGAAAGCACCGCTTTTGTAGCCGAATGCCAAATAGACAATCCCTATATGTGGGAGGACTTGGGCGAACCCGACATGGCCAAAATCAATTTTATCCATTCCAATATGCCGGAAAGTGAATTTGATACTTTTTGTGAGAAGAATAAACCTTTGATTGGCAAACAAGTAAGAATGGATGGCAAGGAAACCTACATTGCGGAAAAATTCTTAAAAATACCCGTTGCGGAACACAGGGGCATCCAAATTGTAAAAGTTTGTGTAGTTTTATTCAATGGACTGGATAGATTGTACATGCCTTATCGCGAGTTCTTTGAAGGGATTTTAAATAAATGAGATTTACTCAGTCACATTATTAACCTGAATTAAAATTGCTGAAATTGGCCTTGGCCAGCAAATAAAACTCGAAACCATCATAAATGAAATTTGCCCTAGTTAACGGTCAGAAAACAGAAGCCTTTAAAGGAGGACGCGGATTTTGTCCAAGCTGTAGCGCGCTGTTAATAGCGAAATGCGGGGAGTTTAAGACCCACCATTGGGCACATAAGGGGAACAGGATTTGTGACCAGTGGTGGGAAAATGAAACGGAATGGCACCGTGCATGGAAGCGACACTTTCCTAAGGAATGGCAAGAAGTGGTACAGTTCGATGAAAAAGGTGAAAAGCATATCGCGGATGTCAAAACAGAAACTGGTTTGGTACTGGAATTCCAGCATTCCTACCTGAATCCGGAAGAACGTCGTTCCCGTAATACGTTTTATCCTAAGATTGCCTGGGTCGTTGACGGTACAAGACGAACTAAGGACAAATCCCGTTTTATCAAAGTTATCCAAGAGGGTTCCACATTACCGCTTAAGAACATAAGAATATCTTACACGGATTTCCCTGAAGAATCCCGAATCCTAAAGGAATGGGTCAACTGTGACATGCCCGTTTTCTTTGATTTCGGGGAACAGGAGAGATTATGGTTTTTGATTCCGAAGTCAACCATGGACAGGGCCTATGTGGTTCGTATAGCCCGGGATTATTTCATTGATATTTGTGTCAATGGTTCTTTGGAAGAGGTGACAGGAAATATCACTCTCTTGATCTATGAATATCAGAACTACGTTCGAAAAAGAAACCAGATGGCCCTAAACCGGAGGGCAAATCAAATGTTGGCCAAAAAAAGGACAAAATACCGTCGGAGACGCTTTTGATCAAATCGTTTCCACATACACTTTGAAAAGTCTAATAGTCATCTGTGCAACAAAGCACGGAATTTCAATCCCAGTTTAACATCACTCTCCGGCTCCCCCTTTTCTCCCGAAGCTCCACCATCAGTTTTTCCCTATCCCCCAAAGTGAACTTGGGCACCACAAAGGCAAAGCGTTGTTTTTGTCCTACTGTGACGATAGTCGGCATACGATGTTTGTAAACGGGTTCCAAAGGCAGTTTCTGGTACGAAGACTTTTTCCGAGGGTTCCCATGGGCCTTGAAGACCTGGACAAAGTCCACCTCAAAATCAATATCTGAACGGTTCTCGATTTCCATAACGAGATAGGTACTCGTACCATAATAGGCAACGTCCCGAAGCCGAAGGATAATCCCATCCTTCCGTTTGGATCGCAGTACCGTTTGGGCCTTTTCCAAAAAATAGGTGCTGGCCTTTCGGTACTGGAGACTGTTCGACCCCAACGAGGGCATGGGGTTTTGGACCAATGAATCCATAGGTTTCACAGGCCGGACATTTCCAATGCTTTTGTCCACATGCACAAAACGGTAGCTTTCTTGCAATTCTTTCCGGTAGGCCAGCGCAAAGGAATAGGCCCGGCCATCCTCGGTCAAAACCAACAGGTTGCTGTCCGTACCGGGATGCCCCTGTAAAAGCCCAAGCCTCCCTGGGGAGTTGGTATCATATCCGAATTGGTAATGGGGATGTCCGGTAACCGCCCTTGTGATGGGGTTGGGTAATACCAGGGCCAAGGTATGGGTATCGTTGACATACAGGGTGTCCGTTTGGGCCCGTAGAGTCAAATAGGACAAAAGACTAAATAGGAATAAAGGGAAAGTTCTCATAGGATGGAATGTTATGGTTTGAGTATCAATTGGTACTGGTCATGGACGGTCACCTTGACGGTGCGGTTGGAACGGCGGAACACTTGTTGGATCCCACTCAGCTGTGGCACCCCGGGCAGGTTCACATCCTGCACGGCATCGTCCAGCACCTCCCGCGTGGCCTCTTCCCGATAACTGTGCTCCACATAGATGCCCTCCCCACCGTCCAAAAAATCATAGGCTTTCAGGGAAACAGGGTTGGGACCGATATGGTCGATGGCCACAAAGACCCGATTAGCCCGAAAACTGACAAAGCCATAGAGCAGGGTGTTCCGCTCAAATCGCTTTCCCTCCAGTTCCACAGCTTCCCTTAGCCGCAGTTCCAAACGGTTGTTGGCCCGGACCGTCTGCTCCCCATTGACCATGGCCACCGCCACCGCCATGGGCGGTTCGGTATGGGTATCCGTTTTGGTATGGCCAAAGAAGTCCCGATGGGCCTCTGAAAAATCGACAAGTTCGGGCTCCTGTTCTATAGGTGGATCGGACCTTTTGGGAATGGTATCTTCATTTTTCCTGATCATTCTTTGGGGTTTTCGGTAGGTGCCCTCCCCATAATCGATGCGGCCCTCCCGATAGATGCTGTCCACGATGCGCTGCCGCTCCTTTTCCCCCAATAGGGGATCATAGGTCCCGGTGGAATCAATCCGGCCTTCCCCGTACAGGCTGGGCTTGGGGATCTCCCGCTGTTCCTTGATGGCATCCACCGCCTCCAGTTTGGAACCGTACTCCTCGGGCACATCCTTCAATTCCGGTACCTTGGGCTGCTTCAGTTTAGGCTGCTCATCTTCCTTGTTCAGGGAAATGGCATAGAGGACGATAAAGATGGCAATGGCCAATAATAATCCAATGAATACGATCTTGTTCTTTTCAGGTTTCATGATAACAGCTTTTACGGTTGTGGTTCCAGTTTGCGCAAGGCATCCTCAAAGAAGTTGGTGATCAATAGCCCGTGGGCGTTGTGCGGAAAGTTCCGGTCCACGGGCACCAGTTCCCCGGAAGTGTCCAACTGGTAACGGTCCGTGACCGTGCCCCGGTTCACTTCGAATACCGTCCTGGCCCGAAAGCTATAGGGTTCTTGGTCCAGGTTCAGTTCAATGTCCACCTGCACCACTTCCTGTCGGAGCGAAAACTGCAAGAGGCGGTTATAGACCCCATCCGAGCGTTTTTGTCGATAGACCGCATCCACCGAGGCATCCCCCAGCCAAAGCGCCTTTTCCAACCGCGCGCGATAATTGGTCCCGTCGATCCCATAAAAGAGCCGGTGGAAGCGCTCGATATGGGCCAGGGCCTCCACTTCCCGGTTTTCCCGTTGGTCCACCAGTTCCAAGGGCAGGACCGTGCCATCGCTTTGGATGGCAAAGGCAGCGTTCAACAGTTTTTCCTGATAATGGTAGAGCAATCCTAGGGAAAGCCCACTTGTCAACAGACAGAGACTGACCACCGCCAAAACGATAAAGCGGTTAAGACGGAGGATGTCGGTGATGTTCTTATAAGTTGTTTTCATATAACTCCATTTAAATAAATTAATGTGCATTATGCACCACTGAAGAGGCGGAAGGTGAACGAGGTCGCCCGTTGGTAGAGCTTGAACTTCAACAGTACGATAAAACCGATCCCCGCCAGTTCGATCAAGGGCTCGAACAGCTCGCTCCCATAGTCCGTCCCGAACAGGTTGGGCCAAAAGTTTTCCGTCACCTCCTGGTACAGCGCATTGACAAAGACGTTGACCAGAAAGAAAGCCGGCACAATCATGTACACCGCCGCATAGAGCCTAAAAAAGCGATAGCCCATTTCCCGGAATTTTTCAAAGACCGCCATGCTGATCACCAGCGGAAAAAAGGCCTGCATCACCCCCAGGATAAAATAACGTTCAGCCAAAAAGAGCGGATAGATGAAGAGGTCCAGGACCCAGAGGACCAACGCCCCGCCCCAGGCCAGGGTACGCAGTCCCAAAAATGGGGTCGCCAGCCATTCGTACAGCAGGGCCATGGCCTTGGTCGCCGCATCAAAGAGGCCCGTTTCCTCCTCGATTTCGACCTCCTGTAGGCCCAAGGGCAAGAGATCGGGGGCCGTGTCCCGGTACTGCCCCTCAATGGCCACCAAAATACCATCAAAGGCCGCCAGTACCTCCGTGGAGAACAGTACCACCAACACCACCGCAAAGTTCTTGATCAGATCGGTGGGGGTCAGCCCCCAAGTAAGTCCTGTACGGGTCGCCCCGCCCTCATAGTATTTTTTGAGGATGTTGACCAAAAAGAACAGTACGGCCAGGGCCTTCATGCCCCCGATGGTGTAGGTGGCAAAACTGCTGTCCTTGATGGTCTGGAAGACCGCGTCCACATATTCGAGTCCCATAACTTACCTTTAATAGTTTAATTTCCGGTCCTTGATAAGGGCCTGCATTTTCCGGAACGAAATGATCCTATCATACCGCCGCTTTTTTAGTTGGATGTCGGCCACCATCGCTTGGGATGCCTCCCGTTGGGCCTCCAAGATTTCCAGGCGTTCCGCATCGGTCAAGTTCAAGATGTCGCTGCTGAGCACCTGGCCCATAAAATCAAGTTGGTCCAGGGAATGTTCGATGATACCATTGAAGGCATTGCTTATGGCCTCCACTTCATCGCCATGGATATAGGGGGAGTCCAAGATTTCCCTCAGGTCATCCCGGACCATCTCGAAGAGTTGTTCGTTGTTGCGGGTGATGTCCCGGACGGCCTGGTACTGCTTGACGGCATTGTTGACCTTCTCGATCTTTTCCCGGACGGCACCCAGCTCGTCCACCATTTTTAACAGTTCCGCAGTCTGCTTGGCGGATTCGATCAGTTGTTTCCCAAGGGAAATAAAATTGGTATTGTCATACACAGGCATCCCCTGGGCCACACAGTGGCCTTTTGGTATTAGGATGAACAGAGCGATGATGAGTGTTTTGGTGAGTTTTTTCCTCATGATTCATGATTTTTGATGGATGATTTTTGGGTTGTAGCGATAAATTCCTTGATGGCCTGCTCCATATCTTGGTTTTTTTCATAAAGGGCCATAATGGCCTCATTTTCGGTACCGTCGGTCAAGTAGGCCGCATAGGCCTCCGGGGGCACTTCCAAGCGGTAGACGTTGCTCTCCGAACCTATCTTGATAAAGATCTCCGTATACTTGCGCTCGCCCTTCAGGTCGTTTTGGATCGAACGGAGTTGGTTCAGGTCGTGGGCGCTCAGGTTGAGCCGCTGTTGGAGTGCATCGTACCCCTTTTCGTTACGCAGGCTGTAGATGACCTGGGTGTTCTCCAAAATGGTGGCCGAGGTATGGTTCTCGGGCAATTGGTTGATGGACTGTAGAACGATGCCGATGGCCCCGTTCTGTTTGCGGATGGCCTGGTAATAGAACTCTACGCTCTCCAACACATTGTCGAACTTGAGCTGCTTGGCGAACTCATCGAAGAGGATAATGCCCCGCTCCGAACGGTTCCGCCAGATGGTCCGTTGGATGGCCGACTTGATGAGCTTCAGCATTACGGACAATAATTCCTTGTTGTCCCTGACCTCGTCCAGTTCAAAGACGATAAGGCGTTTGTCCTCCAGACGGTGGGATCGGTCTTCCCCGACCTTGAAGAGAAAGCTGTAGAGGCCATTGCCCACATATTCGGAAAGGATGTGCAGGAAATGGGTCAGGTTGAAATAGCTTGGGTCGATGCCCAGTTCCCTTAACAGAGAATCTTTGTTATCGGTAATAAAGGCATACAGTCCATCAAGACTGTGGCCCTCCTGGACCGTTCCATAATAATGGCGCAATATTTTCTTCAAGGCCACTTCCTGGGCCTTGGTCACGTTTTGATGGGACCCATAGAGCTCCATCAAAAAGACCGTCAGATCCTCCAACCATTCCGCCCCCACATCGTGGGGTTTTGGTAAATAGAAAGGATTGATACCGAGGTTTTTGCCTTGTTCGTATTTGAGGATGATGTGCTGGTCCGGATAGAGTTGGGCAAACTTGGCATAACTGCCCCCCAAATCGATGATCACCAAGCGGACCCCCTGCTCAAAATATTGCCGCAGGATGTTGTTGGCCAAAAAGGACTTGCCCTCCCCTGTAGGGGCAAAAATGGCAAAGTTCCTAGCCTTGATGCGCTTTTTTCTCTCGTCCCATACATCCTTCAGCACCGGGATGTTGTCCAAGCGATCATTGAAAAGGATCCCTTCGCCATCAGAGCGGTAGTTGGTGGTGTTGACCATCAGGCAAAGGGCATGCTTCAGATCGGTCACGTAGAGGTCGCTGTCCGAGAAATTGGAAGAGAACAACGGAAAGCTGTTCAGCAGGTAATGGATGCGGGCCTGCCCCTCGGGCCGGTACGGCTGGATGTCCAGTTCCTTGAACCGGGCCACCAGTTCCGAGACCGTATGGTCCAATCCTTTTTCATCCCTGGACCAATGGACCACATTCAATTGGCCCCGTACGATCCGGGCGGAATCATCGTTGTTGATCTTATCCAAGGTGTCCGATACCCTGTCGTACAGCACCTTGTTCCACGTCCCAAAATTGCTGCTCTTGGAGAGTTCCTCCAGACGTTTTTCCAACAGTTTTCGCCACTTGTGCCGGTCATCCAGATGGATGATCTGGTTGACGATGTGGTTCCCCGGAAAGGTAAGTCCAAGCCCATCGATAAAGCCCTGATGGAACAGGAACCCATCAGCGGTGTACTTTTCATTGGGCCTACTGGTCTTCACCATATCCCCGAAACAGGCCTCGTTGTTCACGGCCATGGCGCCGAAAAAATGGTCCCCGATCTTGACCTTGTCCCTGCCCAAGACCATATCCGTGTCAAAGCCCTCGTTGAACCCATTGAAATAGGCATCCGTGTATTGGATGATGGAAGCCTGGTTGAACGGTAATAGGGAAAGGTGGGGGCCATTGTTCAAAAAGCCCACCGCATCCCGTACCGCTTTACCGAACTCCTCCGCCTTTTCCCCAAGGCTCTCCGGCAGCTTTTTGGGGATATGGGCAAAGGGATTGACCAGATTGGAACTGTTCACTGCCCTGTTCTTCGGCCAGACAAAGAAGAGCAGGGATTCATGGGACAGGTGCTCCCGACCCTGAAAATGTTTACAGGTGGCTTGGGCCAAAAAAGTATCGTCCGGCAAGCCCTTGGTATCAAAGGCCGTTTTTCGGTAGATATCCTGTTTATGGACCAAGGTACCCACCGGAAGGGACTTTAGTGCTTGGCACCACAGGCCGTGGAGCTGTTCGAAATCCTGCTCGGACAGCGAGTGGATCTCGGGCAGTTCCAAACGGTAGGCATAGGCCAGATTTCCATTGTTGGCCAAGATCCTGTTTTGGTCCACATCCACGATGGGATACCGCTCATGCAAGTTCATCGTATGTTTCATTGAAGGTGATTTTTTTGTTGGAGATCATCTGGGGAAATACATTCCCCATTGGTAACAATTCAGGTCGTTGGGCCCATTTGAGGAGGAAACCATAGAGTATCCCATTGGCCATCATTGCCCCAAAGAGCAAAACCAGGTCAAAGGAGAAGATGACCGCCATCAGGGAGCCGATGACGGCCAGCATCTGTAGGGCAAAAAAGGCCACGGGCAACCCAAAGATCAGGGCACGCCCACGGATATGGCGATAGACTTCATACTGTTTCATACGGCTACATAAGGATTTGATGCCAAAGCGCTCGGTGTGCGTTAGACCACGATGCCGATCAGATAGGTAAAGATGCCCACCACCGCCCCTGCGATCAATACAAAGACCAAGACACGGGTAATCCCCTTTTTCAGGTCGGCGTTCTCCCCGAAGAAATGCCCCGCATTGAACAGGAACCCGATCAGGAAGATGACCCCAAGGATGATGGGAAAGATGGTCCGGATCGTGTCCGAGATGTCGTTGACGGAATCCTCGATGCCCCCAATCTGAGGGTAGATGGGCAGGGACGCCAAGAGGCAGGCCCAAAGCAATAATGCTCTTTTTTGGTTTTTCATGACTGTTCGTTTTTTGACTGCCCGTCCCGATGCTTCGGGAATGAGGGCCGGTTATTAATGAATGTTTGATTTCCGATACGGAATTTCCAGCGTTTGGAAAGGTTCCATGGAAAGCCCATAAAAATTAACAAATCGGAGCGTTAAAATTTGGAGGATTTAAAGCGAAATGGAGGATTCGGTAAAAATTGTGCAATGGAAATCCAAAACCCATTGCAATGAAAACCGCACTACGGATCCTATTTCTGCTATTTACAGTATACCCACCACTATGTTACGGGCAAAGCACCCATAATTTGCCCATAGTCTCCATCGATCCCGGACACGGGGGCACCGATTCCGGGGCCATCGGGACCCAAGGGGTCCTGGAAAAGGACATTGTACTAAAGGTGGCCCAGGAAATGGTCCGGTTGAACCAGGACATCCATTGCGGTACCTTGGAGCTTTATCTTACCCGATATACAGATACCCTGGTTTCTCTTAAAGATAGGACCGGATTGGCCAAAGCCTTGAAAGCAGATGCCTATATTTCCCTCCATTGCAACCAGGCCCAAAGGAAGGGAGCCCAAGGCATTGAAATGTATGTATCCAAGGGTAGGGGAAGGCATACGGAAGCTTCCTTTCGATTGGCCAATACCATTGGCCAGAATCTTAACCTGCATTTGAGTCTTAAGGATAGGGGAGTGAAAACGGGCAATTTTCAGGTGCTTCGCAAGACCGCCCAACTGTGCCCCTCGGTATTGGTAGAACTGGGATTTTTGTCCAATGGGGTAGAGGAGGAGCACCTTTCTAAGAAACCAAGCATAACAGCCATCGCCCTTGTTCTATTGGAAACCATAAAAGTCTATTGCGATGGAGGAAATCACCAATGAGGCCCTAGCATTGATCAAATGCATTTTGAAGGAAGTCCATGGTCAGATCAAATGTTGGTTCAGGAAAGGGGAATAATTCGATTTACCTTAATCATTCCGTAAAGCTAACCAAGCCGCAGCCCCTGTCAAGGTCGATTTAAAAAATGGGCAGACCAATTTTTTACCGGGAGCCAGCTCCCTAATTCCACCTTGACCCATCCCCCGCTTCGCTCCTGTTGGTTGGGTTCACGGCATGTTTAATTTAAAATCTTTTTAATCATGGAAAAAACAGTGGAAACACCAAAAAAGAATGCCAAGGCAACAGCAGTGGCAGCAAAACCAAAAGCTGCGAACGTGGTTCCAGCAAATGGGGAAACAAAATTGGAGAACATGGAGACCATCCTCCAAAAGATCGAACGCTTGGAACAGCTCAAAAGACACTATGGTCGATTGAAGTACAAGCAGACCGACCTCCAAAAAGCCTTGGAAAAGATCAAAACGCACAAATCCAAAAAGAGCGACAAGTTCGAGCAAGAGGAAGTGGAGGAATTCCCGTACGTCATTGTCCTGAAAGGCAAAGGGGATTATGACCGGTTTGAAGAGATCTTTACCATCAACCAACCTGAGACTGTCGAAAACTTTACCGCCTATCTGTTGAACGAAGTAGATCAAGTCGTGGGAGTCTTCAAAAAGGATCTTCAGGAACAGACCAAAAATCTAGGGAATTAGAAGAAAAAGGGGGCAACCCCCTTTTTTGAGCGGTATTTTTTAGAGAACTTTTAAATAGCTTTTTCTATAAAATCCATGTTTCTGTTTTGTTGAAAGGATTTTGGTCAATACTTTATTATTTCAAAAAAATCTATTACTCTTCTTCCGAGATTTCAGAAATTTCTAAATCGGTTTTTGTCAACTCCTTATTCCCATGAAATACTAAAGACTCTCTAGCGTTAATAAGGATGCCTGCCCGGAGAATATCCATACTATTTTGCAGTTTCTGTATTTCATTCGTGTAATTATCACGCATTTGATCATAGGCCTGAATAGCAGTAATTTCTTGGCTAAGAAAGGCAGTGATGCCATAGTTATCGCATTTAATCGATAAATCCTCATAGTAATCACCTAATAACGCATCGACGTCGCTATCAAAACCAATAAATGCACTACAATTATTGTCAATAAGGTTCGGACCCAATTTAATCCCGCTTGAGCAACTATTTGTATAAAAGAAGGAATTTTGGAAATATGAATTGTCCTCATCTGTGTCAATAAAACGAGTTCCGTTTACTACAAGTTGTTTTGAGTTTCCATGTGTATATGCGGCTATAATGAATGGCATATCCCTTAATTTCCCAAGGTTTATTTCAAGGTACGCCATATTGCACCGATTAGCAGGAACATCGTTTGCTGTATGAGAAAAGTTGGGTAGGTTCTGAATTAAAGTGTGCAGTTCGTCCCTACACTTTTGGAAATAGGTTCCAAGTTCCAAATCCCTTTCATCATAAGCGATTATGAATTCAATCATCACAGCTTCTTGTCACCATTGGTCAATTGTTCAATTGCAAGTTGCAATATCCCTTTTTCTAGTCTTTGTCCTAGTTCAGATTCTTTTCTAATTTCAATTATGAGATCATCTAAGGTATACGTTTCACCTGAGCGGGTTGTTAGGAACGGTTTTTCTCTTTCTTCCTTTGGTCGTTTAGCAATCCATTGCTCCAAAACGCAGTCAACCCTTGTATCCAACTCATGAGCGGCCTTATCAATTAGACTCACTATATCCTTAATGTCCGCTGTGCTTTGGATTATTCCTAAAGTTTCATTATTGATGAACTTAATCAATGCTTCATGTGAAATACTTGAGAATTGCTTGGCCGTTATAATAATGACATAAATTAAAGAAGTTTCTTCCCTAATTCTTTCAATCACTTCGGGTGCATGGGGTTCACCTTGACCTAAATCAAAGTCCAAAAGCACAATCAATTTACTGGTCAGATGATTATGTATATATGCTAATCCCTTACTTGATCTTTTTTCAAGCTTTATGTTATCTTCTCCGTACTTCTCTTTTAAGGTGACAATGAGCGGATCATTATCGCTCATATCATCATGAATAATAAGTATTTTAATAGGCTCCATTAGCTATTCTTCTTAAATGGGAATGAAATTTTGAAGGTTGCCCCCTTAGGGGCAAACTCGCTTGACACTACTTTTATATCTCCTTTTAGAGATTCAACACGCGTTTTTACAATATATAGACCCACTCCTGCTCCCCCAAGATCAGCAGTTGTGGTATGGTACATCTCAAATATTTTTTCTTCATTGCCTGGTACTATGCCTTCACCATTGTCAGAAAAATAAAGTATGAAATGATCATTTTCAATAAACCCAGTACATTTTATGATTTTGTTCTGTTCGTTTCTAAGAGCTTTAACAGAGTTGGAAATAAGGTTTTCTATAATATCTTCGAAAAATTTTTTATTCGCATGTAGAATAAAATTATCTTTTACTTCTACATGGGCATTGATGTTTTCTGCTTCAAATTCAGGTTTGTAAGATCTATTGAAAAGATCAAGTAAAAGATTACGGACATTGAAATCTTCCATTGCAATGTTTGAGCCTGCATAACTTAACATAAAGTCAATAATCCGATTGAGATTTTCCATTTCCGTGTATATCTCAAATGCATAATCTGAGAATAATTCCTGGTATTTGGGATTGGGAAAATTATCCTTGAAAAACTCTGCCCTTCGTTTGACTTTTCCAAGTGCCGTTCTTACTGCATGTGAAATATGAATGGCATAATCTTGAAGTGACATCAGGCTTAAGTAAATATTCTCTTTCCGAATGTGTTCCTGACGTTCTTTTTTTTGTTGTTGGATTCCTTTCTTTAATGATCGATCAATCTGTTTTGCTTGTTTCAACAAAGGTTGAAGGGCAGGACTCAATGTTGGATTTTCACGCTTTATATCTGCTAAGGCTGATTCAAATTCTTTGATTTCCATATTGGCCTTTACGAGAGCCGAATCTGTTTCTTCTTTGACGATATCACGTTCATGCTTTTTAAGCTCTCCCAATGTATTTAGTTGATCAATGATGAATTCCTTTAGTTCTCTATATTCTCGACAATCAACAAAATCTTGCCTGTTGGTTGCATCCCGAATCTTAGGATTGTCATCATTTGTAATTTCAAGGATACCTATTATTTCCCTAGTTCCTATTTTATCCCACGCACCTGACCATCGGCGTTTGTCAATTCCGAGAATATCCCTTTTCTTGTCTACATTGTCTTCAAATTCCGCAAATGGGGTTGTAATTAGCCCATCGCGATATATTTTGACACCATCAACTCGGTAATCATCATTTTTGTATACTGCGTTGTATTTTTTTTTCGCCTGCTCGTTAAAGTAGTACAAATGCAGTTTTACTGGTCCAAAAGATTTCATGGGGACTCTTTTGGTAATAATTTCTTTTTTTTCTTTATCGAAAACCAGAGTTTCTTGATAGTTTCTTTTTTGATCAAATCCGATAGAAAACTCATGACTTGAATATTTGACTGTTTCAGGTTCAATATGTTTTCTCTCAAATTCTTTATATTCGTTGGACTTTATCCAAATATTAAAGGGAGGTTTTAAGGGAAAGAATGGGGACACTATTTTTTCCAACTCGCGTTCCAATCTCCTGATATCTAAATCTGTCCAAATTTCGTTATCTGGTATCGAAGATATTTCAAGCTTGGTGCCTTGTTCTTCAATTGGTGCGGGTTCCCAGTGGTAATCGTTTGGGACGTCAGTAAACAATTCCAATTGTGGTTGGTTAGATAATCGTTCATATTCATCCCAGTCTATTACAACAATTAACCGTTCGTTAGTTCCAGCTTGTTTCGTAATAATTCTGACTTTTCCTCCAAGTTTGTCAACAGCAAACCTTCCTATTCCTTTTTCACCTACATATCTTCGGTTGAACGGGGGTGGGGAAAAAAGGTTAGTCCGCTTGCTGGCGGTTCCAACAACCATCCATTTGTCGCGAATGTCCTCAAAGGACATCCCGTGACCATCGTCCTCAATAATGATTTGTGCTAATCCCTCAGAGTCTGCCCCAACATTATTAAAATGGACTGTGACTTTTTTGGCGTTGGCGTCATAACAATTTTTGACCAACTCATAAACTGCCGTTATTCTATCTGTAATAAGCTCTCTACCTAATAGGCGGAATGTATTTACATCGAATCTCCATTTTAATATGTTATTTTTATTTGACATTTTCTATTGTTTCAACATGTCTTGCAACACTTTTTGCAACTGCTTGTCCCAGAAGGACAGGGACCGCATTTCCGATATGTCTTGCCAAGCGCCCAGAAGAAAATGATGCTTCAGGGTCAATAAAGTCATAATTTTCAGGAAATGATTGGAGTAATGCTGCCTCCCTAATTGATATAGGCCTATTTTGTTCGGGGTGGCCAAATCTACCATTATTATACCCGATGCAATAAGTTGTCATGGTTGGAGCAACTTTATCCCAGCTCATTCTTCCGTAGGCACTTCCAAAAGCTTTCCCGCCTTCTTTTTTATGACAATCAGCGATTAGTTCTTGGTCCCAATCCTTCCAGCCACCACCTTCAGGCGTAGCCTTGATTCTTTTCATGCTGAGTTCGGAGAGGTTTCTAGCACGGTGCAGTAAATCAGTTTTTGATATTTGTCCAGCCTGAATCGGAGGAAGATAGCCAATAGTTTCGCGTACTGTAACAGGATTGTCTTTATGTGATGGGGGTATCATTTCAATTTTACCTTGTAGGGAACCCAAAAGTACCAATCTATGTCTTCGCTGTGGTACTCCAAAATCTTGGGCATTATGTATTTCATAGGAGATATTATATCCTTCTTTTTCTAATATAGAAACGAAATCATTAAAAACTTTCCCGTTCTTAAAACCTTTAAGATGCGGGACATTTTCCATTGAAATGATATCAGGTTTGGTTTTTACTATTATGTTGGCAAAAGCATATAGAAGCTTCCAGCGTAGGTCATTGGATTCACTCATTTTTCCGCCATTCTTCCGATTAAAAATGGAAAATGGCTGACAGGGAGCACAACCAATCAGGATTTTCTTAGATCCTTCAGGGAAGAGTGCATCAATCTCTTGGGGAGCCATATCACCAATATCCCTAAAAATAAATTTCGCCTTGTTATTTGAATTATATGCATGTTCGCAGCTTTTGTCAAAATCTATGCCTGCTACAACGTCAAATCCTTCTTTTTCAAACCCGTGGGTTAGGCCTCCTACTCCACAAAATAAATCAATTACTGAATAATTTTCCATTATATTAGGGTTTGGTGGGAACTAAGAGCTCTCTGACATCTACATCTAAAGCTTTTGCGATGGCACGTAGGACAGCAATGCTAGGTTGATTGTTGTTATTGCAATAATTTGTGACAACAACATAACTTCTATTGATTTTGTCTGCAAGCCAAGTTTGGGTTCTACCTTGTTCCTGCAAAACTTCTTTTACCCGATTCATTCTGGTTTTGGTACTCATTAATATAATTTCATATCAATATGTAATAAAATCTATTAATAGAATACAATACATTTTATTACTATGTGAAATTATGATACATTTTTGTATTATAAAATATTGTATTGCAATATGAAAAATTATCAAATTTCAATAGTTTTTCGATTGTATAATTTTTCTTTGTTCCAAAGATAGGTTTAAACCATCATAGATAAATATGTCTTTATGGAATGGAAGAATTTAATCAATGGTTGCATATCTTCGATTTTTTTGTCTGACCCCTGAGTATAGGATTGTGTCCTCTCCGTGAAGGAAAACCCCAGTCTTTCCTTCAAATATTACATGTGATATTTTTTTGTAAATGCCCAAGAAATTGTAAAAAATGGGCTATAAATTTCATTTTTATAGCTCAAAGAATCCTTAAGGAACAACCAATAAAAACCGGATTAAAAAGATTTAGATTGACTTGGCAAACTCCAATAGCGCCGGGTCATTTTTCAATTTTTCCATATCATCTGAAATTTTACTGTCCAATACCTTCGCGTAGATTTGGGTCGTTTTCAATGAGGTGTGCCCAAGCATTTTACTTACCGATTCTATAGATACCCCATTGGAAAGTGTCACCGTGGTGGCAAAGGTATGTCTGGCCAAGTGTGTGGTAAGTGTTTTGTTGATCTTACAGCCTATGGCGATTTCTTTCAAATAAAAGTTAGTCCGTTGATTGGTGTAGACAGGGAGCAGTGTCCCTTTTGCCACCACCCTGGGATGATCTTTGTATTTTTCAATAATGGCCTCCGGAATGCTCAACAGGGGTATACTGCTCAATACCTTGGTCTTTTGTCGATGGGTCTTGATCCATTTTTGGCCCTTGATGTCCTTGACGATATGATCTTTGTTCAATTTTTCAACATCCACGAAAGCCAAGCCCGTATAACAGCAGAACAGAAAAATATCCTTGACGGTCTGTAATCTTACAATGTCGAATTCCTTTTCAAAAATTCGGGTCAGTTCCTCTTGGGTGAGATATTGTCGTTCCTTGTGTTTCCAACTGGCCTTCCAATGGAAGAAGGGGTCCCGTTCAATCCATTGGTTGGCATAGGCGATCCTGATGATTTTTTTAAAGTTCACGATGTACCTGACCGTGGTATTGTGGTTACAGTTCTTTTTGAATCTAAGGAAATATTCCAATCCGGTAATGAACTTGTGGTCCACCTTTTTAACGGGTATGTCCTTTCTTTGGTGAGCATGTTGGATATAATCGAAAACATGCCTCCTGGCCGCATTGTAACGCTGTAAGGTCCCTTTGGCGAAGCCCCTACCTATCAAGCTTTCGACTTCCCGATTATGGTCATCGAAGATCTCCAGGAGCATATGCTGGTTCTTCCCCTTCCCTAAATAGGTGTCCCTGATCATCGTGGCAGAGATATCCTCCCTTTCCTTCAGTAGGTTGTCATACACCTCAAAACACCGGTTTTTCACGTTTTCAAGGAACCTGTTGAAATTGGCCACCTTTGGTGCCGTCCCCCTGAGTTTTCCCGCTCTTCGGTCCCATTTGCGCTCCTCGACCCTTCTGCGGAGGCTGAACTCACTGCGCTTTCCGTTAACGGTAATACGGGTATAGATGGTCACTTTTCCATCGGTGTCCGAATCCATTTTTTTCGGATAGAACAATATGTTCATTGGTCCAAACATTGACAAGGGTTTTGAATGATTGGCCGGGAAGGTATAAAAACCAAATGTTAAAATTTCGGCGTAAAGATTTCTTTAACAGTCGATTATAGCGATGTTGGTGAGTCTTTCAAAGAGACATTTAGACTCACCGCGAGACTCACCTTTTTTTTGATATTATTTGGTGAGTTTTGGAGATGGATAAAATTAAAAAGCCTGTAAATTATTCATTTACAGGCTTTTGCGGATTATTTAACGCTATCCAAGCGGTCTGGACGGGACTCGAACCCGCGACCCCCTGCGTGACAGGCAGGTATTCTAACCAACTGAACTACCAGACCAATGATTTTGTCTTTAGAAGACCCCGACAACAGTCGGATTCAAATCTTGTTCATTTGCTTTTTTAAAGCGAGTGCAAATATACATTCTCATTTCGGATATGGCAAAACATTTTTTTAAAAAAATAATCAAGCAAATTTCTGCCGCTCTATCATAAAGGAATTCAAGACTTGGGAGAAGTCCGCTCCTATATCCACGCCCACATATTTAATTTGGTATTGTGCACATTTTAGTTTGAGGTCCTTCTGGTATTGCAATACCGTTTCTGAATATGCCTTTTTAATGGAATGGGCATATAAATCTATCTGTTCGCCCGTTTCCACATCCACAAAACGTTTGGGTGTATTGTCAAAATCAAAATAAAGCTCATGCTCATTGTCCAACAAATGGAAAAGGACCACGGAATGCTTGTTGTACTTGAGATGGCGTAAGGCTTCAAAAAGTTTTTCCTCTTCCGTTTCCGTCTGGAACATATCGGTAAACAGAAAAATCAAGCTTCTGCGGTGGATTTTCTCGGCAATTTGATGGAGGAAGGTATAGGTTTTGGTCTCTTTTGTTTTTGGAGTATGGGTTGCTACCTCATTCAGTTTGGAATACAGCATCTGAAAATGGCGTTCGCTGTTCTTTTCCGAAGCATGGAAATCATACGTGTCAGAATAAATACTGAGTCCAACGGCATCCCGTTGCTTTTTCAAAATTTGCATGAGGGCGGCAATGGAAAGCACCCCAAAACCGATTTTGTTGAGGTTGCCCAAGGAATATTCCTTTACCTCGGGGTAGTACATGGAGGCCGAGTTGTCCAGAATCATGTGACAACGGAGATTGGTTTCGTCCTCAAAACGTTTGGTGTACAAACGGTCTGTCCTTGCAAATAGCTTCCAGTCGATATGTTTGGTGCTTTGTCCGGGATTGTAAATTTTATGTTCGGCAAACTCTGCTGAAAATCCATGGAACGGACTTTTATGGATACCACTGATAAACCCCTCCACAATTTGGTGGGCCAAAAGTTCCAAATTTTGGAAAAGGGTTGTTTTGCTAAGTTCCGATCGTACGTCCATGGTTCACTTCAAAAGCATTCGGTTTGATTTCGATTTAGTATGAATGGTTGTCAGGTCGAGCGGAGTCGAGACCTCGTTCATGACTAAAATACAATTGACCTCTCGACTGCGCTCGAGGTGACATTTGTTAGAATCAAACTTTAGAACTAATTGTTATTATTGATGAAGATAAAATAAAAAAGGCTTGGCATTTGCCAAACCTTTTTTAAAATCCAATTCCAATTTTCTTTTTACAGTGCTGCATCAATTGCATCTGTATAGGTTTTTTTAGGAGATACGCCCACTTGACGGTTAACAACCTCACCATCTTTGAAAACCAAAACGGTAGGGATGTTACGTACACCGTACTTAGCGGCAAACTGCTGGTTGGCATCTACATCAACCTTACCAACAACGGCTTTGCCATCGTATTCTTGTCCTACTTCTTCAATGATCGGACCTACCATTCTACAAGGCCCGCACCATGCTGCCCAAAAATCTACTAGGACAGGCTTGTCACTTTTTAAAACTACTTCGTCAAAAGTCGCATCTGTTATTTCTAGTGCCATCTTATTTGTTTTAATATTATGCAAAGTTAGTCAAATAATGCCCATGTAACTTACACAGGGCGTATTCGTTTTAATTATTGTGCCATTGACAATAATTATGGTCTAATTCAATTTGTAATGAATCTCGTTCGCATCCAGTTCAGAAAGCAATTCGCTGGTTATCTTAACTTTTTGTTTTCGGCTCGATAGTTTGAGTTTGATTTCCTCTTGCATTTCATAAATAATGAAACTAATAGGGTGGTCGCCCTTGTGCATCCGCACAGTGTCCTTTAAGGTTTGAATCCTTTGTTCTTGAAGGCGATCAATATTCAGTTTGATGGTCAGCTTTTTCGCAAAGGCATCCATTACATCCTGAAGCTGTTTAAAATCATTGAACTGTAACCTTGGGTCTCCTTTTTTGCCTGTATCACGATTTACCCAGCCTTCGCGCACATAAGCTCTCACGTGTACGAAGGAGTTCATCATTAAAAAATGGCGGAACTTTAAATATTCCTCTCCAAAAATCCGAAGTTCAAAGGATTCATTATAATCTTCCAGTGTGAAGAGTCCCCAGCCTTTACCGTTTTTGGAAACCCGGTGCTGTACGTCGGTAATTACTCCTGCGACGGTCAGCTCTCTATTTACGTGTTCTTCCAAACGGGAGAAATCGCTTACGGTGTTCTTGCAGAATGCTTTAATTTCTTTTTTGAAGTCATCCAACGGGTGTCCAGAAATGTAAATACCGACCACTTCTTTCTCACGACGTAGCTTTTCCATGGTGCCCCATTCCTCGCAGGGAGGCACAATGGGCTCGGGAATCTGAACTTCGCTCGCTTCGCCAAAAAGACTTACCTGGGATGAATTCTGGTTTTCTTGGAACTTGGAACCATACTTAACGGCCTTCTCCAAGAAGGTAATACCATCTCCCTCATCATGGAAATATTGTGCACGATGGGTGTCGCCGAAGGAGTCGAAGCCACCTGCGAGCGCCAAGTTCTCGAATGCTTTTTTGTTGGCCGCACGCAGATCTACGCGTTTTGCCATATCGAATATAGATCTGTAAGCACCTCCTTCTTTACGGTTTTCCACAATGGTCTCCACAGCGGAGCGCCCTACACCTTTAATGGCTCCCATGCCAAAACGTACCGCATTGTCCTTGTTCACGGCAAATTTGTAGTAGGATTCATTGACATCCGGTCCCAGTACTTCCAATCCCATGCGCTTACATTCTTCCATAAAGAAGGTAACCTGCTTAATGTCGTTCATGTTGTTGGACAAAACGGCCGCCATATATTCGGCAGGGTAGTGGGCCTTAAGGTATGCAGTCTGATAAGCAATATAGGCGTAACAAGTAGAGTGACTCTTGTTGAACGCGTAAGAGGCAAAAGCTTCCCAGTCCTTCCAGATTTTTTCCAGTACATCGCGTGGATGACCATTTTTTTCCCCACCATCCAAAAATTGTGGTTTTAGTTTTTCCAGCAGGGCAAATATCTTTTTGCCCATGGCTTTTCGGAGCACATCCGCATCACCTTTGGAGAACCCGGCCAGTTTTTGTGAGAGTAACATTACCTGCTCTTGGTATACCGTGATCCCGTAGGTTTCTTTGAGGTATTCTTCCATGTCCGGAAGGTCATAAGTGATTTCCTCATCACCGTGTTTACGGGCAATAAAGCTGGGGATGTATTCCATGGGGCCGGGCCTGTACAGGGCATTCATGGCGATGAGGTCATCAAAAACCGTAGGTTTCAGGTTTTTCATGTGCTTTTGCATCCCAGGGGATTCGTATTGGAACACCCCTACTGTTTCCCCTCGTTGGAAAAGCTCATACGTTTTTTCATCGTCCAGTGGGAAATCATCAGGCACTAACTCTATTCCTGTTCTGGCCTTTACAATTTTCACGGTATCCTTGATCAAGGTCAAGGTTTTCAATCCCAAAAAATCCATTTTCAATAGTCCAGCACTCTCCACTACGGAGTTGTCGAACTGGGTAACGTATAAATCCGAATCCTTGGCTACGGATACGGGAACGAAGTTGGTAATGTCATCTGGAGTAATGATCACCCCACAGGCATGGATTCCCGTGTTTCTCAACGAACCTTCTAGGACCCGGGCCATCTTCAAGGTTTGCCCTTCCAAATCATCCGTTTCGGCGATATTGAGAAGTTCATGGACCTTTTCCAGTTCTTCGGAACGAAATTTCTTTTTTAGATCAGCTTCTTCAACCCCAAATATTTTATTGAGCTTGGACATGTTTGGAATCAACTTGGCAATACGGTCGGCATCGCCCAGGGGCAAATCCAAAACACGCGCAGTGTCCCGAATGGACGATTTAGCCGCCATGGTACCATAAGTAATGATCTGTGCCACTTGGTTGGCCCCGTACTTGTTGATTACGTAATCCATCACGCGGCTACGGCCTTCGTCATCAAAATCAATATCAATATCGGGCATGGAAACCCTATCCGGATTTAGGAACCGCTCAAAAAGTAAATCGTACTTCATGGGGTCGATGTTGGTAATCGTCAAACAGTACGCTACCACCGATCCTGCAGCAGAACCCCGTCCCGGACCTACGGATACATCCATATTCCGTGCTTCGCGGATAAAGTCCTCCACGATCAAAAAGTATCCTGGGTATCCTGAGTTTTTAATAATCTCCAATTCAAAATCTATCCGCTCCCTAATTTCATCCGTAAGCTCTCCGTATCGCTTTTCGGCCCCTTTGTAGGTAATATGTCTTAGGTAAGCGTTCTCGCCTCGGTTGCCACCATCCACTTCATCTTCTGGGTCCTTGAATTCTTCTGGAATACTGAATTTAGGCAGCAAAATATCGCTTGCAAGGTCGTAGGGTTCGATTTTGTCCACGATATCCTTGATGTTCAAAATGGCTTCTGGCAAATCCTTGAAGAGTTCCTTCATCTCGTCGGAAGACTTGAAGTAATACTCTTGGTTGGGCAAACCATAACGATAGCCACGGCCCCTACCTATTGGAGTGGATTGCTTTTCCCCGTCTTTCACACACAATAGAATATCGTGTGCCTCAGCATCTTTTTTATCGCAATAATAAGTATTGTTGGTGGCGACTAGTTTTACATTATGGTCTTTGGCCATTCGTACCAATACCTGGTTTACCCGATCTTCGTCCTCTTGCCCGTGGCGCATGATTTCGATGTAAAAATCATCGCCAAATTGCTCTTTCCACCATAAAAGGGCTTCTTTGGCCTGATTCTCGCCAACGTTCAAAATTTTGTTGGGGACTTCGCCATATAAGTTACCGGTAAGGGCAATTACATCTTCCTTGTATTGCTCAATCACCTTTTTGTCGATTCTGGGAACATAGTAAAAGCCATCCGTGTAAGCAATGGAGGACATTTTGGCCAAATTGTGGTATCCTTTTTTGTTTTTGGCCAAGAGCACGATTTGATGTCCGTAGTCCTTTACGTTTTTATAGGTATGGTCTTCACAAACAAAAAATTCACAACCAACAATCGGTGTGATTTCTTTTTCTGTAGGTTGTTCGCCATTGGCGATAAGTTCCTCGTTTTTGGCCTTTACCGCTTTATTGTGACCCATGATTTCTTTCACAAAGTGAAAAGCGCCCATCATATTGGCATGGTCGGTCAGTGCAACCGCTGGCATCCCGTTTTTAGCAGTGGCCTTGACCAAATCCTTTATGTTGATAGTGGACTGAAGTACCGAAAACTGGGAGTGGTTGTGAAGATGCACAAAAGGCTGATCTTCCAGGGTCTCCACATTCTCTTTGATTTCCTCGTCGGAAACTCCGCCTGTATCTCCCGCCCATAGGGCATCGGCAATTTCTTTTGATGCGGCCTTTAGGTTGATGTGCTTTAAACCGATAAGCGCTATCTCGTGGGGATTGGCCTCTGAGAAACGCTCAAAATAATCGGGCTGAACATCCAGTTCTTGATAGCTGTATTGCTTTTTACGGACCAATTCCAAAAAACAGCGTGTAGTGGCTTCCACATCGGCCGTTGCGTTGTGGGCTTCGGCAAAGGGTTCGCCGAACAGAAACTCGTGGAGTTCTGTCAAGGTGGGCAACTTGAATTTGCCACCACGACCTCCGGGTATTTTACATAATTCGGCCGTATGTTCGGTACAGGTGTCGAGAACCGGGAGTTCTGTCAGTGGACTTTCCATATTCCCGCGATGAAACTCGCAACCCATTATATTGACATCGAACCCCACATTTTGCCCGACAATGAATTTGGCTTGTTCCATTGCTTTATTAAAAGCTTCAAGAACCTGATCTAATGGAACCCCTTGTTCTTCGGCCAAGGCCGTTGATATACCATGTATCTGTTCAGCCTCGTACGGTACGTTGAACCCTTCGGGTTTTATCAAAAAATCCTGATGCTCCATCAAATTACCGAGTTCGTCATGCAATTGCCACGCAATCTGAACGCATCTTGGCCAGTTGTCGGTATCGGTAATCGGTGCATCCCAGCGCTTGGGCAAACCAGTGGTTTCCGTATCAAAAATCAAATACATAGGCTATCTGTCTCGGTCAAAAAAAAGAATGAATAAAAGTACGGAAGAACAAAGAACTGGTAAAAAAGAGTTTTTACGATTTATCAACCAATAAAAATCCTATCGGAGAGTTGTAGGTTGAAAGAATTGAACTATATTTGCACCCGCTTAAGAGACAAGCAGTTGATTTCCGATTTCTTGGAAATGACATTTGAAAAATAAAAGAATTAATAACCAGGGTCGGGCACCCTACAAATTAATGTGATATGCCAGTTAAAATTAGACTTCAAAGACACGGTAAAAAAGGTAAACCATTTTATTGGGTGGTTGCCGCAGATTCCAGAGCAAAAAGAGATGGTAAATTTTTGGAAAAATTGGGTACTTATAACCCAAACACCAATCCAGCCACAATCAATCTTGATATTGACGGTTCTGTAAAATGGTTACAGAATGGTGCACAACCAACCGATACAGCTAGAGCAATTCTTTCTTACAAAGGTGTGATGATGAAGCACCACTTGGCAGGCGGTGTCCGTAAAGGGGCATTGACCGAAGAGCAAGCTGAGGAAAAATTCAACGCTTGGTTGGAAGAGAAAGAACAAAAAGTCCAAGCCAAAAGGGATGGTTTGAGCAAAGCAGAAGCAGAAGCTAGAGCAAAAGCATTGGAAGCTGAGAAGGAAGTAAGCGCCAAGAGGGCCGCTGCTGCACTACCTGAAGAGGAAGTAGCTGAGGAGGCTGCCGAAGAAACTGCTGAAGCTGCAACTGAGGACACTACTGCAGAAGCACCAGCCGAAGAGGCTCCTGCTGCTGAAGAAGCTGCCAAAGAAGAAGAATAGAAACGTAGGACGATGCGTAAGGAAGACTGTTTCTACCTGGGCAAAGTCGTTTCAAAATATAGTTTTAAGGGCGAGGTGTTGGTCAAGTTGGACACCGATGAGCCAGATATCTACGAAAATATGGAATCAGTGCTTGTTTCATTCGGAAACAACCTGATTCCATTTTTTATTGATAGGTGCCGATTGCACAAATCTAATCTGCTCCGCATCGATTTTGAAGAGGTAAAGGATGAACCCTCCGCAGATAAACTCATCGGTTCAGAACTTTATTTGCCATTGACCATGTTGCCCCCGCTTAAAGGCAATAAATTCTATTATCATGAAGTCATCGGTTTTACCATTTTGGATGAAGTTCATGGTAATATAGGCATTGTTGAATCCGTAAACGATAGTGCTTCCCAAGATTTGTTCGAAATAAAGAAAGGAGACAAGGAACTGCTGATTCCCATCAGCGATGATATTATTACCAAAGTGGACAGGGAAAACAAAACCATCCACGTAAAGACACCCGAGGGATTGGTGGACCTTTATCTAGGTTAAGACAAAAAAAGGAGGCAAATCAATGCCCCCCTATTCACTTAACAAAACTAGACGAAATTTTATTTTTTCCACTTGCCGCCACCTAGGTAAAATCCTAATGATATGCCTAAGTAGGAGTTTTTGATTTCTGCTCCTTCAATCTCAGATTTTCCGATTAGATTGTAGCTTGCCGCCATCCTAAATTTACCTGCCTCAAAGCCTGCTCGGACCAGTCCTCCAAACTTTCCATCTACTTCTGCTTCTGCATCATCAAAATCTTCGAAGCTAAGATTAGCTAAAGTGCTATATCCAGCTCCAGCTCCAAAAAATGGAGCAAAAGAAGACGACCCATTGTGAAAATAGTAATCAAAAGTTCCTAGATAGGATGCACTTGCTGCTATATCTGCTTCAACGGTCAATCCCGAATCAGTTACGTTTTTAGCCATCGCTGCGGACTCAAAGCGCAAACCAATATTCATATTGTCGGCAATATTGTATTTTGGCTCCACTGCGATGAGAACACCGCCACCCCCATCGGGCATAGTATACCCTAAATCCAATCCAACACGGAATTTACCTTGCTCTTGAGCTTGGGATACTTGAACCACAGCAAGCATAAGTAGGAATGCAAAAAAGATTTTTTTCATAATCATAAGTTTAGATAATTTGGTAATGATTTTATTGGGGCTCTTCCCCGTAAATTGTTGCCGAAATAACCACAATCACTCGAGTAATTACCCTATGAATTCACGAATGCCCTATCTCAGTTAATGAATGCCCTATTTGAATTGATGTCCGTAAATCAAGTACACATCATTAACGTATCTTTGAGGTAATGAAACCTTTCAAATTCAAGGAATTTACCGTTCATCAAGACCAATGTGCCATGAAGGTAGGCACCGATGGTGTTTTATTGGGAGCTTGGGCCTCGTTGGAAAAACAACCCGAATCCATTTTGGATATTGGATCGGGAACGGGACTCATTGCTTTGCAACTCGCTCAACGTTCGTTGGCGGAAACCATTGATGCCATTGAGTTGGATGATGGTGCCCATGAGCAATGTGTTACCAATTTTGAAGCTTCGCCTTGGGCAGACAGACTGTTCTGTTACCATGCGGGGTTTGATGAATTTGTGGATGAAATGGATGATAAGTACGATTTGATTGTTTCCAATCCACCATTCTATGCCGAAGATGTTCCGAGTGGCGATCAATCTAGAGATAAGGCAAGGCAGAGCAGTTCGTTGCCGTTTGATGAATTGGTCCATGGTGTATCCAAGTTTTTGACCAAAAGTGGGAATTTTGCTGTGATCATCCCTTATAAAGAAGAAGCGTACTTTGTTCACCTAGCTAAAAGCGTTGATTTATTCCCCAATCGAATTACGAGGGTCAAGGGAAATCCCAATGCCGATTTTAAAAGGAGTTTGATGGAATTCAGCTTCCATGATAGCGAACCATATATTGATTCATTGGTAATCGAAGAAGGTCGACATCAATACACTAAGGAATACATCAAATTGACCCAAGCATTTTATTTAAAAATGTAACAATACACGAATGAAATGTTATATTTACTTAAAATTAAATATAGATGAAGCCCGACTTATTTGAAGCCCCAGATTACTACAACCTTGATGATTTACTTTCCGAGGAACATAAACTGGTTCGTGATGCTGCCCGCCAATGGGTAAAGCGGGATATATCCCCAATTATTGAGGAATATGCCCAAAAGGCAGAGTTCCCTGAACAGATTATTGGAGGATTGGCCGAAATCGGTGCTTTTGGCCCCTACATTCCCGAAGAATATGGAGGGGCAGGCTTGGATCAAATCAGCTATGGGTTGATCATGCAAGAGATCGAGCGTGGCGATAGTGGCGTTCGCTCTACCGCTTCCGTACAGTCTTCTTTGGTGATGTATCCCATATTTGCTTACGGAACCGAAGAACAGCGCAAAAAATATCTGCCCAAGTTGGCAATGGGGGAGTGGATGGGCTGTTTTGGACTTACAGAACCCAACCATGGCTCCAACCCCGGAGGTATGGAGACCAAGTTCAAGGACGCTGGTGACCATTACATATTGAACGGCGCCAAATTGTGGATTTCCAACTCACCATTTGCAGATGTGGCCGTTGTTTGGGCCAAAAATGAAGAAGGTAGAATCCATGGACTTATCGTGGAACGTGGAATGGAAGGCTTTTCCACTCCAGAGACCCACAATAAATGGTCGTTGAGGGCGTCGGCTACGGGTGAACTTATTTTTGATGATGTAAAAGTGCCCAAAGAAAACCTTTTGCCTGGTAAAAGCGGACTCGGAGCACCACTTGGTTGTTTGGATTCCGCCCGCTACGGTATTGCATGGGGAGCTATTGGAGCCGCCATGGATTGCTATGATACCGCACTTCGTTATGCCAAAGAGCGTGTCCAATTTGGGAAGCCCATTGCCGCATACCAGCTTCAGCAAAAGAAATTGGCCGAAATGATCACGGAAATCACCAAGGCCCAGTTATTGGCTTTTCGTTTGGGACAGTTAAAGAACGAGGGCAAGGCATCAACCGCACAGATTTCCATGGCCAAACGGAACAATGTGGAAATGGCCATCAAAATTGCCCGCGAAGCACGACAAATGTTGGGTGGAATGGGCATCACAGGAGAATACAGCATTATGCGCCACATGATGAATCTCGAAAGTGTGATTACCTACGAAGGCACTCACGATATTCACTTATTGATCACAGGTGCTGATATTACGGGAATCCCTGCGTTCAAATAATCAAGTTCGAGGAATTTTCTCCACGCTTACCTTAATGGATTTGCTAATGGGCGTCTGGCTCTTGTCCGCAAAATGATTGTGGGGCACCAACATATTGGTCTCAGGAAAATATGCGGCCAGGTTTCCCTTTGGTATTTCGTAGGTCACTACCAAGAATTTTTCTGCCATTCTTCGGATACCATCATAATTGCTGTGTAGATTGATGACATCCAGTTGTGACAGTCCTTTTTCAACCATATCCTCTTCATTCATAAAAACCACACGCCGTTCGTTATGGATGCCACGATACCTATCATTCAACCCATAAATGGTGGTGTTGAATTGGTCATGCGAGCGAATGGTCATCAATAATAACTCATCGGGTTCCAATTGATGGTCGGGCAACGAGGTAATGGACAATTGTGCCATTCCGTTGGGAAGCATCCTAAAATCACGATTACGAACATTATTGGGCAGGTAATATCCAAACCCTTTGGATTGTTCGCTGGTATTTTCGAATCCCTTCACTGTTTTGTCTATCAATTTTCGGATGAGGTTGTAATCCTGGCCCAACTCATACCAATTCATGGAGTGGTTGCCTCGAAAATAAGTGTGTGCCAAAAGAGCAATGATTTCAGGTTCACTTTTAATGTGTTCCGAAGCCGGTTGTAATAGGCCTTTGCTCTGTCTAACCTTGCCCGTACTGCTTTCCATGGTCAAAAATTGGAGCTCGCCGTTCTTTTCATCTTTTTCGGAACGCCCGAAAGTGGGTAACAACAATGCAGTTTTGCCCGTTACCAAATGACTTCGATTCAGTTTGGTGCTGATTTGTACGGTCAAATCACAATTTTGAATGGCTTCGGCCGTGTATTGGGTATCTGAGGCAGCCATCAAAAAATTACCGCCCAAACAAACAAAAACCTTGGCTTTTTCCTCGTGCATGGCCTCGATGGCCTCCACCGTATCATACCCTTTTTCGGTGGGAGGGTCAAAATTGAGATGCTTCTGGATATTCTCGTTCAAGGTTTTGTTCACGTAGTGCATGATGCCCACCGAGCGATCTCCCTGTACATTGCTATGGCCCCGCACAGGACAAGTCCCAGCAAAGGGTTTTCCTACGGCTCCCTTGAGCAACAAAATATTCACATATTCCTTGATGCACTCCACTGCATTTTTATGTTGGGTAATTCCCATGGCCCAGCAGATCACAATTTTGGAGTTTTCAGCCAATAATTCCACTACCTTGTCTATTTTTCGCATGTACACCCCACTTCTGCGTTGAAGGCTTTCCATGTCGTAGTGATCAAGGTCTTTCAACAGATCATCATAACCATCGACATATTCCACAATGAATTCATGGTCAAGGACATTGTTGTTTTTGGCATCGAGTGCAACTAGCTTTTTCAAGATCAATTTGGCCAAGGCGATATCCTCATTGATTTTTACCGGTAAATGGATGTCGGCAATCGGTTGTCCGTTCCCCAACATGTCCGAAATACTTTGCGGGTTTTTAAAATTGACCAATCCCGTTTCGGCCAATGGATTTATACTGATGATCTTCCCGCCATTCTTTTTGCATTTTTCCAAGGCCGATAGCATTCTTGGATGATTGGTGCCAGGATTTTGTCCCACCACCAGAATAACTTCCGCTCCATAGAGATCGTCCAGTTTTACGGAACCCTTCCCAATACCCAACGTTTCTGAAAGTGCCACTCCAGATGACTCGTGGCACATATTGGAACAATCGGGCATATTGTTTGTGCCAAAGGCACGGGCGAACATCCCGTAGAGATATGCTGCCTCGTTGCTCGATCGGCCCGAAGTGTAAAAAATAGCCTCGTTCGGGTCTTTTAAATTGTGCAACTTTTCGGAAATCAATTCAAGGGCATCTTGCCATGTTATAGGTTCGTAATGGACACTATTTGGCTGCAGAACCATGGGTTCAACCACACGCCCTAATTTGTTGAGCTCAAAATCACTTAACATGGACAGTTCCTCCACGGAGTGTTCCGCAAAAAAATCGGCATCAACATGTTCTAGAGTGGCTTCATCAGCCAATGCTTTTGCCCCATTTTCGCAGTACTCTGCAATTTTTGATGGATGTTCGGGAACGGGCCAAGCACAACTGGGACATCGAAAACCATCCTCTTGGTTCATTTCCAAAAGAGTTCGCATGGAACGCATAATGCCCATTTCCTTAAAAGTGTGCCGTAATGCTTCCTTTACTCCTAAAAGACCCGCAGAAGTATGCATGGGTTCTTTTAGGCGCAGTCCAGTGAATTTGATGTCCCCGGTAAGGGAAACCTTGCGCTTAATCTCTGTTTCCATGCTCTAATATAGGATTTTGGTGCGGGATAATTATTTTTCCTCACTTTGGGCAATTCCACGCCGAACGGGATTACCTTTGGTTCAAATTTGAATTACAATGGATTTCCTATGTAATTTAGTGAAAATCGAGTATTTTAAAGCATGTTTGCCCTTGTAGATTGCAATAACTTCTATGCCTCGTGTGAGCGGGCCTTTCAACCTCAGTACAATAATGTTCCTATGGGGATCCTGTCCAATAATGATGGTTGTTTTATCTCGCGTAGTGATGAAGCGAAGGTACTTGGGCTGCCCATGGGCGCCCCGGAATTTAAGTATAGGCAATTCTGTAAGGAGAATGGCATCAAGGTATTTTCGTCCAATTACCCTCTGTATGGGGATATGAGTGCCAGAGTGATGAACATTCTCGGTACATTCACTCCGGATATGGAGGTCTACAGTGTGGATGAGGCTTTTTTAAAGTTTGATGGTTTTAAGAATTATGATTTTGATGCTTACGGCAGGGAAATCCAACGGACTGTCCAAAAATGCACTGGCATTCCCATCAGTATAGGAATTGCACCCACAAAGGGATTGGCCAAGGTCGCCAATAAAATCGCCAAAAAGCTGAAATCAAAAACAGGTGGCGTGTATGTGGTTCAATCCGAAGAGAGACGGATAAAAGCATTGAAATGGACAAAAATAGAGAGTGTATGGGGGATAGGACGGGGAAATCTGAAGCGACTTCAGACCAGAAATGTAAAAACAGCCTATGATTTTACCCAATTACAGGATGAATGGGTACGGAAACAAATGGCCATTATCGGTCTTAGGCTAAAAAAAGATTTGGAGGGCAAACCAACATTGGATTTGGATGACGACACCCGCGACAAAAAAGCCATTGCGACCACACGAAGCTTTGAAAGCACCTATTCCGATATGGAAAATATCAAGGAACGGATATCCACCTTTGCGACCAGTTGTGCCGAAAAATTGCGGAACCAAGGAAGCAGTTGCAATTATCTAGTGGTGCTCTTGAGAAGCGACAGACATAAAAAAGATGAGCCACAGGATAGAAGTAGCCTTATTGTTACCTTGCCCTATGCTACGGATTCAAGCTTGACCATAAGCAACTATGCAGTTAAAGCAGCCGTTTCACTTTTTAAACCAGGCATCAAATACAAAAGGGCAGGAGTGATCGTATCGGGACTGGTCCCCACCAATGAACGGCAATTGGACCTGTTCCTGACCGAAAATCCAAAACACCATAAACTTATGCAGGTTATGGACGGAATCAACAACAAGTATGGCACCAACAAAATGAAAATCGCCAATCAAGATTTGGAGAGGACTTGGAAGATGCGCCAAAAACACCTTTCTCCAAGATACACTACGAATATCAATGAAATTATAGTGGTAAAATGACCTCAAGGAAACCTTCAAGCACAGATGCCCTTACTTTTTTCGCACCGGATGAGAACGAAGATGTGACCATTCCCATCTCCAATAACACCGTTTCGGCAGGATTTCCTTCGCCGGCAGACGATTTTAAGGAGAAGCGAATTAGTTTGGACAAAACCTTGGTCAAAAACAAAGAAGCGACTTTCTACGCACGCGTGAGTGGAAAATCTATGATAGATGCTGGGCTTGATGACGGAGACCTCTTGATCATAGACCGTAGTATGGAAGCTGAGCACGGTAAAATAGCCGTTTGTTTTTTGGACGGAGAATTTACAGTAAAGCGGCTGCATATAGAAAAGAACGCCATAACATTGATGCCTGAGAATAAAAGCTACAAACCCATCAAGGTATCCAAGGACACCGATTTATTGATTTGGGGAGTGGTCACCTATGTGATCAAAGCTATATGATTTCTTAATAGTGGAACAATGTCATCTCGAGCGCAGTCGAGAGATTGACCCCGGGTTCAAGATAATGTGGAGAATTATTTTATTAGTGAAAATTAGTGCCATTTCTGTTAAACCTTAGCAATACTTTGAATGTTGGGTATATTCCTTTGGAATGATTTTAGCTTGATTTTTCTTGAAAAGAAGGCAAGTTCAAAAACCTTTGCTATCTTTGTCCCGTTGTGTTGGATTCCAATCGCGATGATTGGAATCGGGTTGAAGCATCAAACCGATGCTCGCCAATGAAAGGCTTTCCTTTTGGAAGGCTTTTTTTGTTTGTGAGACCCAGTTTTGAACTTGTTCAAAATGCCAGGTAGAACAAATTCCGATGAAAAGCGGAATCCTTTCCTAATGAATTACATAGTAGTATTAGTGGAAATCCGTGTCAAACAAGCAATAGCATAACGGCCATAACAGATTCTTCGCTCAGTTCAGAATGACAGTTTGATGGCTGTATTAAGTTTGGGTAATAGTATGTACCACATGATGCACGAGTGAAGCGGCCAATTTTGTCGTTTGCCCGTCAATATCGTACTTGGGATTCATCTCGGCGATGTCCAAGCTGATCAATTTTCCAGAGCCGATAATCGTTTTTAAGCATTCCAAAACCATATACGGGCTAAAGCCCATGGGCGAAGCCGCGCTTACCCCGGGTGCATAGGCAGAGGAGAACCCATCCAGGTCAATGGTCACATAAATGTGGTCCACGTTTTTGGTAAAGGCATTGATCCAAGTCGTGATTTCATTCAACAATGGGACTTGGAAAGTGTCATTCATCACATAAATGACATCAAGGTCCCTTGCGGTTTGAAATAAGTTTCTATCATTGGCATCTTTTCGGATACCGAGACAGAGATAGTTAAAATCGATGCCCTTTTTTTCGCAGTCCTTGGCTATCTGATAAAACGGAGTGCCCGAATTGCTTTGTTCTATGTTTTTCCGCAAATCAAAATGCGCATCAAAATTGATGATGCCGATAGTCTGTCCTGCTTTTTTGGTGTCCAAATATGTTTTGATGCCGTTGTAATGTCCATAGGCCATATCATGTCCGCCACCCAAAACAATTGGGAATTGTTTTCTATCCAAGAGGGTTGTGACTGCTTTGGCAAGCTGATTTTGGGCAGACTCCATATCACTATTGGCGCAGGTAATGGAACCCACATCGTGCAAGAGCACATTGCTTCCCAAATGGTTGGGCATTTTGGCAAAACTGCTTTTAATGGCATCCGGACCCTCAGCAGCTCCAATACGACCTTGGTTACGGTGTACTCCGACGTCACAGGCATAGCCCAAAAGCGCTATGGATTTTTTTTGGGCCTCGGGAAGTTCCTCCAAGGGTGTACAATGCACTTTTTCGTGCAGGTACAGCCACTTATTGGAGATTCGACCTGTCCAAAGGTTCTTTTTAGGGTGTTCGTAGTGTTTCATCACATTAAAAAAGATGGTCCAAAATATCGGGTTCCACTATGTGGGGCAAAGTTACCTTTAAATCTGGAGAGCGCTCCATTTCTCGTTCAATGGCAAAGCGGGCTTCTTTGTTCCTCGCCCAGCTTCTGCGGGAAATACCGTTGTTCACATCAAAGAATAACATCTTTTTCAATCGGTTAGAGGCTTCTTCGGAACCGTCGAGTACCATGCCAAAACCGCCGTTGATCACTTCTCCCCAACCAACGCCGCCACCATTGTGGATGGAGACCCAAGTGGCTCCCCTAAAACTATTACCTATCACATTTTGGATGGCCATATCGGCGGTGAACTTGCTACCGTCGTAAATATTACTGGTCTCCCTAAAGGGAGAATCTGTGCCACTAACATCGTGATGGTCCCTGCCCAATACTACGGGAGCACTGATTTCTCCCTTGGCAATAGCCGTGTTGAAGGCGTCCGCAATCTTGCTACGTCCCTCGGCATCGGCATACAGGATTCGAGCTTGCGAGCCTACCACCAATTTATTTTGTTCCGCTTCCGAAATCCATTTGATGTTATCCTGCATTTGCTGTTGGATTTCTTCAGGAGCTTCGGATTTTATCTTTTTCATCACTTCTAAAGCAATGGCATCCGTTTTTTGAAGGTCTTTAGCATCGCCAGAAGTGCATACCCATCGGAATGGGCCAAATCCATAGTCGAAACACATAGGCCCTAAAATATCCTGTACGTAGGAAGGATATCTGAAATCAATGTTGTTTTCGGCCATCACGTCGCCACCAGCACGGGAAACTTCCAATAAAAAGGCATTTCCATAATCAAAAAAGTAAGTGCCTTTTGCAGTGTGCTTGTTGATGGCATTGATTTGTCTTCGCAGCGATTCCTGTACTTTTTCCTTGAACGCTTCTGGATTTTCCACCATCATGGCATTGGATTCTTCAAAAGAGAGTCCAGCGGGATAGTAACCACCTGCCCAGGGGTTGTGCAATGAGGTTTGGTCGGAACCCAGTTGAACAAAAATGTTGGCTTCGTAAAAACGTTCCCAAACATCCACTACGTTTCCGATATAGGCCAAGGAAACCACTTCCTTGTTTTCAACAGCCTCTTTTGTTCGGACAACCAATAGGTCCAAATCCACCAAAAGTTCATCTACCCAACCTTGGTCGTGACGTTTTTTGGCAGCTTCGGGATTGACTTCCGCACAAATGGTGATGCCTCCCGCGATGTTCCCTGCTTTGGGTTGGGCTCCACTCATGCCACCAAGTCCAGCGGTCAAGAAAATCTTTCCTTTTGGGGATTCGCTTTTCTCTAAAACTTTCCGGAAAGCGTTCATGACTGTGATGGCCGTTCCGTGGACAATTCCCTGAGGACCAATGTACATATAAGAACCTGCTGTCATTTGCCCATATTGTGTCACTCCAAGCGCATTGAAACGTTCCCAATCGTCGGGCTTGGAGTAGTTCGGAATCATCATGCCATTGCTGACCACTACTCTTGGTGCTTCTTTGGATGATGGAAAAAGCCCCATCGGGTGACCTGAATACATGTTCAAGGTCTGTTCCTCGGTCATCTCTGCCAAATATTTCATGGTAAGCAGGTACTGTGCCCAGTTTTGGAAAACTGCTCCATTGCCTCCGTAGGTAATCAATTCCTCAGGGTGTTGTGCCACTGCAGGGTCCAAATTATTCTGGATCATGAGCATAATGGCTGCTGCCTGATGCGTTTTGGCAGGATATTCCGAAATCGGTCGGGCATACATTTTATAATCGGGCTTGAACCTATGCATGTAGACTCGGCCATAGGTTTTTAGTTCCTCTGCAAATTCGGATGCGAGTTCCTTGTGCCAAGCCTCTGGAAAATACCGTAGCGCATTTTGTACGGCCAGTTTTTTCTCTTCTTTGGAAAGGATATCTTTTCGTTTTGGAGCTGGGTTCCCATTTTTGGGATAGGCCTTTTTTGAAGGAAGCTGTTCGGGTATGCCTTGTAATATTTGTTGCTGAAATTCGGTCATGATGCAATGTTTTAGTGGATAGGTGTTCCATTTTTCCAAACAGCACTGGGCTTTAATTGTCCTTGGCGATAGGTGATTTCTTGATAATTATCTGTTGGGAAAACCACAAAATCTGCCACTGCACCGGCTTCCAGTTTTCCTCGGTCGGCCAATCGTAAAGCAGCTGCGGCCCTATAAGTGATGCCGGCCAAAACTTCGGTGTTGGACAATTTTTCAAAGGTTCCCAAAATACTGGCTTGTGTCAATAGGTCGCCCATGGGAGCAGACCCTGGATTATGGTCACTTGCAATAGAAAGAGCACCGCCTGCATCCAAAATTTTACGGGCAGGGGTGTAGTCGCATCCCAAACCGAGAGATGCTCCGGGCAATGCCGTTGCAATGGTATTGCTCTTGGCCAGTAATTGAATCTCTTTTTCGGTACTGGCTTCTAGATGGTCGGCACTTACAGCATCAAAATCCACGGCAACTTGACTGCCCCCTGTGGTAAATTGGTCAGCATGTACCGTGATATCAAATCCCATTTCTTTCGCTTTTTGGAAATAAGGTTTGATTTCCTCTGGAGAAAAAGCACTTTCCTCTACAAAGGCGTCCACACGATTTGCCAAGTTTTCTTTTTTAATGATTGGGAACAATTCCTTTATGATTACATCTAGATAATCCTTGTCCTGATTCCAATCTTTGGGCTTCATGTGGGCTGCCAAACAGGTCGGAACTAAAGTCGCATTTGAAGTTTCATTGGCCTTTTTGATGGCGCGTAGCATTTTCAGTTCCTCATTCACGGAAAGACCGTAACCGCTTTTCACTTCGATGGTGGTGACGCCATTTTTTAAATGTTTTTGGCTTCTGTAAACGATTCCTTCAACCAATTTGTCTTGTGAAGCTTTTCGTGTTTGGGTTACGGTGTCCCAGATGCCACCACCTGCTTTGGCAATCTCCAAATAGGTTTTCCCCGCATTTCGGTAGGCATAATCGCGTGCTCGGGTACCGCCAAAACAGATATGGGTATGGGAATCCACAAAGCCAGGAAGGCAAACTTGTTTTCCTTCGATATAGTGGATGTCGACGTCACTGGATTTCAATGCGTCAAAAACCCCAACTTTGAGAATTTTTCCATCGGAAACCAAGATGCCCCCATTTTCGATAATGGGCAATTGCTCATCTTTTAAAGCTCCCTTTAAAGGGAGTCTCGTCATGGGAAGCAATTGGGCAAAGGGTCCTATTAATAGTGGTCTGTTCATGTTAATATGTTTCAAATTCTTCAAGATGTGGGGTGTTCCACTTTAGTTGTTTTTCATCCATCACACGGTCTACCAAATCAATGATTTCTCGATTTTGAATGATTTCGATTCCTTTTTCAATATCATCTGCAAAAACACGGTCGTTTTCGGCAAAGGCGACTTTGGTTCGAAGGAATGTATGGATTTCATCCAATACTATACCTGATTTTAATGGCTTTCTGTACTCAAATGCCTGTGCTGAGGTCAATAACTCAATAGCCAGGATTTTCTCTACATTCTCAATAATATTGAGTGCTTTTCTACCGCTAATAGATCCCATGCTCACATGGTCTTCCTGCCCCAATGAGGTGGGGATGCTATCGGCACTGGCAGGGAAACACAGACTTTTGTTCTCGCTGGCCAATGCCGCGGAAGTGTACTGTAAAATCATGTAACCGGAATTGATGCCCGTATCGTTCATCAGCAATTTTGGAACACCTGGACTGTTGCCTTCTAGGGCCAAATAGATGCGTCGGTCGGAGATATTTCCGATTTCCGAAGCGGCCAGAGCGGCATAATCCAAGGCCATGGCCAAGGGTTGGCCGTGGAAATTTCCACCGCTGATGGTCAATTCATCATTAATGATGACAGGGTTATCGGTAACCGAATTGAGCTCGATTTCCAAGAGTTCCTTTAAGTGTAGCCAAGCATTTCGTGAAGCACCATGCACCTGTGGCATGCAACGAAGGGAGTAAGGGTCCTGAACCCGTTCGCAGTCAATATGGTCTTCCAAAATCTCGGAACCTTGGAGCAATGTTCGGATTCTGCCTGCTACATGTTGGTTGCCTTTGAAAGGTCGCAATTCATGTAGTTCCTCAAAAAAGGGCTTCATGGAACCTTGTAATCCTTCGAGCATCATGGCACCAATAATATCTGCATGGCGTAAGCAATACTGCAATTTGTGAACAACCATTACCCCATGGGCGGCAATAAATTGGGTGCCGTTGATCAATGCAAGCCCTTCCTTTGGACCTAATTCAAGCGGTTTTAACCCTGTTTGTTTAAAAAGTTCTTGTGTTGGAATGGTCTTTCCGTGGTATTCCACCTTGCCCAGACCGATTAAGGGCAAAAATAAATGGGATAGCGGTGCCAAATCCCCAGAAGCCCCAACTGAACCTTGGGAGGGAACCACGGGAATGGCATCGTTGTCCAAATGCCAAAGCATGCGTTGCAGGGTGGTTTCGGCAATTCCGGAATATCCTTTCGCCAAGGCATGGATTTTCAGGATCAACATAATTTTTGCCAACTCTGCGGAGATGGGGTGGCCCACTCCCACACTATGGCTTTGCAATATGTTGGATTGAAGTATTTTGGTGTCCTCCTTGGAAATTTTGGTGTTGCACAAAGGTCCAAACCCCGTATTGATGCCGTACACCGTATCACCTTTTTCCACGATACGCTGAACGCGTTGGTAACTTGCATTTACATTTTTTAGGCATTTATCGGAGAAAATACCTTTTATGGCACCATGGGCCATGCCCAAAGCTATGCTTGCGGTCAAATGGTCTTCGCCAAATAGAAATGTTCGGTCTATCGCCATGTGTTTTTTTCTTTTGAATAAAATTACCATTTAGGTTTAATAATTACCAATACTTATTTTTGTAACAATCAATAAGTATGAATTATCAAATAGAACTGCGACACTTCATTTATTTTTTGGCCGTGGCAGAAGAACTTCATTATAGGAAAGCAGCTGAGAAGTTGTTTATTTCCCAGCCAGGTTTGAGCACGCAAATCAAACAAATGGAGGAGATACTGGGCACTCAACTTTTTGTGAGGGACAAAAAAAAGGTAAGCCTGACCCCTGCTGGTGAATTTTTGAAAAAGGAGGTGGAATTTATCTTGAATCATCTGGAACAGACCAAAAAACAGGTCAAACTTATCGGAGAGGGACAATTAGGGGAGGTGCGCATCGGCTTTTTGGGTTCGGCCATGCAAAATGTGGTTCCCAATTTGTTGTTGGGGCTGAAAGAAAAGTACCCTACCGTCCATACTACTCTGGAGGAACTATCCAACCGTGCACAGATCAATGCAATACTGGCCGACCGATTGGATTTGGGCTTTGTGCGATTGTCCCGAGTGCCCAAAGGCTTGGATGTGAAACCTGTTTTTGAGGATACCTTTTCGTTGGTGTTGCCGGAGGATCATCCTTTGGACGAGAAGTACTTCAAGAATATCAGTCAAGTTGCAGATGAGGATTTCATTCTTTTTTCCCAAGATTATAGTCCCATGTACTATGATACAGTGCTGAGTATTTGTGAGGATAGTGGGTTTGTGCCCAATGTTTCGCATAAATCGGTACATGCACAGACCATTTTTAAATTGGTGGAGAATAAATTGGGTATTGCCATCGTGCCGACCACGCTTCAATACGGGTTTCAGATGAAGGTAAAATTCATCGAAATGAAAAATATAAAACAGCGAGCGGTTTTGAGTATGGTCTGGAAAACGGACAACCGGAATCCTGCCCTTCAAAAATGTATGGACCTTCTTATGAAATTATGATAGCAACATTTTGCAGCGTAACTTTGGAATTCAACTTAATACAGCATTATGATTTTCGATTTGATCAAGGAAAGAAGAAGTATTTTTCCGCCCCAATTTACGGATAAGCCCATTTCAAAAGAGACCCTGGAAAAAATTTTAGAAGCCGCAAATTGGGCCCCAACTCATAAGAAAACGGAACCATGGCGGTTCAAAGTGCTTATGGGAGATAAGAAACAGGAATTAGGTGCTTTTTTATCCAACAAATACCAAGAAGTGGACCCCAAGCCAAAGCAAATAAAAATCAAAAAGTTACAGTTCAACCCTTCCAATTCGGCCGCAGTTATTGCTATTTGCATGCAACGTGATCCAAAGGAAAGCCTACCCGAATGGGAAGAGATTGCTTCTGTGGCCATGGCGGTGCAAAATATGTGGTTGTGTTGTACCGAATTGGGTATTGGAACTTATTGGGCCTCTCCCGGGCTTATAAAATTCATGAATGAATTTTTTGACCTGAACGAAGGTGAAAAATGCCTAGGATTTTTGTTTATGGGATATTATGATGGTAATGTGGAACCATCTGACAGAACCCCTATTTCTGAAAAAGTGGTGTGGCTGGACTAACTGAACGTGAACAGTTCGCCTGCGTACTTAATGGTAATATAAACGTAAAAAACGGCGTATAATGCAGTTACGACAAACTTCATAAAAGTACCCGTCAAAAAGCCTAAAAACGAACCAAAAGCCGCCTTCATGGCGGTTTCTTTATTGGCCTTGTTCAATAATTCGCCGACCAAGGCCCCAACAAAGGGCCAAATAATAATGCCCAATGGCCCGAATATGGGAACAAATATGGCGACCAACAATCCTATGATGGTACCCCACATACCAGCTTTGCTACCGCCGAAACGTTTGGTGCCCATGGCAGGAATCACATAATCCAAGATGGTTATGGCTATGGCTATCACAAAAGTAATTCCAAGTACCCACCAATTATCTGGGACAGCTTTGGTTAAATAAAGCAACAGCAATCCGACCCAACTTATGGGCGGACCGGGCAAAACGGGTAAAAAGCTGCCCAATATCCCGACCAGCATCAAAATAAACCCGATAATGAGCAATGCAATGTCCATGGTTGTGTTTTACTGTTAGACAAATGTAACCGACAATTGTTACAAACAAAATCAAAATAAAACCCTGATGTTAATTTTTTCGTGGGTAAATTTGAAACTGCTTATCAAAAAGCCGTGAAACCAAAAAAAACACATACAAAATCAAAGTTCATCCGAATGGGATGCGCTGCGATGTGTCTGTTCTATTTACTCGGACTTTTTAATGGACTGGTGTTGGAGACCCTTCACGAGGTGTCTCACGTTTTGGCTCCCAAGACACACCATCATAATTTTGCATCGGATCACGAAGCCATTGATTATTCATCGCTAGAGGCCATGGTGGGCCATTCACACGAAGCTTTGGAAGCCTTAAAGGATTTATTGGAGGCCAGCCAGACGGATGAACAAGAATCCAAGGATGATTTTACCCTTAAATTGGATAAACATTTTGTTAAAGAAATCCGTATTGCATCAGAAATTAAAACGCTGCCAATCGGTAACGGAAATTGGGTTTATCAATGTATGACTTCTTTTTGGTCGCAAAGCGTTACCACGCCACCTCCCCAACATAGTTGAATTAAGCTGAACTAATTTTTCAAATGAGTTTTGAATTCGTCACCTTGAACTTGTTTCAGGGTCACATGAATATCAGAATATTTGTTGTGGGATGCTGAAACGAGTTCAGCATGCCCCTTCTTCAGTTTTTTGATGAATTAGAGAGATAATTTTACACAAATCAAATTAAAAGACAACGACATGAAATATTTTATGGCGGCACTGTCCATGTTGTTCATGGGCACTATCGCTGCACAAAACATAAAGGGGAAGCTGGTGGATGTAACTGGTTCCCCGATAGAGGATGCTGGAATTTTCAACAAGACCAGCGGCCAACATAGCCACACCGATGGTACTGGGCATTTTGTTCTTGGCAGGACTTCGGCAAACGATACTGTTTATTTTTCAAAACTCGGTTATGCCACTCAAACGAAAGTGGTGAGCCAATCAGATTTGCAAGACCCGATTACCATTGTCCTTGAAGAGAGCTCTATTTCTTTAGATCAAGTGGTTTTGGTATCCGAAGTGGATGCCTTGAGCAGAGTGGTGGATGTTGATGTGAAAACGAATCCTGTAAAATCCTCACAGGAAATTTTAAGAAAGGTCCCTGGCCTGATCATTGGCCAACACGCTGGTGGGGGAAAGGCCGAGCAGATATTCTTGCGAGGTTTTGATGTGGATCATGGAACCGATGTGGCCATCAATGTGGACGGTATGCCCGTAAACATGGTGTCCCATGCCCACGGACAGGGGTACGCGGACCTTCACTTTGTGATTCCGGAGACCATAGAAAATGTAAACTTTGGAAAAGGACCCTATTACGCTGATCAAGGGAACTTTAATACCGCCGGTTATGTGAACTTAAAGCTGAGAAAAAGCCTGGACAAAAGTATGTTGTCCACCGAAGTGGGGCAGTTTGGCGCACGTAGGTTTATGGGAATGTTCAATGTGATGGACAATCAAAACAGCAATGCCTACTTGGCTTCCGAACTGTATTTGACGGATGGTCCGTTTGATTCGCCTCAGAATTTTAATAGAATCAACATTTTGGGACGATATAGATATGCGCTGCCAGGAGATCAGGAGTTGTTGTTGACGGCTTCGCACTTTTCCAGTAAGTGGGATGCATCGGGCCAAATACCGCAACGTGCCGTGGATCAGGGATTGATTGGCCGTTTTGGAGCCATTGATGATACCGAGGGCGGACAAACGAGCAGGACCAATTTTGTATTGAACCATAACAAGAATCTTGGAACAGGCAAATCGCTCAACACCATGGCATTTGTGTCCCATTACGATTTTGAGCTTTATTCCAACTTTACCTTTTTCTTGGACGACCCTGTGAACGGTGACCAGATCAAGCAGTTTGAAGACCGATTAATGGCGGGTGCCAAGATGGTTTTTCAGAACAATTCGGCCAATTTGGGCGAAACGGGATTCAAGTACCATGCAGGAATCGGTTTTAGATACGATAATGTGGACGACAACCAATTGTCGCATACCTTGAACCGTCAAGAATTGTTGAATCGTTTGGCCTATGGCGATGTCGATGAGGTAAATGGTTACGCTTTTGCCGGAGCAGAGTTCAAATCGGGCAAATTTACGTTTGAACCCGCCCTGCGGTTGGATTACTTCAGTTTCGATTACATCAATAAGATGAACGAACTGTACGATAGCCGTAGTGAAGAAAAAGTGGCTTTTAGCCCTAAATTCAACACCATTTTTAGTTTAAACGAGAACACTCAGTTATTCTTGAAGACAGGTATTGGCTTTCACTCCAATGATACCCGAGTGGTCGTGGCAAACGAAGGTGAAGAGATTCTACCTGCCGCCTACGGGGTGGATTTGGGAACCATTATAAAACCAGCGGATAAATTGGTCTTGAACGCTACATTGTGGACCTTGTTCTTGGATCAAGAGTTTGTGTACGTAGGTGACGCAGGTATTGTGGAACCTAGCGGAAAAACCAGAAGAATGGGGCTCGAAGTAGGGGCAAGATACCAGCCCATGGATTGGCTTTACCTTTATACCGATGCCAACTACACCCATGCCCGTAGCACTGAAGAGGCAGATGGGGAAGATTACATACCCTTGGCACCCGATTTCACGATGGTCGGTGGTCTTACCATGGGAGGTGATCAAGGCTTTTCAGGAGGATTGAACTACAGGTATATCGATGATAGACCTGCCAATGAGGACAACTCCATAGTGGCCGAAGGCTATTTTGTGACCGATGCCACACTCAATTATAGTGTGAACAATTGGACTTTTGGATTGATTGTGGAAAACCTGTTCGACACTGAATGGAACGAAACACAATTCGCTACGGAGAGCCGTTTGTTCAATGAACCGAACTCTTTTGAAGAGATTCATTTTACCCCGGGCTCACCTTTTTATTTACGAGGAAAGGTTACCGTAACTTTCTAAATAATTATCCGCCAGTATACTACGCTGGCGGATTTTTAATCCATTTTTTAACTAAAAAATTAGTTTAAACTAAATATTTAGTTATATTTGATGCGTTAACCATTAACAATACCAATTTTGATTCATCGAAATAAAGTATTCTATCTCATTATTATGGTTTTGATTTTTCTAGGCTGTTGCGAGCAGGAAGACAGAAAAATTAAAAACCTGACCACATTTTCCAAATTGTACGGTTATGTCAAATACTTTCATCCTAGCGATGAGGCCCATGAAATGGATTGGGACAAGTTCGCTATGTACGGGGCAGGTAAGGTGGTAGATTGTAAAACGGATGATGAGTTGGTTTTGACATTAAAGGAGTTGTTTGAGCCCATTGCGCCGACAGTTAGGATTTATGGTGAAAAGGACAAGCAAAAAGATTTTGACAATGCTGTTTTGACACCCAAAAATGATTCAGGGAATTACGATTTGATCTATTGGCAGCATAAGGGGTTGGGCTATGGAATGGCCAATAAAAGAGGGATATACAAAAGTGTTAGGGTAAATAGGTCAGAGAAAATCGATGTTTCTGCTCAAATGGGCAATCTGATAAATGCTCTGGATGGAAAAAAATATCAGAATAAGAAGATTAAATATTCAGCTTGGGTAAAGCTGTCAAAAGACTCTGAGGGAACGGGACATCTTTGGATCAGGGAAGACAAAACGGATGGTGGTATGGGTTTTTTTCAAAATATGATGGAGGAACCTATTTTGCCAAAAGATGGGTGGCAACAATATGAGCTGAGTGGTGAAGCGAGCTCTATAACGGACAAGATATTTTTCGGTTTTTTTCTCAACGGAAAAGGAAGAATGTGGGTCGATGATGTAAAGCTTTCTTATGAAGATAATGGGGAATGGATCGATATTCCTTTTGAAAATTCGGATTTTGAAGAACAGGGGGACGAGGACGGAGTTGCCAAATGGAAAGCTGTTGGGAAAGGGTATCGATTTGACATGGATAAAGATGACCATGTGCAAGGAGAACAATCCTTGGAGGTTACTTATTACGGAAAATTCGAAAATACCACTGGCGATAAACTATTTGACTATGACCGAAATATTGGAGCAGTATATAAAGATGAACTTGCCCCCAATATTTTTTGCCGGATACCTTTGGCATTGTACGCAAATGAAAAAGGAACCTTTCCAGTTTCAAACAGTGAAGATTTAAGAGTCTTACGGAAAAGCATTTCGGACTTAGAACTAAGCCCAGACGATTTGGCTTTCAGACTGGGCAACATCATAAATGTCTATAATGTATTCCAACACTTCTATCCTTATTATGATGTGGTGGGAACCAACTGGAACCAAGACCTAAATTCCGCACTGAACCGTTCATATCAAGATTCAACTTTGCAAGACCATTTGGTGACACTTCAAAAGTTTACGGCGAAATTAAAAGATGGCCATGTGCGAGTGAGCGCGTCCAACAACCAAAAATATTCGCCTCCCATTTCATGGGAATGGATTGGTGATAAATTGGTGGTAACGGAGGTTTATGCTACCGTGCCCTTAAAGGTTGGAGATGTTATCACACATATAAATGGGCTTTCGAGTAAAACATATTTTGATGAAGTGGAGTCGAGAATATCGGCAGGTACAAAAGGATGGCTAGATTATCGTGCCAAGACAGAAAGTTTAAAAGGTGTAAAAGATTCCGAACTCGTAGTCAAGGTAAACAATAAGGAAGTTACGCTTGTTAGAGACCATGATTTACGATCAAAGGGAACTAAAGGAAAAATTAAGGACAGATACAAAATTTACGACGATGGTGTAGTTTACATAAATCTCGATGTCATCGAAATGGATACCATTAACCAATTAATGCCCCAACTGGAAAATAGTAAGGCCATTATTTGTGATTTAAGAGGCTATCCCAAAGGCAATCACGATTTCATTTCACACTTGTTGAAATCCAAGGACACTACCATGGGTTGGATGAGTGTGCCAAGAATTGTAGCACCTAATCGAGAGAATTTAGATGAATTTGAGCAATTTCAATGGAACATGCCCACCATGGAACCTTATTTGGGAGACAAGAATGTAATTTTTATTACAGACGGAAGGGCCATCAGTTATGCAGAAAGCTATATGGGCTATATCGAGGGATATGACCTAGCCACGATAATAGGACAGCCCACCGCAGGTACCAACGGAAATATAAACTACTTTGACCTGCCCGGCAAAATAAGGATTGTATGGACAGGGATGAAAGTAGTAAAGCACGATGGAACCCAACACCATGCCATTGGTGTTCTCCCAGATATTTATTTAACCAAAACCATTGAAGGGGTCAAGCAAGGAAAGGATGAATTCTTGGAGAAAGCTCTAAAATTGGCAAGAAACAACTAAATCAGAATTAAAATGAAACAGTTGACAAAAGCAGAAGAAGAAGTAATGCAGCTCCTCTGGAAAATTGAGAAAGGGAATGTCGCCGCCATTTTGGAAGAATTGCCAGAGCCCAAACCAGCCTATAATACCGTATCCACCATTGTCAGGATTTTGGAGGACAAAGGTTTTGTTTCACACGAAAAAGTGGGCAAGGGACATGTGTACTTTCCTTTGATGAAGAAGGAAGAGTACAGCAACCAAAGGTTGAATACGTTAATGGATGGTTATTTCCAAGGATCGTTTAGCAGTATGGTATCCTTTTTTATGAAGAAAAACGATATCAGCTTGAAGGAACTCGAAGAGATTATGAAGAACATTAAGGATAAAGAGCAATGATTACTTACATATTGGAAGCCCTGGCTTTTCAGCTCGTCTTTTTATTGGCTTACGACCTTTTTCTAAAGAAAGAGACCTTTTTTCAATGGAACCGTGCATATCTGCTGGGTACGTTTGCACTTTCTCTTGTCTTACCTTGGGTAAAGATTCAAGCCCTACAGACCGCTATGCCACAGGAGCTGGAGACCACAACGGTATTTCTTGCACAATTGAATGGAGTGGTCCTTGGACCAGGCGTAGAGGAGACCAGTTTTTTGGAGCGTATTTCCTGGCCGTATTTGGTTTTGGGAACGGGAAGTATTTTGGCCACCATTTGGTTCGCTTACAAGTTGATTCAGATAAGCAGACTCCGTTACAGAAGTGTTGTGGAGGATTATCAAGACTTCACGAAAGTCACAGTGCCCAAAAGCACCTCTGCCTTCTCCTTTTTCCGAAACATTTTTATGGGGGAGGAAATCAAAAAGGACAAGGAAGCCAACATCTTGGCTCACGAATTGGTTCATGTGAAGCAATGGCACACCTTGGACCTGCTCTTTTTTGAGTTGGCACGAATCGTTTTCTGGTTCAATCCATTGGTGTATATCTACCAAAACAGGCTTGCAGAGCTCCATGAGTTCATTGCTGATGAAAAAGCCGTCAAACAAAACAAGGAAGCACATTTTGAAATGCTATTGTCCGAAGCGTTCCATACGCAGAACATCAGTTTTGTCAATCAATTTTTTACTAAATCACTAATCAAAAAACGAATAGTCATGTTACAAAAAAAGAAATCGAACGCCGTATGGCAGTTAAAGTATGTATTGTTGTTGCCCCTTGTATTGGGGATGTTGGTCTACACCTCGTGCGAGAATGAAAAGGTATCGGACACCGAGGATCTCAGCACAGTTGCGTTGGAAGAAATGGTAATTGTGGGATATGAAGGTTCAACTGAAAAAATCACATTGCAGGTAGAAAACTTGGACGCACTGACAGACGTTGAGGAAGAAAAAAGAGATCAACTTTTGGAAGAGTTGGCCATGAACAAAGAAACCAAGTTGTTCGAAATAGTGGATAGGGAACAGCGTGCCATCAAGATTGAATTGAAGGATGGCGTTGTTAAAACCATAAAAGTTGATAAGATATCCAAAGATGCATCTCAATCGGTCACGGACAATGGAACCCCTTTTGGAATGATAGATGAAGCGCCTGTTTTCCCTGGATGTGAAGGTGCGGAAGATAGCAAAGCATGTTTCCTTGAGAAAATCAAAGAGCACATCAGAAAGCATTTCAGATATCCTGAAGAAGCACAAGAACAAGGTATACAGGGTAGGGTTTCAATGATTTTCACTATAGATACGGATGGTAACATTACCAATATCAGAAAACGTGGCCCCCATGAACTTTTAGAAGAAGAAGCAGTAAGGATCATTAAGAAAGTCCCTCAGATGTCCAGCCCCGGAATGATGGATGGTAAAGCCGTGGATGTGCCATTTTCCATACCGATAACCTTTAAATTGGAAGGAACGGAAGAGGACAAAGATCAAGCACAAGAAACTGGAAAGTCAGTTCCCTTTGCCACCATTGATGAAGTCCCTGTATTTCCCGGTTGCGAGGATGCATCAGATAAGCGAGCTTGCTTCCGAGAGAAAATCCAAGCCCATATCCGCAAGAATTTCAGATATCCATCAGAAGCGCAGGAGCAAGGCATTCAAGGTAGGGTTAGTGTGATTTTTGTGGTTGGAACAGATGGTGCAATATCTCAAATAAGGAAAAGAGGGCCCCATGAACTATTGGAAAACGAAGCGGTACGGATTATAGAACGCTTGCCCAAAATGCAACCTGGGAAACATGAAGGTAAAGAGGTTGAAGTGCCATTTGCCATTCCGATAACTTTTAGGTTGCAAACCCAACCCGAAGGCTCTACAGTAAATGGTTCCAAAGATTATTTATTAGTGGATGGAATGAAGATTAAAAAGCAGGGGAAGACTTTTTTTGAGGGTGTTGTGACTGACAAAGAATCTCTGGGGCTATCTGGAGTTGTGGTTTCCATTGAAGGAAAAGAATCTGGGGTAATGTCAAATTTTAACGGATATTTTCTGATTGAGGTCGCAGATAATGATGTATTGAAATTCCAATACAATGGCCTTCCCGACAAACGGGTGGAAGTATCCAATTACTAATCAAAAGAACTAAATCCTAGCCATTGATACGTACAACAAAATACATCTACATTACATTTTTGATTTTGTTTTTTTCCAAAGCCGGTGCACAAACATCGGCTTTGGCCGTTGCCGATAGTTTATATGCTCTGGGCAATTACACCTCGGCCATTAATGCGTATGCAAAGGTTGGGGACAAAAAATCAAATCTTCAGATAGCACGGGCCTACAATACCATCGGAAATTACGATAAGGCCATTGCCCAATACACGGCTGTTTTGGACAACAACCCAGAGTTTGACCTTGCACGGTTCGAACTGGGTAAGTTATTGTTGAAAACCAAAAAAAGTGAGCCAGCATTGGAAGTATTCAATGCTTTGACTTCTTCAAAAAAGGAAAACCCAGAGTATTTCTATTATTTGGGCCGTACCTATGAGTCAGTGAACCAAACTGACAAGGCCAACAGGGCTTTCAAGACCGCAGTGGAAAAAGATAGCACCCATTTACGGAGTTTATATGCCTTGGGGAAATATTATGTAGGCCAGGAAATAAAGGATTCCGCCTTGGTTTATATTGATATGGGGCTTCGGTTTTACGAGAACGATGTGGCCATGATCAATTTAAAGGCCCTGGCTTTTTTTAATAATGGTCAGTTTAAACAAACCATTCCCCATTTTGAGCGATTATTGGAATTGGGGGAGGAAAAGCCTTTTGTTTACGAGAAACTCGCCTTTTGCTATTTTCGAAACTGGGAGCCTGAAAAGGCGTTGGAGGCTTATCGAAAATTGAGTGGCTTCCCGGATAAATTGGCTGCCGCCTATAGGGGTTTGGGGGAGGTATATTTTGATGAAAAAGAGCTGGACAGTGCACAATACTACATCGAAAAATCCATTGAGGAGCGAATGGCCACATTTCCACAGGAATATGCAGATCTTGGCCGCATAGCCCGACTCAAGGGACAGACCAAAAAATCCATGGATTACTATGTAAAAGCATGGGAGGAAAACAAGGAAAACTATTACAACTACTATCAAGTCTGTGTTTTGGCCGATGAATATTACAAGGACCCAGAAACCCGCTTAAACTATTATGAAAAACTGCTCGAAATGTATCCTGATATAGTTCCTTGGCTCAAGGAGCGGGTCAGAAACCGCATCAGTGAGATAAAGGAGGAAATCCATTTTGCCAGTAACTGATTTCTTCAAAATGTCGTAATTTCAGCCAAATTCTAGGGGCTGTCATGCAGAAGTTTGTTTTGGTAATCATTTTTATGGGTTTGCTCGTGTCCTGTGAGCTGTTTGAGTCCAAGGAGGACAAAGCCCAAAAACTGGTCAATGAGGAACTGATGGCCATCGATTGGAACGATGTGGACCAATACCCTCTTTTTGACGATTGTGACGAAACGGCACCCAAAGATGCGCAGCAGGAATGCTTCCAGAATGTGATCACTGAATATTTTTCAGAAGCATTGGCCGGACTCAAGTTTCAGGTTCGTAACGATATGAACGATACAGTATACATCGATTTTCTGATTGATGAGCACGGCTTTATTTCGGTATTGAATGTGGAGGAAAAAACGTCCGTGCTTACCGAAATATCGGATTTCAATACCAAAATTTCCGAACGTTTGAACGATTTGACCACAGTGGCGCCCGCATTGAAAAGGGGAAACCCGGTAAGTCTGCGTTTTAGGCTGCCGCTGGTACTAAACACCTACTGATTTGGCAAAAGAAAAAATTATATTGGGAATAGACCCGGGAACCACAATCATGGGTTTCGGAATCATCAAGGTCATCAACAAGCAAATGCACTTTGTGCAGATGAACGAGTTGATGCTCCGTAAGTATGATGACCCCTACACCAAACTCAAGCTTATTTTTGAACGTACTTTAGAACTCATCGACACCTATCATCCCGATGAAATTGCCATCGAAGCGCCGTTTTATGGCAAAAATGTGCAGTCCATGCTCAAATTGGGCAGAGCACAGGGTGTGGCGATGGCCGCAGGGTTGTCTAGAGAGATTCCGATTACCGAGTATATGCCCAAAAAGATAAAAATGGCCATCACGGGCAATGGAAATGCCAGTAAGGAGCAAGTGGCCCGAATGCTTCAAAGTGTACTTAAATTGAAATCCTTGCCCAAAAACCTGGACAGCACCGATGGTCTGGCCGCAGCAGTATGCCATTTCTACAATGATGGCAGGGTAGAGATTGGCAAAAGTTATACAGGCTGGGAAGCTTTTATCAAACAAAATCCGGATAAGATCAAGTGACGATTGAATGAGCGGTATTTACATTCACATTCCATTTTGCAAGCAAGCTTGCCATTACTGTGATTTCCATTTTTCCACACAATTGGGAAAAAAGGAAGCCATGGTCAATGCCATTGCCAAAGAACTGGTTTTGAGAAAAACGGAGGTGGATGATGAAGTTGAGACCATATACTTTGGTGGGGGGACGCCATCTTTACTTTCCAATGAAGAGATTGAAGGGTTGATACAGGCTGTTTATGACAATTACAAAGTAATTGATGCTCCAGAAATCACTTTGGAAGCCAATCCTGATGATTTGGTGTCATCTCGAGCGCAGTCGAGAGACCTCTTTTCAGAATATAAAAAGGCAGGCATTAACCGACTCAGTATCGGCATCCAATCCTTTTTTGAAGAAGATTTAAAGTTGATGAACCGCGCCCACAATGCGGGAGAAGCGGAAGAATGTATCAAAGAAGCCACACAGTATTTTGACAATATCACTATCGATTTGATTTACGGCATCCCCGGGATGGATAACGCAAGATGGAAGGCCAATATTCAAAAAGCCTTGGATTTTGGACTGCCTCATATTTCCAGCTATGCCTTGACCGTTGAACCACGCACCGCACTCAAAAAATTTATAGAAAAAGGTGTGGTTTCCGATGTGGACGATGAACAGGCGCAGGCGCAGTTTCATATTCTGGTGGATGTGCTCGAAGAAGAGGGTTTTATCAATTACGAAATCTCCAATTTTGGTAAACCTGGCTTTTTCTCAAAAAATAACACATCGTACTGGTTAGGCAAAACGTATTTGGGAGTTGGTCCGTCGGCACATTCTTTTGATGGAACACAGCGAAGCTGGAACATTCGAAACAACCCCACTTACATCAAAAAAATAGAAGAAGGTATGCTGCCCATGGAAATTGAAACGCTATCTAAAAATGATAGATACAATGAATACGTGATGACAGGGCTTAGGACTATTTGGGGCGTTGATTTGGGTAGAATTGCATCAGAATTTGGAGAAAACTACCTGAAATATCTCAACCAACAATCATCAAAATTTCTAGAGCAAGGTTTGTTGGTCGTAGATGATGGAAAGTTGCTCACGACCAAAAAAGGCAAGTTTTTGGCGGATGGGATTGCTTCCGACCTTTTTATGCTTAACTTAAAATAGTAAATTGTCATTCCTGCAAAAGCAGGAATCCATGGAGTAGAACAGAATCTCGATTCAGTCGAGAATGAAAAAAAATGAAAAATTTGATAGCCTCAATAAAACATAACTCCCGAAACTATAAAATAGACCTGGGCAAACCGCTTGATATTTCCATAGCACTCAAAGGTGGCGATGAAAACGTGAATGCTTGGTATTTGGATCCGCCTAAAATCGCCCCGCACGAACAGGAAGGATTTGTGGGTAAAGTGACCGAAGGCGCATCCACTAATTTCAATGATATTTGGTTCAACCCTCATTCGCATGTAACACATACGGAATGTTTGGGACATATATCCGAGGAGTTCAACTCCATCAATAAAAAGTTGAAGCAATTTTTCTTTTTGGCTGAGGTAATTACCGTGGCACCTGAACAAATGGGAGAAGATTTTGTGATTTCGGAAAAACAAATAAAGTACGCTTTGGGCAATAAGAAAAGACAGGCCGTGGTCATACGGACGATGCCTAATTTGGGTTACAAACGTTCCAAAAAATATTCGGACACCAACCCTACCTATTTGACCGAGGCAGCCGCCAAACACTTGGTAAAAAAAGGAGTGGAGCACTTGCTTGTGGACCTTCCTTCTGTGGATAAGGAAAGGGACGGGGGAGAGCTTTTGGCGCACAAGGCCTTTTGGAACATGAATGGCAAAAAAAGACAAAAAGCGACCATTACGGAGTTTATTTACGTCCCCAACCCTGTGGAGGACGGTACTTATTTCTTAAACTTGCAAGTGGCACCATTTGAGAACGATGCAAGTCCTAGTAGGCCCGTTTTGTACAAAATTGAAAACCAATAAATGAAAACAACACTCAAATTGGAAGAGCTAATGATGCTTGTTTTGGGCATCTATCTTTTTAGTTTGTTGGATTATGCCTGGTGGTGGTTTTTGGTGTTGATTCTAACGCCCGATATTGGAATGGTGGGCTACCTTTTCGGAAACAAGGCGGGAGCCTTTTCCTATAATTTGTTCCATCATAAGGGGGTTGCCCTATTGGTCTACCTCACGGGCATCTACTTTTCCCTACCTTTATGCCAGTTGATTGGGGTGATTTTGTTTTCCCACTCCGCTTTGGACCGAATGTTGGGTTACGGATTAAAATATGACAAAGGATTCAAGTTTACCCATTTGGGTGAAATAGGCAAGTAACATGGGTGACATTGTAGACATTGTTTTAGGGTTGATTTTGGGCGCGATAATCATGTATTGGGTCTATTCCCTATTTAGAAAAAAGAAGGACAAAGAAATTACCAAAGAGCAATCCACCGTGATTCTCAATAAAATACGGAGCGTGTGCAAGCTCGTTTCTGTTGAAGGGGATTTTGCCGAAATTTATCATTACGAGAATACCAAGGACAGCTTTATGAGCCTATTCCGAAGTAAGAAAAAGGCATTGATCGTCATAAAGGCGAAGGCACATATCGGGTATGACCTGAACAAATTGGATATGAAGGCAGAAAATGATAAAAAGAAGATCGTTTTGAGCCATTTTCCAGAACCAGAAGTATTGTCCATAGAGCCCGATTTACAATTTTATGATATTAAAAATGGTATCTTCAACAGCTTTTCTCCCACAGACCTAACGAATCTCAATCAGGAGGCCAAGGCGCATATCAAACAAAAAATACCAGAGAGCGGGTTGATGGAAACCGCAAAAAAAGAAGCATTACAAGCGGTTTTGGTCGTGGAAAAAATTGTAGAGACCATTGGGTGGACATTGGATTATTCCGCCTTGGAAATATCAAACAGGGAAAAACAATTTTTAGAAGGATGAATATGAAAACCAAAATTTTAACCCTACTGCTGGTAGGAATGATATCCGCTATGAGCAACGCACAAAAATCCGACAAAACCACTTTTGACCATACCTTTGCACATGTGGTCTATTTCTGGTTCAAAAACCCTGATAGTCAAGATGCAAGAGATACCTTTGAAGCATCTTTGACCAAGTTTTTGAACAAATCCCAGTATGCCAAGACCAAATTCATCGGCAAACCGCCAAAGGCGATTCGTGATGTAGTGGATGATTCGTTTACGTACTCATTGATTCTTTCTTTTGAATCGGCCGAAGATCAAGCTGCTTACCAAGATGAAGCACCACACAAAGTATTTATCAAAGAGTGCGAAGATCTTTGGGAAAAGGTGATTGTTTACGACTCGCAGGGCATCGAACAATGAATGTAGAGGAACTTAGGGAGTTTTGTTTGGCCAAAAAAGGAGTGACCGAAGAACTTCCTTTTGATGCATATACCTTGGTCTTTAAGGTAATGGGCAAGATGTTCGCCTTGGTTCCTTTGGAACGCCTCCCTCCCCAATGCAATTTAAAATGCGACCCCGAAAGGTCCGAGGAGCTTCGGGAGGAACATGATGGTATCATCATGCCTGGCTATCATATGAGTAAAAAGCATTGGAACACCTTGTTTTTGGAACAACTCCCTCCTCAATTGATCAAAGATCTGGTGGACCATTCCTACGAATTGGTCGTATCTGGATTAACCAAAAAACTTCAGCAAGAGCTCAACAATTTAGGCTGATATTACATGAAAGATTTAAAGGGTTTTTATACCTCCCAGCGCAAGAAACATCAGCAAGAACTTCAACAGGTAAAAAAGCGATTGGGTCTATTGGCCACGTTGCGATTGTCCGTTTTTGTGGCATTGGCACTAGGCATTTATTTCCTTTGGGGAAGTTCGTTGCTATTTGTGGCTTTGCCCCTCGGTATAGCACTGTTTTTGTTTTTGGTCACTCGATTCAGCAATGTAAAACGGCACAAGGAATACTTGCAAAGGCTCATTGAGATCAATGAAACCGAATTGGATATTTTAACCCGTAAGTTTCATCATTTGCCAGATGGAAAAGAGTTTTTGGAACCCGATCATCCGTATGCGCAGGACCTTGACTTGTTCGGTAGAGGTTCTTTTTATCAGTATGCCAACCGTACTGTTTTGATGCAGGGTAGGGAAGTGTTTTCAAGCTTGTTGTTAGACGGATATCCAAAGGATGTTGCCCAAAAACAAGTCGCGATTCAAGAGTTGGCCCAATTGCCCGAGTGGAGACAACATTTTTCCGCCTTGGCCGGGGAAACCCAACCCAAAATTTCTCCCGATGTGGTTTCCGATTGGATGAAAAACCACAAATCGTTTATGCCCAAATGGGCAGGAATCGTTCCTCCGATTTTTGCCTTGTTGTCCATTGTATTGATCACTTTGGCCTTTTTGGGATGGGTGCCGGAAAGTTTAATTATATTTTGGTACGTTTTGGGTGTGGGAATCGTTGGTCGATACGCAAAGAAGATTATTGCATTTACCGCTAGGGTGTCAGAAGCGCAAGAAACCATCCAGCAACATCAACGGTTGATTTCTGAATTGGAAGAACACACATTCAATTCAGAACTGCTTCGGGAACTCCAGAAGAAATTGGAGGTCAAGGGAGAGAAGACATCAAAAATATTAAGGCACTTCTCCCAAAGCACGACGATGTTGGAACAACAATTCAATTTGATTGTTTCATTTTTCGCCCAAGGGCTTGGTCTGTACAGTGTTTATTATGCCCATTCTGTTGAATCTTGGATTTCAACATACGGGGAGGCGGTGGGAAGTTGGTTTTTGGCCATTGCCCAGTTCGATGCCTACATCAGTTTGGGAACCTATGCCTTCAATCATCCGGACCATACATATCCAAGTTTGATAGCTGGAGATATGGTGCTCACAGGAAAACAAGTGGGTCATCCTTTGGTGGACCCTGAAAAAAACGTCTTGAACGATTTTGAGATAGGAAAAGGCCGTTTCTGCATTGTCACTGGGGCGAATATGGCTGGTAAAAGCACTTTTTTACGTGCCGTTGGATTACAGATTGTAATGGCAAACATGGGCTTGCCCATAAAAGGAGAAGAAGTACAGTACAACCCAGTCCGTTTGTTGACGAGTATGCGTTCTTCAGATTCCTTGGCTGATGAGACCTCCTATTTTTATGCCGAGCTCAAACGTTTAAAGTATATCGTGGAAGAGTTGGAAAAAGAAGATTGCTTCGTGATCCTGGATGAAATCCTGAAGGGTACCAACAGCGTGGACAAGGCCGAGGGATCTAAAAAGTTTGTGGCACGATTGGTAAAAAATAGATCTACGGGAATGGTGGCCACGCATGATTTGAGTCTTTGTGCACTCGCCGATGAACTTCCAGAAGTGGAGAACCGCTATTTTGATGCGCAAATCGTGAACGGAGAACTGTTCTTCGATTATAAATTCAAAGAAGGAATCTGCCAGAACATGAATGCCTCTTTCCTTTTGAAAAATATGGGTATAGTCGATTAAAGCCCTTTTACCTGCACATTGTGGAAGGAATCGGCCTGAAGGCGCAGCAATTCTTCTGCTTTTTCCTTTTTGTATCGATAGAGTTCTTCCTCGTTTTTAATGTTGGCATAGATTTGCTGATTGAGCTCCCCGTCGGTGGCGAGCAGTAATTTGCGTTGCTCCACTTTTTGGGTCACCCAGGTGGCCACCACACTTTCCTGCTCTTCAAATTTATAGTCGTATTCGCCTTTTGGGGCCAACAATTTGGCAATGATCGGAGCTGTCTCGATGGCCAAGAACAACAAAAAGATAAAGAAGGAGGAAAACCAAGGCAATTTGCCCAGAGCATTGATGCGGGCCATCAATCCGTCAAAACCATCAATAATGGGCTGGGAATTGGTAACTGCGGTATCGTAATCGGTCTGCAGGGTGGCAATCTGTGCTTCGATGTTTTCAATTTTATCGCCGTTCGATTCTTTTAGAGCATTGAGTTCTGCAAGTGCTGCGTCGTGCTTTTCGCGTTTTTCCTTATACACGGGGCCTTTGCCCAACAAACCTGTTCCTGCGGTACCTTCGGCCTCAGAAATATAGGTATCGTAAAGTGCGTTGGTCTCTGCCTCTTTGGCCGCAATTTCGTTCTTCAGGTTGGCGATATCCTGGTTAAGACCTTCAATTTTTGGGGTGTATTGGAGCGCCAATTGTTCCTTGTTGTTCAAGGTCATGGCATTCTTTTCTTCCAATAGCACTTGGTTTATTTCTTTTTCAAAAATCTTCATCTCCAACGGTTTGGAAATCACAACGGCGATAATCAAGGCCAATACGATTCGTGGGGCAGCTTGCAGTAATTCGCCCTTGAAATTATCCCTCTTTTTGATGGTGGAAACAATGTACCGGTCCAAGTTGAAAATGAGCAAACCCCAAATCAATCCAAAGAAAATAGAGGTGTAAATATTGTCAAAAACGGTGTAAAGCGCATAGCCCGATGCAATGAATGCCGTGACAGCCGTAAAGAATACCGTGGCACCGATGCCTGCATATTTGTTGCGTTCCCCGTTGGAACAAGTGTCTAGGATTTGGGTGTCCGCACCCGAGCAGAAGATGAAAAAGCGTTGTAACATAAAGTGTTCTCTTTGATTGATAGGTTATTAGAACGCAATTTTTGTGGATTTGTTACATAAAAAGCCCCAATTAAGGGGCTTTTAACATTGTGTTCGGGAGTGGTCTAGTTGTCTATTTCAATGGGATCCACAGAAAGTTTCACTGTTGGCTTTTTATCCTTCGAGTCTCTGGTGTCTATGTTTATTTTATCATTGTCTTTAATGACCTGAATTGCCTTCTTGGCAGATATTTCCTTGCCGTTCAACATGAATGTTGCACCCTTGGCTACCATTTCCTTGACATGCTCCAATGGCGATTGAGGTGGGAGCGGAGCTTTAGGGGCTCCAGGTGTATTTGGTACAGGTGGTGCTGGTGGAAAATCAGGGAATGGTTCGGCATCCGCTTGTTGTTTTTTGGACATTTTTCCATAAATGGTTTTTAAACGAACGACCTCTTTCTTTTTGATAATCATCTGGTTTTGATTCATTTCATTGTACTTTTGGGCCAAGGCATTGTATTCTTTCATTTCCTCTCGGGTAGCGCTTTGTTGTTGATTTTGGGAATAACTTTTTTTGTTTTCAAAGGTATATATGGCAAAATTCGCCTTGTTGCCATTTTCCAACGGCGTCATGCCAGCTATTTGACTTCTTTTGATTGCTTTGTTCAATTTAAAGGCAGGTAAAATGGTTTTGTCATCTATTGTGACCAAATCATTTTTTGATTCAAGCTTTATCCAGCTGTCGCTTACCAAATAATGACCACCATTCAACTGTATGAAAACATGTTGATTATTCCTTTTGGCCTCTTCCATCTTTTCATGAAACTTAAAGTCGGCTTCGACTTTACTATAATTCATCAAAATAGACTCATAATCCAGGTTCTGTGTGTTTGTAACTAAAGTTGAAAGTTGTTCTGACTCTGATTTCTTTTGTTGTAAAGCAAAATACATGGCCGAACCAATCTTTCCCTGAAGATTTCCCCAATGTTCCTTTTGTAGAATTGGATTATAACCTTCTTTGGATATTGAGAACTGGAAGAATATTTCACCGGATGTTAAAATGTTAAACTCCACATGGTAATACCCCCTGTTGTCGGTTTTGGAAAGAATTACCCCTTCAGGTCCTATTATGGATACATTTTCTAATGGTAACATTGTTTTGGAATCTACAACAATACCTGCTAGTTCGATGGACCTAGATGACATAGCATCTGCTGGTTCCAGATTGTTGGTTCTTGGATAGTTTGTCGGTTCAGAAATTGTTTTTTTGGATAAAGGAACTTCGCGTTTTTCACTGAACCCAAATAACAATAGAGCCGTAAGTGGCAGAAGTAAAAGACTTCTGAATACAAATGATTTTTTGGATGTGTTTGTTTTCATGACTGTAAAACGTTTTTTGATTGATGAATAATTAATGGCATTTGCGATGCCAACCGACTGATATTTTTCGTTTGACAAGTACGACAGTAAAGTGTTTTGATAATGCGAATGATCATATTCTTTTTGGATGACCGCTTTATCCGCTAAAAATTCATGGTTCAGCTTGATGGATGATTTAAAAAGATATATCAAGGGATTGAACCAAAAGATGACTTGAACAAGTTCAATAAGCAGAATGTCCAAACTATGTCGTTGCTTGGCGTGGGTTTCCTCGTGCAACAAAACTTCTTGAGGAATGCTGTTTTCCTCGTGTTGTTTTTGGTTTAAAAAGATATAGTTCAAAAAAGTATGTGGGGGCAACGATTCATTTAAAAGCACCTTGGTCACAAAATTTTCCTTGAATTTGGGGTTCTTTTTGATGCGTAAACGTATTCGGAACAGATTTGCAATAAAACGCAGTCCGAATCCAATAATTCCCAATCCATAAATGAGCCACAACAAAAGTTGCCAATCAAAAATTGAAGCTTTTGGGACGTTTTGTGCGATAACGGTATCAGAAATAGGGTCGGTAATAGGAGTAATTGAATTAATGGTGGGTTCAACGGCATCAATGTATTCGATAAACACCAAATTGGGAATTATGAATGAGGCAAGTAGTGCTCCCAAAAGAAAGAACCGTTTAAAATGGTGTATGCTTTCCTTTTCCAGTACTAATTTGTAAAAGATCATTAAGATGGCCATGCAGGCGGTCGATTTTAAAAGAAAGGTCAGCATAATTATTTCTTTTTGATTTCGTTGTCGATGAGCTTTTTCAATTCTTCCAACTCACTTTTGCTCAAGTTGGTCTCTTGGGTAAAGAAGGAAGCAAACTGACTCGCACTATCATTGAAAAAGTTTTTGATGAGTCCGTTCACATGCTTGGAAAAATAGTCCTTCTTCATGACCAAAGGGTAGTACTCCCTACTTCTTCCAACATTGTTGTAGGCTATAAAACCTTTGTCCGCTATCCGCTTTAAAAGTGTGGCCACCGTTGTGGTCGCTGGTTTGGGTTCTGGATAGGCTTCCAGTATGTCCTTCATGAAGGCCTTTTTCAATTTCCAAACAATGTTCATTAACTCCTCCTCGGATTTTGACAGTTGCATTTTTTGATGATTTAAAAGAATTGTTCTACAAACATAGAATAAAAATATCAATTCTACAAATGTAGAGTTTATTTGTAAGCAAAAACTTTTTGGTCCATCAACTGGATTTAGGCAAAAATCACATCGGCAAAGGTTAGTTTTGGATGTTTGGACAGGGTACGCTTATGTGCCTTAAGTTACTGACCCATAGGAGATAGAAAGGTATATTTATAATATTAAATCACACAATCATGAAAACCACAGTAGTTATTGGTGGGAATTTTGCAGGAATGACCGCCGCATTGGAAATTAAGAGGAAAGGGAAAAAGGAACATAAGGTGTTAGTGATAGATAAATCACCATTGTTCTTGTTTGTTCCCTCATTGATCTGGGTACCTTTTGGAAGAAGGGAAATCAAGGATATTTCATTCAGAAAAGACACCATTCTTGAAAAGAAAGGAGTTGAATTTGTACAGGCGGAAGCTTTGGAGGTAGATCCCGAAAGTCAAATAGTGCATACGACCAAAGGTGATTTTACGTATGATCATTTGGTCATTGCCACAGGCCCCAAAGTAAAATACGATGTGGCCCCAGGGGTAAGAGAGTATGCCCATTACATTGGCACTCCGAATGGTGCCATGAAAACAAGGAGCGCTCTGGAAGAATTTAAGAAAAATCCTGGCCCTATTGTGATTGGAGCCACCCAAAATGCTGGTTGTATGGGTGCGGCCTATGAGTTTTTGTTCAATGTGGAGAAATGGTTGAGAGAACAAAAAATCAGAAAGAAAGTGGACTTGTACTGGATTACCCCCGAAACATTTTTAGGCCACTTCGGTATTGACGGAATCACCGGGGGCGAAACCATGCTCAAGTCCTTTATGAATATGTTCAACATTCACTACCGAACCCAGGTTGGGGTCAAGGAAGTGACCGAGGATAGCGTTACCCTTACTTCAGATGAGGTGTTGCCAAGCAAATTTACCATGTTGATGCCACCTTTTGTGGGCGTGGACTTTGTGGTGAACTCTCCAAAATTGGAGGCTAATGCAGCAGGATACTTGCCCGTTGGGGAAGATTACAGACACTTTAAATACCCCAATATTTGGTCTGCAGGTATTGCTGTGGATGTGAAACTGCCATTTAAACCTGGAAAAGTGCCATTTTCAGGCCCAAAAACGGGATATCCATCCGATGAGACAGGTAAAATAGTTGCTGAGAACATCATCAGGATAACAAAGGGCAAAGATAAATTGAAGAAGAAAGCTTGGGGAAAAATCCCAGGTATATGTGTAATGGATGCCGGTAAAAAGGAAGTGATCATCGTAAGTGACCACTTGTTCAAACCACGAAACTTTGCCATCATGATACCCAATGTGTTCTACGACTTCTCCAAAGTGTTGTTCGAAAAATATTTCCTTTGGAAAACAAGACACGGATATTCACAATTACCTTAGTGATTGAGGTGGCAGTTTGATGAAATCCACTCATTGCAAAATGGGTGGATTTTTTCTTTTGAAGCTTTTGGTCTAAAAAGCCTAAGTTTGTGGCACTTTAAAATATTCGAAAATGGCTTTATTGGAAGACTTGCTAGAAAGGAGTGGGGGTGTTTGCGAACTAAGTGGTGTTGCTGACGATTTGGTAATTTATGAGGTTCCACCTGTTTCTACAGGAGGATTGGATGGCAGTATTTTGATAAGTACCACTTGTAAAAACCAAATAGAAAATCCGGAAACCACAGATGCCAACCACTGGCGTTGTTTGAACGATAGTATGTGGAGCGAACATGATGCTGTAAAAGTGGTGGTGTGGCGCATGCTGAACCGCTTGAAATCCGAAGGATGGCCGCAGGACTTGCTGGATATGATGTATTTGGAAGATGAGACATTGGCATGGGCCAAAGCAACTGGGGAAGATGGGGAAGAGGGCGAAAAAATTGTGCACCGGGATGTAAACGGTAACATTTTGGAGAACGGAGATAGTGTTGTTTTGATCAAAGACCTGAAAGTGAAAGGTTCCAGCATGGTCGCGAAACAGGGAACCGCCGTTAGACGGATTTCCCTAGATCACGATAATGCTGAATATATTGAGGGTAAGGTAGATGGTCAACAAATTGTGATCATTACCAAGTACGTTAAAAAGCTTTAGGCCTTTACCTCCCTCGAACTGGGAGCTACTACTGCTGACAGGTTGGCGAAAAAATTATTGGAATAAGAGAATTCCCAATTACCCCTAACTCTATCCTAATAGAGAAAAAAGCCCCCTTATCAAAGGGGGCTTTTTATTAAGGCTTGTAAGGTGTTGAGCTAGAGTTTTTCCAAAGGAAACTCTTTGGGAGGTTCCATACCCTTTAGGTTTTTCACAAAATAATCCCACCGCTTGCGGGTCATGTAGGAGGTCATGTCTCCATAACCATGACGTTTGTTGGGATATAGAATAAGATCAAAGTCTTTATTCGCTTTTATGAGAGCCTCCACTACCAATAAAGTGTTCGATGGGGGAACATTATCATCCATGGTTCCATGTCCCAAAAGCAACTTCCCTTTTAAGTTTTGGGCCAATAATTGGTTGGCTTGTTTATCATAGGAAGTGGTGCCATCAGGATAGCTTTCCAATAGGCCATGCCATTTTTCACCCCAATCAGCTTCATAATTTCTATTGTCATGGTTTCCAGAGGTGGATACAGCAACATCATAAAAATCCGGATAACGAAGAATGGCATCAGTAGAGGCGAAACCACCTCCAGAATGTCCCCAAATACCAACTCTCGTGGTATCCATGCCTTGATATTTACTTGCCAGTTGTTTGATAGCGGTAATATTATCTGGCAAGCCATTGTCGCCCATATTTCCATAATAAGCATCATGGAAGCTTTTAGAGCGTCCCGGGGTGCCCATGGCATCTATTCCCACCACGATAAAGCCCAGTTCTGCCAATGACTGTCGATCTCTACGTGCAGGAAGGAACGCATAATTGCCCACACTGCCCGATTGTGGACCTGGATAGATGTGGTTTAAAATGGGATATGACTTTGTTTCATCGTAGTCGCTGGGAAGAAAGAGGATGCCGTAAATATCTGTTTCGTTATCCCTTGCCTTTACATGAAATTCCACTGGTTCTTGCCATCCATTGGCCTTAAGTTCTGAAATATCTGCTGTACCTAGGGTGGATAAGAGTGCCCCATTCATTTTTTTGAGTACCCAAGTTGGTGGAGTGTTTACCGTGGAGTATTCGTCCAAAAAGGTTTTATTGTCGGGAGCCAAGGTAATTCTATGGGCTGCTTTTTCTGGGGTGAGCAATTTTAAATGGCTTCCATCAAAATCAACTGAGTAGAGATAGTGGTAGTATGGATTTCCCGATTCTTTTCCAGCGGCGGTAAAATAGATTTTTCTGTTTTTTTCATCAACGTGGAGCACTTGTTGAACGGCCCAATCTCCTTGGGTAATACGATTTTTTAATTCTCCGGTTTCCAAATTGTACAAATAGAGGTGCCCCCAATTGTCCCTTTCAGAAAACCATATGACCTCATTACTGTCAAAAAGTACATTCCAATTGATTTTTCTTGCCCCGGATTCAAAATATGTCTTGGTCACTTCCTTGAGAACCGACCTTACCTCTCCATTTTGCGCATCTGCTACTTGGAGGTGGGCTACCTTATGGTCTCGCGAAGAAGAGACTAAGGCCAGTTGGGAACCGTCTTGTTTCCAATCATTATCATAAAACTCACCATTCCTCCCCGCTACATGGTCCGTAATCGTGGAACGTTGGAAATCTGATTCTTTTTTAAGGGGGATTAGTTCTTTGGTATTGAGATTGATGATGACCCTTTCCAATTTAAAAACGGCGCTGTCCCCAGGCAAAGGGTGCTTCCAAGCTTTCAGTTCCGGATGCCCTACATTGGTACTGGTAAGGTACATTTCGCCAACGTTTCGGGCATCTTGTCTAAAAGTGGCGATTTTATCAGAATTGGGGGACCATTTCAGTACAGGATTATCTCCTTTTGTCCATCCAGCATTGTTGGTGGCATATCCATAATCCTTTTCACCATCAAAAGTCAGCTGGATTTTTTGGTTTGTCTCTAAATCCTTGATCCAAAGATTATAATCGTCTATGAATGCTGCTATTTTACCATTTGGGGCAACATATTCATCACGATTTCTTTGTGATGTGGTCTCTCCATCCAAAATAGTGCTGTTTTTGGTATTGTACAGGTAATTTTTCCCATCAAAAGTGAAGGCTATGGTATTCTTGTCTTGAAAATCAAAGAATCTAATAGGGAGGTTTTTAGGGTCGATACTTTTTCCAAGAGTTTTAGAGAGGGCAGATGCCATTTTTTGTGGGTCAAAAGCAGTACTCTTTTTACCGTTGGACAAATTGACCTTCATGTATTGTGGACCCTCCTTGGCGTTCAATGTATAGCTAAACGTATTGTTGCTGCCCCAAGACGGATATTGTATTTCATCGTGTACCCATGGAGCCATGTTCTTGCTCAAATATTTGGTGGCTCTTTCATAAGTTTCAAAGGGCATTTTGTTTTGGGCCAATAGGGATGACGAAACACACAAGGCGGCCAAACAGGTGTGAATAATAAAGTTGGTTGACTTCATTTCATAAGGTTGTTTAAGGTTGATTAATAAATTTCGTTGAAATACTTGTAAAAATAGGGTATGGTTTCAATGCCCTTTAAAAAGTTCCAGACCCCAAAATGTTCGTTGGGGGAGTGGATGGCATCACTGTCCAAACCAAATCCAAGAAGGATGGTCTTACTGTCAAAAACGCTTTCAAAAAGGGCCACGATTGGTATACTTCCTCCGGTTCGTTGTGGAACAGGTGTTTTTCCAAAGGTGGTTTCCATGGCTTTGGAAGCTGCTTGGTAGCCAATGCTGTCAATTGGTGTTACGTATGCCTGACCTCCGTGATGGGGAGTTACCTTCACTTTCACACTTTTTGGGGCAATGGATTCAAAATGTTTGGTGAACAGGTCGGTGATTTCGTGCCAATCTTGGTCTGGGACCAATCTCATCGATATTTTGGCATAAGCTTTACTGGCGATTACGGTTTTTGCCCCTTCGCCCATATAGCCTCCCCAGATTCCATTCACATCCAAGGTGGGACGGATGCCGAATCGCTCTGGTGTGGAATACCCTTTTTCTCCGTGTACATCGCCAATGTCCAATGATTTTTTGTAAGCTTCAAGGTCAAAAGGGGCTTTGGCCATTTCAGCACGCTCGTCATCTGAGATGACTTCCACTTTATCATAAAAACCAGGGATGGTGATATGGTTATCCTCATCATGTAGTTGTGCTATCATTTTAGCGAGTACGTTGATGGGGTTTGGTGCGGCTCCACCGTATATTCCCGAGTGAAGATCACGGTTGGCGCCGGTTACTTCCACTTCCACATAGCTAAGTCCGCGCAATCCCGTTGTAATGGATGGGGTATCATTGGAAATCATACCTGTATCGGAAATAAGGATGATATCATTTTTGAATTTTTCGCTGTTTTCCTTTAGGAAATCCTCCAAACTATCGCTTCCCACTTCTTCCTCTCCTTCGATCATGAATTTTACATTGCAGGGCAGTGTATCGTTTTTGATCATAAATTCCACGGCTTTGACGTGCATAAAGAACTGGCCTTTATCGTCGCAGGCCCCACGGGCAAAAATGGCCCCATCGGGATGTAGCTCCGTCTTTTTGATGACGGGCTCAAAAGGAGGGGAGTCCCACAAGTCGATTGGGTCCGGGGGTTGCACATCGTAATGGCCGTACACCAAAACGGTGGGCAAATTGGGGTCTATGATCTTATCGCCATACACCACGGGGTATCCTTTGGTTTCACAAATCTCCGTGTTTTCGCAACCTGCATCGTCCAAAGATTTTTTAACAGCTTTAGCGGCTTTCAGAACGTCTTTGGCGTATGCCTTATCGGCACTTATTGAGGGGATTTTTAAAAGGTCGATCAACTCGTTGATAAATCTGTCCTTGTTGGTACTGATGTAATTATTTATGTCTTTCATATATGATTTAAAAAGGACCCTAAAAGTACAAAAAACAAGTTTTTATGGGGAGTGCATTTGCAAATCGGAAAATTGATTTATATTTGCACTCCATTTCGCGGGTGTGGTGGAATTGGTAGACACGCTAGACTTAGGATTTAACCAAGTATAGGTTCTTAAAATATTGTTAAAATGCGGGCGTGGTGGAATTGGTAGACACGTCAGACTTAGGATCTGATGCCGCGAGGTGTGGGAGTTCGAGTCTCCCCGCCCGTACAAAAGCCGAAGAGAAATCTTCGGCTTTTTCATTTTAAAAATGCGGCTTTTCTTCACGATTTTTGACCTTGGGTACAACATAGGTACAACATTTTGTCTTTTTTCAGAACCGAATTGGCTTTAATACTATATCCTTTCATTTGATACCAAATACAATTTTCTTTATTGAGAATTAATAAATTTTAGGTTAGCTCAACCTTCGTTCTTCGTTAGAGGGGTTTATTATCATACAATATACACGCAAGGTAAACTCGTAAAATACTTCCATCAAAAGACTACGGCATAAAGCCAACACTTCTTCCACTACTCATTTATTCCGTTTCCTTTTGAGCCAAGATTTTATCTTCCGTTTGGTTTCTGCTCAAATATTGTTTAATCAAAAATTTGAGTATTATGACAACAAAAGCTAGTACCACAAAGAAGCGCAGTAGAACTAAAGTAGCTGCCAAGAAAGAAGTAAATGGAAAGAAATCATCCGCACTTCAAATTCAGAACTTACCATTGGGTAAAATCAAGCCTGACCTTGAGCAGCCCAGAAAGACTTTTAATGATGATGCCTTGCAGCAGCTTTCTGAGAGTATCGAAAAGCACGGTGTGTTGCAACCAATCACGGTAAGGCAACTAAATGGCCATTACATCATCGTGATGGGCGAACGCCGATATCGCGCAAGCAAGCTGGCAGGAAAGAAGACTGTGCCCTGTATCGTGAGGACTTATGAGACCAATGATATTCTGGAAGTTCAAATCATCGAAAATCTGCAAAGACAAGATGTTGAACCTACCGAAGAAGCCGAGGCAATTGCTTACCTAAGTGAAAAGTATTCAACATCTGAAATCGCAAAGCGATTAGGTAGAACGGATAACTTCATCAGACAGCGATTAAAATTAGCTGGATTGATTGACGGTTTCAAGCACTATGTCCGCAATGGCGAAATGACCATTTCCTTGGGTGTAGGTGTCGCGCTCTTTGAACCGGAAGAACAACAGATGATGCTGGAAACGATGGGCGAGGATTTTAATGCGCATCAGATAAACAAGATGATTAAAGACCAGACCTACGATTTGGAAAAAGCATCTTTTGATGTAGCCGATAAAAAATTGGTCCCAAAAGCTGGGTCTTGCGTTGAATGTCCTTTCAACGCGGCAAATCAAGGCAATCTGTTCGGCGATGGTAAAATGGTCTGTACAAAAGCAGCCTGTTTTGAAACTAAGAAAAGTAAATCGTTCTTAAACCTGATTGAAAAGTCCAAGAAAGAGAATATCTTTTTAATCCCTGAAATGCGACAGTATTGGGCAGATGACGAAAACAATCAGCTAATTATATCACAATTAGAAAAGAAGGGATTGAAAGTCTATCTACTGGATGATGTTGAAATTATAGTGCATCCGATTGAGCCAACAATCCAGGATATTAAGATAGAATATCAACACTATGATTATTCTGAAGAACGATTGAAAGCTGAACTTGAAGAAGCAAAACAGGACTATGATGAAGAATTTGTGAAATATAATTCAGCGAAAGAAAATGGATTTGTCAATGGCATTTTGTTCCATCCTGAAACGTACAGGAATAAAGAAGTCTTCATAAAAATTGTTGAAAAAACAAAAGATGAATCAACAGATTATTCGGCACCATTGGCCAACAGAAAAATGGCAGATTGTACGCCTGAATGGAAACGCCGGACATAGTATACCACCCTCGCCGGGTTAAAGTGACCATAGCTGGCCGGACGAAAGTGACCCACCCCCGCCGGGCCAAAGTGACCCACCTTTAGATTAGATCTATCTGTAAAAAGTC
>NZ_JARFVB010000006.1 GCF_029193885.1 Flagellimonas yonaguniensis | reverse complement strand
ACCGCAACCTTCAGGCCGGCCTCCGAGAGCACCTTTGCGGACATCCCCCCGCCAGCACCCGAGCCAACGATGATCGCATCGTAGACCGTACCGTTCTCTATTATCTGCATTGATCTGTGTTTGGTTTGGTTTTTATTTCACTTCTAATCAAATCATTACCCCATCATTAAAAAGGGATTACATGATTTTTATTCATCTAGTACGTTTTAAAGATAATTTTTCTGAGCATAAAATGGGTGACTTTTTCAAATTTTCATTTTGACGGATTGTCCTACAAACTCATCAAAATAACCGATATTTGAGAAACAGACCATCTAAAACCTTACTATCATCATGCGAAGATTTTTTACGTTTACCGTAGCTTTTCTACTTACCTTCAACATACTTCAAGCCCAAAAAGAAAACACCTCTTCATTAAAAATCAAAGACATCATGCAAGGGAATGACTTTGTTGGCCCCAGACCATCCAGTGCCTATTGGTCCACGGATGGACAGATTCTCTACTTTGATTGGAACCCTAGTGGAGCAATGAGCGATTCACTATATGCCTATTCGATGGAGAGCAAAGACCTGAAAAAGGTGGATTTTTTATCCGCCAACTCGCTACCTTCTTCCAGATTAACGTACAACAAAGCAAAAACGGAAGCGGTTTACTCCAAAAATGGCGATATTTTCTTATTGGATGTTGACACATATCAATCTCAACCCATTACCAAAACCCAAGAACGGGAAAGCAATCCACACTTTACCGATGATGGAAAAAGCATAGCTTTTGTTATGGATGGCGAACTTTTCACTTGGAACATTGCCTCGGGCTTTATGGAGCAAAAAACACATTTTGTAAAGTCCAAAAAAAGTGAACCTCAACGCGATTCCAAGGATGAATGGCTTTACCAAGACCAATTGGACATTTTTGATGTGTTGAAAGAACGAAAAACCAAAAGGGATGCCGGGGAGCAAATCAGCAAAAAACTAGGAGCATTACAGCCTCTGGAGCTTGAAACAGAAGGAAAAAGGGTCATCAGTCTACAAATAGACCCTTCTGGATCTTATATCACATATATTTTAATGGACCGCCCGAATTCCAAAGGAACGATTGTGCCCCATTTTGTGACAGAATCCGGGTATACCGAAGACCAAAACACACGTTCCAAAGTAGGCGATGAACCCACGCAATACGAAATGTTCGTGTACAATGTGAAAAATCGTGAAAGCTATCCCGTGGTCTTGGATAATTTGAAGGGTTTGGACTATGTGCCGGAGTACACCAAAGACTATCCGGATAAACCTTATAAAAATGAGAACCGTATCGGTTTCATCAATGGGCCTACATGGAACTCGGATGGAACTAAGGCCATTTTGGACATCCAAGCCAATGATTACAAAGACCGTTGGATTGTTTTGCTTGACCCCAAAACGGGCAAAGTGGAACAACTGGATCGCCAGCATGATGAAGCGTGGATTGCCGGCCCCGGCATTAGCAGGTGGGGAGGTGGCTCTTTGGGATGGATGCCCGATAATAAAAGTATTTGGTTCATGTCCGAGAAAACCGGGTATTCCCATTTGTATACTTTGAATGTCAACAACAAGAAAACAAGGGCATTGACTTCCGGAAAGTTTGAAATTTACGGCGCGGAATTATCCAAGGATAAAAGCCGATGGTATTTCACTTCCAACAAGACACACCCAGGTGATAGGCAGTTTTACTCGATGTCACTCAAAGGGGGTAAATGGGAGCAATTGACCAACATGGTCGGCAGAAATGATGTGGTACTTTCCCCAAATGAAGAGAAAATGGCCATCCTCTACTCCTACTCCAATAAGCCTACGGAATTGTTTATCCAGAATAATCCCATTGAAACGGGAGGGAATCCCCAAACCCAACAAATCACGTATTCCAATACCGATGACTTTAATGCCTATGACTGGAAAGACCCGGAAATTATCACGTTTAAAGCATCTGATGGTGCAGATGTACATGCAAGACTCTACCAGCCTGAAGCTTCGGTAAAAAACAAGGCTGCTGTGATTTTTGTGCATGGTGCGGGCTACTTGCAGAACGCTCACAAATGGTGGAGTTCCTATTTCAGGGAATACATGTTCCACAATCTTTTGGTCGACAATGGCTATACCGTGCTCGATATTGATTATCGTGGCAGCGCAGGTTATGGAAGGGATTGGCGTACAGGCATTTACCGACACATGGGTGGCAAAGATTTGTCCGACCAAGTGGATGGCGCCAAAATGTTGGTGGACGAATACGGAATCGACACGGATAAAATCGGGATTTACGGAGGCTCCTACGGTGGATTCATCACACTTATGGGAATGTTCAATGCTCCTGACACCTTTAGTGCCGGAGCAGCCATCCGTTCCGTTGGGGATTGGGCCGCGTATAATCATGGCTATACAGCTCGCATCTTAAATACACCTGCTACGGATAGTTTGGCCTATAAACGTAGTTCGCCGATTTATTTTGCAGATGGATTACAGGGAGACCTTTTGATTCTTCATGGCATGGTGGACGACAATGTACACTTTCAGGATATGGTAAGGCTTTCCCAGCGCTTGATTGAACTCGGCAAAGAAAACTGGGAAATGGCGGTGTACCCTGTGGAACGACATGGTTTTGTGGAGCCCAGCAGTTGGATCGACGAGTACACCCGTATTTTTAAGCTATTTCAAAAATCACTTTTAGGGAAAGAATAATGGACTGCATATCATAAGGTAACTGGATAACTTTCAGCAAAAAAACATATCTTCCTGCCTGAAAATTAACAAACAAGCTGCATGAAGGCATTGTTGAAAACTCTTGGCCCTGGCCTATTGTTTGCCAGTATGGCCATTGGCACCTCTCATTTGGTACTCTCCACCAAAGCAGGTGCACAATATGGATGGGTAATGGTAATTCCCATTGTTTTGGCGAACCTGCTCAAGTATCCCTTTTTTGAGTTTGGGATACGGTACACCACGGTAACAGAGAAAAGTTTGATCGAGGGCTACACCAATTTAGGCAAGACCTATTTATGGATCTATGCCTTTGTGACCCTGATTTCCACTTTTACCATTTTGGCAGCGCTTTATGTGGTAACGGCTGGCCTGTTCATGAATTTATTCGATGTGACCTCGGTTGGCGCCGGAATCGTGTCATTGGGGTTGTTTGTTTTTATCGGTTTGATTTTGATCATCGGGAAATATCTATTTCTTGAAAATTCTTTGAAAGTGGTCATCACTATACTTTTCATCGCCTTGTTGGTCACAACTGTAATGGTGTTGCAAAAAGGCCCCGTACCCAATGCTGCATCCTACCAAAGACCCGAAATTTTCAACGAGGTTGGCATTTTGTTCTTGATCGGACTTGTTGGATGGATGCCCACGGCCGTAGAAGCATCGGGCTGGGTAAGTCTTTGGGGCATGGAAAATCTAAAGACCATGAAGAACAAGCCTTCCCTTAAACTTGCCTTGCAAGAATTCAACGTGGGTTATATTTTAACGGCGGTCTTGGCCCTCTTCTTTATGACCATTGGCTGGATGACCTTATACGGAACTGGAACCAAACTTAGTGGCAATGCTGTGGTCTTTGCCGATCAGTTGGTCAACCTATTCACCACGCACATTGGTAGTTGGGCCTACTTTTTTATTGCCGTAGCTGCTTTTGCGACCATGTTCAGTACGTGTATGACTGCACATGACGCGATTTCCCGTGTGAGCTTGGACGTGCTTCAAAAACTGTATCCCAAAAAAAACATCTACAATGGTAAGCACACCTTCGCCTTGATGGTCATTGCGATGGCATGGATCAATTGGATTGTGATCAGTCTGTTCAGTGCCAATATGGGCAATCTTGTGGCACTGGCCACCTTTGTATCCTTTGTTTTTGCCCCATTGTTGGGCTGGATGAACCTAAAAACTGTAACTGGAAAAGATGTTCCAAAGGAACATCAGCCTAAAATAGGGCTAAAAGTCCTAACCTATTGCGGAATGATTTTCCTTTCGCTATTTGCACTATATTATTGCTGGATGTTGCTGGTGTAACTTTAATCAAACAGCACATTATCATTGAGCACTACGACCAAGGACCGTTGGTTCTTTTTGTGCAATACCTCCAAACAAAAGACTCCGTTGGTACAATTGTTCAGTATTTTATCCTCGCCATAACCTATGGAATATAAAATGCTATTGGCAGGCACACCCTTCTCCACTAAATATTTTTTGATGGCATCCGAACGTGCTTGGGTAAGTCTAAAATTGGTACTGCTTCCTCCCCTACTGTCCGTATAAGTTTCTATTCTAAGTTGTGCACTAGGGAATGCCTTGGCAAAATCAACGACTTTGGTCAGTTCACTTTTGATGTCATCCGTGAGTTGGGTGGAACTGGTATTGAAATAGAAATCATCCATCTTTACTACCTTTTGACCTTCGCGCTCTTCCACTAAATCATCATAAAAGGCAATTGGAACATCAAAAGTGCCGTTTTGAAAAGCATCCAGTTCTTCTTGTTCAAACTTTTTGACAAATCTTGAGTAGCGTTCTCTTGAGGCATCCAATACCAACTCGGTCTCGTATGGAATTTCCAATCGGTATTGCCCTTGCTCATCCGAAGTTGTCTCGGCCAGCATTTCCCCGTTCATATCCCAAAGACTTACCGAAGCATTGGGAACCACTTCGGAGGTACTGCTTGCATTGACCACCGCACCTTTAAAGGTAATGGTCTTGAGTCCCGGTTTTTCGTCCACTTTAAAACCATAAATATCATCTTTTCCCTTTCCTCCTGTACGGTTGGATGCAAAATATCCCAACAATCCTTCGCCTTCATTGCGGATGATCATACCGAAATCATCAAATTCGGTATTGATGGGATTTCCCAAATTGATGGGAATTCCGAAGCCCTCTCCTTCTATATTGGATTTGTAGATGTCCATGCCTCCGAGTCCGTAAAACACATCGGAAGCAAAGTAAAAACTGTTCTCAAAAATATATGGCGCTATCTCGTTGCCCGATGAATTGATTCGGGGACCCAAATTGATCGGGGCGGACATTACCTGCCCGTTATTGGTATAGACAAAATAAATATCGGTTCCTCCATAGCCATCTTCAAAATCGGCTGAAAAGTAGAGCTTTCCACTGGCGTCATCATAAAAAGGATAATAGAACGATGTGCTCAAATCCTTCAACAACATTTGGTACGAACCCCCGATGGTCTGCTTTGCAATGGCCAAAGCATTCTTACCATTGGCATCAAAAGCCAGTTCGCCATCCTGTGTATTGGACAAAACATAGAATACACTGTTCAATTCTGATGAAAAGGACGGTGTAGCCTCATGGTAATCGGTATCCTTCAGCTCCTGAAAAGTCTGTAAGGACGTAATTTGTCCCGTTGGCTGGATCTCGGATTCATAAATATTGAAGTAGCCTTCGTTGCTGGGTTCGTATCGTAGTTTTTTGTTGACTTGCCTCCCACTGGAAAACAATAGTTTATCGTTGTAAAAACTAGGGGCAAAATCGGTTTGGGGACTATTCCCTTCCAGATTGAAGATTTCGTAGTCCAATTGATTTTCATCTGTTCCATTTTGCAACAATTGATCATTGAATTCCTTGTTCTCCATCAATTCTTTGGGAAAATGTGATGATACATTGGCTAAAAATCCCTCTTTCCCTTCAATTTGAGGGGTTTTGGAAAGACTTTGAAGCATTTTATTGTAATGATGGGCATCCATCAAGGAATCTTGACCATAGACTTCCATATAGGCCTCTGATGCCTTTTCAAAATTACTGGTCTCGAAATAGGCATCCGCAAGGTTGAGGAACTGCTCTTTGGTTATCACACCTTCGGACATTTCCTGCTCGTAAGCATCGACCGCTTTTTGGTATTCGTATTGAAAAAAGAAAACATCGCCTTGGGACTTCTTTTTTTGAGCGAAGCTGAAAACCACGCCCAGAAGGAATGCCCAAAGTGTTACTTGTATTTTTGTTGCATGGTTCATGTTAGAAAAATCTTGGGGAATCTATCTGTTTTCCTTTATTTTTTGATTTTTTGTTCTTCGATTTGTCATTGTTATTTCCAAAGTCAAAACCGCCTCTTCCAATATAGAATTTTAAAATGGCCTCATGGGAACCGCCACTGTACTCGCCCAGACCATTGGTGTTGTAATCATAGGAATAGCCAATGAACATTCCGTTGGAAATCTGGAAGCCAGCCAATCCGCTCACAGCATTATCAAAACGATATGAGGCTCCGATGGTCAAGGCATCGATGAACTGAAAGTTAGCCGATAAGTTTACCGTTACGGGGGAACCTGTCAAATAATTCACAAGAAATGCAGGTTTAAATTTGGTCTGTTCTCCCAGTTCAAACACATAACCTCCAATGGCATTGAACTGCATATTGTCCTCCACAATGGTCGCTACCTCATCATTGTACAGGGCATTCGTTAAAAAATTGGGAACGGAAATGCCCAAATACCAGTCTTCTTCGTGATACATGAAAAGTCCTGCTCCCACAGTGGGGTAAAAGTTGCTATAATTTCCACCTAAAATGGAACCGTCCGATGGGTTTTCAAATGTACCCTTGGAGTAATCCACATTAAGGGACGAACCCCCCGCATTAAGTCCGAAGGAAAGCTTGGTCTCATCGGACAACTGAATTTGATAGGAATAAGCCACATCAAAATAGGTTTGTGTAGACGGCCCAAGTACATCGTTCACAATGTTGACACCCAGTCCCATTTTCTCATTGTTGAAAGGAATGTTGGCCCCACCACGAATGGTGGTCGGTGCACCAGGGATATCCACCCACTGTGCACGGTACAATCCTATGATTTCAGGACTTTCCACCGTCCCTACATAGGCCGGGTTAAAACTCCCAATATTGTACATGTACTGGGTGTATTGTGGTTCCTTTTGCGCATGGACAAAGCCCATGTTCAACAGCAACCCTAGAAGCAAAATTCTATATATAGGCAAAGCTTTTCTATCTGGCATTTTAGTTGTCTCTTACGATTTGTATCCACCCTTTGACCACATCCGTTCCATCTCCATTGAGGTCCAGAATATAAAAATAGGTGCCTTTGGGCAAATCCCCATTCTTACCAGTTCCGTCCCACGAACTATCGTAGCCATCCATTTGGAAAACGCTGTTTCCGTAACGATCGAATATCTCCAACGATGCTTGTGTATATGGACCATCTGAACCGACCAATTTCAAGGTGTCATTTATACCGTCTCCATTAGGCGAAAATATGTTACAGATGGTTCCAGGGTCTTCACATTGGCTCCTTTCCGCATTCACGGCTACCGTGTCCGAATTGTTATCGGTAATGGTCGCATCTGCTGGGAAGGAAGAAATCAAGATCGCTGTATTGTCCAAATCTTCCAAATCATTGATAATGGCAGTGATAGTCAATACTGCTTCTTCATTATTTGAAGTCATCTCCATGATAGTCCATTCTCCAGTTTCAGGGTCATAATCGCCTAAAGAAGCTTGATGGCTATCATAAGTGAACGAAGATGACAACACATCGGAAACAACAATATCCAATACACGGGTCAAATCATTGTTTGCCAACGTAATTTCAAAAGTAACTTCTTCGCCAATCAATTTAGATCTATTATCCAAAACCGTTTTTGTAATGCCCAAATCAATATCCTCGGGGTTACAATCCGGTGTAAGGAAAGGATCGCAAGCATCCAGTGGGTCTGTTGCATTTTCTGGAATGGCTTCCGTGGTTGAATCATCTTCGACCAAAACTTCCTCTCCATCCGTCAATCCATCACCATCAGTATCTGGATTGTTCGAATCAGTACCCAGAGCAGTTTCTTCACCATCGGTAAGGCCATCTCCATCGGTATCCACTGAACAATCACTTACCGAAATGGTTACCTGTACCGATGTGGGGGTACAGGGTGCTTCGACCGTGGTGGTGTATTCAAAGACATAGTCCCCTCCGGGCAATCCCGTAAAATCGACATTGTTTTCAGAACCAATGCTCAGGGTTCCGTTTGATGGGTCTGTAATGACAGCCCATGTTCCCGGGTCCGCCCCGGTAAGGGTGTTATCCAAATCCAATACGGTAGGGCCTCCGTTTCCTACCACATTACAGGCCGTGGTATTTGTTGCCGTACCCGCACTTGGGGTATCGGTAATTGTAGCCACTACTTCCACGGGGTCAGATTCGCATCCGTTAGCTGTGGCCGTTACATAAAAAGATGTTGTTTCGGTCAAATTATTTATGGTGTATGTGGCACTGGTGTTTACGATATTGCCAGCTGTAGGTGCATCGTACCATCGGTAACTTATCACTCCTTCATCCACTGATGCAGTTGCTGTCAATGTTATCTCTCCTGATCCACAACGGGAATCTTCTATAGTATCGGTTATCGTTGGAACTGAGTTTCTTATCAAAGTAATTTCCATAACAGGACTGGCACAATCATTGGCCTCATCATAGAAAAAACCAAAGTACCTTCCCGGCTCTACTACGTTTGGTGCATTAAGGAAAGCATCCGTTTCCGTATAATCATCACTTGTACTCCAAGTGAGCACTGTTCCTGTAGGAGCCCCAGTTGTGGCATACGCACTCAAATCAACACCATTTGGGTCATCATCATTAATGAAACCATCCCCATTGGCATCACAAAACTCCAAGTCAACATTACTTCCAGGAGCTGAATTACCTGCATTACATGGACCGGAACAATCATCCACGATTACGGTAAGTTGCACGGTCTGGTCGCCACAAATCCCTGCTGCTGTAACGGTGTAAGTGAACACATAATTTCCAAGCGGTTGACCATCAAAATCAACTACGTTATTTGCATCAATGGTTATGGCCCCGCCCGATGGATCTGTGGTAATACTCCATGCCCCGGGGTCTGCACCTGTTAGCTGGTTATCCAAATCCAGTGTGGTAACGCCATTGCTGGAATCGGCACAAACACTGGCACCTGTGGTTGTTCCCGTATTGGGCTCTTCGTTCACGGAGAGCACAACTTGCACCGTGTTTGGACTAGCACAATCGTTCAAGCTATCGTAGTAAAATCCGTAATATGTATTTTGATTGACCACTTGGGCTCCTGTCACGACAGTTGAACCCAAATGATCGGCTTCCACACTTGAATCTGGATTGGTACTCCAAACGAGGTCTGTTCCTGCTGGTGGTACACCGTCCACATAGTCGTTCAAGTTTTGGGTAAAATCATCAAAGCTTGCCACACAGAACTCCGTTCCTGTATCGTTAAGTGATGGGGTGCTTGTGCCTGCATAACAGGTTTCTTTAGCTACATCATCAGTAGCAGGAGCGCCATCTCCATTGGTATTTGAAAGTATTACGGAAAGCGTAATGGTACCGTTACCAAGACCACTAAGATTTATACCTGATATTTGCTGCGTCGCTGATAAAATGTTTCCTGTACCTGTTACATTGGTACCTCCCCCGGTACTGCTGATTATATATTCATAAGATGCATCTACTTCTGCATCCGAAAAAGTAAAACTAACCGCATTCTCATTAGTCTGATTAATAGGATCTTGATCAAAGCTTACCGTATAACCCGAAGGGATTGTTGTAACCTTAACCGCTGTATCTTCTGTTGCAGGGCCTTCATTTCCCAAAATATTGCTTACAGTTACAGAAAGTGTCACAAGACCATCAGGCAAACTGCTTAAGTCAATACTATTTACAGTTTGATTTGAAAAAAGGACCGAACCTCCTCCTGTTACCGAAGCCACATTGCCATCTCCATCACTGGTAAATGTATAATCAAAGGAAGTTAAAAATGTTGGTGCACCAGAAAATGAGAAACTTACAGAATTTTGATTGGCTGAATTGATAGGATCATCATCAATGGTTACCGTATATCCAGAAGGCTGCTCATTATCTTCACTGAGAATATTGACCGTAGCACTATCTGAAGCTCCCACCGTATAGCCTGCACCTGTTTCGAGAATAACCTCCACTGTTTCTGTTAGTTCAGTTAGATTATCATCAATTGGCTGTACAACAATAGTTGCACTGGTTTGTCCATTGGATATAGCAACCATTCCTGAAAGTTGATCATAATCCACATCTGGGGTGGCTGCTGTTGCTTCTTCACCAACACTATAATTAATGACTATATCACTACCAGTATTATTAACACCATTTATCTCTACAGTAAAGGTACCTGAAGTTTCTCCAACTTCATTGGCTGTATCATCTGAGGCTGTTATTGATACACTATAAACATCCTCGCTCGTTATCGTCACCGTGGCCTCGTCCGGGGAACCCACCGTATAGCCCGCTCCCGGGTCAAGGGTCAGCACCACCGTCTCGTCGACCTCAACGTCCGTATCGTTGACAGGGGTAAGGGTTATCGTGGCACTGCTCGCGTTGTTCGCGATCTCAACACTGCCCGTCAGGGCGGCGTAGTCGTCCACCGATGTCGCGGTCCCACTCACTGTGTAGCCCACCGTCAAGGGGGAGCCCGAAGTGTTCGCAACGTCCAGGCTCACCGTGTACTCGCCAGTGGTCGTACCGGCCTCCGTGGCCGTGGCATCACTCGCCATTATCGTGGCAACGGGGCCAGGGGCAACATCCTCGCTCGTTATCGTCACCGTGGCCTCGTCCGGGGAACCCACCGTATAGCCCGCTCCCGGGTCAAGGGTCAGCACCACCGTCTCGTCGACCTCAACGTCCGTATCGTTGACAGGGGTAAGGGTTATCGTGGCACTGCTCGCGTTGTTCGCGATCTCAACACTGCCCGTCAGGGCGGCGTAGTCGTCCACCGATGTCGCGGTCCCACTCACTGTGTAGCCCACCGTCAAGGGGGAGCCCGAAGTGTTCGCAACGTCCAGGCTCACCGTGTACTCGCCAGTGGTCGTGCCGGCCTCCGTGGCCGTGGCATCACTCGCCATTATCGTGGCAACGGGGTCCTGCCCAAACCCCACACCAATCCCTAAAAAAAGAAGCAGAATAAACAATAGTCCACCGCGTTCCTTAGCGGCAGATGGCAATAATGAGGTTTTTTTAAGCAGAGGTTGCATTATCTAGTCCGTGCGTTTCAGTTATGTTCTTTTTGCCTGCGTGTAGTTAGTAGTTTGGGGAAATCAATATTACAAAAAAGGCAAGGAACATCCTTGCCTATTAGTTTAAATCTCTATTTATTCGGATAAAGTGTTTTTCGCAGCTAGGAAACTGATGCCGAACTGGTTTCGGCATCACGGTGGATTTTCTTTACCAACCCTTGCAACACCTTTCCTGGCCCTACTTCCACAAAGGAAGTAGCTCCATCATCAACCATTTGTTGCACACTTTGCGTCCACTTTACGGGAGCCGTCAATTGCAGTATCAGGTTCTTTTTGATTTCCTCGGCATCGGACACGGCTGTTGTGGTCACATTCTGGTAAATGGGGCAGCTTGGCACTTTGAATTCCGTGGATTCTATGGCCGCGGCCAACTCTTCCCGTGCTGGCTCCATCAAAGGGGAATGGAATGCTCCTCCAACTGGCAACAATAAAGCTCTTCTGGCCCCGGCTTCCTTCATCTTTTCACAGGCTACGTTTACAGCATCCACTTCTCCGGAAATCACCAATTGCCCGGGACAGTTATAATTGGCAGGTACCACAATGCCTTCCACTTCGGCACATAGTTTTTCCACCACCTCATCCTCCAATCCCAACACAGCGGCCATGGTACTGGGCTGTATCTCGCATGCCTTTTGCATAGCAAGGGCGCGTTGTGACACCAATTTTAAGCCGTCTTCAAAATTCAAGGTGCCATTGGCCACCAAGGCGGAGAATTCCCCCAAGGAATGTCCCGCTACCATATCGGGCTTAAAACCATCGCCCAACATCTTGCTCAAAATCACGGAATGCAAAAAGATGGCCGGCTGGGTCACTTTGGTCTGCTTTAGATCTTCGGCGGTGCCTTCGAACATGATATCGGTTATGGAAAACCCAAGGATTTCATTGGCTTTTTCGAACAATTCCTGTGCTTCGGCGTGGTTTTCGTAGAGGTCCAGGCCCATCCCTACAAATTGTGCTCCTTGTCCTGGAAAAATATATGCGTTCATAGTTGTCGAGTTTTTTTAAGTGGGACAAAAATAGGGAATATTCGACTTATTGATTTCCGGTTTGCTACGCTTCCTTGAACCAACTGGAATATTTCACATAATTGTTGGCAATGCGATCTATTTCCCCAGAGGATAGTTCTGGACTGATGTCCTTGATCTTCTTGGCGGGCATACCGGCATAAATGCTCCCAGACTCCACATGGGTACCTTTGGTAACCACGGCCCCTGCCGCGATAATGGAGTTGCTCTCCACCACACAATCATCCATGATGATACTGCCCATCCCCACCAATACATTGTCCTTGATGGTGCATCCGTGCACTATGGCATTATGACCTATGGAAACATTATTTCCAATGGTGGTCGGCGATTTTTGATAGGTACAATGGATCACTGCCCCATCCTGTACATTGACCTTGTTGCCCATTTTGATATAATGGACATCGCCACGAATCACGGCATTGAACCAAACACTGCATTGACCGCCCATGCTTACCTCGCCCACAATCGTGGCATTTTCAGCGATAAAACAATCCTTGCCTATTTCTGGGGATTTGCCCCTGACTGGTTTTATAATCATATTGATGAATTTTGAGATTTTTTGTCAAATTGCCCTTCACAGTGGCCAGTGTGACAATTTATTGAAAATATGACAATAGATCGGCTTTTCTGGAGGCGGAGACCGAAAGTTCCTTCCCGTTGGACAGCACCACGCTGCCCCCTTTCCCCTTTTTGTACTTGACCACCTCGGCAACATTTACCAAATAGGATTTATGGATACGGGCAAAGGAATAGGATTGCAGAGCTTCCTCAAAATATTTCAAGGTTTTGCTCACCACTATTTTCTTTTTTTCCAGATAGATTTCGGTATAGTTGTCATCCGCTTTGCAAAAGTAGATGCCCGATACGTCCAACACCTGGAAACCATCTTGTTGGGGCAGGGTAATTTTGCCTTCTGCCCTAACTGGTCTGGCCTGAAGCACTTGTCCTTCCAAGGCATTTTCCTTTTCCTTGATGGCACGCACATAGTCCACCGCCTTGATCAATTCATCTATGTTGATGGGTTTCATCAAGTAATAGGCCGCATGATGGTTCAAGGCATCCATGGCGTATTGATTGTAAGCCGTGACAAAAATGGTCTCGAAGGTACGGTCAGGGATTTGGTCCAATAGGTCAAAAGCATTGCCAAAAGGCATTTCCACATCCAAAAACACAAGGTCTGGATGATGCTTTTTGATTTGCCGTAACCCCTCTTCAATGGTTGAACCCTCGCCAAGCAATGTGACGTTTTCGCAATACTTGGATAGATAGTTCCGAAGGATTTCCCGACTATTGGCTTCATCCTCCACAATGACCGCTTTGAGTTCCATCATTGTTTTTTGAGTTTTAGGGATACCCTTGTACCCGTTTGGTCGGTATTGAGGTCGGAAATGGATACCTCCACCCTGTTTTTGTACATATCGTTCAAAATTTGGATTCGTTTTTGAATGTTGCCCATCCCTTTCGACTTCTGTTTCTTTTGATTGGTGGTCTTCAACTCGGCTGATTTTTTTCTACCGATGCCGTTGTCCTCAATACGGATTTCAAGCATATCGTTGGTCACTTGCCGTATCCCGATCTTTAAAAATCCTTTTTCCTCCTTGTAGCGCAAGCCATGCCAAATGGCATTTTCAATATACGGCTGAAGCAACATCGGCGGAATCTGGAAGGCATCGATATCGATTTTGTTGTCCACATCGATTTCATAATCAAACTTATCGGAGAATCGTGAATGTTCCAGTTTCACATAGAGTTCCAACAACTCCAATTCCTTGGCCAATGGAATAAAATCTTCTTCGGAATTCTCAAGCACGCTACGCATCAATACGGAGAACTCGCTTAAAAAGCGATTGGCGCTTCGTTCATCGCTTTTAGCGATATAATTGTTCACGGAATTCAGTGCATTGAAAATAAAATGCGGGTTCATCTGGGTGCGGAGCGATTTCAACGCCAACAAGTTATTGGCCAGTTTTTGTTGCCTATTGCTCCGGTAGTACAAAAATGCGATAAGCGCCATCGAGGCAATACCGAAAATCAATGAATAGATGATCCATTTTTGACGCTTGCTGGTTTCTTCGTACAATTGCTGCTCAGTAAGGGCCAAATTGTATTTGCTCTGACTTAGTTCGCGTTCTTGCTCCAAGCTCGAGATACGATTTTGCGTGTTCGCTATCTCACGGTTAAAACGGGCCGCTCTGGATATTTCCTGCTCTTTTCTCACATACAGGCTGTCAACCACCGCCACATAATCCTGATACGACTCCAAGGCCTTGGTGTAATCCCCTTTGTAGCGATATACTTCGGATAATTTTCGCGTAGCATCTTTTTGCACTACCAAATCATCATCCCTGTCCGCTTCAACAATACTTTTTTCCAGATAAGGAATGGCCTCATCCAGTTTGTCCTGTGCGATATAGGCATTCGCAATTTTATAATTGATGCGCTGCGAAGTAACGGTGTCCCGTGTGGAGATGCCTTGTCCGACCGAGGCAACGGCATTCCTGGGCAATTGTTCCAACTCATCCAAGTTCCTTTTTCGCAGTTGGATCTCATCATCATAGCGATTTTTTTGATTGTAGAAATCCGCTACTTTCTCACTTTCCTGAATGAGTCGTTCTGGAGCTACTTGTTTGGAGAGGTTCAAGGAGTTTTGATAAAACCCTTCGGCCTCGATTACCTTATTCTCAACAGCAAAAGCATCGGCTATTTTGGAATTTAGGTCAATTTCCTTGGGGGAGATTTGATTTTTTTCGGCAATGATAAGTCCTTGTTGATAATAGTTTTGGGCATCTTTGAGGTTGGACAACTCCTTGTTTGCATCCCCCAAGGCTTCAAAAAACTCCACGCGTTGGTAGGGCACCATGTTTTTCTCCATGATCAAAGGCTCCAAAATTGAGATGGCACTTTCATAATTACCGTTGAGCACATAGGCCTTGCCCAATAACACTTTGGTCTTGTTGGACTCCTGGGCAGCCAAAGCATCCTTAAAATTGGTTATGGCCAAATCATACTGCTCGTGATACATGTAAATCTCGCCAAGGGCACGAAGTGATAACGAAAGTTCCCCTTTATTCCCCGTGCTTCCCAGCGGTTCCATGGAACGGGCAATGAAATCAATGCTCTTCTCAAGATTGGTCTTTTTATAGGCATTGGCCGAATCCAAAAAGCGTTGGTGGTCGTCCAGGCCACTCCTTGAACTGGATACTTCGCGCTTTTGTCTTCGAGAAGACCATGTCCCCTCATAACCTTCCACCCGCACATCCACATCTTCATCCGACTTGATTCGATAACGCACTGTTTGCAGTTCGGGACCCTCAACGATCAACATATCCCCAACTGACGCCTTAATGGAAAATTCCCCCAATGCATTGGTCGTCGTAAAGGCTCCTTTATTGGTGGACACCTGCACTCCGGAAATAGGAACATTGTTTTCCTTTCCCTTGACGGAGCCCTTGATCACCATTTGTCCCTGGGTATTTCCAACTTGCGCCAGTGTGCCCCAAGAGGTCAACAGTACCAATAATAATATGTATGCCTTATGAACCATAACTTAGGTAAACATACTGCTTCCCAAGCATTTTAAAAAATAGGTTGTCGCCGAATTGGGTTGAAAACAGCTCGATTTCTCCCCGGTTACGGAGTAATCGGTTCCATTCACTCATTCTAACCGCTTCGTTGCTCATTCAGGATTTTTTTTACTGAAAGTTGCCGATACATTTACCTCAACTTTAAAAATCATTGCATCATGAAACATTTGAATTACATATTGAGCTCAGCACTTTTAGTGTTTATAACAGGAACCAGCTATGGTTGCAACCTAAAGGCCCATACCAAAGAAAAAACCACGTTGATCACTCCATATACCAGTGAAAAACCAAAGGAGCAATACGTTAAAATCGCCCTTTTGTTGGACACCAGCAATAGTATGGACGGACTCATCAATCAGGCCAAGGCACAATTATGGGACATTGTTAATGAATTCACCCATGCCAAATGCGGCACCAATGTTCGCCCTTCCCTTCAAATTGCACTATACGAGTACGGAAATGATAACCTATCGTCCCGTGAAGGATACATACGACAGGTTTTGGGGTTCAGTAACGATTTGGACGAGATTTCAGAAAAACTGTTCTCTTTAACGACCAACGGTGGCGAAGAATATTGCGGACAAGTGATCCATACTTCATTAAAACAATTGGACTGGGGCAAAAATGCGGATGACCTTAAAATGATTTTCATAGCGGGCAACGAACCCTTCACACAAGGAAAATTGGACTTCAAGGATGCTGCCACCAATGCCAAGGAGAAAGATGTGATGGTGAACACTATTTTTTGTGGTAATTACGAACAAGGTATTTCCTCCATGTGGAAAAAAGGTGCTACGCTGACAGGTGGGGAATATATGGCCATCGACCACAACAGACAAGTGGTCCATATCAATACGCCCTATGACGATATCATCATCCAATTGAACTCCAAATTGAACAACACCTACATTTCCTATGGTTCCATCGGGAGGCAAAAGAAGGAGCTCCAATCCATGCAGGATGCCAATGCTGCCGCACTGGAGGAAGTGGTCGTGGTAAAGCGTGCCGTGAGCAAAAGTTCCAGATTGTACAAAAACTCACAATGGGACTTGGTGGATGCCGTAGAGGACGATGAAACTGTCATTTCAGAATTGGCGACCAAAGATTTGCCCGAGGAATTGCAAGGAAAATCCGAAAGTGAGATCAAAGCCTATGTGAAACAAAAGAAATCCGAACGTGAAGCAATCCAAAAACGGATACAAGAACTCAATACCAAGCGCGAGGTCTACATTGCCGAGCATCAAAAAGAAGAAACCGGAGAATTGGAAAATGCCATGCTATCGGCCATAAAGGCACAAGCATCAAAGAAAAACTTCACTTGGGACAAATAAGATCAGTCAAAAATCAGTTGTCACATCGAGCGCAGGCGAGAACTTTTCAAATTATCTCGCCTGCGCTCGAACTTATACGAAGATTAATTATTGGCCGCCGGACAGTAACAATCGTACCGTTTGCCATCATCACTTTGACCAAAGTCGTACCCCAAGGTAATCTGATGGAACCCGCCATTATCAAAACGAATATCCCCGGATTGATAGGAATAGTTGTAAGAAAACATGAACCTGTTCACATTGACTCCAATGATGGGTGTGAACAACTGCAAACGCTGTTCGCCAAATGTCCCATTGGATTGGAACTGTGCCCCATCAAAACTGCGACGGTAGGACAACCCGGCCCAAACTGTTCCAAAACTCACATCCCGGTACACCTTGGCATTCAAATCGACGGTCTTTTCCTTGGTAAAATCCGTCATCTGGAACAAAATGGATGGCTCGATTCGGGTAGTTCTTCCAAAAACGTATCCAACAGAGAACAAATAGCGTCTTAAATTATCAAATTCCGCTGCAGTGTATAGATCGCGACCACTTCCTAAAAGATTCAGGATAGCAGCATGTGCATAAAACTCGAACAAGTTATAGGAAACACCCAAATCCACATTGAAATAGCTGGCCGTATTCTTTACTCCACTTACTACAGGATCAGGAATTACCGATACAAACTCGGTTTCATCCAAACTGCTCAGAATAACACCTGCACTCAAGCCAAAAGAAAGCTGGTTCAAGGTTCTGAAATCGCCCCCCATCTGCAAATGATGGGCATAGGTGGCTTTAAATCCGGTTTGTGAATGGTATCCGTTGGAATCGTTGAAAAGTATACCTCCGATGCCACTGCGCTCGCCCACCCTGGAATTGATGTTCAAGGTCTGCAAACTTGGTGCTTCATCCACATTGAACCATTGCTTTCTTGCCGTCAGACGAATCTTGGTTCCTTCTGCAATACCCGCCATGGATGGATAAACCAGATAGTAATTGTCCGCCAAGTAATCAAAATACACAGGGATTCCTTCCTGTGCCTTGGCCATGGACCCAAAAAACAGGGCTATGAAAATCGAGGTTAAAATTCGTCTCATGTGACGGTCGGGGCTAATGGTTGTTCAATACAATAAAACACTAACATAACGGAATGCACCACACATTATTATAATATTTTGCTACGCATCGTAACTATTGGTATTTTTGCATCAAAGATTCAAGATGAAAGAGTACAATATTACGGTTGTTATCACCAACAACCCCAAGATAATCAAATTGGAGGCCAACCATTTTTTGGTAAAGGGCAACTACGAGTATAAAAACATAGACGAGGCCAAAAATTCTCCCTTGGCACAACAGCTTTTCCACCTTCCATTCGTCAAGACCGTTTACATATCCAGCAATTTTGTGGCTTTGGAACGTTATGACATCGTGGAATGGGATGATGTTAAGGACGAGGTGGCACAACAACTAGTGGAATACCTCAATGCGGGCGAGCCGGTTGTGAACGAAGAGGACGTTAAAAAGAAACAGCCCATTACCGTTTACGCAGAAGTTACCCCTAACCCAGCGGTAATGAAATTTGTTTCCAACAAAAAAATTGTTCCCAGCACCTACGAGTTCAAGAACATTGATGAGGCAAAAGAGTCGCCCTTGGCCATGGAACTCTTCCATCTTCCATTTGTGAAAGAGGTATTTATGGATGAAAACTATGTTTCAGTCACTAAATACGACGTCGCGGATTGGGAAGAAATCAACATGCAATTGCGTGAATTCATCAGGGATTATCTGGCCGATGGTAAAGATGTTGTGACCGCGGAAGCCATCCAAAAAAGCAAGGAGACCGTAGAGCAAAAGAAAGTAGGCACCGATTATGATGACACATCGCTTCAGATCATCGACATTTTGGAAGAATATGTGAAACCAGCGGTTGCAGGTGATGGAGGAAATATTCTTTTCCAATCGTATGAAGAGGAAAGCGGTACCGTGAGCGTAATCTTGCAAGGAGCTTGTAGCGGTTGTCCGTCATCCACTTTTACCCTGAAAAATGGTATCGAGACCATGCTCAAGAACATGATGGGCGAAAAAATCAAGGAAGTTGTGGCTTTGAACGGATAATTTCCTCTGATTTACAGCCATATTCTGGTCAAAATTTGTTAAATTCAAAGGAATCTAAAAAACATTGACCATGGCAGTTTTAAAAGTTATTGAAGTATTGGCTAACTCCAGCAAAAGCTGGGAAGATGCAACCAACAAAGCGTTGGAACAAGCCTCAAAATCCGTTAAAAACATTCGTTCCATCTATATCAACGAGCAAAGCGCTACGGTAAAAGATGGAAAAATTGACGATTACAGGGTAAATGTGAAGATTACCTTTGAGGTTCAATAATAAAAGCCAAGAATAGAAAATGCGTCCCCAAACGGACGCATTTTTTTATGCGCAAGAATGCCCAATTGATGAAAAAAACAGTTTTCTTCATATTATTCACGATTGCAGCCCTCAGTTGCAAACAAAAATCAGACGAAGTGACCCATAAACACACCAATGCCCTTATCCATGAGACCAGTCCCTATCTCTTACAGCATGCCCACAACCCCGTAAATTGGGAAGCATGGTATCCCGATGTGCTGGAAAGGGCCCAAAAAGAGGACAAGCTTTTGCTTATCAGTATTGGTTACGCCGCCTGCCACTGGTGCCATGTGATGGAAAAGGAGTGTTTTGAGGATGAACAAGTGGCCGAAATAATGAACGAGCACTTCATCAATATTAAAATTGATCGCGAAGAACGGCCCGATGTAGACCAAATTTATATGGATGCCATCCAAATGATCTCCGGACAGGGCGGATGGCCCTTAAATATTGTGGCCCTTCCCGATGGAAGACCTTTTTGGGGGGCTACCTATGTCCCCAAGGACAATTGGATAAAGTCATTGGAACAACTGGCCGAACTTTATCAAAAAGACAAACCAAGGGTTACCCAATATGCCTCGGATTTGGCCAATGGGCTCCAAGCCATCAATCTGGTGGAAAACGACAGGGACAGCGAACTCTATTCTTTGGAACAATTGGATGCCGCAATGCATAATTGGACACAATACTTTGATACTTTTTTAGGTGGGCATAAGCGTGCCCCAAAATTTATGATGCCCAACAATTGGGACTTTTTATTGCACTATGCCACCACCACCGACAAACCCGACATTATGGAGTTCGTGGACACCACGCTTACCCGAATGGCCTACGGAGGTGTTTACGACCATGTAGGCGGCGGTTTTTCCAGGTACGCGGTGGATGTTAAATGGCACGTGCCCCACTTTGAAAAAATGTTGTACGACAATGGTCAGTTGACAAGTTTATATGCGAAAGCATACGCCGCAACCAAAAACGAATTGTATAAAGATGTGGTTGCCGAGACCATCGCCTTTGTGAAAGAGGCGCTTATGGACCAAAGTGGTGGATTCTACTCCTCCTTGGATGCGGATAGCCTTGATGAAAATGGAAAACTCGAAGAGGGCGCCTATTATGTTTGGACCAAAGAAGAACTTACCCGATTATTGGGAGATGATCTTGAGATGTTCCAAACCTATTTCAACATTAACTCCTACGGACATTGGGAAGAGGAAAACTACGTGCTCATCCGGGACAAACCTGATGAAGAAATCGCTGAAAAGTTCAATATCACGGTTCCCGAACTGAAAACAAAAATAAACGAGTGCCTGACCATACTCAAAAAGGAGAGAAACAAACGTCCAAAACCTCGGCTGGATGATAAAATCTTGACTTCTTGGAATGGATTGATGCTAAAAGGGCTTGTGGATGCCTACCGATATTTGGACAACGAAGATTATTTGGACCTGGCTTTGAAAAATGCCTCGTTCATAGAACGTGAAATGATCAAAACGGATGGCTCACTTTACCGCAACCATAAAGAAGGTAAAAGCAACATCAATGCCTTTTTGGATGATTATGCGACGGTAATTGATGCTTATTTTTCGCTCTATGAGGTTACTTTTGATGAAAAATGGCTTGATCTGGCCAAAAATCTGTTGGATTATTCCAAAAAGCACTTTTTTGATAGTGCATCCGGAATGTTCTTTTATACTTCGGACAAAGACCAATCCCTGATTAGAAGAACCATAGAAGTCGACGACAATGTGATTTCCTCCTCTAATTCCATCATGGCCATCAATCTGTATAAATTTCATAAACTCTACCCTAATGAAGCCTATGGAACTATGTCCACCCAAATGCTCAAAAACGTTCAAAAAGATTTTGGCCGAAGGGCACAGGGCTTTGCCAACTGGCTTCATCTGGTACTGTTCCAAAATCAAAATTTCTATGAGATAGCCATACTTGGCGGGAATTGCCAAAGCATGGGACAACAAATCAGTAAAGCGTATATACCCAACAGTATTTTGGTAGGCTCCCAAAAAGATGGAAATTTGGAACTATTGAAAAACAGGGGGGCTTCTGATAAAACCTTGGTCTATGTTTGTATCGAAGGGGCTTGTAAACTCCCCGTAACAAAAGCGGAAGAGGCTTTAAAGCAATTGTAGGCAACATTAACATTTGTTTAAAAACCTTTTCTTTTATTTCATGTGAATATTGGCTACGTTGCCATTTAAACTAAAAAACCATTATGGAAGAATTAGCAAACTATCAAACTTACATAGATGAAGCCATTGAATGGGCGATGAGGATCTTACCCGATTTTGTCACTGCGGTCATTATTTTTTTCGTTGGTCTTTGGATTATCAAATTGGTCAATAAAATGGTCCATCGATTTTTTACCAAAAAGGATTATGATGAAACCTTGGAGTCGTTTTTACAGAGTTTTATCAGCATCATCCTTAAAGCATTAGTGTTTGTATTGGTAGTGACACAATTGGGTGTGAAAACCTCATCATTGGTGGCCTTGGTCGGTGCTGCCGGACTCGCCATTGGCTTGGCCCTCCAAGGATCTCTGGCCAATTTTGCAGGAGGGGTTCTCATTTTGATTTTTAAACCATTTAAATTGGGCGATTTCATTTCGGCCCAAGGGGTTGACGGTACGGTAAAGGAGATAACCATTTTTAGCACAAAACTAAGTACGTTTGGCAACCAAATTGCAATCATACCCAATGGACAGTTATCCAATGGTAACATTGTCAACTACAATATGGAAAACACCCGTAGGGACAAAATCGATGTTGGGATTGGATATGCGTCGAACATCAAAGAGGCCAAAGAGATTCTTTTACAGATCTGCGAGGACAATCCGAGCATCAATACCGAACCAGCTCCCGAAGTATACGTTGGGGCCTTGGCGGACAGTTCTGTAAACCTGACATTGCGTTTTTGGGCCAATAACGATGTATTTTGGCCAGCACATTTTTACGTGATAGAACAGACCAAATTACGATTTGATGCAGCAGGAATCGAGATTCCTTTCCCGCAAAGGGTAATGCACAAGGCCATGGAAGATTAATTTTTCTTCTTTTTCTGCTGAAGGACAAAGTCCTTGAGGTAATAAGGCTCAAAGTAAGCCACGTCCTCAAATTGACCGGCTTCGTATTTCTTAAATGCAATCGGGGCCATATCCTTTGCTGAAGGAACCACGGATACATCAAAAACAAAATTGGGGTGTTGCAAGACACCCCTACATTTTTCTGCTCCACTCCCCACAATGTACACCTTATTGCCGGAAACATATTCTGTAAAAGACTCCTCATTGATAACTTCTGCACGGGTGTCGCGAACTTCTTTATATGCAGCATCGTAAACGCAGGAATACACCTCCATTCGCCTTGCATCCAGCACGGGAATAACCAATTCATCTGATTTTAATTGCAGCTGATGCGCCATACTTTGCAGAGTGGGCACGGAGATCAAGGGTAAATCCAAAGAAAAGCACAGCCCCTTGGCGGAAGATACACCGATTCGGAGTCCCGTATACGAACCGGGGCCTTTGCTGATGGCAACGGCATCGAGGTCCGAAAATGACAAAGAAGCCTCTTCCAAGGCTTCTTTTATAAATAGATGCAATTGCTCGGAGTGCGAATAGCTCGCCGCATTGTTCTCTTTCAAGACAACGATTTCGTCATCCTTTGAAATGCTCACGGAGCAATTGGTGGTCGCGGTTTCTAAATGTAGTATTATGGCCATAGCGGCCACAAAGATACTAGTTTAATGAAATGGGTATACCAAAGTAGAACTCCAATATTTTCAATCGGAAGATATAATCGTACTTGGTACGGATCACATCGGCTTGGGCATTCTCTACCCTAGCCTGCGCCTGACTATATTCGAAGGCATTCATTAGACCTACATCGTAGCGTTCTTTGGCATACTCATAAGACAAACGCCTAGCTTCCAACGTTTTTTCGGCTGCACTATAGGCTTTCTCAAAGGTGCTTACATCAACATAAGCCTGTTGTATGGTGTTTTCCAAATCCAACTTATCCTGTTCCAATTGCAATTGGGCCTTTTCCAAACTTATCCTTGACCGCATTACATTGTTCCTTGTACTCCAACCGTTGAAAATAGGAATATTGAGCTGTGCTCCATAACTGATACCATCAAAAATCCACAATTGATCTTTTAGACTTGGTGTGTAAGCCACTCCGTTTTCATCGGGTATTTGTGTTACATTGGAATATCGGGTTCCATACTGAAAAAAAGCAGACAAGGTGGGCAAATAGGCACCTTTTGCAATTTTAAGGTCCTGTTCGGCCAAATCCACATTGGATTCAGAAAATTTGATATCGTTCCTGAAACCCAAAGCCTTATCAAAAATCACTTTTGGGGAGTTATCCAGAATATCAGACGGCGGAATATCAAACTCTTCCTCGGCAATATCAAAATTCTCGTAATCGGTGATCTGAAGCAATTGGGCCAAATTCACTTTGGAAATCAACACCAAGCTTTCACCATTAATGATCTGTTGCTCTTGATTGGCCGCCGTGGCCTCGATTTCCAAAAGATCCCCTCTGGGAACCACTCCGGATTCCACCAATTCCTTGGTTCTTTTTAAATCCTGTTCCGTAACGGCGTATTGTGCCCTAAAGGTCTTGAGCTGCTCCTTGTTGGAAATCAGTTGCAAATAGGCATTGGCCACGTTCAAGCGAATATCATCCTTTAGATTATCCAGACGGTACTGATTCGCAACAGCGTTCATTTTAGCCCTGTTCAACTGATTGATGTTCCGTAATCCATCAAATAAAGTTATGCTGGAAGATGCACTGATATTCACATTGTTGGCCGTGCTATTTGTCGGCAAGTTGTTTGTTGGGTTAATGGAGAAACCCGTGTTACTTGAAGCCGATGCCGTTCCATTTAAGCTGGGCAAAAGATTACCCATGGCATCGGACCTATCAATCTTGGCATTCTCCAAATCCAGTTCATATTGTTCTACGGTCAAGTTGTTCTCCACTGCGTATTCCACACATTCCCTCAGCGTCCATTTGCGCACCTGCGCACTGGATAAGGTAACGGCAAACAACAGTAATAATATGGTTATGCTATTTTTCATTCGTTTTTTGATTTTGGTTTATATAATGATGGTCAGCATGGATTAATCTTCAGATCTGCTCTCGAGCTTGTTCCAGACTTTGATTTTATCCTCTTCATCTATGCCAGAAACAATCTCTACATCTATACCGTCACTAACTCCCAATTCAAGATCTCTACGTTCGAATTCATTTTCGCCTGTTTGTACTTCCACGTATGGTTTCTCTGTCTCCTTATCAAACTGAAGCAAAGCTTCTTTAATGGACAGCACATCTTTTTTCTCTTCCAAAACAATGGATGCATTGGCACTATAACCAGCCCTTACGTAGGAAGTGCTGTCGCTTTCCTTTACATCGAGGTCACCCTCGATCTTGAACTGCACGGCACCTTCTTCCTCAACACCTTTTGGTGCGATGAACTTTAGCTTGGCATCAAATTTCTGCTCTTCCAATGCACCAAGACTGATTTCCAATGGCATACCCACATTGAGCTTGCCCACTTCGGCCTCGTCCACTTCTCCTTCAAATATCATTTTGGACATATCGGCAATGGTGGCAATAGTGGTACCATCGTTAAAGTTGTTACTTTGAATGACCTGATCCCCTTCTTTCACGGGAATTTCAAGTATGGTTCCTGAAACTGTGGCTCTAATATTGGTATTGGCACTGGCAGAACCACCGGCTGAACCTTTTCTGATAATTTGATAATCGGCCTGTGCATTTTTCAACTCTTGTAATGCCTGATCATAGGTCAACTTCAAATTGTTGAAATCTTGACTGGAAATCACGCCTTTGTCAAATAACGTCTTATTTCTGTCATATTCGATTTTTGCATTGTTCAAAGCAAGTTCAGCTGTTCTGACCCTTCCTGCTGCTTGGTTCAATGATTGCTCATTGGGAACCACCTTGATGACAGCGATAAGATCGCCAGACTCCACACGAACACCCTCTTCCAAAAGAATTTTATCAATAATCCCAGAGATTTGAGGCTTGATATTGATTTCATCCTCTGGTATTACCTTTCCGGTAACGATTACTTTATTTACGATGTCCTTTCGTTCTGCTGTTTCGGTTTTATACAGCTCTACAGGAGTACTGTTCTGCTTTAAAAAGTAGACTACAGCGGCCAAAATACCAATGACCACTATCCCTATCAATCCGTATTTTACATACTTGTTCATTCTTGCTTATTTGATTTCGTTATTTAATTGTAATGATGATTATTCTTCTCTTAATGCATCTATAGGTTTGATTTTTACTGCTCTGTTTGCCGGTAAAAGACCAATAAGAACACTCAGCCCCACCATTAAAATAAATGATATGACGAACTGAGGTATGCTGATCATGGGCTGTACGAATGGAAAATTGTCCCCACTTCCCCACATGGAATTCATAATGGATAATATTCCTACTGCCACGGCAAACCCCACCAGTCCGGCAAAAGCGGTCAACACTATCGCTTCAAGCACGATCTGGCGTTTTACGATTACGGGAGTGGCCCCAAGTGCCCTTCTAACTCCAATCTCCTGTGTACGCTCCTTTACTGTAATCAAAAGGATATTACTAATGGCAATTACACCAGCGAGCAAGGTAAAAATCCCGACAAAAAATGAGAATCCCTGCAGCACGGTGGTAAAAGCCGTAATGTTGTTGAATATTTCGGACATATCGAAACTTCCTATGGCACGTTCGTCATCTGGATGGATATCGTACTTGGCCTTTAAGATGGTCTTGATTTGACTTTCCACAAAGGACACGGGCGTGCTCTCTTGTACAGCAATGGCCATCCAGCCCATTCTATCACCTGAATTGAAAGCTTTTTGAAAGGTACTGAACGGAATAAACACCGCATTCTCACCATCAATGTTGATATTATTGTTAGGCTTGTAAATCCCCACCACGGTAAAGTATACCCCATTGATACGGATTTCCTCCCCCATGGCCTTCTCTCCTTTCTCAAAAAGGAGCTTATAGGTCTCCTCCCCGATCACACATACTTTTTTTGAGTAATCAATATCGGTTTGGTTCAGGAACCTACCTTCCACCAGTTTCTTTTTGGTAATATTATCTATCTCCGGATAATCCCCATATACAGCCGAACCACTGGTTTGCCCGTTACGGTATACACTTACTGTCCCTCTATGGCTTGCCAACTCTATTCTAGGGGCAAGCACTTCTATTTCTGGAATCTGTTTTTTTAAGATTTCGGCATCTTCCAATTTGTAGCGAATCCTTCTTCCCCGTTCAAAACCTTTGTATGGTTCAGAGGTTGACTGCCCCCATACAAATAAACTGTTGGAAGCCGTCCCCGCAAATATTTTATTGAAACCATTGCTCATCCCATTGGCAGAACCCAACAACAGCACCAAAATAATCATGGCAAAGATCACTCCAAGCATGGTAAGGAAGGTTCTGAACATATTCTTGCCCAGGGTATGAAAAATCTCTATCCACAAGTCTTTATCAAATAACCACATAACTATTTATCACTAAGTGCAACAATGGGTTTCACATTTGCAGCTTTCATAGCTGGCAACAATCCCGCCAACACACCTGCAATAATCAATATTATCGTGGCCGTGACCACCACCGAAAGGCTTACGGATGGATTGCTGAATGCCGGTGTCTCGATCATGGGGCCAATGGCGGCCAATATCATCCAGGCGAACAATAGTCCTACAAAACCGGAAATAGCCGTGATGAAAACGGACTCCAACAATACTAGGTTGACTATTTGTCGTGGTCTTGCACCCAATGCCTTACGCACCCCTATTTCCTTGGTCCGTTCTTTAATGGTAAAGACCATGATATTTCCGATACCCACGATTCCCGCAATGAGGATCAAGAAGCCGACCCCTATACCAATTCCTTTCAGCACCGCTGTAAAGCTGCTGATATTATTGAACGCCTCAGCATAGTTCCATACATTCAGTCCAGCTTGGTCTTCTGGTGCGATTTTATGCCTACGCTTCATCAATATTTCCAATCGTTCCGAAAAATCCAATGCCTCCGTTAAATCATAATTGGGATTATAGGTCAATGCTATACTGGCTATTTCATTGGTGTTCCCATAAATGCGTTGATAAGTGCTTACTGGGGCATAGATCCTTCTTTCTGCATTATCATCGCCATCATCGGTAAATATTCCGATCACCCGAAAAGGCAGGCCATTGAACTCGACAAATTTTCCAAGTGGGTCTTCGTTTTTGAACAGGTCTTCCGCGACCTTTCTACCAATTACCGCAACTTTGGCCTTATTGATGATATCCGCCTCATTGATGTACCTGCCAGCCGTCACCAAAGTTTTTTCTATGGCCTGATGGTCAGGGTGAGTAGCTTGCACGGAGTAAGACCCCGTTTCCTCCTTGTATCGTGCTATTGCGTTTGCATAATAACGGGCACTTATATATTCAATATCGTTTGGAAAGCTTTGCTTGATATATTCCAGGTCATCATTCTTTAGCTGGATACGTCTACCTGCCTCAAAACCACCGTATGCCTTGGAAGTGGTTCCTGGACGAACGAAAATGGAATTGGTGGCATCATCATTGAACTGACCTACAAAACCATTTTGCATGCCATTGACCGAAGCTAGGAGCATTACCAAAATAAAGATGGCCCACCCCACAGAGAACCCCGTCAAAAAGGTCCTCAGCTTATTGGTCTTAAGTGTATTGAATATTTCCTGCCAAACGTCCCGATCAAACATACTGTTCCGCTCTTACTTGTTCGACTTTTTTATCTTCTACGATAACACCGTCCTTTAGATGTACAATTCGCTTGCACATGTGTGCAATATCCTCTTCGTGGGTCACTACCAATATAGTGTTTCCTTCATCGTTGATTTTTTGGATCAGGTCCATTACCTCATAGGAAGTTTTACTGTCCAAAGCACCTGTTGGCTCATCCGCCAAAAGCACTTTTGGCTCTGCTGCCATGGCACGGGCAATGGCCACCCTTTGCTTCTGCCCACCGGAAAGTTCACTGGGCAGGTGGTCGGCCCAAGGTTTTAGCCCAACCCTCTCCAAATATTGCATCGCTTTTTCCTGACGCTCCTTTCTTGGTACTTTTTGGTAGTATAACGGTAATGCCACATTTTCGACGGCACTTTTGTAGTTGATAAGGTTAAAGGATTGGAAAATGAATCCCAAGAACTTGTTTCTATACTGGGCAGCTTTGGTTTCGCTCAAATTTTTAATCGGTACACCATCCAAGGTATACTCACCGGAATCCGCCCCATCCAACATCCCCAAAATGTTCAACAAAGTAGATTTACCAGATCCTGAAGACCCCATAATGGCCACAAGTTCCCCTTCTTCTACTTTAAAATTTATGCCTTTTAAAACATGAAGGGAGTTGCTCCCCATTTTATAGGATTTATGAAGATCTTTGATTTCTATCATGATTGATGATGTTAGCTATCTTACTTTTACTTCTGCTAGTAAGACATATATGTTGTTAAAATGTTACAAGATTTTTTACTTTTTTTTGCGAACAGTGATTTCTGTACACTATTCCTCGGCCAGCGCGTTCCACACCTTGACCTTGTCAGTCTCCGTTATGCCTGACTTTACCTCTACAAAGATACCATCACTGACCCCGAGTTCCACTACTTTCCTTTCAAACTGCTCATCTGCGGTTTCCACCTCAACAAATGGTTTTTTGGTGTCATCATCAAACTGAACCAGTGCTTCCTTTACTGCCAGAACGCTATCGGCTCGTGCCAAGATAATGGATGCATTTGCACTGAGTCCTGCCCTTATAAAAACGGTATCGTTCTTCTTTAAAGTTCCCTTGATCTCAAATTGGATGGCACCGTTCTCTTCTTTGCCTTTAGGTGCGATATAATCCAAAACGGCGTCAAAAACATGATTTTCGATGGCACCAACGGTAATTTCCAATGGCAAATCTTCTTTGATTTTGCCCACCTCGGATTCGTCAACCTTTCCTTCAAAAATCATTTTGTCGACATCGGCAATAGCTGCAATTGTAGTCCCCTCGTTAAAGGTATTGCTCTCAATGACCTGATTACCGACTTCAACAGGCACTTCAAGAACCATACCGCTAACGGTGGCCCTGATCATGGTATTGGCAGAACTGCTCAGGCCGCTCGTGGTTCCTGTTTTTACAATATCATAACGTTTATTGGCAGCAGCGTAAGCTTGTTTTGCTTGATCATAAGAAACTTGGGCTCGCTCCAAATCTGTTTTGGGAATTACCCCTTTTCCAAATAGCGTTGATTGGCGTTCGTAATTACGTTTTTGATCATCCAAATTTATTTTTGTCTCATCAATGGCATTTCGTGCATCGTTAAGGGCAGATAAGTTAGGGACAACCTTTATTTTGGCCAATAGATCACCAGATTTTACATAATCACCACCTTCTACGTAAATTTCCTCTATCACTCCTGAGATATTGGGCTTGATCAATACTTCTTCCAAAGGAAGAATGCTCCCCGTGGCCACCGCTTTTTTTACAATGGTCTGCTTGGAAGGTGTTTCTGTTTGATATACCACTGGGTCCTCAGCATTTTTCTGATACAAGTAGTACATGGAGCCACCGAACACTATTACGATGAGCAACAAGATGACAATGGTTACCGATTTTTTCATTTTAATTTCTGTTAATTGATTGATTCTTACCTACTATTCTGTTCGCAACGCTTCGATGGGCCTAACTCGTATGGCACTCTGTGCTGGAATGAAACCTGCCAATAGCCCGGACACCATCAAAATGGTCAAGGCCCCTGTGACCACACCAACGCTCACACTTGGACTCATGAACATATCCACTGGCCCAACACTATCAAGCAAGGAGTTGATGCCAAAAATGACCAAGGACCCGAATATGATTCCCACCATCCCCGAAATCAGGGTCAGGAAAATGGACTCCATCAAAATTTGCTTTTTTATGGACCATGGCTGTTCGCCAAGTGCCCTGCGTATTCCTATTTCCTTTGTACGTTCTTTTACCACAATGAGCATGATATTGCTCACACCGATGATTCCTGAAAGCAACACCATGACCCCCACGATATAGGCAACTGCTTTTAACGCTCCAAAAAGGCTTTCCACCCTATTGTATTGTTCGTAGAGATCAAAATAGCCCACCGCACGGGTATCCTCAGGGTGTACTTTATGACGTTTCTTCATCACATCCACAATATTATCCTTGAGTTGGGAAATGGAACTGCCATCGTTGGCCGTAATGGCCATCCAACCCACATCTTCACCTCGGTTAAAGGCTTGGGAGAATGAGGTAAAGGGTACGAATATTTCCTTTTGGCCCTCTTCACCCCCTCCACTATTGTTTTTTTTATAGGTTCCTATGACCATAAAGTTGACCCCTTGTATTTTGATGTAAGTTCCCAGTGCATCTTCGTCCTTATTGTACAGGTCGTTTTTTACCCCTTGCCCGATAATGGCCACTTTTCTTTTTTCCTTGATGTCATTATAGTTCAGGAACCGTCCGGCCGTGACAGCCATGGGATCTTGGTTGATGATTTCGGGATAATCACCATATACATTGTACGCTCCGGTCCGGATTCCCCGTACCACATTGTTGTTCCCACCAAAACCGCCCAATTGGTTCCGAGGGGAAATAAACCGAAGATTGGGCACATTATCGCGCAATGCGGCCACATCATCAATCTTAAACTCAAAGCGCCTCCCTTTGGGCAGGCCTTCATAGCCTTTGGTGGTGGCCCTGGTCCACATAAACATGGTATTGGTGGCAATATTTCCAAAATCCTGTTTGATGCCATTCTCCAATCCTTTGCCGGCGGCCAATAATACAATCAATATAAATATGCCCCAACAGACCCCAAAAGCCGTAAAGATGGTGCGCCACACATTGGTAGTGAGCACCTCGATAATTTCCCGCCATCTATCTTTATTGAACATACAGTTTTGCTTATTCGTCCCTCAAGGATTCGATTACTTTAACTTTTGCCGCTCGATAAGCGGGCACAAAACCCGCAAGGGTTCCTGCCACTATCAAAACGATTACCGTGGAAAAGGCCACATTGAAGTTCACGGATGGATTCATAATGTAATCCACCTCAATATTGGGGCCTACAATCTCCAAAAGGGCCATACTGAAAATGAGTCCTCCAAAACCGGAAATTGCAGTAACAAAAATGGCCTCATGGAGAATCATGGCGATTATGGACCATGGTTTTGCCCCAAGTGCCTTTCGTATCCCTATCTCGCGGGTTCGTTCCTTGACGACGATCATCATAATATTGCTCACGCCAACCACTCCTGCGATTATGGTGCATACGCCCACAAACCAGAAGAATAGTTTAATGTTATTGGTTAGGCCGTAGTAGCGTTTGGCCTCTTCCATAGCACTCCAAACCTCGATTGCCCCTGTGTCATCGGGGGCTATGGTGTGGGTCTGTTGTAAAAATTGTCGGACCCCGTTTTTAAAGTCAACGGCCTGGGCAACGGCTTCATCAAAATTTTCAACTGGTGGCAGGGTAAAAGAGATATTATTGACCCTGTTCCCGCCATTAAAGGTTCTTTGTGCCGTTGATATAGGGATATAGATGCGCTCTTCCTCGCGGTCCTCCATCTCTTTGTACACTCCTATTACCTTAAAAGGTATCCCTGAAATATCCACGAACTCCCCAATCGGGGTTTCTACATCGCCAAAAACATCTTTTTTTATTTTGTTGCCGATAATGGCCACTTTGCCGTTGGAAACTTCATCGCTATAATTGATGAACCTACCCTCCACCATATCGGCATTTTCTATAAATTGAAAATCGGATGCTACGCCCTGTACCCCATAAATGAGTGCTTCTTTACCATAATTCACACTGACCCCACGCACAAAAATCCTAGATGATCCGTATTCGATATCATCCTTGAACATAGCGTTTGCCTTTGTGTAATTTTCGTTGACGAGTTGAATACGCCTACCTGGATTGAGCCCCTTATATTCTTTTGAAGTGACCCCGGGCCAAACCCAAACACTGGTCGATGCGTCCTGCTTGAATTCGTTTTCGATACCATTGCGCATGCCTTGGCCAAACCCAAGCAGGATAACCAAAATGAAGATGCCCGAGGCTACGGAAAGCCCGGTCAGAAATGTCCGGAGTTTGTTCTTTCGTATGGTGTCAAATATTTCTTGCCACCGTTCCAGGTCGAACATAGGTTAGCGATTTTGATTGATGAGTGATGCAAGCGTATACCAATAAGACTATAAAAACCGCTAAATGTTACAGTTGGAAGTAAAAAAGAGGGTTAACCTCTCATTTTTCTATAAATGAAGTAAAACAGGCCTGCTACCAATACATAGGGAACGGCCATAAGGTATACGATTCCGTTATTGATCGCTTCAGCGGTCTTCCCATCCGATTCGCTTTCCACCACCGCACGGCACATGGCACATTGGGCTTCCGAGATGGTGGGGAAAACCAATAGGATGAACAATATGATCAGCAATCTTGTCTTCATGGAAAATTAATATTGATAATACGGGGAAATCATTATATACACCAAAACCCCTGTTATGGCCACATACAACCATATAGGGAAAGTATACTTGGCCCAGTGCCTATGGCTTTCAAAATCATCGAGATATACCTTTGAATAGGTGATCAATACCAAAGGTATAACGGAAATGGACAACACAATATGCGTCATCAAAATGAAATAATAGATATATTTCATCGGTCCTTCACCTCCATAAACCGTGGTCTCGGAAGTCATGTGATAGGCTACGTACATAACCAAAAACAAAGCTGAAAGCACAATATTTGTGGTCATTAGCCTTTGATGCGTCCGTTCCCGTCCATTTTTGATGGCCACCACCGCAGCAATCAACAAAATTGCCGTAAGTCCGTTTATCGTGGCATATATGGGTGGTAGGAACGACAATGGTTTTGCATTCGGAATCTTAAACCCAAACAATAGGGCAACCACCAAGGGTATTGCAACGGAAATTACAGCTATCAATTTATTGAACCGCTTTTCCTTTATAGTAACTTCTTCGGTCATTCTGCCAAAAGTTTTTTAATGTCCTCTTTTAAAATGGTAATCTGTTGGGTCTCCCCATCCGAGTTTACCTTTTGTTTTTCAGTAATGGTCCCACGATAATATATCAGAGGGTTACCGAATTCATCTTCACGTGAGCGAATATACCCATTTTTATCAACCAATGCGAACATGCCAGAATGTTCAAAACCTCCTGGAGCATCCTCATCTTCAGTGGCAAAGATGTAAAAACCTTGCTGCGCCAATTCATAGATCTTCTCTTGGTCGCCGGTCATCAAATGCCAGTCCTTATCCGTAATCCCGTACTTGTCGGCATACTCGGTCAATACGGATGGCGTATCATATCTCGGATTGATGGTAAAGGAAGCAACCCCAAAATCAGCATCATTTTTAAAGGTTTCCTGAAGCTCCACCAAATTCTTGGTCATTACCGGACAGATGGTAGGGCAAGTGGTAAAGAAAAACTCGACCACATACACTTTTCCCAAGAAATCCCCATTGGTGACCAAAACACTATCTTGATTATAAAATGAGAAGTCGGGCACCTTTCGCTTTTCCCCTTGATTGACCACAAAGCCAACTTTAACGTCATTGGAACTGGTGCTCATGCGATCGTTTTCCACAATCGTGCCTCCCTTTACTCGTTTCGTGATTTCATATACGGCAAAAATCCCAAAAATCAGGATGATTGCGGACACCCAGATATAGGTGTGCTTCCTTTTGTTATTTGCTCCTGTCGGCATTGTTCTTTTTTAAGGCCAAGCGATATTCTGCCAAGATAATCTTGACATCATCCACCATTTTATTGTTCAATTCTGCTACCGAAGAGGTATCAAAACCATATTTGACGCCCTCATCTTCATCATCTGTTCGTCCTCGAAGACTTAAGTCTTTATCAATTATAAAAACGTTTGGCGTGGCCAGATTTTCATCTAAATCCACATTGGTCTTCAAGGACTCAAAAAATGTCTTGATTTCATTTTCGGAACCAAAGGCAAAGTGCCACTTGTCCACATTGGACAGTTTCCCCAATTCAGTCTTCATCTCCTCTACCTGCTCCTCATTACCTTCGGGAACCACCATGATCATTTGAAAGTCGTTGAACTCCCCAAACCTTTTGTAAATCTTTTGGTTCAGGTTAAAGGCATTCCCCTGCATCTTTTCCACATTGTTGCCCAAAAAACCTAAAATGGTAATCTTGTTTTTAAGCTGAACGCTGGGGTCCATTTCGGAAATACCAGCTATTTTTTGGGTAAGAATGGGCAAACGTCCAAAATTGTTCACCCCGGATGCAAAAAATAAATACACCACCACGGGAAGTATAAAAAGGGCAGCTAATACAATTTTCTTTTTCATAGTGTCTGAACCCTACAAAAATAAAAAAAGACGGTTGGAAAACCGTCTTTTAAATATGTTAAATGCTTTTTTAGAAGTTCCAGGTTATGAATCCATCCTTGTAGACATTGTAAATATAATCCGCTTCGAAAAGCAAAATGAATATCAAATAACAGATCAGGAATATAGGAGTCCATACAATCACCCTTCTCAAAGGAGTCTTTTCATCCCTAAGGTGCATAAAGTCCCATGCAATATAATAGGCCTTTACCAAGGTTAGGATGATGAATATCCAGTTCAACAATTTCATTCCCAAGAAATGACTGTGGGTAAGCGCCTTTGGCTTAACAATACCCAATGCAACTTCGATGGTTGTAACTATGGAAAGGAAAATAAGAACCCCCCAAATTTTTTGGGTGTTTGATTTGAATTTTACCAGTCCTCTGAAAATCTCAAGTTTATGCTCGTGTGCCATTTATCATCAATGTTTTTATACCAAATAAAAGAATGTAAATACGAATACCCATACCAAGTCAACAAAGTGCCAGTACAGTCCAACTTTCTCAACCATTTCGTAGTGACCCCTACGCTCATAGGTACCTAAGATCACATTAAAGAAAATGATGATGTTGATGACCACACCCGAGAATACGTGGAACCCGTGGAATCCTGTGATAAAGAAAAAGAAGTCGGCAAATAGTCTGTGTCCGTATTCATTGTGGACAAGGTTCGCACCTTCCACCACTTGATTGGCCTCCAAAATTTTGGCCAATGATTCTTTTCTGTCCAAAAGGGTCTTTTCACCCTCTTCATTGATTTGCTCTGTACGGATTAAGATATTCGGTGTTGCTTTAAAGCCTTCAACAACTTCATTCAATGAATACGAAGTCTTGTAACCTTCTCCCTCGAACCAAATCCCTTCGCTGGCAACATGCTTCACTCTTTCTTCTGGCAGTGTTTCGGCAAAATCGGCCAATGCGGCTCTTTCGCCGGTCTCAGCATTCACAAACTGAAGGATCCTACCTGAATTGGTCTCTACTGCTCCGTAATCGCCTTTTATAAAAGTTGCCCATTCCCATGCCTGTGAGCCAACGAAGATGGCACCACCGATAATGGTAAGGAACATATACAGGACAACCTTGCTTTGCTTCAATTTATGACCTGCGTCCACAGCCAATACCATGGTTACGGAAGACATGATCAAAATAAAGGTCATGAAGGCCACATAATACATGGGGTAATTCCCATGGAAAAAAGGTACGTGGGTAAATACCTCATCGGCAATGGGCCATAGCTCGATAAACTTAAATCTTGAGAAACCATAGGCCACCAAGAACCCGGAAAAGGTCAAGGCATCCGACATGATAAAAAACCACATCATCATTTTTCCATAGCTAGCACCAAGGGGTCTGTTCCCGCCTCCCCAAACGCTGTCTTCTGTACCGGTACTTACCGTTGTATCCATATAAAAGGTCGTTTTATTAAAACTTTCACAAATTTACATTTTTTGCCGTATTGTAAAAGACAAACTTGAGTGAAAACTGCTCCAATCAAATTTTATTTCACGAAATACATAAATAGAATGAGATATACCCAAATAAAATCCAGAAAATGCCAGAAAGTGGCACCCAATTCCATCCCCAACATATTCTCTGGGGTATATTTCTTTCTGAGTTGCTGCACCAACACCACCAAAAGTGAAATCAATCCTGCAACTACGTGGGCGATATGCACTGCCGCTATCAAAAATACATAGGACATTTTTATGCTACTGGTGGGTCCCGTAAAGTAATATCCGTTCTCCAACATTTGCGAAAATCCAACAAATTGAAGCGATATGAAGGTAACACCGAGCGCCAATGTGATCAGCAAAAAAATAGTTCCCTTCTTTTGATTGTTCTTGGCCACGGCTTTTTTGGCCACTAAATAGGTAATACTGCTCAGGATAATCATGACCGTGCTGATGAAAAAAGCACTTGGCAGCTCCAAATCGCTTACCCAATCTTCCCGCTTACTACTTACAATGTAGGCACTGGTCCAACCGGCAAAGCCCATGGTCAAACTCACAATACCGAACCAGAGCATCATTTTTTTTGCCCTTCTGTTCTTTTCCTCCGCTGTTCCTTGGGTTAAATCCATTTTAGCTTATAAACTTATCTATTACGTATACTACTTGAATCAATGATATATAGGTAACACTGGCCAACATCAACTTTCGCGCAGATGGGTTGTCCCTGTTTTCATATAATTTGAAGGCGAAAAACAACATGACCAATCCGGACAACAATACAATCGCGGCCGCCGGAATTGAAAGGTGCAATCTGCCCGTAAAACCGAACACGGGGATTATGGAAATCACTATCATCCAAATGGTATACAGGATAATCTGCAATGCCGTACCCTTGTCCTTTTTGCCCGTGGGCAACATTTTAAACCCTGCTTGTTTGTAGTCTTCATCCAGCATCCATCCGAGTGCCCAAAAGTGTGGGAACTGCCAAAAAAACTGTATCATGAACAATGTTCCAGGTTCGATTCCAAAATCGTCTGTTGCCGCTACCCAACCCAACATAAAAGGAATGGCACCGGGAAACGCCCCAACAAAAACCGAAAGTGGCGATTTTGTTTTCAAGGGGGTATACACACTGGTGTACAAAAAAATGGAAATGGCTCCGAACATGGCTGTTTTGGGGCTAAGCGCAAAAAGTGCCAAAATCCCAAGCACCGTCAAAACCACGGCAATGATCAATGCGGTTCTCACGGACATTCTTCCTGATGGGATAGGTCTGTTTCTGGTACGCTTCATTAAAGCGTCCAAATCCTTTTCTATGATCTGATTGTATGCATTTGATGCCCCTACCATGCAATAGCCTCCGAACATCAACAATAACAGGGAAACAACATCTACCTGATGCGCCCCCAGAAAATACCCGGCGATTGAAGAGAAAACCACACTAACGGCCAGTTTGGCCTTGGTAATCTCCTTAAAATCGGAAAGTAATAAGGAAAGGGTATTATTTTTTACGGAACCTACGGCAGATTTCATCCACATCTTTATTGGCTGGCAAAGATAACGCCAGTGCATATCTTTTGCAACCAAAGCTAAAGTTTTATGATTCTTGGAGTTAAATCCACAAAAAAAGCCCTGACGTTTCCATCAGGGCTTTTCCCATTCCCGCCTCGACAGGAATACTATATTTCTTCTTACTGAAGCTTAAATGTAATCGGAATACTGAAAGGAACCTTTACCGGTCTACCTCTTTGTTTTCCAGGAGTCATTTTAGGCAATTTTTGGATGATACGCATAGCCTCAGCTTCCAAGTTTTTATCTGGTCCACGCATTCTAATGTTTCCGATGCTTCCATCTTTCTGGATAACGAAAATCACACTTACCCTACCTTGAACACCCATTTCTTGAGCGATTTCTGGGTAACGGAAGTTCTTACGGATATGGTTCTGCATCATTTCCTGAAAACAGGCTTTTTTATCGCTAGCCCCTTCACAACCTGGGAATACTGGAACGTCCTCGATTACGGCGAAAGGCACTGTGATATCCTCTTCAACTTCTTCCACTTCAACTTCCTCGATTTCGATTACCTCTTCCTCTTGACTGGTTTCAGTAGACTCAATTACGGTCTCTTCCACTTCTTCCTCATCTTCCACAACCTCGATAACTTCGGGGGCAGCAGGTGGCGGTGGGGGTGGTGGAGTTTTGATTTGCTCGGTCATTGGCACTTCTTCGTCCAACTGATCTTCAACATTCATGGAAATGTCATAATTATTGACCTTGTCATATTTTTTCCACTCCATGGCTCCGTAGACCAATGCCAAAACAGCAGCCAATCCTATAACGAAATATAGTGCGCTGTTCCTTCCTACATCTGCTTTCGGGTTCTTTTTTGGTTCCATCCTTTTTCTCCTTTTCTAAATTTAGTGTTTGCTAATTTAATTATTAATTGGCTAAATAAACAATTAAAATTTCCATTTTAACGGGTTTTTCTTAGAAAAAAACCACCGAATCAGTCCAATTCCTGTAAATGCTCCCAGCGTATTTGCCAAAACATCGCCAAACTCGGCCATTCTATCAGCTGTGATCGTATATTGCAATACTTCAATAAGTATACCATATAATATAGCGAAAACCAAAACAACAATCAAGGTCTTACGCAACCCAATGCTTCCCGAACTTCTCTCCCTTAAACTAAGACATCCTACAAAAGCGAACACCAAATAAAATATGAAATGGGTAATTTTATCGGCATACGGGATATCCAAGCTTCCCGTATCCAAATCCATGCTCGAGAAAGAAAATAAGCTGAGCATGGTAATAACCACCACCCAGCTTATGAATAATAAGGTATATCTGTTTTTCTTAAGCACCTATCAATGCCTTGTAGTCGTCGGCACTCATCAGATCCTCCACCTCGGAGGGCTCGCTTAGTTTTATTTTCACCATCCATCCTTCTCCATAAGGGTCGGAGTTCACTTTTTCGGGTTCGTCCTCCAATGCCTCGTTAAATTCGATGATCTCGCCACCCAAAGGCAAAAACAAATCGGAAACGGTCTTTACGGCCTCAACAGTTCCAAAAACCTCTTCCTTGTCCAATGTTTCGTCCAAAGTTTCCACTTCAACGTAAACGATATCCCCTAGTTCGCTCTGGGCGAAATCCGTGATTCCAACGGTTGCGATATCTCCATCTATCTTGACCCACTCATGGTCTTTTGTGTACTTTAATTCTGATGGTATGTTCATTACTTACTATTTGAATTAGTCGATGGACAAATGTAACAGATTGCGTAAAGCTTTTCAAAGAAACTTTGCCTCAAAATGAAGGAAAAATGAATTATGACATTTATTAGTTTCCAAAGTTGTACCGCAACGTAAAGCCCGTATTGATCGTGGTCTGTGGAAAAGCCGTGGAAACTGCGAATTCCGAGAAGGAGTGATCATAGAAGAACATGGCGTTCAAACTTTTGCTCAGCGCATAATCGGCAGTGAACTTTATGGACATCAATCTTTGCCCCGATGTAATTTGATTGTTCTCGATATCCAAATTACGGATTATCGTGATGTTATCACGGAGTGATAGGTCGGCCTTCAGGTTCAAGTCTCCCTTTAAACGGGTTTTTTCGCCCCCGATATTGGTCACGAACTTCACATCCTTAAATCGATAACCCAATCCCAAGGTATATTCGTTTCCATTGATTTCAGTCAATAAATTGTTATCAAAACTCAAGGACAATGTCCTGCTGGTCCGTACCTCGGCCAAGAAACTGAAGGAGTTCTGCATTTCAAAGTCCACTCGCATCAACGGACTGAACTCATCCGTAAGCACTACGTTATTAATGAGGGTTTTGGGCAACAAATCCCCGTTTTCCGGGTCAAATGTGGTATTCTGGCGCTCCAAATTGGTCTGGAACGAGTTCACACTATAGGCAGCTCGATAACCATGACCCAAGGAGAAACGTTTGAATTTCTTCTTGAACCATCTGTTCTTCATCAAACCTGTGTACTTTATGTTCCAGTTCGGGATAGGGATATCACGGAAAGCATCCATGTTCACCCTGTCCACATCCTGCCCTGTATAAGCTGCAAAGAATGCGGGAAGCAACACCTCTTGCTGTGTTTTTCCGTAAAGCTCCGGAAAACCGTCCTCATCCAATGTCCCGGGATTCTGCCCCCTATCGGACACCAATCTATTGGCTATGGTTATCCTATTTTGTTTGAATTGTTCAAAAGTCCCGGAATCGAACTCATCGCTTTTCTTGAACACCGTGCCGATCATCATGGTGGAGATGCTAAAGTTCCCCATCTCGTTGATCAGTCCATCTTGACCATTTATCCATTCCTCCGGACTATAGCTCTCTTGTAACGAACTCATGTAATTTCTATCCGCACTCAAATCAATGGTCAAATCCTGGGTAGGCTGGGCCGTGGCGGTAATGTTCAATTGCTTGTTCGTGTTTTGCATAAACTGATTACTGTACTCGGGATAATTCGTCAACCATCCATTACGGGCGGCCTCGAACCTTACATCTGCCTGACTACCGAAAACAAAGCCCAAAGTAGGTCGTGTAGTTCCGATAAATCCTATGGATTGTGTATAACCCGGCAATACCGTTCCTCGGTTTTCACTGTAATTGACATTGACCCTTTTTACCATGGTCAAGATATCCACCATGGTATTGAATCCTTTGCTGGTTTTCCGTGGTCCATTGGCATTATCGTCATTGGCAGGATTGCCCGCTTTGTCCCTTCTAACTGCAGCTTGGTTAGCAGTTACCTTCCCATCTCGCTTCTTAAGGCCCAAAAAGTCATAAAAACGCTGCATGCTCATATTCGCTGTTAACGTATGGGTGCTGGCATTTTGAACCGTGTTGATGTTTTCCCCTGTTACTTCAAGAAGTGCATCGCCCCCGCGTTGCCAATCAAAATTACTGGAGTAAGTGTACTGTGCATTTATAAAATTGAGGAAAGGTATCTTGCTAAAGGGCAATTCATAGTTCAATTCCATTTGTTGTGCATGCCTGTTCGGCTCACCAATATCAAAAAAGCCGTCCCAAAGATCCAATGTTTGGTTGATGCCCGAATCCCGATCATCATCCACATTAAAATAATTGCGTACGATATTGTTGTTGGATGCGGTCAGATTTACCCTTAGTGATTTTGTCAAACTATAATTGAGCGTATACTGCCAGTTGAACAAATAGTTTCGTTGTTGCAATAAGGGCAATTCCAAAGCATCCACTCCCGGCTCCAATACATCCCTATACCGCTGTTGATTAAAGGAACGATTGTAATTGGCATTTACCGAAAAGCTTGTGGGAAGGGCATTGAAATTCAAATCCTTCAGCCATTGCCAGTATTTGCTTGTGAGCATGGAATCCTTTTTGGCGAAGGGCGCCACGGGTGCCGGCCTAAAATTATGATTGTACACAAATCCTGTGGAAACATTTTGATCTCGAAGTTCGGCAACCTCAAAATCCCTATGATTGGTTTCGTTATAGGAATAATTAAAGGTAAAGTTTTCCACATCGAAGAAATTCTCTTCGGCTTCCTCTCCCCTATTTTTTCGCACCCCGATCAAGTTGATACTGGTACGCTTGGTGTAATCCTCGGCCTGTTCCTTTATGGTTTCGGCCTCCTCAGCCGTTGCAGCGGCGGCAATCCTGTCGTCCAATCGTAGATCATCATACACGGGGTCGAACTCCGGAGTGATCAAGGTTTCGGAAATCCCGTAGTTGAACGGTAATTGCAAGTTCCATTTTTTGGGGAACAACTGCCCCACATTCACATTGGTCACCACATCGTAAGAGATGGCATCTTCCAAAGCACGTTCTGTTGGCTTTTGATCTATGGAGCCAAAGCCCGATGTACTTCTGCTTCCCGTCGCCGTTACATTGGCAAAATCGGCCATGTTGGCGTCCAAGGCTGCAGTAGCGGCCCAGCCTCCGCTGTTTTCAAGACCTGCCAATCGAAGTTCATTGAACCAAACCTCGCCACGGGCTGGAATATCATCAATGTTTTTGATACCCACCATCATACCGCGGATACTTCCCAAAGATGGATTACCCCTGATTCCTATTCGAACCCTGCCCAAAGTTCGGGGTGCGAATTCATCCACAAGTACGGCTTCACCATCCACAATTTCATAGTAATTGATTTCATCCAACGTCTGATCGGATATTCCTTTGGATTTTACTTTGTTCAAGTCGCTCAATGCAACATCCAATTCGTTGACACTGGGCCAAATCTCTTCTGCAGATGAAGCTCCAAAAGAGGTAAATTGAAGTGGCAGTTCTATCTGGTAGAAATTCTCGGAAAAATCGGTACCGACCCTTAGGAAACCGACTAGTGGCGTATCACTGTCGGAGTAGTCGGTATTGAATATTTTTTCGGCGTGCATGAACATTTTCAAACGTTTGTACTGGCGCACATCGATATTCACATTCTTGAATACACCACGAGCATCCTGGGACTCCAAGTTCTCCACTACAAAAGAGAGGGATTGCTCATTTTGACGAATGATCGTATTATTGTTATTGAGCTGTTCACGAACCACTCCAGGAGGCAAAACATAAGGTATGGGCTGCCTTCCGTAGTTCTCTTCGATGTTCACTGTGTTCACATCGGTTACCGTGGCATCATCCGATGGGTCGTTATCAAAACCAGGCTGCAGGGTATTGGTATACGTCCTCCAATCGCCACGTACCAAATCGAGCGTTGCAAAACGAAGCACCACATCATCCGAGAACCCGGTAAGATACATTCGCATAAAGCTGATTGACCTGAAATCCGTGATTCCACCTACGGCATCGGTAAAATCGCTCAATGGAATCTTATACTGAATCCATCTACGGTTCAATTGTGTTCCATTGGGCAAGGTCGGGGTCTGTCCTTCGCGGATATCGGTCACATATTGGTCATCAATAGTGGTGTTTGGTTTTATCTGAATACGGTACTCGTAGTAGCTGTTTACCGTGTTCATCGTCAAATCCCTGTCAATATCCTCCACATCGGGCAGCGTGGTTGAACCCCTATTGGTGTTCGTTACCGCTACTGGAGAGTTTCCCTGTGTATTGTTGAAATCAAAATAGCGTTCCAAAATACCCCCTTCACGATTCAAGTAATATTGATAGTTGTCCAAAGCAGGGTCTTCTGCGGGACCATTGTAAATTGTAGCTTCTTCAATATCACCATAACCATCCAAACCTACATCCTGAGCCATTCTGTTGGCCTCGTCCGCATCAAAAGCATACACCAAAGATTGTGTGGAAGGCACTTGACCCCAAATGGTCTCCCTTGGCACTTCGTTATTGGTACTTGCGGGCAATCCATTTTCGTATTGCTTTCTACCATCCTTTAGGATGTCCTCGGAAATGTTACCCAAGTTGAATACAAGTTCACCTGCATTAGCATCGGTTGTTTCTCCATCGATATAAGGGTCCAATACCCAAAACTGCACAAATTCCACATTGGATTGCTCAAAATTGGTACTGCTCAACGGTCGCATGATTCCTCCCCACTTGGCATTCGGTGTTTCGGATTCAAAACTTGGATTGGCATTGTACGGTCCCTTATCGTTCGGATAATACACAATGTCCAGCGTGCTTTGCACCTGCGTTTGTCCCTGGGCAATATCCGTCTCGGTAAATACTTCATCAATGAAAACCCTACGGGTCGAGTTCAGGGAAATATCATTGTCCGACATCCCTGATGGTCTCTGATTGGTATAAAAAATAGGGTCGATGGTGTACCACGCCATTTTTGCACGTTCGTGTCCCACATCAATACCTGTTCTATCATTTATGAATTCCACTGGCGGACTTGCCAAGGTCCATCCCAATGAGGAACGGATGTCAATCAATGCCTGTGCTCCTTCAAAATCATCCAGATAGGTGGTGGTCTCCCCTCTGAAATCAGCATTTTTAGGTGAATTGGGTCGCAAAAAAGCCACTTCGCCACGCAAAGACAGATTGGAAGGCACATCCGTGTCAATGTTAGGCAACTTATTGACCAACCTTGTCAAGAAAGGCATTTCTGTACTGAAATTACCGTTCAGTCCAAAAATGGTATTGTTGACGGGCTCAATCCCGTAATTTGATTTCTGTGTCAGAGGCCGCTCATTCAAATTGAGGAACGTACCGCCCAAAACAAACTTATCGTTGAATTTGTGCTCTACGTTCACTCCTGCAAAACGTCTGGTCTGCTGACCAAAGACCGCATTGTTTTCCACCGAAATATTGATGGGGGTGTTAGATGCTTCCAAACTGGGATCAAGAAGTTGTACCGTACCCGCTTGATAGTTTACCGTATAGTCAATACCCTCCTGCAACTGTCGCCCACCTGCGGTCACGGTAACCGAACCTTGTGGCACATTAAAGGCCCCGATCGGAATACCATTGTTGGATTGCGAAGTATACCGCCCTTTGATCTGGAATCGGTTTTTTTCCGCATTTTGCAACGATGCTGCCTTGGTCTTGGCGTACATGTTACGAAATACATATTTCCTCTGGTTCGAATTATAACCTTGGTCGTTGTCCACATCATATACACCACCTCCCAACTTATCAAAGAGATACTCCCCAAAGGGTTCCACCTTGGTAAAAATGATGCGTCCCGATTGCGAATCCACTGTTATTCCTTCAACATAATCGAAAAACCCATCTCCGCCCGGCTGCACATCATTGTACATGTTCAGTTGATCCAGATTAAAGACACTGAGCAATATTTGATCTTCCAAGCCAGATGGCCAACCTTCGTTGGGATCAACCGGGGTAATGTAGTTTCTTGGTGTGGGATCGGAATAAAGAATGTTCAGTTTAAAATCCTCTTGACTCAATTGATAGGCCCCAGTGGAATAAATGTTCTTCATCATCAAATCCCAAATAGGATCCACCACATTGGTAATGTTACTCTTAAGTAATTTTAAGACCAATGCATTGTTTTCTATCAAATTGGAATTCGCTGGTATCGTAGTGGCATCCACTCCTCCATTGGCAAACTCACCTACCTGGTAAACCCCACCATTATACGTGTACTGAAAAGCCACACCCAATACCTCATCGTTGCTCAAACTCTGACTCAAGGAAATGTATCCCAATTGGGAATCAAACTCATAATCCCTTCCCACCTCCAATTTTCGGGCGTTTTCCAAAATCGCATAATCAAATCCTTGATTCACGGTATATCCAGGCACATTGAACCCGGATTCCACCGTTGCAATATCACGAATAGCCGATGTCAGTGCCCCACTCCCAATTTGATTGGGATCATAGGCATTGGCACCGTTCTGCGGAAGTCCGCTGACAACAGCTTGGTTATTGAAGAAACCTGCAGGATCGCCATTATTGGCGCCGATACGTGTATTATCGGAAATGGCCTCACCCAAATCCTGAATGGCCACAACATTTCTAACATTCGTTGTTTGCTGGTTTCGGTTGGTCACCCAAACCTCCAAACGGGTAATCTGCACCCTACTTTGAATGAATGGGTAGAATTCCAATGCACGATCGTAATTATTGCGGAAATAATGTGCTAGAAAAAAGTGCCTGTCCTCATCATAATCCAATGCCGTCAATGCAAATTCGTTGACCGTACCGCCACCCTGGGCAACCACAGTGTTACTTTGTGATCGTTGTTCCGAAAAAACCGCGGTCACGGTTGTTCTCCCAAACTGAAGTTGTGTTTTAACTCCGAATAAGCTCTGTGCTCCTGTAATCAAAGAACTGTTAAGCGGCATACTCACATTACCGATTTCTATTTTCTGAATGATATCGTCTTCTGTTGGAGTATAATCAAGTTTTACCAAGTTCTGAAAATCGAAGGTAGCTTCGGTATCATAGTTGGCGGTTACCTGCAAACGCTCTCCTACTTTTCCCAACAAGCTCAAACTGATTCGCTGATCAAAATCAAAAGAAAGATTGGTTCTGTTCCTCGGCGACAACGCAGGATTATCGTTTTTCTGCCACAGCACACCCAAATCCATGGCCACAGATCCTTGCGGAATCACCTCAATGGTGTTTCCTCCAAAAATGGTCTCAAAAAAATTACTGTTCACGTAAAAATTGGGCAAAAGATTTCGCCGCGCTTCCTCACTGCCCTCTTTTTTTCCTGCGTAGGCATCCCCTTTTTGTTTAAAATAGAGCTTCATCTGCTCTTTCTCCACAAGATCGTAGTATTGTTCGGGAGTAAGGATTATGGGATAGTTGACATTGAAGTCCCCTATGCTTTCTGTATAAACGTATGTATTGGTCTTGGGATCGTATGTGTATTTTGCAACAATGCTATCTGGATTTCCCATGATAAGGCGACCAAGCTCAACTCCTATCTTCACGGAATCCTGAGCCTGCTCGTTGGTCTCCTGTGCCATTAGGTTGGATATGGACAGTAGACAAACAACAAAGAAGATGTACTTAAAACGTATGGGTTTAAGTATTGGTTTTGCCCCTTTTTTCAAACTAGTTACAAATTTTTCAGCGCCTGTTTAATAATGTTCTCTACGCTTAACGAAGTGTCTTGAGAAAGTACCTTGTCGACCACCTTTTCAGATTGTTTTCTGGTAAAACCAAGAACCTCTAATGCAGATAACGCTTCTTCTTTATTTGTATTGTTTGATTGTTGTGAAACTTCGCCCATGTCGTAGACTTTTAAAATCTTGTCCTTTAAATCCAAGATTACTCGCTGGGCTGTTTTGGCCCCAATCCCTTTTACGGACTGGATTGTGGGCACATCGCCATTGGCAATGGCATCCCTGACATCGGATGGGGACAACGAGGACAACATGGTTCGTGCAGTGCTCGCCCCGACCCCTGAAACCGATATCAATAATCGGAATACTTCGCGCTCCGCTCGCTCGGCAAAACCGAACAAGGTGTGAGAGTCTTCCTTGACCAATAGATCGGTATAAATAAAGATGTTTTCTTCATCGGTAAGCAAGGAAAAAGTATGCAAGGAAATATTCAAAAAATACCCAACCCCATTGCATTCCACTATGGCGTAGGTTGGATTTTTTTCCACAAGTTTTCCTCTTAAGTGAGTGATCATAAAAAATCTGTTTGATTGGGATTACTCCCCTTGCATTTTAGCTTTTCTTCTTTTTTCCCGCTCTTGGGCATCAATAACGGCAACGGCGGCCATATTCACCATTTCGTCAACGCTGGCCCCAAGTTGCAAAATATGAGCAGCTCTGGTAAGTCCCACCATGATAGGCCCTATGGAATCGGCATTATTGAGGCCTTTCAGCAATTTATAGGTAATGTTGGCAGATTCCAAGTTAGGAAAAACCAAGGTATTGACCTTTTTTCCTGATATTTTGGAGAATGGGAAGTTATTATTGCTCATTTGTGGATCAAGGGCAAAATCGGTCTGAATCTCTCCGTCAACCACCAAATCAGGGTTTCTTTCGTGTAAAATTCGAACTGCCTCACGTACTTTTTGGGCATTTGGATGGCTTGATGACCCAAAATTCGCATAGGATAATAATGCCATTACCGGGTCAAAACCAAAGGTTTTGGCCACATTGGCCGTCATTTGGGCAATCTCAGCCAACTCTTCCGCATTGGGGTCGATATTGATAGAAGTATCCGCCAAGAATAGCGGTCCTCTATCCGTGATCATAATATTTACGGTACTGGCGTTTTGAACATCTTTGGCCCTTCCCAACACCTCAAAAACGGGGCGTAGCACTTTGGGATAAGCTCTGGAATATCCAGATATCATACCATCAGCATCTCCCTCCTTGAGCATCATGGCACCAAAATAGTTGCGTTTGCCCATGTTTACCCGAGCACTGTATTTTGTCTCCCCCTTTCTTTTTCTGAGTTCCCAAAGTTTCAGGGCATACCTAGTACGCATTTCACTGAACTCATCGGAACGTGGGTCGATTATCTGTACTTCGGCATCAAACTCAAGTTCTTCTTTCAGGTTCTCTATGGTTTCCTTGTTCCCCAATAGGATCGGAATACCGATTCCCTCTTCGTGAACGATTTGCGCCGCTTTTATCACATCCAGTAATTCAGCTTCGGCAAATACGATTCGTTTTGGATTTACCTTGGCCCTATTGTGAAGCAATCGGACCACTTTGTTGTCATTGCCAGATCTTTGATAAAGTTCTTCCTCGTACTTCTCCCAGTCTTGAATCGGCAATCTTGCGACTCCACTGTCCATGGCTGCTTTGGCAACGGCAGGCGGGATTTTGGTGATCAAACGGGGATCAAAGGGTTTAGGAATAATATAATCCCTTCCAAAGGCCAACCTTGTGGCATCATACGCAATGTTCACCTGTTCCGGAACGGGTTCACGGGTCAAATCGGCCAAGGCCCTTACCGCGGCCATCTTCATTTCTTCGTTGATCTTAGTGGCACGTACATCCAGGGCTCCCCTGAAAATAAATGGGAAACCGAGCACATTGTTCACTTGGTTCGGATGATCGGAGCGACCCGTGGCCATAATGATGTCTTTTCTGGTCTTGCAGGCCAAATCGTATTCAATCTCGGGATTTGGATTGGCCATCGCAAAAACAATAGGTTTGTCTGCCATGGAATTCAACATTTCCGGCGAAACAATGTCCGCAATGGAAAGCCCAATGAATACATCGGAATCCTTCATGGCCTCCTCCAATGTGTCTATTTTTCTATCAGTGGCAAACTCCTTTTTTTGAGAAGTAAGATTGTCCCTGTCGCTTCGGATGACCCCTTTACTATCCAACATCACTATATTCTCCGCCAAAGCGCCAAAGGCTTTATACAGTCTGGTACAAGAAACGGCGGCAGCGCCCGCTCCACTTACCACAATCTTGACCTCTTCAATCTTTTTCTCGGCAATCTCAAGGGCGTTCAGTAAAGCTGCAGCGGAAATTATCGCCGTACCATGCTGATCATCGTGCATCACGGGGATATCGAGTTCTTCCTTCAACCTTCGTTCGATCTCAAATGCTTCGGGAGCTTTAATATCCTCCAAATTGATTCCTCCAAAGGTCGGGGCAATGGCCTTAACCGTCTCAACGAACTTATCCACATCAGTGGTATCCAGTTCAATATCAATTCCATCGATATCAGAAAAAATCTTGAAAAGCAAACTTTTCCCTTCCATTACGGGTTTTGAAGCCTCTGGACCAATGTTTCCCAAACCCAATACCGCTGTTCCATTTGAAATCACAGCGACAATGTTGCCTTTCGCGGTGTATTTATACACATCATCCTTGTTCTTTTCAATCTCCAAACAAGGTTCCGCGACCCCTGGAGAATAGGCCAAGGCCAAATCCCGTTGGGTGGAATATGGTTTTGTGGGTACAATCTTTATTTTACCAGGCTGCGGTTTAGCATGGTACAGTAGTGCTTCTCTTCTTTGCTTTTCCTTGCTCATATTGTCAAAAATGAATTGGTAAAGTTAGGACATTCATTGGTTTTATCTTAAAATCCTAAGCATCAATTTGAAGGCTTGCAGAAAACAAAGCAAAAGGTTTGATGAATGATATAAGGATGCATGTTTCAAGCATCCAACGGATACTCTTTTTTCGCTTTGGAAACGTTCAACCGCATGGCTAGAATTGCCGCAATTGTGAAACATACGGCGGCAAACAACATCGCATTGACCGAATTGGCCCCTAAAAGGTTTTTAAAAATAGGACCAAATGTAAGTGTTTCAATTCCCATCGGAATTACGATCATCATATTTAAAATACCCATGTACACGCCTCTTCTCTCCTGCGGCACCACTTTGGAAACCATGCTATAGGGAATCCCCATCATTGCAGCCCATCCAATTCCGAACAGTACCATGGGGAACAGCACATAAAGCGGGTCCTGAATATATGGGATGGCAAATAGCGCGACTGCTGTCCCCAACAAACTTAAAGCATATACTTTCTTACCTCCAAAACGCATGGTCAAAGGCACCAAGACCAATGCAACCACCGCCGTGACCACATTATAGGTCGTGCTCATTTTGGCTGCCTGGGCCGCAGCCTCAGAAGTATCATAGCCTAAGGAAACCCTGAATAAGGGGGTAATGTACTGCCAATACACAAAAAGAGCGTACCATTGAAACAAGTATACCGCAGAGAGCTTCCACATAAATTTGGGCATTTCTTTAACGGCATGTATAATTTCCACAAAAGGGACCTTTACGCGCTCCGCAAAGGGAAGCGCTTTATGTTTATTGATTTCTGCCAGCTCTTTATCTGAAGGTGGTATCTCGGGTGTTTTTAAAACAGACCATAAAATGGTAACTATGGAAAGAAACGATCCAATAAAAAAAGAATAATACAACCATTTAGGAACTGCTCCCTCAACTTCTTGACCGCCACCAAACCAATCTTGGAACAAAAAGATGGAGGCATTTGCCAAAAGAATACCCGCTCCCACAAAAAGACTCTGCATTTGGTACCCGATACTGAATTGTGATTCTGGCAATTTATCCCCAACAAATGCACGGTATGGCTCCATGGCCATATTGTTCCCCACATCCAAAATCCACAATAATCCAACAGCGAACCACAAAGCCGGACTTAACGGGAAGAAGAACAAGCATAGACTGCCCATCAGGGCACCGATGAGGAAAAAAGGCTTTCGCCTGCCCCAACGAGGCGACCACGTTTTATCTGATACGGCACCGATAATGGGTTGCACTATCAAACCAGTAACCGGACCTGCAATATTTAAAATGGGAAGCATTTCTTCCGAGGCGCCTAAAAAAAGGAATATTGGATTGATCGCGCTCTGCTGCAAACCAAAACTATATTGGATTCCAAGGAACCCAACGTTCATATTAAAAATCTGCCAAAAACTTAATTTGGGTTTTTTAATCTTAATCATGCTGTTTGTTTAGCTAGTATCCATAATATTCAAAAAAGGGTATGAATATTTCGGGAATAGGGTTCAATATAATGTTATTTCTTCAGAAAATTGACATTACGTTGAAACCCTGAAAGTTTGGTTCGCTTTACAGCTGATTTCTTGAACACCTTTTGGAACACATCCTCGGTAATCTCTTCCCAATCCTTTTTAGTGAAGTCCAAGAGGTCTGGATGGGGATTGAATAGTGGTTCGCTATGCGATTTTGAAAAACGGTTCCATGGGCACACATCCTGACAGACATCACATCCGAACATCCAATCATCGAGTTTGCCATCAAATTCGGAGGGAATCTCGTTTTTCAACTCAATGGTCAGATACGAAATACATTTGCTGCCATCGACCACATAGGGTTGCACAATGGCTTCCGTGGGACAGGCATCAATGCAAGCGGTACAGGTACCGCAGTGATCGGTCACTGGCGTGTCGTACTCAAGTTCCAAATCCACGATCAGTTCTGCAATAAAATAAAAAGACCCCACTTGCTGGGTGAGCAAATTACTGTTCTTCCCTATCCAGCCAAGACCGCTTCTGGCCGCCCAGGCCTTGTCCAAAACAGGTGCAGAATCCACAAAAGCCCTGCCATGAACCTCCCCAATTTTTTCCTGAATATAATGGAGCAGGCTTTTGAGCTTATTCTTTATCACAAAGTGATAATCCATCCCATAAGCGTACTTGGAAATCTTATAGGAATCCTGGTTTTGTTCTTCTGACGGAAAATAATTCAACAAGAGCGATATTACCGACTTGGAACCCTCGACCAATTTTGTGGGATCCAACCGTTTATCAAAATGATTTTCCATGTACTGCATCTCGCCGTGCATGCTCTGGTTGAGCCATTTCTCCAAACGAGGCGCTTCTTTCTCCAGAAATTCCGCTTTGGACACACCACATGACAAAAAACCGAGGCGCTTGGCCTCGGTTTTTATCAATCGGGTGTTTTTCTCGGCATTCATGCCATAAAGTTACTTCATAATTATTCAATTTTGGTCATATCTGCTATTGGGCTTCTTTTATATAACCCCAACCTTCCTTTTGTTTCATGATGATTTCATAAATCCCATCGGGCACCGACCCCACTCCCGGAATAAGATCATCCATGGTCATTTCATGTCTTTTCATAGTCTGTTGGCAAATCACGATGTCCACATTGTCTTTATTCACAATATCCGATAAAGTTTCTCCTGCCACCGATGACTTTTTATCTACCATTTTATAGGCTCCGCTGTAAATTACCAATTCAAACTCTGATTCTGGATAGGCCTCGGCCATCAACCTTAAATGCTTGGCTGCGGTTCTATGCACATCTGGATTACTGCTGGTCACATCAAATACCACTTTGATGGGTTCGTTCTGTGCCAGGATCAACCCCGACACCATCATCATTAAAAATAAAACTATCTTTTTCATCTTTTAAATGGTATTTCCTGCAAAAATGTAACCGCATCCCTCTTCTTGGGCCCTGCCCAATGCCCATACCCCAGAGGGTACTATTTGGATTTTGGGCAGAACCGCAGCTTTCCATTCTTCGTAAACTTCATTGGGGTCCTTGCCCATTTGCTGTGCCACTGCACCACTGTACACATTTAGGGCCAGATTGCAAACACAGAACATGGCCCCTCTATCTATCAAATCCTTGATTCCTTGAATTACCGGCATGGGAAAATCCCCTTCTTGCGGCTCATAGTATGGGTTACGATCATAGGCTGTTCCATCGGCTTTCTTCACATGGAACATTTCTCCCAACGAGTACTTTTTCCAAAGATCATCATGCAATGCAAATGGGATGGCATCATGCCTTAAAACGGTCATTGCCGTAATTTCGTCATCGGGCGACCCCATTTCATTGTTGGACAGGTAATAGGCCCAATTCCAAATAATGGGAAACCCTTGATGCGGGTATGATCCATCATAAACAATACGGTGTTTACCCTTGATTGATTTCATCCAAGCTTCTGCATCTCCCATTTCCAAATCTGTAAAATCTGTCATTCCTGCAAATACAGGACTTCTAAAAACCGACAATGTGGATGCCGTGGCACCCAACATCATCGCTCCCATAAAACTTCGTCTTGATGTTGATTGTGTTGTTTTCATTGTTACTAGTGTTTATTTGGATTTACTAATTTGATGTTCCTTTTCGTAGTAGTCCATAATAGGCTGGAACGGGCCTAATTGGTGTTGCTCAATAGTGAAGGGGTCCACATAAGGACCGTAGGGTGTGGAAACTGGTTTTTTAACCAGGTCGGGGAAGTCTCTTTCTCTGTTTGGTTTTGTGGGTCGTAGCATTTGATTGATGTATCCTGCCACATCATAAGCCTCCTCATCTGTAAGAACGGGCTTATCAAAAGTGGCTCCGTAAGGCATATTTCCTTTGATGAACTGTGCAGCAGTGATAACACGGGTCATTCCTGCACCGTTGTTATAGGAATCACTCCCCCATAATGGCGGGTAAAGGTAAAGTCCGTTTTCTTGAATTTGTCCCTGCCCGTCCATGCCATGGCATTCCACGCAGGTATTCTCGAAAACTTTTTGGCCATGGGCTAAATCTACGGCTCGATCGGGTATTTCCATTTTCAAAAACCCTTGACCTTCAATTTTCCCATTTGATGGGGTTGCACGTCCCAACCAGTCCATGTAAGCGATCAAAGCTTTCATTTCTTGGATGGATTCGGGCATCATTTTGCCGTTCATGCTGCGCTCCATACAACCATTGATGCGCTCCTCAATGGTCCCCATTTTATTTTCCCTTCCCCTGTATTGGGGAAACCTTTTGATTACTCCAATGAGGGGAGCCGCATAAGGCTTTGTGCCTCCGTTTAAATGACAACTTGCGCATGCCAGATTGTTTCCAGCAAACAATTTGGTGGAATCCTTTTGTTTAGGACCTATGTGGAGAGGGGTATTCCTAAACACATCAAATCCCAACCTAATCAATTCATTACTGCTGGAATTGGACAGGTTAAATACATTGTAATCCATGTAATACACATCGTCCGGGAACTTTTCTTGACCTTGACCTTTAGTCCAGAACCCATATCCCATCATAATAATGGAAAAGCCCAAAACAACAATCAACCCCATACATATTCCTATTTGCATACAGAGCTTTCTTATCTGATGGGATAAGGATTGAAAATCCCCTACTTCTGGAGTATTGTTTTTTATTGAGCGTTTCTTCATTGTTCATAATAATTTACCATGAGCAATGTAGCTCTAAAACTATAACTTCTTATGGCATTAATTTGGGTATTCTTGAAGCATTATGGCCATTTTGATGGAGAAACAAACAAAACCACAAGGGTTTGACAGCCAAAAAAGTCTACTTAAGATACGAAAAGTATTGACAATTCAAGTATTTCTTGATGAAAATCGATATATGAAAAAGCGACAGATTAAAACAAACCTCCTTGTGCACCACCTTTTACCTTGCCCAAATGTTTGTATGCAAGTTCAGTGACTTCACGGCCCCGTGGGGTTCGCATTATAAAACCTTGTTGGATCAAAAAAGGCTCGTACACTTCTTCAAGAGTTTCGGCACTTTCGGATACGGCCGTTGCCAAAGTGGTAATACCAACGGGACCTCCCTTGAACTTATCTATGATGGTGGTCAAGATTTTGTTGTCCATTTCATCCAACCCATGAGCATCCACGTTCAGGGCCTTCAGTCCGAACTGGGAAATTTCAAGGTCAATGTTTCCGTTCCCTTTGATCTGGGCAAAGTCCCTTACCCTACGCAAGAGGGCGTTGCAGATCCTTGGGGTTCCCCTACTTCGACCTGCAATCTCAATGGCAGCATCATTGGTAATGGGCACATTCAAAATTTCCGCACTGCGTTCCACGATGGTGGACAACAATTCTGTATTGTAATATTCCAAACGGCTCTGGATACCAAAACGGGCCCTCATAGGGGCAGTAAGCAATCCCGATCGAGTGGTGGCTCCTATCAACGTAAAGGGACTCAGATTGATTTGCACGGTACGCGCATTGGGTCCCGTCTCGATCATGATGTCTATTTTATAATCCTCCATGGCGGAATACAGATATTCCTCCACAATGGGACTCAATCTGTGGATTTCATCAATAAACAGTACATCGCGTTCTTCCAAATTGGTCAACAATCCCGCCAAATCCCCTGGCTTGTCCAGCACGGGTCCCGAAGTTACCTTAATGCCCACTCCAAGCTCGTTGGCCAAAATATGGGCCAAAGTGGTCTTCCCAAGTCCAGGAGGACCATGAAAAAGAGTATGATCCAAGGCTTCCCCCCTAAGGTTGGCCGCCTGCACAAAAACCTTTAGGTTTTCCAGTACTTGGGCCTGCCCTGTAAAGTCGTCAAAACTTACGGGCCGTAAAGCTCTTTCCACATCGAGCTCCTCTGGAGAAAAATTATCGGCTGTTGGATCTAAATTCTCGTTCATTCTTCAACAAATATAACCGAAAACCCCATCGACCTAAAACCATACGCATAAAAATAGTGCTTCGGATGGTTCTTAGTCTTCTAAACCTTAACTTAGGAAAGTCATAATCCCTTCAATTAAGTTCAATATGGTTGCGACAGACTATTCTGTAGGAATTCTTCAATACATTCCTTTTTTTTATGTGATTTGGTCAGATGATCTATTATCGGCCTCCGAGATTTCCGTGGTACAAAAAGTCATAGGACTTGATGCATCACTTGATAAAGACGAAAAAATTCAATTGCAGAGCTGGTTGAACAGGGACAATCCTCCACTTGATGATGAAATCAAAAATTGGAGACAGACCATCGCCAGTTCCCAAGTAAAATTGATCGAGAACGATACCTATCCGCTCACTTCACTCAGTCAACGATTGGTCAAAAGTGATGATTTGAACGAACAGCTCAAGCATATTGAAGTCCATTTGGGCATACAGCCCAACCATTACAATCATTTGTTCGATGTGGAAGTGGTCCATGAAAAAACTTCGGATGAATACGATGCCAAAAATCTGGATGAAATCCTAAAGGGAAAGCATTCCAAAGTGGTCGATGGGTTTCGAACGTTTTTGGACAAACCCGACTTTGCTTGGAAAACATTAAGGAACAAAGAAGAATTCCGAAATAAAATATTGAAACAAGTCCAGCTTTTGGGGGAGGCGGGATACGGTGCCATGGCCTACCCCAATGCATACGGAGGAACAGGAAACATGCCCGCTTATGCCGCCATTTTTGAACATCTTATGTTCGTGGATGGCAGTTTGGCGGTAAAATTTGGCGTACAGTTTGGCCTTTTTGGCGGAAGCATCCAAAAATTGGGCACAAAAAAGCACCATGACCAATATTTGACCGAAGCAGGGAAAACCAAATTATTGGGTTGTTTTGCCATGACTGAAACGGGGCATGGTTCCAATGTACGGGGCATCAAGACCACCGCTACCTATGAAAAATCTTCAGATTCCATCATTATACATACCCCTGGCAAAAACGATAATAAGGAATACATTGGGAACGCCCTGCATTCCAAAATAGCCACCGTTTTCGCACAATTGATCGTCAATGGTAAAAATGAGGGCGTACATGCCATTTTGGTTCCCCTAAGAAATGAAAACCACGAAACCCTGGACGGCATTACTGTTGAGGATAATGGTTACAAGTTGGGATTGAACGGAGTCGATAATGGTAAAATCTGGTTCAACAATGTAAAGGTTCCCAGGCAGAATCTGCTGGATAAATACGGAGAGATACGGGATGATGGTACTTACTTTTCCTCCATCAAAAATCCGAACAAGCGATTTTTCACTATGTTGGGCACTTTGGTCGGTGGACGTATCTGCGTGGCACGAGGTGCACTTGGCGGAAGCAAAATGGCCTTGTCCATTGCGGTAAAGTACGCTCTTAACCGAAGGCAGTTCAATGATAATGTAAAGATCCAGGAAGATCTGATCATGGACTATCCCACGCATCAACTAAGGCTCACCCCTGCTATTGCTGGGGCATATGTTTATCACTTTACCTTGGAGGAGATGATGAAGCGATACAGTGACGACCCACAATCTGACAAGAGGAAGATAGAGACCCAAGTAGCGGGTCTCAAGTCCATTATCACATGGTTTGCCAATGAAACCATTCAAGAATGCCGTGAAGCATGTGGCGGCAAGGGTTATTTATTGGAGAACAGAATTGCGGACCTTAAAGGCGATGTGGATATCTTCACCACCTTTGAAGGAGACAATACGGTATTGTTACAACTAGCGGCCAAGGGTATACTATCGGATTTTAGAGCGGAGTTCAATAGTGTAGGGTTTTCTTCGGTACTCAAGCTTTTGCAGACACAGATTTCGGACAAACTTGCGGCCATCAACCCCTTATATTCAAATAAGGTCGATGCGGAACACCTCTATAACCCAAAGTTTCATAAGCACGCCTTTGATTATCGCACCAGAAGACTCACTTATACCCTTGCCATGCGCATTCGCAACTACATAAAAAAAGGAATTCCCTCGTATCAGGCCTTTTTAAAGGTACAGACCCACTTGTTAGCTCTTGGGAAAGCGTACAGTGTGGAGCTGGCCTATCATATTTTTTGTGACCATTGCGAACAGATAATAGACCTAAAATACCGAGCATTGATGGAAAAAGTGGGTTGCCTTTATGCTCTTGATCAAATCAATTCGGATGCGAGATGGTATTTGGAGCAGGGCTATATTGGGAGTACAAAATCGAAGGCCATCCGTCAGCGGGTGGAACGTCTATCCACCGAACTGCGGCCACATATCGAGGTTTTGGTCGATGGTTTTGGTATTCCGGAGCATTGCCTTACGGCTCCTATTACAAAATAAACGTTACTCTTGTTTTTTGATGAGTTGGGAGGAATCCAAAAACTCTTCTATGGTAATCTTTGGGATTCCGTAGAGATAAATACTGGCATCTCCCGTGGAATGGATATTAATATCCCCAAATGCATACACCCTTGCATTGGCTTTTCCTGCCACGTTTAGTTGACAAGAATTTATTTGCATGGCTTCTCCCTTGTATTTGGCATAATCGAGCAAATTGGCATGCAACCTATCCGAAGTGCCTTCCATGGCCAAAGAGGAGTTCCCTTCCAAGTTCAGTGCCCCTGCATTTATTTGGGCATACACATAGGCTTGTGCCCTTTTATTGAGATTTACATTCAATGAATCGACCTCGACATGGAAATCGCCGCTACTGGTATCTTCCAGATTGATGTCCATTACCGCAGCATCTGCCTTGATGTTCAACTTCGTATTATTGAACCCATCCACGAACAGTTCATCGGATTCAATCACATCCTTGGAAACCATGGCTCCATTTTTAACTGTTATGGCTCCTAACTCTGTATAGTTTACGGTTATGACCAGTTCCTTTTTCCTGGTAATATCATAGTAAGAGCTTATGACCAATGTTCCGTCCTCCACTTCAAATTTCAACACATCGATGAGATTGTCATCGGCAGAAATATGATAGCTTGGGCCCAACGCCTTGTTCAAATTGATTTCTAGGTCATCGTTCAACACTATGGCATTAAATGGAGGAAGTTCTTCGCTTACTTGGGTCACAATCCGGCTGCCCTTGATCTTAGGCTTGCGCTGGGCAATAGACATTAGTGGGGACAGGACCAGTAACAGGATAAGTAACTTTTTCATGATGGTTCTCTTTTGCTGGGGAATTGCTTTTTAAAGATATACATTTCACTTCAAAATCCATTTCAACAAAAAAAGCCCATCCAAAAACGGACGGGCTCTTTCACTAATATAAATCTATTTCTTAATGGTTGAGTTCTTCTTCGTTCTCTTGAAGCGGAACATTTTGCGGAACAAAATCCTGTCCAGCGATAATGTACTCACCATTTTCGTAGGTTTTACTGTAATCGTATGCCCAACGGTAAACGTGTGGGATTTCTCCTGGCCAGTTCCCATGGATATGCTCTTGAGGAGTTGTCCATTCCAATGTATTGGAGCCCCATGGGTTAACAGGTCCTTTTTTACCGTAGAAGATACTGGAGATGAAGTTGTAAACGAATATCAACTGTGCCAAACCTGCTATGATTGCAAATACGGTCATCAACACCTGAACATTCGTCAACTCATCGAACATTGGGAAGGCCGTATTCTCATAGTAACGACGTGGCACCCCTGCCATTCCCACAAAGTGCATTGGGAAGAATACCCCATAGGCACAAACTGCGGTAATCCAGAAGTGGACGTAACCCAAGTTCTTGTTCATCATACGTCCTTGGAACATTTTCGGGAACCAGTGATAGATTCCTGCAAACATACCGTACAAGGCCGATATACCCATTACCAAGTGGAAGTGAGCTACCACAAAGTAGGTATCGTGTACGTTGATATCCAAAGTACTATCACCCAAAATGATACCTGTCAAACCACCTGTGATGAAGGTAGATACCAAGCCAATGGAGAACAACATCGCCGGGTTCAGTTGCAGGTTACCCTTCCAGAGTGTAGTGATATAGTTAAATGCTTTTACTGCTGATGGTATCGCGATCAAAAGGGTCGTGAATGTAAATACAGATCCCAAGAACGGGTTCATACCGGATACGAACATGTGGTGCCCCCATACGATAGTGGATAGGAATGCAATCGCCAAGATAGAGGCAACCATTGCCCTATATCCAAAAATTGGTTTTCTAGCGTTTGTGGACATTACTTCGGAAGTGATACCCAATGCCGGCAACAATACAATGTATACCTCAGGGTGTCCCAAGAACCAGAACAAGTGCTCGTACAATACGGGCGAACCTCCTTGGTAGTGCAATACTTCTCCTTGGATAAAGATATCCGACAGGAAGAACGATGTACCAAAACTTCTATCCATGATCAACAACAAAGCCGCTGACAACAATACCGGGAAGGAAACCACACCGATAATCGCAGTTACAAAGAATGCCCAAATAGTCAAAGGAAGACGGGTCATCGACATTCCTTTTGTCCTAAGGTTGATTACGGTTACGATGTAGTTCAAGGATCCCAACAAAGAGGATGCGATGAATATGGCCATGGACACCAACCAAAGTGTCATACCCATACCTGAACCTGGCTGTGCCATAGGAAGCGCACTCAATGGTGGATAGATGGTCCAACCTGCAGCTGCAGGTCCTGCTTCCACAAACAAGGAAATGATCATGATTACGGATGAAACAAAGAACATCCAGTAAGACAGCATGTTCATGAACCCGGATGCCATATCCCTAGCACCGATCTGCAATGGAATCAATAGGTTACTGAAGGTACCACTCAATCCCTGTGTCAACACAAAGAATACCATGAGCGTACCGTGAATGGTCACCAATGCCAAGTAGATATCGGCGTCCATTACACCATCTGGGGCCCATTTGCCCAATACAGCTTCAAAAATCCCAAAAGATTCTCCTGGCCATGCCAATTGCATTCTAAACAACAACGACATAGCAATACCAATGAATCCCATGATAAGACCTGTAATCAGATATTGCTTGGATATCATCTTATGGTCCTGACTGAAAATGTATTTTGTTACGAAGGTTTCCTTATGGTGATGTCCATGATCATCGTGGTGATCATCATGACTTACATGGGCTACTTCAGACATATTCCAATTGATTTTTTTCGTTATTCTCTTTTGTTAGTTATTCTACCGAAGCTGTTTCGTTAAATTCCACATCAGCAACTTCCATTGTGTTCGAGGCTTGAGCCGTTTCATCGACCATCACGGTTTCTTTGAACGTTTTCTGCTCGGCTATCCATTTATTGTACTCTTCTTCGGTTTCCACTATAATCTTCATCTGCATGTTATAGTGTGATTTTCCACATATTTTGTTGCACAACAATACATAATCGAACTCCCAAGGGTCTTTGGCATTTTCAGCACGTATCGCATTGGTTCTTTTTACCTTGTCAACGATATCAGGGTTTAAACGCATCTCCTCTGTGGTCACGGTAGGTGTGAACGAAAATTGAGTGATCATTCCAGGAACACAGTTCATCTGAGCTCTAAAGTGAGGCATGTAAGCAGAGTGCAATACATCTTGTGACCTCATTTTAAAGTTCACTTTTCTACCAACGGGCAAGTGCAATTCCTTTACAAGGATATCATCTTCAGCATTGGGATCGGATTCATCCAAACCTAGCACATTGGCATTGTTGATATCAATCAATCTAACATTGGCATTACCAAGAACGTTGTCATCTCCGGCGTACCTAGCAGTCCAATTAAATTGTTGGGCGTACAGTTCCACAACCAATGGGTCATCATCCTCGTTAACATCCATGATATTGGTCCAAGTATACAATCCCCAAAGAATCAAACCAGCCAAAACAATCACGGGAATAATGGTCCAGATAAACTCCAATCTGTCATTATCGGCGAAAAACAATGCCTTTCTTCCTTTTTGTCCCCTGTACTTGTAACCAAAGTAATGCAATAGGGCTTGGGTCACGGTTTGCACAAAGAATATGATCCCCATGGAAACCAACATCAATTGATCGTACTCTCCACCATGTTCAGATGCAGCTTCTGGCAATAATGCCTTTCCATATTTGGCAAAACTGAAAATGGTAATTCCATAAATGAAAATCAAGAACACGAACAACAGATAACCATTGTTTTTGTTGTCGGAATCGTTAGCTATCTCAGCTTTCTCTGTTTTAGTCTGCGATAGTTCAAAAATCTTGGTCATTTGCCAAATCGCAATTGCAACTAATACTAAAACAGCTAATGTTAATAATGCAGTCATCGTTTATCTATCTAAGACTTAAATCGTATTGTATTAATAATGAAAATGTCTACTCTCCTCAATGAACGGGTTTCGCTTGGGCTGTAAGGGCGCTTTTGTCAAAGCCGTGAACACCCAGTACACAAACAAACCTCCGAAGAACAAAATACCACCAATCTCTGGCAATCCAATGAACCATTGGTCACCAACCGTTGCAGGCATTATCATATTAAATATATCCAAATAGTGGCCAAATAGCACCACAATACCGGTCATGATAACAAACCAGTTGATTCTTTTGTAATCACTGTTCATAAGCACCAACAATGGGAATACAAAGTTCAAGGCCAACATACCGAAGAAAGGCAGTTTGTAATCCTGGAACCTTGCCACGTAGTAGGTTACTTCTTCAGGGATATCCGCATACCATATCAACATGAACTGGGAGAACCAAAGGTAGGTCCAGAAAATACTGATACCGAACATGAACTTGGCCAAATCATGGATATGGCTGTCATTTACTTGCTCCAAATATCCTTTTGATTTTAGGTAAACGGTTACCATGGCGATCACTGTGATACCTGAAACAAACATACTGGCAAATACGTACCATCCAAAAAGTGTACTGTACCAGTGCGGATCCACACTCATGATCCAGTCCCAAGACATCATGGATTCAGTTACCAAATAGAATACCAAGAAGCCTGCTGACCATCTAAAGTTCTTTACAAAGTTGCTGTTATCATCAGACTCATCTTGAGCCAAAGACAATTTTCTTGAATACTGACGGTAGAAAATCCATCCTCCCAAGAATATGGCAGCTCTAATCAAAAAGAAAGTTGGGTTCAAATACCCGGCTTTCCCTTGTAACAATTCATCGTGGGCCACAACTTCAGGGTCCATCCACACAAACATGTGGTTCATGTGCAATGCGGAAAGCAACAAAATCACGAATACAATGATTCCACCGGGAACCAAGTAGGCGGTAATCCCCTCCATAACCCTAAAAAGCAATGGGGACCATCCAGCCTGGGCAGCTCGTTGAATGGCATAAAAGGCCAAAACACCCAATGCAATCATAAAGAAAAAGAATGCAGCTACGTAAAGTGCGGACCAAGGACGGTTTTGCAACTGTTGCAACAAATGCTCATCGTGTGAAGAATCGTGTTCTTCCCCGTGTGCTTCGGATGCACCGTGACCCTGCTCTTCTCCATGGCTTTCGGCCACTGCTTCTGCATGCCCTCCTCCATGACCATCGTCATGTACCGCTACCATGGCCTTGGCTTCTTCCACAGTTGATGGGGCAGACATAAAACCAATTACAAGGAAAATAAATCCAAGCCCCATGGCTATGAAAGATCCTAGTCTAAGTTTGTTTGAAAAGGTATACATAGTTTCTTCTTATCCTATTATTTTGTTAGGTCTTCCTTTAACTTCATTACGTATTCGGACACTTGCCACATTTCTTTTTCATTGGCGAACTGGGAGGCATAGGAGCCCATGGAGTTCAATCCGTAATAAATAGTATGGTACGTAGTTCCTACAGTAATATTTCTAGCTGCATCATCGTAGCTGGGAACACCCAATATTTTTTCTCTTTTCACAAGATTTCCTTGTCCATCCCCTTTAGGTCCATGACAAACGGCGCAGTAAATCGCATATAGCTCTGCCCCTTTCACCAAGTTTTCTTCCTGATTCAGGGAATCCAATGGACTTGTGTTCAATCTTGCGAGTTCTTTTCCTTCTGGAGTGTTTTCAAACTCATAGGGCATGTATCCCCTGGAAATAGTTCCCTCTACCGGCAACAGGGCTTCTGTTCCGTCAGGAAACAATCCATTGTCAACGCCTTGATAGGTTTCATATCCTACAGGTTCGTACATGTTTGGCATGAATTGGTAGTTTGGACTGTTCTTGTCCGCGCAAGATGCTGCGAACAACACAAGAACCAAAACAACACTTATTTTACCTAATTGCTTCATATTATTAAGACTCCTTTTCTGTAACTTTTACTTCTACCGCTCCTGTTTCCCACAACAAGTCAGCAAGTTCATTTTCGTTGTCGTGCAAACCTATTTCCATCAAAAAGTGGTCATCGGTAGTACGTTTATCGGGGTTTTCCGCTTTTTTGAACGGCCACATTCTACTTCTAAGGTAAAAGGTAATCACCATCAAGTGGGCTGCGAAGAAAACCGTAAGTTCGAACATGATCGGAACAAAGGCCGGCATGTTCTCCAAGTAGCTGAAACTTGGTTTACCACCAATATCCTGCGGCCAATCCTCAATCATGATGAAGTTCATCATAACTATGGCAACGGTCAATCCTAAACATCCGTAAAGGAAAGAGGTAATAGCTATTCGGGTATCCGCCAATCCCATTGCCTTGTCCAAACCGTGAACAGGAAACGGAGTGTACACCTCCTCTATATGATGGTGCTCTGCCCTAACCTTTTTTACGGCATGCATCAACACATCGTCATCGTTGTAAAGTGCTTGTATAACTTTTGATGCCATAATTATTTATCTTCATTTAATTTTTTAGCCTGACCTGCCCAATCATCACGTTGTGCCCTTCCTGGAAAAGAACCTGTGATAGAATCCAGCAAATCGTATTCTTTTTCGGTCATTTTGCTCACCTGAGCGAAAGTATGGATTCCAATCTTGTTCAAAGCATCCTCCATTTGAGGGCCAATTCCTTTAACCTTTTTCAAGTCATCTGCAGTTTCAGTTTCGGAATCAAAAGTACCCAATGCTTCCAATAAGGTAGACACATGTTCTTCACTTGTCTCTACTTTTGGAGCCGTCTCAATTTTGGTTTTACCTTTGGAAGCAGGCATTTCATACAATGGCTTTCCAGCTTCCCTTAAGGTTTTGAACTTCTCACCAGAAGCCTTCAAAATGGATTTTACTTCCGCTTGTGCAATTACAGGGAATGTTCTAGAGTACAACAGGAACAACACGAAGAAGAACCCTATGGTCCCCACAAAGATTCCGATATCCACGAAGGTCGGGGAGAACATAGTCCAAGAAGACGGCAAGTAATCCCTATGCAATGAGGTTACAATGATCACAAAACGCTCGAACCACATACCTATGTTCACCACAATGGAAATAAAAAAGGAGAACATGATACTTGTACGCAATTTCTTGAACCACATGAACTGTGGAGAGAATACGTTACATGTCATCATGGACCAGTAAGCCCACCAGTAAGGTCCCGTGGCCCTGTTCAAGAAAGCATACTGCTCATACTCAACTCCTGAGTACCATGCAATGAACAGCTCCGTGATATAGGCACATCCCACGATGGAACCCGTAATCATGATCACGATGTTCATCAACTCAATGTGCTGTACTGTGATATACGCCTCAAGGCTGCACACTTTACGCATAATGATCAAAAGTGTGTTTACCATGGCAAATCCAGAGAAAATCGCACCCGCAACGAAGTACGGTGGAAAGATGGTGGTGTGCCATCCTGGAATTACCGACGTAGCAAAGTCAAAAGATACAATCGTGTGCACGGAAAGCACCAAAGGTGTGGCCAAACCAGCCAATACCAAGGAAACCTCCTCAAAACGCTGCCAATCTTTTGCGCGACCTGTCCAACCAAAGCTCAACAGGCTATAAATTTTCTTTTGGAATGGTTTTACCGCTCTGTCACGAATCATGGCGAAATCAGGCAGTAGCCCTGTCCACCAGAACACCAATGACACAGATAGGTAAGTCGAAATCGCAAACACGTCCCAAAGCAAGGGCGAGTTGAAATTTACCCAAAGCGAACCGAATTGGTTAGGGATGGGAAGTACCCAGTAACCCAACCAAGGACGACCCATGTGGATAATCGGGAACAAACCGGCCTGAACAACCGAGAAAATGGTCATCGCCTCTGCAGAACGGTTGATCGCCATTCTCCATTTTTGACGGAAAAGCAAGAGTACAGCTGAAATCAGTGTACCTGCGTGACCAATACCTACCCACCATACAAAGTTGGTAATATCCCAGGCCCAGTTAACGGTTCGGTTAAGTCCCCAAACCCCAATACCCGTGGAAACGGTATAAATGATACATCCTAAACCCCAGAGGAATGCCACCAATGCAATGGAAAATACAATCCACCATTGTTTGTTGGCCTTTCCCTCAACCGGACGGGCAATGTCAACTGATACATCGTGGTATCCTTTGTCTCCGACCACTAAGGGCTTTCGAATAGGTGCTTCGTAATGCGACGCCATAATTTATCTTCTAGTTACTTCTTTTTTTATTGATTAAGCCTCGTTGGTGTTTCTAACTTTCACATGGTAGAACACGTTTGGTTTGGTCCCCACATGCTCCAACAAATGGTACATTCTGTCATCTTCCTTCAACTCCGCTACCTTACTGTCATGGTCATTGATATCCCCGAACACCATAGCTCCACTGCTACAAGCTGCAGAACATGCTGTCTGGAACTCACCATCTTTGATGACTCTTCCATCTCTCTTGGCATCCAGAATGGTCTTTTGGGTCATTTGGATACACATGGAGCATTTCTCCATAACACCTCTTGAACGTACATTCACATCTGGGTTGATTACCATTTTACCCAAATCGTTGTTCATGTTAAAGTCGAACTCGTCATTGTTGTTGTACAAGAACCAGTTGAACCTACGAACTTTATACGGACAGTTGTTGGCACAATATCTTGTACCCACACAACGGTTGTATGCCATATGGTTTTGACCTTGTCTACCGTGCGATGTCGCAGCAACTGGACATACAGTCTCACAAGGTGCGTGGTTACAGTGCTGACACATTACAGGCTGGAATGCCACTTGCGGGTTGGCCGATGGATCTTCCATTTCGCCAAATCCTCCAAGAGCACCTTTATCTCCGAACAAACCTTCCATTCCCTCTTTCTTCTCGTTATCAAGCTCGAAAGTTTCCTCGGAAGAATAATATCTGTCAATTCGCAACCAGTGCATATCCCTAGAACGACGCATTTCGCGTTTTCCAACAACAGGAACGTTGTTCTCTGCATGACATGCTATAACACAAGCACCACAACCGGTACATGCATTCAAATCGATGGACAAGTTAAAGTGATGCCCAACGCTTCTATCAAATTCTTCCCAAAGATCCGCATCTGGAGAAGTCACAGGAATTTCCTGATGATTCAAGGTTACATGCGGCATTGGGTTCCACTCTGCGTGGGATTTGGTATTGAAGATTTCCAAGGTAGTTTCCTTGATGATATCCCCTCTACCCATTAATGTTTTATGGGATTGAATGCAAGCAAACTCATGCTCACCTCCTGCTTTCTCAACAGTCACGGACTGCACATCCGAGAAGTTGCTATACAAAGTATAGGCATTCACTCCTGTAGCCATCTCTTCTTGCATTCCGGCCTTCTTACCATAACCGAAAGACAGTCCCACAGTACCTACTGCCTGACCTGGCTGAACAATCACTGGAACACTTTCCAACACTGTTCCGTCCACAGTTAAGTTTACATAGCTTCCGTTTACACCTCCATCGGCCTCAATCGTATTTTCCAGACCCCAGCTTTCAGCATCCGCTTTGGAAACGGTTACATAGTTATCCCAAGATACCCTGGAAATCGGGTCGGGGAATTCCTGCAACCAAGGGTTGTTGGCCTGACGACCATCCCCCATTCCAACTTTGGAATAGAATACCAATTCGGTACCCGGACTTGTTGCATTTACCAATGAACGGATTGCAGAAGCAATCGGCACTATCCCAGACTGCTCTTCTTCAGCATCCGTCTGAACCGTTTCAACCTCGACAGCATCCATTACCATTGTTGGCGCTGCGAACACACCATCTTGCAAGGCTTTGTTCCAAGAACCACCCTGAAGAATGTCCGTACTCCAAGTTTCTTTGATGTATTCGTAATATGTTTTCTCGACGCCCATCCATGTCAAAAGGGCTGTTTGAAACTGTTTTGTATCAAACAACTCACGAATGGCGGGTTGCATCAAGCTATATTCTCCTTTTTTGAATTCGGCATCGCCCCAAGATTCCAAGTAATGTGAAGCCGCAGCCACATAACTAGAAGCTTGCGCAGTTTCATCATGGGTATAAGCAAAGTCAACAGACACATCCACCTGACCAAGTCCGGAAAGGAACTCATCTGCATTTGGCAATGTATAAGCCGGGTTAACACCATCCATGATCAATGCCCCAACACGACCTGCATTCATGTCAGCAATCAACTTGCTCACTTTGGCAGCATCGCCCTGACGTACATATTTCGGTTTTTCTGAATCAAAAGCCTCACTTGCCAACAATTTGTTGATGGCCAACACTACAGTTTGTGCGTTTTCATCATTCAAGCCACTAACAACAACTGCCTTGCTACCCGCTTTTTTGATTTCGGCCGCAACCTTATCAACAGCTTCATCCACATCGGAAGTACCTCCACCAACACTGCTACCATTCAATTTACCATACAATTTGGCAAGGGCAATCTTTTGTTGTGTAGGGGTCATCGGATATCTCTTGTCCGCATTGGCACCCGTCAAAGACATATTGGACTCCAACTGTACATGCCTGGACATTTTTCCGTTTTTGGGAACACGACCCTTGGCATAACCTGTATCGTATCCGCCCCCTTGCCAATCACCAAGAAAATCAGCCCCGAAAGAAACGATCAGTTCTGCTTTCTCAAAATCGTAATCGGCCAAGGCACGCTCGCCGTAGGCTTTATTATATGCATTCAATGCAGCATCTTCGGAAATGGCATCATAAACCACATGGCTTACATTGTCTCCGTAAGCCGCTTTAAACTCAGCTATTAATTTTGTGGTCGATGGACTGGCGTAAGTCTGGGTCAACAGCACCACTTGTTTGTTGGAACCTTTCAAAGCATTCAACTTCGCCTTCATGGTGGCATCCAACACTTTCCATTCCACAGGTTCTCCGTTGGCCATCGGCCCTTGAACCCTTTTGCTATCGTACAAAGTCAACACAGATGCCTGCACTCTTGCATTGGCACCACCGTTTACTTTTGCATCGGCATTGTTTTCAATTTTGATCGGCCTTCCTTCTCGGGTCTTTACCAAGATGCTGGCAAAATCAAATCCATCAGCGATTGTGGTCGCATAGTAGTTGGCAACACCGGGAACGATATTGTCCGGCTGAACCACATAGGGGATGGATTTGTGAACCGGGCCTTCACACGCCGCAACCGTAGCTGCTGCCGTACTGAAACCTACATATTTTAAGAAATCCCTACGGGATGTGTTAGAGGCGGACAAATTTTCCTTGTCGCCCAAAAATTCATCAACGGGAATCTCTTCGGTAAACTCGTTGTTTCTTAGCGCCTCAACAATGGAATCGTTCGGATTCAACTCCGCTTCACTTTTCCAGTATTTTTTGTTTGATGCCATACGATATATCTGAGATTATCTTCTTTTAATTCTTAATAGTGACACTTTCCACATTCCAGACCACCCATCATTGCTGCGGTCAATTCCTCTACACCATACTTTTTGGACAACTCCTCGTGGATTGCCTCATAATAGGCATTACCCTGCACCTTGACATTGGTCTCCCTATGACAGTTGATACACCATCCCATGGTCAATGGGGCGAATTGTTCCACAATTTCCATTTCTTCGATCGGACCGTGACAAGTCTGACATTCCACACCTGCAACAGAAACGTGCTGGGAGTGGTTGAAATAAGCAAAGTCTGGCAATTGATGGATTCTTACCCACTCCACTGGCTGTGTCTCGCCTGTGTAGCCTTGGTTTTCTTCATCCCATCCCACTGCCTTGTATAGTTTTTTGATTTCCCCAGTATAGAACTCATTGGTATGCCCTGCAGCTAAATCCTCTGCAGATGGCCCTTCTGGATTACCCGTGTATTCGTAGATTGATTTATGACAGTTCATACAAACGTTCAAGGAAGGAATCCCTGAAGTTTTGGACACCCTTGCAGAAGAGTGACAGTATTTACAGTCCACATTGTTATCACCAGCATGGATCTTGTGCGAGAAGTGAATGGGTTGAACCGGCGCATAACCTTGATCAACACCTACCTGCATCAAATATCCATAAGCGAAATAAGCACTGCCCAACAACAAGAAGACCACTGTCACCAAAACCAAGAACTGGTTCTGCACAAACGCCTTCCAAATGGGCAAACGCTTTTCTTTCTCCTTTTCAAGCACAACCCCATTGGCTTCTGCAATTCTGCGCAAGGTCTTGTTCACCAAAATCAACATGATGACCAAAAGACCGAACACCAAGGCCAAGGCCCCAAGAATCATCTCATTTGAAATACCGGAGGTTGAGCCTCCCGAACCTTCACCGCCAGCAGGTGTTGCCACAGCAGTTTGAGCAGGTGTGGAAGGCGGAGCGGCAGTATAGGCCAAAATATCATCGATATCCTCGTTGGACAATGTTGGAAAAGGCGTCATTGCCGCTTGATTGTACTCTGCGTAAATTTTGCCCGCATAGGCATCCCCGGAAGCAATTACCCCAGGACTGTTTTTTATCCATGCATAAATCCACTCCTTATCCAACCCTTCATCATCTGCCAACCTGGTTTCCACGTTGGCCAATGCCGGACCTGTCATCTTCCTATCCAAGGAGTGACATGCAGCACAGTTCTGATTAAAGAGTTGCTTCCCCTTTACAGGATCCCCTCCAGTTGCATCAGCAGTTTCTTCCGTGGCTACATCAGCAGCAGCCTCGGTTTCTTCCTGTGCATAAAAAGATGATGAGAATAATAGGAGAGTTAAACCTAAAACTTTAGAAAATAGATGGCGGTATAAAACCTTTTTCATATTCGTGAAATTTCTATCGAAATCTTTGGCATGATTCTTTCTATTGAGTTTGAGAGCAATAGCTTTTTACCCTACCAAGAATGGCAACAAAAGTAAGACATACAGTCATTTTTTGAAATCTTAAGGTATTCATAACACATAATTTATAAAGATTCTAAATAACTTGCGCTCGACTTGGTTAACCTTTAATAATCTACATTTGCATTAAGCATAAATCGTACAACATACAAATATCATGAAAACGGCTGTATTTACCGCAATTTTAATCGGGATTACCTCTCAAGTTTTGGCCCAAGATGGACAAGTGACCATTCAGCAAGACCCAAAAATCAACGAGTTGGTAAAATTGTATACCAAAGTAAATGCGAACACTGGATTTTATCAAATCCAAGTCGGTTTTGGCAACTACGAGAAGGCCCAGGACCTATTGAGCCAAGTAGAGATAGATTTTCCCGACTGGTATTCCAAAATAGAGTTTGAATCGCCCACATACCGCGTTAGACTTGGAAGGTTCAAAACCAAACTGGAAGCTGAAAGAAGGTACTTGGAGGTCCGAAAAAAATATCCGGACGCCATGCTCCTAAAGCCTGAGGAAAAAGAAATCAAATCATAAAAAAATCCCGCTCAAAAGGCGGGATTTTTTATTGGCATTATTTTTCGGTTTACAGTTTCTTCTTTACCGCAACCTCTTGGAAGGCTTCTACAATATCACCCTCCCTAATGTCATTATAGTTCTTGATCTGCAATCCACAATCATATCCTTTGGAGACTTCCTTGACATCGTCCTTGAATCGTTTTAAGGAAGCCAATTCCCCTGTATAGACCACAACACCATCCCTAATCAACCTAATTTGTGAGTTTCTGAAGATCTTACCACTGGTCACCATACAACCTGCAATGGTACCTACTTTGGAAATCTTAAAGGTTTCCCTGATTTCGGCATTACCGGTAATCTCTTCTTTCATCACTGGGGACAACATTCCCTCCATAGCATCTTTAAGGTCATTGATAGCATCATAAATGATGGAGTATGACCTGATATCGATTTCTTCTTTATCAGCAATGGACCTAGCATTACCCATAGGTCTTACATTAAATCCGATAATAATTGCATCTGAGGCACTTGCCAACAAGACATCGGACTCGGTAATGGCACCAACACCTTTATGTATGATGTTTACCTGAATCTCATCTGTGGATAATTTCTGGAACGAGTCGGTCAGGGCCTCCACAGAACCATCCACATCACCTTTAAGGATAATGTTAAGCTCTTGGAAGTCGCCCAATGCGATTCTTCGTCCAATTTCGTCCAATGTAATGTGACGCTGCGTTCTCACGGATTGTTCACGTTGCAATTGCGAGCGTTTTGCTGCTATCTGTTTTGCTTCACGCTCATCTTCCAATACATGGAACCTATCACCTGCCTGTGGCGCCCCATCCAATCCTAAAATGGATATCGGGGTGGATGGACCTGCGCTTTCTATACTATTTCCTCTTTCATCGTGCATTGCCTTGACCTTACCACTGCAAGTTCCTGCAAGCACATAATCCCCAATTTTCAAGGTACCTGTCTGCACAAGGATTGTGGCCACATAACCTCTTCCCTTATCCAAGAAAGCCTCAACGACTGCACCTGTAGCAAGTCTATCCGGATTAGCTTTTAGCTCAAGTAATTCAGCTTCCAACAACACTTTTTCCAACAACTCCTGAACGCCTTGACCAGTTTTGGCAGAAATGTCCTGAGATTGAACTTTTCCTCCCCAATCCTCGACCAAGAGATTCATTTGCGCCAATCCTTCTTTGATCTTATCAGGATTTGCCGTTGGCTTATCCACTTTGTTTATGGCAAATACAATAGGTACTCCTGCTGCTTGTGCGTGACTAATGGCCTCTTTTGTTTGAGGCATGATGTCATCATCCGCGGCAATTACGATAATGGCGATATCCGTTATCTGGGCACCACGGGCTCTCATCGCGGTAAACGCTTCGTGACCTGGTGTATCCAGGAATGTAATCTTTTGTCCATCTTCAAGCGAAACACCATAAGCTCCAATGTGCTGTGTAATTCCACCGCTCTCACCTGCAATTACGTTCTCTTGACGAACATAATCCAACAAGGATGTTTTACCATGGTCTACGTGACCCATTACTGTAACAATTGGTGCACGTGGTTCCAAATCTTCCGGAGCATCCTCGACCTCTTCTATGGTCTCCTCGATTTCAGCAGTAACAAACTCCACTTCGTAACCAAATTCATCTGCAACAATGGAAAGGGTTTCAGCATCAAGACGCTGGTTCAAGGTTACCATGATACCAAGGGACATACATGCAGAAATGATCTGCGTAGTGGAAACGTTCATCATGGTGGCAAGCTCATTAACGGTAACAAACTCGGTCACCTTCAAAATTTTGCTCTCCAACTCTTGTTGCTCAAGATCTTTCTCCGTTTGCTGACGGTGCTGATCCCGTTTTTCCCTACGATATTTGGCACCTCGGCCCTTATTGGATTTACCTTGAAGTTTTTCAAGGGTCTCCCTCACTTGTTTTTGTACTTCTTCCTCGGTAGGCTCCACTTTAGGCGCGGATGAACGCTGTCCTTTTCCTCGAGCACCTCCCCTATTATTTCGGCCTCCACCAGATTGCGGGCCGTTCTTAACTATTCTTCTACGGCGTTTTTTTCGCTCGCCGCCATCAGATGAACCTCCTTTATTGGGACCTTTATTGTCCTCTTTCTTCTTTTTGGCAGGTTTCTTAAATTGGGAAAGGTCAATTTTGTCCCCAGTGATCTTGGGACCGGAAAGTTTTTGATATTTGGTTTTTATGGTACCCGACTCTGTCGTCTCCTCTGTACTTTCCTTGACCTCCTCTTTTGCTTCTACCTCTTTCTTTTCTCCCTTAGGTTTGGTTTCAACTTTTGGCTTTTCCTCTTTTTCAACAACCTTTTCGGGCTCAGCTTTGGGCGTTTCGACTTCTTCTTTAGGCTTCTCTTCTTTTGCCTTTTCTGGTTTTTTATCCAAATCGATTTTACCAACGGTCTTAGGTCCGGAAAGTTCAGCTTTGGCTTTCACTACTTGCTGCTCCGCCTCCTTTTTCTCCTTGGCCAATCTGCGCTCCTCCTGTTCCTTTTCCATACGGATTCGGATAGCTTCTTTTTCTTTGCGCTTTTCCTCACCAACTTCCTTGGAAGCAACCTTTTTGCTCTTATCCGTTTGGAACTCATCCAACAGAACTTGATACACTTCATTGGATATTTTTGTGGTAGGACGTGCCTCTACCTCGTGCCCCTCCGAGGCCAGGTAATCGACTGCCCTATCCAGTGAAATGTTCAATTCTCTGAGAACTTTATTAAGTCGTATTGTTGGATTTTCTGCCATAAATAATTTTACTTGCCCTAAATTTTCGCTGCTAATATAAGCCTAATCTTCAAATTCTTCCTTGAGGATGCGAACGACCTCTTGGATTGTTTCTTCTTCCAAATCGGTTCGTTTTACCAAATCCTTCACATCTTGTTCCAAAACGCTACGTGCGGTGTCCAATCCAATCTTCTTGAGTTCTTCTATCACCCAGCTTTCGATTTCATCGGAAAACTCGGTCAACTCCACATCTTCCTCCACCCCTTCACGGAACACATCTATTTCATAACCAGTCAATTGACCGGCCAAACGAATGTTGTGCCCACCTCTACCAATGGCCTTGGAAACCTCCTCTGGCTTTAGGTATACTTGAGCTGTTTTTTTCTCATCGTTCAATTTGACGGATGTTACCCTTGCAGGACTCAACGCACGGGTCACCATTAATTGCGGATTGTTCGTCCAATTGATCACATCGATGTTTTCGTTGCCCAACTCACGAACAATTCCATGGATTCTTGAGCCCTTCATACCCACACAGGCACCTACGGGATCAATTCTATCATCATAGGAATCCACTGCGACCTTCGCTTTTTCCCCAGGAATACGAACTGCTTTCTTGATGGTGATCAAACCATCGAACACTTCCGGGATTTCCTGGAAAAACAATTGCTCCAAGAATTTTGGCGAAGTTCTTGACATAATGATCGCAGGCTTGTTTCCTTTGAGCTCCACGCTTTCAATAATACCACGAACGTTGTCCCCTTTGCGGAAAAAGTCAGACGGAATCTGCTTTTCTTTTGGAAGGATGATTTCATTTCCTTCATCATCCAACAAAATTACGGCACGGTGCCTAATATGGTGCACTTCAGCCGTATAAATCTCACCTTCCAAGTCTTTAAATTGCTTGTAGATGGTGGTATTGTCATGCTCATGGATCTTGGAGATCAAGTTTTGACGCAATGCCAAAATTGCCCTTCTGCCCAGATCGATCAATTTTACCTCTTCCGAAACATCCTCCCCAACTTCGAAATCGGGTTCGATTTTTCTAGCTTCGGACAAGGAAATTTCCTCATTCGGTTCTTCCACTTCACCATCTTCAACAACGATACGGTTTCTCCATATTTCCAAATCCCCTTTATCGGGGTTGATGATGATATCAAAATTGTCGTCAGAACCAAATTTTTTCTTGAGCGCACTTCGAAAGACTTCTTCCAAAATCGCCATAAGGGTCACCCTGTCAATAAACTTATCGTCCTTAAACTCCGAAAAGGATTCGATGAGCGCTAGGTTTTCCATTTTCTACTACAATTAAAATTTTAATTTCACTTTTGCTTCTTGAATGTCAGAAAAGGCGATTTCCTGCTTTTTCTGCACTGTAACTTTTCCTTTACCCACAGGTTTGGGCTCCCGTGCCTTCCACTCCAAGGTAATACTATTTGTCGAGGTTTCCACCAGTGTTCCTTCAAATTGCCCTACGCTGGTCTTGACCTGCAATTTTCTTCCTATATTCTTGTTGTACTGACGCGGCAATAGCAATGGCGATGTAGCTCCAGCGGATGTGACTTCCAAAGAGAAATCCTCTTCTTCACGATCAAGATTGTGCTCTATGGCCCTGCTAACGTCCATACAATCTTGCAAACTAATCCCTTGATCGCCGTCCAAAACCACTTTTATGCTGTTGTCGCCTCCCATTTTAAAATCGACCAAGAACAAGGATGGGTTTTCTTCCAAGGCCTTGTTCAACAACGATTCCACTTTTTCCTTCAACATAAGAAATCAGTAATAAAAGAGGGGACTCAAGGTCCCCTCATGAATACTTTTATATCCGTTCAGTGGCGCAAATATACGACATTTAATGCAGCATTTGCAACCCTGCACCACAATTATTCAAGCTAAGTGGTTATTTTCCAATATTTACCCATATTCCACCTATAATCCATTTACTACTATTTAAATCGAGGGGAAGCAAGTGCACAGAATTAAAAGATCTGTTCCCGAAATCCAACAAAAAACAAGGCTTAACATAGCAAATACCACATTTCACAACAAAAATTTTCCATTGGGGCCACCAAAATTAGTTTTGTAAAGTAAATCAACATGCATTATGGGCACAACCTCGTTCTTTAAGGTAAAAACCAGTCGTTATTTTCATGGTTGGATGCCAGTATTGGCCCTTTTCCTTATGGGCACCTCCTTAGCTTTTTCCCAAACCACCCTCTGGAGTGAAGATTTCAATTACAACAACAACACCTCAAGTGGCACGGCCACTGGGGCTTCTGCATCTGATTGGTCCACTAACAATACTGGAAGGTTAAATGTCCAAGGAAATGTGATACAAGGTCGAAACTTGGATTCTGAAAGCACTTGGGAAACTGAGACCATTAATATTTACGGCTATACAAGTGTAAGCTTTAGTATGGATGCATCTGTTTATCAAGCAAATCGATTTGAAAACACCGATTATTTTACTGGGGAGTATCGCGTTGATGGAGGATCTTGGATAGAATTTGTAGACGTTTCAGGCTCCAACTCGGACCCTTTGGGTCCGTCTTACACCGTAAATTTAGCTACCACGGGCTCCACTTTGGAAATACGCGTGAGGATGTATAATAATTCTGGAAACGAGCGATATTATATAGACAATGTACTGGTTGAAGGTTTCTCCTCTTCGTCAACAAATGGCATTTGGAGTGAGGATTTCAACGGGTATTCCAATGGAACGGGCAATGGAACAGCAACTGGGTCCTCTGCATCAGACTGGGATACAAGTGGCTCTGGGAATTTGGAAGTACAGAACAATAGAATCGAAGCCAATGATCTTGGTACGGAAAGCACATGGCAGACCGATCCCATCAACATATATAAATATACCGATGTGAGCTTTAGCTTGGATGTGGACACACAGGCCGACACCAGTCAATTTGAACAAGGAACGGACTATTTCATAGGAGAATATCGAATCGACGGCGGTTCGTGGGTGCAGTTTGAAAATGCTTCGGGAGATTCCAGCCCATACGACCCTTTAAATTCTTCTTATACCGTAAACCTAGCCACCACAGGCTCTACTTTAGAAATTAGGGTACGTTTTTACAATACCGCAAGCAATGAATATTATTATATAGACAATGTTGCTGTTCAAGGCACATTGGACCTTTGTAATGGCGAAGTGGATTTTGAGTTTTACGATAGCTCGCCTTCTGGCAACTCGGTAGACAATATCCCAACATCAGGATATTTGGGGTCAGGCACCTATACCAGTTTTGATGTGGATGACCTACAAAACCAAGAAGATCCCGGGGATACTGACAATTTCAGTATTCGATATAACGGCTACATCCAAATAGACACCGAAGGTTCCTATACTTTTTATACCAATTCGGACGATGGTTCCAAACTCTATATTGATGGGACTCAAGTCGTCAATAATGATGGTGCTCACGGCAGTCAAGAACGATCTGGAAACATTACCCTCACTACGGGTTTGCATGACATTACCGTTCTCTTTTTCGAAAATGGAGGTGGGGAATCGTTGACCGTGCAGTATCAAGGGCCGTCCGTTTCCAAGCAGAATATTCCGTTTACCAAATTGTATTCCAATTGTAATGGGGCCAGTACTGACCTTGACGGAGATGGGGTACCCGATTCTGTGGATATTGACGATGACAACGATGGCATATTGGACGTTGATGAATGCGGGGGAATTAGCGGTAATTTTGTGCAGACAGCCACCAATGTTCAATATTTTAGAGATCCTGCCAATGCCCAGGGTAGTCCAGGGACTACCTACGCCTATAACTCAGTTTATACCTATGAGGATCAATCTGAAATATTACTGCGATTTGCCAATCCAATTCCAGACGGAACCACCGTTAGTGTATTTTTAGGTGCCGACCCGGCCGTATCAAGTACCAATATGCAAATACAACGTTCCACTGCCGCCGGAGGAAACAACGGATGGTTGTACGAAGCTGGTGGTATCACACCTGGTTCCATTCAGGAAGTGACTTTTACCGTAAGTGGAAGTGGTTTGCAATACATTAAAGTTATAGCATGGAACGTGGGAGCAAGAGTGTATGGTGCCAGCTATCCAGGTTCCTTGGATTGTAGCACAATAGATACTGACGGTGACGGTATTCCCAACTACCAAGATCTGGACAGTGATGGTGATGGCATTCCAGACAATGTTGAAGCACAGTCCTCCACTGGATACACCTCCCCAAGCGGCAATGATTCCGACAACGATGGTTTGGACAACAATTATGAAACCGCTGGAATTGCCTATGTCGATACGGATGGAGATGGTACACCAGATTTCTTGGATACCGATTCCGACAATGATGGCACCAACGATACCACCGAAGCTGCCCTAACCTTATCAGGCAGTGATAGTGACGGGGATGGACTCGATGACAATATGGACACTTCAACCGGTTACAGCGATCCAGGAGGGAATATTGATGACCCCACCAATACAACAGGTGGCACACAAATGTTGCCCGATTCTGATGGAGACCTCGGTTCTGGTGGAGATTTGGACTTTAGGGATGACACGGTGAATGAAGACGAGCCTCCTTCCATAACCGCAACCGGCGATCAGGTTTTGTGCCCAGGTAATGCCATTGCCATAGTGGAAAGTGTATCCATTACCGATCCGGACAGTAGTACATTGGATGCTGTTTTTATCCAAATTTCATCTAATTATGATGTAACCGGTGATGTATTGAATCTTACAGGAACGCATCCGAACATCACAGCAAGTTGGGATACCTCTGAAGGAAAACTCACCTTAACCGGACCCACTACTTTGGCAGAATTTGAGGCAGCCATTGCAGCAGTGGAATTTGAAACTACAGCCACTGTATCTTCCGGAGACACCCGAACCTTTTCCATAGTGATGAACGAGGCCAATTATCTGGCTTCCACAGGACATTATTATGAATATGTTCCTTCGTTGGGAATCACATGGTCAGCTGCAAAGGCAGCTGCGGAACTACGAACTTTTTACGGTCTTCAAGGGTATTTGGCCACCATTTCCATACAAGATGAATCTGATCTATTGGGATCCCAGGCTCCCGGAGCAGGTTGGATCGGGGCCAGTGATGCCACCACTGAAGGCGATTGGTACTGGGTAACAGGGCCAGAAGCAGGAACTTTGTTCTGGCGTGGCAATGCTGGTGGAACAGCCTACGACTATGAATTTTGGAACTCAGGGGAACCCAATAACTCCGGTGACGAAGATTACGCACATATCACAGCTCCTGGAGTTGGTTTGCCTGGCTCATGGAACGATCTTTCCAATACAGGGGCCGCAAGTGGCGATTATCAACCCAAAGGATATTTGGTGGAGTATGGTGGTATGCCAGGAGACCCACCTTACCCGGATTTGGCTGCCACAACCACGATTACGGTTGAAACAACTGCTCCTACGGCAAGTGCACCCCCTCCAATTTCAGTGAATTGTGCTGCAGATATTCCCTTACCGGATGTAACCGTGATAACGGATGAAGCAGATAACTGTGATCCTAGCCCAACAGTGACTTTTGTAAGCGATGTAAGCGACGGTGGCAGCAACCCAGAAATTATTACACGAACCTACCGGATTACCGATGCCTCTGGAAACACATTGGATGTAGAACAGACTATTACAATTACACCTTTTTCCATATCATCCCAACCTACCGATCAAACGGTATTTGTGGGCAATAATGGAACGTTTACAATAATAGCATCGAATATCGACACCTATCAATGGCAAGTCAGCACCGATGGAGGAAGTAATTTCTCCCCTATCGTGGATGGTACTGAATATACCGGCACACAAACTGCCAACCTAACCGTAAACACCCCAGACACCAATATGGACAGTTATATTTTCCGGGTAATGGTATCGAACAGCTCTGGCAGTTGCACTGCACTAACATCGGATGAAGCTACTTTATCAGTCAGATCAGGGCGAGTGATCACCAATAGAAACACAACCTTCCGGGTAAACAAAAACTAAGGAAGTAGTATTCCAGACCAGTCCATTTATGTGGTTTTGGCTTTTTGGTTGAACGAACCGACCATTTGGTCTTGGAACAACTTTTGAATCTCTGTTAATATTTCTGGGTCGTCAATGGTCGATGGAACAGTAAATTCCTTGCCATCGGCAATGGCCCTGATTACTTTGCGAAGTATTTTGCCCGAACGGGTCTTTGGCAATCGCTCTGCGACCAGCACCTTTTTTAAAGAGGCAACAGGACCGATTTCCTTTCGGACATCGCTTACCACTTCCGATTGTAATTGAAAACTTTCGATGTTGGCCCCCGACTTCAAAACCGTAATGGCCAACGGAATCTGACCTTTTAGGTCATCTGCTATTCCAACTACGCAGCATTCGGCCACATCTGGATGCTTGGCAACCACTTCCTCCATTTCGGCCGTGGACAAACGATGGCCTGCCACATTAATGATATCGTCTACCCTTCCTGTGATGAACACATATCCTTTTTCATCGATATACCCTCCATCTCCAGAGAAATAATAGCCATCAAACTTAGTCAGGTATCCCTTGATGAATCTTTCGGTATCGTTCCAAAGATTGGGTAAAGTACCTGGGGGCAATGGCAGTTTCACAGCAACGTAGCCCTCTTCGTCAGGATGGCAGGGAGTACCATCTTCCCGCAATATCAGCACATCGTAACCACAAACAGCTTTTGTTGCGGAACCAGGCTTCACATCAAACGGTTGTTCAAACCCCATCATATTGGCAACTATGGGCCAACCTGTCTCGGTCTGCCACCAATGATCGATCACGGGCACATCCAATTTTTCTCCAGCCCAGTTCAAGGTGGAAACGTCGCAACGTTCTCCAGCCAAGAACAAATACCGTAGACCGCTCATATCAAATTGTTTGACAAAATCACCTTGTGGGTCTTCCTTTTTTATGGCCCTTATGGCTGTTGGCGCCGTGAACATCACTTTTACTTCGTGATCACTGATCACACGCCAAAAAGTGGATGCATCGGGAGTTCTAACTGGTTTACCTTCAAAAAGAATCGTGGTACAACCATATATCAATGGCGCATAGACTATATAGCTATGTCCAACGACCCAACCCACATCGCTAGCGGCCCAGAACACCTCTCGAGGGTTAACACCATAAATATGTTTCATGCTGTAATGCATGGCCACTGCATGCCCTCCATTATCACGGATAATCCCCTTGGGTTTTCCTGTGGTTCCTGATGTGTAAAGAATGTACAATGGGTCGGTGGCATCCACCTCAATGCACCTGACCGGATCTGCAATTTTCATTAGAGTGGCGTAGTCAATATCATTCTCGCCATCGGGGCGGGCAGCTCCGAGCCGTCTATTGTACACAATCACATTTTCGGGAGTGTGCGTTGCCATTTTAATGGCCTCGTCCACCATGGGTTTATATGGAATGATACGATCAACCTCGATGCCAGAAGTTGCCGTAATGATCAATTTAGGTTTTGCATCATCAATGCGAATGGCCAGCTCGTGTGGGGCAAAACCCCCAAACACCACCGAATGCACGGCCCCCAATCTTGCACAGGCCAGCATGGAAACCACGGCCTGGGGAATCATGGGCATGTAGATAATGACCGTATTACCTTTTTCGACTCCTAAGCGCTTCATACCTCCCGCCAACCGGCTCACTCGATCACGAAGTTCCAAATAGGTAAACTTCTCAATCGTTTGCGTAACAGGGGAATCGTAAATAAGTGCAATGTCGTCTCCCCGTCCATTTTCAATATGGGCATCGAGGGCCAAGTATGAAGTGTTGAGTTTACCACCTTTGAACCAGTGATAAAAGCCATTTTCATCTTTGGTCAATGCTCTTTGCGGTTTTTGGAACCAATTGATATTGGCCGCCTGCTCCATCCAGAAGTTATCGGGATCCTTGATGGAGCGATTGAATTCCTGTGCATAGTTAATCTTCGCCATCTTAATGTAGTTTGAATAGTTTATGTGCGCATGTTTGATTATAACCTCTTATGAAATTACATTTTCAAAAGACTGAAAATGAAATCATTGAAAGTAAAACAAATCTAAAGTAGTGATTTATCCACCTGATCTATCGAATAATTTCGCTAAATTGATATATCTATCACAACTTCTTCAACTTTCAGACAAGGTTTTGACAATCAAACCCCACGATTAAAACCAAATTCACGCTACCTTTACTGCATGACCCACTTTTCCAACCCTAGGCTTCGTTACCATCTAAAGCGTATTCTACCCTTTGGGATTATTTGGCTGGTGTTGAGCTGGTTCATCCTGTTCATAGAGTCCATGGCCACGGGGTATGAAAATCAACGGCCTGAAACCGATATTACAGTGACCTGGAGTATTTTTTTGTTTGCCTCGCTCACTGTTTTTCTGGTGGGCATCGCAATGGGCGCGGTAGAAGTGCTTTGGTTGGGCAAGCTTTTTAAACACAAGGCATTTTGGCAAAAAACCCTATATAAAATGGGGTTTTACCTTTTGTTTATGCTGGTCATCAACCTTGTAACCTTCCCCATTGCAGCAAGCATTGAGCTTCAATCCCCGATTATGGACACCCAAGTTTGGCACAAATTTTCGAACTATATCGTAAGCCCCACTTTTTTGAGCACCATGGTCTCGTTGGCCTTCAGCATTTTTGTTTCACTACTTTACTCGGGTATCAGCGAGCATCTAGGACATAATGTATTGCTCAACTTTTTTTCGGGCAAATACCATCATCCTGAAGAGGAATCCCGTGTTTTTATGTTTTTGGATATGAAGTCATCAACATCATTGGCAGAAAAATTGGGACACCAGAATTATTTTAAGTTCTTGAGGGATTACTACAATCAACTTTCCGGTTCCATCATTCAATACCATGGCGAAGTATACCAATATATCGGTGATGAAATAGTGATTACATGGGAACAACAAGAAGGGCTACAAAACCAAAACTGTTTGCACTGCTTTTACGCCATGAAGCAAAGTCTACAAAAGAAATCCACTTATTTTGAGGAGACCTATGGTGTGGCACCATCCTTTAGGGCAGGATTGCACATGGGTAAAGTGACCACTGGGGAAATTGGCGCTCTAAAAAAGGAAATCTTTTTTACTGGCGATGTTTTAAATGTCACGGCCCGCATTCAAAAATTATGTAAACAATTTGACCGAGATATAGTAGTTTCGGATGTGTTGCGGCAAAAAATTGCAGTCCCTGAACATATCAATTTTGTTTCTTTGGGTGATATGGAATTGGAAGGACGCTCAGCACCAATTGCACTGTTTTTTCCAGTACAGATTCCCTAGCGCCCTGTTACTTCTTAAGAATTCACTAATTTATAAGCCATATTTGGGAACAACTTGCCTAGAACATTAAAAAACCTGATTTTACCTGTGGTGGCCATGGGTTTTCCTGTTTCAATCTGTGGCAATACCGAATTGATCAAATCTGTTGTGGACATTTTGTCCTCATCCCTATCTTCCGTCATTGCTGTGGCGGTAACAGGGGGTATTAGCTCTATGACATCAATATTCGTGGTATTCAGGATTTTCTTCAATCCAAAGTTGAAGCTTCTCATGGCGGCCTTTGTGGCACTGTAGATCAATGCATCCTGTTTTGGGACCATGCCCAATGCTGAAGTCGTATTGACAATTAATGCCTGGTCCGAATTGCTCATCAAGGGAATTAGCAATTTTGTGAGCAATACCTGGCCGGTAAAATTGGTGTTGATCTCTGAAACGACCTTATCGTGTCCAACGATATCATCCATAAATGAATAGTTGAGTTGAATCCCCGCATTATTGAACAGCACGTCCAATTGTGGATATTCCTTTTCCAATTGAACCACACATTTTTCAATGGCCCCAACACTTGCCAAATCGCACGCAATAATTTCAAACCCTTCCGCCTTAAGCGCTTTTAATCGGTTTTTGTTCCTTCCCATAAGAATAACCTTGTTTTTGGGCAGTAGCGTACTCCCCAGTTCCAACCCTATTCCAGATGTCCCCCCTGTGATCAAAATGGTTTTACCTATAAGTTTCATTATGCTAAGCTTTAAAAAGGTTGATTGTTAATCGAACAAGCTGAATAAGCACTGCTCCTAAAAAGGTATTTACCAGTACCATCACAAAAAAAGCACCCAACAAACCCAGTTTTCGAATAGCCAAACTATCTGCAATACCAATATCGTTTCCGAATAATCTATTGACAATTACCCAAGCGTTGAGATGCTCAGCTTCGGCACCCAAAATGTAGTCAACAATGATCATAATGGCCATACAGGCAATCCCGGCCACCAAATAAATTGCAAGTGGATGATTAAATAATGTCTTCATAATTATTGATTTTAATGTTTAGGACAAATTTCTGGTAGGAAACCGTGGATTTCATTAACATACTTTAATAAACAAATGCTTATTTCCATTGAATATCAGATTATTAACATAGGTTAATAGCTCTCAAGACATCAACAAAGACATTTGTATCACAATTCAAAAATCAAAACATATGAAAACACATGTAATGAAACAGATGATCTCACTTTGTATGGTATTTTGCTCCTTAGGATGTTCCCAAAATGATAAAAGTTCAAAGAATGTAACTTTGTTGGACTTTACCCTATCGGAACAGGATAAAAAAGAGATCATGGCTTTAGCCGAGAACATTCCTTTGATCTTATCCGAAGAAGGGTACGGGGCCTACGAACAACATTTTCATGCAGACTACACCAATTGGTACATGACGAATGACAAAGTATCCGACCGGGCCGACTTTCTAGCAAGGGTAAAGCAATGGCACGATGCCGGAAACAGAGCCACCAAAAGTACCATTGTCCCGATTGCCTTTATTCCTGTTGACGCTTCAACCGTACTATTTTTAAATGCACAACAAGAAGTATTCCATAACGAAACCTCACAGGACGAAGCAAATTTGAGGGATATGCGCTTTATCAGTATTTATAAAAAGGTCGAAGGGCAATGGCAATTGTTTCATACGGGGTTTATTGACAATCCTTATAACAATTAGTGAAAGCAAATAATCCGGAAAAGGGCTTATTTAAACAATGAAGCCCTAATCCTACTCAGCTGTATTGGGGTAATACCCAAATAGGAAGCAATATGATATTGTGGAATCAACTGGTCCAACCCTGGAAAAGTCTCCAAAAAAATATTATAATTCGTGGTTGCATCATTGGTGACCATGGCAATATCATGTTGCTCTTTTTTGATCCATTCGCCCTCAATGGCTTTAATGTAAAAATCCTTGAGCAACGGATATGTTTGAAAGAGTGACTTGAATTCAGAAAAATCGAAGAGGATAACCTCACAATCCGTCAAAGCTTGACAATTGATTTTATTAGGTTTTTTAGTGATCAAGGCGGTCAGCGGCATAGGAAAGGAGTTTTTTAAAAAGAACGTTTTATTGTACTCGCTGCCTTTGTTGTTCAGATAAAACGCTCGGGCCACACCAGACACCATAAATGCAGCGTGATGGGGGATTTTGCCAGCTTTGAACAAAAAATCACCTTTTTTGTAGGACAGAGGTTCGCAAATGGCATCAAGTGCCAAACTTGCACTTGGGTCCAGATCAACCAAAGTTCCTATAATTTGTGTCAAGGCTGATGAATCCATTCCAAATTACTTCAGAATCTTCAAGTTAGTATTTTTATTTGGTAAACGAATACTTTGAAAAACCACTTGACCTTAGCGGAGTTGTGAAGGATTAGCGCGTTAAGAAACGAAGTTCATCCAAATACTTTGTATTTAGTTCCAAAGTATCGGTTTCAAATAACAGCATCTTACCTCCGTTTTGATTATAACTGCTCCAAATTGGCAGCCCATTTCCATTGGGATTACCGAATTTGGCAAAATTGACCCAGTAGGCCGACATCTGGTCTTCGAGTTTTCGCTCATCTGTTTGCCAATCTCGATTCCATTGATCTAGTGTATGTAATGCAAAGGGCACTTCCGAAGTATGGAAGGCACCATAGTTGGGGAAACCGGGTTTATCAATAGGCACGTGTGCGAACTCATACATCCACACCTCGTCTTTCATGTATTTTGCGAGCAGATAAGAAGGTACTCCGGCAAAGCTCAACAGGTTCATTTTTTGTTGGGATCGAAGTGCCTCTTCATCGGTTTGGGCTGGGAACATTTTTAAAAACTCATCTGCACCTGCACCAAATCGTTCTTTGGCCATCGAATTGAAACTTTCCGTTGTCACTTCTACGATTGGAAAGAGATTGGAGTCTCCAGTTACCCATCCCGTCATTACTTTTACTTGATTATGCTTGCCCGCTTTAAAATGCTCCATAAGGTCTTTTGGCAAAAAATAATCGTCCAAGACCACTCCAAACCTTCCTACATTTGGGTCGTTGCTCAACTCTTGAAGTTTTTCTGCTGGCATTCTCCTTAATTCCTGAATGGAAGATGCGTTGGCGGACTCCATAAAATTTACACCTTGTTTTTCGGCCGAATCAATATCTTGCATCATCTGATTTCCCAATATCCCCCCACTTTGACATATCGCTTTTTGGAAATATCCGTTTGAAAGTGGTGAAGCAATCTGCACATTTACACTAAAGGAACCTGCCGATTGACCTGCAATGGTCACATTGTTCGGGTCTCCTCCAAATGCCTCAATATTTTCTTGAATCCATTTCAACCCTTGCAATTGGTCCATAAAACCATAATTGCCCGAAGCATTATGGCCAGATTCTTTGCTTAACCCGGGGTGGGCCATAAAACCAAGCACCCCTACCCTATAGTTTAGGCTGACAAATACAACTCCTTGTTCAGCCATTTGATGCCCATCATAAATATCGCAATTGGCACTGCCCGAACTCAGGCCGCCCCCATAAATCCAAACAAAAACAGGCAGTTTTTCATCTTTGTTTTTTGCGGGGGTCCACACATTCAAATACAGACAATCTTCGCTCAAAGGTTCTGGTTTGGCAATAAATTCCTCGGTCCAACACAAAAAAGGTTCTGGTGCATTTTGGATTGGGCTCGGACCAAACTCCTTACATTCCTTTAGACCTTCCCAATCTTTTACTGGTTGTGGCGCTTGCCATCTTAATTCCCCGACAGGAGGTTGCGCAAAAGGAATACCCTTAAAAATTGTGACCTCCCCTTCCGTGTAGCCTTCTACTTTTCCATTTTGGATTTTCACAATCGTCTGGCCATATCCCAAAGAGGATACTATCAGAAAAATGAATATTAGTTTTCTCATGGGGTCATAGTATTGTTCGGTTACTTTTTAAAGTGCTCGATAACCCAAAAGATACTATTTTTTAAAAATCTTTATCACTCATGCAAAATATTCTAAAAACATATTTAAATAAGATATACTTTCGATGTCGAAAAATGACACTAGATCAAAAAGTTCGATTGGTTGAAGCGTTATTCGACCAATTGGAGCGGGAAACCCAACAATTTCAGGATAAATCTGGACTTGGTTGTGTTTCTGGCTGTGGAAAATGTTGCTCATATCCCAACATTGATGCTTCCCCTCTGGAGTTTTTACCTTGGGCTTTTCAGCTATTTTTATCGGGCAAGGCCGAAGATGCTCTGGCCACCTTACAGGAAAACACTCCCAAAACCTGTTTTTTGCTTACTCCAGTTTCCATTTTAAGCAAGGGACATTGTGGCAGCTACAAACATAGAGGGTTAATTTGTAGGCTATTTGGTTATGCTGCGAGTAGGGATAAGCACGGAAATTTGCGTTTGGCCACTTGTAAAACCATAAAAGAGGAGCAGGCGGACAGTTACCGTATAGCCTCGGAGGCCATCTCCAAAGGAACGTATGTCCCGGTATTTACGGACTATTATATGCAACTGAACCAAATCGATTATCAGATGGAATCCAAAATAATGCCCATTAACAAAGCGCTGAAAATGGCTTTGGAGGAGGTACTACAATATTACACCTATAGGCCTGTGCCCACTCTGGATAGGCAAATTGGATAAAAACAAGGTCAATTCAAAAAACAAGCCCCTTAAATTTGAAGATTTAAGGGGCTTTTTGTTGACCCACTAGGACTCGAACCTAGAACGACTGGACCAAAACCAGCTGTGTTGCCAATTACACCATGGGTCAGTGCCATATTTGAGCGTGCAAATTTAAAACAAACTTTGGTTTCAACAAATATTTTTGGCAAGAATACACGCTATTTTTCTTTTATCAGGGTGTTAAAGGTTTTCCAAAAAGGACTAGGCTTCTGTTCTATATTTACTAAATTCGCCACAATTCGGTTAACAACCAACTCTTATGTTTGCAAAAGACTTCAAAAAATGGGATACCATCCTTGGGTGGGTTTCCTTCGCCATCGCGTTTATAGTTTATGCCCTGACCATTGAACCCACAGGAAGTTTTTGGGATGCTGGGGAATACATTTCCACCTCTGCGAAGCTGCAAGTCGGACACCCCCCAGGGGCCCCGCTCTTGCAAATGATCGGTGCCTTCTTTGCCATGTTCGCCTTTGACGACGAAACCAAAATAGCACTCATGGTCAATGCAGTATCCATAGTCTCCAGTGCTTTTGCCGTTTTGTTTACCTTTTGGACCATTACCAACTTGGTGGGAAAGATGATTCCCAAAAAGGGGGATTTGAGCAATAGCAAAGCTATCGCCATTTTGGGCAGTGGATTGGTCGGTGCACTGGCCTTCACATTTTCGGACAGTTTTTGGTTCAATGCCGTGGAAACCGAAGTCTATGCCATGGCCAGTTTGATCATGGCCCTGCTATTATGGTTGGGATTGAAATGGACTGACAATCTGGGCGACCCCAGGGGACATCGCTGGCTCATACTCATCTGTTTTGTTATCGGGCTTACCTTCGGGATACAGTTCATGGGCTTTTTGGCCATTCCATCCATAGGGTTGCTCTACTATTTCAAAAAATATAAAACCACCACGGTAAAAAACTTTTTATTGGCCAACATTATCGTTGTGGCCATTCTGATCCTGGTCTATAAATTTTCATTGACCTACGTTTTGGAGCTATTTGGGTGGAGCGAAGTCTTCTTTATCAACGAAATCGGACTTCCGTTCAATTCGGGTTCCATCATCATGGGACTCCTTTTTGTTGCTGCGTTTTACTTCGGACTGAGATATACCAGAAAGCACAATTACCACAATGCCAATATTGTGGTGCTCTGCTTGATGTTCCTCATTTTAGGATTCTCGTCTTGGCTGATGCTCCCCATCAGGGCAAATGCAAAGACCGTGGTCAACGAAAACAATCCAGCTGATGCAAGGGCTTTGTTGGCCTACTACAACAGGGAACAATACCCTGGAGTGGACAGTCCCGTTTATGGTGCCTATTATTCGGACACCTTCGCCCCTTCAGGAGAGGACAGGGATGACAGCCCTAAGTATGAAAAGGATTTGGAACTCGGCAAATACGTCATTGTAAACCATTACAAGGGTGCCGTTCCGGGGCCCAACGAAAAGCATGTCGGCTTTTTGCCAAGAATGTGGAGCGATCAGCATGCCGAAAACTATATGCGCTATTTCGGGGCATTGGATTTTCGGATCAAATCGGAATACATCTCCAACAACGACCTTCGCGAAGCCGTAAATCAGTTTAAAACAGCCTATTCGCAAGGAGAGCTCGATACCGAGCAATACATTCGCTTTCTTCGGGAATTTGGTCAATATATAGAAGTACAGCCTCCAACTTTGGGGCAAAACCTGGAATACCTGTTCGATTTCCAGTTCAGCTATATGTACATGCGTTATTTCATGTGGAATTTTGTCGGAAAGCAAAACGACGTACAAGGCAGGTACGATGAAAATGGAAACTGGCTCAGCGGTATCAACTTTATCGATAGCATCAGGTTGGGAAGTCAGGAAAACCTGCCCAGCGATTGGAAAAACAACAAGGGAAGGAACACCTATTTTTTCCTCCCGTTACTGCTGGGCATCTTGGGGATTGTATTCCAGATATCCAAGAACCCCAAGCATTTCTGGGTGCTGTTCGTATTCTTTATGTTCACGGGACTGGCCATACAGTTCTATACCAACCCCTATATCTTCCAACCCAGGGAACGGGATTATTCCTTGGTGGGATCCTTCTACGTTTTCTGTATATGGATAGGCATTGGGGTATACGGATTGTTCGAAGAGTTCAAAAAATTGATTTCGGCCAAAATTGCCGCACCCGCCATCACGACCTTGTGCCTCCTGGCCGTGCCTCTTTTGATGGCCTTCCAAAACTGGGATGATCATGATAGATCCAACCGATATACAGCCCCATCAACAGCAAAATCCTATCTGGATTCCTGTCAGGAAGATGCCGGTGCCATATTGTTCACCATTGGGGATAACGACACCTTCCCGATTTGGTATGCCCAGGAAATTGAAAAGTACAGAACCGATGTACGTGTCGTGAACACCAGTCTTTTTGCTACGGATTGGTATATCGACCAAATGAAGCGCAAAGCTTACGAAAGTGACCCGATTCCATCACAACTTACGCATGATAAGTACAGGTACGGGACCAGGGATGCCATTTATTATCAAGGCATTACCGATAATAGATGGAGCATCAAAGATTTCATCAATTGGGTGGGCAGTGACAAGCCACAGACCAAATTCAGGCATATTTTGACCAACCAAGGAGCCGATTTGAGTCAATATTCGGAAAGCACCTTGGATATTGTCTACTATCCCACCAATAAGATCAGGATTCCGGTCAACAAGCAAAATGTACTGGAAAGTGGGTTGGTCAAAGAAAAGGATTCCGCTTTGATCGTGGATTATATCGACATTGACCTACCGACAGGCGCACTTCCCAAGAACAGGATTTTGATGCTGGACCTTATCGCCAACAACGATTGGAAACGTCCCATCTATTTCTCAGGAGGTAGTTTTGACAATGCCGAATATATTTGGATGAAGGATTATCTACAACTGGATGGCCTCGTGTACAAATTGGTTCCCATCAAAACGCCAAACCGAAATTCCTTTGAAATGGGCCGAATAGATTCCGACCTGATGTACGACATTGTAAAGGATTGGGACTGGGGCAACTCAGGAAGCGACGAGATCTATCACGACCCACAAACCCGCTCACAAGGACTCTCCTTTAGGAGTAATTTGGCACGCCTGATGGAAACCTTGATAGCCGAAGACAAAATTGACAAGGCCAAGAACGTTATCAACATAAGCATGGAAAACATGCCCGTGGACCACTATTATTTTTATGCCTTTGTGGAACCGTTTGTTGATGGCTACTATAAAGTGGGCGAAACCGATAAGGCACGTGAGCTTTTCGGTAAATTGAAAAAAGTATATCAAGAACATTTGGAGTACTATGCCAATATACCTTTGGATGAGCAATACGATAAAATTGACGACATCCTATCTGATATGCAGGCCTACCGAAGAAACATTGACATCCTCATCGAAAACGGCGATAAAGAGCTGGCAGAGTCTGAAACGATCATCTTCAATGAATATATTGATATGTTCTCACAGTTTGTGGACGATGAAGAGGATGTGATTGACGAACCTATTCCAATAGACCCTGACATGAATGGCTCGGTCCCATTGGATGCATCCGATACGATTCCAGAAAGTATAATTCCTGAAGAAGAATAGCATATAAAAAAGCGAGGCAGAAACCTCGCTTTTTTATTGGATATATTCGTTTAAGATTCCGATAAGCGTATTGGCGTCCTGCTCTCCGCTCTGGCGCCAGACCATCTCACCTTTTTTGTAGATCATTAAAGTGGGCAGCCCCTTGATACGAAGCGCCTGCGAAAGTTCCTTGTTCTTGTCCACATCGATTTTTATGACCTTTCCCTTATCGCCAAGGGCTGCAGCAACATCACTTAATACTGGATGCATGGAAGTGGACTGCTCGTTCCATTCCGCATAAAAATCTAACAATACTGGGACTTGTAAATCAATAAGTTCTCCGAATTTGGACATGTATTCTAAGGTTTACAGTCAAAAATAAGAAAAAAGTTGAATGTTTTTACAGCCTTTCAATGCTTTAGGCCATGGAAGGAAAAAACTTAGGCCAGCCCCTTCTTTTTAAGGGTGATCACGGAAATCTCAGGCCAAATGCCAAAACGACCAGGATAACCGATAAAACCAAACCCTCTGTTCACATTGATGAACTGCTCCATTTCCTTATAAATACCCGCCCAATACTTGTAGCGCCATTTTACGGGGCTCCACTTTACCCAACCGGGAATCTCTACCCCAAATTGCATTCCATGGGTGTGCCCGCTCAAAGTCAAATGGAAATGGTAATCGTCATGGATGACAACATCTTCCCAATGTGAAGGATCGTGGCTCAACAATATTTTAAAATCTTCTTTGGAAACGCCTTCTTTGGCCTTTTGAAGATCTCCTGCTTTCTTAAATCCGCCGCGGCCCCAATTCTCGACCCCGACCAAAGCAATCTTTTTACCATCTTTTTCCAAAAAACGATTAGAGTTCAATAATAGATCAAAGCCCATTTCCTTTTGCATGGCTTTCAATTCCTCCAAGTTTTGTGCTTTTTCTTCTTCGGTATCCCAAACGGCATAATCCCCATAATCGTGGTTGCCCAAAATGGAGTAGACCCCATCCTTCGCATCCAAACGGGAAAAAACTTCCTTCCAAGGTTCGAGCTCTTCGGAACGGTTGTTTACGATGTCACCCGTGAAGAAAATCACATCGCTTTTCTGTTCGTTGACCAAATTTACGCCATACTCCACTTTTTGGTAATCATCAAAACTACCACTGTGCACATCGGAAATCTGTGTTATCTGATAATTATGGAAAGCATCCGGAAGGTCATCGAACTCCAGTTCGTATTTCAATACCTGATAATTGTATTTTCCTCGGTACATTCCATACAACAAAGCTCCAAAAGGCAGGGCCGCCAAACCAAGGGCAATACCACTGATGAACTTTCTACGCGAAGGGAAATAACCGGCATCCGCATCGGAAACCCCGACAATCTTATTGTAACCGTAGCCCAATACACGGACCACATCTTCCAACAAAAGGAAAAAGCCCAAGACCAAAGCCAACAAAAAGAAAGCGGCAAAAATAGTCCCCGCTATTGCTGCAGTACCCTTGAACCCGCTGCCAGGATCATAGGTCATTACTTTAATGGTCAGAAAAATCAAGGCACCCAAAAACAGTACAATGTAGGCCCATTGCATCAAAGGACTCTTGAACAGTGTGCGGAATGCTTGAAATCCATAAACGGACAGCACCACATAAAGGATTGCCAAAATGATGAATCGGGACATACAATTTTTTTACAAAATTAGTGCTAATATGCTATTTAGCAGTGGTTTTTAGTATTATTTAACGGCTCGAACAATCGAGATCAGTGTTTCCAAATTGGAAACCGCCACCTCATCTTCAACCAAATGTTTTGCAGAGTTCATACTGATTTTTCCTTCCAAACCCAATCGGTTTCCAAAGGAAGTTCCCGAACAGTGAATGGCACGCAGGCCAATTTCCTTAAATCTTGATGCATTCTTGGGAGACACCCCTCCTCCTGCCATTATGACAATGGAAGTATCTTGTTGCCATGCACCTAAATTCATGATTCCATTTTCGGCAGATGTTTCTCCGCCAGAGGTCAAAATGGTCTGTACTCCCATACTTTCAAGTTGTTTGATGGCCTCCAAAGGTTCCGAGACCCAATCAAAGGCACGGTGAAAAGTAAAATGCATCGGCTTGGCCAATTCCACCAAGGCTTTAGTTCTTTCGACATCGACTGAAAAATCGTCCATCAAAATCCCAGAAACAATACCATCCACCCCTAATGCCTTGCACACCAAAATATCGGCTTTCGCCACTTCAAATTCGGCATCTGAATACGTAAAATGTCCTCCCCTTGGACGAATCAGAACATGAACAGGAATGGTCAGCTCCTTCTTTACCAATTGAATCAATCCTGCGGATGGAGTAATACCTCCCACGCCAAGTTCTGAACAAAGTTCTATCCTATCCGCTCCCGCCCGCTCGGCATTTATGGCCGATTCCAAGGAATTGGTACAAACTTCTACCAGCATATTGTATATTTATAACCCATAAAATTAAACATACCAACCCATGGAACGACGCAAATTCCTTAAAAATTCCAGTCTGTCCGCCGCAGGACTGGTTTCCGCATCCACATTGGTCGCGTGCAAAACGGAACCAAAACCCGAAGAAGCAACAGCTGCCATTATTCCAACTTCAAACCCGATAAAACCGATTGTGGTCTGCACTTGGAACTTTTTCAATGCTTCGGAAAAGGCTTGGGAAGTCTTAAAATCGGGAGGTAATGCCTTGGATGCCGTGGAGCAAGGCGTTATGGTAGAGGAGGCCGACGAAACCAACGAAACAGTTGGCAAAGGTGGCCGTCCCGATCGTGATGGAAATGTGACCTTGGATGCCTGCATTATGGACAAGGACGGTAATTGTGGCTCCGTGGTCTGTATGCAAAATATTGTGCATCCCGTTTCCGTGGCCAGAAAGGTAATGGAAGAAACACCACATATAATCTTGGCGGGCAAAGGCGCTGAGAAGTTCGCCTACGAACAAGGATTTAAGAAGGAAGACCTGTTTACCGAAAGTACACGAAAGCAATATAAAGAGTGGTTGAAAACTTCCAAATACGAGACCACCATCAACATAGAAAACCACGATACCATTGGCATGCTCGCCATTGATGATAACGGGGATATTGCCGGGGCATGCACCACAAGCGGCATGGGCTATAAAGTAGCGGGACGCGTTGGTGACTCCCCTATTATTGGCGCTGGGCTGTTTATCGATAACGAAATCGGCGGTGCCACGGCCACTGGAGTTGGAGAGGAAGTCATCCGTACCGTGGGCAGTTTTTTGATCGTGGAATTGATGCGTCAAGGGAAAAGTCCGCAGGAAGCCTGTGAGGAAGGCGTAAAACGTATCATGAAGAAAAATGAGGGCCGCAAAGATTTCCAAATTGGGTTCTTGGCCATCAACAAAAATGGGGAAACCGGTGGTTTCTGCGTGCACCCTGGATTTACCTATCGAGAATATTCCGATAATGGACACGAGAATCGAGAGGTGGTCAGTTTTTATGAGTAGACGTTGGACCGCTTCGCAGTTAGAGGAAAGAATAAAGACTGCTGAAATCTTATATCTGATATCTGACACCTTTTAATTCGCAATTCGTACTTTTAATCCCCTACCCTATTTGGGGTACCTCATATTGTTTATTGAACATTGATAATTGACAACCGAATAAAATGTCCGAACAAAAAAGACTCTTTCTTTTAGACGCCTACGCGCTTATTTTTCGTGGCTACTACGCCCTCATCAAAAATCCGAGAATCAACTCCAAGGGAATGGACACTTCCGCAATCATGGGTTTTGTGAATTCCCTTTTTGATGTGATCAAACGGGAGCAGCCCGACCATTTGGCCGTTGCTTTTGATAAAGGAGGCAGCGTGGAGCGAACCGAAATGTTCGAGGACTATAAAGCGAACCGGGACGAAACGCCGGATGCCATCCGAATCGCCGTTCCCTATATCCAACAAATTTTGGAAGCCATGAAGATTCCGATCGTGGAATTGGAGGGCTACGAAGCCGATGACCTTATCGGTACTGTGGCCAAACAGGCCGAAAAGGAGAACTACAAGGTTTTTATGGTAACGCCCGACAAAGATTTTGGTCAGTTGGTAAGCGAAAATATTTTTATGTACCGTCCTGCTCGAATGGGCAATGGCATTGAAATTTGGGGCATCCCTGAAGTGCAGAAACGTTTTGGCGTAAAACGTCCAGAACAGGTAATCGACTATTTGGGAATGATGGGCGACGCCAGCGACAACATTCCTGGACTTCCGGGTGTAGGCGACAAAACAGCCAAAAAATTCATTGATCAGTTCGACTCCATGGAGGGTCTTTTGGCCAACACCGATCAATTGAAGGGCAAAATGAAGGAGAAAGTGGAGGAGAATGCCGAACTGGGACGTCTATCCCGAAAACTGGCGGAGATCAAAATCGATTGCGATGTACAGTTCCACGCAGAGGATTATGAAATGTGTCCGCCGGATGCGGAAAAGGTCCAAGAAATTTTTGAGGAACTCGAATTCCGCAGGCTAAAGGACCAATTCATCAAAATATTTACGGGCGAGGCAGAAGCCAGCACCCAAGTGACAAATACCAAAACAGCCAAGGAAGAGGCCAAAGTGGCTGGCAGTGGTCAATTTACCCTATTTGGTGGAGATCCATCAGAAGCGGCAGCCACGATCAAGGATGTGAACAGCCGTATGACCATTGACGATGTGCCCCATTTTTATCAGAATGTGCAAGATGGTATGGGCATGGAACTCTTTTTGGAGATGCTGATGAAGCAACCTTCGGCCTGTTTTGATACCGAGACCACTTCCCTTAATCCGTTGGAAGCGGAACTGGTCGGGATTGCATTTAGTTGGTCTCCTGGCAAAGGATTCTATGTGCCCTTCCCCGATAATGAGAACGATGCTGCGCCTTTGATTGAAAAACTCCGGCCGTTTTTTGAATCCGAGGCCATTGAAAAGGTGGGACAAAATCTCAAGTACGACATCAAGGTAATGCAAAACTACGGCGTGGAGGTCAAGGGCAAGTTGTTCGATACCATGTTGGCCCACTACCTCATCAACCCCGATATGCGCCACAATATGGACGTACTTGCAGAAACGTACCTCAACTACACGCCCATTTCCATTACCGAACTTATCGGCAAAAAAGGCAAAAACCAGCTCAGTATGCGAGAGGTTCCTTTGGAAAAACAAACGGAATACGCGGTGGAGGATGCCGATGTTACTTTTCAGTTGGGACTGAAATTCACACCCGAACTCAAAGAGGCGCATACCGATAAGTTATTCGATGATATTGAGATTCCTCTTGTTCGTGTATTGGCAGATATGGAGTTGGAAGGCATTAATTTGGATAAAGAGTATTTAAATACCCTCTCGACTGCACTCGAGACAGACATTGCGGAATTGGAAAAGAAAATCTATGAAGATGCAGGCGAGGAATTCAACATTGCTTCTCCCAAACAGTTGGGGGAGATTCTTTTTGGCAAACTGAAATTGGTGGACAAACCGAAAAAGACCAAAACGGGTCAATTCTCCACTTCGGAAGATGTACTCTCCTATTTGGCAAAGGATCACAAGATCATTCAAAACGTATTGGACTACCGTGGATTGGCCAAACTAAAAAGCACCTATGTGGATGCCCTGCCCAACGAGGTTCAGGAAAAAACAGGTCGGGTACACACCGATTATATGCAGACCGTAGCCGCTACGGGCCGGTTGAGCAGCAATAACCCGAACTTGCAGAACATCCCTATCCGTACCGAGCGAGGAAGACAGGTGCGAAAGGCGTTTATCCCACGAGATGAAAACTATGTGCTATTGGCTGCGGATTACTCGCAGATAGAGTTGCGCATTATTGCCGCCTTGAGCGAGGAGGACACCATGATCTCCGCCTTTAAAAATGGCGAGGACATTCACGCTTCCACGGCATCAAAAGTATTTAATGTGCCGATTGATGAAGTGACCCGCGAGCAACGTAGCAATGCCAAAACGGTCAACTTTGGGATTATTTACGGGGTGTCGGCTTTTGGGTTGAGCAACCAAACGGATTTAAGCCGCTCCGAGGCCAAGGAATTGATTGATACCTATTACAAAACTTATCCCAAACTGCGCAATTATATGAGCGAGCAAGTGGATTTTGCCCGTGAGCATGGGTATGTGCAAACGGTATTGGGCCGTCGCCGATATCTCAAAGATATCAATGCGGGCAACCAAGTGGTACGCGGTGCTGCGGAACGCAACGCCGTGAACGCCCCCATTCAAGGAAGTGCTGCGGATATCATTAAAATTGCGATGATCAACATCCATAAAAAGCTTTCTGAAGGAAAATACAAGACCAAGATGTTATTGCAGGTGCACGATGAACTGGTGTTCGATTGCTACAAGCCCGAACTGGATGAGATGAAAGAACTCATTAAATCCGAAATGGAGCACGCTTACGAGTTATCCGTACCCTTGGATGTGGAAGTGGGTATTGGCGAGAATTGGTTGGAGGCGCATTAAGTTTTGGACAACAAGAATTATTACTATAACATGAAGTTCTTCGATTTATGAAAAAAATCCTTTTATGCATTTTATTTCTGAATGCAAATGCATTTGGACAAAGTTCCGATAAAATTGAATCTCAAGAGGACACTCTTTTTGTTTCAAATTATCCCGAAGGAATCTATTTAACTAAAGAAGACTTCATTAAAAAAACACCAAGCCCAACTATAGAAGTTTATCCTGTTAGTTTATATGGCAGAGAAGAACTTCCCAAAATAATGAAAGCACACAACTGTTATTTTTTTGACAGGAGCAATTCTAAAAAAGTTAAAAATGCATTTGCAGTTTCATATGAGGGTGGATTATATTTTCAAATCAAAGCAATTTTAAAGAATCGAAACAAAGAAGATAGGGCTCAAAATTCAAATCATGCCAATTCATTTGTGAGAATAATTATCGGTGGTGGAAATTATCTATACACAGAGGCTGAATTAGTAAATAAATGGGCTGCTGGAGCCGCTGCTAATTTTGGTGCTGCTGGAGCAATGGCCTCTCAAGACCTCATTAATGGAAAAGGCATTGTTTGGGATTTTAAAAACAGTGAATTCAATATTTTCAAATCCTGTAAAGACTTCAATGATTTCATTAAGGATAAATTAGATTCGGCAGTACAAAATTGTAATGAGCACCAACCAGATATGCTTGAAGTTAGAAGAGCAATTTCATTGGTCAAATAAAAAACAAGCAGTTATTAAATGAAAACCATCAAACTCCTCTTGCTTTTGGTCGCATTGGCCATAGCAAGCTGCGGCAATCCAACCCCCGAAACAAAGGAAAGCACCGAAACACCTGAAACCACAAAAGATCAGCGGGAATTTTATCAACTCAAAATCTACTCCATGAGCTCCGAAGAGCAAGTGGCCACGGTGGATGCATATCTCAAAAATGCATTTATGCCCGCCGTAAAAAAACAGGGTATCGACAAAGTCGGGGTGTTCAAATCACGTTCTTCCGAAACCGATACGGTCCAAAAAACCTTTGTTCTGCTACCCTTTGAGAGTTTAGAGCAATTCCAAGAACTGGACACCAAGGTTTTAAAAGATTCAACATATACTGCGGCAGGCACCGCTTATATCGATGCGAATTATGACAATCCCCCTTATGATCGCATCCAATCCATTTTATTGCAGGCCTTCCCAGATATGCCACAAATGGAAACCCCTGATTTGAACAGTCCAAGGTCGGAACGGGTGTACGAACTGCGTAGCTACGAGTCTTCCACGGAAAAGCATTATCGCAATAAAGTGGATATGTTCAATGCCGGTGGCGAAATCCCACTTTTTGACCGTTTGGACTTTCAGGCCGTCTTTTATGGCGAGGTACTTTCAGGCGCTAACATGCCCAACCTAATGTACATGACCACCCATGCTGATATGGACACCAGAAACGAGCATTGGGATGCCTTCGTGAATGCTCCCGAGTGGAAAGAACTCATCGCCATGCCCAAGTACAAGAACAATATGTCACATATAGATATGTGGTTCCTCTACCCTACCGAATATTCGGATTATTGAACACGCAATAAAAACATAAATGATAGAACTGATTTATTTTACGGGAAAGACCTGTGGTGTCTGCAAAGTTTTAAAGCCAAAACTGCTCGAGGCAGTGCAGGAAAACTTTCCGAACGTGAGCATCCGGGTGGTGGATGTGGAGGAGGAAGTGGAATTTACCGGGCAGTCCATGGTGTTCACCTTACCTGTGGTCATCATCAAAATGGATAACAAGGAAATGTACCGCTTTGCCCGAAGCTTTTCAGTATATGAGGTACTGGATAAATTGAAGCGATTGAGTGGAGAACAAGCTAATTCCTAAAAATTAAAAAAGGCACCGATCGGTGCCTTTTTCATTCCTTTTCATAGCATCATATTCAATTGCCAAAACTATTGGCCAATCGTGGTTTTTGACTTTTGCTCCCCATAAACAAATCCGTAAGCGGTTTAAAGTGTCGCTTCCACTGGTAGGGAGCAAAGTCAAACCACAATTTAACTTCGGGGGCGTTGCCTTCTTCCACCGTAAAACCATCCTCGATTTGAAAATCCAAGCGGTTGAACGAGTTGGCAGATTCGGCCACCCCATCTTGGTAGACAAACTGGTTGCCCCATCCTGCCATATAAAAGCGTAATGCTGTGTATCTACCATCAGGCAATGTGAGTACGCTCTTGGAACGTATGAAGTTACCAGAAGCAATACCCTTTAGGGTAACCGGGTTCTGACCAGGAAAATCTATTATAAAGTGTTCATTACCCTTCTCGTCCAATGCGGAGAACTTGGTAATGTTCAGGGACATTTCGGAAACATGGAGTGTTGTGGCAGCTTCATTTTTCAAAATAAGTTCGGCCCCTTTGTTCGGTGTGTCATACCAATCTGCCATTACACCTGGGGTGTAAGGAGCTGTTGACCATATCGTTGGATAAAAATTCATCTTCTTCATAGCAATTGTACATCTAAAGTTATACGGGTACAAAGTTGCGGTAGTTTTCTTACCCTGACGTCTATTGTATTATCCACTTTATATGCTCTATTAACACAAAAAGACTTATTTAAGATTTTTTAGGTTAAAATGACACAAAATCAACTTTAATATAATATACAGCAGTATCTTTCCATTGCATGAAAGTGAATTACATCTTTCTCCTATTGGCATTGGTCGCGGAAATCATCGGGACCATTGGTGGGTTTGGCTCTTCAGTATTTTTTGTGCCCTTGGGCAACTTTTATTTTGATTTCTACTCCGTCCTCGGTATGACGGCCATTTTTCACTTGTCCAGTAACTTGAGTAAAATATTTCTGTTCAAAAAAGGGTTGGATAAAAAACTACTGCTCTACATCGGAGTTCCATCTGTACTATTCGTGATCGTCGGTGGTTTTTTGTCCAAAGTGGTCAACAGTAGTGCGCTCGAAATTGTGTTGGGTATTTTTCTTGTGGTCTTTAGCCTGTTGTTTCTCATCAAAAGTGAAATCATAGTGCTTCCCAATAAAAAGAATTCCGTTATCGGAGGTGCCTTATCGGGTTTCTCCGCAGGGCTTTTGGGTACGGGCGGTGCCATTCGTGGACTTACCATGGCTGCCTTCAACTTGGAGAAAAGTGCCTTTATCGCCACCTCGGCCTTTATTGATTTTATGATTGATTTTTCCAGAACCTTCGTATACTATGGCAATGGATATATTGGCAAACAAGAACTGACCTATCTGCCCTTTTTGTTTGCGATTGGATTGGTCGGCACCTATTTGGGCAAAAGAATACTGCATTACATCCCACAGGAAAAATTTAGAAAAATCAGCTTGATTTTGATTCTCTTGATTGGGTTGGTAACCATAGCCAAGTTGACTTTTGACCATTGGGGCTAGTCATCCTCATAGTTCTCCCCGATTTTGTCCAAGACCTTTAAAAAGGTTTCAAATTCCGATGCACCCACATCTTTAACGGCAAGTTTCCGCAAAGCCAGGGCACTGGGCAGGGTAATATCGAGGATTTTCTGTCCTTTTGGAGTGAGTTCCAATTTAAAACGCTTTTGATCCCCTTCAAATCGGGTCTTGGAAATCCAACCTTTGCGTTCCAATCCACCTATTACGCGAGAGGTGGTGGCTCGGTTTCGAAAGTTTTCATTTACAATGTCCCGTTGACTTGCATCATCTCCCAATTGATGGATTTGATAGAGAATCACCCATTGCTCAATGGTCGTTTCCACTCCAAGTTCATCAAACTTACGTAAATAAGCCTTTTGAATCTTACGGAGCACCAAATCCAAATGGAACCCCATCCCCTGTATTTCATCGAGACGGTTGAGCATTTGCTTTAAGAATAGCCACAAAAATAGGGATTCCGATTTTGTTCATTGTAAACTGTCTATCACAGTGTCGATTTTAACTCAAATTTCAGTTGACAAAATCGCTTTCGTATCTCAAATTTATTATTTTTGTTGTTGATGCAACAAAATAGAACTGAACAATAAAAAAACAGCATAAATCATGGAGACATCAACACTTCCAAAAAACACAAATACTTCCGAAGATTTCATGCCCATCAACGGGACCGACTACGTGGAATTATACGTGGGCAATTCCAAACAGGCAGCACATTACTACAAATCCGCCTTTGGATTCCAATCCTATGCCCAAGCAGGTCTTGAAACCGGACTTAAGGACCGTGAAAGCTACGTAGTGGTTCAGGACAAAATCCGATTGGTACTTACTTCACCCCTTAAAAGTGGAACTGAAATCGGCAAACACATCGATAAGCATGGTGATGGTGTCAAAGTTGTCGCCCTATGGGTGGATGACGCTACAATAGCTTACAACAATGCCATGGAACGTGGTGCCAAATCCTATATGGAACCACAAGTTGAAGAAGACAAAGATGGCCAAGTGGTCCGTGCCGGAATTTACACCTATGGGGAAACAGTTCATATTTTCGTGGAGCGCAAGGACTATAACGGAACATTCCTTCCTGGCTTCAAAAAATGGGAAACTCCCGACTACAATCCAGAGCCCACAGGCCTAAAGTTTGTGGACCATATGGTCGGCAATGTTGGTTGGAACAAAATGAACCATTGGGTTAAATTTTACGAAGATGTATTAGGCTTTAAAAACATACTTTCTTTTGACGACAAGGATATTTCCACCGAATACACTGCTTTGATGAGCAAGGTAATGAGCAATGGAAATGGAAGAATCAAATTTCCGATAAACGAGCCAGCTGAAGGCCAGAAAAAATCACAAGTAGAGGAATACTTGGATTTTTATGAAGATGAAGGGGTACAGCACATTGCCGTGGCCACGGACAATATCATCCAAACCGTCCGCGACCTTAGAAGTCGTGGTGTGGAGTTCCTACGTGTTCCAGCAACCTACTACGATGCAGTTACCGACCGCGTAGGGAAAATTGACGAGGACATTGCTCCATTGAAGGAATTGGGCATCTTGGTGGACCGTGACGATGAAGGGTATTTGTTGCAAATCTTTACCAAGCCCGTGGAACCAAGACCAACGATGTTCTTTGAAATCATCCAAAGAAAAGGTGCTCAGTCGTTTGGAAAAGGTAACTTTAAAGCATTGTTCGAAGCCATAGAGCGTGAGCAAGAGCTTCGTGGTACATTGCATTAAAAATTGTAAATTATAAGTGTTGAGTTTTGAGCACTGATTTAGAGCGCATCACTTAACACTTATCTCTTAAAACCAAAGCAATGCCTATCTATCATAAACTCGGGAAAATTCCGCAAAAACGGCATACCCAATTCGAGAAACCTGATGGTGGACTCTATTACGAGCAGCTTTTTGGTACTATCGGATTTGATGGGATGTCCTCACTGTCCTACCATGTTCATCGACCTACTCAGGTCAAAGAAATTGGAGAAGCGTTGGATGTGAGTCCAAAGATTGCGGTAGAAAAAAATATCGCCAGCCGAAAGTTTATCGGTTTTGATGTAGCTCCCAAAGATGATTTCTTGGAATCTCGCGAACCCTTATTGGTAAACAATGACGTTCACGTGGGATTGGCAGCACCCAGAAAATCCGTTACGGAATATTTCTATAAAAATGCCGATGCGGACGAAATGCTCTTTATCCATAAAGGGTCGGGAACCCTGAAAACCTTTTTAGGGAACATTCCTTTTGAATATGGGGATTACCTCATCATTCCCCGAGGAATGATCTATCAAATTGAATTTGATACAGAGGACAACCGTATTTTGTATGCTGAGTCCTTCCACCCCATTTATACCCCAAAACGATATCGGAATTGGTTCGGACAACTTTTGGAGCACTCTCCCTTTTGTGAGCGTGACTATAAATTGCCGCAAGACCTTCAAACTTTTGATGAAAAAGGCGAGTTTTTGATGAAAATCAAAAAGCAGGGTATGTTGCACCAATTGGTTTATGCCACTCATCCTTTTGATGTAGTGGGTTGGGATGGGTACAACTATCCATACGGATTTTCCATTCATAATTTTGAACCGATCACGGGACGTGTGCACCAACCGCCTCCAGTTCATCAAACTTTTGAGACGGGTGCTTTTGTGGTGTGTTCGTTCTGCCCGAGATTGTATGATTATCACCCAAAAGCGATTCCTGCACCCTACAATCACTCCAATATAGATTCGGATGAGGTGCTGTACTATGTCGATGGAGATTTTATGAGTCGTACAGGAATTGGACCAGGTTATATTTCATTGCACCCAGCGGGTATTCCCCACGGACCGCACCCTGGCACTTATAAGGCAAGTATCGGCAAAAAGGGCACTGAGGAATTGGCAGTGATGATCGATACCTTTAAGCCTCTTCAAGTAACAGAGAATGCCCTCAAAATAGATGATGGCAAATATTACAAATCTTGGTTGGAGTAAGTCAACAAAGTTGTCATTCCGCACGGATGCTGGGCGGAGTCGAGAAATGAAGACTATAAATCGCTCTCGACTGCGCTCGAGCTGACAAAATAAGATTACAATTGGATGCTGAGCGTAGCCGAAGCATCATGCCAATAGAATTACAGATTGATTCCCGTTTTCACGGGAATGACATATAACTTACTATATGATCATAGAAATACCTGAAAATTCAGATTTTTCAATTCACAATATTCCTTTCGGAATATTTTCCACACAGGAAAGAAGCCCACGAGTGGGCGTTGCTGTTGGGGAACATATTTTGGATTTGGCCGCCGTGGCCGAGTTGGATGTGTTCGACTTCAACACGGCATTGCTGGAAAAAGACACCTTGAACGATTTTATCTCTCTCGGGAAAGAAATCACTGCACGGGTCCGTAAAAAGATTCAATATTGGCTGAAAGACGATAATTCCGTTTTGGCCGGAAAACCCGAACTTTTCGTGAAGCAGTCCGAGGCCCAAATGCACATGCCCGTAGCGGTCGGGGACTATACCGATTTTTATTCCAGCTTGGAGCACGCCACCAATGTAGGTAAAATGTTCCGCGACCCCGAAAATGCCCTTTTGCCCAATTGGAAACACATTCCTGTGGGGTATCACGGTAGGGCGAGTTCCATTATTGTGAGTGGAGAGCCCATTCATCGTCCTAAAGGACAGACAATGCCCAATGGAGCTAAATCGCCTGCTTTTGGACCAACAAAACGTTTGGATTTTGAACTGGAAATAGGATTCATCTGCGGAAAGGACACCCAATTGGGCGAATCCGTTTCCACAAAAGATGCTGAAGATTACATTTTCGGTTTAGTCCTTTTCAATGATTGGTCGGCCCGTGATATTCAAAAGTGGGAGTATGTGCCACTCGGACCGTTCTTGGCCAAAAATTTTGCTTCGTCCATTTCCCCATGGGTGGTGACTTTGGAAGCTTTGGAGCCCTTCAGGATAAGTGGCCCCAAACAAGAGCCCGAAGTATTGCCTTATCTGCAATATAAAGGGGAAAAGAATTATGACATCAACCTAGAAGTCGATATCCAACCAGAACAAGGTGAAGAAACCACAGTTTGCTTTAGCAACTTCAAACATATGTATTGGAACATGGCCCAGCAATTGGCACATCATACCGTCAACGGATGCAATATCAACATTGGGGATATGGTGGCCTCCGGAACTATTTCAGGTAAGGAAGAAAACAGTTTTGGCTCTATGTTGGAATTATCCTGGGGCGGCACAAAACCCATCATACTAAAAGATGGAATTGAACGAAAATTCATTGATGATGGTGACACGGTAAAGATGCGCGGTTACGCACAAAATGGCGATATTAGAGTCGGATTTGGCGAAGTGTCCACTAAAGTGTTGCCTGCTAAATAATTTTGGTAGCTGAGCGGAGTCGATGCAACTTGACCATTAAAATGTGGCTTCGACTCCGCTCAGCCACCTAGACAAAAAATGAATAGATATTCCTGCCTTCGCAGGAATGACAAAAATAAACTTAATGATCAAAACCATAGACCCAACCACCATACCTCAACCAGAACTGTACAGTATTCTATCGACAGCTGTGGCGCCGAGGCCAATTTGCTTTGCAAGTACAGTGGATGCAAAAGGCAATGTGAATCTGAGCCCGTTCAGTTTTTTCAATGTCTTCAGTTCCAATCCCCCCGTGATGGTGTTTTCCCCGACGAGAAGCGGTAGGGACAATTCTTTAAAACATACGCATCAAAATGTGGTGGAAGTACCCGAAGTGGTCATCAATGTGGTGAACCACAAAATGGCGGAGCAGATGTCACTGTCCAGTACGGCTTACGATAAAGGAGTGAACGAATTCGTGAAAGCAGGTTTTACTGAAGTTCCCAGCGTAAAAGTAAAACCCCCACGTGTGGGCGAAGCCCCCGTATCGTTCGAATGCACAGTTTTGGAAGTGGTCGAAATTGCACAGACCCCTGGAGCAGGAAACTTGATAATCGCCCAGGTGGATATGATCCATATCAGCGATGAATACTTAACGGATGATGTACTAGATACCGAAAAATTGGATTTGGTGGGCCGCATGGGCGGCAATTGGTACATCCGAGCCATTAAAGAATCCCTGTTCGAGATTCCGAAGCCCATTCGCACCCACGGTATTGGAGTGGATGCATTGCCCAAGGGCATACGTGAAAGCGATGTGCTCACGGGAAACAATTTAGGCCGATTGGGGAATTTGGAAAGTGTTCCCTCTACGGCAGATATCAAATCGATAATAGCCAATGAAAGTATACAAAATGCCTCTAAAACCGAACTGCATACCTTGGCCAAACAGCTATTGGAAAATGGTGATACGGAAAAGGCGATGGCTCTGCTACTTTATGGAGAAAGTTTATAAAAATCAGTAGATGTAATCCAAATTACTTTAAACCATGAGAATCACAATTTTGATGATTTTATTGATTTCAATTTGTTCTTGTGCAAAGAGTTCCAAAGAATACAATGAATTAAAAGAGCAAATTGAACTAGGTCTTGACAGAGATCAAGAAATTAGGGAAAAGTTCATGGAAAAATATCAAAAAACAGGAAATATAGATTTGGAATTAAACCAGAGAATGGGGCAAATTGATTCTATTAATCAGATATATGCTTTTAGATTTCTTGAAAAATATGGATACCCAATATATTCAGAAGATGGCAAGAAGATATGCAAAGGCATCTTTTATATACTTCAACACAGTGACCAAAAACATATGAAAAAGTATGTTGGCGAATTAAAAGAAGCTGCTTTTAAAGGGGAGGCCTCACTAACTCACTATGCACTTATGAAAGATAGAATTCTTAAGAATGATGGTAAAAAACAGGTTTACGGCAGTCAGATAAGCTCATATAAAGATGAGAATGGTCATGTAACCAACAACTTCTTTGTTTGGCCAATAAAAGACCCGACTAAAGTAGATAGCCTTAGAAAAGTAATGGGATTCAAAACTACTATAGCTGAATACTCAAAACAAATGAATGCAGCTTATAGCGCAGACGAAACGTTGCCAACACATAACTGATTCGATCAACATTCAAAGAAAGCATGAAAAAAGACATAACATCCATTTTCAAGGCCCATTTAGTGCCCAAAGAAGTATACAAAGGCGGAAAAAACATTCCCCCAACCGATAAAAAAATATACAAACTATCCTCCAACGAAAATCCTTTGGGTGCCTCGCCCAAAGCCGTTGCTGCCATGAAAGCGGCCTTGGATGACATCAACATTTACCCTGACCAGACCGATATTCGTTTGCGTGAGGCGCTGGTCAAAGATTTTGATGGACAATTGACCGCCGACCAATTTTTCTGCGGCAATGGCGGATCCGAGGTTATTGATATGCTGCTTCGGGCTTTTATCAACGAAGGGGATGAAGTGATTTTTTCCAATCCCTGTTTTCTGCCCTACTCCGTTTTTTCCCGATGGTATGGTGCCCATCAGGTGGATATCCCACTCTTAACACCCAATTATGAGTTGGATGTGGAAGGCATATTGAATGCCATCAACGAGAAAACCAAGGTCATTTTCTTGACCAGTCCCAACAATCCTACGGGCACTTACATTCCAAAATCCGTGATGGACGATTTTATGGCTCGTGTCCCTAAAAATATTCTCGTGGTATTTGATGAAGTCTATCGCCATTTTGCCGATGCCAACGATTATGTTACGGCATTGCCCTATGTTTTAGAAGGACACAATATGATCGGGCTCAACAGTTTTTCCAAAACCTACGGATTGGCAGGGCAACGCATCGGGTACGGTTACACCACAACCACAATTGCCAACTATATACGCTTGATACACAAACCCTTCTTACTACCGTTGACTTCCATTGAGGCTGCTATTGGGGCTTTGAACGATACAGAATTCATCGAAGCAACCGTGAAAACCGTTTTGGAGGGCAGAAAATATATTACCAAAGCATTTGATGAATTAGGTATAAAATATTGGCCAAGTCAAGCTAACTTTTTTATCATAGACCCACCGTTGCCCGAAATGGAATTCACGGATAAAATGATGGAAGAGGGAATCATGGTGCGACCTGTTTCACAATTTGGCGCACCTGGAAAAGTACGCATCACCATAGGTAATGCAGAGGCTAATGAAGCACTCGTTAAGGCCTTAAGGAAAATAATGGATATGTAAGGCTTCGGTTCCCCTTAAAATTCAAATCATTATGAGGGCCTGAAACAGGTTCAGGTTGACGAGAAAAAAGATTCTTCGCATTGCTCAGAATGACACTTCAGTGTTTATCCCGTCATGCTGAATTTATTTCAGCATCTCATCTAATTCTTACTTCAAAACCTGATGAGATTCCGCATCATGCTTCGACTACGCTCAGCATCCGTACGGAAGAAGATTCAATCTTCAAAGACATCTCGACTGCGCTCGATGTGACATTTATAGCACAAACCGGTACGTAGCCTTCAACAAAAAGATGTTTTGCGGCTTTTGCCCAAAAATATTATCTCCCAAGCTGGAGAGCAACCCGTTGGTAGGATCGCCATCTCTCGAGACATCCTGTGACCAGACCAAGAATATCTCGGAACCTGGAATGTACTCCCATCGGATGACCAAATTGGAGCGGAACTGCACAAAAGAAAAATCGGGGTCGTCAAAACTAAAATCGGTCACACCATCCAAATCTTCATCAATGGTGTAAGTGCTATCGGACAATGTAGTCTGTTCGTCCGTGTACTGCACAAATCTATCATCAAATGTTTTGGCTACTGGGTCCGTGATATGTTTAAAATTGGAGTAGCGTCCGCGAGAAATAAACGGTTGCCCCCAATACTGAATGGTCAGGTTGGGGTTGATAGTATAATTCAAGCGAAACGACATGCTCAGGGTTCGTTGATTGATTTCCCCGTTCAGGTAACGTGGTGATCCATTGACATCATCAAAATTATCAATGAACTGCAATTTGTCATGATTGATTTGTAAAGACGGAAAAGCGGAAATACGTAGGGCATTTATGGGCTGATACACAAAACCTCCTTCCATGTAATAGGTCTTTATCGAATTGTCCAAAGCCTTTCTTCCATTGTGAAAAAACGAGAATCGCAATTTTTTCCTGTTATCGGTATTGATGCTGTTCCAAAAACTCATCCATGGGGATTGTCGCAACCTTGGCCCTCCACGTAAGGCAAAATTGGAATACTCGATGGGCGCAAAATTGAATCCTATATTGGTTCGGTAATTGTTTTTCCAGTTTTGCCAGCTATTGGTATTGAACTGCAAATAATTGTGGTTACCTTGAAAATCCCAAGCCGTCCAATGGTTATAATTGATACCCACCCGCCTAAAGGTACTGTCGGGTTTCAGGGTTTGATACCCAATCCAAGTATAATGCCGCACATCATCGGCCTGGCGCTGAAAACCAATATCGTTGAGTTCCAATTCCGGTGAACGCCATGTGGCTCCTGATTCAAACTTCCAATGGCCATTGCCTATTTTCCCTATTTGAACATTACCCCCAGTTCCTGTCAATGATGTTCTTGTGGTATCCACTGCAACATGCTCCGCCCCCACCCTATTGAATAAATGTGTAATGGATTCTTGGGTGTTGGTAATGGCATCTTCACTCCCCTGAACGTGGCTCATGGTAAGGTTACCCCCAACATACCAATCACGATTGGCCCATTGGTGCTTGAAATCCAAACCGCCCGTGTAAGCTGCATCATGTAAAAAACTGAGTTGCTCGGGAATTTGCTCGCGATTGGTCGCCGTGAAAATACCGCCGATATAGGAATTCCTTTGATTGAAATCCTTTTGTAACCTTCCCACAAAATAATTGGTCAGGGGCTCTACCATTTCCTTTCGGGAATCCCCATTACCGTTTAGTATGGTAGCGGTTCGCTGAGCCGTCACACTTTCGAGAACACCTATGGCCCATCCATCCTTGGTCTTTCCACTGAATTTTGCAGCACCAATGATCGGGGTATTGTCGGGCTGGTCAACAAATTCATCATCCGTAGTGTCTGGATAACCTTGCGGACTCCTGCCAATTCTTCTCGAATAAAATATATTATCGGAGCCAAAGGTGTTTCCCGCCTCGGATTGCGAAACCCTGAAATCGAAGATATTCTTGTTCTCCACAAAAAACGGTCGTCTTTCTTGGAAAAAAATCTGAAACCCATCCAACGCAATGGCCGACGGGTCAGCATCCACCTGACCAAAATCAGGGTTGACGGTCAAATCCAAGGTAAGGTCGTTGGTAATGCCAATCTTGGCATCAAGTCCAGCTGTTATGTTGTTTTCGCTCCCATCCCTGAATGGATTACCCTCTTCGGCTTCGTAGGTTTCGGTCTTTGCAACTGTGTAGGGCTGAATCTCCAACTGCTTTTGTGGCTGAATGTTCTTTAACCCGTGCAGCTCCCCAAATTCGCTTACCCATCCAGGTTGATCCACTGGTTTACGCTGCCAAACGGAACGTTCTTCGTTCCTAAAAAATCTTCTGGTGGATTGAAAGCCCCATACTTGCTCTTCGGCACTACCAAATTTTAGCTGACTTAAAGGTATACGCAATTCGGCTGTCCATCCTTCATCATCCACATGTGCTTTGGCATACCAAATGGGATTCCAACTTTCGTCCCAATTGTTCCCGTTATTGGATATGAACTCATCCCCTTTGACCCCTGCTGCGGTAATGGTAAAAGAAAAGGCGGTACGCTTATCAAAATAACTATCAATGTTGAACTCAACCCAGTCTCCCTCAAAACCGTCCCTCCGCGACAATCTTTTCACAATCTTATCGGGTTCCGTATCATAACAGCGTACACCTATATATAGGTTCTTGCTATCATACAATATCTTGAATTTGGTTTGATGGGTGGGTGGTGTGTTCTCGTCGGGCTGCCATTCAATATACTCCCCACCCCATTCCACAAGGTTCCAGGCCTCATCTTCCAAAATACCGTTAATGCTCGGAACTGCATACTCGCCCAAGGCTTGTGTGGTATATTTCTTTTTGATAATGACTTCGGTAGAATCTTGTGCTTGAGCTGAATAAATGAAAAATAGGGTCAGGAAAACCAGTGCTGCGTTTCTCACTTGATTGTTTTTTGATTAGATGGATATGATAAAGACCCGTGAAAATGTGACGAGTTACAGTTGCTGATTTTTTTTAATCTTTTTTTAACACTTATCGAACTACTTTGCAACCGTTTTTAAGACGCAAAGATTCAATTCTAAAAAAGTAAAAAAATATTCCCGACCAACCGTTTGTAATTCAATCTAATAATTGTACATTTGCAGCCCGTTAATCGGGATAGGTTATTTAAATCAATAATATTCGAGAAGTGGACACATTAAGTTATAAAACTATTTCCGCCAATAAATCTACTGTTGACAAGCAATGGTTATTGGTTGATGCTGAAGGACAGACCTTGGGAAGATTGGCGTCTAAAGTAGCCAAAATACTTAGAGGGAAATACAAGACCAACTTTACCCCCCATGTTGATTGTGGAGACAATGTTATTGTCATCAATGCTGAAAAAATCGACATGTCCGGCAACAAGTGGGATGACAAGGAATATCAAAGATATACTGGATATCCAGGTGGACAACGTTCCGCTTCTGCGAAAGAAGTATTGGAAAAGCATCCTGAGCGCATTATCGAAAGCTCCGTAAAAGGAATGCTCCCAAAAAATAAACTTGGTGCTGACTTGTTCAGAAACCTTAAGGTTTATGCTGGGGCTGAGCACGGACAGGAAGCGCAAAAACCAAAAGCAATAAACTTAAACGACTACAAATAATGGAAGTGGTTCATAAGATAGGTAGAAGAAAAACAGCTGTGGCCAGAGTTTATGTTTCCGAAGGATCAGGAAACATCACAGTAAACAAAAGAGATCTTAACGATTACTTTACCACTGGTACATTGCAGTACAAAGTAAAACAACCTTTCACTTTAACTGAAACAGAAGGTAACTACGACGTAAAAGTAAATGTTTACGGTGGTGGTATTACCGGTCAAGCAGAAGCTGTTCGTTTGGCTTTGTCAAGAGCTATGTGCGAAATAGACGCAGAGAACAGAGCTGTTCTTAAGCCAGAAGGTTTGTTGACAAGAGACCCAAGGATGGTGGAAAGAAAGAAATTCGGTCAGAAGAAAGCCCGTAAGAAATTCCAATTCTCCAAACGTTAATATATTCTGGATGCCTTTGGCATTCAACTATAGATAAGTTCATTGAAAACCCTGAAACTATGCCATATATTTTCAGGGTTAAATTTTTAACCAAGTTGTCGTTGTTCCAAAAGGGATAAACAATTCAACTTTTTGGAAACTAGTTTAGCATCTAAATGGGCTGGGCGAACAAAATTTTGTGACCACCAGTGCATTGCTACTTACAACGGAACGTAAACTAAGTACAAAAAATGGCAAGTAAAATTGAAGTAAAAGACTTACTGGAAGCAGGTGTGCATTTCGGACACCTTACTAGAAAGTGGAACCCGAACATGGCTCCCTACATCTACATGGAGCGTAATGGGATTCACGTGATCAATCTCTACAAAACGGTTGCAAAACTTGACGAGGCCAATGAAGCCCTTAAAAAGATTGCTGCCTCAGGAAGAAAAATCCTTTTTGTAGCCACAAAAAAACAAGCAAAGGACATTGTAGCGGACAAAGTATCCAAAGTAAACATGCCTTACATCACTGAAAGGTGGCCAGGTGGTATGTTGACCAACTTTGTGACCATTCGTAAAGCTGTCAAAAAAATGGCAGCTATCGACCGCATGAAGAAAGACGGTACGTTCAACACACTTTCAAAGAAGGAAAGATTGCAAGTTGACCGTTTGCGTGCCAAATTGGAGAAAAACTTGGGCTCCATCGCCGACATGACCCGTTTGCCAGGTGCACTATTTATCGTAGACACCATGCGTGAACACATTGCCGTAAAAGAAGCCCAAAAGTTGAATATTCCAATTTTCGCCATGGTCGATACCAACTCCGATCCTCGTGATGTTGATTATGCCATCCCATCCAACGACGATGCAGGTAAATCCATCGAAGCAATTTTGGAATCCGTAACAAGTGCTGTTGCCGAAGGTTTGGAAGAGCGCAAGAGCGAGAAAAACAACGGAAAAGACAAAGAAAAGGAAGAAGCTAAAGCTGCCAAAACAGAAGAAGCTCCAAAGAAAGAAGAAAAAGCCGCTGAAGAAAAGCCAGCCAAAAAAGCTGAAGCTGCTCCTAAAAAAGAAACCAAAGAAGAAGCAAAGCCTGAAGACCTTACCAAAATCGAAGGTGTAGGACCAAAAGCCGCTGAAGCCTTGGTAGCCAACGGAGTTAAAACTTACGCTGAACTTGCTGAAGCAGATGCTGAAAAAATCAAGGAAATCCTTACAGAGGCAAGTTCAACTTTAGCTCACTTGGATCCTACATCTTGGCCAAAACAAGCTAAAATGGCTGCTGATGGAAAATGGGACGAACTTAAAGAATGGCAAGACAACGTAAAAGGTGGTGTTGAATAAACTCACTGATTTAACATTGTCCTAAACAAAAACACTTTCATAGTGTTTTACTTTACATAAAATTTAAAAAGAAAAGAAAATGGCAAAGATTACCGCCGCAGAAGTAAATAAATTAAGAAAGGCCACTGGAGCTGGAATGATGGATTGCAAAAAAGCTTTGGTCGAAGCAGAAGGCGATTTTGATAAAGCAGTGGAAATCCTTAGGAAAAAAGGACAAAAAGTCGCTGCAAAAAGAGCTGACAGAGAATCTTCAGAAGGTGCAGCCATCGCAAAAGTAAATGGAGATAGTACCCAAGGTGCGGTTATCTCTTTGAACTGCGAAACAGACTTTGTTGCCAAGAACGACAGCTTTGTGAAACTAGCCAATGATTTGGCCGATTTGGCACTTGGTTTCGACAGCAAAGATGATTTCCTTGCCGCTTCCTTTGATGGAATGACCGTTGCCGATAAATTAACCGAGCAAACTGGTGTCATCGGTGAGAAAATCGAAATCGGAAGCTTTGAAAAATTGAACGCTCCGTTCGTGGGCTCATACATCCACGCTGGCAACAAAATTGCCACTTTGGTAGGCCTGTCCGCCAATGTGGACGGTGCTGCCGAAGCTGCAAAGGATGTAGCCATGCAAGCTGCCGCAATGAATCCCGTAGCCTTGAACGAGGACGGTGTTGACCAATCCATCATCGACAAGGAAATCGAGATTGCAAAGGACCAATTGCGTCAAGAAGGCAAGCCAGAAGAAATGTTGGATAAGATCGCTCAAGGTAAATTGAAGCGTTTCTTCAAAGACAATACTTTGGTAAACCAGGATTTCATCAAAGACAACAAGCAAAGTGTTGCCCAATACGTTAAATCCGTAGATTCCAGTTTGGAAGTTACTGGTTTCAGCAGAGTGGCACTTGGTTAATTACCATAACAATACTTTTAAAAAACCGCCTCCCGAAAGAGGCGGTTTTTTTATACCCATACCAATCCCAAAATTCTTCATTTCCCATAAATAATTTTGATTATTTTTGTCCGGACTTCAAGAAACTCTCAATGCATTACAAAAGAATTTTATTAAAGTTAAGTGGAGAAGCCCTAATGGGCGAACAACAATATGGTATTGATGCCAAGCGATTGGATGAATACGCCGAGGAGATAAAATCCGTAATGGAAAAGGGTGTTGAAGTTGCCATCGTAATTGGCGGGGGAAACATTTTCAGAGGCCTTGCAGGTGCCAGTCAAGGCATGGACCGAGTACAAGGAGATCACATGGGCATGTTGGCCACGGTAATCAACGGTTTGGCATTACAAAGTGCCCTTGAACTCAAAGGTGTGCAAACTCGATTACAATCAGCCATTAAAATCAATGAAGTAGCAGAACCCTTCATCAGAAGAAGAGCCATTCGTCATTTGGAAAAAGGAAGAGTGGTCATTTTTGGAGGTGGAACGGGAAATCCATATTTCACTACGGATTCCGCTGCAGTTTTGAGGGCCATCGAAATAAAGGCGGATGTAATTTTAAAAGGAACCCGTGTAGATGGTATTTACACATCCGACCCCGAAAAAGATAAGAATGCCACTAAATTCGATTCCATTTCCTTTAACGAAGTGCTTTCCAAAGGACTAAAAGTAATGGACACCACCGCATTTACATTGAGCCAAGAAAACGAGTTGCCCATTGTAGTCTTTGATATGAACACTAAAGGCAACTTAATGAAAATAGTTTCAGGAGAAAATATAGGAACGGTGGTCAATGTCTAAGTGGGCATAAACTTTGGTTTCAATTTTATAAATTTGAAGGTTATGAGCGAAGAAGTAAAATTTATTCTCGATAGTACGAAAGAAAGTATGGATGCAAGTATCGAACACTTGCAAAAAGCGTTGACCAAAATCAGGGCAGGTAAAGCCAGCCCCATGATGCTCTCCACGGTTATGGTGGATTATTATGGTTCGCAAACCCCACTTTCCCAAGTATCCAATATCAATACGCCCGATGCCCGAACCATCTCCGTCCAGCCATGGGAAAAAAGCATGTTGACCGAGATAGAAACAGCCATCATGAACGCCAATTTGGGCTTCAACCCCATGAACAATGGTGAGATGGTGATCATCAACGTACCCCCATTGACCGAAGAAAGAAGGCTACAACTGGCTAAACAAGCAAAGTCTGAGGCCGAAGACGCCAAAGTAAGTATCCGTAGCGCAAGACAAGACGCCAACAAGGAACTCAAGGCCTTGGATATTTCCGAAGACTTATTGAGCAACGCTGAAGTTGATGTCCAAGAACTGACCAATACTTATGGCGATAAAGTGGATGCCATCCTATCCGCAAAAGAGGCCGAGATCATGAAGGTGTAAAACTTGGATTTTGCACTACCTCTTTTCTAGGAACACAACATATCATTTTCTACCTTTGCGCCCAACAAAAATCACATGGTAGCAAAGCTTACTAAAGGATTTTGGCCCAAGGTCGCAAGAATCATACTCCGTAATAGAATCCTTATTCTTTTAGCGGTTGCTGGTTTTACCGTTTTTTTGGCTTTACAATGGAAAAACATGCAATTTTCCAATACCGAAGCCAATATTCTACCTAACGACCATCCCGCAAGCATACAATACAACGCCTTTACCAAAATTTTTGGCGAAGAAGGCAACGCCATAGTCTTGGCCATTAGGGATTCCGCTTTGTTTACCCCTAAAAATTTCAATCGGTGGAACACGCTGAGCAAACAACTCGATGCCTTCCCCGAGGTTGATTATGTAATTTCCCTTGAGAATCTGAAAGAGCTCATAAAGGACAGCGACACCCAGACCTTCTCCATGGAGCCTTTGATATCGTCCGCTCCGCAAACCAAACAAGAAATAGATTCCCTTACCAATCATCTGTTCAAGGAGCTTCCTTTTTACGACAATTTGGTGTACAACCCTAAGAGCGGCACCATTCAAACCGTGGTCTATCTGGATAAGGACATTATGAACACGGAAGTGAGAAACCAGTTCATTCTAAACGACCTTGGGGAACTTGTGGCCGATTTTGAAGAGGAAACACAAATGGATGTCCGGGTTTCGGGAATGCCCTATATCAGAACTTGGAACACAAAATCAATTATTGATGAAATCGGCCTTTTTATCGTAGGTGCATTACTTGTCACTTCCCTCATCTTCTTCTTTTTCTTTAGAAGCTTTAGGGCCACTTTCATCTCCATGTGCGTAGTGATCATTGGGGTAATGTGGGCCTTTGGAATACTTGGACTTTTGCAATACGAAATCACGATTCTCACTGCACTGATTCCACCATTGATCATCGTAATCGGAATTCCCAACTGTATTTTCCTCATCAATAAATATCAGCAAGAAGTAAAAAAGCACGGAAACCAGGCTTTATCCTTACAACGGGTCATCTCCAAAATCGGAAATGCCACTTTGATGACCAATATTACCACGGCTTCAGGTTTTGCCACCTTCATCATTTTGGATAGCGACCTGCTCAAGGAATTTGGTATCGTAGCTTCTATCAATATCGTCGGGATATTCATTCTTTCCCTTTTGATCATCCCTATCGTTTATAGCTTTATGCCACTTCCCAAGACGAAGCACTTAAAGCACTTGAACAAAAAGTGGATGGACATTTTTGTGAACTGGATGGAAAACATGGTTCGGAACCATAGAATTGCCGTGTACATTACCACTGTGGCTGTTTTGGTTTTGAGCATAATTGGAATCTACCAAATGCGGATTACAGGAAGTCGAATTGAAGACCTCCCGAAAAAAAGCCACTTTTATAAGGATATCCAATTTTTTGAAGCAGAGTTTGATGGCATCATGCCCATGGAAATCGTGGTGGACACCAAACGTAAAAATGGGGCGACCAAACCTGCCACCCTGAAACGCATGGACCGATTGGGTGCTGTAATTGATGAAATACCGGAATTATCCCGACCCATTTCCATTGTTGATTTGGTAAAATATTCCAAACAAGCTTTTTACAACGGAATACCCAAATACTATCAACTACCCACTAGTCAAGAGAATACCTTCATCATGAATGCTGTTCAAAAATCATCGACTGAAGGGACCAATGAGCTGTTGCAGAGTTTTGTGGACAGCACTGGGCAAACTGCACGTTTGACCACTTATATGCGCGATGTGAAAATCGACCGTATGGAAGAAATCGAACAAGACGTACAACAGGCCATCACAAAAGAATTTCCAGCGGATCGGTTCAATGTTTTCATGACGGGAAAAGCATTACTGTTCTTAAAAGGCACAAAGTATCTGGTCAAAAACCTCTTATTATCGCTCGCTCTGGCGATTGGGCTGATCTCTTTATTCATGGCATACCTGTTCCGTTCCTTCAGAATGGTTATCATATCACTGGTCCCCAACCTACTCCCATTGGTTATTACCGCCGGGGTTATGGGCTTTTTGGGCGTTCCCATAAAACCTTCCACTATTCTGGTGTTTAGTATTGCCTTTGGTATTTCGGTAGACGATACTATTCACTTTTTGGCCAAGTACCGACAAGAACTGGCCACACACCGTTGGCACATAAAACGATCTGTTTATGCTGCTTTGCGGGAAACGGGGGTAAGTATGTTCTATACCTCCATTGTCCTGTTCTTCGGATTTTCTGTTTTCATTATTTCTGATTTTGGAGGGACCAAAGCATTGGGAGGATTGGTATCGGCAACCTTGCTGTTCGCTATGCTATCCAATCTGATATTATTGCCATCTCTGTTACTTTCTTTGGAAAGAAGCATTGCCAACAAAGAAGTGCTTAAAAAGCCCCAAATCGACATTTTACCCAAGGACGAGGACAACCTCAAGGACAAATAGTGGTTGCAAGGGCCATAAATTAGGCCATTCCATTGCCATCGTTTTTTATCAAAAAGCTATCTTTACCAACTAAATTACGATAGTTTTAGAATGATGTCTTATTCCATAAAAGAATTGCTAGAAAAGCAACCCGTAGGAGATTCCGTTGAAGTAAATGGATGGGTAAAAACATTTAGAAGTAACCGATTTATCGCCTTGAACGATGGTTCCACCATACATAACCTACAATGTGTCGTGGATTTTGAAAAATTGGACGAAGCATTGCTCAAACAAATTTCTAGCGGGGCAGCCCTAAAGATAACAGGGACTTTGGAAGAAAGCCAAGGAAGGGGACAAAGTGTGGAAATACAAGCTACCGACATATTTGTGCATGGTACCGCCGACCCTGAGACCTACCCCATTCAACCCAAAAAACATTCGTTGGAGTTTTTAAGGGAAAAGGCACATCTTAGAGTAAGAACCAACACTTTTTCCGCAGTAATGCGGGTTAGATCGGTACTTTCGTTTGCCGTTCACAGCTATTTTCAGCAGAACGGATTTTACTATATGCACGCCCCAATCATTACCGGTTCGGATGCCGAGGGTGCGGGCGAAATGTTCCGTGTATCCACATTGGATGCCAAGAAACCACCTCTAAATGATTTGGGTGAAGTGGATTATTCCGAAGACTTTTTTGGAAAGGAGACCAATCTGACCGTATCGGGACAATTGGAAGCCGAGACCTACGCCATGGGATTGGGCAAAGTCTACACCTTTGGACCCACCTTTAGAGCCGAGAACTCCAACACATCACGCCACTTGGCGGAATTCTGGATGATCGAGCCCGAAATGGCCTTCTATGATTTGGACGCAAACATGGACCTGGCCGAAGATTTCATCAAGTATATCATTCAGTATGTACTGGACCATTGTCAGGACGATTTACAGTTCTTAGAGAAGCGTTTGCTGGACGAGGAAAAGACCAAACCTCAGAACGAACGTTCCGAAATGGCCTTGATAGAAAAACTAAAGTTTGTTGTTGATAACAATTTCAAAAGGGTATCTTACACAGAGGCCATTGACATATTGAAGAACAGCAAACCGAACAAAAAGAAGAAGTTCCAATTCCCGATTGATGAATGGGGAGCGGACCTACAGAGTGAGCACGAACGCTTCTTGGTGGAAAAGCACTTTAAGTGTCCTGTGATTCTTTTTGATTATCCCGCAAACATCAAGGCATTTTACATGCGATTGAACGAAGACGGCAAAACCGTACGTGCCATGGATGTACTTTTCCCGGGCATCGGGGAAATCGTGGGAGGTTCCCAAAGAGAAGAACGATTGGATGTACTGGAACAGAAAATCAAAGAACTGGATATCGATGCCAAAGAGCTTTGGTGGTATCTGGACCTGAGAAAGTTCGGTACTGCAGTGCACAGTGGTTTTGGACTAGGTTTTGAGCGCATGGTCCAATTTACCACGGGAATGGGCAACATCAGAGATGTAATTCCATACCCCAGAACACCGCAGAATGCCGAGTTTTGATTTGTTTTTGTTATTTTAAAGAAGGTAAGATTGTAAATCATCGATCCGTATGCTGAAACAACATCTACAGTTTAAGCTTTCCCAAAAACTGTCTCCACAGCAGATTCAGCTCATGAAGCTTATTCAACTGCCCACACAGGCTTTTGAACAGCGATTGAAGCAAGAGTTGGAAGAAAATCCTGCATTGGAGAGTGGTAAAGAGGAAACTGATGCTTTGGATGATATCTATGAGGACACCTACGATGATTCTGCCGACAATGAGAACATCGACACAGATGAAATCAACATTGATGATTATCTGAGTGATGATGAAATCCCTGATTATCGCACCCAAGCCAACAATTATAGCACTGACGATGAGGACAAAAGGGTGCCTTACGCTGCTGGAACCTCCTTCAATCAATATTTACTGAATCAACTGAACACCGTGTATCTGGATGACCAGGAATGGGCTATTGCCGAATTTTTGGTGGGCAGTGTGGATGAAAGCGGTTACATACGCAGACCACTTCCTGATATTATGGACGATCTCGCCTTTACCCAAAATATATATGTAGAAGAGGATAAAATAGTGGAAGTTCTAAAAATTGTACAGGATTTGGACCCGCCAGGGGTAGCTGCACGATCTTTGGACGAATGTCTGATTATCCAATTAAAACGCAAAGAACAAAAACCTTCGGTGGAATTGGCCATTAATATTTTGGAACGATCTTTTGACCATTTCACAAAAAAGCACTATTCCAAACTCATACAAAAGCACCATATTTCCGAAGAAGAGCTCAAGGATGCTATTTCGGAAATTGAAAAGCTGAATCCAAAACCTGGTGGCTCCTATTCTGGAAACACCCGGATGATAGAGCATATAGTTCCCGATTTTTCAATCAAAATCGTGGATGGCGAGCTGGAGCTTACCCTTAACGGTAGAAATGCCCCAGAGCTACATGTTTCCAAAGATTACAGTAATATGCTGGAGGGGTACAAAAATGCCAAGGAAAAATCAAAATCACAGAAGGACACGGTCATGTTCATCAAACAGAAGTTGGATGCCGCCAAATGGTTCATTGATGCTATTCGACAGCGCCAGCAAACCCTGTTCATTACCATGAACACCATTATGGAATACCAAAAGGAATATTTCATGACGGGGGACGAGCGGAAATTACGTCCTATGATCCTAAAGGATATCGCCGATAAAATAGACATGGATGTCTCCACGGTCTCACGGGTCGCCAACAGTAAGTATGTGGACACACCCTACGGTACCAAACTGATCAAGGATTTCTTTTCCGAATCCATGAAGAACGAACAAGGCGAAGATGTATCCACTAGGGAAATCAAAAAGATATTGGAGACCGTTATCCGGGACGAAGACAAGAAAAAACCGCTTACCGATGCGAAACTGGCAAAAATGCTAAAAGAAAAAGGGTATCCCATAGCCCGACGAACCGTGGCCAAATATCGGGAACAGCTCGATATCCCGGTGGCAAGGCTACGTAAAGAAATTTGATGCACCACGTACACAACATCATCTCCTACATTTTCCACCCATTGTTCATACCGATTGGAGGCACGGCAATGTATTTTATGGTGGCACCTTACAGTACCTTGGAGACTCAAAGCGGAAATATCCTCCCCATTTTCATCCTTACGGTAATCATTCCCATTATCTTTTTTCTGATATTGAAAAACCTAGGAGTGATCAACTCCATATTCCTGCCCACGATTCAAGAACGCAAATACCCACTTTATATTAGTTGTATTATATTTTTAATGATATTGTACAAAGTAATACCCAATAACTACGTACACGAGCTCTTTTACTACTTTACCGGCCTTCTAACGGCAACAAGTGCCACATTGATTTTACTATTCTTCAAATTTAAGACCAGTATGCATCTTTTGGGCATGGGCAGCATTTTGACCTTTATGGTGGCGTTGAGCATCCATTTTGAGATCAACATTACCATCGCCATAAGTTTGTTCACTCTTTTTACGGGTTTGGTGGCCACGTCAAGATTGTATCTACGGGCGCATACCAAAAATGAGTTGTTGATAGGATTTCTTCTGGGCTGTTGCTCTCAGCTGATTATTTTGAAATACTGGTTATAGGATATAAAAAACAAGCCCAACCCTAAGTACTTTCAAGTCTATGGCCTCACCAGCCAACATTGCTTCATCTTTAAGCAAAGGATTCAACCCATAATACACATGGATATTCCAGGTATTATAGCCAAAATTCAACATTAATCCGTATTGAAACTTTTCGATATCATTATTGGAAAAGGAATCATTACCACTGTCCACTACCAATTTCGACCTACCTGAAAATACATATCCCACCTTTGCGCCTGCATAAACCCTCCAGAATTTATACTCACTGGCAGTTGATGTTCGCCATCTTATTTCAAAAGGGATCTCAATGGTATGCGTGGCCAACTTACTGCGGTTAAAGTCAGCGTCATCCAATATATCGTATGTTATGCCATTGTTATCTAGGGTGGCCACCATATTTGAATAATACGAATTCACAGCATAACCCAAGCCAAGACCCATTCCAAAATTTCTTTGACGATTAAACGGGATATCCTTAATAAAACCAGCCTGAAGATTATAGGAAAGATTACGCTGATCAATAGCATCTGGCCCATCAAATAAAACATTGTAACCAACACCGATATAAAACTGATCTTCCAGATAACGGTTGTCCGTCACTGTTAAACCATCCTCTTCTTCTTGACCCAAAACAGCAATGGGAATCAATAAAAGCAGTGCACTAATCGTAAATAAAACGGTTCGAATCATGTGACAATTTAAAACAAAAAACGCCCCAAATTAAAAATTTGGAGCGTTTCCCACTAAATCTAAGCTATTGCCTACTGTAGATTGTTAAAAGCGTTTCCTTCGTAAGTGGTATAATTCACTTTAAGGGCATTTACTTTTCTCAATTCTTGCTTAATATCGGTAATAAGACCCATATTGGCCTCCTTATCGACTTTTAAAGCAGTAGTCAATACATTTTGAAGTTCTTGCGGTTTCTTTGCACGTTCTGCCAAAATAAATGAACCTACTTCGTCCACATTGGCAAATTTATCATTCAATTGGATTTTTGGTTCTGTACCAAAAACCTTTTGATATTCTTGGGTAGGTGTTCCTACATAAATGTAAATAACGCGATCCTTCTTTTCCAACTTCTTTATTTCCGAAGCGTTGGGAAGAGTGTTGGCAACCATTAAAGAACTATCTTTCATTGTGGTCACTGTCATAAAGAAGAACAAGAGCATGAAAACGATATCTGGCAATGAAGCCGTTGACACCGCTGGCAAATCCCCTTCCTTCTTTTTGGTAAACTTAGCCATATAAATAGTTTTTAATTGGTTGATGTTTCTGCCTCTGAAAGCTTCTGCGGGAACATATCCTGGACACGTTTCACTTTGTCTTTCAAGTCATCTCTAACGCTGGAAGGAGTTTCTGGATTCAGGTAGTCCGCTTCCATTTCGGTAAAATCCCTTCCGTACAAACGTTGAGCTTCTCGGTTACGCAAGTCATTATACGCACCTACCAATTCGTTTTGAACTGTAATATAAGTACTGTACTTGGTTTCCCTGTCGTTCTTCAATGAGATAATCGCTTTTACTGGGTTATCGGATGATGAAGGATCTTTTCTACCTTTACAATAGTCACAAGTTCCATCGGCTCCGTTTTCAAGAAACTTTGCAGCAGCTTCTCTCAAATCTTCGATTTCCATCAATTGATCTTCAACCAGCAACTGACCATTTCTATTGATACTTACAGTAAAAATGTTTTTCTGCTTAATTATAGGCGGTTCCTCATTTGGCGGCTCAAACGGCGGCAACATACGGTCCAGACCTGCATCTGTTTCAATGGTGGTGGTCACCAAGAAAAAGATAAGCAAGAGGAATGCAATATCCGCCATGGAGCCGGCATTTACTTCCGGTGCTCCTTTTCTTCTAGGCATAATTCAACTTTTTACTTAACAAACATTCTTTTCAATCCTGGGAATACCATTAGAACCACAGCTATTGCTGTTAGGATGAAAAATACATTCAATCCCATTCCAATGTTTTTCACAGTTCCTTCCGTGGTCTCAATGCCTCTATCGGACATAGTTTCCACCACAGCCATGTTATCTGAAGAAATCCCGTAAGATATGGCTACGACGATAGCCAATCCGCCAATGGCGAAAAGGGCTTTCTTAATACTACCTTTGGTAGTGAACAATTTTGCCAATCCAAAAACTACTGAAGTGATTACCGCAATAGCCAATAGGATGTACATGATAATGAACATAAAGTTCATTGCTCCACTACTAATGGCATTTGGATCATCGGCAGACGGAAGGGAGAACCAAAGCACGGCTGCAACCAATCCGATGACGATGAGTAATATTTTTACTATTTTATTCATGATTCTCGATAGTTTTTAATTCGTAATTATTTCTTGTGGGCAGCCAACATGTCAATCAATGCAATTGAGCTGTCTTCCATGTCATTTACGATACTATCGATTTTAGCAATAATATAGTTGTAGAAAATCTGAAGGATAATCGCCGTGATCAAACCGAATACGGTCGTCAACAACGCAACCTGGATGTCACCTGCAATCAAGGAAGCACTCAAGTTACCTACTGCTGCAATTTTCTGGAACGCCTGAATCATACCAATTACCGTACCCATAAACCCTAGCATGGGAGCAATAGCGATAAACAAAGACAACCAAGAAACGTTTTTCTCCAATTGACCCATTTGTACACCACCGTATGCCACAACAGCTTTTTCAGCAGACTCGATTCCTTCATCAACCCTATCCAAACCTTGGTAGTAGATGGAAGCAACAGGTCCTTTTGTGTTTCTACAAACTTCTTTAGCAGCTTCTACACCACCTGAAGCCAAAGCGTCCTCAACTTGTTGCTTCAACTTAGTGGAATTTGTAGTTGCCAAATTCAAATAAATAATTCTTTCGATGGCTACAGCCAATCCCAAAATCAAACAAAGCAATACAATACCCATAAAATCAGGTCCCCCTTGGATAAATTGCTCTTTCAATACTTGGGTGAAACCTTTGCTGGCTTCAGCTTCTTCTTGCAACATTGCTGCAGATGCAGTTGTAGTTCCCATCACAAACATTCCGGCAGCAGCCAGAGTAAAGGATATTTTTTTCATTTTACTTAAACTTAAATTTAGTTAGTTAATAATATAAAGATATAAAAATTTTACAATTGAAAAATTAAAATACCTAGCAGAGAGGAAGGGATTCGAACCCTCGATACACTTTTGGTGTATACACACTTTCCAGGCGTGCGCCTTCGACCACTCGGCCACCTCTCTATTGTTTCATTTAGGCCGACCAATAAACAAAAAAATAATCAGTTATAGAAATTTGAGGCGTTAATTTTACACCATTTCACCACGAAGTGGTGTCTCGAAAATCGTCTTGAACAATTTGTCGGGAACCCCTGTCCCCAAAAGGTACATCACTTTTGTGATGGCCGCCTCTGTTGTAATATCCTTTCCGTTAACCAGTTGCATCTCCTTAAGTTTTTCACTGGTTTCGTAATGTCCCATAAAAACACTTCCTCCCGAGCATTGTGTCACATTAATTATGTGCAATCCATTTTCCACGGCATTTTTTATCGCATTCAAAAACCATTCATCCATTGGGGCGTTCCCGGCACCGTATGTTTCCAGAATAAGTGCCTTTAAATCGGGAATGCCCAACATGGATCGGAGCACATTTTGGTTGAGACCTGGGAACAATTTTAAGATCGCCACTCGATTGTCCATTTTTTTATGGACCTGAAGCGACTTGTTTTTGGTCACTTTTTTAATCAAATAATTCTGATGCACCTTCAAATGGACCCCCGATTCCACCAAAGGTGGATAGTTCAACGAATCAAAGGCTTCAAAATGTTCGGCATTTATCTTTGTGGTCCTATTGGCCCGATAGAGTTTGTACTCAAAATACAGTCCGACTTCCTGTAAAACTGGCTCCCCCTTTTTCTGAAGGGCAGCTATTTCGATGGACGTGATCAGATTTTCTTTGGCATCGGTACGCAGATCCCCAATGGGCAATTGAGAACCGGTGAAGATGACCGGCTTTTGTAAATTTTCCAACATAAAACTCAATGCCGATGCAGAATAACTCATGGTATCGCTACCGTGCAGTACCACAAAACCATCATTGTCTTCATAATGCTCCTCGATAATGGATGCGATAACCGCCCAATGATGTGGATTCATATTGGAAGAATCAATGGGGTCATCGAACGAGACACCCCTTAGGTTACAATCCAACTGCTTCAGCTCTGGAATATTTTTTACCAGTTCCTCAAAATTGAAGGCCTTGAGCGCACCGGTTTTATAATCCTTTACCATACCGATGGTACCCCCAGTATAGATCAGTAATATGTTGGTCTTCTTTTTCATAGATCAGATTCCGAATATTTCCTTGGAGTTTTCCGTGGTTATTGCCGCGATTTCTTCTTCGGGCATACCATATATGGAAGATAGTTTTTCCAACACCTTTATGATGTAAGAGCTTTCATTTCGTTTTCCGCGATAGGGTGTCGGTGCCAAATACGGAGCATCGGTTTCCAGTACAATATGCTTTAGGTCGATTTGATTCAAAAATTTATCGATTTTACCATTTTTAAAGGTGGCCACTCCCCCAATGCCCAACTTCATATTATAGGACATGGCTTGATGCGCCTGTTCCAAAGTTCCTGTAAAACAATGAAAAATCCCGAAGAGGTCATTTCCTTTTTCTTGCTCCAACACTTCGAAAACCTCGTCAAAGGCATCGCGACAATGGATCACAATGGGCAATTGATGTTTTTTCGCCAACCAAATCTGATAGGCAAAAGCTTCTTGCTGCTCCTTCAAAAAGGTCTTGTCCCAATATAGATCTACCCCTATTTCGCCCACAGCGTAGAACTTCTTTTTGGTCAGCCACTCTTCCACATGGGCCAACTCTTCCTTGTAATTTTCTTTTACATGCGTTGGATGTAGGCCCATCATCAAAAACACATTGTCGGGATAGCCGGTTTCCAAATCCAACATGGACTGGGTGTAAGTTGAGTCGATGGCGGGGATAAAAAAGCGTTCCACCCCTGCATCCATGGCACGTTGCATCATTTCACTTCTATCCTCATCAAAGGCTTCACTATATAAATGGGTATGGGTATCTGTAACAATCATATCGCAAAAATAGGCTTATCTTAGACGACCCAAAACTTTGTTTCCGATTAAAGATTCCTCAAGAGCATATTTCCCTATGGCATCACTCAAAAAATTCCTCAAATCCAAAGAATACATTAAAATACCTTTGGTATTGACCGAAACCAACCACTTTGAACTCGTTGCCAGCATTAATGGGGTTACTGGCAAGTTCATTTTGGACACGGGAGCCTCCAACACTTGTGTGGGGATGGACAAAATCGAGTTTTTTGAAATGGCCTCAGAAGCCACGGACATCAAAGCGGCCGGTGCCGGCGCCACGGAAATGGAAACGTTGATCTCCAATAAAAACAAAATCCAGATCGGGGACTGGAAAAAGAAAAAGCAGAAAGTCGTCCTTTTTGACCTTACCCACGTAAACCAAGCCTTGGTAGCGCATAACGCATTGCCTGTAGACGGGATTATCGGTGCCGATGTACTTAAAAAAGGAAAGGCCGTAATCGACTACAATAAAAAAAGCCTTTACTTAAAAAAGTAAAGGCTTTTGTCAGTTCGAGCCATATAATTTAATGAAAAGCGCACCTAATTTCAAATCATCATTTCCCTTTTAACATCAGGTATTTTATCCTGACTTTCTTTTCAAACTCTAGTTTATCACTTTCAGATGCACTTAAGTCATCTAACCAATCAAACATTTCAAACAACTCCTTCCTACTTACAATCTTGTTCAATTCTCGAATCATCCTATCACATTCCGGAGTGTATACATTTAAACCATGAGTCAATATATCAGACAATGGATGATCTAACGGACCGCCTGCTGGCATATCTTATATTTACAATTCCAACGCTTTTTTCACGTTTCCGTCCATCAACAATTCTTCTGGACTTTCTAAAGCTTCTTTCACGGCAACCAAGAACCCAACAGATTCCTTACCATCGATAATTCTGTGATCATAAGAAAGTGCAACGTACATTACAGGTGCAATGGCAATGGCCCCATCCCTAACAATGGCGCGCTCCACAATGTTGTGCATACCCAAAATCCCACTTTGCGGTGGGTTGATTATAGGGGTAGACAACATGGAACCGAACACACCTCCGTTGGTAATGGTAAAAGTACCACCGGTCATTTCATCCACAGTGATCTCACCTTCCCTAGCACGGATGGCCAAACGTTTTACTTCGGATTCAATTCCCCTGAATGTCAAGTTTTCCGCATTCCTGATTACCGGAACCATCAAACCTTTAGGTCCTGATACCGCAATACTGATATCACAGAATTCGTAGGTGATCATTTCCTTGCCATCGATCATAGAGTTTACGGCAGGATACATTTGCAATGCACGAATCACGGCTTTGGTAAAGAAGGACATAAATCCAAGACTAACACCATGTTTGTTCTTGAACTCCTCCTTATACTGGCTACGTAATTCAAATATAGCGGACATATCCACTTCGTTGAAGGTGGTCAACATTGCCGTCTCGTTTTTCGCAGCAACCAAACGCTCGGCCACCTTTCTACGCAGCATGGACAATTTGGAACGGCTCTCACCGCGGCTACCTCCTGTCGGGGTTCCCATGGATGGCTTTGCTTTTACCGCATCATCCTTTGTGATACGCCCATCTTTTCCACTCCCTGAAACCGATGAAGGCTCGATTCCTTTTTCGTCCAATATTTTCTTGGCCGCAGGAGATGGCGTACCAGAAGCATAGGTTTCCTTTTTAGGCTCCTCTTTCTTGGGTGCCTCTTTTTTAGGTTCTTCCTTCTTGGTGTCCTCCTTTTTCTCGGATGCGTCCGATGAACCTTCAGGCTTTTCCGCACTCGTATCGATGAGGCAAACTACCTCGCCAACAGCTACGGCGTCACCCACTTCGGCCTTAAGGGTAATAATTCCGCTCTCCTCTGCAGGAAGCTCCAATGTTGCCTTATCCGAGTCCACCTCGGCTATGGCTTGGTCCTTCTCCACATAGTCTCCATCCTCAACCAACCACTCGGCGATTTCTACTTCTGTAATGGATTCCCCTGGCGAGGGAACTTTCATTTCTAAAACCATCTTTATTGTAGTTTATATACTTGTATTATCTTATTTGCATATTGTCCTTACTCTTATCAAAAACGTAGTCCAACACTTGGGCATGACGTCTTTTTGAACGCACTGCACTACCTGCAGCTGGCGCACCATAGAATCTACGGGATGCCACCCTGAATCGCTTGGCTTCGTCCAAATGCATCAACATGTGGCTCCAAGCTCCCATGTTTCTTGGCTCTTCCTGGGCCCAAACAATATCATCGGCGTTCTTGTATTTTTTGATGATGCTTCGCATTTCCTCAGCTGGCAATGGGAATAACTGCTCCACGCGAACCAAAGCCACATCATCCCTCTCCAATTCTTCTCTCTTGTCCAGAAGATCGTAGTAGAACTTGCCTGTACAGAAGACCAACGTTTTTACCTTGGCAGCTTTAGCATCTGCATCATCTATTACCATTTGGAAACTACCCTTCGCCATTTCCTCTTTTGTGGAATGCACTTTTGGGTGCCTCAACAAACTTTTAGGCGTAAATACCACCAATGGCTTACGGAATTTGGCCTTCATTTGTCTACGGAAAAGATGGAACAGGTTGGCTGGAGTGGTCACATCCGCCACGTACATATTGTCCTTAGCACACAATTGCAGGTACCTTTCCATACGAGCTGATGAGTGTTCCGCCCCCTGACCTTCGTAACCATGGGGCAACAAGAGCACCAATCCGTTCTGCAGTTTCCATTTGTCTTCCGCAGAGGATAAATATTGATCTATGATAATCTGGGCTCCGTTACTGAAGTCCCCGAACTGCGCTTCCCAAATGGTCAAGGTTTTTGGGCTTGCCATGGCATAGCCATAATCAAATCCCATCACAGCGTATTCCGATAGCAAAGAGTTGTAGATATGGAACTTTCCATTTTGGTTATCTCCCATTTCGTTCAACAACACTACTTCTTCCTCGTGCATTTCTGTTTTGATGACCGCATGCCTGTGAGAAAAGGTTCCCCTTTCCACATCTTGGCCTGTCATCCTAACATCGTAACCTTCCTCAATCAATGATCCATAGGCCAAAAGTTCTCCCATGGCCCAATCGAGCTTGTTGTCCTCAAAATACATTTTATGGCGACCTTCCACCAGCCTTACCAATTTCCTCAAGAACTTCTTATCCTCGGGAAGCTTGGTAATGCTTTGGGCCACCTCGTCCAACTTTTTAAGGTCGTACGTGGTGTCCATAGGTTTCAGCATCACCTCTTCGGCCACCTGCTCAAACCCTTCCCATTCATCTTGCATGAAAGGGGTTATTCTGGTCTTCTCTATTTTACGGGAATCCAAAAGATCCTCCTCGAGATCGTTTTTATATTTTTCCTCAAGTTCTTTCACGTAGTTTTCATCAATCACTCCTTCGGCAATCAATTTCTCTGCGTAAATATCCCTTGGGTTCTTGTGCTTGGAAATGGATTTGTACAACAAGGGCTGGGTAAACTTGGGCTCATCCCCCTCGTTGTGGCCATACTTTCTGTACCCCAATAAATCCAAGAAAACATCACGTTTGTAACGCATCCTATATTCCAAGGCAAAGGTTGTGGCATGCACAACGGCCTCAGCATCATCGGCATTTACGTGCAATACGGGCGAAAGTGTCACTTTGCCCACATCCGTGCAGTAAGTTGACGACCTTGCATCCAAGTAGTTCGTGGTAAATCCAATCTGGTTGTTCACCACAATATGGATGGTACCTCCTGTGGTATATCCATCCAAACGTGCCATTTGAATTGTTTCGTAAACGACTCCCTGGGCTGCAAAAGCGGCGTCACCATGAATCAAGATCGGCAATACCTCGGATATTTCTTCACTATGGTCGTGATCTTGCTTGGCTCTTGAAATGCCTTCAACAATGGAGTTCACTGTTTCCAAATGCGATGGGTTCGGGGCAATGTTCATATTGATCATCTTTCCAGAATCCGTTTCACGTTTTGAGGTCCATCCCAAGTGATATTTCACATCACCATCAAAGATGGTTTCTTCGTAATCCTTTCCATCGAACTCGCTGAAGATGTCTTTCGGCGATTTCCCAAAAATATTGGTAAGAACGTTCAAGCGTCCCCTGTGGGCCATACCCACCACAAACTGCTTTACGCCTTTGTCCGCAGCTTTTTCAATGATTACATCCAAAGCCGGAATCAAAGATTCGCCTCCTTCCAACGAAAATCGTTTTTGCCCCACATATTTCGTGTGCAAAAAGCTCTCGAAAGAAACGGCCTCATTCAATTTCCTGAGAATGTTCTTCTTCTCGTCCGCAGTGTAATTTGGATGATTATCGTTCTTGTTGAGCCAATCCTGGATCCATTGTATACGTTCCGGTGTACGGATATACATGTACTCCACCCCAATGGCATCACAATAGATACTTTCCAAATGACGGATGATCTCCTTTAATGAAGCTGGGCCGATACCCAATATCTTTCCTGCATCAAAAACAGTATCAAGGTCTTCTTGGTTCAACCCAAAATTATCGATGTCCAAAGTAGGGACATACTTTCTTCTTTCCCTTACCGGATTGGTCTCGGTAAAGAGGTGTCCTCGGGAACGGTAACCATCGATCAAGCGAATGACCTGAAACTCCTTTTGGAGCGCTTCCGGCATTTCCACTTTCTTTCCGTTGGAGAGCACAACCATGCCCCCCTTGTCGGATTCGACACCCAAATCTTCGAGGGAACCTTCCAAACCAAAATCAAATCCTTGAAAAAAAGCCCTCCAACTGGGCTCTATAGTATCGGGATTCGTTAGATATTTATCGTATTGCTCCGCAAAAAACGATGTGTGCGCAGCATTTAAAAATGAATATTTGTCCATTCTTTCTGTTTCTCCAAAACTTTATGGAAAATTTTGTCAAAAATACGGGTTTTAGCATTTATATACTTGCATTCCCTTTAATTTATTATTCAAATTTACAACTATATCACAGAATGAACACCAAAGCAATAAAAATGAAATTTTTAACTGAAATTAACAGGGGAAACTAAAAATAATTTAACTTGAGCTACCAGCTAAACCAACTTAATATGTCCAAACTTAAAAACAGATACCTCTCCCTTGATGTTTTCAGGGGGCTGGATGTCGCTTTGATGATTATTGTCAACTCACCGGGGAACGGCTCTACCACCTTTTCGCCATTGTTACATGCCAATTGGAACGGTTTTACATTGACCGACCTTGTTTTTCCCACTTTTTTATTCGTCGTGGGAAATTCCATGAGTTTTAGCATGAAGAAATATGAGAGCATGGGGCAATCCGCCGTTTTCAAGAAAATATTGAAGCGAACGGCCATTATTTTCCTTTTGGGCTTTTTAATGTACTGGTATCCGTTTTTTGATGATGGACAATTAAAACCGTTTTCAGAGACAAGGGTATTTGGGGTATTGCAGCGTATTGCACTGTGCTATATGTTCGCCTCCATCATCCTTCACTTTGTGAAGAGCAAAACCGCCATTTGGCTCAGCGCTTTGTTTTTAGTGGGCTACCATCTCATTTTAATTGGTTTTGGGGACCTTACCTTAACGGGCAACGCTGTATTAAAATTGGATGAATGGCTCATTGGTCCCAGCCACATGTACCATGGGGAGGGCATTGCCTTTGATCCCGAAGGATTATTAAGTACACTTCCCGCCATTGTAAATGTGATCATTGGTTACTTAGCGGGTCGATTTATCCAGAACAATGGACAAAACTTTGAAACGGTGGCCAAATTAATGATGGTTGGGGTTGCCTTGGTCTTTGCAGGATTGGCATGGGACCTTATTCTGCCTATCAACAAAAAACTTTGGACAAGTTCCTTTGTACTGCTCACTTGCGGCATAGACCTTTTTGCCATTGCCATACTTATTTATATCCTGGACATGAAAAAGGCCAAAAGTTGGAGCTACTTTTTCGAGGTTTTCGGCAAAAACACCTTGTTCATTTATTTGTTGTCGGAACTATTCATCATAACCCTTTTTGCCATCGATATCAACGGAGAATCTTTATATAGATGGATTGCCGACAATATATTTATTTCGTGGTCTGGCGGACATGTGGGTTCTTTGCTATTTGCTCTTTGGGTAATGCTCACTTGTTGGGTCGTGGGCTATTTTATGGACAAAAAAGGCATTTATGTAAAGGTATGACCAAAGGTCAGCTGCTATATTTGGCCTTGTACCACACTTTTTGCCATTCCCTTTTCAACAATAAAAAAGATACCTCCGCCGAAATATCAACAACATCGGACGGAGCTATCTTTTTGACTTTGCTCTCAGAGATGTCCACCACATATAATAAATTGAGGTACTCCGGAAACTTTTCCACGATCAAAAAGTAGATTTTTTCGTGAATGGTACTTTTAAGTTCCTCGGGGGATATATCCATAGGGATATTGATGGGCACATTGGCCAATTCAAAATCCTTTTTGAGTTGCAGCAGTAGGTTTTGATAGAGTTGCTCGTGCCGAACACCTTCCAGCAACTCCAAACTGTTATTGTAACTGGGTAACATACAGTATGTACGACCAAAAAATGTTTTAGGATTTTTTCGGCCCTAACTTCTTACGATCTTCTCCCACTCCCAAGCGGATTTCATGGCATCATCCAGACTGGATTTTGCCTTCCATCCCAAGATTTCATTTGCTTTTTTGGTATCGGCATAAGCTTGGATTACATCTCCAGGCCTTCTGCCCACAATTTTATAGTTCAACTTTTCGCCGGATACGCGTTCAAAACTTTGAATGACTTCCAATACGGAGCTTCCTGTTCCCGTACCCAAATTGAATACTTCGTAGTTGCCTTCATTTTTATTTTCCAACAAACGTTGTAAGGCAGCCACGTGTGCTTTGGCCAAGTCGACTACATGAATGTAATCCCTGACACAGGTACCATCTTCCGTGGGGTAATCATCGCCAAAAACAGACAATTGCTCACGAAGACCAACACCTGTTTGCGTGATGAATGGCACCAAGTTTTGAGGAACTCCAATGGGAAGTTCCCCAATCTTTCCAGAAGGGTGCGCCCCAATGGGATTGAAATACCGTAACGAGATGGCTTTCAGCTCTGGATTTACCTTGCAGGTATCCCTAATGATCTCCTCACCCACTTGCTTGGTATTGCCATAGGGTGATTCTGCCGGCTTTACAGGTGCAGCCTCTGTAATCGGCATTTCGTCCGCCTGACCATATACGGTACAAGAACTACTGAAGATAAAGCTTGCATCTCCTTTTTTCTTTAACTCTTGTAGTACGTAGACCAATACCCCAAGGTTGTTCTCGTAATACAGCAAAGGTTCTTCCACGCTTTCCCCCACTGCTTTTGATGCCGCAAAATGAATGACTCCTGCAATATCATCATGCTTTTGAAAGAAATCCTGGACCTTTGGTTTATCCCGAAGGTCAAATTCTTCAAAAATGGGCCTTTTGCCAGTTATGGCTTCAATACCTTCCAAAACATTGATGGATGAGTTGGACAGATTATCCACAACCACTACCTCAAAGCCTTCATTTTGTAATTCAACAACGGTATGGGAACCGATAAAGCCCAAACCACCGGTCACGAGTATTTTCATATTTATTTGTTTACGAAGTCAATCACCAACTTGGTTATGTATTCTATTTGCTCATCATCCAATTCGGTGTGCATGGGAAGTGAAATCACTTCGTTCACCAACTGATTGGTCACAGGGAAATCATCCTCGTTGTAACGGTCATCAACATACGCCTTCTGTTTGTGCAATGGAACTGGATAATATACCCCACAAGGAACGTTGTTATCATTTAAATGTTGCACCAGAGCATCCCTTTTGCCATTTGTGATTCTTAGGGTATACTGATGGAACACATGGCAATCATGATTGCTTTCGCTTGATTTAGAATTACAAGACACTTTTGGCACTAAAATGTGTTCCTGAGCTTCAAATGCCTTGGAATATTTTGATGCAGCTTCCCAACGTTTTTGATTGTAAAAGTCCAATTTTGGCAATTTTGCTCTCAAGACAGCGGCTTGAATAGAGTCCAGACGTGAGTTTACACCGACCACATCATGATAATACCTTTTGTACATTCCATGGTTCACGATACCGCGAATGGTATGCGCCAAATCATCATCATTGGTAAAAATAGCGCCGCCATCACCATAACAACCCAAGTTCTTGGATGGGAAAAATGATGTTGCACCAACATGCCCGATGCTCCCAGCCTTTTGTTTGGAACCATCTTTGGAGAAGTAAGACCCTCCAATAGCCTGTGCATTATCTTCAATAACAAATAAATCGTGCTTTTTGGCCAACTCCATGATCTCATCCATATTGGCACACTGTCCAAAAAGATGCACGGGGACAATTGCCTTTGTTTTAGGTGTTATCGCCTTTTCAATGGCCTTCACATCTATATTGAAGGTATCGGGTTCCACATCCACTAAAACTGGTGTCAATTGTAACAGACCGATCACTTCCACGGTAGCAGCAAAGGTAAAATCCGCCGTAATCACTTCATCCCCTGGTTGCAATCCAAGGCCCATCATACATATTTGGAGCGCATCGGTCCCGTTGGCACAGGGAATCACATGCTTTACACCCAAATATTCTTCCAATTCACTTTGAAACGCGTGAACGTGGGGTCCGTTTATAAATGCGGAGGAATCCAAGATTTCCGCAATGGCGTCGTTGACCTCGGTTTTTATGCCTTCGTATTGACCTTTGAGGTCAACCATTTGTATTTTTTTCATCGGAATAAATTAATAGGTCAAAATTAAGAAATTAAGATGCCATAATGGTCTCTGATCGAAAGAATGTATTTTAGCGAAAAATGATGCCCTTGCGTTTTCTATATAATATTTTGATCAACATCGTTTGGCTTGCTTTGAAAGTGGTCGCACTTTTCAATGCCAAGATCAAATTGTTCGTAAAAGGCAGAAAAAGCACTTTTCCCTTGTTGGAAGAAAAACTCAGCCCCACGGACAACACCATTTGGATGCACGTAGCTTCCTTGGGCGAGTTTGAACAAGGTCTTCCCATTTTGGAACGATTGCGGTCCAAATATCCCGAACACAAATTGGTTCTCAGTTTTTTTTCGCCCTCGGGCTACGAGGTTAAAAAGAACACCTCGGTAGCCGATATTGTGGTATACCTGCCCATTGACAGCAATTCCAAAGTGAAGCGTTTTTTAAATCTGGTAAATCCACAGCTGGCCATTTTTGTTAAATATGAAGTATGGCCCAATTATCTGTATCATCTTGGAAAAAGAAACGTCCCGACCATTTTGGTCTCTTCCATTTTTTCTAAGAGGCAGGTTTATTTCAAATCCTTTGGAGGGTTTATGCGAAAAAGCTTAGGGAAGTTCGACCATTATTTTGTTCAGGATAAAAAGTCCAAAGAGCTTTTGGAATCCATTGGTTTAAACAATTCCAGTATTGGTGGCGATACCCGATTGGACCGTGTTTCCGAGATATTGAAACGGAACAACCAATTGGATTTCATGGATCGATTCAAAAATGACCAACTGTGCTTGGTAGCTGGCAGTACATGGCCCGAAGATGAAAAAATCCTGGTCAATTACATCAACAGCACCAACGAAAAACTAAAGTTTGTCATCGCTCCACACGAGATAAAGTCTGTCCATATTGATAAAATCACCTCATCCCTTGAAAAAACCGTGGTACGCTATTCCGAATTGGACAACCAAAACCTAAAGGAAATCGATGTCCTTATTATTGACACCATTGGTTTGCTGACCAAAATTTATAGCTATGCCAACATTGCCTACGTTGGTGGTGGCTTTGCCACAGGGCTGCACAACACCATGGAGCCAGCGGTTTTTGGCATCCCAATTATCATAGGGCCACAGTTTCAGGGTTTCAAGGAAGCCGAGGACTTGGTCAACGAAGGGGGGATTATTCCCATTTCCAGTCAAGATAGCTTCAACAATTTAATGGGCGACCTGTTGAACAACCCCATTTCCATCAAAAACACAGGGGATATCAACTCCAATTATATCAACTCCAACCGAGGAGCTGCCGACTTGATCCTGAAATACATTTCCGGGATTTTGTAAAATTTGGTTAGCTTTAGCAAAATTCATCCTCTTATGGACAAGCGTATTTTCAGAATTTCATTGACAGCGGCCCTAGCGGGCTTTTTGTTTGGGTTTGACACGGTGGTTATCTCAGGCGCCAATCAACCCATAAAGGAAATATGGGACACCAACTGGTTTTTGGGCGATTCCATTTTTACTTTTCATGGCATCTTTATTATGTCCATGGCCCTATGGGGGACTGTTCTAGGCTCACTGTTTGGAGGCATTCCCACAGACCGATTGGGCAGAAAAAAGACCCTCTTCTGGATAGGTATCCTTTATTTTGCCTCCGCAATGGGTTCTGCCCTGGCTCCCGAAGCTTATAGCTTTTCATTTTTTAGGTTTATCGGCGGGGTCGGTGTGGGTGCATCATCGGTGGCAGCACCCGTGTACATTTCCGAAATTTCCACTGCTCAGACACGAGGAAGACTAACGGCGATGTACCAGTTCAACATAGTTTTTGGGATTCTATTGGCTTTTATCTCCAACTACCTCATCGGGATGATTTTTGATGAAAGCATAGCTTGGCGTTGGATGCTGGGCATTGAGGGACTTCCTGCACTGATATATACCTTCATGGTCTTTAAAATACCCAACAGCCCTAGATGGCTTTTAATGAAAGACCGAACGGATGCAATGGTCATGGAATCCATCACGCTCTTGGGCATTGCAAAGGATAAGGCCTCGCTTCATCTGGAGCAAATCAAGGTTGCTATTGTCGAAACAAAGGAAAAGAAAAATGAAAGCTTGTTCTCGGGTAGATACAACAAACCCTTGTTACTGGCATTTCTGATTGCATTTTTCAATCAGTTATCGGGTATAAATTTTGTACTGTACTACGCCCCTGAAATATTGGAACGGGCAGGATTGGCCTCTGGCGAATCGCTGTTCAGTTCCATATCCATCGGGGTCATCAACTTGATTTTTACCTTTGTGGGCATATCCCTCATTGACAAGTTGGGCAGAAAACAACTCATGTACATTGGTTCCATCGGCTATATTGTGAGTTTGTCCATGGTAGGTTGGTGTTTCTATTCGGGCGCCAGTTCTTTGCTACTGCTTACCTTTATTTTGATATTCATCGCCTCTCATGCCGTAGGGCAAGGCGCCGTTATCTGGGTATTTATCTCGGAAATATTCCCCAACAACGTTCGTTCCTATGGACAGTCTTGGGGAACGGGAACACACTGGGTGTTTGCGGCTTTGATCACCTTGCTTACCCCTACCTTTTTGGATGCTGACATCGGCATCTTCAAGGACAATCCTTGGCCTATCTTTATCTTTTTCGCAGTAATGATGGTATTACAATTGCTATGGGTTATGTTCATGATGCCGGAAACCAAAGGAATCACACTTGAGGAGCTCGGTAAATTGCTCAGTGGAAAGCAGGACAAATCCAAGTGATTGGTTTACAGCACATGCCAAAAAAACATCCGTTAATCGATCAGTGGGCTTTATCTTAAGGGGTATACGCGAATAATTTCTTAAATTGATGGAAATTACACTATTATGGCAGATGAAATTAGCATAGGAAACAAACTCATGGTCGGGTTTTTACGAATCATGGTTTTTGTATTGATCGTAATATTGATTGCAATTCCCATTTTGATCGCATTGGATTTTCTAGGGGTATTGGAGGCTATTGGACTTTCTGATTAAAAATGACATCTTGCTCCCCCATTGACTTGGTCACCAACTTAATGTAGGAGTCTATGGCCCTATTCACGTTTTCGGGCTCTGTGACATCCACTTCCCCCCGCCAAATCAATTCAATTTCCTTTCCAATACATATACAGTACAGGGAAGTCTCTGAATGATATATGTTGAAAGTATCGTAGTATTCTGGGTTATAGTAGATTTCTTGATGCTCCAGATAATCCGTACTGAACCGAACAAGCATTTGGTCCACATTATTAATGTGTTCCCTGAATGTTCTGCGGTTCTCGGTTCCCACGACCTTGGTAAACAAAATGGCATCAAACCCTTTGTCCAACAATTGTTGCTCCACTTCCGCCAGTTCCTCTTCAGACCTTTCCGATGATGTAAATTCCACATCAAAAAGATCAATGCTGCGCACGGCATCCACGCCCTGTTCTTTCAAGGCGTCCACAAAACTGGTCTCGAACTCCATGCGTGCATTGTCATCCCGCACCATACCCACTACAAGTACTTGGTATGCATCAAAAAGTACAATATCCGGATTCTTCCAGGTACCAACCAATCTGGTTGAAGAGCATCCCATAAGGAGCAGTAAACTTATGCCTATCAATTTGAGTTTCATCGTCGCAGTTTTAAAGATTCATGCGCAGCAAGGATTTTGTTTCTATTTATGTGCGGCAAATGTAGCTTGCCTTTTTTCAAGTTGTCTTCTCAAATCCTCAATGGTTTTGGACATGGACTTTTCAAAATCATCGGTATTGGACTTGGCAAAGATTCTCGGTCCAGGGGCACTCAGTTCAATTTCGCAAATCTTACCTTCCCCGGTTTTATCGTTCTCTGTTTTAAAAAGCACATTGGCTTTGATCAACCAGTTATATTTATTTTCCAAACCTTCCAGTTTTTTCATTAACAGTTCGGTTAGTGATTCACTGGTCATCATCTTTTGATATTGAACTTGTACTTCCATGATTATTGTTTTGATTATATTCAAATCTATGACTACTGCCGCTAAAATTTAATGACAATTGTCAGTTAAAAATTGATTCCTATCCCAAGAAGAAGGGCTGACCTGTACTTTGGAGCACGGAGAACCAAAACTCCCCCTCCACATCAATTTTTTTCCTCTTTTTTGTGACTTCGTCAATCGGGATATACACATACCTGTTGTTGACCCTACTGGCCACAAATTTTGTCTTGCCAGCCATGGCCCCGTGCACCGCATGATAGGCCAATCGACTACAATAAACACTATCGCTCGAGTTGGCCGGTGCACATCGCACGATGTAACTAGGATCGATATACTTGATGGTCACAGGGCTCTTCCCTTTGAAGTATTCGGATATTTTTTCCTTTAGGAAAACCCCAATGTCCTCATGTTGTACATTTCCCGAAGCATCCTTTACAATCTTTCGTTCTTTGAACAATTGTTGGCCCGCACCTTCTGCCACCACAATTACGGCATGTTTTTTCTGATGCAACCGCTTTTCCAGAGCTTTCAAAAAACCATCTTCTCCATCGAGGGCAAAATCCATTTCCGGAATCAATACAAAATTGACCACAGGCATGGACAAAGCAGCCGATGCGGCAATAAAGCCACTATCCCTTCCCATCAATTTGATAATGGAAATACCATTGTAGGCACCTGTAGCCTCGTTATGGGCATCACGTAAAATGGGACTGGCCACATCAAAGGCGGTTTCAAATCCGAAGGACTCGTCAATCAGGTCAATATCATTATCAATCGTCTTTGGAATCCCTACTACGCTGATCTTTGCTTTTCTTTTGGAAATTTCTTCACCTATGGCGTTCACTCCTTTCAAGGTTCCATCGCCCCCAATGGCAAAAAGCATGTCCACCTTGTTGTTCTCAAGGGTATCCACCATGACCGATACATCTTGTCCACCTCGAGACGAGCCTAAAAAGGTACCCCCGAATTGATGGATATCCTTGACTTTATCAGGCGTTAATTCCACAAGATCATGCCCCTTTTGAGGATTTAGGCCTTCATACCCATAAGGTATTCCAACAATCTTTTTGACCCCGTAAAAATAATGCAGGGCCATGACCAGGCCCCGAATCACATTGTTGATTCCAGGACAAAGTCCTCCACAGGTAACAATGGCCGCAGTGGTATTCTTGCCATCAAAAAATATATCCTGTCTCGGACCTGCCTTTTCCATGTAAACGGGTGCCACTCCATCAGTCAAACATTGATTGTAATGGTCTATGGAAAGATCGAACACCAATCGGTCCGACTCGCTGACAAAGTTGAAAATACGGTCTCCTTTTACGGTACTAAGTTGAAGGGGCGACCTATATTCAGACGCCCCTAAACTTTCTATATCAAATCTATTTGTATCGCTCACTTTTATTGGTTCTTATAAGTGTTCTGTCAAGCTGTGGTGCGAATCAATGAGCGGTCCCCCGTTCATGATCTCATCAGATGCTTGACTTGCAAATTTATCAAAGTTGATGTGGAACGAGTGCGCCAACTGAATGGCCTTGCTCACATACGCTCCTTTCTGCAACCAAGTGTTCATTGGATCCAAAATCTCTGTTGGCACACCTGGACAATATTTTGGCATGTGCAAACCAAAAATCGGGTGTGTATCAAAGTCCACATCGTCCAATTTATCTTCCAGAATGGCGGAAATCATTGCTCTTGTATATTTAAGCTTGATTCTGGACCCCACTCCGTAAGGTCCTCCGCTCCATCCAGTATTTACCAACCAGACGTTAACTCCGGAGGCCTTCATTTTTTCGCTCAGCATTTCTGCATATACCGCTGGGTGCAATGGCATAAATGGCTCCCCAAAACATGCGGAGAACGATGGAACTGGCTCGGTAATACCAGCCTCGGTTCCCGCCACTTTAGCTGTATACCCAGAAATAAAATGGTATGCCGCTTGACCAGGAGTCAATTTGGATACCGGTGGCAATACCCCAAAGGCATCACAAGTTAAGAAAAAGATATTTTTAGGGTTGGATGCGTAGGAAGGTTCTTGAATGTTATCGATATGGAAAATAGGATAGCTTACCCTTGTGTTCTGGGTAATGGTGCTATCAAAATAATCCACCTCTTTGGTTCCTTCTTTGAACATCACATTTTCCAACAACGCCCCAGGTCGGATGGCCCTAAAGATGTCCGGCTCCTTTTCTTCGGTAAGATCGATCACCTTGGCATAGCATCCGCCCTCAAAATTGAAGATGGTATCTTCTTTGGTCCAGCCGTGCTCATCGTCCCCAATGAGTTTACGTTCCGGGTCGGCGGACAAGGTGGTTTTACCTGTCCCTGACAATCCAAAGAAAATGGCGGTATCCCCTGCTTCGCCTACATTAGCGGAGCAGTGCATCGGCAGCACCTCTTTCTCGGTCGGAAGAATAAGGTTCAATGCTGAGAAAATACCCTTTTTAATTTCCCCGGTGTAGGCGGAACCTGCTACCAAGGCGATTTTTTTGGTAAAGTTGAGTACGGAGAAATTACCACTCAAAATACCGTATTCGGAAGGGTTCTGTGCTTCATACCCCGGAGCACACAACACCAGCCATTCTTCTTCAAAGTCTTCAAGGTCGCTCTCATCCAAACGCAGAAACATATTCTTGACGAAGTAATTAGACCATGGATATTCCGTGATGGTCCTCACACTCATTCTGTATTTTGGGTCCGCGCATACATAGGCATCCCTTACAAAAACTTCTTTGCCATTGAGATAGTTGGCTACCTCATCATACAATTTATCAAAGTTTTCAGGAGAAACGGGCTTGTTGATCCTACCCCACCAAACTTTGTCCTTGGTGTAATCGTCCTTTACCAAAAAACGGTCTTTCGGAGATCTACCGGTAAATTTGCCTGTGTTCACACAAAGGGTACCATTTTCGGTCTCTACCCCCATGCCCTTTTCGACTGTTAGTTTTTGTAGCGTTTCGGCATCAAGATTCCATTGTGCTTGGACATTTTTCAGTCCATACTTACTTAGGTCTTTGGTTGTGCTCATATTTTTTTTGTTTTAATGGTTAGAAGCTCCATATCCATGGAACCAATACTAATGTTGCAATAAAAAAAAGTAGTAGCAAAGGCCCACCTACTTTTACATAATCAATAAACTTATATCCACCTGCGCCCATTACCATGGCATTGGTGGTGGTTCCCACAGGGGTCAAGAATGCGGTGGATGCACTTATGGCAACGGCTATCATGAAAGGTTTCGGCGAAACCCCAAGTGTCATCGATGCCATTATCGCTATCGGCGCCATCAATACCGCTGTCGCGGAGTTGTTTATGGTCTGGCTAAAGGCTGCTGTCAACAAGAAAATACCTGCCAACAAAGCTACTGGGTGAATGCTTCCCAAAGTGTCCACCAAGCTATTGGCCGCCAACTGTGCCACGCCAGTTTTTTGCAAGGCCAACCCCATGGGGATCATGGCCGCGATCATGACCACGCTCGTCCAACTGATTCCTTTGTAAGCTTTGCTTATGGGCACACAACCGGTCAACATCATGATTCCTGCGCATACCAATGCGGCAATGGCTCCAGGCAATATTTTAAATACCAAAAGGAGAATCATCAGCACCAAGGTTCCCAGAGCGATATAGCTCCTTGTGGTCAATTGGTCCACATTTTTGGACAGGGCTTCGGGACTTCCGGAAATCACCAGATTTTCGTACATGGATTTCAGCGCGATGATATTTTCCCACTGACCACGGATGACAAAGGCATCTCCGGCCTTGATTTTTATCTTACCTGTTAATGGGGCATTGTCCCGCGACAAGGCCAAAAGTTGCACTCCAGCCTGACGAAGGTAATGGCCCAAGTTAATGGTCTTGCCCACAAATACCGACTTTGGGGTAATGATCATTTCCGCCATGCCCACCTCCTGATTGATCAGCTCTTTTTTGAGCATATCTTTTTCGGGTTTCAATGGAATAACCCCCAAATGAAACTTCAAGACCAACTTATCCACATCCTCTGGCTCACCCTTTACGGTAATGATATCGTGATAGCGCATTTCGGTATCCAGACCGGGCATTTCCACAAATTGCGGGATTCTGTGCAGTTTGTTGGGATGTCTTCGTTTTAGCCGCATTACTGACACCTTGTGTTCACTTTCAAAATTCCAATCCCCTATTTTGGTATTGATCAATTGCGACATGGAACGGATGCGCAATCGGTAAAGGTTATCACCAATACTATAATTCTCTATCCATTTGTGCATTTCTTGGTCAATGGCCATTGGCTTATTGTTGGTCCTGTGATTTGGAAGCAACTTATAACCTACGTATCTAAAATAGAGCACGGAAATAATCAGGAGTGGAAGTCCTATCAAGCCAAATTCAAAGAACGAAAAACCAGTAAACCCATTCTCGACCAATGCATTGCTCACAATAATGTTGGGTGGTGTACCCGTCAAGGTCAACAGTCCACCCGTATTGGACCCAAAGGCTACGGGAATCAATAATTTTGATGGCAACGTACCTGCATTCCATGCTGCGGTTACCGTAACCGGTAGCAATGCCGCTACCGTACCTGTATTGCTCACAAACCCGGACAACACACTTGAACCAAGGGTTACAATGACCAATAAGCGTGAAATGTTCCTTCTCGCCCATTTCACGAAGTATTGCCCGGCCATTGCAGTCCACCCAGTTCTAGAGAGTCCCTCCCCAATAATGAAAAGGGCGGCGATCATGATCACCGTTGGGTTACTGAACCCCGCCAAGGTCTCGCCCAAGTCCAAAATTCCAGTGAGAAAGAGCGATAACATCGCCATGAGGGCCACGACATCGGGAGGGAATTTCCCCCACACAAACAATAAAATCGTAATGCCTAAAATAATCAGCAGTGGCAGCATGCTTTACAAGGTCAAGGTTTAGTCCAGAGCCAATACCGGTATCTCAGAGTGCAGGGTCAACAGTTTTGTCAACCTACCTTCCGAAGGGGTACTTTTTTCGGTATGGTTACGGGGCAATATGGTTAAAAGGTCGATGTTTTTTTCTTTGATATAATCCAGGATACCTTGCTCCACATCTTCATTTTTACTAAAGGTGTGGTCCGCATAAAAATGCTCCAAATAGTATTCCAATAGATTCTCGTTGGATTCCTTAATGGCTTGTTCATCGTACACAGAATCCTTGTAAATGGTCAGTACATGTACACGGGCATCAAAAGTTCTGGCTACATCCAGTAGGGTTCCCAAAACCGCTTTGTCATCAATTTTTTCACCGCCCATTACCAAGGCGATGTTCTTGGGTTCCTTTATGCTCGTTCCATAAGGAATCGATATCACGGGGCAATTGGCCTCCAGCACCAATTTTGAGGTGTTTGTAATGGCTTCATCGGTAACTTTATCGCCCATGGTCCCCATCATGATCAAATCGGCATTGCTTTTTTCCTGTGCGGCAAGTATGGTACTGATCACTTTACCGGTTTCTGTCTTGAATTCGGAAGCAACTTTCAATCTCACACCAAATGAATCCATCAGTTTGGAGAAATCCTTCCCTAACTTTTCATTATCGGAATCACTTATGGGCATCTTACTCACATAAAGGCCTAAAATACCGATGGATTTTTCGGTCCCCACAAAATTGACCACATACTCCAAAGCGTTGACCGATGCTTCGGAAAAATCAAAAGGAATTAATATTTTATTTAAACTGCTCATACCTATTATATTTATTGATTTCAATTCTTGATTCAAAAGTAGAATCGACCTATGACCTAAAACATGACAGAAGTCAGGGTTTTCAACTTTTCGCCCTGATATTACCAAAAAATCAGTCGCTATAAAAGTCTTAAGGGTTATTTTATTGCTACCATAATGGTTATATTTAAAAACCCTAAAATAACGCGACTTTAAATATGGATTTAGTAATAGGAATTGACATAGGAGGAACCAAAACCAAGATCGGTTTGGTAAATGAACATGGCGAATGCTACGAAAAAACCTTTTTTAGGACCAAGGAATATCCCAACCTTGATAATTATCTGGACAAAATAAAATCCACTGTTGATGAACTTTTAGAGCAATTTGGGGAAGGGGCCAACATAATTGGATGTGGTATAGGCGCCCCAAATGCTTCCAGCAAAAACGGCACTATTGAAAATGCCAGTAATTTGGCTTGGAAAGGGAGTGTCCCCTTGGTAAAACTGCTTGAGCAACGATTGGACATGCCCATCAGAATAATGAACGATGCCAGTGCAGCCGCATTGGGCGAAATGTTGTTTGGAGGAGCAAAGCACATGACGGATTTTATTGTGATAACCTTGGGGACCGGTTTTGGCGCTGGAATAGTGGCCAACGGTCAACTTATTGATGGGTACGATGGTTTTGCAGGAGAGCTGGGCCATGTGGATATGACCATTGGAGATGGTAGGTTGACAGGACTCGGAGTAAAAGGTGGATTGGAAGCCTATGTGTCCGCAACGGGATTAAAGCGTACTGTAATGTACATGCAAAGCAAATATCTCGTTGATAGTAGATTCAGGGATATTGCCTACAACGACCTCCATGGCGAGGACATTACCCAAGCGGCCGAAGAAGGGGATGAAATTGCACTTAAGGCATTTGACTACACTGCTCGCATAATGGCCCAAGCATTGGCGAATTTTACGGCCTTTACCCAGCCCGAAGCATTTATTTTAATGGGCGGTCTTACCAATAGTGGCAAATGGATCATGACCCCTTTGGAAAAATACTTCAATGGTTTCCTATTGGATGTGTACAAGAGCAAAGTGAAGCTCCTGCATTCCAGTATGGAGGGGAAAACTGCCGCCATTTGTGGAGCCGCTGCCCTCATTTGGGAGACAAAAAAGAAAAAATAACCCCAGAACAGCACATTTTCATCAAAAAAGGGCAATCTATGATAAGTATCATACTTTGCCGTTGGTTTTAATGGAAACCTTTGTACTCCAACAATCAAAAACCACTGATTATGGAGTTCACAAAGTATTGTTCAGGATTGCTTTGTTCCATAGTGCTCACCATCCTTTTAGCCCAACCCGGTCATGCCCAAAATTCAGAAGAAAATGAATATGGTTCCTGGTTGGTACTTTGTGGCAACGCGAAAATCCATGAAGATTGGAGCATCCCTGCCGTTGGAATTATTCGCCATCACCACATGCTGGACAAATATGGATTTTTCTTTTTTAGAACCGGGGCATCGTACAAAATAAGCAAGGCTTCCACTTTTACAGGTGGGTTTGCCTTGCTCAACTCCAACTCCTATCTAGAGCCCAACGATGTGGTCAACACCAACCAACTTTGGCTATATGGAGAGTACACCTTAAAATCCAAGTTCAACGATAATTCCCTGGCTCATCGAGTTCGTTTTGAAAACCGAAGGCTCATCAATACAGAAGATCCTAAAGTGAACAATAGGATCAGATACCGTCTTCAATATGTTCGACCTATATATAAGGATGTCTATTTTAAGGCCTTTGATGAACTGTTTCTTAATTTGGAAGGAAATACGTATGGTCAGAATAGAATTTTTGTTGGCGTTGGTCGAGAAATCACGCCCAATTTAAAAGCGGATATCGGATACTTCAACCGAAGGTTTAAAAATTATAACGAGGATATGATTAGATTGAGCCTTTCTTTCAATATCGACCTTACCAAAAACGATTTGGCACTCCAAACCGATAAATAACATAAGTCATTCAAAACAAAGCTATTTCCCGCTTCTTCAAAACCTGATTATTATCATATTTTCCCAAAAGGAAGAGGACTACCTTTAACATAGTTAAATAGTAGAAGTCATGAAACCAAAAAAGAACCCAAACGCAGAAATTGGACGTAACAGCAGTCTTTATTTCATGATAGGACTTACTTCGGTATTGTTCATGACATGGCAATCCTTTGAAGTAAAGTTCTATGAAGAGGAATCCAAAGTTTCAGAAGTTGTACAGGTAACCGATGAGCTTAAGGAAGATGTTCCCATTACAGAAATAATCAGAACCACTCCACCGCCACCACCGCCATCGGCACCGAATGTGATTGAAATCGTGGAGGATGTGGAAGATGTAAAAGAAACCGTAATTGAAAGTACCGAGAGTAGCCAAGAGACCTTTGTCGAGGATGCCGTGGTACGAATCGAGGATGTAAACGTGGAAGAAGTGGAGGAGGAAATTGTGGTACCCTTTGCAATAATTGAATATGTGCCCGTTTTTCCTGGATGTGAAGTTTACGAATCACAAGCGGAACGCAAAGAATGCTTCAACCAAAAAGTACAGGAGCACATTAAAAATAATTTTAATTATCCAGCATCAGCTTTAGAAATGGGGATTACGGGCAAAGTATATGTACAGTTTGTCATCGATAATCAAGGAAAGGTAAGTGGCATCCAAAAAAGAGGTCCTGACAAACTTTTGGAAAAAGAGGCTGAACGTATCATAGCTTCCTTACCCAAAGTAAAACCCGGCCAGCAACGTGGTAAAGCTGTAAGTGTAAAATACAGCATACCGATAAACTTTATCATGCAGAATTAAAAACACCGAACATAGATAACCCAAAAAAGGCCCAAGTGAATTCACTTGGGCCTTTTTTATTGTTTAAACCAAAGGGTATCGGTGTATTCTGCATGTTTGGAAGCACGCTCCCTGTTTTTGGCCATTAAATGGGCCTTATCAAATCTTCGTGCCCTGTATCCCAATAAGTGAAGAAAGGATTTGGCTAAAAAGCGGGCAATCCGTTGATCTACCACCAAGGTATCCCTTTTATCGTCTGCCCATTCCACTCCGGGTAATTTCACAAGAATATGATCTACTTTGATCCTTCTCAATTTCTTGGACAACCATAACCAAATTTTAGGTATGGGCCTGATAAAATAGAAGCCCTCGTTACCTTGTTTTTGATATAAAGGCATAAATATTTGCCGTTTTTGGGTCGTTTTCAATTCCACGCCATCCACAAGGGCCAAACCTACTCCCTTTGGCACTTTTTGAAAATTGGAAAATCCTGGAAACATTTCAAAATCGCTTTGGGTCCCTATATCGTGCTGATGATAAATTTCATAGAAGGTATGGGAATCCTTCCCTGTATTGGAAATCTTTTTCCTAAGCGATTCCCTTTCCTGTTCGGTAACATCCAAGGATTGTGTCAAGACCAAGGAATACCATATAAAATCAACACTGTTCCGTATCGCCTTTCCATCATCATGTTGGCCACTTTCAAAACCAAGGGAAACATAACCAAGCTCGTTGATATAACTCAACAATGCTCCCTTCAGGTACTCCTCTATCCCTAAAATTATGGGCAATGGATAGTTGGACCCGTATTTTCGGTTGAGCAGACTATCGTTCAAAATCATAAAAGGAATGGTATCGCTCGATGTTGTGTGCAGGTCCAAAAAATAAAATGGTGGATTGCTGTTTTCAAGGATATCCTGTATCAAAAGGTAAAGCTGACTCAGTTCATTTTCCTCGTTATGATGAATTTCCTTCTTTTCGATAATGTTCTCGATACGGTCAGGTAACCAAATCCTGTTCAAATCCTCCTGCTGAAAACGCTCCTGGGTTTTCAGGGCTCCCAAATTTCCCGAAATGGCATAGATCTCGCCTTTTACGCTCAGTTTTTTTGACCTTATTTCATCAAAAACCTGTCTTAGAGCGAAGACGCCTGCCGGTTCATTTCCATGGATGCCTCCAAAGAACACCATTGTTGGTCCTTCTTTGATTCCAACTATATGGTCGATGACCCTATCAATCTTTACGGTCTCTTCCAATGCTATACTGTGAACTTGGGACATGGCTACAAATCTTTTTTACTGATGATTCCCACGATATGGGCATCCACACAAACCGGCAAACATCCTATTTGGTGTTTTTCCATCATTTTTGTTGCTGCTTCTATTTCTGTTCTGGGCGTTACACTTATCACATTTTTTACCATAATATCGGATACCCGGGCTTCTTTTTTGTCCAGTTGCTCGAACTTTTCGATATGGCTCCATGTAAGTAGTCCCGCCAATTCCCCTTTTCCGTTTTCCACGGGGATGTGATGGATATTGTTCCATTTCATGATGGCCAGGGCCAAGTTTGCGTAATCATCTTCATATAGTTTCAAGAGCTTTGTGGACATAATTTGGCCCACTCTATGAAAGGACTCCTTGGTTTCCGTCATTTTATCAATGGGCTTCCATTGATGCACGGGCAGATTCGTTTGCTGGTTTTTGTACATAGACCGTGTCAATTGGACAATGGCACTGTCCAACTTCATTTGTTTTCTCAGCTCGCTAAAATTATTTATCTGCCATTCGGCTCCAGTCCCCCCTTTTGTACGCTCCTCGATAATCCCCAGTAATCTTGTGATATCCTTCTCGTCAATATTGAATTTTCGGAGTCCTTCGTATGCAATTGGCAAAAGTTCTTCCCGTACTATTTTTTTGGCCGTCATCGCCTTTCCCATCCAAGAAAACATGGCATGCCTGCCACTGGTGGCCGCCCTTAAAAAATTGAGTTTAGCTGTTCTAAAATCCATTAAGCTGGGGATATCATCATACTTTTTGGGTCTACCTGCCATGAGTCCGACCCAAAAAGCAAAGTTGGCCATTTCATCCAGTATGGTAGGACCTGCTGGGATATATCTGTTCTCAATGCGCAGATGTGGCTTGCCATTACCGACCCCATAGCAAGGACGGTTCCAACGATACACCGTACTGTTGAACAAGCTAAGGGCTTCCAGTTTCGGTATCTCGCCTTGTTCAAGCAGATCCAAAGAGTTGTTTTGAATGGGCTTGGTCAATAGAATACGGTGTGTGGATATGTCCTGCTTAAAAATATCGGTCACGGAATTTTTGTGCCACCGTTGCCCAAATCCGACCCTGGCCACTTCCTCCCTCAATGCCTTGGTCCAAATGCGCGTATCCAAACTTTGCTGGAACAGGGCAATACGTGTTTCCCTCCAGAGTTCTTTGCCCAAAAGCAAGGGGGAATTGCAACAGATTCCCAAAACTGGCCCTGAAATGGCCTGTGCCCAATTGTAACTTTTCATGAAATCTTGTGGAGGTATTTGTAGATGTAGCTGAAAACTGGTGTTACAGGCTTCAAAAAGCACGGAATCGTGGTGGAGGGATAGCTCATCGGCCCCTTTGATCCTTACCGTAAAGTCATTACCCCGCCAAGCTTTCAATACTTCATTGATTCTGTAATATCTTGGAATTGGGGTCATATAGTCCATTCCCAGCTCGTCCTTGCTGATGGTGGGGAGAATACCCGTCAAAAGCACCTTGGTATTGTGCTTTGACGCCGTTTTTTTCACTTTATCCACCAATCCTGTCAATTGCCCTTCGACAGAGCTAAAACAATCCTTCTCCAATTTGAAGGGATCCAGGTTGGCCTCGATATTATAGGTGGCAAATTCAGTGGTATAATGGCCATCGTCCAAATCTTTTATAATGTCCAACGAATTTGATGAGGGCCTGTAGTCGTTTTTTATCAAGCACATCTCCTGTTCGGCCCCAATACGCACGATATCGTCCTCGATCAATCCGTTTTGGATCATGTCCTCCAAAGCTTGGATATCATCGATCAACTGCTGTACGAACACTTTTCTCTCTTCTTCGTCAAACGTACTATTCTTGATATGTTCTCCCATTGGAATTAAATTAACTGTCAATCCTAATCCTTAAAGATACGGTCTTAAGAAGGCGAAAAACATGATACCCATCAGGCTTGAACCTTCATTTTTCGATATTGCACACACCCCGACTGACAATTATCATGTTTTTTGCAAACCATCAAAAGTAATTTTGAACTATAATGTAATGGTATGCAGCTTATGTGCGAATTAGTTCAAAAATACAATGTTCCAGGCCCTCGATACACGAGTTATCCCACTGTGCCGTATTGGGACATTGAAAGTTTTTCAGGAAAAAAATGGAAATCCAGTGTGCTCAAGGCTTTCGGGGAAAGCCCAGATGAGGGGATCAGTGTGTACATACACCTACCCTTTTGCGAAAGTATGTGCACCTTTTGTGGATGCCACAAACGCATCACTAAACGCCACGAAGTGGAAGGGCCTTATATATCAGCGGTTTTAAAGGAATGGGAACTGTACGTCGACTTGATGGGGTCTAAACCCGTTATCAAAGAACTCCATTTGGGAGGCGGCACCCCCACCTTCTTTTCTCCGGAAAACCTACAAATGTTGATCAACGGTATTGTTCGTCTCAGCAAAAAGACGGATGATATTGAATTTAGTTTTGAAGGACACCCCAACAATACTACAAAAGAGCATTTGCAGGCACTCTACGGTGTTGGGTTTAGAAGGGTGTGTTTTGGTGTACAGGATTATAACCTTACTGTACAACGGGCAATTAACAGAATCCAACCTTTTGAAAACGTAAAAAATGTTACGGAATGGGCCAGGGAAATCGGATATACTTCGGTAGGGCACGATATTATCTACGGCCTACCTTTCCAGGATTGTTCCGATGTGGAGACCACTATCATAAAAACCAACGCCATTAAACCAGATAGAATAGCTTTTTATAGCTATGCCCATGTACCTTGGCTCAAGGGGAATGGTCAGCGTGGATATAAAGAAGAGGACCTCCCATCTTCCATTGAAAAAAAAGCACAGTACGAAATGGGCAAAAAAATGCTTACGGATTTTAGCTATAAGGATGTTGGCATGGACCATTTCGCCTTACCCACCGATAGTTTGTACAAAGCTTTGGAAAATGGCACCCTGCACCGAAACTTTATGGGCTATACCCCATCCAAAACCACACTTATGGTTGGCCTGGGAGCTTCCAGTATCAGCGATAGTTGGTATGGCTTTGCCCAAAATGTGAAGAATGTGGAAGAATATCAAAATTTGGTTTCGCATGGAGTTATTCCTATTTTTAGGGGGCATATTTTAAATGATGAAGACGAAATATTGAGAAGACATATCCTCAATATCATGTGCCAGTTCGAGACCACATGGAATGCTTATGAAGAAGAGGTCGTCGATTTTGAGAACATATTGGCCAACCTATCCGAAATGGAAGCGGACGGACTGGTCGATATCAACAACAAAAACATTAAGGTTACCCACAAAGGAAGACCTTTTGTAAGAAACATCAGCATGGCCTTTGATCTTAAAATGTACAGAAAAAAACCAAATACCCGAATATTTTCCATGACCGTTTAACCCAAAAAAGCAATAAAATGAAAAGTATAATCGTACCGGTCGATTTCTCAAATCAATCAGAAAAAGCCTTAAAAGTGGCCGCTTCCTTAGCCAAGCAACAAAAAGCTGAGCTATATGTGCTCCATATGTTGGAGCTTTCTCCCGCCATTATGGGGGAATCCGGATATATTTCCCAAGAGCAGGTGGTGCACCTTATCAAATTGGGAGAACAAAGGTTTTCCGACTTTTTGGACAAACCCTATTTAAAAGATATCAAAGTTACGCCCGTAATCAAACACTATAAAGTGTTCAGCGAGGTGGCCGAAGTGGCCGAAAAACACAAGGCAGACCTTATTGTCATGGGGTCTAATGGTGCCGATGGCCTACAGGAGATCTTTATTGGTTCCAACACCGAAAGAGTGGTTAGAACTTCCGATGTCCCCGTTTTGGTCATCAAAGGCAATGAAGCCGAGGATTTTGTACCAAAAGAATTTGTGTTTGCCTGTGATTTTGAGAAGGAAAGTGTTCCTGCCCTTAAAAAAGCCAAAGAAATGGCCGAACTATTGGGTTCAAAACTGCACTTGGTCTATATCAATACCCCTGGAGATGAATTTATGAGCTCTGATGATGCCAACGCCAAAATCTCCGAGTTTTTGAACGAAGCCAAGGAAGGTATGGAAGTCGAAATTTATAATGACTATACCGTAGAAAAAGGTGTAATCAACTATAGTAACAATATAGGTGCAGACCTTATCGGTATTCCAACACATGGCAGAAGAGGTTTATCCCACTTCTTTATGGGAAGCATTGGCGAAGATATTGCCAACCACTCAGAAGCTCCTGTGATCACCTTTAAAATTTAATGGATTGCATTTTTGATTGGTTTCATGTAATTCAAATAAAAGGGGGCAATTTTAAAATTGCCCCCTTTTTTATTGCTTTACTCTCCAGGTTTAACCATGAAATCGTTCATAAGCCGCTTTTTCCAAATCCTCCCTATGATCGGGATGCGCAATGGAAATAAGTGCTTTGGCACGCTGTTGCAAATTCTTTCCAAAAAGATTTACCACACCAAATTCGGTGGCCACATAGTGCATATGTGCACGCGTAGTGGTAACACCTGCACCTTGTTTTAAAAATGGGGTTATCTTGGAAACACCTTTTTTGGTAGTGGCGGACATGGCGATAATGGGCTTTCCTCCTTTAGAAAGCGAAGCTCCCCGCATAAAATCCATTTGCCCCCCCACTCCGGAAAATTGGTAACCTCCTATAGTATCCGCACAAACCTGACCGGTAAGGTCTATTTCAATGGCACTATTGATAGCAGTTGCCTTAGGATTTCTACGGATTCTTGCCGTATCATTGGTATAACCGGAGTCCCTAAAATCGCATATGGGGTTGTCATCGATAAAATCATAAAGCTTTCGGGACCCTACAGCAAAACAAGCTACTATTTTACCTCGTTTTACTGCCTTTTCCTTTCCATTGATCACACCACTTTCCAACAAAGGCAATACCCCATCGGAGAACATTTCGGTATGGATGCCCAGGTTTTTATGGTTCCCTAAGTTGGACAGTACTGCATCGGGTATGCTTCCAATTCCCATTTGTAGCGTAGCCCCGTCCTCAATAAGTGAGGCCACATGTCTGCCAATTTCATGCTCCACTCCTGATATCTCGGTCGGATTATGTTCGTGAATCGGTCTATCTACCTCTATGGCGTAGGATATCTCATCGATGTGCACGATTCCGGTCCCATGGGTACGCGGTACATGGGGATTTATTTGTGCTACGATTTTTTTTGCCGTTCTTACCGCTGGCAAAGCAACGTCGACCGACACTCCCAAAGAACAATATCCATGCTTGTCCGGTGGGGATACCTGAACAAAGGCCACATCAAGTGGAAGATACTCGTCGGCAAACAACCAAGGTATTTCACTCAAAAAAACCGGAATGTAATCCCCCATGTACGTGTTTACATAACTCCTTACATTTCCGCCAACAAAACAGGCATTTAACGCAAAAGCATCACTATAGGGTTTTCTGGTATATTTTGCATCTCCTTCGGTGTGAATGGAAATAATCTCGACATTATTAACTTCCTCATGCCTATCGCACAAGGCATCGATCAATTCGTTAGGGGTCATGGCCGCCCCTTGGAAAAAGACCCGGTCTCCTGATTTAACAATTCCTACCGCCTCTTTCGCTGATGTGATTTTCATTATGGATTTGATTTTTTAGGGTTGATGGCATTCTATGGTCGCCGAAACTGAATCTGTTGGGGCCTGTTTGGGAGAAACATAGGGTATTCCCAATCCCAGTCCACGAACAATAAACAAAATACCTATGATGACCACAAATACCGGTATCATTTTTTGTATTCTCGATTTTATAGATGTACTGAACATTCCTTTGGAATATACCACCAAGGACATTAATGGCACGGTCCCCAGACCAAAGATCATCATGTAAAGCCCCCCCTTCAATGGACTGCCCATGGCGATGGCTCCCAAAAGTGCCATATAGACCAAACCGCAGGGTAAAAAGCCGTTCAAAAAACCAATGGTCAAAAAGGTATCAGGTGTCTTTTTTTTGAGTTCGGCCCCAAGTTTGGATTTTACCTTGCCGATAATTGAATATATGGGTGACAATAGTTTATGTCCGTTCAGGTATTTTCCTGGAATCAGAACTAGAATAATCATGAGTACACCAATACCAATGGAAAGTTTCTGCTGAATGCCAAACAAGGACAATCCCTTGCCCAAAAGCCCAAAAAGCACTCCAATGACCCCGTATGCCAATAGTCTGCCAAAGTGGTAAATGGACAACTGTGCAGTCTTCTTAACCTGATTGGTCTGGTCCAAAGGCAACATAAAGGCTATTGGCCCGCACATGCCCAAGCAGTGCAGACTTCCCAAAAGTCCCAGAACCAGCGCAGAGGTCAACATGATCAGTACACCAATTTTTCTTTATGCAAAAAGGAGTCACCTTCGTATTCCCAGTTTATGGAAATGTCCCAGCGACCGTCCACCAAGCGATTGTCAGGTATGAGCAAATGTGTTTTGGACAAACTTATAGGAAAGTTGGTATCCAAGTGCTTGTTAGACGGTCTGTATAGGGACACTGTTCCTCTTATCTTTTTGGGGTCGAAACGCTCTGGAAAATAAATCATCAATCCTTCATCTGTTTTTTGAACCTTTAGGTTGGCATTCATTTCCGTAGCGGTTTTTGATGCATCTATCTCCTGTTGGTAAGACAATTCTTTCTTATAATATTCTTCCGTCACCAAATCGTGGTTGGCACTATCATCGGTACTCATCCTTATCACAAAATATAGGATGAAGCCTATAAAGCCAATAAATGCCAGCACGATTCCCGTTCCCCAATTAATTTTCATCTCTTTCTTTTTTAATTATAACTCCTCGGTGCCAAAAACTGGGTTACCGTGGTTTCTATGAGTTTATCCCCACTGTAAACCCCTATCTTCAATTTATCCTTATCGCCGTTCAATGCCGAAGCATTTATTTCGATGAACAACGTTCCTTCCGCAAGCTCCTCTGCTGGAACCGTGAACTTGTCATGGGACACCATTTTGATTTCCCCGTTGTGCGACATCAGTTCAAAAGATACATTTTCGATATCCTTTGTGGTTTTGTTCACTAATTTATAGGTGTACACGTTACTGATGATATTGTTCTCCTTGCGCTCGTACAACTGCCCAGGTAAGCGCAGTACATTCGCCTCGACCTCGTTCCGCATGAACAACATACCAACGAGGATACCTATTAGCACGACAAGTACTGCGGTATAGCCTTTCATACGTGCGGTAAACTGAAACTTGTTGTTGTTGGTGATCTCATCTTCACTAGCGTATCGAATCAACCCTTTGGGTTTATCGATGCTCTCCATAATGTGATCGCACTCATCAATACAGGCGGTACAGTTTACACATTCCAATTGTGTCCCGTTCCGGATGTCTATTCCTGTTGGACAGACATTCACGCATTGAAAACAGTCGATACAATCACCATGTCCCAGAGCGTCGCGGTCTTCATTTTTTCTAAATTTTTTACGCCCGCTTTCACCTTCTCCACGTTTATGATCATATGCCACTACAATGGATTTATCGTCCAAAAGCACTCCTTGCAATCGACCGTAAGGACAGGCGATAATACATACCTGTTCCCTGAACCACGCAAAGATGAAATAGAACACTCCTGTGAAAATCAACAACGGAATCATAGTACTCAAGTGCGCCATTGGACCGTCAGTGATGTAGGCAATCAATTGATCACTACCAATTAAGTATGCCAAGAAAACATTGGCAATGAAAAAGGAGATAAGGAAGAAAATAAACCACTTCAATACTCTTTTTCGAATCTTTTTACCAGTCCACGGTGCTTTGGCCAATCGCATTTGTGCACCCCTGTCACCATCGATCCAATATTCGATGCGACGGAAGACCATTTCCAAAAAAATGGTCTGGGGACACATCCATCCACAGAAAATACGACCGTAAGCGACCGTAAACAGTGCGATGAAAATAACTCCTATGATCATGGACACCACCACCAAGTGAAAGTCCTGGGGCCAAAAGGGAAGTCCAAAAATATTGAACCGCCTATCCAGCACGTTGAACATTAAGAATTGGTGCCCATTGATCTTGACAAAAGGGGCTGCTATCAAGAAAATCAGCAGAAAGTAACTTACATACTTTCGGTAATCGTAATAACGCCCACTGGGTTTCTTTGGGAAAATAAAATTCCTTTTCCCTTCTTGTGTGATTGTGCCTATGGAATCCCTAAAATTTTCTTCCATCGCATTTGTGGTTTATGGATAAATGTTTTGCTGCCTAAAGGCCCCAGCGGGACTAATTCATGGCAACTTTTGTTGAATCTACGGCCTGCTCCATTTCTTCAGGGGCAGTCTCTTCCGTTTCAGATTCGGTTCCGTTGGTATCTTCTGGAGCATCTGGGTCTATCCAGATTTCGCCTTCAGGATCCTTTGGATTGGCAGGAGTGGTTCCGCCCAGTGAGATTACATAACTGGCAACCTGTGCTATTTCTGCAGGCTTCAAGCTTTGCTTCCATGCAATCATACCTTTACCATCACGACCTCCTTCAGAAATTGTGGTAAAGACATTTTTGATACCTCCACCCAATATCCAATATTTATCGGTCAGGTTTGGACCAATTGACCCGCCTCCATCCTGTGTATGGCAGGCAACACAGTTGGTTTGGAAAATTTTCTCTCCTGCGGCCAAGTCAGATTCATCTGAAAGAAACTCGACCGTACTGGCATCCACCAAATCCTTGGCTGTTCTTTTATATTCTTCAATCGCCAATTGCGCAGCGGCAACTTCTTGTTCGTACTCCAGTTCCTGGTCGTAATCCCCAATAATATGGAATCGCACCAAATACACCACAGCAAAAACAATCGTTGCATAGAACAGGTATACCCACCAAGGAGGCAATACGTTGTCCAACTCACGGATACCATCATAATTGTGGTCCAGGACAATTTCACTTTCGCGCTCAATGGAGCGGCTCTTGGTCAGTTTTTCCATGAGATTTTTGGCCCATGTCCATTCAAACTTCTTGCTTTTGGCTTCCAGATAACGTTCCTTACCCTCTTCTGAAAGGGTCTGGAACATAATGTTCTCTATGGATGCTAAAATCAATTCTATGGCAATGAGAATCATCAGCACCAACAGCATAAAAAACTGCGTGATGGGATATTCGATAATTGCGGGTTTGTCACCGGAGTCTATAAAGAATTCCATCAATCCGAAGATCAAAAAGAATAAAACCGGGACTCGTATCCACCAAGGTGTTCTTGTACTCATAATGTTATAGTTTGTTTTGTTGATCATCGTTATCCAGTGGCAGTTCGGACATCTCCCTTATGTGCTCCTTGGTAGCGGTAAACACCCACCAGAACAATAGCACGAAAAACACAAAGAAGATAAGTAGGGAAACCATGGGATAGTTCGCTATCCCATCGATGGTTTCCATATGTTCTTTTACAAATTTCAACATGGTTATTTGTTTTGAGATATGGTTTCTTCTGTTGCTTCAATTTTGATATCGGTACCCAATCGCTGTAGATAAGCAATCAAGGCCACGATCTCACGATCTCGCATTTCCACAAAATCCAATCCGTTTTCCTCGGCGTATTTTTTATCCGCTTCGTACGTTTTTTCGAATTCTGGGTCTGCGTATAGGCTCTTCTCGATTCGGGTTGCCTGCTCTGCCATGGATTGTGGGGCATTGGCAATATCTTCTTCCGTATAGGGAACACCCAATTTTACCATGGTTTCCATTTTGGCCTGAACATTGCCGCGATCATGCTCATCGGTAACCAACCATTCATAGGATGGCATAATGGAGCCCGCGGATGTACTTTGTGGATCGTACATGTGGTTCAAGTGCCAGTTATCGGAATATTTGCCCCCAACTCGCAAGAGGTCGGGACCTGTACGTTTACTTCCCCACAGGAATGGGTGATCGTAAACAAACTCCCCTGCCTTGGCATATTCGCCATAACGCTCCACTTCACTACGGAACGGACGTATCATTTGCGAGTGGCAGCTTACACAGCCTTCCCGAATATAAAGGTCACGACCTTCCAATTCCAATGGTGTATACGGTTTAACACTTGTAATGGTAGGGATGTTTGATTTTACCAAAATAGTTGGTACAATCTGCACAATACCACCGATTAAAATGGCAATGGTGGCCAAGATGGTCAACTGAACCGGTTTTCTTTCCAACCAGTTGTGGAAGGTTTCGCCAGCTACCCTTCTTTTTGCAACACGTTCCAATGCTGGAGCTTCTACTGCCTCATCTTCAACCTTGCTGCCCGACCTAATGGTTCTTACCACGTTATACAACAGTACGAACATACCCAAGATGTACAACGAGCCTCCAATAGCCCTCATCCAGTACATTGGGATGATTTGGGTAACGGTTTCCAAGAAGTTACCGTAAACCAAGGTGCCATCCGGGTTGAATTCCTTCCACATCAAGGCTTGGGTAAATCCAGCAACGTACATTGGTAGGGTGTAAAGTACAATGCCCAAGGTTCCGATCCAGAAGTGGAAGTTGGCCAATCCTTTGGAGTGCAGTTCTGTTTTGAACATTCGTGGCACCAACCAATAGATCATACCAAAGGTCAAGAATCCGTTCCAGGCCAAGGCCCCAACGTGCACGTGGGCAATAATCCAATCACTGAAGTGAGCAATGGCATTCACATTTTTCAATGAGAGCATTGGTCCTTCGAACGTGGCCATACCGTAACCGGTAATGGCTACCACCATAAATTTTAATGTAGCATCGGTACGAACCTTGTCCCACACCCCGCGAAGAGTCAACAGACCGTTGATCATACCACCCCATGATGGAGCGATCAACATTACAGAGAACACCACCCCAAGGTTCTGTGCCCAGTCGGGCAAAGCAGAATACAATAAGTGGTGAGGACCTGCCCAGATATAAATGAATATCAACGACCAGAAGTGAACGATTGACAGTCTATAGGAATAAATGGGACGGTTGGCCGCTTTTGGAACAAAGTAGTACATCAACCCCAAGAAAGGAGTGGTCAAGAAAAATGCCACCGCATTGTGACCGTACCACCATTGTACCAAGGCGTCCTGAACACCGGCATAAACCGAGTAACTCTTAAGTCCGGTTAAGGAAACCGGAAGTTCCAAGCTGTTAAAAATGTGCAGCACTGCTACAGTAACAAATGTCGCCAGGTAAAACCAAATGGCCACATATAGGTGCCTTTGCCTTCTTTTTAAGATGGTGCCGATCATGTTCCACCCGAAAACCACCCATACAATTGCAATGGCAATATCAATTGGCCATTCCAATTCGGCGTATTCTTTGGTTGTTGTGTAACCCAGCGGAAGTGTTATTGCTGCGGACACAATGATCAATTGCCAACCCCAGAAGTTGATGTTACTGAGGGCATCACTGAACATTCTTGCTTTTAGCAAACGTTGCAGCGAGTAATACACCCCTGCAAAAATGGCGTTCCCCACAAATGCGAAGATCACTGCATTGGTGTGCAATGGACGCAAACGCCCAAAACTTAACCAAGATATACCTTCTGTAACATTCGGGAACAAGAACATAAAGGCCAACAAGAGACCTACTGCCATACCCACCACGCCCCAAAAAATGGTAGCGTATAAGAACTTTTGTACGATTTTGTTATCGTAACGGAACTGTTGTATTTCCATATTTATTGGTTTGTACTTTTAGTTTGTTTGATTTCCTTTTTATTTAGGTTTGATTTATCCTTGTCCTTGACCACCTCGTCTTCAAACAACATTCTTACCGATGGGGTATAGGTATCGTCGTATTGTCCACTCTTTACTGAAAAAACAAAGGCTACAAAAAAGACCACGGCCACCGTTATGCTTATGGCCAACAACACATAAATAACACTCATACCTACCTTAATTTGAGGGTAAAACTACTTTGATGATATTCTTCATAAAATGACAAAAGTCACATTTCTATTGATTTTTTAATTTTTTTCCCAAAAAATTTGTCGCCAAGGTGGTAAACACCACTATACTGATGGAGCTCAAGGGCATCAATATGGCAGCAATCACGGGCTGCAACTGGCCTGTAACGGCAAAATACAACCCTACAATATTGTAACAGAGCGATAGCAAAAAGCTCATTTTTATAATCTGAATGGACTTTTTGGACAGTTTTATGAACTTTGGCAGCATTTTTAATTTGCTTGCATCCAAAATCCCATCACAAGCTGGTGAAAACACGTTGATGCTCTCCGAAACCGCCAATCCCACATCGCTTTGGGCCAGGGCTCCCGCATCATTCAGACCATCGCCCACCATCAAAACCTTGTGTTTTTCCTGTAACTTTTTGATGTATTCCAACTTATCCTCTGGTTTTTGGTCAAACATCATCTTTGTCTTTTCTGGAAGTACTTTTTGCAATTGGGCTTTTTCCCCATCATTATCGCCAGAAAGAATACCAAGTTCCAAATCATCCGATAGCTCTTCAAATATTTGGCTCATCCCCTCCCGATAGGTGTTCTTGAACACAAATCTTCCTTTTACATCCTCATCGGCGCGTACATATACCGCAGTATTTGTAATTGAACTGAATTTACTTTCCCCCACATAAGACGCTGACCCCACTTTTATGGAGTGTTGGTTGTATCTACCCTCTATACCTTTTCCCGTATGCTCCTGGAACTCTTCCAACGTCATTATGGAATTCGATTTTAAAATATCGTAAAGAGATCGGCTCAAAGGGTGATTGGACGCTCTCAAAGTTGTTTTTAAAAGTGCGGTCTCTTCTTCGGTAAGTTCCATCCCTTCATAATGGATGGTGTCTTTTTGATTGGTGGTAAGCGTTCCCGTTTTATCGAAAATGGCCATGTCAATGTTGGACAATCGTTCGATTACGTTGGTGTTCTTCAAATAGAATTTATATTTCCCAAAAATGCGGAGCATATTGCCAAGTGTGAACGGAGCCGCCAACGCAATGGCACAGGGACAGGCAATAATCAGAACCGAAGTGAACACGTTGAGTGCCAAGCTCGGGTCTAAAATCAACCAAAAAACAGTGGCCACCGCAGCAATGCTCAACACCGCAATTGTAAATCGCTTGCCTATACTATCGGTAAGGGTCTGGAACTGGCTTGCTTTGTCTTTTGAGAATACGGAGTTGCCCCACAGTTGGGTCAAATAACTTTGTGAAACGGATTTCAACACCTCAACCTCCAACACTCCTGACAGTTGTTTGCCACCTGCGAACAATTTTTCTCCAGATTCCTTTAATACGGGGTCGGACTCGCCCGTTACAAAACTGTAATCAATTTCGGCAGTTCCTTTGATCAGAATGCAATCCACAGGAATGATCTCGTGGCTACGGATGAGCACCCTGTCCCCTACTTCAATTTTATAAATTTGGATGTTCTCCTCTTCCCCATTTTTTTTCAAACGGGTAACGGCAATAGGGAAATAGGATTTATAATCCCTTTCGAAGGACAGATAAGCGTATGTTTTCTGCTGAAAAAATTTACCCAACAACAGAAAGAACACCAAGCCCGTGAGGCTATCAAAAAAACCAGAGCCAAGATCGAATACAATATCGACTGTGCTTCTTAAAAAAAGGACCAAAATTCCCAATGCGATGGGCACATCAATGTTCAACAATTTGGACCGGATGCCCTTATAGGCAGAAACAAAATAATCCTGAGCCGCATAAAAAACCACAGGTAGGGAAAAGGCGAACATCAACCAGCGGAAAACGTGCTTGTATTGATCCAACCAAAATTCCTCCACCTCAAAATACTCTGGAAACGAAAACAGCATCACGTTGCCAAAGGCAAAACCTGCTACACCCAACTTGTATATTAAGGAACGGTCCACCTTTTTCCCTTTCTTGCTGTATTCTTCCAAAGAGATATAGGGCTCGTACCCAATACTTCCCAACAAAAGGACCAACGCTTTTAGGGAGAAATCTTCTGTTTTGTATGTGACCCGAATGGTCTTTTTCGGAAAGTCCACTTGAGAAACGGTAATGGCCGAATGTAGCTTGTTCAAGTTTTCCAAAACCCAGATACAGGAGCTGCAATGGATGGTAGGAATGCTCAAACTGACCACCTGTACACCATCTTCATTAAATTCCAAGAGCTGTTGCACGATTTCTTGGTTATCCAAAAAATCATATTTCTGACGAATTTCATTGGGCGTGGTTCCTGCCTTTCCCTCTATTTCGTAGAACGTGGACAGACCGTTCGATGTAAAAATTTCGTACACGGTCTTACAACCATTGCAACAAAAATCCTTATCATCAAACCGAACGCTACTTTTCCCGCACTCGTCTCCACAATGATAACAGGTCGAGTCTGCCATTTCACATTTGCTTTACCTGATGCAAATTTGTAATTCTTTGCTCCTTAAAAATATGATATTTATCAGTAAATTGTGACTGTTTATCCACTAAATTTGTCCAATCAGGTAAACTAATCATTATGGAAAGCAGGTGTGAAAATTGTATAATCAGGCAGTTCAACTCCCTTCGTGCTATGAGCAAGGAGGAACTGAAACAAGTTTCTGACTCCAAAATCACCAAGACTGTAAAAAAAGGAGAGCCCTTATTTGAAGAGGGTGACAAACTCAATGGTGTTTACTGCGTAAGAAACGGTGTTTCCAAACTTTCCAAGCTAAGTGCCAATGGCAAGGACCAGATTGTGAAATTGGCCAGCAAAGGCGAAGTCCTTGGTCAACGCTCGGTAATTTCCCAAGAGAGCACCAATCTTTCCGCTATCGCCGTGGACGATATGGAAGTTTGCTTTATTCCTAAGGAAAGCATCAACAACACCCTTCAGAAAAATCCAAACTTTACTTTGGAAGTGCTTCGTCACATGGCCCATGATCTTAAAGAGGCCGATGATGTCATCGTGAACATTTCCCAAAAAACGGTAAAGCAACGAATGGCAGAGGCCTTCCTGTATCTTCAAAATAATTTCGGGGAAGACTCTGAAGGTTTTTTAGCGCTTACCCTTTCCAGGGAAGATATTTCCAATGTGGTGGGAACTGCTACGGAATCTGCCATCAGGATTATTTCCGAGTTCAAAAAGAAAGGTTTGATCCATACCTCGGGCAAAAAAATAGGCATCAAAGACGAGCGCAAACTTCTGGAAATGGTGGAAGGCTTTTAGTCCATTTTCCAAAACCTGACATTTGTCATAGTATCCCCTACCCCATAGGTCTAATTTTATCGTATCGTAAATCCTAGTCCGATGCAAAAGATTTTAATACCTACGGATTTTTCGGAAAATGCATGGAACGCCATTGACTATGCCATGCAATTGTTCCGCAACAGGCGTTGTACATTCTACTTGTTAAACACCTATACCCCGGTTATTCCGAGCAGCCGCTTTATGGCCAAAATGATCGATGGAGTTCGAATCGTTGATGCGGTAAGAGAAAATTCTGAACGAGGATTGAACAAAACGGTGGAACGGATCAAAACCAAATATGGCAATCCCAATCATAGTTTTGAGACCATTTCTTCCTTCAATCTATTGGTAGAAGAGGTAAAGGATATTGTGGAGACCTTTGGCATCCATTTGGTGGTCACGGGCACTAAGGGAGCTTCTGGCGTGGACGAAGTATTCATGGGAAGCAATACGGTAAGGATTATAAAATCAATCAAAAAATGTCCTGTATTGGCCATTCCATATCATTTTGAATTCGTTACTCCTTCAGAAATTGCTTTTGCAACGGATTTCAATCGCTTTTATACCACATCGGAATTATCTCCCCTTATGGAAATGGCCCATATGTTCAATGCCAATATCCGGATCGTACACGTACAATACGGCATCAAAGCCTTGACGGAACTTCAGCAATTCAACCTGAACATGTTGCGCCGTTATCTTGGCGATGTCGAACATTATGTGCACACGGTTTCCGAGCTTAATTCGGTTTCGCATACTTTGGAGACCTTTTCCAAAGAATTGGGCATCCATCTATTGGCCATGCTGAACTATCAGCATAGCTATATGGAAAAAATGACCCGTGAGCCCATCATAAAAAGAACGGCGTTCCATACGCAAATACCCTTGCTCGTGATTCCAGAATTGGGCATGGAGGGCATTTCTGCGAAGGCCAGGGAAGAGGAGGAACAAGTGGAGTCCCACAATTAACGTCCCATTGCTATCTTTACGGCAGGTTTTCATTCTAAGAAACCATCTTTAAAGGTAACCTATGGACAAAAAACAATTAGTCGACTGCCACGAGCGGATAAAACCTTATATCCATAATACACCTGTTCTTACCTCCAGACTTTTAAACGAGATGGCGGGTGCCCAGCTGTATTTTAAATGCGAAAATTTTCAGCGAATGGGCGCCTTTAAAATGCGCGGTGCGGCCAATGCGATAATACAGCTTACCGATGAGCAGAAACAAAATGGCGTGGTCACACATTCGTCGGGAAATTTTGCCCAAGCTTTGTCCCTTTCTGCACAAAGTTTAGGGGTAAAGGCCTATATCGTGATGCCAAGTTCGGCACCTCGCGTAAAAAAGGAAGCGGTAAAAGGCTATGGAGGTATTTTGATTGAATGTGAACCTACTTTGGAAGCCAGAGAGCATGAATCCGATAAAATCGTGAAAGAACACGGAGCCACTTTCATCCACCCCTCAAATGATGACCAAGTGATTTTAGGACAAGGAACGGCCTGCAAAGAACTTTTGGAAAATCAACCAAATCTGGATTATGTATTCACTCCAGTTGGTGGCGGTGGTTTGATTGCCGGTACGGCATTGGCAGCTCACTATTTTGGTGAAAACTGTAAGACAATCGGGGGTGAACCTTTTGAAGTTGACGATGCCTATAGATCCCTACAAAGTGGTGAAATCGAGACAAACACAACAACAAACACCATTGCCGATGGGCTGAAGACCCAATTGGGCGACAGGAACTTCCCCATCATACAAAAACATGTGGAAGAAATTGTTCGCGTGACCGAAGAAGAAATTGTCACTGCCATGCAACTGATATGGGAACGCCTCAAAATTGTCTGTGAACCATCGAGTGCCGTAGCCCTTGCCGCTGCTTTCAAGAGCAAAGAAAAACTCTCAGACAAAAATGCAGGTATAATCATTTCGGGCGGGAATGTTGATTTGAGCAGCTTACCCTTTTAGATAAATCACAAGGCCTTATCAGGAAGGGTTACGGTAAATGTGCTTCCCACATTCTTCTCGCTCTCCACTTCTATTTTTCCATCCATGGCCTCTATCTGGGTCTTTACCAAATAAAGCCCAAATCCCTTGCCTTCGGTAGCTCCGCTAAGCCTACCGTACATATCAAAGATTTTACGTTCTTTTTCCGGTGTAAGCTCCATTCCAATACCATTATCGGTAAACTTCAGCACCACCTTTTCCTCGGTTTTCCCTGTTGTGATCTTCACAATGGCAGGAACCCCTTCCTTAGCGTAATTGATCGCATTGATAATGAGATTATAAAAAATATTGACCACATAGCTCTTGGCCCCAAAAACAGTATCCGTTTTGGAGAAATCCGTTTCAATGATAGCTTTGTTTCTCGTAATTTCCTCAGAAAGCAGTCCATCAACGTCCTTCATCACATCTTTTAGAAAAACCTCCCTGAATTTCTCTTTGTCAGCAGATTTCAAGGATAAGGATAGGTGAAGATCTTTGATGGTCTGATCAAGGGCTTCCGTGGTATGCTCTATTTTCCTTACGATATCGTCATTTTCAGCATGTTTGCCCCATTCATAAATTTTGGAGAGCATCAACAAGTTTGAAATGGGTCCTCGGAGATTGTGCGAAATTATCCGTACAAAATTTTGAAGTTCGTGGTTTTGTTCCACAATTTGATGGTTGCTCAACACATCTTTGGTAACGTCCTGGGTAGTGCCGCTCATTCGGTAAGGTTGGCCATCTTCCTTATAAAACACCCTACCTTTTTGATGCACATACCTGATTTCACCGTTCCCGACCACTATTCTATGCACTATATCGTGCAACTCTTTTCCTTCAATACACTTGGTCACATCCTCATTAAAAGCGTCCCTGTCCTCTGGATGGATAATCTCAACCAAGGATTCATAGTTGGCCTTAAAGGTTTCAGGGTCTTGTCCAAAAATTCTGTACAATTGGTCGGACCAAGTAATTTCGTTTTGGACCATATCCCAGTTCCAATGGCCAACATCAGCCACTGCTTGGGCTTCCCTGTACTTTGTTTCGCTTTCACGCAAGCGATAATTATTGTTGACTTCTTGAGTGACATCCCTTTGCCAAATACAACAACCAACAACTTCTCCCGAACTGTTCATGAAAGGTTGAAAGGAAAACTCATGAACAACCGTTCCTCCATTTTCTTCAAAGGTATGTTTGGAGGTTGTCGCATAACGATTAAGTGCCCTATCGCACCCTTGCTTGCAAGGATTGAAGAAACTGCTGGATTCATAGACCTTTTTTAGGTCCATACCTCTTTCTGAGTCCCCTAAACCATCTAGTTTAAGGCGAGCTTTGAAGGATGTATTGAAAGCGGTCAGCTTATAATTTTCATCCATAGCCCACACAATATCATCCCTGTCCTCAACGATTTCAACCTTATTATGAATAAGTGCCTGTTTCTTTTTCAAGGATTAAAATTTATTCAGAATGAATTATTTAAATATTTCAGCAAGGGAATAAATTCGGGGCTATATTGGGTTAAAGGTAAAAAACTATTTGTTGGCGCTCTGTAAATAATCCTCCAGATGTTCTATTCGTAGCGGTTTGGTAATGAATTCCTTAACGTATTTTTCATACTTTTCAGCTTCTTCCCTATCTGCCTCGGCTTCGGAGGAAGTTACCAAAAGTACCTCATTGGATTCTGGAAAATCTTCGAGCATCATAAACTCCAGAAATTCAAACCCACTCATTTCGGGCATGTTGATATCCAATAAAATCAATGTTTTCACTTTAGGGTCATCTCTATATCGGAGATCGTCCAGGGCCAATTCAGGATTGGTAAAGCTCTTAACCCTGTCTTCCATACCCATTCTTCTGAAGTGAATAGCGTTCACTGTATTCACGAGGTCTTCGTCATCGACCAAGTATATTTCCTTGTACATAGCTTAGTTGTTGGCCTTTTAATTAAGTTAGTTTCAGTTTGGTTTTACAATCAAAAAATTGACAAATATCAATATTTTGCAATTGTTACAACTGCAATCACTAATATTTTATTGTAAAAGAATAATTTTTTGGCAATAAAAACAATAAGGTTTAAAACGTGTTTGCAATTTAGAGTTAGGGACCTTTTTCAATTATCTGATTGACATAAATTTATGATTATTCTTTAATTTTAACAAAAAACCAATATTATTTTTAAATATTATAAATTGAATTGGTTTTTGGCTTTTTTTATTCTGAATCATTTAAATCCATCAAACCTATTTTACAAATGTTTATTTTCTGGATTTGTTTTTGATACTTCAAAAAGTGGTCAGATAACCTTTGGTTTGGACATTTACCAAAAACCAAGTATTTGTTGAGGTTTTTCTTTGGAGCGAAGAAAAAAATTGGAGGACATTAATTCACAAAAAAAGCCCCTCAGTTGCTGAAGAGCTTTTTGGTGCGGGTGAAGGGAGTCGAACCCCCACGCCTTGCGGCACTAGATCCTAAGTCTGGTATATCTTGCACCAATGAAACACAAATTAACTCATTTTCAATGATTTATATGTTTCCTCATTTTATTTAAAGTCATATAATATCAGTTAATATCAACATTTGTTGTACCTATGTTGTACCCAAAAGTTCTAATAAAGTCGTATCTTTAAAGTGAATTTTTGGCAAAATGTTGTACCTGATTTGACTTTCGTACTCAAAACAGGATTACAATGTCTACAAGTGCAAAAATAATACTTCGCAAAAAACCTAACGCAAAGGGACTCTATCCGCTTGCCGTTAGGATAACCAAAGACCGCCGTTCAACCTACAAACATATAGGCCATTATATTGAATTAGAGGATTGGGACACAAAAAATCTCAAGGTCAAGAAATCACATCCAAATGCAGAAAGTTTAAACAATCTTTTAACCTCAAAACTTTCAGAAGCGAGAAAAGGTTTGATTGTTTTACAGACCAATAATAAGGATGCAACTGCACGTCAAATTAAGAAGGAAATTTACAAACCAACTTCCAAGCTCACTTTCTTCGATTTTGCGGACGAACATCTTGAAGCTCTTGAAGCGGAAAAGAAAATCAACCGTCATTCTACGGATTCTGCTTGGCTCAGTTATATTGAGAAGTACTGTAAAGCTCGTCATTTAACTTTTCAAGAAGTGGATGAACGCTTTCTTAAAAAGTTCAAAATCTATCTAAAAGGGACTTGCTCTATTTCCGAAACATCCGCAATGAATGTAATGGTCTTAATACGATTACTGTTTAATCGTGCTATTAAGGATAAGGTAGTAAGTAAAGAGCTATATCCGTTTGGCACAGGTAAATTTAAAATCAAGTTTCCTGAAACTACTAAAACAGGACTAACTGGAAAAGAAATACAAGCCCTTGAGAATGTTGATGACCTTACGGATATGGAAAAGCATTCTTTGAATGTTTGGCTGTTTAGTTTCTACTTTGCAGGTATGCGAGTTTCTGACGTACTTTTTACAAGGTGGTCACAAATTTATGATGGTAGGTTGCATTACAGAATGGGTAAGAATTCAAAATTACTATCCTTAAAAATTCCTGAAAAAGTAGAAAAAATCTTGCTTCAATATGTTTCAGACAGAAGAAATGATGATGATTTTGTGTTTCCTGAAATGAAGAAAGCCGATTTAACCGATGCTAAGGATATCTACAGAAAAAAGAAAGTCGCAAATAAAAAATTCAACGACCATTTAAAGAAAATTGCTAAGAGAGCTGGCATCCAGAAAAAGGTTACAATGCATATTGCCCGTCATTCCTTTGGCAATATTGCCGCGGACAATATTCATCCTCTAATGCTTCAAAAGTTATATCGTCATACTGACCTTAAAACTACTATTAACTATCAAGCCAATTTCATCCACAAAGACGCAGATGATGCGCTGGATAGTGTGGTCAATTTTTAGTTTAAAAACTAAATTTTTATTCATATCCATCCATTAAATAATGGTTTCCTGCAAAATTAAATTTCTGTTAATCCCAATAAAAACTGTTAAATTTTTGTAATTTTGCAACGATGAAACAGGTTTTTCATAAAATATTGTCTATTTCGATGGCCTTTGTAGTGATGTTCTCTACTATGTCATTTACTGTGGATATGCATTATTGTGGGGACAATTTGGTCGATTTCAGTTTATTCTCAAAAGCTGAAGGTTGTGGTATGGAAAAAGCGCAACCTGCCAAAACTTGTGAGAATCCTAAAATGACTGAGAAATCTTGTTGTACTGACCAACAAATTGTAAAGGAAGGCAAAGACGACCTTAAAATATCTTTTGACACACTTTCATTCGAGCAGCAAACGTTCATCGCTGCATTTACATACTCTTATATAAATTTATTTGAAGGAACCAAATCTGAAGAAGTTCCTTTTGAAGATTACCCGCGACCCTTTGTCAAACGGGATGTGCAAGTGCTGCACCAGACTTTTTTAATTTGATTATTAGATTTTTTGAATGAAGCCCAACAGCTGCGCTGTAATGGGCTAAAACTCGTGTTTGCCGTTTTCTGCCACACGTATTTCCAATTATCTAATAATCAAATGCTATGCTGAATAAGAGCATTAAATTTCTCATAGAAAACAAACTTGTTGCCGTTCTACTACTTGCCCTATTTGTGAGTTGGGGCGTGGTCAACGCACCCTTTAATTGGGAAACAGGCTTTTTGCCTACAGACCCTGTTGCCGTTGATGCCATTCCAGACATTGGTGAAAACCAACAAATTGTTTTTACCAAGTGGCAAGGGCGCTCGCCACAGGATATTGAAGACCAAATTACATATCCACTAACCACTTCCCTTTTGGGTATTCCAGGTGTGAAAACCATCCGTAGTTCATCTATGTTTGGGTTTTCGAGCATCTACATCATTTTTGAAGAAGACATCGAGTTCTATTGGTCACGCAGTCGTATTCTTGAAAAATTGAACTCGCTTCCTGCAAACCTTTTGCCCGATGGTGTCAATCCATCACTCGGGCCAGATGCCACAGGTCTCGGACAGATATTTTGGTACACGCTGGAAGGTCGTGATAAAGATGGCAACGTAACTGGTGGTTGGGATTTACAGGAATTGCGCAGCATTCAGGATTACTATGTGAAATACGGATTATCCTCTGCAAGCGGTGTCTCTGAAGTGGCTTCTATAGGTGGCTATGTTCAGGAATATCAAGTGGATATTGACCCAGAAAAAATGCGCCAGTACAACGTGAGTATGGGCGATGTGGTCAAAGCTGTAAAGCAAAGCAATCAGGACATTGGCGCACAAACGCTCGAAATCAATCAAGCCGAATATCTCGTTCGCGGATTGGGCTACGTCAAGTCCATTTCAGATATCGAAGATGCGGTGGTAGCTTCTGAAAATTTTACCTCTATCCGCATCAAAGATGTGGCAAACGTTCATTTGGGACCTGCTGCCAGACGTGGTATTCTCGATAAGGAAGGTGCCGAAGTTGTTGGTGGTGTCGTAGTCGCTCGCTATGGTGCAAATCCGCTGGAAGTTATCAATAATGTCAAAGCTCAAATTGCTGAAATAAGCTCTGGACTTCCCACAAAAACTTTATCAGATGGACGCACTTCGCAAGTAACCATCGTGCCGTTTTACGACCGTACCGAACTCATTCAGGAAACGTTGGGCACGCTCAATGAAGCCCTGACTTTGGAAATCTTGATTACCATTCTGGTCATCATCATAATGGTATTCAACCTACGCGCATCTATCCTAATATCTGGGTTGTTGCCGGTTGCCGTCCTTATGGTTTTTATTACGATGAAGCTTTTTAATGTAGATGCAAACATTGTTGCACTTTCCGGTATTGCCATTGCCATCGGTACAATGGTGGACGTGGGCGTCATACTCGCCGAAAATATGATACGGCATTTGGAAGATGAAAAGCTTCGCCTTAATGTAAACGGTAAGGAATACACCACAAACGAAATCATCTACAACGCAACTGCCGAAGTTTCTGGTGCTATCCTAACAGCTGTCCTGACGACCATTATCAGTTTCCTACCCGTATTTACAATGATAGGTGCCGAAGGAAAACTGTTCCGTCCGCTTGCCTTTACCAAAACAATGGCACTCACGGCATCGCTCATCATTGCGCTGTTTCTCATTCCACCCATCGCGGCATTTCTTTTCCGTAAGACGAGTTTGCGGGAACGTACCCAGTATGCCATCAATGGCTTGCTTGTTTTATTGGGAATTCTTGCCATTGTTTACGGTCATTGGTTAGGGCTGATTCTTATCGCTTTTGCCATCACATCATTTTTAAAGATGCGTGGTATGCTTTCCAAAAAGCGCAAAAACCTACTCGATATTATCATTTCATCTGTTGCCATTGTAGTTTTATTAGCAGAATACTGGCGACCATTGGGCTTTGACCGAAGCATTGTGATGAACCTGATTTTTGTTTCTATCATCTGTTTTGGACTGCTGGGTGTGTTCTCAATTTTCAGGATATACTATGCGCGTATTTTGCGATGGGCACTTCAGAATAGGTATCTGTTCTTAATCGTTCCGGCTACGGTGCTCACGCTGGGTATACTCATTATGCGCAACACAGGTAAGGAATTTATGCCAGCACTCAATGAAGGTTCATTTCTTTTGATGCCTACATCCCTACCACACGCAGGTGTAGAAGAAAACAAGCGTGTATTGCAACAGCTCGATATGGCGGTGGCAAGCATTCCAGAAATCGAAACCGTGGTGGGAAAAGCGGGAAGAACCGAAAGCGCACTCGACCCTGCCCCGTTATCGATGTATGAGAATGTCATTCAGTATAAATCTGAATATATGCGGAATAGTTCTGGCGAGCGACAACGCTACAAATTCAATGAGGATGGATTATTTGTACTGAAGAACGACAAATTTATCATCAACCCGAATAATGAGATAGATGAAGATGCAAACTATGACGAAGCATCGCTCAAGACTACTGCCACGCGCAATGATTTGATTGAAGATGAAGATGGCGAGTACTACCGAAACTGGCGACCGGACATTGAAAGTCCAGATGATATTTGGAACGAGATAGTTCGAGTGACCAAATTGCCAGGCGTGACATCGGCACCCAAGTTGCAACCCATCGAAACTCGACTGGTAATGCTACAAACGGGAATGCGGGCACCTATGGGCATCAAGGTAAAAGGTCCCGATTTAAAATCGATAGAAAATTTTGGACTGGAATTGGAAGACATTCTCAAACAAGCCGAAGGCGTTAAGGAACAAGCTGTTTTTGCAGACCGTATCGTGGGTAAACCGTACTTGCTCATAGATATTAAGCGAGACCAATTGGCTCGATATGGCGTGTCTATAATGGACGTGCAGGAAATTCTTCAAGTGGCTGTAGGCGGTATGCCACTCACACAAACCGTGGAAGGTCGTGAACGCTATGCCGTTCGGGTTCGGTATCCACGAGAATTACGGGCAAATCCAGATGACTTGCGTAATATCTATGTTCCAGTTGAAAAAGGAAGTCCCGTACCGCTGGGCGAATTGGTTGAAATTCGATACGAACAAGGTCCACAAGTTATTAAGAGCGAAGACACTTTTCTAATTGGCTACGTGCTGTTTGACAAGCTCGACGGCTTTGCCGAAGTGGATGTGGTGGAAAATGCCCAAGCCTTAATACAAGAAAATATTGATAACGGTTCGTTGGTCGTACCACAGGGCGTGAGCTATCGCTTTACGGGAACGTATGAAAATCAGTTACGGGCAGAAAAAACGCTGTCGGTTGTCGTACCGCTTTGTTTGCTCGTGATTTTCTTGATTTTGTATTTCCAGTTCAGGTCGGTTTCTACATCGCTTATGGTGTTTACTGCCATTGCCGTAGCTTTTGCAGGTGGCTTTATAATGATATGGCTGTACGGGCAAGATTGGTTTTTCAACTTCAGTTTTTTCGGCGAAAATCTACGGGATTTGTTCAATATGAAAACCATCAATTTAAGTGTGGCCGTTTGGGTAGGATTTATTGCCCTGTTCGGTATTGCAACGGATGATGGTGTCGTTATGGCCACCTATTTAGACCAATCTTTCAAAAGCAACGAACCAGACAATAAAAAGGGCATTCGTCTCGCCACTTTGGAAGCCGCAGGTAAACGTATCCGTCCGTGTTTGATGACTACCGTAACGACGGTGCTTGCTTTACTTCCCGTACTCACATCTACAGGCAAGGGAAGCGATATAATGATACCGATGGCAATTCCCATTTTTGGCGGAATGATAATCGACGTTACGTCTTATTTCCTATTACCAGTTTTATACAGCTGGAAAAAGGAATACCAACTTAAAAAAGCAAACAGATGAAGAAATTAAAATATATACTGGTGTTTTTGTTTGTTTCTGCTGAAGTTCATGCTGAGCGAAGACGAAGTGCGAAAGCCCACCTGAACGTCTTCGTGTTTTTAGCGTTACTTCTTGTCGGAATCGGCGGGCAGGCGCAACAATTACAAACCTACATTCAGGAAGCCGAAGCCAACAATCCAGAAATTCAAGCCTTTGAATTGCGATACAGCATCGCCGAAGAAAAGGTAAACGAAGCCAACTGGATTCCCAATACCGAAGTAAGTGCTGGCTATTTTGTGAGCGAGCCAGAAACCAGAGTGGGCGCACAGCGTGCACGAATAGGCGTAAAACAGATGTTGCCGTGGTTTGGCACCATTACCGCTCGTGAAAATTATGCCATCGCAATGGCAGATGCCGAATATGTGGACATCACGATTGCAAAGCGCAAGCTCGCACTTTCGGTCGCACAATCGTATTATCGACTTTATGCTATAAGAGCCAAGCAAGCTGTGCTGGATGAGAACATACAATTACTGGAAACCTATGAACGACTTGCACTCACATCTGTAGAAGTGGGCAAAGCGAGTGCTGTAGATGTATTGCGACTTCAGATTAGACAAAATGAATTACAACAACAAAAGGAAGTGCTGGAAGAAGAATTTACAGCAGAACAAACGGCTTTTAACAATTTGCTCAACCGCGAATCAATGATGACGGTTATCGTTGTTCCCGAAATGGAAATCCCGCAGGAAGCCCCTTTTTACGACAATCAAGCGCTATCACTCAATCCCGAACTGCTCAAATATGACAAACTCTATGAATCGGTGGCACAATCTGAACTGCTCAACCAGCGAGAGAATTTGCCTATGATTGGTTTTGGTGTGGACTACCTGCCCGTAACGGAACGCAGCGATGTCAACTTCAGCGATAATGGGAAAGATGTATTGATGCCTATGGTATCGGTGTCCATACCCATTTTCAACAACCGTTACAAATCCATTTCAAGGCAAAATGAACTGCGACAACAGGAAATAGAGACCCAAAGGGAACAGCGATTGAATGTGCTGGAATCCGCTTTCGCGAAAGCGCAATCACAACGCAACCAAGCTCGCATTGCTTACAACACACAAGAACGCAATCTAAAACAAGCTCAAGATGCCGAAGAAATTCTGGTCAAAAATTACGAGACAGGCACTATCGATTTTAATGATGTCCTGGACATTCAAGAATTGCAATTGAAGTTTCAAATGAATCAAATCGAGTCGGTAAAAGGGTACTATGTGCAATCGGCCATAATCAACTATTTAATCAACTAGTTATGGTCAAGGATTTTTACATAAAAAATATGGTTTGTGATAGATGTATCAAGGTCTTAAAAGATGAACTGTTTAAGGCTAACATTAGTCTGTTGGATATTGAGTTGGGTAGGCTTCGATTAGATATGAATGAAAAAGAACAATTGAGCATACTTACCGAAATTTTAAAAAGAAATGGATTTGCACTCATCGCTTCTACCGAGGATAAATTGACCGAGCAAGTAAAAATTGAATTGATAAAGTTGTTGAATGTAATGCCGCTTGATATTGATGGGAAGCTATCAGATTTTCTTGCGGATAAATTGCAAAAGGACTATTCAAAAATCAGCAAGGTGTTTTCCATTACCGAGGGCATCACTATTGAAAAATATTTCATCAAACTGAAGATAGAAAAGGTCAAGGAACTTATCCAAACACCCGATTATAATTTCACAAAAATAAGCCAATTGCTCGATTACAGCAATGTCAATCATCTAAGCAAACAGTTTAAAAGTGAGACAGGAATGAGCCTTAGCGATTATAAGGATGGGCATAAAAATTTTAGAAATCCTTTAGACAAGATTATATAGATATGAACCAGAATTATAACACGACAAACTGAATGCCAATAATATCTTTGTTAAACAAAAACTATGAGAAAACTATGAAAAAGCTAAGAATTATCACATTACTGCTGTTTTCTTCTACTGTATTTGCTCAAGTGGGAACTAATGGACAAGATAGAGAAGAAGAAGGAAGAGCTGTTAAGGAGTATAACCTTACTATTGAAGAAAACGAAATGACTCTCGCTGGTGTAACTGCTAAAGGAATGATTATCAATGGTAGTATTCCTGGACCGGTTTTGGAATTTAACGAAGGCGACCTTGCCATCATTAATGTAACCAATAAAATGGATGAAGAAACCTCAGTACACTGGCACGGGTTGATACTTCCCAACTTTTATGATGGCGTACCGTATTTAACAACACCGCCAATAAAGCCCGGTACAACATTTCAATATAGAATTCCTATTAATCAATCAGGAACCTATTGGTACCATTCCCATACAATGCTACAGGAGCAAAAGGGAGTTTATGGTTCTATAGTCATTCAGCCAAAAGAAAAAACATTGGATTATGACAAAGATTTGGTTGTAGTGTTATCTGATTGGACAAACGAAAAACCAATGAACGTTTTGCGCAACCTTAAAAGAGGTAATGAGTGGTACCAGGTTAAAAAAGGTACAGCAGTACCATTAAGTAGAGTCATAAAAGAAGGTGCCTTGGGAGCACAGTTCAAATTTTGGCGCGATAGAATGGAAGGTGCGGATATTGCAGACGTCTATTATCCAGCGTTTTTATCCAATGGTAAAAAAGTTGCAGAATATCCAGAATTTAAACCAGGAGAAAAAGTACGTCTTCGCTTTATCAATGCCTCGGCTTCTACTTACTACTGGGTAGATTTCGGTGGTGGTAATCCATTGTTAGTTGCAAGTGACGGTGTTGATGTGCAGCCCGTTTCTAAAAGCAGATTTCTCTTTGGTATAGCTGAGACTTATGATGTTATCGTTACTATTCCCGAAGGTATTTTAGAGGTTACCGCTACGGCTCAAGATGGCTCTGGTCATACTTCTATACAATTAGGTAATGGCACTCTCTATCCAGCCAAAAGAATTGATAGGCCTAATAAGGTAGCGATGATGAAGCAAATGGCCAAAATGGGTATGAAAATGGGTGCACCTGCAATGGTAGGAAACAAAAAAAAGAATACACCTGAAGTTTTAATGCAGAAGTATGGAATGAAGATGAATATGAAGGACGATGAGATGAAAATGGGGATGAACAATAAGATGTCGATGAATGATGGCAAAATGAATGACCAGATGGATATGAAGATGGATGATGCAATGGGAATGAAAATGGATACAATGGCAATGAATCACAAAGGAGATTCAGATAAAATGAAAGACCATATGCAGCAAGATATGTCAAAGATGCAGAAGGATTCTTCCTCATTTGATTACGAAACTCGTAAAACCTATTTTAATTATGATTTTTTAAAAGCAAAAGAGAATACTACTTATAAAGATGATTTGCCAGTAAACGACATCCTGTTGAACCTAACCGGCAATATGCAACGCTATGTTTGGAGTATGAACGGCGTGCCATTATCAGAAACCGACAAAATTAATATAAAAGGAGGTGAAGTAACCAGAATTACACTTAATAACCTCACGATGATGCACCATCCAATGCACTTGCACGGACATTACTTTAGGGTCATCAATGAAAATGGCGAACGTTCCCCATTAAAACATACCGTCAATGTACCACCAATGCAGAAGGTGGTCATAGAATTCTATAACGAAGAATATGGCGATTGGTTCTTTCATTGCCACGTATTATATCATATGATGGGTGGTATGGCCCGTGTGTTTAGTTACGGTACGCCAAGGGACGAAAGAATGAGAGATTATCCAATGCAGAAACTTATCAATGAAACAGACCATTATTATTCGTGGGGAATGGCACGCTTGGGCTCAAATTTTAATGAACTCTTTTTGATGTCAAGCAATATCCGAAATGGCTTTGGTTTAAGGGCAGAGTTTGATTATGACAAAAATCTTGAAGCCGAAGTAAATTATAACAGATACCTGAATGATTGGGTGCGCCTTTATGTTGGGGTAAATACAGAAACTTCAACACCCGATTCTTATGATACCTTCAATACAGTAGGTTTGGTGGGTGTAAAATACTTTACCCCGTACCGTTTTAATGTGGATGTCAGTATGGACCACCAACTAAGGCCAAGAATTCGTCTGGACAGGGAATTCTTGATTTTTCCGAGAATTTTTCTGGAAGGCGAATACGAATACCGAGCTGACTTTGGTTGGGTGAACGATATTGGAGACACATCCTATCAGGGGGAAACGCAATGGCTTGTGGGAGCCTCATATATCCTATCCCGAAACTTTTCGTTACAGGCAAATTACAATAACCGATATGGCTGGGGTGGCGGCCTTTTAGCCCGATTTTAATAATTAACAATTTAAAATAAACAAGATGAAAACAGTAAAAAGAACAATAGGTATAATGGCACTTGCTGCCACAATGGTACTAACGGTTTCCTGTAAAGATGGAAACAAAAATGAATCTACTGCACCTATGAGCAGCGAGATGCACCAAGAGTCTATGGATGACAAAAAGGATATGGCGATGAATGACAACCAAGATGCAAAAGCAGAAGCAATCCTGAAGGATTATTTCAATTTAAAAGATGCGCTTGTAGGCGATGATAATGGCAAGGCGAAAGAATTGGGAAATACATTGGCTCAATCTCTTAAATCTTTTGATGCCTCAAACTATTCCGATAATGAAAAATCAGAATTAAATGACATTATCGAAGATGCCACAGAACACGCAGAACACATTTCAGAAAGTGACATCAAGCATCAGCGTGAACATTTTAAGATATTAAGTAAGGATGTAACCGATATGGTGGCAATCACTGGAACACAAGTGAAACTTTATGAGCAATATTGCCCTATGTATGATGGTGGAACTGCGTGGTTGAGCAAAGAAGAAAATGTGTTGAATCCTTATTATGGTAGTTCAATGTTACGATGCGGAAAGGTCCAACGAGAAATCAACTAATTGAAGTTTTTAAAAATCATAGCGTGGCTTGCCCTTGTGGCATTGATAGTGATTCAGTTCTTTCCAATAACCCTGAACGAAAGTGATGCTGTACCACAAAGTGATTTTATGGTCGAAAATCAAGTGCCTGCAACGATAAAAAATCAGTTGCAGGTTTCTTGCTATGATTGCCACAGTAATAATACAGATTATCCGTGGTATAGTAAGATACAGCCTGCGGCTTGGTATCTGGAAGACCACATACAAGCAGGTAAGGACGAACTTAATTTTAATGAATGGGACACCTATTCCAGTCGACGGAAAAACAGCAAGTTGCGTTCCATTATAAAACAAATAGAAAGCGGCGAAATGCCGATGGATAGTTACACACTCATTCACAGGGATGCAATTCTTTCAGATGAAGATAAGAGGATGATAATAGATTATATAACAGCGTTAAAAGACAGTTTGGAATAAAGTCCTGATACGGGAAGTGCAAGTTGATGGTTGGTTAGTTAGTAGCTCTTCCCTTGTCAGGCATAATTTAAAAATTAAATGAAACACACCTATCACATACACGGAATGACCTGCAATGGTTGTAGAACGCACGTAGAAGAAACGCTCTCTAAAGTTGAAGGTGTTATCAATGTGGCTGTCAATTTAGAAAAAGCTGAAGCGACAATAGAAATGGAATCCCATATTCCCATCGAGAAATTTCAAGATGCTCTAAAAGCGGACGGTGGGCGATACAGTATCCATCAGAATGGCGAACATCATCATACCCACGATAAGAAGAAAGTTGAGAAACCCAAAGGCAAAGGAACGGGAACATTTTATTGTCCGATGCATTGCGAGGGCGACAAGACTTACGACAAACCAGGCGACTGTCCTGTTTGTGGAATGGATTTGGTTGAAGAAGTTAACCTAACGGCTACTTCTGAAACGCAATATACCTGCCCGATGCATCCCGAAATCGTAAGAGACGAACCGGGAAGCTGTCCCATTTGCGGAATGGATTTGGTTCCGATGGAACCCGATTTATCCGCAGAAGAAAAAACCTATAAAAAACTGCTTAAAAAGTTCTGGATAGCAGTCGCCTTCACATTGCCCATTTTCATCATTGCAATGTCCGAAATGCTGACCAATAATCCACTTTACGACATTTTGGAACTGAAATATTGGAACTGGATTCAATTTGCGCTTTCCATTCCCGTAGTTTTCTACGCCACTTGGATGTTTTTCGAGCGTGCTTACCGAAGTATCAAAACGTGGAACCTCAATATGTTCACGCTTATCGGTATTGGTGCAGGCGTTGCTTGGCTTTTTAGTGTGTTCGGGATGCTGGTGCCCGATTTTTTCCCTGACCAATTCAAGACCGAAGCAGGTACAGTTCACGTTTATTTTGAAGCGGCAACGGTGATTCTAACCCTGGTATTGCTTGGTCAAGTCCTCGAAGCCCGTGCACATAGCAAGACCAATTCAGCAGTCAAAGAACTTTTAAAGCTTGCGCCGAATAAGGCCATCAAGGTCTTGAACGGCGAAGAACAGGAAGTTGCCATCGATGAAATCGAATTGGGCGATATCCTACGTGTGAAGCCGGGTGATAAGATTCCCGTAGATGGTGTAATTACCGAAGGCGAAACTTCCATCGATGAATCGATGATTACTGGCGAACCCATTCCCGTTAACAAATCTACCGATGATAAGGTAAGTAGTGGCACAATCAATGGCAATCAGTCCTTCTTGATGAAAGCTGAAAAGGTTGGGTCTGACACATTGTTATCACAGATTATACAGATGGTCAACGATGCCAGTCGTAGCCGTGCGCCCATCCAAAAGTTGGCAGATACCGTTTCGGGATATTTTGTGCCAATCGTTGTTATAATCGCTGCTGTTACATTTGGCGTTTGGGCAATTTGGGGTCCAGAACCCGCTTATGTCTATGCTTTGGTAAATGCCATTGCCGTATTGATTATTGCCTGTCCGTGTGCTTTGGGGCTTGCGACACCAATGTCTGTTATGGTCGGTGTTGGTAAAGGCGCACAAAATGGCGTACTTATCAAAAATGCCGAAGCCCTTGAAAAAATGGATAAGGTAGATAGCTTAATAGTCGATAAGACCGGAACGATTACCGAAGGCAAACCAACGGTAGAGAAGGTAGGTTCTTTTGATAGTGGAATAACTGATAACGAAGTGCTACAATTTATTGTTTCCCTTAACAGCCAAAGTGAACATCCGCTCGCAGAAGCCACCGTAAAATATGGCAAAGAACAAAACGCAGAGTTTTTAAAAGCAGATGGATTCAACGCAGTTACTGGAAAAGGCGTTGAAGGTAAAGTGAACGGAAAAGAAGTCGCCTTGGGTAATGCTAAAATGATGGAAATGGCCAATGCTACAGTTTTCGATGCTATGGAAGAAGAGGCACAATCCTACCAAAAACAAGGGAAAACGGTTTCCTATCTCGCTGTTGAAGGTCAAGTTACCGGCTACGTCGTTATCGGCGACAAAATCAAGGAAACGAGTGCAAAAGCTATTAAGGATTTGCAGGATAAGGGAATTGCAGTCATTATGCTTACTGGTGATAATCACGATACAGCCCAAGCTGTCGCAGATGAACTTAACCTTGCCGATTTTCAAGCAAGTATGCTACCGGAAAACAAATTACAGGAAGTCGAGAAATTACAAGAGCAAGGCAAGGTGGTTGCAATGGCAGGCGACGGAATAAACGATGCACCTGCACTCGCTAAAAGTGATGTAGGCATTGCAATGGGAACAGGTACGGATGTTGCCATTGAAAGTGCAGCCATTACCTTGGTGAAAGGCGATTTACACGGTATCGTAAAGGCAAGAAACCTAAGTGATGCAGTAATGCGCAATATCAAACAAAACCTCTTTTTTGCAATGATTTATAACACGCTGGGTATCCCGATTGCAGCAGGACTACTGTACCCGTTTTTCGGAATACTCTTATCGCCAATGATTGCGGCTTTGGCAATGAGCTTCAGTTCGGTTTCGGTAATTGCTAACTCATTACGTCTAAAAAGTAAAAACATATAAACTAACTAATTGAATACTTATGAAATATAAAATTTTGATAATCCTATTGGTAGTTGCTGTCAGCGGATGTAAAAACGAAGGAAAGAACAATTCAGAAATAGAGACAGAACACAATCATACCCAAAGTGAACCTAAGTCTGATAATAAAAAAACTCTAAGTCCACATACATCGGCAATGGCGATGATAGGCGATGCACATATCCATATAGATTATTCGTCGCCAGGTGTAAGGAATAGAATTATTTTCGGTGGACTGTTGGCTTATGACCAAGTCTGGCAGGCTGGTGCCCATATGGCTACTTGGCTTGAAACAAATAAGGATTTAGAAATTGACGGTAAAGAATTGAAAGCTGGGAAATATGGATTTTTTGTTATCCCGAATCAAAAAGAATGGACTGTCATTTTTAATAGGAATTGGAACCAACACGGTAAGGATGACTATACTGAAAAAGATGATGTATTACGGTTTAAAGTGACACCTAAAACTTCTGAAGAAATCAAGGAACATTTAGAGTATAAAGTAGATAAAACAACTGAGACTTCCGGAACAATCTCAATGAGTTGGGAAAAAGTCACTATTGAATTCCCTTTCGAAATAAAATAATATGGTCAACAGAAAAACAGCGAAATGGATTAGAAAAGCGCACCGCTATTTGGGTATTTTTTTAGGTATTCAGTTTTTGATGTGGACGATTAGCGGGATGTATTTCAGCTGGACGGACATTGACGAGATACACGGTGACCATTTTAAGAAATCGGCACCTGTGAGGACCTCTTTTAATGATTTGCTCGGCACAACCCAACTGGCTACAAAAGAATTCGTACAATCTTTGGAACTACTGGAAATAGCAAATGAACCTTATTATTGGATTAATGAAGCACAGCTTTATAATGCCAGAACGGGACAAAGGAAAAATGGAATTTCTAAAGAAGAGGCACAACAAGTTGCAAATAGGTATATGTTGGGCAATTTGGATATGGCACAAATTCAATTAGTCGATTCTGTTGGGCCACATCACGAATATCGCGGTCGCCCACTTCCAGCTTATGAAATCTCGTATGAGACACCACAAAATTTAAAAGCCTATGTGGCGGTTGAAAATGGCGCTTTTCAAACGGTGAGACACAGGGATTGGCGCTGGTTTGATTTTCTTTGGATGACCCATACAATGGATTATCAGGGAAGGGATAATTTCAACACGTTGTTGTTAAGGGCATTTTCACTTTTGGGATTGATAACCGTATTGAGTGGTTTCGTTTTGTGGTATATCAGTTCCCCATCAATCAGAAAACTAAAAAAGAAGATTAAATAATTAATAACAAAAAAACCAAAAAATATGAATTCAAACGAACACACAAATTCAGGAAAATCAAAAAATCACTACACACGTTTTGTAGCAATGCTCGCCTGCTCTTTTGTAGCAATGTATATTACGATGTATTTAAATACGTATGAATGGGACCACGTTTGGTTTAGCTTAACGAGATTTTATATGGTCTGTCTTGGCATAGCTGCAATGGCCATCATTATGTTTGTAGCAATGCGTGGAATGTATCAAAATAAAAAAAAGAATATCGCCATAGTCTTGGGAAGTATCGTTCTCTTTGTAGGTGCATTGGGACTTGTACGTGACCAAAAATCCACCGTAGGCGATGTACTTTGGATGAAAGCAATGATACCACACCATTCCATTGCAATTCTAACAAGTGAACGGGCAGATATTGAAGACCCAGAAGTTAAGAAACTGGCTGAAGAAATCATTAAAGCACAACGCAGGGAAATTGCCGAAATGAAAGCAATGATTGAACGTTTAGAAAACGAAAAGTAAAATTATGAACAAGAACATTTTATATATAGCAATAGCCGTTATAGTAGGTTTGGGCACAGGCTGGCTCATTTTTGGAAATAGCTCAGGCGATGCTGCAAATAAGGATATGTCTGAAATGTCAGACCACGAGCACTCTGGCGAGAGTGCAGACCAGATGTGGACGTGCTCTATGCACCCACAGATTATGCAACCCGAAGCTGGCGATTGTCCAATATGCGGGATGGACTTAATCCCTGCGGAAGCTGGTGCTGAAGGTCTTGCTGCAAACGAGATAAAAATGACTGAAAACGCAATGGCGTTGGCAAATATCCAAACTACTATTGTGGGTAATGCAGAAACAAGCGATGATGATGGGATGATATCCCTTTCGGGAAAAATAGCGGCAAACGAAGAAAACAATACCGTACAATCCAGCTATTTTAAAGGAAGGATAGAACGACTCAACGTTAATTATGAAGGACAGCAAGTAAACCTTGGTCAGCTACTCGCAACCATTTACGCACCAGACCTTGTAGCGGCACAACAGGAATTGATTACCGCAGCATCGCTCAAAGCATCACAACCTGCTTTATATAAAGCCGTTCGCAACAAGCTCAAAAACTGGAAACTTTCAGACACTCAAATCAATGCCATAGAAGAAAGTGGAACGGTGCGAGAAAACTTTCCAATTTATGCAACGGTTTCCGGAACGGTTTCAGAAGTTATGGCAGCGCAGGGCGATTACGTTAATCAAGGGGAACCTATTGTAAAGTTGAGCAACCTTAATTCTGTCTGGGCAGAATTTGATGCATATGAAAATCAGATAGCACAGTTCAATGTTGGGCAAAAAATCAACATCACTACTAATGCTTATCCCAATAAGGAATTTGAAGGCACTATTTCTTTTATTGATCCTGTTTTAAACAATACCACACGAACGGTAACAGTACGTGCGACTCTGCAAAATAGAGATGACCTATTTAAGCCAGGAATGTTTGTGACGGGCAAAGTCAAAGGCGCAACACAAACTATGGAAAATACACTTTCCGTACCTGCAAGTGCTGTACTATGGACGGGCGAGCGCTCATTGGTATATGTTAAAACCAATCCTAACGAGCCTGTTTTTGAAATGCGCGAAGTGACCTTGGGCAATCGCTCTGGCGAAACTTACCAAGTCTCAGCTGGACTAAACAATGGCGATGAAATTGTTACCAATGGAACGTTCACGGTAGATGCAGCTGCTCAATTGCAGGGTAAGAAATCGATGATGAATCAGCAGATGATGCAGGATGAATCAGCTATGATGGGCGATATGGAAATGAGTTTCAACAATTCGTTTAGTTCTGATTTCAATGAAGCATTACCGTCGTATCTCAAAATGAAAGATGCATTGGTAGAAAGCGATGCTGGTCAGGTTTCCACTTTCGCGAAAGCGACGTCAGAAAAATTAAAAACAATATCGACGGAAGATTTAGGTAAGATGGAAAAACAACACCTAACCAAAAGTATTGAGATGCTGGATGCCATTGCAAACAATGATAATCTGGAAAACCAGCGCGCTCACTTCGTCATTCTAAACGAGAATATCGTGCCTATTGCAATGAGCATAGAAAACTCGACAAATTATTACATTCAGAAATGCCCTATGGCAAATAACAATAAAGGTGCGGTATGGTTAAGTATGGAAGAAGAAATAAGAAATCCATACTATGGCGATGCAATGTTGACTTGCGGAAGTGTGATTGATTAGTTGTAAAAATCATTTGCAACACAGTTGCACCGAAAAATTTTTATCTTTGCATCGTGAAAGTTATAACAATCATACTATCGTTTTATTTCTTAGCACTCAATGTGGTGCCTTGTAGCGATATGAATGATAGTGAAAATGATTCCCAAGTTGTTACAGTAATAGATATTGATGGCGACCACGACCAAGACTGTGAGTTATGCTCGCCTTTCTGTCAATGCCATTGTTGCCACGTTCACACGATAAATTTCGGGCTTGCTGCGTTTCAACCGCTACAGCCTGCTATTCCACACGAATTCTTTGCCCATTTCGATAACCTTGGTAAAGATATTCCACATTCCCTTTTTCAGCCACCACAGGTATAATTCAGTTTTAATAGGATAACTATATCCTGTTTTGACGTGTCCATCTATTGGATTCGTCAACATTGTGCATTGCATTTTATTCAATGTGCTTAACAAGAATTTCAACTGAATTAACATCCTTATCTATGATTAACAAAATCATTGATTTTTCAATCAATAACAAATTTATAATCGGTCTGCTCACGCTGGCATTGATTGGTGCTGGCATATACAGTATGACCCAAGTACCCATTGATGCCGTACCCGATATTACCAATAATCAGGTACAGGTCATCACGCAATCGCCCAATCTGGGAACGGAAGATATTGAGCAATTTGTAACCTATCCCGTGGAAGTTGCAATGAGCAACCTGCCCAATGTCAAGGAAATCCGTTCGGTTTCCCGCTTCGGGCTTTCCGTAGTGACCGTCGTTTTTGACGATGATATGGGCACCTATCTACCGCGTCAACTTGTTTCTGAAAAACTAACAGAAGTACGTGAACAAATCCCAGAAGGTTTTGGACAGCCAAGTATGGGACCAATTTCAACAGGCTTGGGGGAAGTTTATCAGTACACCCTAAAGGTAGAACCTGATTTTCAGGACAAATATTCATTGTCCGATTTGCGTACAATGCAAGATTGGATTGTGCAACGGCAAATGGCAATGGTGCCCGGTGTTGTGGAAATAAACGCCATAGGCGGAAAAATAAAGCAATATGAGGTGGCCGTTGACCCTAACGAATTAAAGGCAATCGGCCTTACCATTACCGATGTGTTCGAAGCATTGGAAGCGAACAATAAAAATACAGGTGGTGCGTACATTGAGAAAAACCATCAAGCCAACTTCATACGTGGCGAAGGTTTGGTGCGAAGCCTTGATGATATTAAAAAAATCGTCATCAAAAATGAGAATGGTGTGCCCATTACCATAAGTGATGTTGCCGATGTAGGTTTTGGTTCTGCCGTGCGCTATGGGGCTTTGACGCAGGACGGCGAAGGGGAAGTCGTTGGTGGTCTTGTAATGATGCTCAAAGGGGCGAACTCAAACGAGGTTATTGTACGTGTGAAAGACCGTATGGCCGAAATACAGAAATCCCTTCCTGAAGGGGTCGTTATTCAGCCCTTATTGGATAGAAGTAAACTTATAAGTGAAACAACTGGCACGGTACGCAACAATCTTCTTGAAGGTGCGCTCATTGTAATTTTTGTACTTGTTTTCCTTTTAGGAAACTGGCGTGGTGGTCTTATAGTGGCTTCGACTATTCCTTTATCGCTATTGTTCGCTTTTATTCTTATGAATGTTTTTGATGTTTGGGCGAACTTGATGAGTTTAGGTGCTATCGATTTTGGCATCATCGTGGATGGGGCGGTGATTATCGTGGAAGCCAGCGTATTCTTAATGGGAAGCTACATCCTAAAAAAGAAGTCTTTAAACAAGGAAAAACGTGATGAGATAGCTGCAAATGCATCAAAAAAGATGATGAACGCTGCCTTTTTCGGGCAATTGATAATTCTAATTGTGTTCTTGCCCATACTGGCATTGGAAGGTATTGAGGGCAAAATGTTTAAACCAATGGCGCTCACATTCATTTTTGCAATGATAGGTGCTATGTTTCTTTGCCTGACATACGTTCCAATGATGTCTGCCTTATTCTTAAAACCACCCAAAAAAGAAAAAAAATCTTGGGGCGACCATTTCGTGCATTGGGTACAGCGGAAGTATGAACCACTTTTGGTCAAGACCTTAAACAAAGGGAAATGGATTGTGGGAATTGCCATCGCCATATTCGCCCTTACCGTTTTTATGTTTACAAGGATGGGTGGCGAATTCATTCCCCAACTGGATGAAGGCGATATTGCATTTCATACCATTCTTAAGCCTGGAAGTTCACTTAGCGAAACGATTGAGACCACTACAAAAGTAGAGCGCATCATAAAGGCCGAATTTCCGGAAGTTGAGAAAATTGTAAGCCGTATCGGTGTGGCCGAAGTGCCCACAGACCCGATGCCAATGGATTTCGCTGATGTATTTGTTATTCTAAAACCCCAAGACGAATGGGTGTCTGCCGATGATAAGGATGAACTTATTGATAAAATGAAGGAAGCGGTAAGTATTATCCCGGGCGTCAATTATGAGTTTACCCAACCTATCGAAATGCGCTTTAATGAACTGTTAGAGGGTATTCGAGAAGATGTTGCCATCAAAATTTATGGTGAGGATATCGATGTGCTTGCTGCAAAAGCGGATGAGATTACAAAAATCATTGCAGGTACTCAAGGTATAGGCGATATGAGGGCAGAAGCAACTTCTGGACTGCCCCAAATGACCATTAAATACAATCGTAACAAGCTGGCTCAGTATGGGGTGAGTGTTGACCAGCTGAATACAATGGTACAGTCCGCTTTTGCGGGCGGATATGCAGGGGTCATTTTTGAAGGCGAAAAGCGTTTTGACTTGGTCGTTAGACTCGATGAAGAAAACCGTACTGACATCAACGACATCAGAAATCTGTACATCAATTTGCCCAATGGCTCACAGATTCCGCTTCAAGAACTGGCTGCTATTGAATACACACCTGGTCCTATGCAAATCAGTCGGGACAATACCAACCGAAGAACCTACGTAGGTGTAAATGTGCGCGGACGTGATGTGGAATCCTTGGTCAACGAGATTAAGGATAAACTGGACGCAAATCTTGAATTACCACCAGGCTATTTTATTCGGTATGGTGGTGCATTTGAAAATCTCGAAAGAGCAAGCGAGCGATTACAGACTGTGGTCCCCATTGCTTTACTGCTCATTTTCATTTTGATTTATTTCGCATTAAAATCCTTTCCGCAAACCTTGATGATTTACTTGGCAATCCCGATGGCGACCATTGGCGGTGTATTCGCACTATGGCTTCGGGATATGCCTTTCAGTATTTCCGCAGGGGTCGGCTTTATCGTCCTCTTTGGTGTTGCCGTCCTGAACGGACTGGTAATGATTAGCGGCCTGAATGAGTTGAAGGAAGAAGGCGTGACCAATTTAAAAGACCGAATAATTGAAGGCACGAAGCGTAGAATACGTCCTATTATGCTTACTGCCTTTACCGATATTTTAGGATTTCTTCCGATGGCAATATCAGCTTCGGCAGGTGCTGAAGTGCAGCGACCCTTGGCAACTGTGGTTATAGGCGGATTGATTACTTCAACACTTTTGACGCTCTTTATTCTTCCCATCTTTTACCAATGGGTCGAGAAACGTTCGGAACGAAAGAAGAAATTCCATCCAAAATTCGTTACCGCAACGGCTGTGGTCTGTCTTCTATTTACATCCGCTTTCGCGAAAGCGCAACAAGTCCGACCGCAAGATTCTTTACCGGTTATTTCATTGGATAAAGCTGTAGAAATTTCCAAGGAAAACTATCCGTTATTGAAGACGAAACAGTTGGAAATTCAACGACAGAATGCACTTAAAGGTGTTGCTTATGATTTTGGAAAAACGCAAGTTTTTACGGGCGGCGAAGAAATTGCAGATGGTCAGGGTATTTATACTTTAGTTGGTGTCGGGCAACAAAATATCGACCTCTTGGGTATAGGTGCTAATAAGCGACTGCAAAAACAACGAATTGCTTTGGCCGAAACCGCTCTCGACCTGTCTGAATTGCAAGTGGAACAGGAAGTAAAAAAGGCGTGGTCGCAGGCATACCAACAGCGACAAAAATTTGAACTGTACCGCGAGCTGGATTCCATTTATTCACAGTTTGAAACGGCAATCCAACTCAACTTTGAGGTGGAAGCCATTTCAAGATTGGAATATTCATCGGCAAAAAACCAAGCGTTGCAAATCAGTAATAAATTGCAACAAGCAGAAAGCGATTATGCTATTGCGTTGCAAAAGCTAAATCTTTGGCTGGCAACAGACATTTTTTATTCTGTACCAGATGCATTTGAAGAAAGTGAGGTGGCTGTATTGGGATTGGATGCGGATTTAGAAAGACATCCCGAGCTGGAATTTTCGCAAAGGCGCATCGATGAAGCCGAAGCAAACTATAATGCCGCTCGTGCCGAGCTACTTCCTAAATTAAACCTGCAAGGTGGATTGCAACAGGTAAACGGCGATAGTGGATTTTACACCTATCAGGCAGGCATTTCAGTCCCGTTGTTTTCGGGCGCACAGCGTAGTCAGGCCAAGGCAGCAAAAATCGATAGCGAAATCGCAAGGACAAATGCAGATTTTATCCAACGCCAACTGCAATCTGAATTTAAGCAGGCTGTACAAGGCTACCAGAAGTGGAAAACATCTTGGCAGTTTTACAGGGATAAAGCTCTGCCACTTGCAGAAGAACAGCGTAAGGGCGCGTTACTCGCCTACAAGGAAGGTGCGGTGGATTATGCTTCATTCACACAGATTATACGTGATGCCATAAACACCGAAATGGATGCGCTCGATGCGCTTGACAATTATTTAGATGCCTTGTTTGAACTACAATACTTTCAAAACTAAAAAGATGAAAAAATTAAAATATTTACCGATTACCGCAATGCTTACGGCATTCACAATAATTAGTTGTGGCGAGTCAAAAACCGAAAGCGACCACGTTGATGCAACACATTCAGAAACAGAAGAAAATCACTCTGAAGAGGAAGATGAAATAGTTACACTTACTGCAAAACAGTATGATGCACTACAAATGAAAGTCGATACGCTTGCCCAGCGCAATATGAGTGGATATGTGGAAGCCAACGGACAACTGGAAGTTCCGCCACAAAATGAAGCGACCATCACTACGGTTGTTGGTACCAACGTAGTTTCCATCGAGGTCATCGAGGGCGATAAGGTCAATAAAGGTCAGACTGTGGCCTATTTGTCTCATCCCAATATCATACAGAAACAGACGGATTACCTCAATGCACATAGCAATAGTCAGTTTCTCAAAAAAGAATACGAACGCCAAAAAACTCTTTATGATGCAGGTGTGGGCAGCGGTGCCAATTTCCAAAAAGCAGAAGCGGAATATCAAGCTTCACGAAGTATGGTGAACGGTTTGGAAGCACAATTACAACAATTAAATGTTAGTGCATCAGGTGTGAGAAATGGCACTATTTATCAAAGGGTTGCGCTACGAAGTCCTATTCAAGGCTTTGTGGAAAAAGTAGCCGTTAAAACAGGACAATATGTAGAACCTCAAACCGACCTAATGGAAATCGTGGACATCCATCACGTACACGCCGATTTGATGGTATTTGAAAAAGACGTGTACAAAGTAAAGGAAGGACAAACCGTGCGGTTCAATGTCCAATCCATTCCGGGAAAGGAACTTACAGCCGAAATCTATTCCGTAGGAAAAACTTTTGAGCAGAACCCCAAAGCGATACACGTACACGCCGAAATCGAAAATAAGGAAGGCAACCTGATACCGGGAATGTACATTCAAGGGCGCATCCAAACCGACAATACAATGACCACGGCAATTCCTGAAAGTGCCATCGCAGCCGATGGCGAAAAGTCCTTTGTGTTTACAGCAAAAAATGAAGGCGAGGATTGGAAGTTTATGCCCGTGGAAATCACAAAAGGAACTCACGATGGCGAATGGATTGCCATTGATTTTTTGACCGAACAAGAACCGAATACCAAGTATGCCTTTAATAACGCCTACTATTTAATGGCGGAAATGAAAAAAGGGGAAAACGAGGAAGAAGCACATTAAGAGATGAAAGAAACAAGAAAACAAAATCTAAAACAAGCAAGAACACTTCAAATTTGGAATGTCATCTATGACATTATCGAGGTGGTCGTATCACTTATAGCGGGATTCACGGCAAACAGTTCCGCCTTGATAGGCTGGGGACTGGACAGCACTATTGAAGTCATAAGTGCGGGAACACTCGGTTGGCGATTGCACGGCGAAATCAAGGGTCTGGATGAAAAGCGTGTAGAGCGAAGAAAGATGACAACACTTTACGTCATCGCCATATCATTTGCCCTTATCTGCATTTTTATATCCTATGATTCCATTTCAAAATTAATAAGTCAAGAAACAGCATCTTGGTCCACGTTGGGCATTGGGATACTGATAGTTTCCTTAGTAGTGAACCCCATTCTGATTTACTACAAAAGAAAATACGGTCATAAATTGGATAGCCCTGCCCTGTTGGCCGATGCCAAGGACACTTTTATTTGCCTTTATCAGACTGTGGTGGTCCTAATAGGCCTATTGCTCGTAAAATGGCTGGGCTGGTGGTGGGCTGACCCTATTGCAGCATTATTGATAGTGCCATACGCGGCAAAAGAAGGTTGGGAAGCCTATTCCAAAGCACAAAAAATCAAAAACAGCATCGATAAGAAATGAAAGAAATAGAAAAAAGATTGATTGACAATGGGGTTCGCCCAACGGCAATGCGCATATTGATTTATAAGTATATGGCCGATAGGGATGCCGCCATCGCCCTGACTGATATTGAGAATGCTTTCGCAAAAGCGGATAGAACCACATTGTACCGAACCCTAAAAACGTTTGAAGAAAAAAACGTGGTGCATCACATAGATGACGGAACTGGAATCTCTAAATACGCACTTTGTGAAGAAGGCTGTAATTGTGAAATAGAACAGGATTTGCATTTACATTTCCATTGCACTAACTGTGACGAAACGGTTTGTTTAACGGAACAAAAAATCCCGCATATCAATTTGCCCGATGGATATTTGGCAGAGGATGTTAATCTCGTGGTTACGGGAATATGTGAAAAATGTAGCAGTAATTTACTTTAACAAACAAATTAGATTGATTTTGAAAAAAAGCACTTTTATAATAACTAAAATGGACTGCCCTTCAGAAGAGCAGATGATTCGGATGAAGTTAGAGTCTTATGCTCAAGTAAAACACTTGGATTTTGATATTCCTAACAGAAAATTGGAAGTATATCACGTGGACGACGTCAAGGCGATACAAACGTCTATAGCCAGCTTAAAACTTGGGGATTCCTTAGAAGGAACCACAGAAGCCGAACCACCCGTAATGGAAGACCAATCCAAACAAAAAAGAATCCTATGGTGGGTCTTGGGCATCAACTTTGGCTTTTTCGTTATCGAAATGACCACTGGTTGGATTTCTTCTTCGATGGGTCTAGTGGCAGACTCATTAGATATGCTGGCAGATTCCATCGTATATGCATTAAGCCTATTTGCGGTAGGCGGTGCCATTTCAAGAAAAAAGAAGGTTGCGAAATACAGCGGATACTTTCAGATGGCATTGGCAATACTTGGGTTTGCAGAGGTCTTGAGAAGGTTTTTTAGCAATACCGAAACGCCCCTGTTTCAATGGATGATTATAGTTTCAATTTTCGCATTGGCAGGTAATTTGATATCGCTCTGGCTCATCAACAAGGCAAAGAGCCAAGAGGCTCATATGCAGGCAAGTGCCATTTTTACATCCAATGATATTATTGTCAATGGTGGTGTTATAGTAGCTGGGGTGCTGGTTTATTTTCTGAATAGTAAATGGCCCGATTTAGTGATTGGCGGGATCGTTTTCACTTTTGTAATGCGCGGTGCATTGAGAATACTGAAATTATCGAAGTAGTTTTTAAAATGATATCAAACTTGATTAGAACATATGAAAAAGAAAAAAGTAAATTTACGGGACATTGACCCAAAAGAACATAAGGGCGAGCACAGTCACGATGATGGCCATAACCATAGCAGCCCTGAAGAAATTTCAAACTTTAGAACCTATCTACCGGCTATTTTCAGCTTTGTAATGTTGATAGCCGGAATTGCTATTGATTACTTTGAAGCATTTCCACATTTTAAAGGATGGATAAGAATCGTTTGGTATTCCGTCGCCTACATTCCAGTTGGCTTTCCCGTCATAAAGGAAGGGTGGAACAGTATCAAAAATGGGGATTTCTTTACTGAATTTTTCTTAATGTCCATTGCCACATTAGGGGCATTCGCTATCGGCGAATATCCCGAAGGTGTGGCCGTAATGTTGTTCTATGCTGTAGGCGAGCTGTTCCAGAATGCAGCTGTTAATCGTGCAAAAGGAAATATAAAAGCCTTACTTGATGTCCGTCCGAATGAGGCATTGGTTTACCGTGATGGCGATTTTGTTTCAGTAAATCCCGAGACTGTTGAAATTGGCGAAAAGATTCAGGTACGTGTAGGCGAAAAAGTTCCGCTTGATGGTATTCTACTTTCTGAAAAGGGCTCTTTTAATACTGCTGCCTTGACAGGCGAAAGCAAACCCAATACTATTGCTAAAGGCGATACCGTTTTTGCCGGAAGTATCAACCTTGATGGCGTAATCGAAATCGAGACTACTAAGGAATTTAAGGATAGTTCTATTGCACGAATTCTGGATATGGTGCAGAATGCAACTGCCAGAAAATCAAAGACCGAATTGTTCATTAGAAAATTTGCTCGGATTTATACGCCTATCGTTGTATTCCTTGCCATCGGACTTACGTTCCTTCCTTACTTTTTTGTAGATGATTACGTGTTTAGGGATTGGCTGTATCGCGCATTGATATTCCTTGTGATTTCGTGTCCTTGTGCGTTGGTCATTTCTATTCCGCTGGGCTATTTTGGCGGATTGGGTGCGGCATCGCGAAACGGCATTCTGTTTAAGGGTGCATCCTTTCTTGATGCAATGACCCAAGTAAACACGGTCGTAATGGACAAAACAGGAACTGTTACTAAAGGGGTTTTTAAAATCAAGGAAATCAATTCCATCACATTTGAGGAAACCGAGTTTATGAAGTATTTGATGGCGATGGAAGAGCAATCCACTCATCCTATCGCCAAGGCGATTCTCGAATATAAAGCAGACGGTTCAGATTATGAAGCGACTGATGTTTCAGAGGTTGCCGGAAAGGGTTTAAAGGGAACAGTCAACGGAAAAACCGTTTTGGTAGGAAACAAAGCTTTGATGACCTCAAATGGCATAGAAGTCCCTTCGGAAACAGATGGTATTGTAGAATCAATCGTAATGGTGTCCATAGATGGAACATTTGCAGGTTATGTTACCATTGCAGATGAATTAAAAGATGATGCGCACCAAGCCATTAAACAAATTAGAGATGCAGGGATTTCCAAGATTATAATGTTATCAGGTGATAAAAATTCTATTACACAGCAAGTTGCAAAAGAGTTAAATATCGATTGGGCGAAAGGTGGGTTGTTACCTGAAGATAAACTGAATGAGGTTGAAGAACTTAAAAAGCAACCTGAAACGAAAGTCGCATTTATTGGTGATGGTATTAATGATGCACCCGTTTTGGCAGCAAGTGGTGTAGGTATTGCGATGGGTGGTTTAGGAAGCGATGTCGCCATTGAAACAGCCGATGTAATCATACAGACCGACCAACCCAGTAAGATTGCAAGAGCGATTAAAATTGGTCGTTCAACGCGACGAATTGTCTGGCAAAATATTGCGCTTGCATTTGGTGTCAAGGTCATAGTCCTCATTCTCGGTGCAGGTGGATTAGCAACAATGTGGGAAGCTGTGTTTGCCGATGTTGGTGTTGCTTTGCTCGCTATTCTCAATGCAGTTAGATTGCAGAAAATGAAGTGGCAGGATTCTTAGAGTGCTATCTTGGCCGAAGATATAAAGGGGGTTTCAAATAAATTAGCGCTATCTTTATAAGTAGAGGAAGTCCTTAATTATGATTCACATATTCACAACAGGCGGTACAATCGAAGGGTTGGATTATACAGATGATAGTGGTATAACTTCATCCGACGTAGGGATTGAAGATTTTTTAAATAAAGCAAATGTCGATTTTGAATATATCATCGAAGGTGTCTTCAAAAAAGACAGTCGAGCCATAACAGATGATGACAGAAAGCTGTTGGTTAGCAAGATAAAGGAAACTAATGCGACTAAGATACTGATTACCCACGGTACTTTCACGATGGAAGATACCGCAAAATATATAGGAAAACTCAATTTGAACAAGACAATAGTTTTGGTTGGGTCTTTCATTTTGGGTTCATCTGCAGACACAGATGCACCTTTTAATTTAGGGTATGCAATTAGCTCATTACAGCTTCTAAAACCGGATGTTTATATTGCTATGAACGGACAAATCTTTAATTGGAACAATGTTTCCAAGAATTTAGAAACCAACAAATTTGAGCGCAATGGGAAGTAGAGTAAATGTTTGGCACATCGATACATTGGACGACTTTTTTCTATCTATTAATAGATACGTTCATAGTATTGCTTACACTCTACTTTTCCAGAAAGAAAACGCGCAGTAGTCTAAGGCGTTTTCTCTACCTCGGAATCTTGTTTGTTGCTTATAATGCTACTGGTGGTTTCTTACCAATTGACAACTTCCCAGGTCCTTTTATTTTTCAGTATATTATTACCTATGGTGTGGCAATAGCGTTGTGCGTCTATATTGTTTACTACCTCTATAAAGAATACGATATTGTTGTTTTGAAATTCAATTCATCCATAAGAAACCTTGCTATACTCGCGAGCGTGAGTTTTGTGGTATTGTTTCTAATCCCATATTTTCTGAAAGATTCCCTTAATTCTGCACGCTTTCTATTTACCATTCCTATATCTGCTGTTGCTTTTGTTTTTCTGTTTATTTTCTATCGTCGTATATCGAATCCCAGCAATCCGAATCCTTTCATAGTAAGACGAAATAAACTCTCAATGGTAAGTGTAGCAAGTATTGCCTTATTACCTATTTGCACAGTCATCGGCGATTACCAATGGATTACATTTACCGTAATGAACTTGGCTTTCTTTGCCATAACCGCCATTGAAGCAGATAGGTATTTGTACTTCATAGAAAACAATAACCGAATGTATGAAGTCTTTGCTTTAAAGAAAAAACAACGTGACGAATCGGTAGAGCGTAAAATCATTTATGAGGATTTGACCAGAAGGGAAATTGAAGTGGCTTTGTCAATTTTAAGTAATTTAAGCTACAGAAATATCGCCAAAGATTTATTCATTGCAGAAAGTACCGTATCAAAACACGCATCAAATATTTTCAAAAAAACGGGTGTAAAGAATAGGCGTGAATTTTTAAAGCGATTTCGTAAGAAAAAGTAAGTAAATTAAATTTATATAAAAGCCACTATTTGCAGTATTTAACAAATAATCCGTAGAAAAATACGGACTATTCCGTAATTATATACGGCACGTTTTCCTTGTACAATTACAAAGTAAAGCTACTTTACACAAAGTTCCCTAAAATACAACAATAAGCCACAAATTTTATGACCCGTGACTTTCATTTATATCATTTTGCAGGACTATGACAACCACCAATAAATCGTATCAACTAAATCCCATTTCTATGGTTTACAACATTAAAGTTCCTGCTTATGAATTCGCAATTACAATCAAAAAAACTATTAAAGGATCTGGATGAGTTTAAAATTCAGAATGGGAACATTTTAGAACAGGCATATCTTTCCATCAAAGCCTGTCGCAAACTATTGAGTTCTTACAAAAAAGAAATCATCGAGACGAAATTTAGGACGATTCAAGATGAAATAAATTTCTTTAAGAAGATAAAGCAGGTTCCACTTATCAAACTCATCTACTTTTCAGAAATACATTCGTTTGAAATTCAACTTCCAAAGGGCGATAAGGATGCCCAACTAAAATCGATAAAAAAGAAAATCAACAAGCTCAATCGGTTCTTCCTGTACAATATCGATTTTGGGCGTTATGTCAATTCCGGTGCTACCCATTTTGACAAGGAATACTACACCAGAGATTACCTTGAAACATTCCATATCACAACTTCTAAATTCTATTTTCAAGACCCAGAGTTTTGCACACCAAGGGATATGCTACTTGGCAAATACAAGGCGTATGACTTGTTAGTGATTTATTTGGATGAAAAAAAGCATCGTATTCGGAAAGGATTGAACGGCAAATTAAATGGTGCTAAACCAATGGAAAAGATACATTGGCCATTTTCAAACACAGATTATGTTGAACTCGTTTATGCGCTATGCTCAAAGGGATTGGGCAAACAGGACA
>NZ_JARFVB010000005.1 GCF_029193885.1 Flagellimonas yonaguniensis | reverse complement strand
GTTTTACCTTGGTCGATGCCAGTACGGACACCGACCTGTTTAACCTTTTCAATGGCCAACAATTGGACTTGGGCCCCACGGGCGGACAGTCGCTCAACGTTCGGGCGAACACCTTGGGAGGACCGGGAAGAGTACTTTTGGAATTGACCGGTCCGGTTACTGCTTCCCGTCGGGAAGGTGTGGCCCCTTATGCTTTATTCGGGGATATATCGGGCAACTATAATGAGCAAGATCTGCCTTTGGGGGACTATACCCTTACGGCCACGGCATATAACGGCAGTACGACGAGTAGTGGGGTCATGGGAGAGCCCTTGACCGTCAATTTTTCCGTAGTGACCAGCACAGGAGGTCTTCCCACCGCAGTGGCAATGGCCGATGTGGTATCGGGAGAGGCTCCATTGACAGTGAACTTCACGGGCAGCAATTCTTTGGATGATATAGGAATAAGCAACTACCAATGGGATTTTGGGGATGGTACTACGATTTCGAACGAAGCAGACCCTTCCCATACCTATACAAACGCAGGTAGCTACAATGCTGAGCTGACAGTTACCGATGGGGACGGGCAACAGGATACCGATACGGTGGTTGTCACTGTCACCGTGCCACAAAGTGACCCTCCTTCGGCACTGGTCCAAGCGGACCAAGTGGAAGGCGATGCGCCATTGGAGGTGCAATTCACTGGCAGCAATTCATTTGACGATGTTGGGATAAGCAGTTACCAATGGGACTTCGGTGATGGCAGTGCTGTTTCGAACGAGGCCGACCCGGTCCATATCTATGCCAATGTGGGCTCCTACAATGCCGTTCTCACCGTTACCGATGCTGACGGGCAGAGCGATACGGATACCGTTACCATAAACGTGACAGGTCCCATTAACGAGGGCATAGTTGGTTTTACCTTGGTCGATGCCAGTACGGACACCGACCTGTTTAACCTTTTCAATGGCCAACAATTGGACTTGGGCCCCACGGGCGGACAGTCGCTCAACGTTCGGGCGAACACCTTGGGAGGACCGGGAAGAGTACTTTTGGAATTGACCGGTCCGGTTACTGCTTCCCGTCGGGAAGGTGTGGCCCCTTATGCTTTATTCGGGGATATATCGGGCAACTATAATGAGCAAGATCTGCCTTTGGGGGACTATACCCTTACGGCCACGGCATATAACGGCAGTACGACGAGTAGTGGGGTCATGGGAGAGCCCTTGACCGTCAATTTCTCCCTAGTTTCAGGCTTGGCAGCAAAAGGTGGTTCCTCGGAAACGCTTGATTCGCAAGAGGAATTGGAACCACAATCCAGCATTAATGGCAAGTTCGTTCCTTTCGACATTGTTCTGTTCCCCAACCCGGGAGCAACACAGGTAACTATTTCAACTAAGTCATTGGAACATGACCTTTCTGAGATACGCATCTTCGATGCGACCGGTCAATTGGTGCGGTCCTACAATCCATCTGAATATCTGGATGGGTACAGGGATTATACACTTCCGGTGAGCAGTCTACAGGCAGGTGTCTATCACTTGGGGATATTGGCAACCGACGGAAGAACCTATCTTAAACAGTTGATTATAAGAAAATAGAACAATATTACCATCAAGTTAAATTGTTTAATCAACCCTTTTCAAGTGGAAAGGGTTGAATTTTTATATCCAATAGGTTGTATTGTTGAAAAATCAATTCTACAAGAAGAACCTATAACTATTTATTAATAAAAAGATTGGATAGTGTTTTCCATGACAGGAAGGAGTTTGTCCAAAATACTTTTGGACACTTTTACTTCCCTTAACAAATTCAGCTGTCGAGTATTATGGATATCAGACCCCACAAAGTCAATCAACCCATCATTTAAGAGTTTTTCGGCAATTTTTTGAACTCCTGACCCATAGGCATCTGAGGTAAGTGAAAGTAGATTGAGCTGAAACAGTATTCCCTTAGACTTCATGGATTCGTATTTCCCATACTTTCCATGAAAGTACATATAACGCTCTGGATGTGCCAAAATTGGAAAATACTTGGCCTTCGTAATTTTTTCTGCCGCAATATTAAAATTGAAGGAGGGTTGCAGATAGGACATCTCAATGAGTAAATAATCCTTGCCCAACGGCATTACTTCACGATTTTCCAGTATTTGCTCAAAATTATCATCAATCATATGCTCAGCAGCATAGGCTATTCCAGTATCCTCCATTCCGTTTTTGCCCAGTGCAATTGAAAGCTGTTCGTAAGCCTTTTTAATGGTATTGGGTGTGTTGTCATACATGTTGTGCATGATGTGGGGGGTACAGATAAAATTGGTCACTCCAAACTCCGAAAATCCTTTGATTAAATCCAAGGAATCATCAACTGTTTTAGCACCATCATCTATACCAGGAAGAATATGATTATGAATGTCCACCAATCCATGCAAATGGTCAACCAAGTGTACTTTCTTTTGAAAAAAACTGAACATGATTAAAATTTGGAGTGCTAATATAATGGATATGCAGATGTAATCGATGAGAGTAAGAATAAATTCAGAATGCGGAGTCTATAAAAACAAAAAACCGACTTTTGAAAAGTCGGTTCGTTGGATTCGCTACTTATATATGTTTTTAACTAAACTCGAAAGCTAAGTTAAGTCTTCATTCGGTTCGTAGGGGTTAACGAAAGACCAAAAAGGTTAATGAAAGATTAATAGGGTTAACCATTGGGTAAATAGCTGGTATATTTTTGTTTATTTAGCGGTATGCTGACCAAGAGAAATCTGTATGTTATTGTTTTTGTGATTGCCGTTGTCGGCCTTCTGGTGGTGCAATACCAATATCTACGCGTTGGATTGGGCTTGGCCAAAGCACAGTTTTCCGATAAAATGGACAGGGCCAGACAAAATATCAACAGTGAACTGTCCGAGGTAAATTCGTTGACCTACACCCTTGGAAATGCTATCCAAAAGGATACTTCAGAAGTGAACATAGGTCTGGATAGCTTGGAAAAAGCTTCTCAGTATTACTTGAACGATTACATCTCCTATCAATTGAATGTTTCGGGAATCGACGCCCCTTTTTCCTATACCTTGTATTCTAGGGACTCCATTACGTATTTAAGTTCGGTCAAACCGCATCTCAAGGCAGATGAAAATTTGACCTATCCCATCCAAATCAAAGGATATTTGCCCGAACTATTGGAAAAGGAAGTTGTTCTCGAAATCGGTTTTGAGGACCTGAACAACTATTTTTTGGGCCAAATACGTGGGTTGATCATCCCAGGGTTGTTGTTTCTTTTGATGATCGTAATCGTTGTCGTGTGGGTGTTGCGTTCCTTCTATTTGCAACGAAGCATCAATACCACTACCAATGATTTTATCAATAACCTGACACATGAACTCAAAACCCCGGTCTTTTCGATAGGATTGGCCAGTAAAATTTTGGAAGACGATGTTCCGGACAATAAAAAAGCGGTAGTGGATATGATTCGAGCGGAATCGAACAGATTGAAAAAACATATCGATAAGGTTCTGGAGCTGGCCAGTATGGAATCCGGGAAAAAACTGTTGCAGTTCAAGGAAATCGATTTCAGGCCAGATTTAGTGCGTATTTGCGAGGGGTTTGCCCTGCTTGCCCAATATGAAGAAATCGAGTTTGATTATGAGTTGGGGGAAGGGCCCTACTACATTAGGGCAGAGCAGTTTCACTTGGAAAATGTAGTGGGCAATCTTTTGGAGAATGCACGGAAGTATTCCGATGACCCTAAAATCAAGCTAACCGCATATATCCAAAAGGGAAGGTTGCTCATCACTATTTCGGACAATGGCCAGGGCATTGCCGAGGAAGACACCAACAAAATATTCAGAAAATATTTTAGGATCAAGAACGGCGATGTGCACAAAGTAAAGGGTTACGGACTAGGGCTCTACTATGTGCAAAAAATAATTAAAATGCACCGTGGAAAAATTTCGGTGGAAAGCAAATTGGGAGAAGGAACCACATTTACCATATCCCTAAAACTGACAAAACATGGATAAAACATACAAGTTACTTCTGGTAGAGGATGATAATTCACTTGGGTATCTGCTCTCTGAATATTTAGGGATGAAAGATTTTGCCGTTACCTGGGCAAAGGATGCATCCGAAGCCATATTGAAAACAAAGACGAATGTGTTCGACCTGGCCATTTTGGATGTGATGCTCCCTGACATGAACGGATTTGAACTGTCACAGAAAATCAAGAGCATCAATCCAGAGCTACCCTTTATCTTTTTAACTGCCCGTTCCCTTAAAATAGATGTTTTAAAAGGTTTTTCTTTGGGCGCGGTCGATTATCTGAAAAAGCCAATTGACGAGGAAGAGCTCGTGGTTCGTATCAATGCCTTGCTGTCCAGACTGGTCAGCGATACGGAACAGGAGGTTCAGGTATCCCAGTATGAAATTGGGGATTACCTGTTGAACATGGACAATTTTGAACTGAGCTATCAAGGAAAACCGATAAAATTAACGGGCAAAGAATTTGATCTGTTGGCTTTATTGGCCAAAAACAAGAACCATTTGTGTACCCATAAAGAGATTTTGACCACCGTTTGGGATAAAAATGATTATTTCAACAAAAAAAGCCTTAATGTTTTTATCTCCCATCTACGTAAACACCTCGCCCAAGACCCAAAACTGAGTATCGTTAATGTAAGCCGTCGAGGATTTATGCTTCGGATTGAAGGTGAGTAAGAACGTTCTGGCTTGATTTTTGAAGCTTTTTTTGTGAAATCCAGTATATATATGTTCAAGTTTCTTAAAAATAATCCCCCTAGAGCCTCTTTGCATCAATTGGACCATTTATATGGTCAAACGATTTGTGAATGTTCGTTACAAGAACAAATTTCCTATTGCCAAAGACTTATCGAAAGTTCTCAATACCATATTACACGATCCTCTCCCAAAGAGGACACCGATTACCTTAGGAATCTTATCAAGGCTGCAGATTTGGAACTGAAACGGTTGAAGGCTAAAATCTAAAGTTTGAATAATTGGTTTTGTCATTTTAAGCCCTTTTCTACCTTAAAAAATTAGTAAGTTTAGGGTTGAAAAATAAATCCAATGAAAAAATCAATTCTCTTCCTAGCTGTACTATCCATTTGTATGAATGCATTTGCCACAGAGACCAAACTTATGGTTCGGGCAAAGGCAAAAGATGCCAAGTTTGTGGGAAGTTCCATAGGTGGGGCGCATGTAATTGTCAGGAATGCGGTCAATGGTGAAATTTTGGCCGAAGGAAATACCACTGGCTCAACGGGCAATACCGATTTGATCATGAAAAGTGCCCACGAACGCTATACCCAACTTTCCGATGACAAAACTGCGGGTTTTTTGGCCGTAGTGGATATCGATGAGCCCACTTTTGTGCGTGTGGAAGTGCTTTCCCCGATAAACAAAAAAAATGCGCAGGTTCATGCCAGTACCGAACTTTGGCTCATCCCAGGGAAAGATATTCTAGGGGATGGGGTAGTGGTCGAGATTCCCGGTTTTGTAATTGATATTTTAAAGCCCAATACCCATCAATATATTGCATTGGAGTCCATATCCGAAGCAGGTTTGTCAATAGAGGCCAATATTGTGATGATGTGTGGTTGCCCGATTCAAAAAGATGGTATCTGGGATTCCGATCTTATGGAAGTGAAGGCAATCGTTCACAAGGATGGAGCTGCATTTGCGGAAATTTCATTGGACAATCCAGCCCAAAACACATTTACAGGCACTCTGGGCATTTCCGAAGCAGGGTATTATCAAATCACGGTCTACGCTTATAATTCCAAAACAGGTAACACCGGAGTGGACAAAATCAATTATGTGGTTCGGGGATAATATTTAGATTGATTCCATATTTCTGTTTTTCAGTTGGTTGATGACCTGTGTCATAGGATTGCCTGAACCTTGGCTCTACCTTAGTCTTTGTAATTTTTAAAACGAGTACCATGAAAAAAATGTTAACATTGGTGTTCGTTGTTCTTGGACCAGTGACACTGATGGCACAGGACAGGGATAGGGACAGGGTCCAAGATCCCGACCAAGACCGAGACCGTTTAATGTTGGTCGATGGCGATGTACTTCAAATTCGCGATCGAGACCAAATTCGTTTGCAAGATCCCATTACGCTGAACGATGGAACGGTTGTGAATCCAAATGGAACTTATTTTACCCGAGATCGTGACAGGCTCAGGTTAAAAGATGGCGAATGTTTGGATAATGATGGGGTCAAGTACCGTAATGAGTATCAATACCGTTACAAAATGATGCAATCTGACAACGGGCTTACCGATGCGCAGATTCAACAACGTAACCAAAACAGGTATCAATTGATGCTTATTGATGGTGATGTCTATCAAATCAGGACACAATCACAAAACAGATTGCAGCAACGACTTGAACTTGCCAATGGAATGGCCATCAACCCTGATGGAACCTACATGAATCAAGATCGTCAGCAGTTAAGGCTTCAGGATGGGGAATGCTTGAACCTGGCCGGTGAGAAATTCACAAACATGTACAAACATCGTAAAATGGTGTTGCAAAAAAACATGAAGGCCATGAAGAACATGAAGTCAAAAAAATCCATGAACAAAGGTGCTCTTAAGAAAAAGGGAGCCATAAACTAATGGATTTGAATACAGGGCTTTGCTTCAAATTTCAGGGGCAAAGCCCATTGTTCCTTAGTAAATAGTACATCATGAAACGTTGTTTTTTCATAGGTTTGATTTTGATGTTGGTCGTTATGGATGCTTTCTCCCAAAAGACCGAAAAAGGAAATTCCAATAGTGAAGATTCTTATTTTTTAATGGACCTGAGCTATATGAACGATGCTATTTTTATGGGGAGGAGAGATTCTGTTGCGGCCCCGTACCTCTTACCGTCCATAGGCTATTATGACAAATCCGGTTTATTTCTCGATGCTACGATTTCATACCTTACTGGTTCGGAGGAGCAGCGGGTTGACCTTTTTTACTTTACAGGGGGATATTTGTTCAATTCCGAGCGTTGGAGCGGAGGGGTTTCTGGAACGGCCTATTTCTATAACGATGCCAGTTACAATGTGCAATCGGAAGTAGTGGCAGACCTTACAGGCTTGGTCAGCTATGATTTTAAACTTGCCGAAATATCTTTGTATGCCAGTTCTTATTTCAACAAGAACAGCTCTCCCGATATATTTCTTGGGGCCATTTTGGACAGAACATTTTATGCTATTGATCAACATCTTTTGATTGCCCCCAGATTTTCTGTCTATGCAGGCTCTCAGTATTTTTATGAGGAATATTATACTACCAACCGATTGGGCAATAGAAAAAGTAGCAGTGGTGGGCAGGGTAGTGGACAGGGGGGCTCCACGGACTCAGGAACCGAAGTGACCACAGTGCAAATTTCCGAAGCATCGGAATTCAATGTCCTGAATATGGAATTGAGTTTGCCTATGCAGTATCATTTTGATCAGTTTATACTATCCTTTACACCCATTTGGGCATTTCCCCAGAACAGTGCAACCCTGACAACTGATGATGCTATTTACCAAGAAGACCTAAAAAACGTTTTTTATTGGTCCGTGGGTATTAGCTATTGGTTCAATACCAAAAAAAAATAACAGGGTTCCCAAAAATGGAATCATTGAAATTCACATACTACCAATTTAAAATTTTGTGGATTTTGTAATGTGTGGCTTTATTATTATCAAATATTTAATCGTGTTCCTATTTAACACTATTTTAATATAGTATTTATTGAATAAACATACTTTTGTTGTGAATATTTTATCAAATCAGTAAATAGGATTAGTAATTGATAATCAAAATCAAGCATATTATACCAAGCTTTTTGGCCCTTGTTTTTATGTCAGGCTTGGTTCATGAATTGATTCTAAATTACTTGGATGATCCTGCCATCGTTTTTGAATTGGAAGGTCATGATGGTGAAAATGATTCTGAATCACCTTCTGATGAGGATATTGTTGAGTTGGGGATAATCGAAAAACACACCATACTGATTACGGACATTATATCCGAAAAGTTGACTACTTCACATGCTTACCTTGTTCCCGTTATTCAATTAATGGGGATTTCCCAACCCACACCCCCTCCGGAACATTTGGGATAAAATACACCGCTTAACTCCAACCGAAATTGATGTCGAGGAATGTTTCTGGCATCTTATTAAACAAATCTTTTGGGCCCTACCATTCATGAATTTTTTGTGATGGCCCAATTAAAATATTCCTAATTACATATTCATGAACTTATTCAATCATTGGAAAAGAGATTTTCCAGCGAGTTTAGTTGTTTTCTTTGTAGCACTTCCTTTATGCCTTGGCGTGGCTCTTGCAAGCGGCGCCCCACCATTTGCCGGTCTTATCGCTGGATTGGTAGGGGGAATATTGGTGGGTTATCTATCAGGATCCTCCATTGGAGTAAGTGGTCCTGCAGCAGGTCTAGTGGTTATCGTCCTAAATGCAATAGCAGACTTGGGGAGCTATGAGCTTTTTCTTACCTCCGTAATTTTAGCTGGAATCATCCAAATTTTATTGGGAATATTCCGAGCAGGTGTTATCGGTTACTATTTTCCCTCAGCCGTCATTAAAGGGATGCTCAGTGCCATAGGCATAATGATTTTTATACAACAGATACCTCTTGCATTTGGATTTACCGGTAATGTAAATACAGATCGTATCGATTTAAGTGGTTTGCACAACCATATAACCCCAGGAGCAATCCTGATAACCGGTATTTCTTTGAGCATACTATTGATTTGGGACGGTATTTTGGCCAAACGAAACAAGATTTTCAAACTTGTGCCAGGACCTTTGATCGCAGTCATTATTGGAATTCTCATTTATGTTACCATGGGTACGAGCGGTTTTTTCGCCTTGGAAGCAAGTCAATTGGTAAATGTTCCGATTCCTAAGGATGTATCTTCTTTTTTTGGTCAATTTACCTTACCTGATTTTTCATCCCTGACCAATGGTTCAGTTTATGTTACCGCCTTTACCATAGCCATCGTCGCTAGTCTGGAAACATTATTGAGTGTAGAGGCCACTGATAAGCTTGACCCTCAAAAACGGCAAACCCCTACGAACCGGGAGCTTATTGTCCAAGGGATAGGTAATAGCGTATCCGGACTAATCGGGGGTATACCGGTAACCCAGGTTGTTGTACGTAGCTCGGCCAATGTAATGAGTGGTGCTATGACGAAATTATCGGCTATACTGCACGGTTTTTTGATTTTGCTGAGCATTGTTGCAATTCCGAGGCTACTCAATCTTATACCACAAGCTGTATTGGCCAGTGTTCTACTGGTAATTGGATATAAACTTGCCAACCCAAAATCCTTCGTACAGATGTATAAATTGGGCAAGGCACAATTCATCCCCTTTATTGTGACTGTAGTGGGTATTGTAGCTACGGACTTGTTGAAAGGAATTGTGGTAGGATTGACTGTGGGTTTGATCGTGGTCCTTCTAAAGTCTTATTACAATTCGCACCATATGCTCATCAAGGAATACAAGGGCAAGAAGAACCTTTTCCATATCAATTTTGCAGAGGAAGTGACATTTATCAACAAGGGACCCATAATGAAGGAATTGGATGCTCTGAAAAAAAATTCCTTTTTGGAACTGGATTTTAGAAAAACCAAAGTATTGGACTATGATATCCTTGAATATCTGGATGAATTCTCGATCAAGGCCAAAAACAACAATATTAACGTTAAACTCATTGCGGAAAGGGAGACCCTGGACAATCCTGAAAGTTTTAGAAAATATTTCGGGCATCAAGTGTTTCATCTAGAGCATTGATATAACCAACGTCTTATGAAAACAGATTTTTATAGAAACTTATTGGAGAACAATAAAAAATGGGTGCAGTCCAAATTGGAAAGTGATCCTAATTTTTTCAAGAAATTGGAAAATGGACAGCAACCACCCTTGTTATGGATAGGTTGTTCCGATAGTCGAGTACCAGCCAATGAAATTATAGGGGCCAACCCGGGCGAGGTTTTTGTACATCGAAATATTGCCAATATGGTCGTACACTCCGATTTGAATATGCTCAGTGTTCTTGACTATGCCGTCAATGCACTCAAGATCAAGCATATTATTGTGTGTGGCCATTATGGCTGTGGAGGTATCAAGGCGGCCATGGGAAATCAATCTTATGGATTGGTGGATAATTGGATTCGTCATATTAGAGATGTATATAGACACCATCATAAGGAACTGGATCAAATAGAGGATAAAAAGAAGCGATTTGACAGCTTTGTGGAATTGAACACAAAGGAGCAAGTTTATGACCTGGCCAAGACGTCAATCGTCCAAGATGCCTGGAAAGATGGACATGAGCTTTATCTTCACGGTTGGGTTTATGGAATAGGTACGGGGATTGTGAAGGATTTAAATGTAAACTTTAGTTGTAATTCACAATTGGAGGAATTTTATCGACTTGATCGTACTGGAGCTTAAATGCAAGTATCGGAGTAGTAAATTGATATAAAAACCGATTTTTATGGTCTGATTTTTTTACAAGGAATCCTTTGATGAAACCCATAAAAAAACCTGTACTTAAGGGTACAGGTTTTACTTTTTAATGGATTGTTTTTTAGTCTTCAATGACCTTAATGCTCACAGGCCAAGAATCATTTGAGCTATTGATGTCAGGTAAAATCCGTTCAGGGTCTATGATCAAGGATTTAAGGGATTTATCCGTTTTCAAGAAATAGTTCCAACTATCTCCCTTCATCCAGATTTCCACAGGAAGCTCAATGTGTTCTGTACTGCCATCTTCATAGCTGGCCAACAGCTTCACTGGCATGGGAATCGTTTGTTTGTTGTCCAAAACAACAATATATCCACCTTCATTGGGTGCTACGGTGTTGATGGCCAAATCAATATTCTCATTGCCATAGAACCATCCCTTCCAGAACCAATCCAAGTTCTCACCGGCCACATTTTCGATATGATTGAAAAAATCTGCAGGAGTAGGGTGCTTATAGGCCCATGTCTTTATGTATGAACTAAAAGCATTATCGAATCGCTCCTCTCCAAGGACATATTCACGTAACACGGTAAGACCCAAGGCGGGCTTCCTATACGCAGCCATACCTAGATTTAGCCTGCTGAGGGCAACATCAGGATATGTATCGATACCCTGCCGGGTCGGATTGGTGTAATAATTCAAGGAATTTCGTGGACTGGTCTGTCCTGATTTGTACTCACCGTTATTAAAAGCTTTGGTGGCGTATTGGTTGATAAAGGTGTTGAAGCCTTCGTCCATCCAAGGGTACAGTCGTTCATTGGAGCCGACGATCATGGGGAACCAGTTGTGACCGAATTCATGGTTTGTAACCCCCCAAAGACCGCGTCCAGTACTTTGAAACCTACAAAAATTAAGTCCTGGATATTCCATGCCCCCAACATTGGATGCAACATTTGTGGCAACGGGATAAGGGTACTCGTACCACTTTTGGGAATAATGTTCAATGGCTCCTTTGGAATATTCCGTAGATCTTCCCCAAGCACTGTTTCCACTGGATTCAGATGGATAAGCAGATTGTGCCATTGCCGTCTTGCCGCTGGGCAAATCTATCTTGGCAGCGTCCCAAATAAAGGCTTTTGAAGTAGCAAAGGCCACATCACGGGTATTGGTCATTTTGAAATGCCAAGTGACATTTCCTTCTTGAACGGGACGGGTGACCGATGGATTGTTCACTTCCTCAGGGGTAATGATGTATACGGTTTCATCGCTTTTGGAAGCACTGTCCCAGCGATTTAACTGTTGGGATGTCAACACCTCTCTTTTATTCACAAGTTCTCCTGAACCGACCACAATGTGATCATAGGGAACCGTAATGCTGTAATCAAAATCGCCATATTCCAGATAAAACTCACCAGCTCCCAAATAGGGCTCAATATTCCAACCCTTCACATCATCGAATACCAACATTTTGGGATACCATTGGGCCAAGGAATAGATGGTACCCTCTTTAGTCTCCTGTTGTCCCATTCTATCCATACCGCTCTCAGGTATCTTAAATGAAAAATCCATGGAAATTTCAGCTGTTCCTCCGTTGGCAGGTATGGGTTGATTTAGGAATACCTGCATTCGGGTATCGGTAATCAGGTGTTTTGAAGAAACACTGCCTCTTCTGCCTGTTTTTGCCTTAAGGTTGGAAATGGTATAACCGCCATCCGTGTCACCGGCATATCGGTTGCCACCAATCGGGGTGGTCAAGGTACCTCTTGATGTTTCTGTGAACCTATTTTGTTCCAAGGACATCCAAACAAAATCCAAAGCCTCAGGACTGTTGTTGGTATAGTTGATTACGATGGTTCCCTGTAATACATCCGTGTCTTCGTTCAAGGTGGCATTAATCGTGTAATCGGCGGCATTTTGCCAATACTTTGGACCTGGTTTTCCAGAGGCGGAACGGTACACCGAACCTTGCCGATACATAAAGGAACTAAACTTGGACTGATTGTCCTTTTGTACAGTTTCCTGGGCCATCAATTGTATACTGGCCATAATAAAACAAAGGGACCAAAGCATCCCTTTTTTGCTAAATCTGAATTCTTTCATACGTGTTACTTTTCATTTTGGTCTCCCATAAAAAGTGGGGGTTGATTATTTTCCAGAAAGATACTCATATTTGAGTTGATAGCTCAACATTTTAGGGCTCTTTGTAGGCTGAAATAGCAATGACGAAGCTTGTTTACCTTGTTGTATGGATCATAGTGAAAATCAACCTAGGTGTCATTGGCAATACTTGAATTTCATATTGTAATGAGTTGACAAATACATCAAATGATAAGAAGTTACTTCCCGATGCAATATATACTTTTCCTTGTTTTATAGGACTTTCCAGAGTTTGAGGTGTAATAGGGGTGTAAAAAAATTAAGAAAATCAATCATTTTTGATAACTTTTTGGTTGATCAAATGAAATTCATTTTGATAGAGTTTGAATTTGAGCCGTACTATGAACCCAATGGGCAATAATTATTTTATATGTAAAAGCATATAATATTATTAAAAAATACTTTTTTATATGTTTTTGCATATAATTTAATATATTTGACGCGTTTTATATCTAAATGCATATAATGTATAAGTTATCCGAGTTTGTCAAGTCCCGTAGGAACGAGGTAAACCTGACGCAAGAAGAATTTGCTGAACGCGCCGGTGTTGCCCTTACCGTAGTGCGAAAAATAGAACAGGGGAAAACAAATCTAAATATGGACAAGGTCAATCTGGTCTTGAGAATGTTTGGACATACCCTTGCTGCAGTTCCTTTACATGCCATTGATAATGAAAACACAAAAGCCCAATGAGAAAAGCCAATATACTATATGATGGCATCAAGGCCGGAGAGCTCATGGAAACCGATGATGGGGACTATGTATTCCAATACGATGGAGATTACGTGGAACAATATCCGGACCAGTTCATAACCTTCTCGATGCCTGTCCGAATGGAACCCTACAGGGACAATAGATTGTTTCCGTTTTTTGAGGGATTGATTCCGGAAGGTTGGCTATTGAACATTGCATCAAAAAACTGGAAATTGAACAAGAATGATAGGATGGGACTATTGTTGGCCTGCTGTCAGAATTGTATCGGAGCAGTGAGCGTGGAACCTTTAATTAACAACCATGAAGCATAAGTGTCTATACTGTTATGAAGCGTTGGAGGGTAATCTTGATTTTCATGAAAAGTGCGCTATGGCTTTCTTTGGTAAAAAGGAAGCGCCAAAATTGGAGTATAGTTTGGATCAAATGTCCGAACTGGCCAAAAATGTGGTAGAGCGAAGTGTTTCCGTACCAGGTGTGCAACCCAAATTATCGATGTCCCTGTTTGATGAAGCAGGCCATACCGGAGAATTTCGGTTGACAGTGGTGGGTGCCCTTGGAGGCCATTATATCTTTAAACCTCCATCAAATGAATATCCGGAAATGCCAGCGAACGAACATTTGACCATGCGCATCGCGGAATCATTCGGTATTCAGACCGTTCCCTCCAGTTTGATACGATTAAAATCCGGCGAGTTGTCCTATATCACAAAACGAATCGACAGAACGGATGAGGGACAAAAAATCCATATGCTTGATATGTTCCAGATTACGGAGGCCTATGATAAATATAAAAGCTCCATGGAAAAGGTTGGAAAGGCACTGCACCAGCATTCGGCCAATACTTTGTTGGATATGGTTTTCCTGTTTGAGATGACCTTGTTCTGTTTTTTAACGGGCAACAATGATATGCACTTGAAGAATTTTTCCATGCTGGATTCCCCATCCGGCTGGATACTTTCCCCAGGTTATGATCTGCTTAATGTCTCCATTGTGAACCCTGATGATTCCGAGGAACTTGCATTGACCATGGAAGGGAAGAAATGTAAGTTAAAGCGGATTCATTTTGAAAACTTTGCCAAGAAGATAGGACTTACGGAAAAACAAACGGAAGGCGTATTCAAACGATTTTTGCAAAAGAAAAAGGATGCCCTGCGTTGGATTGACAAATCCTTTTTGTCCCCTAAAATGAAAGTGGCATATATTGGTTTATTGGATAATCGTTATGAACGAATTTTTGATGCCTAGTATTGGAGGTGGTCAATAGCCCGGCCTCTCTAGTTATGACCGGCATCTAATTTTGGGGGAGGTCATTTTGATGAAGTTTTAGAAAAATGAGCAGTTCTATCTAGGGGTAGCTTACAATCGTTTATTTGAACTTTATTTTTCATTTAACATCCTTATTTTGTTGGCAATTTTTTCGATTCCTTTTTTCTCTCCAGTCTCAATATATATCGGGAGGCAACGGTTTTACATGAACTACACCATCCTTTTAAAATAATATCATTTAGGTCATTAAGGTAACTTTTGTAATTGATTAACTTTCTGTTTTGAGCGCCACAATCACAGAAAATTGAATTAACCGCAATGTCAATATTATCTTTACATGATTGGCCAAACATCAATTGAAGTTAAAGAGGTCCTATTTCGATTTCATCTTCATGAATAATTTGTTCAGTCCTTTTTTTAGCCACTTTTCATCGTTTTTAGAAACTTTAAAGATGCTCTACAAAATTCATTCGTTTGCCCAACACCCTAACAATAAAAATTTCGTTAACACGATCAAATTGGTAGAAGATGACATGAGCTTTATAGCTGTAGTATTTTAAAGGACCGGAAATGGCCGATGCGTCTTTGGCCAATTCTGGGCGTTCGGCGAGTTCCTCTAAAAAACTTTCCAAATTCAATAAATACTTGGAGGCCTGTTCAGGACCAAAAAACTTTATACCATATTTATAAATGCCAACTAAGTCATATTGGGCCCTGGTAGATAAATTATAGTTCCCCATTATCAACTTTTGCGATAATGTCACTTATTTTTAGATTACTTCTGCCACTTTGCAATCCATCATCAATTGCGGCCTTGAGCTCCGCGAGTTTCATGTTTTCTTCCTGGTCCTTTCTTACCAAATCCCTTATATATTCACTATCATTGGTAAAGTCACCTGATTGAACCCTAAGCTTAATCCAACCATCTTGTTGATTTGTAAAAGTGATTGACTTTCTAACTGTTTCCATGGACTTATGTTTTGTGATGCAATATAATACTTTTTTGCACCACTTATTATATGTACGGTACTTTTTAAAATTTATAGTGAGAACTTACCCCTTGTTAATAGGTTAGTCAGCTATCGTTTATTTGAACTTTAGTTTCAATAAAATCTCTTACTTAACTTTTTAAGTTCGAGAATGGTCATTTCATTATCAGTTTGATTGAGTAATCTAGCTTTTAATTTTTCTGCAAATTCTTCAGAGGTCAGATTCCTTTCTACCAAACCAATGTCCATTATAAAACTATCAATTAGTGACCAATCATCATTGATTAACTGTATATCTTTCTGGTTATTTAGCCTAGCCAAGTGGTCCGAATCACCACCGTACTTTGCATATATTTTAATTTTTTCTATGGTAATCATTGATGGAGCATTGAATCCATTTTTTAAACATGGTCTGCTATTGTTTATCTGAACTTTTAACTTGGAAACTTTACCAAATCCCTTCCCCCGTACAGAACTCTTACTATTCGTATATATCCTTTCATTTTACGATAGAAAATTATATGGGAAATATATGGGAAACTAAAAAGTCCATCCTTAATTTCCCTTCTATCCTTTACAATATCAGGATTTTTGGCAATTGCTTTAAAATGGTCGTTCAAGCCAATCAGGTATTCGATTGCTCGGGAAGTTCCAAAACGGTATTCACCATATTTGAATATATCCTCAATGTCATTGTCCGCTTCTTGCGATAGAACGTATCCGTTTATCATCCGTTCTTTTTTGAAGCGATAATCTCATCCATTGTTCTGGGACTTTCTGGGCCGTTCCAACCCTTCGCTATCTCCCTTCTGAGATCGTCAATGACCTTGTCCCTGTAAATTTTATGTAGCCGTAATGCATCACGGATGACCTCACTATTATTCTGATATTCGCCGGTCGCAACTTGTTTGGCAATGTATTCTTCCTGTTTTTTTGTGAAACTGATATTCATGGCAAATGCAATATTGGTTTTTCAAAATTACAAAATCCTATCCATATATATCAAATATGGACATAAACTGATGAAATTTTAAGGGGTTATAATAAAAGAAGCCCTTGTTTGTTTTCCGGGACATCGAAAAACAGGGCAGTGCCCAGGGACTTCCAATCAGGACACCAATGACTTCACTCGCTCAACTTCCCGTTCGCTCATTTGGCACTGGGTCAGATGGAAATCCCAAGGGCCCTTGTGGAACCTCTCAAGGCCAAGACCAGTTTTGCCCGCAAATAGGGTATCCATTTCCTTGAAAACCCAAGGGTTTTGCTACGTCACGTACCCTCCCGATTTCCTGTCAAAAGCCTTGACAGAACCCTCTTCTTTCATTGTGCTGTGCACAAAGGAAACCAAATGAACGCCCCCTTAAAATTTGGACAACAACGACCAAAGGAACCAAGGGGTAATTATTAATCTTTTAAACCTTTTTAACATGGGAAAATTACGCAACAAAGTACAGCTGATAGGCAACGTGGGACAGGACCCTGTAATCACTGATTTTGAGAATGGAAAGCGCATGGCACGAGTGAACCTGGCCACCAATGATCATTACAAAAACTCTGAAGGGGAGCGTATCACCAATACGGAATGGCATACCCTGATCGCCTGGGGAAAACTCGTCGATATTATTGAGGGCTTCGTGGCCAAGGGCAAGGAAATTGCCGTTGAGGGAAAACTTACCTCCAGATCCTACGAGGATAAGGAAGGTAACAAACGTTATGTGACCGAGGTTGTGGTTAGTGAGATCTTATTATTGGGAGGCAACAATGAGGAATAGAAACCGGAGGCGCTCCATGGTTCGGGGCGCCTTTTTCTTTCAACTTTCAAGGTATTGAGCATGGAACACAAAGTCAACGAAATACAGATAAGTTACAGGGAAAAGCTTGGAACCCTGAAATCGCTCTCGATTACGAACTCCAATGAGGTGGCCCAACTTTTGTTCAATAATTGGGACGCTGACACCATTGGACTGCACGAGACTTTTATGATCGTATTGCTGAACCGCTCTAACAAGGTCAAAGGAATTTATCCATTGTCCCATGGTGGTATCACGGGAACCTTGGTGGATATGCGAATCCTTTTTGCCATTGTACTCAAGACGCTTTCCGTGGGGATTATCCTGGCACATAACCACCCATCGGGACAATTGAAGGCCAGTGAAATGGATAAACAGTTGACCCAAAAAATCCAACGGGCGGCGCAACTATTTGATGTCAAGGTACTCGATCATATCATATTGGCACCCGAAGGCAGTTACTTCAGTTTTGCCGATAATGGATTGATGTGATATCCAATAACTTGTTACAAAGGAGAATTGTGATATTTGGAGCCTGTTAAGCCCAATCATTATGATTGGGTTTTTTGTACAATAAAACATAACTTTATGTTGAACCAATAATGGTACGGCAAAATTTCCTGATTTGACTTTCCAAAAGTCCGTACCATTGATCGAAGCATTTGTCATATCCTCCTTTATCGGTCGATGGCCACTTACGGTCATCGAGGCTATTCCCGAGTTAAAGACAACGGCCATTTAAATGACTATAATCTAAAAAGAAAGCTCTATGCAAATGGCCGGCGCTAAACTAAGGGAAGAGCAAGAGGATAGCGCGCAAGCGCGGCACTATTGATTCATTTTCCTTCGGAAAAGCCCATTTTTAGGGGGTTTTTCAAAAATATTGAACAATGGCATTTATGGCATTTTTGACGAAAAAAGGCTTTTAGCCCAGTAAAATCAATGGATTTTTGACGAAAAAATGGACCAAGGATACGAAAAAGAGAAATTCAGGAATATGGCCATAAAGCAGTCGGTGGCCTTAAAGTTCAGGAGGTTTTCCAAGAAATTGGGTAAATCACGTTCAATGACCCTATTGGCCATGTTGGATTTTTTTGAACGTAATGGTATCTCTCCGGACCAGGAGATGGGGGAGACCATCGCCAGTCTCAAATATCTTATCAAGCGTAGGTTCAATGGTATGATAGCGATCATACGGAGCATCGAAAAGGAACAGACCTTGCCCACTGTCGGAATGATACAGGCACTCTTCAATCAAGAACTTGAATCTTATGATGAAGAATGGGAGGGGGACTTCGATTTTTACGAGCAGCAATTGACCGAGAAGAAAGCACCTTCCAATCCTGAACTATTGGATACAGAGGTCACCGTACCAAAAATCAGGTACAAACATTTGGAGGAGCAAATGGAGGAGTTGAAAAGTGACTTTGGGTATGTCCTGGACCATGTGGTGGAGAGTAGAAACCGAATTGGTAAGAAACATTTGATTATGGACCTGAACCCTGGAGCAATTGAAAAATATAGAAGAAAGCTTAAAAATTTAAAGGATATTGTTTAAGCTCACTTCCTTTTTATTTTTTATCAAATGGTCAGATTGAAGTTTTTCATTAAGGTCCTTGAATCCTTTGAACAGGTTCCTGCTGTCTGAAAGGTTGTCATACTTTTCCAATAAGGTTTTTGTCATCCGATCCCCTGCATCGTCATTGTCCAACAACAATCTACATTCCTTGTAATTATCGATGAAATTCTCCAATTGACTGGCAAAGGCAAGCGAGTTCAAAACCAATATGTCAGAATCCTTTAACCATGATGGTACCATGGTTTTGAGTGAAAGGAAATCGAACATTCCCTCAACAATGACCAATTTTTCCTGGCCATTTTTGATATGTGTAATGGCCTTTGGAGAGGAGCACAGTTTTTGGAAGCTGTTCCTGAGTTCCCATCCTCCCTTGTTGTTCTTGAGGCCGATTGCAAAATAATCCCGGTTGCCCATTTTAAAATGAACCTCTTTTGTATGGGAACGTGCAATGGCCATCGGGATACACCTATCCTCTAGATATTGCTTCAGTGCTGGTAGGGATATGTCCTTTACCTCTCCTACGATAATGCCTTGCTTGGTCTTGGCCGTTGTTTTTATCGAGGTAGGGGGTATGGCATATGAACCTTCATCCAATAGTTCCAATACCTCGGACACGGAATAACCGGTAATTCTCGTCATGAGGTCAATCAGGTTTCCGCCAATGCCCTCTCCATGGTCATACCACCTGTTAAGGACTTTGGATACCTTGAAAGAAGCTCGGGTCTCCTTTCGAAAAGGACTGAGGAACCATGCTTCCCTTTTGGATTCCTTGGTTGGGAAATATCCCATATCCGCCAATGCGGATATGATGCAAAGATTGCGTGCCGTTTCACAGTTCATTCTTTTTTCTTTCATGGCTTTGTTGTTGAGTGATTTTTGATGATTTGATGACAAATCTTTGGGAGGCCTTATAAACACTGGTGCTTTCCCCGTCATCATTTTATCATCGTTTCATCGTTTTTGTTTTTCTTTTCATGGGCCCAGTCATCATTTTTTATTTTGATGACAGAATGATGATAAAGTGATGACAGCCTAAACCCTTATAAATAATGGGATTTTCTCAATCTATCATCAAGTCATCAAAATTTTGGACCAAAAATTCCTTTTTTATGGTAAAGTACCTCCCTTTGGCATTTTCGGTAATGATCTCACCGTTGTTCCAGATGGTTATTTTTTGGTACTTGTTGGAATTGGGCTGGTTGTCCAGTTTCCAATCTTTCTTCAACAGCCGCCTCAGTTGGGTCAGGTCGGTCTTGATCCTCGTCCTATTGAGTAGGTGCAGGGCATCGATGGGACAGAGGTCCACTAAGTCCACATCAAATTTTTCCATGGCACTTATCAAAAGGCTGGCCAGTTCCTTTTCTACACGATTACGGTTGTTGTACACCAATTTTTTCAATGCAGGTGTGTATACCTCCTTCGGGGAGAACCACATCCGTGTTCGTTGCGGGGAATGGAGCTTTCTTTTTGTCAGGTAATGTAAAAAGGTAGGGATTTCTTTTGTCAATCGATCCAAATACCCAGTATCTTCTTTTTTTAATGGGGGTATTTTTCGTACCCAGAACCTGGTCTCATGGGCATCGATCTTGATAAAGTTGTCCTCGTTGTTGCTGCAAAGGATGAACTTGCCAAAAAATTCCACTTCTCTTTTGTCCTTGCCCTTGGCTTCCAATTTATTTCGGTTGGTGGTACTCAGGTACTTGATGCGCTCGGTCAGTTCCTCCTTGTTGAACAGCACCTCGTCAATACAAATCAATAGTTTGTTGGCCCAATCCGAGTTGAACTGGCTTCCGAAACTGTCATTGGTCAGATAGGTCAGGTTATTTCCGAAAATTTCCTTGAGCCATTTGAGAAAGGTACTTTTTCCGGTGTTCCTTTTCTTGGAAACCAGACACAGAATGGGAAGTATCTGTACCGGTTTTTGGTACAACAACTGCAGATAGTCCAGTCCCAGTTCCAATTGATGTCCAAAAACATGGTTCAAAAATGACATGGTATGTGGAAAGTCACCTGCTTTGAGCTCGTGCTCCAAAGGGGAGTAGGTATTGTAAAACCCATGATGTTCCTTTTTGAAATCTATATGGCTGGGAATACAGGCGAACCCGTCATATTTTGGGATATCGCTTAAATAATCCTTTCCATGGTCCTGTTTGATGATGTGTTCGTTCCAGGGAACCAGCAGTTCATTGAAATGTCCTGAAATGGTGGGAATTCTAACTAACTTGTAAAACGTGGTCCCGACCCTGATGTAGGGAATACTTTTCATATGTAATGATTTTTTGGCTATTTGGAGAAATAGCATGATGAGTTGATATGAAACATGACTATCCCTTTCTCAGGATATATTCAACCGCCAGGTCGTTGGTTTCACAGGTGGATTTTCTATCATTTCTCAACAACCATTTGTTGAGACGATCGATGTCAAAATAGATCAACTTTCCGTTGGGCTTGCTATGGGGTATTTTACCTGCAGCGGTAAGCTTGTATAGATAGCTTCTTGATATACCTGTGTAGTCACAGGCCTCGTCAAAAGTGAGTACTTTTTTTGAACCCAGCAAAAGGCGTTCAATGTTGTTGAGTTTCTCGTTTAATTCAATGTTGTTCATTTTATCGGATTTAAAGGTTCAAAATGAACAAAGCGCTTTGTTTCCTATGGTAGAATTCTGTTGATAAAAGTAGGGAGAAATGCCAGTTTAAACCATAGGGGAAATAGTGAAAATATTCACAAAATACAGATATTCAATGAGTTGTATTGCTTTGCTATCAATTGAACAAAAATGATTTCAATGGTCCACAAATAAAATGGCTTCATGTACCGAAAAATTTGAGTTATCAACAATCATAATTGGGATCTCCATTCAATTTTTGGGTATTTGAGGTTTGCCCCAAGGCTTTAGGGACGGAACTTAAATCTATAAATGAAGGCTATTCCATTTTTTCAAGATTCAAATTTGGTAACATATCCGCTGCTTGCTTCATCTTTTCATCAATGATCTTCGCATAGATTTGAGTGGTCCTGATCTCCCTATGGCCCAATCGCTTGGATACCGTGTATATGTCCGCACCGTTTTCTAATAGAAGGACAGCATTGGTGTGTCTGGCGGAGTGGAAAGTGATATGTTTGGTAATTCCCGCGTGCATGCACCACCTCAATAGGTGAAGGTTCATATGGGCACTATACTTGAGTCCTTTGAATACCCTGTCTTCGGGTTTCTTACGCTCACCTAATAAATCTCTTGCCTGTTTCGATATATATAGGTATTCCACTCCATCGGTCTTTTTTTGTTTGAACACAATACGATACATAGGTCTTCCCAATTGATCGGTCCCTTCATCACGTACTTCTTCCCATTTGAGTTTATTGATATCTGACCATCTGATTCCAGTTAGGGCGGAGAATAGGAAAGCGCGTTTAAGCTTTGGAAACCTGCACTCCGTTCTCGCCAGGTTTTGAAGCTCATGGGAAGTGAGGTATTCCCGAGTGGATTCGGCCATGGAAAACCCTTTGACCTTTTTTACTAAATTCTCTTTTAGGAATCCCTCATCGAATGCTGCCCTGAGGCAAGCCTTGAATTTGTTGAAATAGGTATGCTTGGTATTCTGGGATAATTTTTTCTCACTTTTGGTGACCGCTACTGTGTCCAGGTATTTTCTAAAACCTTTGATGAAATCCACATCGATATCATTGAATGTAATGTGTTCTGGACAGTACTTTTCCAAATGCTTTTGAGCCGCATCCCAATTATCGTAATTGCCCTTGGTCTCATAGCGTTCTTCCTTCTTAAGGTCATAATAGGAGAGAAGGGAAGCCTTCCCTTTAGAGTTGTTCTGTATCTTGAATTTTCCCTGATAGATTTCAGCTTTTCGAATGGCCAGGATTTGCTGAGCTAACTCAAGTTGTTCCTTATTTTTTTTCTTTTCGTTAGCTGATTTGGGATTCTGAATCAAATACAATTCTAGGTACTCGTATTCCCTGAGGTATTTGGTTTTACCATTAGGTAGTGTTCGGTTTCCTTTGTAATATTCAATGAATAAGCTCAGCTTTCCTGATTTTAATTGTTTCTTTCTTAGGTGTGCTTTTATCATGGGACACAAATTTTTGTGTCTCGTGGGGTTTAAAAATTAACGAGACGCAAATGAGACACAAAAAAGGTAGGAAAATAGCTATTATAACGAAAAAAAACAGTTTTAAAGTTATCAACATCTAATTGATAATCAGTCAATTGTAGTCAAATGGAATTAAATAAAATTACTGTCTATTTGCCGATGCAGAAATTGGAGAAAATATTACCCAAGAGATCATCCGTGGTGACATTCCCCGTGATTTCTCCCAAATGATACAGCGCCTGTCGTATATCAATAGCCATCAAATCGCTGGACAATTCCATGTCCAACCCTTCCTTTACCTTTTGGATTTCCTCCAAAGCTTTGAGCAAAGCATCATAATGTCGGCTATTGGTAATAATGGTGGTATCGCCGCTCAATGCTCCTGAATCCACCAAAGAAAGGAGTTTTGCTTCCAACTCGGGAATCCCTTCTTTAAATTTTGCAGAAAGGAAAAGGACATCGGGTATTTCTGATTTTATTTTTTCTTTCTGGTCGGGGCTCAGTAAGTCCATTTTATTGCAAATGGGCAACAGTTGCTTATTGGGGTAGCGTTTTTGAATATGGTCGAGCTCTGCTTTGTCAAACTCCATCCCATCAAAAAGGTAAATAATGAGGCGGGCCTTTTCAATCTTGTCAAAGGTGCGTTCAATCCCTATTTTTTCCACTACATCCACCGTTTCACGAATGCCAGCGGTATCGATGAACCTGAAATTGATGCCTTTGATACTGATGTGGTCTTCGACCGTATCACGAGTGGTTCCCGCGATTTCACTTACAATGGCTCTTTCCTCATTGAGCAACACATTGAGCAAGGTTGATTTTCCCACATTGGGCTGGCCCACAATGGCGACGGGTATTCCATTTTTGATGACATTCCCGAGCGCAAAGGAATCAATCAATTTTTTAAGCACCGTACTGATGCGAGTAAGCAATTCGTTGAACTGGGTTCTATCGGCAAATTCCACATCTTCCTGTGAAAAATCGAGTTCCAACTCAATTAGTGAAGCAAAATTCAATAACTCTTGTCGTAATTCCTGTATTTCGTTACTGAATCCGCCACGCATTTGCTGCATGGCAATATCGTGGGCAGCTTCACTATCGCTGGCGATAAGGTCGGCTACTGCTTCGGCTTGACTCAAATCCATTTTCCCGTTAAGGAAAGCTCGTAACGTAAATTCCCCTGCAGAGGCGAAACGGCACCCATTTCTTAGCAATAGTTGAATAATCTGTCGCTGAATAAAGGGAGAGCCGTGACAGGAAATTTCCACCACATTTTCGCCTGTATAGGAATGCGGGCCTTTAAAAATGGAAACCAATGTCTCATCCAGAATCTTATCGCCATCAATGATATTCCCCAAATGGATGGTATGGCTTTTCTGTTTGGCCAATTTTTTGCCTTTAATGGATTTGAACAACTTATCCACCAAATTTATGGCATCAGGTCCAGAGACCCTGATTACCGCAATGGCGCCTGTTCCAGAAGGAGTTGCCAAGGCTACAATGTTATCTGTGTACGACATGGCTACAAAAGTACAAATTAGCTGACGTTTGTAACATTTTCAGTGATTTGTATACTTATAAGATGAATCATCAAAATCAATCAAAAATGGAAGTTATAAATCAAAAAACAGTTAGAACGGACAACACTTTGTTGGCTGTAACACATCTGACCCAATTATTGGGGTATGCCATAGGCTTCGGGAGCCTTATTGTTCCTTTGATCATATGGTTGTCATCCAAAGATAGAGTAGAGGGTATGAACGAGCATGGCAAAGCCATTATCAATTTTCAAATCAGCCTTATACTTTACATCATCATCAGTATTCCTGCCATTTTACTATTAGGTTTGGGTATATTGGGTTTGATAGGCGTAGGAATCATTGGGTTTATTCTACCCATTGTAAATGCTGTCAAAGCTGCGAACGGAGAATCCCCGTCACATTTTATGACCATTAGGTTCATATCATAAAAACAAAAAGCTGGAACAATGTGCTCCAGCTTTCCCTATGGTTGAATAGTTAGTTTAATTGTTCAGCATTACCGGCATCACCAGCATGGTTACATGCTCGCCTTCGTCCAAGCCATCGATTGGGGTAAGGATACCTGCTCTGTTCGGTAAGCTCATTTCCAAGGAAACTTCATCCGAGGACAAATTGTTCAACATTTCCAAAAGGAACCTGGAGTTGAAACCAATTTGCATATCATCTCCTTGGTAGGAACATGAAAGTCTTTCTTCCGCTTTATTGCTGTAATCCACATCTTCTGCGGAAATATTAAGTTCTGCGCCAGCAACTTTTAAACGTATCTGATGCGTGGTCTTGTTGGAGAAAATGGAAACCCTACGCACAGAACTTTGGAACTGATTTCTGGCAATCGTCAGTTTGTTCGGATTCTCTTTTGGAATCACTGCTTCGTAGTTCGGGTATTTTCCATCTATCAGGCGACAAACCAGTTCGGTATTGTCAAAATAAAACTTGGCATTGCTATCGTTGTACTCAATGGTCACTTCAGATTCAGAACCTGCCAAAATTCCTTTCAATAATGTCAACGGTTTTTTCGGCATAATGAATTCCGCCACTTCGGAAGCTGTCACATCTTGACGTTGATATTTTACCAATTTGTGCGCATCTGTGGCGACAAAAGTCAAATTCTCTGGAGAGAACTGGAAAAACACACCGCTCATTACGGGGCGAAGGTCATCATTTCCTGCAGCGAATATGGTTTTGTTGATGGCTGTTGCCAAAATATCACCCAATAGGGTAGTGGAGCTCGGGTTGGAGACTTCCACTGCTTTTGGGAATTCCGCCCCATCGGCGTATGCCAAGGCATATTTACCGTGGTTGGAACTGATTTCCACTGTATTGTTGTCCTCAACAACAAAAGTCAACGGTTGCTCAGGGAATGTTTTAAGGGTATCCAAAAGCAAACGGGCGGGAACTGCAATGGTTCCTTCGGAATCGGAATCCACTTCCAAAACCGTGCTCATGGTGGTTTCCAAATCGGATGCGGAAACCGTTAACTTACTTTCCTTAAGGTCGAACAAAAAATTATCAAGGATGGGCAAGGTGTTGCTATTGTTGATAACTCCCCCCAAAACCTGAAGCTGTTTCAATAAATATGTACTGGATACAATAAACTTCATCAACGAAATACTTTAGTATAGTTGCCTTATTGGCAATTTCCCCCTGTAAATGGGCCTATAAAATCAATAAAAACAAATATATCCCAAATGGATTTAGCAGAGAAACAAATTTATCAACATCTAAGCGGTAAACTTTCGTTTTCTGTAATAGCCGAAGAATAACCCGAACAGCAGGGTTAAAACTACTGGAAATCCTATGTTTACAAGCTGCCACTTGTTTTTTTGTTCTGCAATTTTTTTGACATCCAACAACGGAATGGCCACTTTCTTGTTTCTAATGTTAATAAGCCCAGTATTGTCCAAGAGGTAATTTGTGCTGTTGACCAAGAATTCCTTGTTCCCATAAAAGCTATTGGTCCATTTATCGTACCCCAATTCCAATGGTCTGCCATTGCGCAATTGGTTTTTGATGACATCCCCGTCCGAGATAACGATCATCTTATTTTCGGGACCTTCTTCCAAGGTATTTTGAAGTTTTAAGGGCTTTACCCTGTTCTTGTACATGGATGTGAAATTCCCCTCAATCAAAACGGCCAAAGGCAAATTACCATTGTTATAGGTTTCCTGATCTGGTTGTTGGTTGATCATATCCAAACTGACCACTCGTGGAATTCCATCGGTTTTGGAAAGCGGCGAACTCTGTAGCAAGATGGTCTTCTGATAATCGTTTTCCAAAATATCCATCGGACTTGTAAACTGTAATCGTACCGCTTCAATATTGGTATTGATGGGGTGGTTGTTCTGCGAAAAAACCATGGGGTAATAAAACCAAGGTAGGGGATTGTATTGCGAATCGTTCCCTTCTCCCGAGGCCAAAACAATCTGGGTGAAATAAAGATCATTGACCAAAACTGGATTGATGCGTACCCCATATTTAAAGAACAGATCTTTCAAATTAAGGTCTCTGGGCACGGCAATGGCCTCTCCACCACCTGCATAAATGCTATCCATTTCCATATTGACCTGATCTAGCATCCAAATGGATTTTCCCCCTTGGACCATATATTGGTCCATTACGTATTTTTCCTGATCGGTAAACGCTTCGGTAGGTTTTGCAATCAGGGCAAGATCAAAGTTTTTTAGTTGGTCTAAAACATTTTGCGGATTGCTGGCTACAGAATCCAAAGTTATAGCGCCGATGTTGTAGTAATCTCGAATGGTAGTGAGGTAATCCGCTATGTAAACATCATCCAGTTCACCATTTCCTTTGATAACGGCGATGCTCTTTTTTTCTTCAATGCTCAACTTGGTAAAGGCATCGGCAAAGGCGTACTCCAATTGCTGTACCGAGTTGTTGATGCGCTCCTCTGCCGTGGAACCCAATTTATTTTTGAGCAACGGTACTTTTACCGTCTGATCGTTGTAATTGACCATGGCCCACGGAAATACCAGCTCGTTGGATACCTTTCCGTTTTCCTCAACGGTAACATTGGCAGGTTGTAACCCCAAGCTCTGCAATTGGGCAACGGTTTCCTGTGGATTTCCGCTATCCTCCATGGGGTCCACCAAATTATATTTGATGTTGCTGTTTTTGGATCCGAAGGATTCCAGTAGTTGAATGGTCTCTGTTTTGAGTTTGGAGAATTCTGCGGGTATGTTCCCATCCAGCAAAACATCAACGATAACGGGTGTTTCAAATTTTTGGGCTACTGCTACGGCAGGTTCCGAAAGGGTATATCTTTTATCCTCGGTAAGGTCAAAACGGGTGTACAAAAAACTGGCCAGTAGGTTGATGGCCACTACGGCCACAATCACTTTTAAAATGGATACAAAAAATTTTCCCATTATCTTGGCAATTGTTTTAAACGTTGAAAAGTGAGGTACAGAAACAACAAGGTCAACGAGATGAAGTAGACCAAATCCCTAGTGTCTATCACACCTCTAGCAATACTATCAAAATGTGCTTTTGCTCCGAGCGATTGTATGGTTTGCTGTGTTTCTCCATTTGAAAACAGCGAAGATGCTGCATCAAACCCATTAAAAATCAGAAAGCAGACTAAAATCCCAACCAAAAATGCTATGATTTGATTGTCTGAAAGGGTAGAAGCAAATATCCCGATGGACGTATAACAGGCCATCAAAAACAACAATCCAAAGTAAGAGCCCAATACCACGCCGAGATCATAATTGCTCTCCACCATGCCCAATCCCGATATGGCAAAAACATACACAATGGTCGGAATTACAGCGATGACGCACAAAAGGAATGCGCCCCAAAATTTACCGAGGACCAGCTTCCAAACGGAGATAGGTTTGATCAGCAATAATTCGAGCGTGCCCATTTTTCGTTCTTCGGAAAAGCTTTTCATGGTGATGGCAGGCACCAAAAAGATAAAAATCCAGGGCGCCAGCAAAAAGAAGTTGCTCAAATCGGCAAAGCCGTAATCAAAAATGTTGTATTCGCCCTTGAAGACCCAAAGAAAAAGCCCGTTGAGCAGTAAAAACGATCCCACGATCAAGTAACCGATGGGCGATGTAAAAAAGGACCGTACCTCTCTCTTAAAAATTGCGAACATTAAGATGGGTTTGTTGATTGAATTTTATGAACACTCCATGCTTCAGGTTTATCGGCAAATAATTTTTTGGTGTTGCCCCAAACCCCCTTGAAGAAATCGGAATCCCTGTAATTGTTCAGGTGTGATTCCGTATCCCAAAAACTATAGGTGAAAAATATGTTGGAATTATTGATATCTTGATACAATTCTACCATATTACAACCTTCAAAAGCCAGAATGCCATTTTTACTTTCTTCAAAGATTCGCTCAAAACTAGCAATATTTTCGGGTTTAAAAGTCAGTTTTACAATGCGTATCAACATTTAAAGGAAATTTATGGTTACCGTATCCCTATAATTCAGTCCTAAAAGAGAGGAGGCTCCCCCAACGGAATTCAGGTCACTTTTATAAATGGCAAGTTCTATGTAGCCTGCAGAATTGAACAAGGCCAAGGCGTCCCCGGGACCTTTACGCTGGTTTCGTTCCAAGTTATAGTTGATGATGCCGTTATAGCTCTGATGTACTTGCCTTATTTTGGTGGTCCGAGCTATAATCTCAAAATTACGACCGCTCCGATAGGCATCGAACAGGCTTTTCTGGATATTGGTGACCACGTTCCCGTAGTTGTCAATATAAATCACGTTGCCAGAAATGGTTTTACCCTCGTTGGTTATCCGCGGTTCAAAATCCCGAAGTTCACGTAATTTTTGGAAAGGTCTACCGATGACCTCCAATTTACCACCACGAGCAATATGGCAGGCCACTTGAACAAAAATGTTGAGTACTGGAAAAGAACCGGAATTTGCATTGGGCAGATTGATTTCCACCACTTTTTCGGGTTGTACTTCGGAAGTTATCAAGGAAATGACCCCACTATTGGCACTTACAAAATAATGTCCATCAACCTGAACGACGATATGCTCGTTTTCGGGAGAAATTTCAGAATCCACCCCAACAATATGAACCGTTCCCTTTGGGAACGAATGGTAGGCATTTCTAAGGATATAGGCACATTCCTGAATATTGAAAGGACTGATGGCGTGCGAAATATCAACAACGCTAATATCGGGGAGGTTGCTCAGTATTGCCCCTTTAACAGCCCCCACAAAGTGGTCCTTGTATCCAAAATCGGTGGTTAAGGTTATGATTGGCATACAATACTGTTGATATGTTTTTCCGCGTTCAAATTGATTTTTAGTTAAGTTTGTTTGTAAAATTAGTCAAAAAAGAAAGAATAAAATTCTTCAAAAACAACTGTAACACCTCACTATTTTTGAACGAACTAATAATTGAACTTACGGAAATCAGCCCCCAGGAATTTTTTGGGCAGCAAAACTCCAATATCGAGTTGCTCAAAAAATATTTCCCAAAGCTAAAAATTGTAGCGAGGGGCAACAAAATCAAGGTATTTGGCGATGAAGAACTTTTGGAAGAGTTCGACAAGCGTTTTGATGAACTCACAGGGCAGTTTGCCAAGTACAATAAGCTCGATGAGAACATGATCGAGCGAGTGCTTACCAGTACAAGCAAGGAAGATTACACTTCATCTTCCAGTAGTGGCGATGTTTTGGTGCACGGTGTCAGTGGTAGGTTGATAAAGGCCCAGACTGCTAATCAGAGACGCTTGGTGGATGCCTGTAAAAAGGACGATATGGTCTTTGCCATTGGTCCTGCGGGTACCGGTAAAACCTATACAGGTGTTGCTTTGGCCGTAAAAGCTTTGAAGGAAAAACAAGTGAGGCGTATTATCCTTACGCGTCCGGCAGTTGAGGCAGGGGAGAACCTTGGTTTTCTTCCCGGAGACCTCAAGGAAAAGCTTGACCCCTATATGCAACCTTTGTACGATGCACTGCGGGATATGATCCCTTCAGAGAAGCTGGAAAAATACATTGAGGACGGCACCATCCAAATTGCGCCAATGGCCTTTATGCGTGGGCGTACCTTGGACAATGCCTTTGTTATCTTGGATGAGGCCCAGAACACCACACATGCCCAAATGAAGATGTTCCTGACCCGTATGGGAAAGAACGCCAAGTTTTTATTGACGGGCGACCCCGGCCAGATCGATTTACCACGTAGGGTGATTTCAGGTCTAAAGGAAGCTTTGCTTATTTTGAAAAATGTGGAGGGCATCAGCATTATTTATTTGGATGATAAAGATGTAATCCGACACAAATTAGTGAAAAAGGTAATTGATGCCTATCAGAATATAGAGCACCAGAATCAATTCTAGAAAAAATTATGGGAATGAATACGTTGATGTCCACGGATTTTAATTTTCCTGGGCAAAAATCTGTTTATAAAGGAAAAGTACGGGAAGTCTATACATTGAAAAACGATGTTTTGGTAATGGTGGCTACGGATCGTCTTTCTGCGTTTGATGTGGTAATGCCCAAGGGAATTCCCTATAAAGGGCAGATTCTGAATCAAATTGCCACCAAAATGATGAAGGATACAGAAGATATTGTTCCCAATTGGTTGATGGCCACTCCCGATCCCAACGTGGCTGTGGGCAAAGCCTGTGAACCTTTTAAAGTGGAAATGGTAATCAGGGGCTATATGTCCGGCCATGCTGCTCGCGAGTACAAAGCAGGCAAAAGAATGCTTTGTGGGGTGCCCATGCCCGAAGGAATGAAGGAGAACGATAAATTCCCTAAACCCATAATTACGCCAGCAACAAAGGCGGAAAAAGGAGATCATGACGAGGATATTTCCAAAGAGGATATTTTGAAGCGAGGTATTGTTTCCAAAGAAGATTACGAAGTCTTGGAAAAATATACGCGGGCACTTTTTCAAAGAGGAACCGAAATAGCGGCCAAAAGAGGTCTTATTTTGGTCGATACCAAATACGAATTCGGCAAAACCAAAGATGGGGAGATTGTATTGATCGATGAGATCCATACTCCGGATTCATCACGGTATTTTTATGCCGATGGCTACCAAGAGCGTCAAGAAAAAGGCGAAGCCCAGAAGCAATTGTCAAAGGAGTTTGTTAGACAATGGTTGATTTCCAATGGATTCCAAGGGCTGGAAGGACAATCGGTTCCCGAAATGTCTGATGAGTACATCGAATCGGTTTCCAATCGATATATAGAACTTTATGAAAATATCACGGGAGAGCAATTCGTGAAAAGTGATATTTCCAACCTCCAGAATCGTATTTTGGAGAATGTAACCGCATATTTGGTAAAATAAGCGACCAATATTGTGATTTGACCAATAAACTAAAGGGAATTTTAACGATTCCCTTTTTTATTGTCCCAAGAATGATAAATATTTAAAGCTAAATTGATATATTTATGCTAATTAAGTATATCAATAATGGAAAGTTGTCCAAATTGCTCATCCACAGAGTTTACCAAAGCTGGAATAATCAAAGAGCGACAGCGCTATAAATGTAAGTCTTGTGGTTATTATTTCACAGTGCCCAAACTGGGGAAGCAGATTGATGATTACTTCGTGAACAAGGCACTACAGCTTTATTTGGAAGGATTGACCTATCGGGAAATAGAGCGTATTTTAGGCGTTTCCCACGTATCCGTCATGAACTGGGTACGAAAATATAACATCAAACGGCCCTACAATTCCAAATACCATCCCACCTACAAAATATTGAATCATACAGAGCTTCAAAAATATTTCCAAAATCCTGAAAACCTGAAAGGAGCGGGTCAATTGGTAACAGAATTGGGCGATAAGTTTATGCTTATAAAATGGGACCGTTTCAAGGATTAACTATAATTATTTAGCATATATATATATGGATTTTCATTTCAGGACAAAATTTTAGGATGTTCGTAGGGCACATAACTCTCTAACATCCAAACTGAAATGAAAAAAATACTCTTTGGAATGGCATTTTGTCTTTTGTTCATTCCCAAATCATTTTCACAGGGAAACACCGAATATACGGGAGGTTTCAAAATCAATTTCAACGAAGACGGATCTAAATATCTTCGAATTATCGCATGGGGTCAATTTTGGGCCCAGTACAATGATAATGTACCTGATGACGCCAGTAATCTTAATCTAAGTGTAAGGAGAGCTAGGTTGTTGACCTTTACCCAATTGAACAAGAAATTTATGATCCTTACCCATTTTGGTTTAAATAGCCTCAATGGAAGCAATCTGAGCACAACAGGTAAAGGAGAATCTTCCCAATTGTTTTTTCATGGTTTTTGGGGTGAATGGTCATTGGGGAAAAATATATCGGCAGGTACCGGGTTACATTATTGGAATGGTATTTCCAGATTGAACAATAGCAGTACACTTAATTTTTTAACTCTGGACAATAACCGTCAATCTTGGGCTGCCTTAGGTCTTAGTGACCAATTTGCCCGTCATTTGGGAGTGTATGTGAAGGGCAAGGTAGGGAGATTGCAATACCGTGTTTCCTACAATGAAGCAATCACAAACACTTTAGATGCCGCAAACGATCCAGTGGCCAATGGAAGAGCAGTTTACAGAGGAAGAGAGCTTTTGGGATCTGGGGATGCTGGAAAAGTAGTTCAAGGATACTTTGATTATCAGTTTTTGGATCAAGAATCAAACTTTCTTCCCTATAAGGTCGGAACCTATCTCGGGAGTAAAAAGGTATTCAATGTCGGAGCAGGTTTTCTGACACACCCAAATGGTGTTGTGGTAATGGACGGAGCAGGTAATCTGGAAGGTGAAAATGTCAATATTTTGGCCGTGGATGCCTTTTACGATGCGCCCCTTGGAGCAGATGGTTCTGCAATAACAGCTTATGCGGTATTTCAAAATAACGATTATGGTCGTAACTTCAACCTGGGACCTTATGATACTGGAAATATGATATATGGACATGTAGGATACTTGATTCCAGCTCCAGCGGACAATTCAAGGATACAACCTTATTTATCCTACCAAACAAGAACAATAGATGCAATCGATGATAATGCCACTAGATTGGGACTGGGAATCAACCTGTTTATGACGGGCCATCATTCCAAATTAACATTGGAATATGCCAATTCCAAGGTTGGGACTGGCGACAGCAACGGAGTGGTCACATTGCAAGCACAGATTTATTTATAACTAAACAAACCAACAGATTATGTCAGAAAAACAGAAAAAGGCCTCGGCCTATTGGAAAGAGAACCTGAGGTATTTGGTCATATTGCTGATCATATGGTTCTTGGTCTCCTACGGAGCAGGTATCCTCTTCAAAGATGCTTTGAACAACATTAGGTTGGGCGGATTTAAACTTGGGTTTTGGTTCGCACAACAAGGATCTATTTATGTATTTGTCATCCTCATTTTTGTGTACGTACGCCTGATGAACAAATTGGACAAGAAATACGGATACAACGAAGATTAATTAACCAACAAAATTTACAATTATGAGTGATGTACAAATATGGACCTATGTCTTGGTCGCATTGTCATTTGGACTTTATATAGGAATTGCGATTTGGTCGCGAGCAGGTTCCACCAAAGAATTTTATGTTGCAGGAGGGGGAGTTTCCCCATTGGCCAACGGAATGGCTACTGCAGCCGATTGGATGTCAGCAGCCTCTTTTATCTCCATGGCAGGGATTATTTCCTTTGCGGGATATGATGGAGCCGTTTATTTGATGGGATGGACAGGTGGCTACGTGCTTTTAGCCTTGCTGTTGGCACCATACCTTAGAAAATTCGGAAAATTTACCGTACCCGATTTTATCGGAGAACGTTATTATTCCAAAACAGCCCGGGTAGTGGCCGTAATCTGTGCCTTGATCGTTTCCTTTACCTATGTGGCAGGACAAATGCGCGGTGTCGGAATCGTGTTTTCCAGATACCTCGAAGTTGATATCAATACTGGAGTGGTAATCGGAATGGTAATCGTATTGTTCTATGCCGTTCTCGGTGGCATGAAAGGGATTACGTATACCCAAGTGGCACAATATTGTGTGTTGATATTTGCCTTTATGGTGCCTGCAATTTTCATTTCCATTCAGATGACAGGGAACCCAGTACCACAACTTGGTTTTGGTAGTACCTTATCCGATGGTTCAGGAACCTATCTTCTGGATAAATTGGATGGTCTTTCCACCGAATTAGGTTTTGCGGAGTATACCGATGGCTCCAAAAGTATGATAGACGTTTTTGCCATTACCCTTGCTCTTATGGTGGGTACCGCAGGATTACCTCACGTAATTGTGCGTTTCTTTACTGTGAAACGAGTACGTGATGCGAGAAAATCCGCAGGATTGGCCTTATTGTTCATCGCAATTCTCTACACGACCGCACCAGCTGTGGCTGTGTTTGCCAGAACAAACTTGATTGAAACCGTGAGTGGCAAGGAATACGATAGCATGCCTGAGTGGTTCAGTCGTTGGGAAAAAACAGGATTGATCGGACATGAGGACAAAAATGGAGATGGTATCATCCAATATGTAGCGGCACCTGAAGTAAACGAGTTAACCGTAGATCGTGATATTATGGTGTTGGCGAATCCAGAAATAGCCGACCTTCCCGCATGGGTAATCGGTTTAATTGCGGCAGGTGGGCTTGCAGCAGCGCTATCTACCGCAGCGGGACTATTGTTGGTAATTTCATCTTCTGTTTCCCATGATTTGATCAAAAATGTATTGAAACCAGACCTTTCTGAAAAAGGGGAGCTTTGGGCTGCAAGACTTTCAGCTGCAGTAGCTGTTGTTATTGCTGGTTACTTCGGAATCAATCCGCCCGGATTTGTGGCAGCAGTTGTTGCATTGGCCTTTGGTCTGGCCGCAGCATCGTTCTTCCCTGCGATCATCTTGGGTATTTTTTACAAAAAGATGAATAGTAAAGGGGCCATTTCAGGAATGATCGTAGGACTTTGTCTCATGCTTTTCTATATGTTGAAATTCAAATTTGGAATTTTTGATGGAGGAAAAGATGCCGTAGCTGGTCTTCAAGAAAGCTGGTGGTTTGGCGTATCGCCCGAAGGTTTTGGAACTATCGCTATGATTGTCAACTTTATAGTGGCTATAGTGGTGAACCAATTTACTCCGGAGCCTCCTGCAGAAGTACAAGAAATCGTAGAGCATATAAGAATTCCTAGTGGTGCTGGAGAAGCAGCATCACATTAATTTAGTTGGTTGTGAAAAAACGGTGCGGGCCTCTTTAACCGCGCCGTTTTTTGTAATTTTAAGACGCGGACCATGCAAATAAAAATGAAGAAAAGGCACCAGCAGAAATTGATACTTATTTCCATCGTATTGTTTTTTTTATGGAATGTGCCCTTTGTAACCATTTTTGATGGAGAAGCACAAATTTTTGGCTTCCCCATGTTCTACGTATTCATATTTCTAAGCTGGTTGGTTTCCATCGTGCTTACCTACATTATTCTAAAAAAGTTCTATGAGTAATTACGTAGTAGGACTTGTCATAATTTTTTATTTGGCCATGCTTTTTGTACTGGCCTATTTTGCTGAAAAGAACCAAAAGAGCAAATGGACCAATAACCCGTATGTATACACGCTTTCTTTGGCAGTGTATTGTACAGCATGGACCTATTACGGAAGCGTAGGTATTGCTTCTAGCTCAGGAATCAGCTTTTTGGCCATTTATCTGGGGCCGGTAATTGCCCTACCACTTTGGATTTTGGTAATGCGCAAGGTCATTCGAATTTCCAAACAACACAAAATATCCAGTATTGCCGATTTCATTTCCATGAGATATGGCAATAACCGACAGCTGGGAGCCTTGGTAACACTAACCTGTTTGTTTGCCATTATTCCATATATTTCCTTGCAATTAAAGGCAGTCTCGGAAACATTTTCCTTGATTTCGGCAAAGGGAAGTTATGAGTCTACTGGTTTTTTTGACGATTCCACTTTTTATATTGCCTTGCTCATAGCTGTATTTGTTGCCTTTTACGGTACATTGTCCACAGATACTTCGGAACACAGAAAAGGTATTGTGGCAACTGTTGCTTTGGAATCCATTTTAAAATTAGGCTTTTTCTTGGCCATTGGTATTTACATCACTTTTTATTTGTTTGATGGGACTAGCGATCTTTATAGTCAGGCTAGCCTACAGGAAAATTTTGAGCAATTGACCACTTTTGGTGGTTTGGAGAATGGATTTAACTGGCTTTTTACCATTTGCCTTTCCATTTTTGCCATTTTTTTGTTGCCCAGACAATTTCACGTAGCAGTAGTGGAGAACGATAACGAAAGCTATTTGCGTAAAGCCATTTGGTTGTTTCCGTTGTACTTGCTATTGTTCAATGTGTTTGTGATTTTTATAGCTTGGGCGGGAAATATCAGCCTCCCCAATACCGTAAACCACGATTATTATTCCCTTTTGTTGCCTTTGCAAGAGAACAATTATGGATTGGCACTCCTTGTTTTTATAGGTGGATTTACCACCGTTATTTCTATGATTGTTGTCTCAACCTTGGCATTGTCCACCATGGTGAGTAACAATATTGTAATCCCCTATGGATTCATTAAAACCTTGGTAGAGGGCAATCCCGAAGAAAACACCAAGCGTATCAAAAACATTAGAAGGGTTGCGATTTTTTTGTTGATAATCATTGCGTATTTCTTTTACATTCGGTTTTCTGCCCAACTCTCTTTGTATTCCATTGGATTGATTTCTTTTGTAATTATTTCCCAGTTGGCACCATCGTTCTTTTTGGGGTTGACTTGGCGCAGGGGAACGGCCAAAGGAGCCCAAATAGGTATTTCAATAGGACTGGCGATAGTATTCTATACATTGCTTTTGCCCATAGTAAGTCAAGTGGCCATGCCCAATGTAAGATTTGTGGAAGAAGGTCTCTTTGGCTATGCATGGTTGCAACCGGCACATTTGTTTGGTCTGGATTACCTAACCCCGGAAAGCAATGCCTTTTTATGGAGTATGTCCTTTAATACCCTAACTTTTGTTGGATTTTCTCTCCGTACCAAAGGCAATTATAGGGAACGGAATTATGCAGAGATGTTCGTAAATCACGAAAACTATGGAAATCTTCAAGAAGGCGGTTTTATTTGGAAGGGAGAGGCATATGTAGCGGATATTAAGCGATTGTTAAGTAGATTCCTGGGGGAAGAACGAACTAATAGGGCACTTCGAATCTTTAACCGAAAATATAATATTTCAGAAACAGAAGAGCGAGCTGATGCTAGGTTGATCAACTTTTCAGAAAAACTCTTGACCGGAAGTATCGGAAGCGCCTCGGCAAAAATCTTGTTGGCCTCAGTTTCCAAGGAAACTCCCATAAGCTTGGTAGAGGTGCTCAATATTCTGGAAGAGAGCAAAGAGACCAAGACAAGCAATAAATTGCTCAGGGAGAAGTCAGAGGAGCTTGCTGCCATGGCCCAGCAATTAAAAGCGGCAAACGAGGAACTCCGCATTCAGGATAAACTAAAGGATGAGTTTCTGGATACGGTGGCCCATGAGCTCAAAACTCCGATAACTTCCATAAAAGCTGCTTCGGAAGTATTGGAGGATGAAGGTATGCCACCCGAACTTAGAAATAGATTTCTTGAAAATATAAACAGGGACAGTGACCGATTGGACACCCTGATCCATAATATCCTGGACCTTGAAAAACTATCGGGGAACAGATCGGAATTGGACATTGGCGAACACAATATGTCCAATACCATTCACAAGGCCATAAAGGGCGTGGAGCAAATTGCATCGAAAAAGGATATAAAAATTGAATTTTTGAAAAAGGAAAAGGTGTTTGCCCCCTATGATGAGGACCGAATTTTGCAAGTATTGACGAATTTGCTCTCGAATTCCCTTAAATTTACGGAACCCCATAACGGAAGAATCAAAATTCTGTTGGAGGACCTCGATGAAGAGGTTTTGGTCACTATTAAGGATAATGGTAGGGGGGTACCTGATGAGGATAAGGATTACATCTTTGACAAATTCTATCAATCTAAAAATCAAAATGTAAAGAAACCACAGGGTAGTGGACTTGGCTTGGCCATTTGCAAGAAGATAGTGGAAAGTCATAAAGGAAGCATAGCGGTTGACAAAAAGTTCAATAAAGGAACCCGCATGATGTTTTCAATACCCAAACAACAATGAAGCAGAAAAAAATACTGATAGTGGATGATGAGCCCAACATTGTGATGTCGTTGGAGTATGCTTTTAAAAAGAAGGATTTTGAGGTGTTTATTGCCCGCGATGGAACTGAGGCTTTGGAAATATCCGATCGAGAAAAACCAGACCTTATCCTTTTGGATATCATGATGCCCGAAATGGATGGATATGAAACCCTAAAACGTGTCAAGGACAACGAAGACCTAAAACATACCAAGGTGGTGTTCCTATCCGCAAAGAGTAAGGAGAAAGATGTGGAAAAGGGATTGAAAATGGGGGCGGACAGTTACATGACGAAACCGTTCTCCGTGAAAAAGGTCATTTCTGATATTGAAGACTTATTGGGTTAAGACCCAACGAAAACAATGAAACTGAACTAATTATTTACATATTAACTAAACGTAGCGTTACATGAGTAATTATCATATCAAGCACTTGGAGGAATATTTTCAGGTGTATCGAAAATCCGTTAGAAACCCCGAAGGATTTTGGGAAGAAGTGGCAGAAGAGCACTTCCATTGGCGAAAAAAATGGGACTCCGTCTTGGAATGGGATTTTACCAAACCAGAAATAAGCTGGTTCAAAGGGGCCAAGTTGAACATAACCGAAAACTGTATCGATCGCCATCTTCGTATCCGTGGAGATAAAACCGCTATTCTTTTTGAACCCAATGACCCTGAAGAAGAAGCAGAGCACATTACATACCGTCAACTGCATGAACGTGTTTGTAAATATGCCAATGTGCTGAAGGGAAAAGGGGTCAAAAAAGGAGACAGGGTGGTGATTTACCTTCCTATGATTCCGGATTTGGCCATAGCATTGCTGGCCTGTGCCCGTATCGGTGCAATTCACTCCGTTGTTTTCGCTGGATTTTCATCTACAGCCCTGGCAACGAGAATAAACGATTGTGGAGCCAAAATGGTATTGACTTCTGATGGGTCTTACCGAGGCAAAAAAGTAATCGATTTAAAAGCCATTGTGGACGAAGCTTTGGAGAATTGTCCAGATGTGGAAACAGTATTGGTTACCAAACGTACTGGCGGCGAAGTTACCATGAAAGAAGGCCGGGATACCTGGATTCAACCACTTTTGGATAAAGCCTATTCCGATTGTGTACCAGAGATCATGGATGCCGAAGACCCATTGTTCATATTGTATACTTCAGGTTCTACCGGTCGCCCGAAGGGTATGGTTCATACTACGGGAGGCTACATGGTGTACACAGCATACACATTTAAAAATGTATTCCAATATCGTGAAGAAGATGTGTATTGGTGTACCGCCGATATAGGCTGGATTACGGGACACTCTTATATTGTGTACGGACCATTGGCCAATGGTGCCACTACGGTTATGTTCGAAGGAGTTCCATCATACCCTGACTTTGGAAGGTTTTGGGATGTGGTACAAAAACACAAAGTAACCCAGTTCTACACAGCACCTACAGCGATTAGGGCATTGGCCAAGGAAAACTTGGATTTTGTGACAGAATATGACCTTTCCAGCTTAAAAGTTTTGGGCACGGTGGGAGAACCCATTAACGAGGAGGCATGGCACTGGTATAACGACCATGTAGGGGAAAAGAAATGCCCAATTGTTGATACATGGTGGCAAACGGAAACAGGAGGCATCCTGATTTCCCCCATCCCATTTTCCACGCCAACAAAGCCTACCTATGCCACTTTGCCCATGCCAGGTATCCAGCCTGCGCTTATGGATGAAAATGGCAAGGAAATCAAAGGAAACCAAGTGGACGGTCGATTGTGCATCAAATATCCATGGCCATCAATCGCTAGAACTATTTGGGGCAATCACCAACGATACAAGGACACCTATTTCTCAGCTTTTGAAGGCAAATATTTCACTGGGGATGGAGCTCTCCGGGATGAGGTGGGTTACTACCGAATTACCGGTAGGGTAGACGATGTGATTATTGTTTCTGGCCATAATTTAGGAACGGCTCCGATTGAAGATGCCATTAATGAGCACCCTGCCGTGGCCGAATCCGCAATTGTCGGTTTCCCACACGACATCAAAGGAAATGCCCTGTACGGATACATTATTTTGAAGGAAACAGGGGAAACCCGTAACCGTGATAACCTGAAAAAGGAAATCAACCAATTGATCACAGAACACATTGGTCCAATTGCGAAGCTGGATAAAATTCAGTTTACCGAAGGCTTGCCAAAAACTCGAAGTGGTAAGATCATGAGAAGGATCCTCAGAAAGATAGCATCCAAAGATACCAGTAACTTAGGGGATACTTCAACCTTGTTGAACCCAGAAGTAGTGGAAAATATTATAAAGGAAAGTCTTTAATAGGATTTCAACTTGTAAATAAAGAAGGGCCTCTTTACTTAAGGAGGTCCTTTATTTTTTTTGGCCTTAGCTTTTCTATGCTCCGTAAAAAGGCAATCGCGGTAATAAAGGCATCTCCCAAGGCTGTATGCCTGTCCTTCCTGGAAATACTGAACTTTTTGGCGAGATCATCAAGGGAATACCGCTCTTTTTTTTGGACAACGGTGGATATCAACAATGTCCTGATGTAAAGTGATTCGGTATCCAAGGTCCTGTTTTTCAATTTCGGTAACCCGTTTCTTTTTAAAGCGGCATTGATCATATTGACATCGAACATCACATGATGCCCCACCAAAATATGGTTTTTGGCATAAGCCAAAAATTGTATCAAGGCATCAAGCTCAAGAATGCTATCTTTTTTGCTTTTCTTTAAAATCCCGTGGATTTCTGCACTTTCCGAGTCGTAGTGCTCTTGCTGAATATAGACTTCAAAACTGTCCTTTACCACGATATTGTTATCCAAAAGTTTCAAGGCCCCGATGCACAGCATCCGATCTCTTGTCAAGCTAAAACCCGTGGTTTCCGTATCCAATACCACAAAAGTGTTCTCATGGATGTCTTCTGGGAGCTTTTCTTTGAAATACTCTTCATACTCCCACCAAAAATCGGGAAGCTCCAGCGGTTTCTTTTTGGAGAACGGCCACATTAACGCAACAGGTTTTTTACTTGGAACCTTACCTCAATCAATGACTGGATTTCCTTTACTGTTTTAAAGGTTCTTTTCAGTTTGATTTTTTCTTCCTTGTTCAATTTGTCCAAGGCAATGTACCTGCCCGAATCGTTGTGCAAAAGGCCCTGTCTAGTCCTAAATTTGAGCAATGCTTTGCTGGCGTAGGAACAGGCCATATAAAGCTCTCGATTATTGGGTTCCAGTTCGGCTAACTTTTCGTAGCGTTCCGCCGTATTGTTTATGGATTTGATGGAATGCGACAGAATCAGTACCCGTGCCGCATCAATAATGGGCATAAGGGCTCGTAGCTTCAAATCAAAGAAGTCCTTGTGCTCCCCATCCTGTTCCACCAAAAAATCCCTGAAAAAACCTGATGGTGAGGGGTTTTGCAATGCACCACTGGCCAAATGCGTAAAGAATTGAGGATAGTGGTTGGCATGGTCAAAAATGCTGTGTGATAATTCATCCGCAAGTGATTTGTCGCCATAGGTAACGTTGTAATCGAAAAAGATGGAGGACAGTAGGATTTCATCAGGCCCAGGGTTGTGAATCCAATGGGCGGTAACTTGTTTCCACTCGGTCAAGCTATGGCACCACGATCGGTTGGATGCCATCATGTCAGCCGGACAATATTCAAACCCGATGGTATTGAGCATTTTGGAAATCCGTTCGCCCAGTTTTAAAAAGTAGCTTCTAGTTTCTTCCAATTTTTCCTCTGGTACATCTTCAAAAATAATGGCATTGTCCTGGTCCGTGTTCAATAATTGTTCCCCACGACCTTGGCTGCCCATGCTGAGCCACGTAAATTTCGCAGGGGGTTCTTCATCCATTTTGGCTAGAGCAAGCTGGATGGCCTGTTTTGTGGAAGCATCGTTCAGTTCTGAAATAATTTTGGATACCAATCCCAAAGGGATGTTTTGGTCCAGATACCCTTGCAAGAGATTCATGATGCCATGCCGTATCCCACGTAATCTTTTGGCACTGGTAGCTCTTTTGATGGCCCGTAGCAAAACGGCAGGATTGTTTCCGACCGCAACCATAATATCATGTTTGGACAGAATCCCGACCGATTTCGTATCCGTTGTTCCATCCTCCGTAAGAATCAAATGACTGATATTACTTTTCATCATGGCCATTTGGGATTGTGCGAGGGTAAGCCCTTTTGGATAGGTAATAATCGGCGAGGACATGATGGTCTTTGCCGTTGCTGTGATGGGAAACAGTCCCGTGGCCACTTTTTTCCTTAAATCTTTATCGGTAATAATGCCGACGGGGAGACCATCCCTTTCAACCAAAATACAGCTTACATTATGTTTGGTCATTTTGTTGGCAATCGTCTTGATTTTGGTGCCTTCTTTACAGGTAATGAGGTCCGTGGAATATTTGATGGGCTGTAAATCCAGAATCTTATCGCTGGAATATTGATTGGAATCACTGCTGGCACCGTATAATTTCCCGCGGTGTTTAATGGAGTAGGGGTTTCCTGTATTGGAAGCAAAGCTTTCTATCAAAAAGTTTCCGATACGTTTATTTTCTAGGGCCAAGGGTTTAAAGTCCTTGATCGGAATGGCATAGAGAATGGTCTCTTCATAGGCCTTGGCCTCTAATTTATAACTCTCATTGGCCAATAGGGGCCGGAGTCCGAATACATCACCTTCGTCACAGATATCCAAAATTTGACTAGATCCTGCTTTGGATAGGGCCACGGCACCTTTGTTGACCACGTAAAAATTGTCGTGCGGATTCTCGTTTTGGGAAAAAACTAGGGTATTGGTCTCCTTGTGGATAATCACTACCTCAAGGGATAACTGCTCCAGTTGTTTGGCATCCATGGCGTTGAATGGAGGGTAGCTTTTAAGGAAATCGGCAATACGTTCGGATATGGTGTTTTTCATGGTACTTTAAAAGTACGGGTAAATTCTAAATTTTTTTACCGTATTGCATAGATGATAGTATCAAAACCCGCTTATTTTCTGTTGCTAGCCTTATTGTAAGCACGAATCATAAGTATGGCCCAAATGGCGACCAGTACAATGACTATAATGGAAAACCATAAAACGATATCATTTGCTGTCATTGTCCACAAGTTTTAAGTAAATCATGACACCTAAAAGGGTAGGGGCCCACAGCCCTACAAAAAGGCCATGTTCGGGGTATCCATTAAGAAATAGGTATTCTGCCACAAGTATGATCAATGCACAAAGAATCAGCATCAATAAATTGGCTGTTCCTAACTTTTTGAAGTAATTCATTCGAAGGTTGGTTTGAAAGCTTGAATTTAGGAAAAAAAATACGGATAAAACAAAAAAGCCATTCAACTGAAAAACAGCTAAATGACTTTCGTATTTGTAGCGAGAGGGGGACTTGAACCCCCGGCCTCCGGGTTATGAATCCTGAGACATTTGAACCCATTTGGTCTAATATGAATTGATAATCAATTGTTTATGAGTTATTTGACTATTTCTATTTGCTCAATAAAGTCATAAAAATTCAAGAAAAACCACCAAATGTTTTACCTATGTTTTACCTAAAATTTGTATCTTTAGGTAATAAAATAGGGGTTTATGGCTACTATACAATCATTTTTAATGAAAAAACCAAATAGCGCTGGCCTTTTTCCAATCGCTATTCGAATTACCAAAGATAGAAGGTCGTCATATTTATTCACTGGACAGTATATTGAAAGCAAATTTTGGGATGATAAATTTAAACGCGTTAAAAAATCTCATCCCAATTCAAAACGTCTAAATAGTTTAGTCGCAAAGAAGATAGCGGAAGCAAACGACAGATTAATTGACAATGAAAATCAAAACAATTCCCAGTCCGCAAAAAAGATAAAGAAAAAGATTATTGGAAAAACCAAAATGGATTTTTTTGAAGCTAGTAAGCTGTTTTTGTCCAATCTCTTAAAACGAAAGAAATTCAATCAGCACTATAATCAAGAAAAAAGACTAGACATTTTCAAAACATTTTTAGGGCGTAAAAAACTTTCTTTTACGGATCTGGACGTTACTCTGCTAAAGGATTTCAAAGCATATCTCTTGTACGATAGAAAGGTTGCTGAAAGGACTGCGATAAATTACCTGATGCTTATTCGAACCATCTATAATTTTGCCAGAAAAGAATATCATGTAGATGATGGCAATTATCCATTTGGTAAAGGTAAAATACAGATCAAATTTCCCGAAAGCGAAAAGATTGGATTGAATAGGGAAGAGGTTCTATTGCTTGAAACGGCTAATAATTTAACAAAAGCACAACTTCATGCCGTCTACGCTTGGCTAACTAGTTTTTACTTTGCAGGTGTTCGTGTCGCCGATGTCATAAAGCTAAAATGGAAAGATTTTAAAGATGGTCGTTTATATTATCGTATGGGGAAGAACAGAAAACTTGTCTCATTGGTCGTTCCAGATAAGGCCAAAGAAATACTAGCATATTTTGCTGCTCAGAAGACAGGAAAGGATGATTTAGTTTTTCCTTTTTTAAAAGGTACCGATTTGAAAGATGAGAAAAGGGTGGCAACCAGAGTTAAGACCATTACCCGTAATCTAAACCGTCGATTGGAAATTGTCGGCGAAAAGCTTGGTATTGAGAAGAAGATATCTATGCATATTGCGCGGCATAGTTTTGGAAATATTTCCGGTGATAAAATACCTATTCAAATGCTCCAAAAATTGTATCGCCATTCTTCGATTACAACTACGGTTAATTATCAATCGAATTTTATGCACAAAGAAACTGATGACGCTTTGGAAAAAGTCATCAATTTCTAAATCGCTAAAGTTCCATACAACCAATAAATCGACCGATGGACTTCTTTACGGGGAACAGATTTCGGAAAATCTTTAGATTACGGGGATAATAGACCCAAAAAAATGGGGTAATCCATTTTGGCAAAGAATTAATACAATGCAAGTAGTTTGCCTACAAGAAGAAGCTTTCTACGCCTTATTTGATAAGGTAATCGAACATGTAGAATCCAAAAGAAAAGATAAACCTGACAAATGGATCGATGGGGAAGAGGCAATGTTCCATCTAAAAATAAAGTCTACCACTACTTTGCAAAAGCTTAGGGACGAAGGTAAAATTAGATTTTCCCAACCTCAAAAGAAAGTAATTCTATATGATAGGGATTCTATTAATGAATATATCGAGGCACACGTTCGTGAAACTTTTTAGCCATGGAAGAAAATATTAAAATTGATGAGGAGTATAAAAAGGCATTTAATCTTGGCTATGAATTGGCGAAAGAGTTGAATCTAACAACTCCGATGTTCAAAAACGTTGCGTCAACCGACGATCACATGAATGCTATGCAAGCAGGAATGATGCAATACAGTAACGAACTAAATAAAAATCTACATAAAGGAAATGTCCAACATCAGGAATCAAATGTAAAACCACAAAATATTGCCATTGTTGAATCAAACAAGAATAATAAGGATATAGGAAAGGGATTAGACTTTTCCAATTGAGAAGACCATTGCTAAATACCCTATATCCTGATATCTTGAATTGAAACATGATGAATCTGTATGGTAGTTGAATTAGCACCAAAGGATTATTTCTTGTGTTTTGATGCGTAATCATAAATTGCCAATTCTTCAGTCTTTCAAGTTTTTGCATAGCCGTTGCATCAATTTTTTTATATTTTTGTACCGTGAAATTTTTAACAATCATATTGTCCTTTTACTTTTTGGCACTCAATGTAGTGCCCTGTGGCGATTCGGGAACGGCTAAAGACGATGCCCAGGTCGTTTCGGTAATGGACTATGATGGCGACCACGATCAAGATTGTGAGCTGTGTTCCCCATTCTGCCAATGCCATTGCTGTCACGTACATACGATTGATTTTGGTATAATCGCTTTCACACCCTTACCAAATCCTATTTCACAGGAAAACTTCTCGCACTTCGAGAGCGTTTCCGATGGAGTAGTATCTTCAGTATTACAACCACCTAGAGCTTAATTCAGTTTTTTTAAGGATAGCTATGTCCTAACGTGATGCTTTTCAAAGCAAGCATCGCATCATAAATGCATTGCATCTCTTGTATTGCGAAGTTTAAACTGAATTAAATCTCTTTCTATGATTAACAAAATCATTTCATATTCCATTAATAACAAGTTCATTATTGGGCTTTTTATAGTGGCTCTTGTGGGCACGGGCATTTGGTCTATGGCCACTATAAATCTGGGTTCCGTACCCGATATTACTAATAACCAAGTACAGGTTATCACAGTTGCACCAAATTTAGGAACTGAAGACATTGAACAATTTGTAACGTACCCTGTTGAGTTGGCAATGGCCAACCTTCCTGACGTTATCGAGCTGCGTTCAGTATCCCGTTTTGGACTGTCCGTGGTTACCATCGTCTTTGAGGACGAAGCAGGCACCTATCTTCCTCGGCAATTGGTACAAGAGAAATTAACCGAAGTCGCCGGGGAAATTCCCGAAGGTTTTGGTACGCCATTTATGGCCCCCATTACTACAGGTTTGGGAGAAATCTTTCAATACACCCTAAAGGTAAAAGAAGGTTACGAAGATAATTACGATGCTATGGAGCTTCGTACCATTCAGGATTGGATTGTTAAACGCCAAATGGCATTAGTGCCTGGAGTTGTCGAGGTCAATGCTTTTGGTGGCTATGTTAAGCAGTACGAAGTGGCCATAAATCCTGATAAACTAAAAAGTTTTGGCATTACAATGAATCAGGTTTTTGAAGCCCTGAAAGTGAACAATGCCAACACGGGCGGTGCTTATATCGAGAAAAACCACCAAGCAAATTTTATCCGCGGCGAAGGTTTGGCTCGTAGTCTAGCCGATTTAGAAAATACGGTTGTTACCTCACAGAACGGTAGCCCTGTTTTAGTTAGGGATGTAGCCGAAAAAGTGGGCTACGGGAATCAAGTGCGCTATGGTGCGTTTACCCAAGATGGACACGAAACTGTTGGCGGACAAATTTTAATGCTGAAAGGCGAAAGTCCTGGCACTGTTATAGATAATGTACAAAAGCGTATCGATGAAATTCAAAAATCACTTCCAGAAGGCGTTTACATTGAACCATTTTTAAGCCGAAGTGAACTTATTGGAAGGACCACAAGCACCGTTGAAAAAAACCTTATTGAAGGTTCATTGATTGTGATTTTTGTGCTTGTCCTGCTTTTGGGAAGTTTCCGTGGCGGTTTGATTACGGCGTCGGTAATTCCGCTATCATTACTCTTTGCCTTTATTTTGATGAAACAATTCGGTGTGTGGGCAAATTTAATGTCCTTGGGAGCAATCGATTTTGGGATCATTGTGGATGGTGCGGTGATTATTGTGGAAGGAATGGTATTCCACATTCATCAACGGATGAAAAAAACCACAACCGCCATTGGCCAATCTGAAATGGATGAAATCGCCTATGAATCGGCGAGTACGATGATGAATTCGGCATTTTTCGGTCAGCTTATTATCCTTATTGTATTTACACCGATTCTCTTTTTGACCGGTGTGGAAGGAAAAATGTTCCGTCCAATGGCATTTACTTTCGGATTTGCAGTTTTAGGAGCGATTATCCTATGTCTTACTTACGTGCCAATGATTTCGTCAATGTTCCTTAAACCTGCTAAAAATCAGAACAGTTGGTTTGCCAAATTTGAAAACAAGATTGATAGGTTCAGTGATAAAATAATGTCCGGTTTAAACAAGGCGTATGTACCGTTTCTCAATTTCGCGCTTCGGTTTAGGGCTGGTGTCGTTATTGTTGCGGTCGGGTTGTTGTTGATTGCAGGATTTATTTTCAGCAATATGGGTGGCGAATTTATCCCAAAATTTGATGAGGGCGATATTGCGTTTCAGGCCTTGATAAAACCGGGGAGCAGTCTTACAGAATCCATTGAGGCTTCAAAAAAACTTCAAAATTTAATCAATGAATTTCCAGAAGTAAAAACAGTAGTTTCAAGGATTGGCGTGGCCGAAATCCCTACGGACCCAATGCCTATGGACATAGCCGATAGTTACATCATTCTTGAAAAAGATAAAAGTAAATGGACTTCAGCAGATAGCAAGGAAGAACTCATAGAAAAAATACAGGAAAAAATTTCAGTAGTACCCGGTGTAAATTTCGTATTTACGCAACCTGTTGAACTTCGTTTTAATGAACTGCTTACAGGTGTTCGGGAGGACGTGGCTATAAAATTGTACGGAGAAGATTTGGATGTGTTAGCTGACAAGGTGCAAGAAATCGCCGCCGTCATCAGAACCGTTCCCGGCGCAGCGGACCTCAATGTGGAGGCCACGAGCGGTTTACCACAAATGACAGTGGAATACAATCGCGCGAAAATGGCACAATACGGTATAACGGTTAATAAGCTGAATGATTATGTGAGTGCTTCATTTGCTGGAGAGCAGGCAAGTGTAATCTTTGAAGGCGAAAAACGGTTCGATGTGGTCATTCGTTTGGCAAAGGAATTTAGACAGGATATCAACAACCTTAAAAATCTGTATATAGACCTGCCCAGCGGCAACCAAGTACCCTTAAAAGAAGTGGCGGAAATCAGTTACAAACCTGGCCCGATGCAAATTTCAAGGGACAATACCTCGCGTCGTATTTCGGTAGGGGTAAATGTTCGTGGGCGCGATGTAAAATCAATGGTCGAGGAAATACAGCAAAAACTGGAAGCACAAGTAAAATTGCCACCTGGTTATTTTGTGACCTATGGCGGTTCGTTCGAAAACCTGCAACGTGCGACCGACCGATTGATGATCGTAGTGCCCATTGCACTCTTCCTAATATTCATATTGCTCTACTTTGCGCTGAGTTCGTTCTCGCAATCACTTATGATTTATATGGCAGTACCGCTGGCAGCTATTGGTGGTGTATTTGCCCTTTGGATAAGGGGAATGCCTTTTAGTATTTCTGCAGGTGTCGGTTTTATCGTGCTCTTTGGAGTGGCGGTATTGAACGGATTGGTACTGATCAACAAATTCAATGAATTAAAGGAAAGTGGAATGACAGACTTAAAAAAACGCATATACGAGGCAACTCACGAGCGCTTGCGCCCAATTTTGTTGACGGCAACGGCAGCTATTATGGGCTTTATACCAATGGCGATTTCTACCTCGGGAGGTGCTGAAGTGCAGCGACCATTGGCAACCGTCGTTATTGGCGGATTGCTTACGGCAACGTTTTTAACGCTTGTTGTCCTTCCGGTATTATATTATTGGCTGGAAGCCCGCAAAGAGCGTAACGGTAAAGGAGATGATCCAAGCTATATCAACAAAAGCACAACAGTTCTGGTGGTGCTATTGTGCTTGGGAGGATTTTTCACTTCCAATACAGTAAATGCACAGGAAAGTGGAATCGCCCAGACCGTAACATTGGAGGAGGCTATTTCCCTAGCAAAACAGAATTATCCATCGCTTAAGGAAAGCCAGGCTTTTATCGAGCGCGAGCAGGCGATGAAAGGAACAAGTTTCGATCTGGGTAATACCCAAATCTTTACGGGCAAGGAAGAATATGGCAATGACCTGCCCGGGGTACAGACCACGATCGGGGTGCAGCAGCAAAATGTTGATTTGCTCTCTGGGTTTTCAAAATCCAAGTTCTATAAAGAGCGTGTTCAGCTCGGCGAAAAGTTCTATGCCCTCAACGAGCAACAGTTGATCCGTAACGTGATGCAGGCCTATGACCGTATCAATTATAACAAGGCACAATTGCGCTTCGCGGAACAGTTGGACAGTGTTTACGCCAATTTCAGGACGGCCGCGGAACTACGTTACGATACGGGTGAAACCGGAAAACTGGAGTTTATTGCGGCGTCCTCGGAGTATCAACAGATACAGGTGCTCAGACAACAGGCCTATGACGATATCGAGATTGCAAAGCGCGCGCTAAAGCAATATTTGGGTATAAACCAAGACATCGAAACGGTGGGCCGATCCTATACACCGCTAAATTATCGGGCCGTTTTGGATTCCACATCAGTGGCCGACAACCCAATATTGCAATATTCACTGCAAAATGCCAAAGTGAGCAAAGCAAACGTGGGCGTGGAAAGATCACAGTTCCTGCCCCAGTTCAACCTCACGTACGGAAGGCAGATCGTAGACGATGTATCAGGGTTCAACACCTATCAGGCGGGTATCAGCATTCCGCTCTGGTTCTTCCCTCAAAAATCCAGGGTCAAAGCCGCCAAAGCAGACGCAATGGTAGCCGAAAATCAGTATCTGGAACAGAAGGCCATAACCGAAAGTAGGGTTTCCCAACTTTTAAAATCCTTGGAGAAGACCCAAAAGACGCTTGATTATTATCAAGAAGGGGCTTTGCTCTTGGCGGAAGAACAGATAGCAACGGCGGAACTGGCCTCAAGGGAAGGGGAAATCGATTATGTGAACTATATCACGATCCTGAACAGTGCCATAAGAATCAAACAAAACCATCTACAATTTATAAATCAGTATAACCAGCAGGCCATTGAGCTGCAATATCAATTGGGCAATCTATAATCTTAAAAAAGGAAAAATGAAGAATATAATCTTAATAAGCACCGTATTATTTACACTTATGTTCATGAGTTGTAACGATGCCCCAAAATCTGAACTTGGGCATAATGAAGCTGAAGGTGTATCAAAAACCGAAGCAGGTGGGGAAGAAGCCCACGGCGAAGAGGAAGGCGGCCACGGGGAAGAAGGAGAAGAAGGTGTTGTAGTACTTTCTACACAACAAATAGAGACCATTGACCTGGAGACCAGAACCTTGGAAAAAAGAAACCTCGGTAACAATATCAAGGTAACCGGAAGGCTTGAGCTATATCCTCAGGACAGGGCCAATATTAGTCCTTTCGTAGGCGGAAATGTACGTTCCATCAAAGTAATCGAAGGAGATGAAGTGCGAAAAGGAGAGGTTTTGGCCTATTTGGAACATCCCGATATTATCAGTATGCAACAGGAGTACCAAGAAAAAAACGATGAACTCGTTTTCCTTAAACAGGATTTTGAGCGAAAGCAGACCTTGTACGACAAAGGCGTTTCTTCCGGGAAGGAATTTCAGATGGCACAGTCAAAGTTCCGTTCCACTACCTCAAGTGTCAACGGCCTAAAATCAAAATTGCGCTTGCTCGGTATCGATCCTTCCAAGGTGGAAGAAGGACAGATCTACTCGGCCATACCCATATCGACACCTATATCCGGTTTTGTGGATGAAGTAATGGTAAGCCTGGGGGATTATGTGGCCCCACAATCAAAAATGTTTACGGTTAGCGATAATTCAGAACTCCATTTGGACCTTAAAGTGTATGAAAAGGATATCCCAAAGGTTCAGGTAGGTCAAAAAATCCATTTTACCGTTGCCTCGAAACCGGATGAACTGTTAACTGCAGAAGTGCACTCGATAGGTAAAACCTTTGAGGAAGATCCAAAAGCCCTGCACGTCCACGCGGATATCGATAACAAAAATGGCGACCTCTTACCAGGAATGTATGCAGAAGGAAGAATCGTGCAGGGAGAGAAATCGGGCTTTGCAGTACCCGAGGAAGCCATTGTCAAAGAAGGCGAACAGTCCTATGTTTTTATCGTGGATGAGGATGGGGCACCAGAAGAAAATAAAATGAAATATAAACGCATTCCCGTGAGTACAGGGGTCAACGACTTGGGTTTTGTAGAAGTAAACCTGCCTGCAGGAACGCCCGAAAATGTCAAAATAGTAACAAACGGGGCCTACACCCTTTCTTCGGAAATGGTCAAGGGCGAACTGGAGCACGGACATTAAACAACAATATAGATAAAGGTTTTGATTCCGGGTTTGTTATCGTCTTAATTAGTTAGTTGAAAATCAGAAAGCAGGCCCGGTTCACAATCGATTAAAAATCTAAATAGTATCATAATGAAAGAAATAAAAGCATTTGTAAAACCAAACCGCATCCAAAGGGTCATCGAAGCCCTTAGCGACAATGGTTTTAAAAGTATGACGCTTTCACAAGCGGAGGGTACCGGGGCGTTCAAGGCAAAAGGCGCGAAACCCTCATTGGATTTTCACGTATCCGATAGCCCGGTGGTAAAAGTGGAGCTGGTGTGCCAAAATGAGGAAGCACAAATGGCAATCGAAATTATTACGGAAAACGGAAAAACGCCCGACCCGGGCGATGGGATTATTTATCTATCTAATATTGAGGATGCCTTCCAGATCAAAACAGGCGAATCCTTAAAACGCTATGACCTTTAACCCCTTTTAAAATGGAAAGAATTGTCAAAAAACTGGAGAGCAAGGGAATACGGCCCACGCCGATGCGACTGTTAACCTATAAAAAGCTGCTGGAAAGCGAGGTAGCCATCAGTTTGGGAGAGCTGGAGAATTTTTTCGAGAAATCGGAACGGAGCACCCTTTTCCGGACGATGAAAACCTTTGAAGAAAACGCCATCGTACACCAAATTGAGGATGGTACAGGAGTTATAAAATACGCCCTTTGCGAAGAGAATTGTGAATGTGAGGTGGGCAACGACCTGCACCTGCATTTTCATTGCACCCGGTGCAACGAGACCGTTTGTTTGACCGACCGTAAAATTCCACAGGTCAATCTGCCCCAAGGATATATGGCAGAGGATATCAATCTGGTCGTAAAGGGTATATGCAATAAATGCAGTGACAATTTGGATTAGCCTTCAGGCGCGGAACATTAAAAGAATACAACGATGATAGCAATCTATAAAAAAGACCGAATCATATATACCATCGCAGATAAAGAGCTGGATACCGATGATAGGGCAACCCTGATCAAAGCTCTTAACGAACATTTAAAAGAAAATGAACAAGCCGCTTGGTATATGGAAATGGGCCTTCCCGAAAAAAGGGTATGGAAAAGTAGCGTTGAGAGGTTAGATTTTTCATTTTCCGAAGAGGCACGGTTTAAGAAAATAGCCTTGGTAGGCGATAAAATATGGCAAGAACGGTTTACCGAATCGTTATTGCCATTTAGCGAGGCTCATATAAAATTTTTCGGGCCGGAAGATGGAGATATGGCCAACAACTGGCTCGAACGATAATAACACCCCTATCGATGCAAAGAGGTAAAATAGGGATATGGCTTTTGGCAGGTTTTGCCTTTGGGGTCTTTATACTGCAACCCTTGGGCCTATCCCTTTTTCTCTTTGACCGGTCGGGCGATTCCGGTCACTGGCCAAGCTATTTTGGCGAGGCCTTCAAAACCGCATGGAACGTTGCCGATGTTGACCAAATTCTTGGAAACCTGTTGTTCGGGACAATGGGAAGCAGCCTTGCCCTGATGTTCTTCCTCAGAAAAAAGATTTTTCAACTGAACAGGCAACGGATGGACAGGCAAACCGTTCTCGAACTCATAAACAAGGGAGAGAGCAGCCGGGTGGAATTCAAGTCAAGCTTGCGATGGGACGTGCAGCAGGGCAAGGTCAACAAACAACTTGAGTTTATCATATCAAAAACCATTGCCGGGTTTATGAATACCGAGGGGGGCAAGTTGCTCATAGGTGTTGATGACGGGGGAACCATTCTGGGCCTGCAACAGGATTTCGATACGCTTAAAAAGCCGGACAGCGATGGCTTTGAGCAGTATTTGATGCAATTGATCGCTCTAAAACTGGGAACCCATCTTTGTACGCTAGTGAACGTAGCATTTTTTGGGTTTGGTCTAAAGCAAGTGTGCTGTATCGAGATTTTACCAGCCCAAATGCCGGTATATGTGACCCTTGAGGGACGGTCACGGTTTTATATACGCACGGGCAATGCCACACGCGAACTCGATTTGCCCGAAGCCCTGGTGTATATAGGTAAGGAAAAGGCACAGTACAACTAAAAACGGGAGGTTATTGGGCCATGCAGGAAGGATTATTTGCACTTCCGTTGCACAATTGTTTTAATTAGATTGATTTAAAAAAATATACAAATATGGTACAGATAATAAACTTGGAACAGGAACACCTAATTGCCGCTAAAATCAGTGGAAGACTTACAGAAAAGGATATGGAAAAGATGCATCCGCTTATCCACAACATCATAGAAAAAGGGCATAGAGTGGATTTCTATTTTGAAATGAAAGATTTTGAAGGCTATACCCTTAAAGGCTTTTGGGAAGACCTAAAGATTGATTCGGCTCACTTGGGAGATTATGGCAAGATGGCCTTTGTGGGCAACAAAAAATGGCAGGAATGGGCCGCGAAGGCAACTGATTTTTTCATAAAGTCTGAAGTTAAATTTTTTGATATTTCCGAGAAATCACAAGCCCAAAAGTGGATTAAATCTTAATTAACGATAACAAAACCATTAATAATATGAAAGACAAGGAAAAACACAGCAAAGGCGATGGCCACAATCACGACCACGGTGGCATTTTCGGCAAAAACACGGAGCTCTATTTTGCAATTTTAAGTGGGGTCACACTAATAACAGGTTTCCTGTTGGAAAAGTATTCAGGGGTTTCAGCTAACATCCCTTTTGGGCTCTATATTGCAGCCTACTTTTTTGGAGGTTATTTTACCCTAAAGGAGGCCATTACCAAAGTGTCCAAAGGCGAATTTGAAATCGATTTCCTGATGCTGGTCGCAGCTGCAGGAGCCGCCTATTTGGGTGAATGGGCAGAAGGTGCCTTGTTGCTCTTCCTTTTCAGTCTGGGTCACGCACTTGAAAACTATGCGATGGGCAAGGCCAAGAAATCCATTGCAGCGTTAACAGACCTAGCGCCTAAAACCGCACTATTAAAGAAGGATGGCGATACTGTTGAAGTAGGTATTGAAGAGTTACAGATAGGTGATATCATCGTGGTACGCCCAAACAGTAAAATATCTGCTGATGGTGTTATTGTAAAGGGCAATAGTAGTATAGACCAGTCACCCATTACTGGGGAAAGCGTTCCTGTGGACAAAACACCAATAGAAAATCCCGATAAGGAATATACAGCAAAAAGCGATATTCCCGACGAGAACCGTGTTTTTTCAGGAACCATCAATGGCAACAACACCCTCGAAATAAAGGTGATTAAAGAGGCAAAAGATTCTACCCTCAACCGCTTGGTCACTATGGTTCAAGAGGCCCAGGACCAAAAATCGCCCACACAATTATTGACCGACAAGTTTGAGCGGTACTACGTGCCATCGGTAATCTTATTGGTCATACTATTGAATTCTGCTTTCCTGGTCATTGATGAAACGTGGAATGAAAGCCTGTACCGTTCCCTGGCGGTACTTGTGGCAGCCAGTCCTTGTGCCTTGGCTATATCTACGCCATCTGCTGTATTGAGTGGTGTGGCAAGAGCAGCACGAGGCGGGGTTTTGATAAAAGGCGGTCGCCCCTTGGAAGACTTAGGGGTACTTACCGCTCTCGCTTTTGACAAAACGGGAACACTTACCGAAGGAAAACCAAAACTTACCGATGTCGAAAGTTTTGGCAACATAGATAAAAATGAACTGTTGGAAATTGCTATTGCGGTTGAGGAACTGAGCGACCATCCCCTGGCAAAGGCTGTTGTACGTGACGGAATGGAACGGCTTGGGAAGGACGCCAAAATTCCCGATGCCGATGATTTGGAGGCCGTACAAGGCAAGGGCATAAAGGCAAACTATCAAGGGGATTCCATTTACATAGGCAATCTTGAGCTTTTTGAGGGTATTGATAAGGGCGTTCCCAGCGATGTATCAGAAAAGGTAAGAACTCTTGAAGGGGAAGGAAAGACCACGATGCTAATAAAAAGGGGCGATGAATTTATAGGGATGCTCGGGCTGATGGACACCCCACGGGAAAAAGCCAAGGAGACCCTTGCCCAACTAAAGGAAATAGGCATCAAGAAAATGATAATGCTTACCGGAGACAACCAGAAAGTGGCCGACGCTGTAGCCGAGGAAATTGGGTTGACCGAAGCACGCGGAAGCCTGCTTCCCGAAGAAAAAGTGGAGGCCATCAAAAAACTTGCGGAACAGGAAAATAAACTGGCAATGATAGGTGATGGGGTCAATGACGCCCCTGCTATGGCAAACAGTACCGTTGGTATTGCAATGGGTGCGGCGGGAAGCGACGTGGCTTTAGAAACCGCAGATATAGCACTAATGGCAGACAAACTGGAAACCTTGCCTTTTGCCATCGGTTTGAGCAGAAAAGCGAAGGCGATAATCAAGCAAAACTTATGGGTTAGCTTGGGGGTTGTTGCCCTTTTAATTCCTGCGACAATTATGAGTTGGGCAAGTATAGGGATAGCCGTGGCCATTCACGAGGGCTCTACGTTGGTAGTGGTGGTCAATGCATTGCGTTTGCTCGCCTACAAAAAATAAATTCAATAAAGGAGATTGCCTTTGAATCAAGATTAAAAAATGAACAAAACGGAAAAAATATTGTCAAGTCACGGTATTCGCCCTACTCAAATGAGGTCCAAGATATACAGGTATCTGAGAAGGAAGCAAAGTGCCGTGTCCTTTTCCGATTTAAAAAAGGTCTTTGCCGAAAAGAGCGAAACCAATAAGACAGCAAACAGAACGACCTTTTATCGCAACCTTAAGATTTTTGAGAATAAAGGACTTATTCATCAGATAAATGATGGAACCGGAGTGGCAAAATTTGCGATTTCTAATGAAAACGTTAAAGGTAAGTATGGTTCAGATTTACATCTGCACTTTCATTGTACCGAATGTAAGAAAACAATCTGTTTGCCAAATAAAATACCAGAAGAAAGTTTGCCAGATGATTATAAAATAAACGATGTCAACTTGGTATTAAAAGGGATATGCGTGAAATGTAAGGAAAAATAACAGGTGGGAGTTCCAGAACTTTGAACCCTTGCGCCCAAGAGTCAAGTTCAAGGTTCTTCCACCTTATTTAACCAAAAAAATACAATTATGGAAAAATATGATATAACAATTATTGGTTCCGGTCCAGGTGGCTACGTGTGTGCCATACGTGCTGCACAACTGGGCTTTAAAGTGGCCATAATCGAAAAGTACAGTACCCTTGGCGGCACTTGCCTTAACGTGGGCTGTATCCCTTCAAAAGCCTGGCTGGAAGCATCGGAACATTACCACAAGCTCAAACACCAATTCGAGGATTTCGGCATTGATGTCAAGGAGGCGAATGTAGATATTGTAAAAATGAACCAAAGGGTTCAAGACGTCGTGGGGGAAATCATCAACGGGGTAGCCTACCTGATGAAAAAGAACAAGGTTACCGTTTATGAAGGCCACGGAAACATCAAGGACAAAAACACCATTGAAATTAAGGGCGAGGACAAAACACAAACCATAGAAACCGATAAAATGGTCATCGCCACCGGGTCAAAACCTGCATCCTTGCCCAACATAGAAATAGATAAAAAAAGGATTATTTCCTCTACGGAAGCCCTTGCCCTTAAAGAAATCCCCAAACACTTGATGGTCGTTGGAGGTGGTGTCATTGGGGTCGAGATAGGTTCGGTTTTCGCCAGGTTAGGTTCAAAGGTTTCCATCGTAGAGTATTTTGATGGGCTTATTTATACAATGGACAAATCCGTAGGGCATCAATTGTACAGGTCCCTAAGAAAACAAGATATCGAGTTCTATCTGGAACACAAGGTCACAAAAGCTTTGGCAGCAGATGATAAAGTAACCCTTACGGCACAGAACAGGAAAGACGACAAGGAAATGCAGTTGGAAGGAGACTATTGCCTGATGGCCATTGGGAGAAAACCTTTTACATCAGGTCTTGGCCTTGAAAACGTGGGAGTGGAAACCAACGAAAAAGGACAAATAAAAGTAGATGATAACCTGGAGACCAATGTAAAAGGGGTCTATGCCATTGGAGATGTAGTCCGTGGGGCGATGCTCGCCCATAAGGCCAGTGAAGAAGGTGTTTTTGCGGCCGAACGCATTGCGGGACAAAAGCCGCATATCAATTATTCCCTCATACCAAACATTGTCTATACACAGCCCGAAGTGGCCGGTGTAGGACGTACCGAAGAGGAACTTAAAGAAGCAGGAAGAGCAATAAAAACGGGCTCGTTTCCCTTTAAGGCCAATGCACGGGCCAAGATAAGTATGGACACTGACGGCTTTATAAAAGTGATTGCAGACAAGGAAACCGATGAGATTTTGGGCGTGCATATGATAGGTCCGCGCATAGCCGATAGTTATACGGAAGCTGTCGTGGCGATGGAATTCAGGGCAGCGGCAGAAGATATTGCCAGAATGTCCCACGGACACCCCACATTTTCAGAAACCTTTAAGGAAGCCTGCTTGGCCGCTACCGAAGACAGGGCGTTGCATATATAAAAATATAAAAAAACGAAGATGAGGAAAATTCAAAAACTAACCCAAGAAATCAACGAATTGACAGTAAGGATTGAACACGAATATCCCGAACTCTATCGCTATTTGGATGAGAATCCCATAACTATTCCCATAGATGATGAAGCAAAACTGACTTATAAATCGTTCGCTGATTATTTGGAGAGCTTAAAATCGATTTTGGAAAAATATATGGAATACCATAATAAGTAAAGATTTAAAACACCAAACTTAGAATTTAATACAGATTATTTAAATGTCCACTATAAACAAAAGCACTTTTAAGGTAAGTCAAATGGATTGCCCTTCCGAAGAACAGATGATAAGGATGAAACTGGAGTCAAATCCTCAAATCAAATATCTGGACTTTGACATTCCGAAAAGAAAATTAGATGTGTACCATCAGGGGAATGCCCAAGAAATAAATGTGGCATTGGGTGCATTAAAGCTGGGGGAAAAACTCTTGGGAACAGAAAAGGCGGAAACACCTATTGCCGAAGACGAGACCAAACAAAAGAAGATACTCTGGTGGGTCTTGTACATCAATTTTGGGTTTTTCGTTATCGAAATGACCACGGGATGGATTTCTTCCTCGATGGGCCTTATTGCGGATTCACTAGATATGCTGGCCGATTCCATTGTGTACGCATTGAGCCTTTTTGCCGTAGGCGGCGCTATTTCCAGAAAAAAGAAAGTGGCGAAGTTCAGTGGCTATTTTCAAATGGCCTTGGCCCTGCTGGGATTTTCGGAAGTCGTGAGAAGGTTTTTGAGCAGTAGCGAAACCCCTTTGTTCCAATGGATGATTATCGTTTCCATTTTCGCCCTTATCGGCAACCTCGTTTCCCTATGGTTGATAAACAAGGCCAAAAGCAAGGAAGCGCATATGCAGGCAAGTGCCATCTTTACCTCAAACGACATTATTGTGAACGGCGGGGTAATACTGGCAGGGGTGCTGGTTTATTTTTTAGACAGTAAATGGCCCGATTTGGTCATAGGCGGTATTGTATTTGCCTTTGTGATGCGAGGAGCCATTAGAATTTTAAAATTGTCCAAATAACGTATTGGGAAGAAAAGAAATAGCAAAAGAAAGATTTTGGAAAGGAATCCAAATGCCATATCCCGAATAGGACTCAAAACTACCCTCGTAGGTATTTTGATCAGTGCATTATTGGCATTGATCAAAGGTTTGGGCGGGGTGTTCGGGCATTCTTATGCCCTTATTGCCGATGCGATCGAATCCGGGGCGGATGTGCTGACATCCGCACTATTATGGGCCGGGTTGAGATGGTCGTCAAGGCCACCGGATGAAAACCATCCCTACGGACACGGTAAGATAGAGGCCCTGGTGGCGGTGGGTATTGCCATAGCCCTAACCATTGCAGGTGGTATAATCATAAGGGACAGCATCGACCATATTCTGGTACCCCACAAAACTCCTGCACCCTTCACACTCTTCATACTGGTATTTGTTGTCCTCACGAAAGAGGCGTTGTATCGCTATGTCATGAAAACAGGTGATGAAATCAATAGTTCGGCCGTCAAGGCCGATGCATTTCACCATAGGAGTGATGCCATTACGTCGATAGCCGCTTTTATAGGGATTTCCATAGCATTGATCGGTGGCGAAGGGTTTGAGATAGCGGATGATTTCGCGGCACTCATTGCAGCGGGCATTATTCTGTTCAATGCCTATAAAATAGCTAGGTCATCGGTAAGGGAGTTGCTGGACGAAGCTGTTGAGCCCGAATTTCGAAATGAGGTTATCCGACTGGCCGAAGCCGTTCCTGAAGTGGTAAGGGTAGAGCGCTGCCATTCCCGAAAGATGGGAACGGCCTTTCATATCGATATGCATATTTGGATCGATGGGGAATTAACTGTGACCGAGGGCCATGATATTGCACACAAAGTAAAGGAGAGATTGTTCAGGTCATATTCCGAGATACTTGACGTGCACATCCATATCGAACCTAGCAAAGAGAGAAATGTTAAAATGACAGAATTATGAACATATGGCCATGGGTACTCGTTTTGGGCCTAGCGGCCTGGGCAGCACACTGGGGTGCGGATCGATTGTTGACTCCTTTAAAGTTGCTCCGCAAGCAATGGGGGCTTACCGCATCCGCTGGAGCCGCTTTTCTTGCCCTTGTAACGGCCAGTCCTGAAGTTGCCATCAATATAACCAGTGCGGCACGGGACGTTTCCGATATTGGCCTGGGCAACTTATTGGGTTCCAATATTATTTCCATTCCCTTGATGGTGACCATAGCTTATTTTGCTTCCAGGAAACAATTCAAGAACAACAAGGAACATCAAGAACATCTTGATAAAAACATTCTGGCGTTGAACAAACGTTCGGTTTCCGTACTGTCCCTTCCTTATCTGGGCATTATCGCCCTTGTGGCCATTTTAACTCTGCCAAAGCCCTGGCGTGGCCTGCAACCTGTGGACGGGTGGATTATGCTGGCGGCCTATGCTGCGTTCTTGACCCACGCAATCATAAAAGGCAAGGAAAAGGGCAAAAAAGTAGAATGGAACAAAAAACAGGTCTGGTTATCGATTGCCGGGGCCTTTGCGATAGCAGTTGGCGCTTTTTTCATAGTGAAGGCGACCGAAAATATTGTTTCTGCCCTAAATATTTCTGAAATCGTGGGAGGCCTTTTCATCACGGGCATAATGACCACGGCACCGGAAATATTCAAGACCTGGAGCGTGGTAAAAGGGGGCGAGGTGACAGCGGGCACCACCAGTGTTATTGCAGACAATGCCGTAACGATGACGGTGGCATTTTTTCCGCTGGCTTTGGTAACCACCCCCATTGAGGACTTTGAACTGTTCTAGGTCAACCTGGCCTTTGTCGGGCTTATGCCGCTGCTTTACACATTGTTTGTGCATCAAAGCAAGGGACTACACGGTTTCGCAAAGTGGCAGATTATTGTGTTTGACGCTACGTATATCGCCTATTTACTGGTCATGGTTTTTTACGTGTTGAAACTTTTTTGATAGATGAAAAATAAACTTTTAAAGATTGCTCGATGAGGCTCAATATGCTGAATGAAAACATCCGCAAATTGGCCGTAAAGTATGCTGAAGAATACTATTGAACAAACCTATGTTCCAAGGAGGAAGCCCTTGAACGCGGCATTGTAAAAGCAGAAATGGAAGGGCGAAAGCTCTAAAAAAAGTATAGAATATGGACTGGACATTTGAAGATTTCAAAACAAATCTTGATGGCTTACAGCCGTCAGTTCGGAAGAAGGCCCTCAAAATTGCGCAAGAATTGGTAAAGGAGAATGGGTATTCTCGTGAGAAGGCCCATTACGGAGGGAATCAAAGGTGCAGAAGAATGGTTTTATGACCTTAGGGGATAGCATTGGTGCGTTGATTTAAATAAAGCACAGTATATTATGTCACGGGAAAGGAGAAAGCGGAGAATAGAGGAAAAAAAGGGTAATTCAATAAACAGGAAAGTGAAAACCAGAAAGGAGAAAGGGTATTGCCTGTTGGTATTTGTGGCAATGTTCCTTGCGGTGCTGACAATTGCCTTTCTAGATTCAATTCTATATGGTTTTTTCCTGCTTTTCAATTGAATAATTAAACCTAAAAAGAAAGATTAATGGAGTCAAATCAATAACAACAAAATGATATGAAAGATAACGGTATTTTAATACCTGTAGATTACACACAGGTTTCAAAAAATGCGGTGAGCTACGCAATAGGGCTAGCACAAGAATTGAAATCAAAACTGGTTTTTGTCCACGCCTATTCAGTGGTAGATCCATCAGGTACGCCCATCGGCATGGCAACTATGGCACACAATGTAACAGATACCACAGCATCACAAGAGAAAATCAATAAAGAAAAATTGGATAAGTTTCTAAGGGGCTTTCCTGAATTGGACAAGTTGAAATTTCAAGCAATGGTCGGTTTCGGGGCAACGGTCGATATGATTTCTGGCCTGGCTAAGGAAATGAATACCAGTCTTGTCGTTATGGGTACCAAGGGTGCGTCTTCGGGATTTGATGAAATTTTTATTGGAACCGTTACCGAAAAGGTGACACAAAAGGCACCTTGTCCGGTACTGGCCGTACCTGAAGATGCCAGCTATACTGCATATAAGCGTATCGGGGTCGCAGTGGATACGGATAGTATGGATAATAAAATAGATTTTGAAATGTTGTCCAGATTATTGGAAAACTATAATGCACAGTTGCACTTTGCACATATAGCGGACAAACAGGAAAGGGTGCTGGAGAAAGCATTTATTCGTGAAAGATTTGGCAAACTTCTTGTACCTAGGCAATGGTCTTTTACAGTTATTCAGGAAGACAAAACCGAAGAGGGTATCGATGAATTTTTGACTGAAACCCCAATTGACCTATTGGTTTTGCTTTATAGGGAACACGGATTTTTTGAGGCACTTTTCAAAAAGGGGCTAAGAAAAAAAATGTTGTATGCCTCTAAGGCCCCATTGCTGATAGTTAAGTAGCCTTTCTACCTATGTGCTGCTCTAGTAAATATTAGGTATAGCTTACTATGCGAAATTATCGTGCTTATTCTTGGCGCAGGTGGATTGGCTACGATGTGGGAAGCCGTTTTTGCGGATGTTGGTGTGGTGTTGTTAGCGATATTGAATGCGGTGCGGTTGCAGAAGATGAAATGGACTTAGGAATAGTAAGTATCGAAATATAGTATTTTATTCTAGCCAACTATCAATATCCGATAGCACAGGATTTGCATAATTAAATCAACAACCCTTTTAAGATGTAAACACTTCCTTCTTGGCAAATTACTATAAATAAATTTAGACTAAACTAAAAATATATTTATATTTACAAAAATATAAATATAGTAATGCCTAAAATCATTCAATTTTACATTGGCCTGTCCTTAATCGCTCTACTTGGCTGTGAAAATTTCGGCCCCGAAGAACCTATGGAGTTTGAGTTATTGGATGGGCCGTTGGATGGATTGTCCGTTAGTGAGCAACAGCGTTTTTTAGCCGGGGATATTGCCTTTAACGATGATGTTTTTACCGTTGAAAAAGGCCTTGGTCCCTTGTTTGTTGGCACCAGCTGTGCAAGTTGCCATTCAGGGGATGGAAAGGGTCATCCTTTCAATCAACTTATCAGGTTCGGTAACAATGACTTGAACTTACCCTCGATGTTATCCTTTGGTGATGGCAGGAATCAAATTCAAAATAAAGCCATACCGGGTTTTGAACCGGAGACCGTGCCAGACGGCTTCCCATTTTCCATTTTGGTCGCTCCGGCAGTGACGGGATTGGGTTTGTTGGATGCTGTCCCTGACACGGATATTTTGGCTCTCGCAGACCCTTCTGATGCAAATCAAGACGGTATTAGTGGAAGGCCTCACTACAATATTCCTCCTGAATTCACCAAGATTCGGAATAATAGTGTTCCCCAGGGAAACAATTATATCTTCAGGTTTGGAAAGAAAGCGGGTAGTTATGATTTGTTGCACCAAAGCGTCAGCGCATATAACCAGGACATAGGAATTACATCCCTTTATGACCCTATAGACCCGTTCAGTGGACTTGAAGAGGATCCTGAAATAAGCACCCAGACCTTGAACGATGTCGTTTTCTACCTTAAAACCTTAAAAGCACCAATTCCCAGAAATCAAGCAGACCCCGATGTCATTGCTGGAAAAGAACTCTTTGAATCGGTACAATGTGCTGTCTGTCACACCCCCAAGTTGACCACAGGATTTTCCCCAATTGAATCGTTATCCTTTAAGGAATTTCATCCCTACTCGGATTTGTTGTTACATGACATGGGGCCTGAATTGGATGATGGATTCACCGAAGGAATTGTCGAGACTTCGGAATGGAGAACCCCACCGCTGTGGGGAATCGGTTTATCGGCCAATTCCCAAGGGGGGCAAATGTTCCTGTTACATGATGGAAGGGCTTCGAGCATTGAAGAGGCTATTGAATTGCACGGCGGCGAGGCCGATAATTCAAAAGCCCGGTATGTGTCCCTGACCCCAAAAGAAAAATCACAACTGATAAAATTCATTAATTCCCTATAGGTGCATAGAAAAGATTTTATTAAACAATTTGGATATCTGATTGCAGTCCTGCCAGCTTCCTCCGCTTTACTCAGTAGTTGCGCAGGCCTGTATTATGCATCCTTTGTTGAAGAAGGAGGAGTGCTACGAGTTTCAAAGGGTGAGTTTCAGCAGGTGAAAGGGGGAAAGCAGATTGAACGAGATTTCGTGGTCATCCAGGGCGATTCCATGCGATACCCCATCGGAATTTTCAAAACACAAAACAATGTTTATCTGGCCAGTTTGATGCAATGTACCCACAGGGGCTGTGAACTCAACATTGGCGGCGGCATATTCAATTGTCCATGTCATGGCAGTGAGTTCGACCGTTCAGGCAGGGTTTTAGAAGGGCCGGCCGAAGAAAACCTAAAATCATTTGAAACAACCGCCGATAATGAAAATATTTATGTGCATGTCTCATAAAATATATGCAGCCCTTGCTTTAATGAACATTTGCGTTTCAACCCTAAGCTCGCAAACTAGCGACAGGGACAGTATTCAGGAATCGATGAATATGGATGCGGTTTATGACCGTCCGTTTTTGACTTTCGATAAATTTCCAGTCAATCTGGGTGGTTATCTAGAGGCGAACTCAATTTACAGTGTTGAGGACGGATTGTCGGAGGGGCTTTCTTTTCAGGCCCGAAGATTGACCCTTTTTGTCTCGGCTTCTATTTCAAAGCGCATTAAGTTTTTGACCGAATTGGAATTTGAAAACGGGACAGAGGAAATTGCCATTGAATTCGCCTCAATGGACATTTCCTTGCACCCCTTGTTGAATCTTAGGGGAGGTATCGTACTGAATCCAATAGGATCCTTTAACCAAAACCACGACGGTCCAAAATGGGAGTTTGTCGAACGGCCAGATGTCAGCACCAATTTGTTGCCCGCCACTTTCTCCAATGCCGGATTTGGTATATATGGAAAGGCATATAAGGGAGCTTGGACCTTGGGATATGAAGCATACCTCACCAATGGCTTTGATACAAGCATTATAGATAATGAGGAAGAAAGGACATTTTTGGCCGCAGTCAAGGAGAATTCCTCGCGTTTCGAGGAGAATTTTAGCGGCAATGCGCTCCTCAATGGAAAGTTCGCCATCAAGCACAGAAAATTAGGGGAATTGGGCATTTCTTATATGGGCGGGGCATACAACAGGAAAGAAGTTGATGGGCTTCAGGTTGATACAAAATCAAGAAGGGCAGATGTTCTTGCGCTGGATTTAAATACTGCCATAAAAAAAAACGGGAACAAGGTTTATTGGTGAAATGGCCTATATATGGGTTGATGTTCCGGACACTTTTACCCAGCAGTTTGGCAATCGGCAGGTTGGTTTTTTTGTGGATATTGTTCAACCGGTACTAAAGACCGAAGTATTGGACTGGGAAGATGCCGTACTCAACCTGTCGCTCAGAACGGATTATGTGGACTACAACATGGGCAAGTTTGCCCAAACCAATACGAATATTGGGGATGACCTGTTCGCTATAACACCGGCACTAAGCTTTAGGCCCACGCCACAGACCGTTCTAAGGATCAACTACAGATACCAACGGCAACAGGATATTCTTAACAATCCAGCCTCAAGAACGGCTACATGGTATTTTGGATTCAGCACCTATTTTTAATAAAATATTCTACATAGCTGCTTTGATTTCATATCGGGTAGAATGTACTTAAGTAAGGTGTGATTTTAAAAGAGCATCGATGGATAATATTATTTAAGTATTTGCTTAAATAATTATATTAATATATCTTTGTCAAAAACAGTACTATGGCACTTGAATTAAGTTGTACGCGCGCCGAGGCCGACCAAAAGCAGCTAATGCGTTGTCGCGAAACCTTGGGAACAAACTCAGAGGCGATTGTCGAAATCAGCAAAGTGCTAGCCTTGGCCGGTAACGAAACGCGATTAAGGATACTATTCCTGTTAAATGAGGAAGGCGAGCTTTGTCCCTGCGATTTTGCCGATATACTTGAAATGAGTGTCCCTGCGATTTCCCAGCATATCCGTAAAATGAAGGATGTGGGATTGATTACTTCGAGACGTGAAGGGCAAATCTTGTATTATTCATTGGTCCAGAATCATAACGAAGTATTGGACAATGTATTTACCAAAATTCAGAAAAACAAAAAGGTAGCATAAAATGGAAACAGGAAAAACCTCGAACAAGGTCGCCTATGCAGGAATATTGACGGCCATAGCGGCATCAATATGTTGTATAACCCCAGTTTTGGCATTGATTGCCGGAACCAGTGGAATCGCATCCACGTTTTCTTGGGTGGAACCATTTCGGCCTTATCTTATCGGCATCACTATACTCGTTTTGGTCTTTGCCTGGTACCAGAAACTACGACCAAAAACACAGGAGGAAATTGACTGTGCCTGTGAGGATGATGCAAAACCCTCCTTTTGGCAATCCCAAAGCTTTCTTTTAATAGTTACAGTTTTCGCGGGATTGATGCTGGCATTTCCATATTACTCCAATATGTTTTATGCACAGCCCAGTAAGGACATTGTCTATGTCTCGCAATCCAATATTGTAAAGCACACTTTTAATGTTGAGGGAATGACCTGCGCAGGGTGTGAAGCCCACGTAGAGAGCGAGGTCAACAAACTGGGTGGCATATTATCGGTCAAGGCAAGTTACGAAGGTGCGAATACCGTAGTGGAATATGATAAAACCAAAACCGATTTTGTCGCAATCCGAAAGGCCATTAACAGCACAGGTTATAAAGTAATCGATGGTGAAAATAAAGAAAACGAGTAGATGAAAAAGTACGATGTCTTTGTTATCGGTTCTGGGATGGCAGGGATGACCGTTGCAAATAAATGTGCTTCCAAAGGCCTTAGGGTAGGCATTACGGATGAATTGCCATATGGTGGAACCTGTGCGCTAAGAGGTTGCGACCCCAAAAAGGTAATCATCGGTGCGACCGAAGTAAGGGATTCTGCTATGCGCCTAAAAGGAAAGGGTATCGATACGGTTCCCGTTGTCAATTGGCGGGATATAATGGCTTTCAAGCAGACCTTTGTTGACGAAATGCCGCCCAAAATAGAAAAAGGAAACAGGCATAATGATATAGACACCTATCATTCTTCGGCAAAATTTCTGTCCAAAAATACCCTACAGTTGGGAACAGATACTATCGAAGCCGACAAGATTGTGATTGCAACGGGCGCAAAACCAAGGGTACTGGATTTTGAAGGTGGGTACTTGGCACTTTCGAGTACCGATTTCCTCAATCTAAAGGAGCTGCCCCAATCCCTGCTCTTTATTGGCGGAGGTTACATCGCCTTTGAATTTGCACATATCGCCGCCCGTTGTGGTGCCGATGTAACTATTGTACATAGGGGCAAACGACCTTTGGAAAACTTTGAACAGGATATTGTAGTACACTTGATAAATGCCACGAAGGAATTGGGAATAAAACTGGTTCTAGCGACCGAAGTTTCTAAAATCGAAAAGAGAGATAACCACTATACAGTTACAGGAACTACCGACGGTAAAGAAATGACATTTAGAACGGAAACCGTTTTCAATTCGGCCGGTCGCCAGCCTGCAATTTTTGATTTGGAGCTGGACAAGTCCGGAATATTCTTTTCAAAAGAAGGGGTTGCCGTCAACGAATATCTTCAAAGCGCATCGAACCCAAATGTTTATGCGGCCGGAGATGCGACAGATTCAAAAGGACTGCCCCTGACACCTGTAGCCGTTATGGAAGGACATATTGTAGCTTCGAATATCATCAAGGGGAACACGAAAAAAGTGAGCTATCCACCGATGCCCTCCGTGGTTTTCACTTTGCCAACATTAGCAGCCGTAGGTCTGACCGAGGCAGAGGCCAAATCACAAAAAATCGAATATCAGGTCAATTATAACGAGGTGGGCAATTGGTTCAACGCAGAGCGGTTGAATGTTAAGGAATATGCCTTTAAGACTATTGTCGATAAAGAATATCATACGATACTGGGAGCACATTTAATTGGTCCCAACGCCGAGGAAACCATTAATTTGTTCGCAATAGCGATAAAGACCAAGATGAGAATCAACGATTTAAGGACGATGATTTTTTCTTATCCAACATTATCCTCGGATATTCCCTATATGCTTTAACAAACTATCAAAATTTATGAAAAGTGATGAATACACTAAAAAGCACTGGGAAGAGGTTTATACCGGAAAAAGTGATGAAGAAGTAAGTTGGTTTGAAGGGAAACCCTCGACTTCATTGGATATTATAGCTTCCCTTGACTTACCCAAAGATAGTTCAATTATTGATATTGGCGGGGGGAACTCAAACCTTATAAGTCATTTGTTGGAAAATGGCTATAACAACCTGTCCATTCTTGATATTTCAGAAAATGCACTTCAGCGTACCAAATCAAAATTAGGCAAGTCAGCCGCAAAGGTGCAGTGGATAAATTCGGACATATTGAATTTTGAACCGACCCAAGACTTTGAGTTATGGCACGACCGGGCTACTTTTCATTTCTTCACACGGGAAGAAGATATCTTAAAGTATATTGACATACTGGGTCGTTCCCTTAAGACGGGAGCGTATTTTATACTGGCAACTTTTTCGACCACCGGGCCAAAAAGATGTAGTGGATTGGAGATTACCCAATATTCTCCTGAAAAACTAAAGGAATTGTTTAAAGTAGATTTCACCCTATTGGAATCCTTTGAAAAAATTCATAAAACCCCTTTTAAAACAGAGCAAAATTTTATTTATAACCTGTTTCAGAAAAAATAATATGAACTACGAGAGAATCCTTTTAAATTCAACCATTACCTGCCCTAAGTGCAGTTTTAAAAAAGAGGAAGAAATGCCCACAACGGCCTGCCAATTTTTCTACGAATGCAATAATTGCAAAGCCCTGTTAAAGCCGAAAGAGGGGGATTGTTGTGTATTTTGTTCCTATGGTACGGTAGCCTGCCCACCAATACAAGAAGGCTCTGGTTGTTGTTGAATAATTTCAGGATAAATTTGTAGAGCACCCCCAGTACAATTATATATTGCCAAAATTTTAAAATCGATGATACCACGAGATTTAAGCAAGGACATAAAAACGAGGTTGCAAAGTATCAATGGGCAAATTGGTGGCCTCATTAAAATGCTCGATGAAGATACAGACCCAGAGAAGATTTTAATACAGTTCAAGGCAGCACAGAAAGGATTGGATAAAGCCCATTTTCTGTTACTGGACGAAGTTTATCGAAAAGCTTTGGCCATAAAAATATCCGAAACTGTCAAGGCCTGCCCCGGAAATTGTGGCAATGAAGACCGTATCGAATTTATAAGAAAACAGTTTCCAGATTTGGAATTGGACAACCTAACTGAAAAGATGAAGGAAATCGATGTGCTCAAGGCCAAGCTTGAAGCATACAAAAATGGTTGAATCCTTCCAATTAGCATAGCATTTATGGCCCACGAAACGTGGGTCATTTTTTTTGAAATTTTATTTGGAGACCACCCCACCCACCATTCTACCTTTAAACTGTTGTTATGATTTACTAACAATGAAACGATTTATGAATAATTAAAATTGAAAGAATGAAACGTCAAGTAGAAGTTTTTACGGCCAATTGTCCAGTCTGCGACCCGGTGGTCAAAATGATCAGGGAATTGGCTTGTGATAAATGTGAGGTAACGACCTATGATTTGGTCCAGCAGTGTGAAGACAAGATTTGTCTTGATAAGTTGGATGAATACGGCATAAAGAAAGTTCCCGCTGTGATAGTGAACGGCAAATTGCTGGACTGCTGTAAGGACTCGGCCATTACCAAGGAAAGATTGATGGAAGCAGGAATTGGACAATCATAATTAAAAAACGGTTAAGTATGATTCGCAAAATATTCCCGAAAATATCGCTGAACATTAGCTATCTACTATTGATATTGCTATTGGCCGTAACAGGAATGGCGATGGCCCAGGGTCACGGCCCTTTATATGGTTTGCAGACACCGACTTTGGCCAAAGGTGGTGTAGATTTGAACGTGGCAAGTATGAGTTTGAGCACGGAAGATGAAACGTCTTATATGCTCCGCTATCTGTTTTCCTATGGCATTACGGAAGACCTGCAGATCAACCTGACCACCCCCACGATGATAGAACGGTTGGGTGATGCACCAAGGACAAGGGGCAATAGCAATATGCCCGCCAACGGTGATATTGAGGCTTCTCTTTGGTACCGTTTTTTCTCGAATGCTTTTGGGGTGGGAAAGCGTTTTGAGTCCACGGCCATCGTGGGTGTTTCTGCACCAACCGATGATGTCAGGGGACAGGTCAACGTGGGCAACTCGGTACATGCGGCCATTTCAACGGGCTATGCCTCGCGCACATGGTATGGATGGATTGGGGGTGGTTATCAATATTATTTTAAGAAAGGTGGCGAACAATTGGGCGACCTGCCCTACGCCAGTGCGGTAGTGGGGTATCGCCCCAATATATTTATGGGGGATTACCCAAAGCCCGATTGGCGCATCTTTATCGAATCGCTGGCCGAATTCCCCGGCGACAATAAATTTGAGGGGCAAATGGACTTTACAGATTCGCGCAGTACAAAAATACTGGTCGGGCCCTCTTTTCTTGGACTGTATGGTGCTTGGGGAATATCGTTCGGTGCGATGTTTCCGGTCGTACAGGACTTGACACTTGGGGCAGTGAAAGAAAGGTATCGATTGGCCATAAACTTAAGCTATTGGTTATAAAGCAAGAATTTTAAAAATGTATAGAATGAGAAATATATTTAGAATTATGATGATAGGTCTATTCGGAATTGGCACAGCATCGGGGCAAATTACCAAAGTTGACCAAGAAGTTTATGGAATGGATTGCGCCCCTTGCGCCTATGGCCTAGAGCGGGGACTGAAAAAGATGGATGGGCTTCAGGAAGTGCGTGTCAGCCTCAATGACGGAAAGGCATATATGGGATTGGCTGCCGAGAACGGACTTAAATTACGTAGCATTCAGGAAGAGGTAAAAAAGAACGGTTTTTCGGCAAAAAAAGCTGAAGTGACCCTAATTGGAAACGCAACGAAAGAAGATGGCCAATGGTACATTGAGACCGCTAATGAACGATTTTCGGTATCGCAGGATACTCCTAAGGCGTTGTTACAAAAATTAACCGTTGGAACAGCAACCATAAGCGGAACGGTACAGGATGAGGAAGATGATAACCTCTCTGGCCAATGGTCCATCGTACTAACCAAAATCGAATAGGTTTTATGAAGACTATTTCCAAAATGGTATTGGGAAGCAGCTTGGTTGCCGTCCTTCTTCCCTTGATATGCTGTTTTTTGCCTGCTCTGCTATCGGTCGGCGCGGGATTTGGTTTCTTGGGCTCAACTTTTGAATGGGTACATCCTGCCCAACCCTCTCTGACCATCTTTTCGGCCGGTGCCCTTGGGTTCGCCCATTTAAGGAATTTTCAAAATTCAAGAAAATGCAGTGGAGAGGAAACCTGCCAAAACGACAAAAGGAAACGCATTATCAACACTTGGTTTCTCTGGACATTTACCTTGCTGATTCTTGCTCTTATGATTTTAAACTACTGGTATGAACTTTAGAAAGTTATTCATTTTTTCGGTTTTTGCTTTGGTTCTTCTCACATCTGGTTGTGAAAGAACGAAAGAACAATGGCAGTTCGAACGGAAAATTATACTTCCCAAAGAAGCCCGCCCCTTGGCTTTGGCCAAGGACGAGGAGGCCATTTGGTTTTCAGATCCGGATTATTTCCGCTTGTATAAAATCGACCTGAATGGAAAGGTGTTGGATTCCATCACGGGGATACAACGGCCGATGAACATCCATATGGATAAGGAAACACTTTACATACCCGAATTCTTGACCGACACCATCTGGCAATATAAAAAAGGTAAAACCAGTCCGTTGAAAATCAACAAACGACCACAGGCCCCGGCGGGTGTTTCTGTATATGGGGATACCATTCTGGTAGCCGATTTCTATAACCATCGTATCATCGTTCAGACACCAAATTATAGCTATACTATTGGAAAGCAAGGCCATAATGAGGGCCAATTGTATTATCCAATAGATGTAAAACTAAAGGATGGTAAGGTATTCGTGGCCGATGCGTACAACCATCGGGTTCAGGTCTTTGATTTTGATGGAAACCACATCAAGACTATCGGCTTAAATGAAAAAATGAATGTGGCCTCCGGCATTGCTTTGAGCACTAATGAATTAGCCATCACCGACCAAGAAAATAGCCGGATATTAATTTTTGATTATCAAGGAAAGTTGCTGCAAATATTAAAGGAAGGCATTTTCTATCCAACAGATATTCACTTTGACAAGGGAAGGCTTTTCATCGCCAATTTCAAGGACAATTCTATATCCCATTATGGCAAGTAATATCAATTGGATATTATTATAAAAGCTATCTTATGCGTTCATACTCCGTAAATTCGAACGTAGTCTCGCCATTTTCGTTTTTATCCGATTCAGTTCTGACAAGTAATTGTTGGGCATTTAATTGAATTACAATATGGTATTCACTTGTATTAAAATTAACATGGCTCAGTTTTCCTGATTCTTCGAGAGACCAAGTGCCAATTTCAGTGAAAGTTTTTGATATCTGGCTATGACAGGCAATTGCCCCGATTCCCCAGAAATAGCGGTTATCTTCTTGCTCGTCGCCCTTAACATATCTGATAATGTCATCTTTTCGGCAATTTTCGAATTGGGCAAACAAATCTTCCAAGGGCTCCAATATGCCCAATGAATCATTGGGTTGTCCTCTAAATTCTGCAATTCTTTTCCAATCTCCTGCTAAATTATTTTCGGTAAACAAAAGGTTGACTTGTTGTGAACTTTGGTCGTCTTTTTTGCAAGACCACATAACCAACAAGGAAAGTGATAATATGTAAATTGTTTGTTTTGGCATTACTTGATTGACATAAAGTTACATCTTATCCTAACATTAAGTACATCTATTTTAAAGAACTATAGTTAGATAGGTTCCAAGTTGTTTTAAATGGCCATTCACTAAATAATTTCAAAATACAAATAAGATTCTTGCATTGGAATTTAGACCTGTTGGGTTGTTAAGGCCAAAAAAGTCTATCCGATTAGCGATGTTGCTTTTACGTTTCCCGTCGTTTTCCTGAAATCTCAAGTATTTTGATCTGATAGACAATCGGATTTCCCCTTTCGTATAATTTGCTCGAAAATTCATTGATAAACTCAACCTCTCTCCGTTCTTTTCTACGGATAATGCTCTTCACGCCTTCTGTAAAAAGGTGTAACTTTTGTTTGGCAATGTTGCCCTCAAGTTCTTCGAATGTGCCGTGCACCATGGCCGATTCCCAATTGAACATCGATTGTATTTCTTCTACCTGTACGGTAACCGAGTTGTTATTTCGCATTGCATTGATTTTATGGCCATCCGAGGTATAGCTAATGATCGTATTGTCGGCAGGATCAAAATAATAGGTGATGGGAATCAAATAAGGCTTCCCTTGCCATAGATAGGCCAAGTGGCCGAGGTAATTGTTTCTGAGGACACGCTCAATCGCACTAGTTGTTAAATCTGTCATTGCTATTGTTTTTGAATATTACTGATGGCTTATATGTGTTTTTCAAAGTGTGGTTTCTGCTTGTATTCTATCATCGATTATATATTTCCTTTTTTAAGTTGTTGTGCCTCATGATTTATCGCCTTGGCCGTATAGACAGATAAACAAGCCAAACCATTTAACCACTTGCCAACATATTATAACCTATAATTTTTCAAAAACCTTAAATGCGGTAGAAAGGTTAGAAAAAGCATGGTTGAACGTACCATTTGATACGAAATCCAATTACCCAACTTATTGAGTATATCGGCTCTTTGTCTGAGAGTTCCCTTTGTAATTTCGCTACACTGGCTTATAACCATTTCAAAGTCGGCCCGAAGGTTTTCGGCAAATTCTCCGGAGTGAACTTCTACGTTCATTTCAATACTGCCATAGCAACTAAGACTGTTCAAGTTAAATGAGCCTACGGTAGACCATTTGTTGTCAACCACCGCAGCTTTACCGTGTACTACGGATTTGTTCCACTCATAGATTCTCATATGGTGGTCTAGAAAAGAGGAGTACAAATGTTCGGTAGCCCTACTTACCAAAGGCACATCGCTAATGCCCGCTAAGATTACCGTTGTTTTTATTCCTCTTTTACAGGCCTTTTTCAATGCCTTTGCCAATCTGCTTCCAGGCAAAAAATACGAGCTTATGATAACTATTTCCTTTTTAGCATGAATGAAGGCGTTCGTGTAGGCATCACAGACTTCCGTTTTTTGCTGTAGCCAGTCGTTTTGTAAAATTCCCACGAGTGCGCTACCGGCCGAATGTAACACGGGTGGTATTTTTTTTGAGCTTCCCCTTTTATAAAAATAATCGCTACATAATATTTGCAGATTCTTAGCTGCCGGGCAGTTCAACTGAACGGCGTAATCTAGCCAAGGCTCTTCATCTTGGGTTCCATGGTATTTATCGGCAATATTGATACCTCCTATCAGTGCCATTTTTTCATCGGCGACCGCAATTTTATGGTGCATTCGCCTACCTAAATAGAAATTATTATAGGAAAAAAGAGGAGAGAAAAATCGAAGGGAGATACCATGCTGCACCAAATCCTGTACAAAACTATCGGGTAATGCCGCACTACCAAAGGCATCCAATAAGACATATACTTTTACCTTTCGTTGAGCGGCTTCCTTCAAACAGGAGGATATGCGGTTTCCCGTGTCATCGTTTTCAAAAATATAGGTTTGTAAATGGATTTCCTTTTCCGCCTTATCGATTAACTTTTCCAACCGCAAAAAATAGTCTTCTCCCGAATGGACCAACTCAACATATTTTGAATTGTCTGTGGCATTTTGAAATGCTGTTTTACTGTGTTTTCCAACTGCATATTTATGGTCCATCGCTACCCTTTTTTATGCTGGTCGGCCAATAAGATTTGATCAACCTCATTATCTTGTTTCCTCAAAAAATAAACCAATCCCAAAGATGCCAAAACGGTTGTCCCAGCAATAATGAAAGGGTAATAAAACCCTCCGGCAATCAGCCAAGTCCCCAATACCGGACCCAAAATTTGACCGATACTGTTCGTGGAACTTTGAATGGATATATTCCTTCCCGTGTTTTCCTTGGATATCAAAGAAACTGCCGAAAGCAGGTTTGGTGTCACCATGGCTCCCCCGGCTGCGAAAATTATTATAGTAACATAAATGTATAGTTCACCACTCACAAAAGGGAAGACGATTAACGAAACACCCGATATCAATAACCCCAATGTTATTTGCTGTTTAGAGGTCAATATTTTTTCGCCATAGGTTGCGAATACCGGTTGCAAAACGGCCATCACGGAACCACAAAGCATAAAACCAATACCCACCTGATTGGTTGTAAAGGCCAACTCATCCTTCCCATAAATTGAAAACACGGTCTCAAACAGGGTAACCACGAACTGCATCACAAAGGATAAGAGCAACAAAATGATAAAATAGTTACTAAGGGAAAAGCTGAATTTGACTACCTCAGAAGCAATACGACTTTTTACTTCCGTATTCTTTAGCCATTTTATGATTATCAGCAATACCACAAAGCCCAAAAGAGCGGCCAAAATAAAGGGAACCGAAAAACGGTCTAGATGGAACACTCCAAAAGAGTATGTATAGTGAAGGTTCGTTCGCGACAGAAATCCCCCCAGAACAGGGCCAAATATGACACCGGAACTGATAGCGACCCCAGACCAGGCCATTATTTTTGTCCGTCGCTTTTCTGAGGTAATATCACTTAAATAGGCATTACTGACGGGAATGACCGCTGACGTAAAGATGCCCCCTATGATACGGGCTATATATAGCATCGACAGGGAAGTGGCAAGACCCGTTAGCAAGTTCATCACGACAAAACCTACAAGCCCCAATAGTATAATAGGTTTACGGCCGCATTTATCGGAAAGCTTGCCCCAGACGATAACGAACAAAAGCTGGAACAGGGGATAAATACTGGTCAACATTCCAATATGGAAGTTGATCAGATCCGTGTCCAGATTGTCCTTTAACGCCAATCTTTCCGTATAATACGGGAGGGTAGGCAATAAAATCCCGTACCCGAGCATTACCACAAATAAACTCAACAAGACTAAAAATATCCTGTTGCGTTTTTCCTTTTTGTTCATTATTTTTTCCCTATTTTCCTTTTCAATAACTGTGCATTAATAGCCACAATAACAGTACTCAAACTCATAAACACTGCACCAACGGCTGGACCCAGAACAAAGCCCGATGAGTACAATACACCCGCTGCCAGGGGTATGGCCACTACGTTATAGCCCGTAGCCCATATTAGGTTCTGAATCATTTTGTTGTAAGTGGCCTTGCCGAATAAAATCAAGTTGGCAATATCCTGTGGGTTACTGTTTACTAGAATAATGTCCGCAGTCTCGGCAGCGACATCGGTGCCGGAGCCTACGGCGATACCTACATTAGCTTTAGCAAGTGCGGGTGCATCATTGACCCCGTCCCCAGTCATAGCTACGAACTCTCCTTTGTTTTGTAGCTCTTCTACGATCTCCACTTTTTGATGGGGTAGTACCTCGGCATAATAGCCATCCAATCCTAGTTTGTCGCTCACGGCCTTAGCGGTTTTTTCATTGTCACCTGTGGCCATCAAGACTTTGATGTTGTTCTTTTTGAATATTTTGATAGCTTCCGCAGATTCTGGTCTTATTTCATCGGCAAGAGCAATGTATCCTGCTAGCTGTCCATCGATTAATACAAACACAACAGTTTCAGCAGCGTCACTATAGGCATCTTCAGGTATAGTGATTTTTTCATCCCTTAAATAACCCGGACTGACCACTTTTACTTTTTTGCCCTCTACATTTGCTTCCACCCCTTTGCCGGTAATCGCTTTGAAATTTTCAGGTTTTGGGATGGCAACTTTATCTTCCTTTACCTTTTTTATTATTCCAACCGCGATAGGATGTTCTGAACTTTGTTCCAAGGCACTGGAAAGCCTTAGGACTTCGTCAGTTGAATACTTTTCATCCACCGATTCAATACGGGTAACGCCAAAATCCCCTTTGGTCAATGTTCCTGTTTTGTCAAATAGTAAAGCGGATATTTTACGAGATTCTTCAAAGGCAGTTCTGTTACGGATCAATAAGCCGTTTTGAGCAGATACCGCGGTGGATATGGCCACTACCAGCGGAATGGCCAAGCCCAGGGCATGAGGGCAGGCAATGACCATTACGGTAACCATTCTCTCCAAGGCGTATACAAATGGGAAGCCTAAAATCAACCAAACCGCCAATGTGCCAAAACCAATTGCCAGGGCTATGTATGTCAACCATTTTGCAGCCCTATCAGAAAGGTTCTGCATTTTAGATTTGGTCTTTTGCGCTTCCTCAACCATTGTGATTACTTTGTTGAGATAACTATCCTTACCGGTATGTTCAACCTTTACTTTCAAAGTGCTATTGCCATTTACTGAACCACCGATTACTTTATCGTTCTCATCTTTTTTTACGGGCTTGGATTCCCCTGTAAGCATTGATTCATTTAAGTAACTCGAACCATCTACTATAATCCCATCAGCTGGGACTTTTTCACCTGGCTTTACTAAAATCACATCGTCTTTTAACAAATCTTCCAAGGGAATATCTTCTATAGTATCACCCTTTACCCTGTGGGCTTCGGCTGGCATCATACTTACTAAAAGCTGTAAGGCCTTTGATGCACCTAATACACTTTTCATTTCTATCCAATGGCCTAAAAGCATAATTGCGATCAGTGTTGAAAGTTCCCAGAAAAAATCTTCGCCCCTTAGTCCGAATACTGTGGCAGTACTATAAAAGTAGGCAACGCTTATGGCCATGGAAATTAGGGTCATCATTCCAGGTGCGCCCTTTTTGACCTCTGACCAAAAACCTTTTAAGAAAGGCCAACCTCCAAAGAAATAGACGATGGTAGATAGTGCAAATAGGATATATGGGTTTCCTGGTAAGAGAAATTCATATCCGAAAAACTCCTGTATCATTGGCGAGAAGAACAATATGGGAATGGTTAGCACGAGCGTTACCCAAAACCGTTTTCGAAAATCGGCAATCATCATTTTGTGATGGTCGTGACCCATTTGACCGTGACCTGGATTATGACCTGAATGGTCGCCAGAACCGTGATCCATTTTACTATGATCCATCTTGATATGGTCGTCGGATTTTAAATCTTCCATTTTCGAGTGATCCATTTTTGAATGGTCATCTTTGTCGTGATTCATTTTAGAATGGTCCATTTTTGAGTGATCCATTTTGGAATGATCTATTTTTTTGTTTTTTTGCTTTTCGTGATTGTCCATAGTATTCTATTTAAGGGTTATCGTAATTTTTTTCGCATTGCTTCCGAGATATTTTCAGCATAGACCCCATAGGCATCTACCAAAAGCCCCTTTTTACCATCTTTTGATGAAATGGCATAAAGAACACTGTTATCGTCCGTACTGCTCATACCTTCAAAACGATGGGTTTCATCCACATCAAAATCTTCGGGATGGATTTCCAATTCCAATGAAGCACATTTTATACAGTCGGGGGCCAAATTAAAATCATAGGTATATCCCCTGATCTGTAAATCATTAATTGCCTCTGATAGGGTGTCATAGTTTCTCATAATTTATTATTTGTATGCCATCGTAAAATAGCTGCCGTCTTTCTCGGTAAATTTCTGGAATGATAACAAGTTCTCATTTGTAAGTTTTTCACTTGCAACATAGTCCAATTGTTTAATTCGTATTCCTATGGCGTAGGCCTTTATGTTGATTTTGGATTTGATTGTTTTCCCACTTCCGTTAGATACCAATACCCGGTCATAAATTTTAATTTTACTGTTGGAACCAAAGAAGTTCAACAATCCCGAATCAAAGCTCATTTCGAGTTCAACATTCTCCAAGTTCGCTAGATCATAGAGTTCCTTGAAATTTTTGGACACTGTATTGATTTCGGTTTCCTTTGATTTTGGGTTTGAAAACGGAAATGCCATTACCAAAATACTGGATTCATCCGGTTTACATCGGTAAGTGGTGGTATATTTATCGGTCGAGGTGCCATTTTCATCAAAAAGTTCGGTTACAACCTCAATTTCATAATATCCATTGGCTTCTTTTAGCCTTCCCGCTTTAAAGGTTTGCTTGTTCAGAAAATCGCCATTGTTATTGAAATTTTCCCGTACCACCAGTCTATCGGACAATTGTCCAATCAACATTTTATCTTGTGGGTATGCGGAAAAAATCATAAAAACGAACAGTATTAAGTGCAATCCTATTTTCATATGTGGTGCATCAATTCTTTTACTTCCTTGGCGATGACATCGCTCAAATCAATTTTATTTGACTGGTGTGGAATAGTGTTGCAGGTAATGATATCCTCCACATAAGCGTCCCATAAATCCTGATAGGCATTTCCTGAAAATACGGCATGGATACCTATGCAAATCGGTGGTTTCATTCCTGCATTTTTTAAATGTTCCGTTGTTTCTATCATGGTCCGGGCAGTTGAAATAATATCATCTACCAAAAGTGGTGTTGCCCCCTTATACTTATCTACATCCGGCACGGAAACCTCAACATCGCGGTCTCCATGACGGATTTTTTGCAAGACGGTAAAAGGGGCATTTGCCTTTTTCGCCACATCGGAAACCCATTGCTCGCTCTCGGAATCGGGTCCGATGAGTACTGGATTATGAATGTTTTCCTTGATGTATTTGGAGATTTCGTCAGCAGCATGGATGACCCTGTTCGGAATGTTGTATACTTCGCCCAACGAATGTATTCTATGCAAATGGGGATCGATGGTGGTGATGCTATCGGCAAAACCCGAAATCAATTTCCCGAAGAAGCTAGAGGTGACGCCTTCCCCTTCATTAAAGACCTTGTCCTGTCGCATATAGGCCAAATAGGGAGCCACCAAGCAAGTGCACATAGCGCCCAAAGATTTTGCGGTGTGGCTTAAAAAATACAATGGCAATAGTTTTTCATCGGGTTCGTGCAAGGTGCAGACCATGACCACACATTTGTCTTTCACATCGGAAAGGATACGCGTGTAGGATTCCCCGTCAGGAAATTTGCGTATGGTGCATTCCCCGATTTCCGCTTTCATTTTCTCCGCTAACAATTCCCTGAGTTCTTGGTTTCCCGGAAGACTGAATAATATAGTTTTCATTTGTCCTTTTTTTTATTCTATTGTTATAATATCGTTATGGCTCTCATAATATTCCAAGGCATAGTTCAACTCCCCTTGCGATTCTGCAAAGAGCGTATACAGCAACTGGCCTTTTTCTATTTCATCGTTTAAATGAACGTTCAATAAAATACCGGCAGATTTAGATTGAGGGGCACCCGAAAGTTTGGCGAGCTTTGCTATTTTTCGATTATCAATACGCTTTAGACTACCTGATTTTTCTGCTCTGATTTCAATTTTATAAGGTGCTAAAACAGGTTTTGAAAAGCGGCCTTGGGCCTTACAAATGGCAAGGAATTTTTCATACGCTTTACCAGATGTAATCACTTCTTTGGCGGTTTCCGTTCCTTTTCCTTTTTCGACTTTGCCCGAAAGCTCTATAAGTTCGCCAGCCAAAAGCAATGCTCTTTCCATTAGGTCGATTGGCGCATCTGTCTCATTTTTCAAAACCTTTAGTATATCGATGGCTTCCAAAGCTGGGCCAATTCCTCTCCCTACAGGTTGCGTACCATCTGTAATGACCACTTTCACATTAAGCCCAACAGCGTTACCGACTATTTCCATATGGTTTTTTAGTTTTTGTGCCATTTCTTCACTTCTAACTTTTGCAGTTTTTCCCACGGGAATATCTATAACAACGTGGGTTGAACCTGCCGCAGATTTTTTTGAAAGTACCGAAGCTATGAGCTGCCCTTCACTATCGATATCCAAGGCCTTCTCAATCTTAATCAGTACATCATCGGCAGGGCTTAATTGCGCTGTACCCCCCCAAACAAAACAACCTCCTTCTTTTTCTACCACAGCCGTTATTTCTTCGGAAGAGAGCGTTACATTGGTCAGAACTTCCATAGTATCTGCTGTACCAGCGGGCGAAGTAATGGCTCGCGAGGACGTTTTTGGCATTGTAAGTCCATAAGCAGCAACAATGGCAACTACTAACGGGGTTGTTCTATTGCCAGGTAATCCGCCAATACAATGTTTATCTACTACTATTTCTTTGTTCCAATTTAGTTGCTTTCCAGAGGCAATCATGGCTTTTGTGAGATCCGAGATTTCATTGACATCTAATCTATTTCCGGCACAGGCCGTAATAAAAGCCGAAAGATGAATGTTGGAGTAATCTCCTTCAACGATATCCGTAATGATTTCATCAAAGGCCATATAATCCAGTTTTTGATTGTAGATTTTGGCCCGTACATAGCTTAACGAATCTATAGGTTCCAAGTGCGACACCCTTAGTGTTTCATTTCCGGACACTTTTAATTTTTTCGCCGCCGCTTCCGATAAGCCTATCTCTCCGTCTAGCAGCACATCCGACGTTATTACATTAAGACTGGCAACGATGGAAGTATTGAAATTGGAAACTCTGATTCTGGTCAATGCTTCAAAACCTTCGGAAACACAGACATGGCAATCTTCCCGCATATAGACCACATGTTCGTTCTGTGTATAAATGCCCAAGTGTTTATATTTTAAAGTACTTGATTTTTCTTCCATACTATTTTTCATTATTTGGTTTTTAAATGTTTCGATGAAGTCCAAAGAAGCCAAATACCGAGAGTTACATCAACCCCCAAACAGAAAAGTGGCCACCATTGAGGTGGGTTTGTCGAGAACACAATATTACCTTGAAAAAGGTCATATATCCCGTGGAATACCAGTGCGATGCCAACTATTTTTAGGTTTCTATGATGCCCTAATATTGCAATTACCGAGAATAGCAAAGCAATGCTTGTTTCGAATATAATTTCGTAAGTATTGTTAGCTTGAAAAGCAAAAAGAACATAGTAGAAAGCAATAGCAATCAATAATACAGGATAGAAACTGCTGTCCTTATCAAAGCCCGTTTTTATTGCAAGTAATACAATGGAAATTCCTAATAGTACCCCAATGATTAGTTCGACCATATCAGTTAATTAAGTATTATTTCTTCAATATTGTATAGCTGAGAAATCTCGGAATCCCAGTCATAGGTTTCCTTAATGCCTTTTTGCAATGCCTCCGCACCTTCTATCTCTCCATGAACAATAAATATCCTTTCAGATTTCTGTTCGACCTTGCTTAGCCAATCCAATAGTTCGGAATGGTCGGCATGTGCCGAAAGACCTTCTATTTCTGCCACCTCCATTTGAAAGGATACAGTTTTTCCGTACACTTTTAATTCCTTCTCGCCTTCCAACAATTTTCTCCCCCGAGTGCCTTCCGCTTGATAGCCCACAAAAAGCAAGGTGTTATTGGCGTTTTGTGCCTGGGTTTCGAGGTAATTGAGCATTCTACCTCCTGTGAGCATTCCGCTTCCGGCTATGACGATTTTAGGTGTATCGTCGCTTCTCAATTCCATAGTTTCACGATAACTGCTTACTACCGTAAAATGTGAACACATTTCGTCACACTCAGCATCTTCCAACCTATGCCAGTCCCTGGTACGATGGAACAGTTCCAGTACGTTGGCACCCATCGGGCTGTCCATAATCATCTGTACTTTGGGGATTTTATTTTGTTGTAACAACCTCCAAAATATTAGCATCATCAATTGGGCACGCTCTACGGAAAAACTTGGTATGAAAAGGCTTCCGCCCCTTTCAATGGTTTTGTTGACCAATTTTTCAATTTCGGGAAGTGCCTCTGCTTCTTCGGGATGAAACCTGCCGCCATAGGTCGATTCTATAAAAAGAACATCCGCCTTTTTTGGTTTTAGCGGTGGATATAGCAATAAATCGTTCGTTCTGCCGATATCCCCTGAAAAAACAAAACGTTTTCCGAGAACATCCAATTCAATGTAGGTGGCACCAAGAATATGGCCGTTGTACTGAAATCTAGCTTTTATGTTTTTCATCAAGGGCAGCCATTGGCCGGGCGGTACTCCCTTAAAAAAGGGAACGGTTTTTTCAACATCCTTTAAGTCATAAAGTGGTTCGGCGGGACTATGTTTGGAATAGCCTTCCTTATTGGCCCGTTCAGCTTCCTGTTCTTGAATCTTGGCACTATCGTTCAATATGATTTTGGCAATGTCCAATGTGGGGTACGTTCCATAGATGGGGCCATTAAAACCATGTTTGACCAATCTGGGCAGATAGCCTGTATGGTCCATATGTCCATGTGTTAGTAAGACCGCATCAATTTCCGAGACTTCAATGGGAGGATGCTCCCAGTTTTTTAAGCGTAGTTCTTTTAATCCCTGAAAAAGGCCACAATCAATCAAGATTTTGCGTTCGCCGGTATCCAAGAGATATTTTGAACCAGTAACGGTTCCAGCAGCTCCTAAAAAGTGAATGTTTATTTTGTTGTTTTTCATTTATAGTACCTGTTTAGTGTCCCCCACAGCAGGAAGGTGTGTTCCCTTTATCTTGGTCCGGTTGGCATAACTCCGCTATTTCTTTGTAGAGACCATGAAAATCCTTTTTAATGAGAGCTGCCATATTCTTGGCAGATTTCGGATCGGTGCTTACCATCTCCAATAGTATTTCAAAAGCTTCTTCAAGTAATTTGGAATCATCCTCCAATGCTTGGTAAAATGGCTCTAGGTCAATACTCTCCTGTTTTTTCAGTTCTTCCGTTTTCATATGTTTTCTTTTTAGGATTAATTAATGTTTGTTGGTTTAATGCGCTGTGCATAATTCTTCCGAATCTTCGAGAATTTTTTTTTGTCGTTGCTTGACGATACCTATTTGCTCCAATAGTGATGGGTTTTCGTTAATATCCTTGCAAAGCACAATGCCTTTATCCAATAATTTGGATTTCTCGGCTTTTGTCAATGTTGTTAAAGAGGTTAAGGGATGAAGGCCGGATTTGTCTATCCGTTCTTTCAGACCGTTCCCTTTCGGGTAATCCCAACTTGTAAGCATCAGCCCAACACAGGTACCATATTGTATGGCATCGGTGGTAAAACGTGTATTGGTATAAACTCCTCCTTGATGAAACTTGGTTTTATGGCCTTGCTGTTTTCCCCATTGTTTTTCCACATCCAAAAATCTTGAATGGATATAGAGCGGGATTTTCACATTACAAAACCTCCCCTGATCACTATGGTATTTACATTCGATCATATAGTGTTTATTGTCTTTTTGGGCAATCACATCTACTTCGTGCTGAACACAATTGCCTTGTACCATTACCCCGACCTTTGTATCAAAACCCTCATGACTTAAGAGGCCACCAACAAATTTTTCAAAAGGATAGCCCGAAGGCCCCAATTCCATAAGGGCTTTTTTTAGTTTGTATTTTGAAGCACTTACTCTAGATTTTTTCCTTAATATTTTAAACGCCATTTGATATATCTTTTTGGTGGTCATTCCCTCGTAAACTGCCTTATCAATTTCTTGAACTATCTCTTCGACCAACAATTTATCGGTACCGGCCCGTTCTAATGAATGCCTTAATTTACCTATTTCAAAAGGAGCTTTCTCCCCACTTGCCTTTATGATATGTATCTTATCCATTGATGTGTATTTTTTTAATATTGGCCAAAGCAAATACGATTAGGAAAAAACTTAAGAATATTTCGAGCATGACAACGAACCGGGCTACATCGGACGTTGGAATTATATCGCCGTATCCTACCGTTGAAAAAGTAATCACACTGAAGTAGAAAAAGTGGTACAAATTATACAAGTACGAATTTGAATAATCGGGAACTCCTTCAAATGTGGTATGGCTGAATTGAAAAAGGCAGGCATAATCGGTTGCAAAGGACAATATGCTTATGACGATTATCAGCCCAAAAACCCAAAGCAATCGCTCCAATGAATGACAGATCTTTATCAATTTCGACAATCGCTTCAAGGTAGTCATCGTAATCAGGATGGTCTTACCCAAGGCCGCCGTTGCAATGATAATGTGGAATGGCAAAGATTTATGATCGACCATTGACATTAAAATAACATACAAGATGCCGATACCCAAAATGGTAACGAGGGGCAATACCGTTCTTCCCAACAATAACTTGTAAAAGGGCTTTTCTCGTATTTGATTTAAGTTATTCGACATCGTACTATCTATGTTTTTTTTTAAATTTTGATTGTCATTACCGGAAGTGCCGAATGATTGGCCACACCCTCGGCGATGCTCTTGGAAAACAGGCTCAAAAAGCCTGTACTACCATGGGTGGACAAAGCAATCAGATCCGCAGGTTCGTGTCTTAGGAACGTGTTTATACCCGTTTCTACGGACGGTTCGTTATTGACGTACATGGAATAATTATTCAAATGGGGAAACTTTTCCAAGAATCTTTTAATCGGATTTAATCCTGCCGCGATGCTATTGGTATCCGTTTGGGTGTTGATGCGCAACAAACGAATATGTGCATTACATTTTTTTGCGATTGAGATTACATGTTCGAAAGCACCACTCACATCCTCCATAAAATCAGAAACAAATACAATGTCTTTAAAAGGAAAGGAAACTTCGTCCTCTTTAACCACGATTACGGGGACATCTGATTTTCTTACAATTTTTTCCACATTGCTGCCAAACAGTTCCCGCGCTGTGCCTTTGGTGCCGCTACTCCCCGTGATAATAAAATCATGTTGAAAATGACCGGAATGTTTTAAAATATTGGTGGTCTCAATCTGGTACTCCAAGAAGGTGCGACACTTTAGGTTTTCCTTCTCCGCTTTTTTTTCCAATTCCCGCAATGCAGATTTGGCCGATCCGATTTCCTTCAAGGTCTTAGGATATCTTTTTTCCTTTAGCTTGTCGAGTTTGACCCAGTCTACGGGAGTATGTATCAAGTGAAAGAAATGAATTTCCGCATTATATAGTTTGGCCATTTCAATGCCCAAATCGGCGGCTTTGTTACAATTTTCGGAGAAATCAGTGGGTACTAATATATTTTTCATAGTGCTATTGTTTTTAGGTTTATATGTATTTTAAAGCTTACAATTGGAGCCTGTCCTTTATTCATTGGAGACTTCGTTTCCCGATTCGATTTGTTTTTCAAAACAATCCAGATTATATACGGTAGTGTCCGCAATATTGGTCAATGCGGTATCGGTCAAGAATGCCTGATGGCTTGTTATTAGAACATTCTTGAAGGTCATCAAACGCGCAATTACGTCATCCTGAAGTATCTCATCGGAATGATCTTCAAAAAACAATCCTTCCTCTTCTTCATAAACATCCATCCCAAAATATCCGACTTTTTCTGTTTTTAAACCTTCAATGACCGCTTTGGTATCTACCAGGCCGCCCCTGCTCGTATTGATGAGCATAACACCTTTTTTCATGACCCCAATTTGCTCGGCATCGATTAAATGTTTCGTGTCGGTAGTCAAAGGCACGTGAAGACTGATAATATCCGATTCGGCACATAATGTTCTACAATCGGTATAGCGGGCACCAAATTTTTCTACTAGGTCTTCATCCTTGTTGACATCATAGGCTAGAATTTTACAGCCAAAACCATGAAGTATTTTGATTAGGACCCCTCCAATTTTTCCAGTACCTATTACACCAACTGTTTTCCCGTTCAGATCAAAACCAGTGAGCCCGTTCAAGGAAAAGTTCTGTTCGCGCACCCTATTGTTGGCCCGTATCAATTTTCTGTTCAAAGCCAATATGAGTGCGACCGTGTGTTCTGCAATGGCGTAAGGCGAATATGCGGGAACACGAGCCACCTTGATGTTCATTTCATTCGCCTTTTCCATATCCACATGGTTGTAGCCTGCCGAACGAAGAGCTATGTATTTGACTTCGAACGCACCTAGTTTTTCTAGTATGTTGGCGGATGCATCATCGCCTGTAAATAGGCTTATGGCCTCCGAGCCTTCTGCCAAGGGAACGGTATGCTCGGACAGTCGTTCCTCTAGTAGCCTCAATTCATGTTTGCCGTCATTGGCGGATGTCAAATACGATTCTTCGAATTTATGGGTGCTGAATACCGTTGTTTTCATTTACTATTGTTATTTTATTTGCTAAAAATATTTACGAGTTCGTACAATTCATTATTTACTTGGTGTTGTTTTACCACCTGTTCAAAAGGCGTAAGACTTAATTCATTATTCAAAACCCCGACCATAACATTCTTCTTTTCGCTCAGAATTGATTTTACGGAAGCCACACCTAGTCTTATCCCCAACATTCGATCGGCAGCCGAGGGGTTTCCACCTCTTTGTACGTGACCCAACTTGGTTATACGCAGGTCTACATCAGGCTTCAGTTCCTTGATTTTCGATGCGGCAATCTCGGCACCCAATTCATCTCCTTCAGAAACAATTACAATAAATGCATCTTCACGATTGTAGTTGGCGGCCCTTTTTAAAAGTTGGACAAAATCCTGCCCGCTTTCAGGAATTAAAATGGCATCCGCACCAGTACCCAAAGCTGAATGAATGGCAATGTAGCCCGAATCCCTTCCCATTACTTCCACTATGAACACGCGGTTATGCGATTCAGCGGTGTCCCTGATTTTATCAATATTTTCAATGGCGGTGTTAACGGCAGAGTCAAAACCCAACGTAAAATCCGTGCCTGCCAAATCATTGTCTATGGTTCCAGGAATGCCTATAAATGGGATGTCACATATTTCCGAAAAAACCAATAAACCTTTAAACGTTCCATCACCACCTATCGCTATCAGAGCATCTATATCATTTTTTTGAAGATTTCTCAAAGCCCGCTGTCTTCCTTCCAGCGTTAAAAAGCGTTTGCTTCGGGCTGTTTTTAAAAATGTTCCTCCCCGATGTACCATCTTTTGCAATTTGTGGGCGTCCAAGAGAACTAAATCGCCATCTACTAGGCCCTCATATCCTTTTCGGATACCACTTAACCTGATACCACTTTGTTCTGCTTTTTTTGCAATTCCGTATAAAGCCGCGTTCATCCCCGGGGAATCACCTCCCGAGGTAAATACTGCTATATGTTGACGTTTTATATTCTTCATCTTCTAAGTTTTGTTTCGATAATTTTTAGCGGAACCCTATCATGAATCCGACTCTTCAAAAGCACAGCTCTTATTTTTCATAAAAACGGCAGCCATTTTTTTGTATTCCTCGCCAAGGTGCTCTCCGCACCATTCAAGAAGCACTGGCTGTTCGGAACAAGTGGTATTGCGAACCGCCTTTTTCAGTTCCATCTTTAACAACCTCTTGTCGAAGCTGACTTTTTTTAATATGGTTTCGTGATATTCCAGTGTTTTCATTTGTCCAATTACTTGAAATTTGATTTAATGCTGCCATAGTATCAAGCTATTCTCCAATGGTACGGATACGCTTTCGTAGTTAGGTAAGATGCGAACGGTAAAGTGATCGGTAGGTCGGTCAGTGATTACCTGTGCATAAAAGTTATGTTGCCCTTCTTCGCCCATCCAATCAAATTTCATCGTGTTTCTTTCGGGCGTTTTGCCGTTAACACCTTCTGCGAACAGTTCTACCTGAATATGCTTGGGGTCAATACCATTCAGCCAAATAGGTACTCTAACATGATGTTTTTGGCGCTCGCTTTCAATCTGAACTTTTCCGAATTTTATGGTATCCCATCTTTTTATGAGTTCGTTTTGCGTGTCTAAAATCCTTTTTCCCGCAGCTCCCTTTTTTGCCGCACGCCTCTTGTATTTTGCTGCTGCAGGCAGATAAAATTGTTCTGTGTACTCCCTTACCGTTCGATTGGTCGAAAAACGGGGCGTTAGGGTCGCCATACTTGTTCGCATTCGCCCTACCCACTGTTCAGGGATGCCTTTTTTGTTACGTGCGTAGAATTCGGGGACGACCTGCTGCTCCAGTATTTCATATAGTGCTGCTGCCTCGTGCGCGTCCCATGCGGGATCGTCGCCATGTTCTTGGCCATCACCCAAGGCCCAGCCTACTTCGGCACTAAATGCCTCGGCCCACCAACCGTCCAGTTCCGATAAGTTGAGGCCACCGTTTACAAGTACTTTCATGCCACTGGTACCACTGGCTTCCCAGGGCCGTCTCGGAGTATTGAGCCATACATCAACGCCCTGGACCAAATTTTCCGTCAACATCATGTCATAATCACTTAGAAAAAGGACATGCCTGTACAAATTATGTTGTTGGATGAACTGCGCCCACTTTTGTATCAACCCTTTTCCCGCTTCATCAAATGGGGGCGCTTTGCCGGCCAAAACCAATTGTACCGGATGTTCCGGGTTGGTAAGGATTCGTACAAACCGCTCGGGATTGTGTAACAAGAGATCCGGTCTTTTATACGGCACAAACCGGCGGGCAAAGCCCAAGGTCAATGTGTCCGGGTCAAGAACTTGGTCGGCGATTTCGACCACTTCAGATGGTAGGCCCGAGACTATTGCCTGTCTCTCAAACCTTTCCCTTATAAAATCGACAAGACAATTTCTGGATTGGTTCCTAAAATCCCAAAGTTTTCCGTCGGATAGCTTAGAAATATGTGCCGAATGGTCATCGAGTTCGCCCCGCCAGCGATCTTTTCCGCAGGCTGCCGTCCATACCTTGTCCGCATATTCAGAATCCCAAGAGGGCATATGAACCCCGTTGGTGACATGGCCAACAGGTATTTCTTGTATCGGCCATCGCATAAAGAGATTTCGAAAAAGATTTCTGCTAACCTCGCCGTGCAAACGACTGACGCCGTTCACCGCACCGCTACCGCGAATGGCCAGATAGGCCATGTTGAAGCTCTCCCAATGATTATTGGAATCTGCCCTGCCCAAGGCCATCAGGTCATTGAAATCGATACTCAATTCGTTTTTGGCGTATTGGCCAAGAAACTGTTCCATTAGCATTGGACTGAAATGATCAAAACCGGCGGCAACCGCTGTATGCGTGGTAAACAGGTTGCCTGCCCGGGTAACGGCAAGTGCCCGTTCAAAAGAAGTTCCATTCATCTTCATAAAATCGTTGGCACGTTCCAGTACGAGAAAGGCTGCATGGCCTTCGTTCATATGGCATACTTCTGGCTGGATATTCAGGGCCTTAAGTAATTTGTAGCCCCCGATACCCAGAACAATCTCTTGTTTTATGCGATGGTCGGGGCCACCTCCATACAGCTCGTCGGTAATACCACGATGGAGGGGCAAATTGGCGGCATCATTGCTATCCAATAGATATAGCTTTGACCTTCCTACCTGTACCTGCCATGTCCTTAGCCATAGCGGGTGACCGGGCAACGATACCTTTATGCGAAGCCACTCCCCGTTGGGTAGGCGTAAGGGTGTAACGGGCAATTGCCCTGGGTCATTGTGCGGGAACAAGGCATTCTGTGAGCCAAATTTGTCGATTTCCTGACGGAAATACCCTTTGGCATAGAGTAGCCCAACGGCCACGACCGGTACGCCCAGGTCACTTGCCGATTTCAACTGGTCTCCGGCCACGTTGCCTAGCCCGCCTGCATAAATGGGCAGTGCCTCGCTCAGCATATACTCCATGCTGAAATAGGCAACACACTTAAGCTGGGTCTTGGCATAGTTTTGTTGAAACCAGTTCGGGGCCGATAGTGCTTTTTCGTTCTCATTCAAAAGGCTTTTGATTTTCGCCCGGAATTCTAGATCGTTCAAATGCCCCTCAAGCCGGTCGCGTGAAACGGTCTGCAAGATTACCCATGGATTTTGGGTAAGTTCCCAAAGTTCGGGGTCTAATTGTTGCCATAGTTTATCCGAGGCATGGTTCCATGACCAGCGAATGTTCAGGGCAAGTTCCAAAAGGTCATCGATTCCCTTGACATCAGTATGTATCAATCCGTAGAGTTGATCTGTACTGTATTTTTGTTTTTTCATCTTTCTATTTCATTTTCAGATTAGTATTCATTCCTGTTCATTGTGATTTTCCGTCAAAATAATTATCTATCGCTTTCCAGACTTTCAGTGGTTGCTTCAGAAAGAGCTGGTGGTCACCATCCTGTATTTCCATTAATTTTGCACGGGGAAAAGACTTTGCAAACTTTTCCACGTTGACAAAGGGTGCCACTTTATCATCGGTGCCTTGGATAAACAGGATCTTTCGATTGATTATGTTCTTCGTAAGGGCGTAGAGATCCGTTTTTAGAATGACCTCGTTCAACGAATTGTAGTAGCTCTGCCAGGTATGCTTTTTCGAGTCCCTAAAAACATCATCGGTCAGATTTTTAGGCTTAAACCATTTGACAATGTATAAGGGGTGGAGCATACAGAACACTTTCCCATAGGAGCTTACGGCAAGCTTGTCAAAAAAGGAATTACTGGACATCTGTTCCAAAAATTGGTCTTTGCCTTCGAAAACGGGGAGGCCTATGACCGTAGCCCCTCTAAACCAGTCGGGGCGTTCCGCAAAGAGGGCCAAGGAAATTACCGCGCCCATGGAGTGGCCCAAGATAAGGGTGTTGCCATTATTAAAGCCCTCGTTCGTGATGATGTTCTCAAGTGCCGCAAGCTGAATTTCGAGGGTATATTCACTTTGGGGTTTTGGCGAATCGCCGAAACCCAACAAGTCGACCAAAAGAAGCCTGTACGTTCGGGTAACTTGTTCCAAATCCTTTTTCCAATAATCTTTAGTACCTGCCATGCCATGGATCAGGATGATGCTCCTTTCGCCCGAGCCCACTACTTCATAGTTCAACAGCATAGTTTCTGGATCATATTCAGGTGCTAAAGCGACGGTTAGGTATTGATATCCTGCAACAGAGATGAAGAGTATCAATACTACCGACACTGCCACCAGAGCCCCTTTTACAATTTTCACGATCATGTATTTCATGGTCTTATATTATTAATTTCTACAACCTAAGTTTGTCTTGCTTACGTGTTTTTGAACATCAAAAACTCCATGGGTTTTAGCTTTACCTTGATGAAAAGGCGGCCAGCTTCTTGATCTGTATTCTTTTCTATTCTGATTTTTTTCTTGTTCCCATAGAGGCATACCATATAGGTGCCTTCTTTATTGATAGAGTTATCTATTGCTATGTATTCTTCTTTGGTTTCCTTTGGCGAAGAATTATAGACGACAAGGATCTCGCCCTGATGTAGGATCCTTGAAAATGCCAATAGGCATTCCTTGCCATCGGGAAAATGAAAATCAACCCCGTTTTTTGAAATTTCCCTGAAATACATTCGACCGAACTTTAGAATGGACTCTTTCTGCCTTAAATGTGCCAAGACCGAAATTCGCTTGAATATCCATGAACCTTGGTTCAATACGTTGGTCTCCTTATCATCGGGATCGAACATTCCTTCCCTGATATACCGGTCATCCATACCGTTGCCCTCAAAACCCTGTTCGGTACCGTAATAAATACATGGGGCGCCAAGGGCGCAAATGAGAAAGCCCATTCCTGCAACAATTTGTTCAGGGGTGGCATTATGGCCAAAGCGGTGCTTAAAGTCCATCCCCACCTGGTCGTGGTCATCGATATAGGTTACCAAGAATTCCCCATACTCACCCCGGCTTAAGGCATTCTTTTGCAAATCCGAATACCGTTGTATCAATCGGTTCGGGGATGAATTCCCCTTTATGACCTCTGCCAGAACACTGTGTAACGGATGATCTAAAATGGAATCTAGCCCGTAATATACATTCCGGTCCTTCGGCAGCATTTTGGGGCCTATATAGGGATTGCCCATCTCATCATTACCGATAATTTCGCCAAACAGGAAAAAGTTTCTCTTGCCCAAGGTGTAGGCATATTCCCTTATGTTGGAACAAAAACGGCTAATGTCGTTTCCTTTCATGTGTTTGACGGCATCCAAACGAAAACCGTCCACATCCGTCTCGCGTATCCAATAACAGTGTATCTTGACCAATATATCCAGTAAACTTTCGCTGGCGGGAGAACCATCGTTCCTAAATGTTTTTAAGGTAAAGAAGTCGCCTTCCTGGGTCTCGGGATACGCATCGAAATTCCTGATCTGCCCTTTTCGGTTATACATTTCGGGGTCTGCCAGTTCGACTGGAAGCGGCCTGTCCTTCTGGCGCCAACCTCCTAGTGGAAACCGTTGGCCACCAGCATAGAAATAATCATAATCAAAAGGATAGGACCAATTATCGCCTGAATGGTGCAGAACGATATCCAAAAAGACCCTTATATCAAGCCCGTGTGCCTTGTCCACCAATTGTTCCAGTTCTTCCTTGGTGCCCCAGCGTTTGTCCACGTCCATATAGTTCTGGATGGCATAGCCATGGTAGGATCCTGGGTTATTTTCAAACACGGGACTTAACCAGATAGCCGTACAGCCCAAATTTTTGATGTAATCGATATTGTCTGTGATGCCTTTGATGGTGCCCCCAAAAGGCTTTTGCAGCTGGTCTTCGTTCCCGAAACCGGCATGCCGGATATCGAAATTCATCGAATGCCGTTTATTGCTATCATGAAACCGGTCGACCATCATAAAATAAATGATCTCCTCCCGCCATTCCCTGTGACAGTTTACCCAGTACGCCTTGCCCGGTTTCGGGGAAAGATCTATTTTGCTAATTGATTTTATCATTATCCGTTTCTTTTAATAATTAAACAGTTGAATATTCGGTAGTCCTTTTTACATCGCTCACTTTGGTTCCCCCTGGCTTATTTCCATAAAACCTATCGAATACCATGCAGGCCGTTAGGTCCCCGGTAACGTTGATCGCAGAGCGGAACATCCCGAGCAAGCGCTCGACCCCGATGATGATGATGATTCCTTCGGCGGGAATTCCTGCACTGGATAGTACAGAGGCCAAAATCACCACGCCACCACCCGGGATGGCCGGGGTGCCGATGGAAGCGGCGACTATGGTAACTACGACAACGATGACATTGAGAAGGCCCATTTCAAGGCCATAGGCCTGTGCTATGAACAAGGTCGTTATGGTCTGATAGAGGGCCGTCCCGTCCATATTCACGGTAGTCCCGATGGGGATTATGAAATTACTGATGGCCCCATCCACCTTAAGTTCTTCCTCCGCTGTTTTCAGCGATAAGGGCATTACCGCGGCAGAGCTTGTTGTTGAGAACGCCAAAAGCTGTACATCCGTGATCTTTCGCAAAAATTTAAAAGGGTTGCTCTGGCCAAGTATGCTGACCAGCATGATGTAAATGCCGAGCAATATGAGCAATCCCATCAGTACCACGAGCACATAAAATCCCAGACCCGTTAAGGAGTTCAGGCCAACGCTCGACGTAAGCTGTGCCATTAGACCGAATACGGCGACCGGAACCAATAACATGGCCCATTTGACCACCGTCATACAGATTTCCTGTATGGCCCCTAAGAGCAATTTTACAGGTTTGAGCAGGTCGTCGGTCAGCGACAATACGGCGACCCCTATGATAATGGTAAAAATGACGATGCTCAACATTTCGCCACTTACCATGGAGGCCAATGGGTTTTCGGGCAGTAAATTGGTTATGGCATTCGGAATATCGTTTATTCCAAAGGATAGTTCCGAACTTTTGGCAGCGTCGGCCAATGCATTTGTATGATCGACTTCCGCCTGTTGGTGCAGATATTTTCCGGGGGAAAAGATCAGTGCAAGTACGGTGCCTATGGTTACCGATATAATTGTTGTCGATATGAAATATAAGAGTACGCCACCACCCAACCTTTTCAAGTTATCCTTATCGTTACTAGCGATACCTGTAATGATGGAAGCCACGATCAAGGGAATCATGATCATTTGCACCAGTTTCAGGAAGAGCATACCCGGCAGGGCCAGCCAATTTCCTAGAACATCGGCTGTGCTTTTGGTGATCCAACCGTTTTGGGGGCTTAACAACAGGCCGACCCCGACACCGAGGAACAAGGCAATTATAACCTTGAGCCACAGCCTATTTTCTACCAGTTTACGCAGGTAGTGGTTTAGGGATTTTAATGACTTTATTTCCGTATCGAGCATGCTTATATCTGTATTATGCCACTGTGATTCTTTTCTCAATGTAAACGCCCTGGACCGCATGTATCAATTCCACCCCTTCCTTAAAAGGCCTTTGAAAGGCCTTCCTTCCCAAAATAAGCCCGGACCCTCCAGCTCGTTTGTTTACGATAGCCGTTGTGATGGCCTCGGTCATATCGGACGCCCCTTTGGAACCCCCGCCAGAATTAATCAATCCAATTTTGCCCATAAAGCAATTGGCGACCTGTAAACGGCACAAATCGATGGGGTGTTCCGTTGTCAGGGTTTTGTACATGGCATCGTCATACTTCCCAAATTGAAGGTCTTTAAAGCCAAAATTTGTTGTGGGCAATTTTTGTTTGATGATGTCCGCCTGTATTGTTACTCCAAGGTGGTTCGCCTGCCCTGTTAGATCCGCGGCGGTGTGATAGTCCTGTTTATCCGTTTTGAAAGCATCGTTGCGGGTGTAGCACCACAAGATTGTGGCCATACCGAGGCTATGGGCCTCGGCAAAGGCTTCCGCAATCTCTTTCAACTGTCGATTACTTTCCTTGGATCCAAAATAGATAGTGGCACCAATAGCAACCGCGCCCATTTCCCAAGCTTCCTTGACTTTCCCAAAAAGGTTTTGGTCATAGGCATTGGGATAGGACAGGAGCTCATTGTGGTTGATCTTCACAATAAAGGGGATTTTATGGGCATATTTACGGGCATAGAGACCCAGCGCACCGAAGGTCGATGCCACCCCGTTACAACCCGCACCGATGGCCAGTTTTATAATGTTTTCCGGATCAAAATAATCGGGATTCTTATAAAAGGAAAAAGCGGCACTATGCTCAATCCCCTGGTCTACGGGAAGTATGCTTAAATACCCTGTATCCTTTAGATTGCCATGCCCGTACAATTGGGCAAGGCTTCGAAGCGTTTGTGGGCTTCGATTACTATTGACAAAAACTTTGGAGACAAAATCAGCATCAGGCAATTGTAGTTCATCCTTGGTGATCTTTTCGCTTACGTGGTCCAGATAGAAGGAAGCTTTGTCCCCTAATTGTTCCACTATATTTTCGTATGTTTTCATGTGTTTATTTTTTTGTTTTTCAACGGCCATATGTAACATCCATATAATCATTTCGTTGTGTGACAAAATTTTTGGTCATAGATGTTTCATTGTCCTTTTTTATCCGATTCCTAAACTTTCATTGGTCTTTTCGATGGATTTGTGCGCATCGGTCTCAATACCAGTAAGGGCCCGAATGGCGTCGATGGTCTCGGGGATTACGATCGCTTGATTGTCCACCACGTAGGCATAAAAAAGTTCATCGCCCACAACCTTGAGCATATCTTCCCAAAGTGCCACCTCGTACATGTCGCCCCATGGTCTGCCCATGTCCAAAAACATTTCCTTGATCGTGTTGTTGGAGACCAAGCCTTGGTCATAGTGTATCAATTTGATACGGCTCGAAGTTTTAAAGGCGTTGAGCACTTCTTCTTTAGATGCTTCTTTCTTTAGCTTCACGTTCCAATAATGCATATGGCTCAGGGTTTCGGGCACTTTTACCGCCGAGGTGATCACATCCAAATCCGGGTCGACACTTTGCGCATCGGGCCCTTGATGACTTGGGATGTCTTTTTCAGGCACCATGGTGTTCATTATACCTCCTAAATGGCTTTCCCATGGGTCGGTGGCCCTTCTTAATAATGTTCCCCGTGCATAATCCAATAAATCTGCCCTTTTTAAAGCGGTCAATGTTCTCAAGATTGATGTGGTATTACAGGAAACCACTCGGGTAGCATCAATATTTAGCGCCGTACTATAATTGTTTTCCGCACTAAAGGAATGTCCTGTGGTTTCGTGTTTTTCGCCACCTTGAACAATGAACTTAATACCTTGTTTTTTATAGACCTCTACGTTCTTTGCCGCTATATTCTTCGGAGTGCAATCCACCACAAGGTCCACTTTATCCAATAAGTCCTGCATATTGCCCATTACCGAAATGCCCGAAGCCTTCATTTGTTTTTCCGCTTCGGTGGTTGCCGCATAGATATCATAATCCTTTCTTACAGCGTTCTTTATGCGCCAATCGCTGATAATGTCGCAAATCCCGACTAGTTTCATGTCATCCTGTAACTGTATGGCATCGGCAACTCTTTTGCCGATGACCCCGTATCCTACTACTGCAATATTTTTCATATCCTTATTATTATTTAACTGTTAATAATTTTTTACTGTTTCCGTGTAATAGTAGCGCGCCCATTACCCCTGCTATCATCGAAGCGAATAGGATGCTTACCTTGGCCGTAAATATTAGGGACTCGTCCGTGAAAGCCAATTCATTTATAAACAATGACATTGTAAAGCCTATTCCTCCAAGAAAGGCCACACCATAAATCATGTTCCAATTCACGTTTTCCGGTAGTTTGGCCAGTTTAAATGCGACCAGCAGTCGTGAAAAAGCGGTAATACCGATAAATTTTCCAAAAATCAGACCTAGACCAATCCCCAAACTAACGGGACTGGATAGTACTTTCAACAAATCTCCATGAAGATGTATTCCAGCATTTGCCAAAGCGAACAAGGGAAGAATTACAAAGCCCACTATTGGGTTTAAAGTCCTTTCCAATTTTTGAAGTGGAGTTTCAGCCTCGGAACTTGCAGTCTTTATATCCTCCAATATCTCCAATTGCGTTTTTGAGATAAGCGTGCCCTTTATCGACTTGGTTTCTTGAAATCTCTTATGCAAACGGTCTAAACGCTCTAAAAAGGTATTCTCCTTAATTTTTACCCTACCAGGAATAGCAAATGCCGTCAGAATCCCGGCAATGGTTGGATGTACCCCTGAAAAAAAGAAGGCCAGCCAAACACCACCGATACCAATGATGGCATAGAACCAAGTGCTTCTCACTCCAGCATAATTGCCTATAATCAAAGCTCCGAAGAACAATAGCCCATGCAGTAAATCCATCTCGGATATACCGGAAGTATAAAATAGGGCAATGACCAAGACGCCTCCCAAATCATCCACTATCGCCAACGTAATAAGAAAAACCCTTAAAGAGGCTGGCAGTCTTTTGCCGACAAGGGCCAGGACCCCTAGAGAAAAGGCAATATCCGTGGCCATGGGAATGCCCCAACCATTAGAAGCTTCGCCCGAGCTATTGAACATAAAATAAACAAGGGCAGGAAGTACCATGCCACCTATAGCTGCACCAATAGGTAGCACCGCATTCTTTGGGGATGAAAGTTTACCACCGATTATTTCACGTTTCAGCTCCAGACCTACTTGTAGAAAGAAGAGGGCCATCAAACCATCGTTGATCCATAACAGCAGTGGCTCCGATAGCTGAAGACTGCCAACGGTAAAGGCAATATCAGTTTGCATTAAGTCGATATAATATTCCTTCCACGGCGAATTGGCCCAGACCATTGCGACGACGACCGTGATAAAGAGAACAACACCACTGTTATTGAGTTCTTTGGCCGTGCTGCCGAAGAATTTAATAATGCCGTTATTTGTAAGGTGTTTAGACATCAATACTGGATTTTTTTGTGTTTACATCCTTTTCCAAATGATTTTCGGAATTATCCTTTGTTTGAGTTTTCGCAGTATTATTAAGTTTGAAATTCCTAATAATTACCCTATTGCTCTTTTCATAGGAAAAATAGCTTACGGCCCAATTGAAGCCGACCAATAACTTGTTTCGAAACCCACTAATGGATAACAGGTGTACGACCGACCACAGCAACCAGGCAAAATAGCCGGCAAACTTTAGTTTACCTAGATCTGCAACAGCCTTGCGCTTACCAACGGTAGCCAAAGAACCCTTGTCCTTATAGCTAAATAACCCTATTGGTTTATCATTGATGATCCCCATCAATGTGCAGGCAAGGTATTTTCCCTGTTGGATGGCCGCCTGTGCTACCTGTGGGTGGCCTTTTGGGGTCTCTTCGGAAATCAGGGCGGCAATATCCCCGATGGCATAAATGTTTTCTTGACCGTCTACTTTCAAATAAGCATCGGTTTTTAAGCGATTTCCCTTCACTACATGCCTCTCATCGATACCCTTTGGGAAGTCCCCTTTTACACCTGCCGTCCAAATTAAGTTCTTGGCCAAAATCGTCTTCCCACTTTTGGTTTGTACGATCCTACCATCATAATTGCTAACGGACTCTTTCAGCAATACTTTCACGTTTAGATTTTCCAAATAGGTCAGGGTTTTTGAAGAAGCTTTGTCGGACATGGCCGAGAGCACTTCGTCCATAGCTTCCACCAAATAAATGTTCATTATGGAAGAAGGGTACTCTGGATAATCCTTTGGTAGAATGTATTTACAAAACTCCGCCAAGGCACCTGCCATTTCTACCCCTGCAGGGCCACCGCCCACAATCACAAAATTGGTAAGGGCATCGCGTTCCTCATCATCGCATGTAATCGCGGCCTGCTCCAAGTTTTGCAACATCATGTGGCGGATGTTCAGGGAATCCCGGATATCCTTCATGCCCAAACTATTTATTTCCACTTCTTCCATACCGAAGAAGTTGGTCTTTGTTCCCGTAGCCAAGACCAGATAATCGTAGGTAAGTTTTCCTTTGTCCGTTATGACAGTATTGGTAGAGGCTTGAATTTCCTTTACCTCGGCCAGCCTGAAGCTTACATTCTTATACCCCTTAATTTGTTTTCTAAAAGGGAACACAATACTATCGGGTTCGAGGCCGCTAGTGGCTACCTGATAAAATAAGGGTTGGAATTGATGAAAGTTGTTGCGGTCTATCAGTACAACCTGAATATCTTTGTTTTTCAGCCCTTCCACCAATGCTAGACCCGCAAAGCCCCCTCCAACTATAACTACCCGTGGCAACCTAGAATTTGGCAAGCAGATAGCTTCCGTCACTTTACATGTATTGTTGTTGATACGGTCTAACATTTGGTTATTGCTCATTAACTTTTTACTGATTATTTTTCTCTTTCGAGTCGCGTTTCCGTACTATCATGACGGAACAGTCGGCATGCGTTGCCAAGGACTGGGAAACCGAGCCAAGCAGAAATCTGGAAAATGCACCATGACCCTGCGACCCGACTACGATTAAATCGGCATCAAAGGCTTCCGCCTTTTCCAAAATTGCACTTTTGGGAAGGCCATTGACCACCGCTGTTGTTATAGACAATGCGCTATTATTGTCACTTAATGATTTTGAAGCTTCATTAACAAGATCTTCTGCTGATTTTTTCGCATTGGATACCGTTTCTTCATAATAATTGCCAAGTGTGCCGCCCAATGGAAGGGCACCAGGAGCGGCCAACATGGGATTTTCGAACACATTCAAAATACATACTTCGGTACCCGCAGGCAACGGCAGCGCTGCAAGTTCATCTATGGCGACTTTACTAAAGTCAGAACCATCTATTGCTAATACTATTTTCATCTTTTTAAATTTATTTGTTCATGATTAATTATGCTTAATTCCCATATTGCCAAATCAACTTACGACCAAGGGTTTCATCAATTTTTTCCAATACAAATGCTCGTATAGCCCCGACCAGTACATTCCGAAAGTGAAAGCGAACAACAGTTCCTCAACGGGGATACCAATAACCAATATATGGGTCAGGTTCTCCAGATTCCAGTAGAGTTCCACATAATCGGGATAGAACGGAAGGATGCTACCGAAATAAATAAAGTAGAGCACCGTGAACAATAGACCTCCGATCCAAATCTTTTCTATTAAATCTGGCCTGCAATACAGCGTTGCCAAACCGCCCATGAACATGGCTAGAATCCCACAATAAATATGGTTCAATTCGGTAAAAAGACTCAAGGCCCCGAAAACCAAAACTGGAACAAAGAGAATATATACATGCAGGGAGTGTCTTCTATGACTTCTTTCGGTGTGCGGGAATTCAACGTAGCCACGTTTAAAAATAAGATTATACAATACCGTACCAATACCCCCAATAGCGAATGAAAAGATGAGACTTTCAATATCGAAGCCTGTCTTTATCGCCAAATCAAAAAGGGACGGCGGATGCCAATATTCAGGAACGAACAAAGGTTCTGTAAGCCCGAAGGGCATCGTTATCCAACTCATTTTGAGCATTTCCTTCCTAGAATCCTTTTTCAGGAGGTAAACCAGGCCCCAAAGGGCAAGGAGGATAAGCGACCATATAAACCAAACGTATTGCATAGGAATCTTCTAGTTGATATAATTATGTCCAGATTCAACAGGTCTTCCCTGTCGCCGAACTGTTTATTGAATATTTTACTAAAGGAATACACCAAGGCCAGCTGCACATGGTGCCCGATTTTACCAAATAAGTTTCCATTGGCCCCCTTGTTATTTTACCCATTTTTTGGCACTTACCACTAGCAGATTGTCAGGAAAAAACAATATACCAGCGGTCAATGCAGTGCCATATTCTAAAGCCTCTTCTATCCACAAGCTTAGATTATCTCCTCTTAATTTGTGCGTTATAAAAGCCTGCAATGCATGCTCCGATAAGCCATCCCAGAATAAAGGTTTGTACGATGCCAAAGAGAGCCTCCAGTAGGGGGACATCCATTCTTATAATATTGGTCGTGTCCAGACCGTGCAATAGGCTATTGAAAAATAATATGCTCCCTTCTTGCCCTGCGGTAGCCATGACGACCATACAGCCCAGATAAATCAAGGCTCCTGTGAGACCGAATGCAAAACCAAGTTTTTTTACGTTTAATCGATACATGATTGTTGTTTTTATGTTAATAGTTGTTCCAAATTCATTTGTGGAGTAAAGACCCTTTGTGCTAAACCAAAATTTTAATTAATGGTTCTTTTCCATACTTTTTTTGTACTCCATCTTATTGTGCATAGCTTTTTCCAATTCCTCATGCTCCAAAGTGTGGTCACAAAAGGTGTTGCTCAAAAGGCTGTCATTGGCAATGACCGGCATAAAATGATGGGTGGTCAATAGCATAAGGTCAGGGTATCCAGTAATCATATCGCTCAGTTTACCGGCGAGAATGGTATCGTTTGCCGCTGCTTTTACGAGTTCGTCTACCATCATGCCCGTGGCATGATCATTATCCATCATTTTGGTAATATACTTTTTGCCCAAATCGTGGTCTTCGACCATCAAGGTCAAGACTTCCTCTTGTTTAGAGGGGTTCTTAAGCATATCCTTTACAGCACTTTCCTGTTTTTGTGCACAGGCCGATAATGTGAAAACGGCCAATACAATTCCTACTGCTTTTTTGATTTTTGTTTTCATTTTGATTCATTCTAAGTGTTACTAATTGCTTATTATTCCTAGTGTCATGTTAAAGTTGAAATGACACTATTCGGATTTTAGAATCCTTTTTGATTCTTCAAATTCCTCTTTTGTAATTTCCCCATTGGCAAATCTTTTTTTGAGAATTGCGAGAGGGTCTTCCTTCTTTGATTTTCGGTACGGGATATCGTATGGCACAAAGAAGATCCATATTAAGAGGATCAACCATATGATCCACCATACGAAGTGCATACCGCCCCAGTGTCCGTCAAAAAAATGCATAGTTTTAGATTTAAAGATTAATAGTTGTTCGTTGTTGGACTATTTGTCCGATCTTAAAAGATTCCTTGATTGCTCATATTCCTCCTTGGAAATCTCGCCCTTGGCAAACCGGATTTTGAGCGTTGTTACCGGATCGTCTTCATTGATTTCTGCACCAGATGTGCCAGACGGCGCAAAAAAAATCCAGCCTAAAGCCACTAACCAAATTGCCCACCAGATAAGGTGCATTCCCCAAAAAAATCCATCTCTGTAAAACATGTTCTTAATTTTATGGTTACTATTATTTTAAATGATCTCAGTTATGGTATAGCCCTCAAGTTTGTTGAGTTGCTTTTGCAAATCTTCTACTGAAAGTTTCTCCTTCATACTGATGATCGTCTTTCCTTTTGGGCTTAAAAAGATTTCCGTTTTCTCAATGTCCGGGTGTGCTTCCATGGTTTTTTTTACCCTTGCTATACATCCGCCACAGCTTATTCCGTTTATTTGATATTTATGTTTCATTGGTTTCTGATTTTTTTAATGATGGCTATGGCCCTTATGTTCCTCATTGGTTTCAGATGCCAACGATTTTTTTTTACCATATTCGTGTTGCTTATTATTCTGTTCCGAATGGTTATGCCTACCGTGGCCATGTGCGCCATGCGGCATAAAGAGATGAAACACGAACATCAGGATGATAAAGCCAAAAAGTCCGTTATATCCCGTAATGCCCAATGCTGGGGCGAAAAAAATTAATAGTAACGGAAGTCCGCAACCGATAACCATCCATATCCAATGACCTTTCATGATTTCTATTTTTTAGTGTTAAATTTTATATACTTTAATGATGATCGCCATGACTTTGGCTTTTGCTCAATTCCAATTTGGCCTGTTCAATATTATCTACTCCTTTCTCGGCCATCATATCCATGCAAGACTCCATACAATCTTCGCTCATCATGCCTTTTTCATGCATCATTTTCATCATATCGCCCATCATCATTCCATCTTTCATCATGGATTGCATCATGTTTTTCATCATCATGCTATCTTTCATCATGTTTTTCATCATCATGCTATCTTTCATCATCATTTGCATACCCTGGCCTTTCATCATATTACCCATCATCTGTTGGTTGCCCTGCATCATCTGCATGGCATGGTCGTTCCCTTTCATATTGTCCATGAATTCGGTCATATAGCTGTGATTATTGGCAATTGCATCAAAGAGTGCCGTTCTCGTTTGTGAATTTTCGAGCATAGCATTAGAATCTGTTTTCTGGTTGCAACTGGATAGGATAACCATTGCGAATACCGAAATAATGATTGTTATTGTTTTCATAGTGTTATATTTTAATTATGATTCAATTGTTATCTTTTTTTGGAATTTTGCTCCCATAGCTAAGCATCTATTACTATGGGAGCATCTACCTCTAACCCTAATTTGCTGATTTAAGAAACTCTTCAATTTTTTTACTTTCATTTTCGGTAAGATTGGCCCTTACCCTCATATGGAGGCTAATGGTTTCCCAATCGGTATCGTTATAATCTGCTGGAGATGGGGCAATATGACAGCGATTACAGGTCTCTCCCCAAAGCTGTGCTCCTGATTTCTCTATCTTGAAATCATCAGCTGTATCCGCTACCGTTTCGGCGGGCACATCCGAATATTTTGTCTTGGTTGAAGAGCACGCAACCACCGTCAAACCCGTGATGGCCAGTAAGGCCAAGACTATCGATAATTTATATGTTGTTTTCATTTTTTTGCTTTTTATGATTCGATCAAAATCCTATGGCCCAATGCAGAAATAATCCATCTGTATTTGTGATTCCATTACCGTCATGGCCTCCTTCTGTTTCCGTGGTCTGGTAACTCAACTTGACTACAGAACGCCAGCTCAGCCAATAGTTGACGCCAAAGGCATACTGAACTGATTTTTCCTCCCATTCGGCACCCTCGGGAGCATTGAAATCTGAATATCTTCCAACAAACTCCAATTTCTTGACAAAGTCATTGCTTGCCATTGTAGGCCTATAGCTCAATTGCCCATAAAAGGAATTACTTTGGTTATCAAAAGAGTATTCTTCTGCGATACCATCCTCCAGTTCTGTAAAAGTTGCCGTATCCACATTGGAATTATTGTATTGCGCCTTTACGTCAACTACGCCGCCTATTCCTGATATTTGTTTGACAAAGGAAAAATCCAAGGCATAGAGAAAGGCACCGATATCTTCATATTCTGAATCTTCTTCCCCCGTTCCACTAGTGGAATACGCTGAAAACCCTATTTCTGTGGAAGAATCAGAAAAAGGCAGCAACCCGATTCGACCCCCATAAGCCTTGGCAAGATTGGTGTCCTCATAATTCTCGAATTGAAGCATCCCCGCTTCTTCAGGTTCCAAATTACCGTCCTTGAGACGTGGACCGTTTGTGGAGTATACCGAATAGTTCAAAGTAGGGCCTCCCAAATCAAATGCCCCTCTTAATTCTACCCCTATACCCGAGGAAGGTGCAATCCCGTCATGCCCATAGCCCAAAGGCGTATTGGGCAATCTGTTAATCCATGCAGGATGCAAGCGTTCCATAAAAGTGCCAAATGGTAAAAGAAATTTTCCGGCCCTAACGGTCATGTTTCTATTAAGTACATACATAACGTCCGCATATTCCAAACCGGTTTCCAGTTCGTTCCCTTCAAGAACAAACTCCAGTTCTGCCTCGAACATCAGCCTATCTGAATGTTTATAAAGAAATATTGGAGCAAAGGCCGCACCCAAAAATGTGGATTCTGTTTCATCGCCAGAATCCATATACTCAAATCCTGTATGCCCGTAACCACGCAGCATAAATTGGGTCTTGCTCGGTTCAAACGTGTTATAGGTCTGGGCGTATGAAGTTGTACCTAAGACCACTACTGTTAGAAAATATATTAGCTTTTTCATTGTTTCAAGGTTCTGATATAGTTAATCAATTCCCATCTTTTCTTTTCGGGAAGAGCGGTTTTATAGGAGGCCATGGGTGAGCGTCCTTCCTCTAGTTTCCAGAAAATTGCGCCGTCGGTCTGGGCTTGGAACTCGGCACTGGTCAAATTGGTCGGTAGCGGCTTTAATCCTGCGCCACCAACGCCATCACCTTTGCCCTTGGCTCCATGGCAGACCACACAGAGCATTCTGTACGTCCTTTTCCCGTTTGCCACTGCATCTGTGTCCCCCTTTAAGGGGTTGACAATCTTATCGGCACTTGCAGGGGCTACCCATTTTTCTTGGGCATGGCCATTGAACCCGAGAATTAACAAACCTGTGACCATTAATATGGTCCAAATACGTATGTCTCTTTTGTTTTTCATTTTATTGGTATTGAATTGTTAGTAAATCTATTTTTTGTTGGATGTTTACATCTGCATAATTTTCGTTCTTATCTATATAATTTCGTCCAGGAAGCTTCTTTCCCATACTTGGCTGTTTTTATAATCTGTCATGCTCAATCCAGTAACATTTTTAAACTGTCTGGATAAATGGTTCACGCTACTATAATCAAGTAGATAGGCTATGTCTGAGAACGCATGCTGTTGCAACTGTATGAGCTCTTTGACCCTTTCGACCTTCAGTTTTATAAAGTACTTTTCAATGGTAATGTTCTCTTTTTTAGAGAAAATCTTGCTCAACATCTTATAATCGCGATGTAGTTCTGCTGCCAAATGTTCGGAAGTCTTTTCCTTAATATGTAAAGGAAGGTCTGTTACAAGTTCGATTAAGGTGATCTTGATATTCTCAACGATCATTTCCTCCTCGTTCTTGGCGATTTCAAATCCGTTGGAATGAAGCACCTCCGCTATTTTCAAATCGATTTTTTTATCGATTTCAGTAGTGATACGGACTGATAGTTTGCCCAGTTCAAGGGAAAGCACTTCTACACCGATTTCTTCAAGGTCTTGCTTTATGACCTTAAGGCACCGACTGCAGACCATATTCTTGATCCAGTATTCTCTCTGAGAATCCATACTTTAGGGTTTATTGAATGTTCTAATTGCTTATGTCCGTAAGGACTCATTATTATTTGGTATTTTGACCAATTGGAGCGAGTGTCGTTGAAATAAAGGGTACGACATTAGAGGGCAGAACGCGATGTTTGCCAGTAGGAAGTACAGATTATTGGATCAATAATCTGTTTGAATAAAAATCAAATAAGGAAAGTTTCATGAAGCACAAGAATGTCCTTCTCGATCCATGGCGGATCGTAATTTACAAAGGGAACGATGTTTTTATCTAGCCCTTCAAAACGATTTATATAGGTGTAAAAAAAGCTATGTAAGAAAACATAGTTTTCGATGCTGAATTCCGCGGTAACCTTTTTAACGTTGTCATCACCGGCCTTGCTAAATGTTTCATTCCTGCAACAATCCTTGGCTCCTACAGAACACTCCTTGGAAGGGCTTTCGCTTTTTTGAACTTTATCGTCACAAGATTTTGCCTTACCAAATACGGCAATATCCACTAATTTGTTACAACAGAAATGCATATCAGCGCTAAAGGATGTGGTCGCAAAAAGTATTGCGAACGTCAAACCGATGGATACTATTTTACGTAAAAAGCGCTTCATACTCTAAAATTAGCAAAAAACTGTTTAAGTTTTAAAAGTTAGGCATTAACTCCCTGTGCTCTTGGCGCAGGGCTGAATTGCCTTCGTGCGAAGCACGAAAGTCGTAATTTTGGGCATGCCCAAAATTACAGATAGGAATTGGTATTGGCATCATAATGTTTCTGAATGTTATTACCACATTCAGTTGACGATCAAGTACAGGAAGAAACTGTTTGATCCTGTGGTCGAGAAAGTGGTGGTGGATGTTCTTTCCGGGTTTCGGGACCGATATTACATCGATGTCCACAATGTTGGTTTTGACAAGGACCACGTTCACCTACTTTGCAGGTTCTTGCCCAAGTACTCGGGGGGTCAGGTGATCCGTATGGTCAAGAGCATCACATCGCAACGCGTGTTCAAGGAGCTTCCATCATTGGAACAGGAGCTTTGGGGCGGGGAGTTTTGGACGGATGGGTATTATATTTCGACGATAAGTGGTCGAGGGGACAAGAATGTGATCGAACGGTACATAGAGAATCAAGGCCGAGCAGAAGATGTCAAACAACTTAGGCTGTTCGAGACCTGATCAATGCGAAGCATTGAAAAAACGCCCTGTGCTCTTGGCACAGGGATATTTACAATTAAGGGTCAATTTGAAAAATATATAATAATCTAATTTTTATGTAGTTAGAATCAATTTAAATGATATTATTTTTCAAAAATAACATAAGTGATTAAACAAGAACATGACGATTGTCATGTTTGCAAAAAAAGTTGAATGTAGTAACTCGAATAAAAGCTATTCTTGTTTTTTACTAAACACAATCAGCATAGTACTAAAAAATTGGTGTGTGCTTTTGGGTATATAACACTATAAATCAGATGCGTTCAAACACTTAGTTAGACCCCCGTGTAGAGAAATTATTGATTTTACTATCTTTTAAAAGATGCGCCGAAGACCATATATATATTGTTTGGATACGATTTTCTAGCAAAAGACGTTAATTTTTAAAAGTCTTTGTTATGGAAAGAAAACAGTTCTTACGAAGTTTGGGTGCCGGTGCGGCATTCGCAATTGTTTTTCCCTGTGTTCAAAGCTGTTCCAAAGATGGTAACGGAGACGTTTCACCAGAGGATATGAGACCGATACCTACTGGAATCGATTTTACGATAGACCTTAACTCCAATGAGGGTACTAGCTTACAGAACAACGGCGATTATATATTAAAAGACTATGTGGTCGTAGTTAAAAATTTAGAAGGTAATTTTGTGGCGGCCAGTCAGATATGTAGCCATCAACAGACCGAGGAAGTTAGGTTTGTTGAGAACGACGGCGGTATTTACTATTGTTCTACCCATGGCGCACGCTTTGACCAAACCGGAAAGCCCTTGAACAGTATTACGAGCAACCCTTTGAAAATATTCCAGACTGAACTTACTGGAAACCTACTTCGGGTCTTTGAATGAATTAGACTGAGCTAAGGTTTGGGTATCGTTTTGATTTTCACATTTTTCAATTGAATTAGGGAGAGTTCTTCCAGTTGGTCATTTTCAAAAGCCTTCTCGATTTCATCAAAATCAATGCCGTCCTTTATTTTAGGTTGTAGGTTACGGTAATCCTGTATTACGACCCCATTAACGTTGCGCTGGTTGTATGCTTCCCGAAACCGCATTCCCCCTTTGCCAGTAAAGTATTTGTAAGCCAGATAATCCATACTATAATCCTCAACATCGAACCAATAGAGGAACACATCCTCAAAATCATCGCCACCGCCCTCTTGCTTAAAAGTAACACGGATTTTATAGTACTCCTTACTTTTTATCACGCTTCTACCTTGGTCTTCTACAATGACCGCGGGGTCTTTGAGCCAAAGGGGCAAAAACGCAAAGTACATCACTGAATTTACCGAATTGGTATAGGCTTTCTCTCTTTTTTCGGTAAGGCTTATCAAGGTATCGGCCACATAGCGGACCAGCCCCTTATTGGTATAGACATCCCGTATTTCCGTGCCATCGCCTTTCTTGCCGATTCTTGTGTATTCAAATCGCCCCTGGCTTCTTTTGTATGTATACTGATAATCCCGAAAATCGAATGAAGCCTCGGCGTTTTTCAATTTTTCGGTTCCCGAAACTGCTATCGCCTTATCGATGATATCTTGTTGCGCAAACGAAAGACCAAAAGATAGTATAGATATGATTATTGGAATCGAAAAAAAGAATGGTTTGTTGCTTACTTGTTTCATATAGTCCTTGATCGGTCCAGTTGTTTTTTGGTAATTCATTTTATTTCTTGTTTGTTGGTATTCCCTTATTTTTTTCATCAATAGCTTTGGTCTCCGTATGTAAAAAGTCCGGTGCCAAGAACTGTATCCGTTCCCGTATTTTTTTTGCCTTATCTTCTTCCCCGGTACTGACATATCGCAAATAACGATGGTAAAGCGCCCCCACTTTTACAAATCGAATTTCTTCCTCTGTCAAGTTGGAAAGATAGGGGTCTTTCCCAGCAGGAAGATTAGTATTTAGTAAGGTCAACAAATCATCCAACTCCTTGCCTGTAATATAGCTTGCACTGCCCGAATTGGCTTGTTGCGATAGAATAGGTGCCTTAAATTCAATAGACCTTCTGTCATCGGTATTCAGTTCAACACCCGACAACCGATTTCTAATGGCCTCCAAGTTACCTAGATAAAAAAGACCGGCCATGTGGTTGTTTTCCGGGTCAATTTGCTTACCCACTACATGGACAATATTTTTGCGTAAGGTATTATTGTTAAGCTGTGAGCCTGCTTCCTGGCCAACGAGTACGATACTGGCCCGGTCCGTGGAAAAATCGGCCCGCCAGAGTGTCACTTGTGGATAAACGGCTGCAAATGTAGCGGCAATGGTATTGAAGTTCTCAGGTGTAAGCTGGTATAGCGGTAACCATTGCGCAAAGATGCCACCGGGCGATAATCGCTTTTTAACTTGTTCAAAATGTTCAAGGGTGTAAAGACTTCCCGTACCTGCATGCCACGGGGTAAAAAGGTCTCCGATAATAACGTCGAATTTCTTATTGGCGCCCAGAAGAAAGTTTCTGGCATCGTCAGCTACTATATTCGCCCGTTTATCTTTGAAAAGTCCATTGGTCCAAGGTGAAAAATAACGTTTTGCCGCAGTAACCACGTTGGACACCAGTTCAACGGCTACTACATTTTCTACATCATGGTTAAACGCCGCACCTGCCGTGATGCCGGTCCCCAGTCCCAAAAACGCCACATTTTTAGGTGCTGGATGTATCATAAGCGGAACATGGGCCTGCATTTGCTCGACCAAAAACGATTTCGAATCCCCGAGCACATAAAAATTATCTAATCGCATCTCTAAATTTCCCGCCAATTGTATTATAGAGACGACACCGTCGCTTGATTGCCAATAATCCAGTACTTTTTCTCCTGTTTTCAATTGTACAAGAGGTGGGTTTTTCAACACGAATATTCCGAAAATCAATGTAACTAGTAATAAAAGTTGAATAATTTTCTTTTTTCCGGATGCTGGGAAAACAATCAATAGAGCTAAGATGCCATACAGAACAGCAATGATTTTTATACTATTCCAGAGGCCGACCAAATCAAGTAGAACAAAACCTGCCACTACCGGCCCCACAAAGCCGCCCAACGAATTGTAGAGTACTAATTTGCCCGCGATTATCCCAGATGGCATATGGATTGTAGGGGCCGCTTTCAACAGAAAGGGAAACACGGCACCTAAAATAATAGTTGGAGGCATAATTACTATTAGGCTTAGTTTAAAGACGGACCATATATATGTAAGCCAAGATGCGTTCACTGCAAGGTACTCAAGTCCGTTTGTCACAGTACTGAATACCGTTGGAGATATTCCTATCAAAATTGCGGCCGAGGCCAACAATAAGATCAAAAGTTTTGTTGACGGCGCCCTTAGCCTTACCAGCACATGGGATAAAATACCGCCAAGCCCTAGGGATAAAAGGAACACTACCAATATTGCAGCGAACGAATAGACCGAATTTTGTAAAACTTGGGCGAACATTTTAGTCCATAAGGTTTCGGCCGCTAGTGCCAAGGCCCCGGAAAAAAAGGCGACCGTGATGAATTGGCCATAACCCAATTCGGATGTAGCGTAAGTGGATTTTTCGTGCTTTTCAGGCCAATCGAAGGCTTCAAGAGTAGCGGGGCGGGGAGTCTTATAAAAGCGGTCGATAACAAGCGCCAGAACCCCTACGGAAAGAGCCAGGGCCATGGCAAAGCTATAGGTTGCACTGACCCCGTACCTAGCTAACAAATAAAACGCGGCAGCAAAAGCACCTAGAGCGGCCCCTAAGGTATTTACGGCATACAAAATCGTTCCACGTCTTGAAAGGTCAATTCGGTTTTTCCCGATGTACTGTGCCAGAACGGGAAAGGTGCCTCCCATTAAAAATGAAGGAAAAAAAAGTAATGAAATACCAAATACAAACTTGATGACTAAGAGAACGCTTCTTGAAACCCCTAAAAAAGATACGATATCAGAATAGTATTTTTCATAGAAATGGAGGCCAGGAATCAACAAGAGTGCCGTTACGGCAATACCTAGCTCCATAAAGCCATATAAGCGAAGTGGCCGTTTAAAACGGGCGGAAGCCTTGCCAAAAAACCGTCCCCCAAGGGCCAATCCGAGAAAAAAAGCGGATAATGTTGCAGCCGTCGCATACGCCGCATTCCCGAACACAAGTCCCAGCCGGTACATCCAAATCACTTGGAATATAAGGCCAGCGGTGCCGGACAACAAAAACAAGGCACATAAGAAAATGAAGCTTCCAGAACGTTCAAATTTTGGAATCGCTAACAGGTTTTTCATAAAAAAATGTAATTGACAACTTTGCCTTCAGCAAACTTAAAAAGAAAAGAGGCCCTAAAAAGCCTCCTCTCTTTTTTGTATGACATTTTCAAATATTTTCAATCCAAACAGCCAACATAATTGGGGTTGTTAGATTCTGACTGTGGGACTAGAAATTTAAGATTGGGATTATATTCCCCTCCCTTGAAATAAGGCCCCCATGGAAACACACTAGAGGGCATCATATCATAAACATCCACAAGTCTTCTTAGGTCTCCCAGTCGATGACCGGTACTGAACAACCAAAAGGCACGTTCTGAAAAATGGGCCAGCAACAGGTCTTCGCCACTAATTCCTGAGAGGTCTAACTCTGATAGACCCATTGCGGCCCTAAGTTCATTATGTATATTCGCGACGGTTTGGGCATCATCTGCACTAGCGGCCGCCTCGGCTTCGATCAACCTTGCTTCTATTCCTGAGGCCAAGGCCACGGGTACACTGGAGGAATTGAATTTGAGTTGGTTGTAATACAGGGTAATATCATCTTGTCCAAATTCCGTGCCCCCGTCCCAAGGTGTCCGGGGATCCATAGCGGAGCGGTACATTAGACCATTGCCGCCTTTGCCATCTGCTATAGAAAACTGACGGCGAACAGTAGTCATTATATAAATACCGTTCTCTTGTCTACGACTGTTGTCCGATTGTTCAATATTGTAAACAAAATCTGATGGAACAGCAGCTACTTCGCCAGCCGCGGCATCAATTTGTCCTAGGCCCAAAAGGGAGCGGGCCTTGCCTAACCGCCCCAGGTTGGCCAATTTATCGTTGCTGCCGGCGTTGGTGATGGCTTGATCAAACCATTCGACCGCAGCATTAAACATTTGCTCAGTAGTCAAAGGCTCCCCATAGATCAATTCACCTCCGTCGGCAGGTGCCTTGCTAAAGGGAACCCCACCGCAAAAGGTTTCTGCGAACATAACATAGGCATACCCAACGATACTTTGCATCTCACTTTCCACTTCTGGATTTCCGCCGAAATTGGCAAGAAGGTCTATAGTAGTTTCGGCCCCGGTTCGTGATCTGTGCAGGTTACCATAAATTGTATTTATGTCACCGTTAATATCTTGAAGGTTTCGGGTATCAGCCTCACGTCTAGTGGGAAAGGTTCCAGAATAACTATACTCGTCAGCCATAAGGCCGCTCATAACGATTAGGCCCGTGGTAGCCCCATGGCCTGCTGCGGAACCGCTCATGGCCACGGCAAGATCTCCCAAAGAACCTGCGCGCAGGGTTTGTATACCGGCTTCGCTATTAAGCGATTCCGGTGTAACAATATCAGGATCTGTAACTTCTACCACCGAATCGCAAGATATACTCAACGATGTAAGTACAACCAAAACAACGACATTAAAGATCAATCTGGAATAGTTGTTTTTTATTTTCAGTAATGTTCTCATTTTCTTAGATTTTTTAATGTTAAAAAGATAGGTTTAGCCTTGCTTTCCAAGAACGCACGGGTGATTGACTGAGAAATTCCTCAGTAGTAAAATTGGCTTGCCCCTCAGAACTTATTTCGGGATCAAGTCCCGTGTAGTCGGTCCATACACCCAAGTTTTGCCCGGAAAGCGTCAGGCTTATACGATCAAAACCAAGTTGACTCGAAAAGGTGATAGGCGCATTATAGGTCAACGAAATTTCACGAAGCCTCCAAAACGAAGCATCTTCGATATACCCAGCATTAGTGCCCAAAAATTTTGATGCAACGGCCCTTGCCTGATCGGCAAGCGAGGCATTGGGATCGTTCAGTTCTTGGTTGTTACTATTCCCGTTTCGCCAAGAACCGGTGTTGTTATAAAGTTTTTGACCACCCCTGTAGTTTAGGAGTCCTCTTAGCACAAATTGATTTTCGAAAAAACTAAGTGTTGGGGTAAATGAAATATCGGTAGTGGCAAACGGCGTACCTAAGTACCCTACTTCCCCAACTTGTATCTCATCCTGCCCAATGAAACCATCGCCATTGGCATCGTTAAAAGTATAGGTTTCATCCCAGTAACCGCCAAGGGGAAAGCCTTCAACGTGACGTTGTTGACCAAAAATGACCGGTTGTATGCCCTCACCCAATTCTATCAATTCATTATCTATGAACGAACCCACAAAATCGACCCCAAAGAAAAACTTATCGGTTTCGATGATTCTTGTGTTCAATCCAATTTCAATACCCGAGTTTTTAACGGAACCCAAATTTTCAAAGCGCCCTTCGCCCACGCCGAGCGATAAGGGCAATTGCCTAAATATAAGAGCATCTTCGGTACGTTTATTAAAATAGGTCATTTCAAAGCCAATTTTTTCGGACAATAGTTTCGCATCAAAGCCGAACTCAACTTCCGTTGACCGCTCTGGGGTTAAGTCGGAGTTTCCAACGCTGCCAATAGTGACCCCGGTAACACTTTGTCCGTCCAGTGTAGCGGCTATGGGATTGAAAAACCTCAGCGCATCATTGGTGCCCGGTTGTACCCCCGAGGCTCCCCAGGCTCCTCTAAGCCGTAACGAGCTTATACCATATTTGTCGGAATCATTGAAAAATTCTTCTTCCGAAATCAGCCAAGAAGCACTCACTTTGGGGTAAAATACCGAATTGAACGAGGCACCAAAAGAACTCCCGCGATCGGCCCGTACGGCACCAGTCACGAACAATTTGTCATTAAAACCGATCTGTTCCTCCACAAAGACACCTACGGTACGCGACTCGATGGTCTGTTCGTTACTTTGTGTTACTGCTGCCCCCGCAATAGAATTACTACCCGCAACCAACTGAAGACCGGTTGCGAAGGTGCCTTGCGAAAGATTCTGTAAATATTGGAATCCAAGGGAAGTTCTGGAATTTATGCCCTCCCAAATATCTGTTTTGTAAGAACCTACGGCATCCAAAGTATAGACAAAATCGTTGAACCTATTAGAGAACCGGGCACCTTCGTCGTAGTTTAGAAAATCAGGGGCTTCACCCGTGGGGAAAAACTGACTGTCCCAACGGGATGTAAAATCTAGGCCTCCGGAGGCTCTTAGGTTCAATTTTTCAGAGGGTTGCCAAATGAGTTCAAGACCACTGGTAAAACGATTGATTATTTGCCGGGTGTCTATGGTAAACAGTTCATCGGGTGTAAATTCGCCCCAACCGTTGTTGACATCTATGGTCGATGTACCATTTAGGCCCTGACTCATTAATGCGAGGGCAAAATTATCGTTCAAGGGAAGTTCCAGATTACTGTTGGTGTAGCCCGTGGTCAAATTTACCTTAAGGTCATCAGTAATCTTGGCTCCGAAATTTCCCCGGAAATTCGTTCTTTTTATGTTATTGACGGGCAACACGCCTTCACCGTCGGTAAGACTTCCCGAAAGGAAATAGGTGAGTACTTCCGAACCTCCCGATACGCTCAACCCACCGCCATAAGACTGTCCGGTTCTAAAAGGCGAGGTACGCGGGTCGTTCAAGGGCTGAAAAGAATTGACCGTACTGTGGACAAAAGTGCCTTCGGCCGCTTCAAAGTTGAAACCGGGATTGCCTGCTGCGTCAAGTGCCTGATAGTTTTTGGGATAGGTTGTTACATCTTCTACCAAACCGCTCTCGAAAAATGCAGACCATCTTGGTTCTCCTTGTTTACCTTTTTTAGTGGTAATACGAATTACACCGTTGGCCGCAATAGATCCGTATAATGTTGCCGCGGAAGGACCCTTGATGATTTCGATAGACTCAATATCCTCTGGGTTGATATCATTTAAACGGGAAGGGGATTGCCCACCTGTTTCAAAAGAGATTGAATTTGCCTCGTTATTAATCAAAATACCATCAACATAAATTACTGGTTCGTTGGAAAGGGATGCACTGTTCGAACCCCTGATCCTAATGCGCGAGCCCATGCCTGTAGAACCTCCACTACTTGAAATCTGAACGCCGGTCGCCTGCCCCTGAAGTAGGTCCGAGACATTGCTTATCGGCCGCTGCTTTACGTCATCGGCAACGTTGAGATTCGCAATGGAATTTCCCATCTCAACCTTACGGCGCGCACCGGTTGCGGTAACGATTACTTCGTTCAAATCCATTGAACTTTGCATCATGGCAACGTTAATTACGTCTGCTTGTTTTACACTGATTTCACGTGAGGAAAAGCCAATATAGGAGAACACAAGAATATCGCCCTCAGAAGCTTCTATTTCATATTCCCCATCAAAATTGGTGGAAACCCCCTTAGTGGAGCCCTTGATGACAATACTCACTCCACCTAAGGGAATATTGTCTTGATCGGTTACCGTGCCAGTTACCGTCATAGTTTGATCCGGAACCTTTGGAGGATTGGATGAGGCCGGACTTGTACCGGAATTCAACGTTTTGCCGTTTTCAACCAACACGATAAGTTTTCTTCTAATTTCAAAAGAAACATCGGTTTCCTTTAGAACTATACCCATCAGTTCATCTATCTTGACTTTGTCGACGTTTACGGAAATACGTTTATTGATGTCTAAAGTGGAATTCTTATAAAGAATGTTGAAATCGGTCGTTTTCTCTATTTCTTCAAATACGGAGGCTATCGTAGCATCCTTCATGTTCATAGAAATATTGGATTTCTGGGAATACGTGTTATTTGCCTGAAGTTGAAAAAAGGCAACTAAAAGAAACAACATGGTAATTTTCATTTTCAGGTCTATTTTAATCGTAAAATACCTTTTACATAGTGTGTTTTTCATACTTTTGAGAGAGTTTAGAAATTGGTCAAATAGTTTTTAAATTCGTTTGGAATCATGGGATTGTTCCAGCAATCCCTGATTCTTTTAAGGTTCACTCCATACGCTTAGTTTTTAAGGTTAATTTTAATGTTATTGTTTTCAATGTTGTAGTCAAAACTTTTAATCCGTTGAAAAGCCTGTAGTATTTCCTCAATGGTTTCCGTTTTAAACCTTCCTGTATATCTTTCTTTGCTTACCTGCATATCCTTTATCTCGATTTTTACATCATAGTGCCTTTCAAGTTTTTTTGCGATATGATAAAAGTCTTCGTTCTTGAACAACAATATGCCATTTTTCCAAGCAATGTAACTGCTAACATCTATATTAGCAGTGGCTAGTTCATCATCGGAATAGGAATAGGAAGCCAGCTGATTCGGTTTTAGGATTACATCTCCCGAACCAATAGAATTATTCCGACCGACTGACAGACTACCTTCAACAAGTACCACTTGAATATGTTCGTCATCTCGGTAACTGGAAATATTAAATTCCGTCCCTAGGACCTTTGCATCAAGAAGCTGTGTGCTGACCGTAAATGGCCTTAAAGAATCCGGAGCAACGGTAAAGTAAGCTTCCCCTCTAAGAACAACATTCCTTGGGCCTTCGTCGTAAAATACCACTGGGTATGTAATTGAAGAACCCGAATTAAGGTATACTTCCGTACCATCGGATAGTACCAACTGAAACTTTTTCCCATAAGGTACATCCAAGGTGTTGAACACCAACCGATTCACCTTTTTTTGGTTCGATGCTACTTTTTTATAGGTAATTTTAGTGCCTTCTTGCTCTACCACATAAGCATTTGTAGTAGACACTATTCCGGTTGCCTTGTCATTTAAGGTTTCCTTTTTAGACCCATCTTCAAAAGTAATCGTGGCTTCTTTTTCAAGAATTACTTCAGGACTACGTTGCTCGTAAGCATAAATACCTAACATAAGAACGCCGACAAAAATCGCGGCATACCTGAGTAGTAAGTTCCTTTTTTTGACCCTGCCTGCGACGAGTCTAGCGTGATAAAAGGCCGATGTCAGATTTTTCTTTAGGTGTTCCGTACTTTCTTCTTCTCCAGCCCCGGTTATTAGATGATGGAGTTCCACCTCTTCCTGAAAGCTAGATTTATTTTTATCGACCCATTTGGCCAAAATATCAATCTCATCCAAAGTTGCCGTATTGGCCAAAAATTTGTGTATGATAATTTCTATTTTCTTGTTTTTCATTGATGATTTTTAGGAAAGTCCCAATTCATATTATGTAAACGATTGAACTATACAATACCCTTACTTTTTATTGTCAATAATCTATAATATTGATTTTTTTTTTGTTAAAATAGCCTATGAATTCAAATAACTTGGATGAAAAAATTAAGGTTGAAGCAATCCAAAAAGGGGATAGGAAGGCTTTCAAAACAGTCATTGAGTCCTATTACAATGAAATCTACTGGTACGCAAAAAGTTTAAGCCGTAACGAAGCTTTGGCAAAAGATTTGGTGCAGGAAGCATTTTTCAAACTATGGAAGAAAAGGGATAATATAAAAAAGGGAACCATCGTAAAGGGATGGCTCTTCAAGTCTGTCCGAAACAATTTTTTGGACCATGTAAAAAAGTATAAGAAAGAAACTTATTTTTTCGAGACTACCTATGCCGAAACTTTGGACCATGTAATTGAAAGGGAATATCAAGAAGACTTAAAACATAAGGTGGAACTAGTTGAAAAAGAGATCGAACAGCTTCCCAAGAAATGCAACCAAGTATTTAAGTTAAGTAAGAAAGAAGGTCTAACCAATACTGAGATTGCGGAACATTTGGGTATCTCCATCAAAACGGTCGAAGGACATCTTACCAAAGCCCTCAAAATTTTAAGGGAAAAATTAAAAGAAAAAATTCAAGTGCTGTTTTTAATTCTTGGCCATGTGACGTAAAAAGGACAAATGTCCTTACATCGGTTTTCAATTGACATGGTCTAAAAATTATGATTCTTCCTTTTAAAGGCCATAGGTTATTGAAAAATTAACCCCGAATGGATGCCCAGGCCGTAGTCCGGCAGGAACCCTTGAAACCGCATAGGTGGTGTCAAACAAGTTAATGATATTGAAGGAAAAGGTAAAATGACTATTGTAGAAATAGCGTCCCGACATGTCAACGACAAAATTGGAATCCACCCTTAAATTTGTGGGAATGGTCCCTGTTCCTGCTTGTGTCCTGAATGCATCGATATAGCGTGCGCCCAGGTCGACAGCAAATTTTTTGTGCTTTAGGCCAAGGTTCAAATTGAACTGGTTCTTGGCGATATAGGGTATTTCATCACCAACCGAGACTTCCCCGAATATAGCGTTGGCACTGTCAAATGAACTAAGGAACTCGGTATCGGTCAAGGTATAGTTAAACGTTAACGGTAAGCGGACCTTTTCCGAGCTGTTGTTCAAAAGGTTATAGTTCAACGATACTTCTACACCGCTGACCCTGACCTCGCCAGCGTTGAATTGGTCCAAGCTGCCCGTACCACCTGTAGCCGCTAGGTCGCTCCCCAACAAGTTTTGATAGTCGTTATAGTAGCCTACCACTTCGCCTTGAATTCCATGATAATTGAAACGGGTACCCAATTCATAATTTATACTGCTTTCCGCATCTTGGCCTTCGGTATTGCCGGGAGGGGAAAACCCTTTGTGCACCCCGCCAAAAACGGAAAGATTTTCGGTAAAGGTATAATTTGCCCCTATTCCCGGTATCCAAACATCCACTTGGTTCTCACGTTCGGAAAGGTCCGTACCCGATCTCGTTGCATCGTTGGTACCGTAATTTATCCTGCCCAACGTAATATTCTCGTACCGAATACCCGGGGTCAATGTAAACCTGCCCAAATTTAGTTTGTACAAGGTATGCGCAGCAATTGCCTTTGCGTTGCTGATACGGTTGGCATCCGCCCCTTTGATGCCAACCGTTGTGCGTATTAGTTCATTGTTCTGAAAACCATACCTGTCTACCCATTGAAACCTATCCTCCTCATCCTCATGGTAGCGAATACCCAACTCCAGACTTTGCAGCCAATCAGCGCCCCAGCGCAAGCGGGCTATGGACTGTATTCCTTGGGAGGTATACCTCCTGTTATTCGCTTTTATGCCGAACACATCTTCCGGGGTATCCGTGTTTCCCAACAGGGAATTATATTCCATGGCATAGGTTTCCGGATCTGCGAGCACATTGTTTATGCCAACACGCTCCCCAAGATTTACATCGTCCAATTTATACCAGTTGCGCTTAAACTTGTTCACATATCCCGTGGTGGTAATGGACAGGGCCTGGGAAAGTTTAAGAAAATGTGTTAATTGGTATTGTTGGTGCTCCGCGTCCATCACATCTTCCGAGGATGCCCTGTATCTGCGATACGGATTTTCATTGAAATCGGCATCGGTCAACCCTAAATAGGTTTCATTGGCCCTTTCTTCGGAAAATTGGATTTTAAAGAGAAGGGATTGATAGACTTTGGCACCTTCATCGGTATTCATTCGAAACTTTGCCAAATAGTCCGATTTATCAAAACCCGTATTTCCCCCTCCGTCAATATTTTTAAAACCGTCTGAATTGTAGTTATAGTATTCGCTTACGAATCCGAAGTTCTTAAAACTATCGCCTATTACGATCTGTGTATTTTTTGAATTGAAGTTACCGGCCGATAAGGTCGCTCTTCCCGTAAACCGGTCCGGTATCCGGGTAGAGATCATATTGATAGCGCCACCCGTAGTATTTGGCCCGTACTGGACCTGACTACTTCCCTTCAATACTTCCACGGCCTGCATCCTTCCGATGGTGGGGAAATAATATGCGGCAGGGGCACTGTAGGGGGCGGGGGCTATAAGTACCCCATCTTCCATAAGATTGATTTTTGCACTACGTTCTGGGGAGGTACCCCTCAAACTGATATTGGGCCGTAATCCAAAACCGTCCTCCTCGTATATGTTGACCCCGGGTACGTTTCTCAATATCCTGTTAATATCGTTATAACTGAATTTTTGGAGTTCTTTCGCCGATATATAATTTGCGGAACCCGTTCTGTTCATGGCTTCAAATTTACTCCCTAGAATTGCACTTCCATTGACTATGACCTCGTTTAGGATTTCCGTTTTCAGGGCAGTTGAATCTTTGCCATCATTGCTTTCCTGGGATAACCCTAAATTCGCCGTCAGGAGCATTGTTGAAAATACAGTTAAAAGCCATCGCATATTATACTTATTTAGATTGAATAAAAATAAAGTGCAAACGTAGTACATTTTTTGATTTGACACAATCTTATTGAGAAAGATTCTAAATAATTTTCTAATTTCGGTATGCCTATAACTTAACTGCTTTATGCTTTAGTTATGATAATTGTCATGTATTTTCAAAAGGCAAACAATTAGCTTTGCATATCATAGAATCCGACTAATTTTAGTTCTAAAATTTTGTTAAACGAAATCCCCATGTTAAAATTTTTGTAGCTTTGCAAAACTCATGAAAAGTATTTTTCATAAAATAACGTCTTTTACCATGGCACTATTAGTGCTGTTCTCAACCTTCTCTTTTTCGGTTGCGCAACACTATTGTGGGGATGTTCTGGTTGATTATTCTTTCATGGGCCATGCAGAATCTTGCGACATGGAAGTTCAGGAGACAGCAGAGTTACCAGAGTGCAATTTGGTCAAAGCCGATTGCTGTAGCGATGAAGTCCTTACCGTTGATGGTCAGAACGACTTAAAAGTATCGTTTGAAAAATTAAGCTTTGAACAACAACAGTTTGTTGCCAGCTTCATCTACACCTATCTTAATCTTTACGAAGGACTACCTGAAAACATAGTCCCGTTTAGTGATTACCCCCCTCCACTTTTGGTCAAGGATATACAGATCCTAGATCAGATTTTCCTCATTTGATTTTTAAGTAATAGCATTTTACAGCCCGACTAATAGCAGTTTAGGGCTTATCCTGTTTTCGTTGGTTTCCGGCCAGCACTTCTAATTACTTAATCATCAATGTCATGCTGAATAAAAGCATCAAATTCCTTATCGAAAATAAATTGGTAGCCGTTTTGCTCCTAGTCCTTTTTGTAGGCTGGGGAACCGTAAACGCCCCTTTCGAGTGGAGCACTGGCTCATTACCAAGAAACCCTGTTGCCGTAGATGCCATACCTGACATCGGAGAAAACCAGCAGATTGTTTTTACCAAATGGGACGGTCGTTCCCCACAAGATATCGAGGATCAAATTACCTACCCATTGACAACCTCACTCTTGGGAATACCAGGGGTTAGGACCATCCGTAGCTCCTCCATGTTCGGATTTTCAAGTATCTATATCATATTTGAAGAGGACATCGAATTCTATTGGAGCCGCAGTCGTATCCTTGAAAAATTGAATTCATTGCCGAGCGGTTTACTGCCCGATGGGGTCAACCCTGCATTGGGGCCGGATGCCACGGGACTTGGACAAATCTACTGGTACACTTTGGAGGGACGCGATGAGAAAGGAAATGTCACAGGCGGCTGGGATTTACAGGAGCTTAGAAGTATTCAGGATTTTTATGTTAAATATGCCCTATCGTCAGCAAGCGGTGTTTCAGAGGTGGCCTCTATAGGGGGTTATGTACTCGAATATCAGGTAGATGTAAACCCCGAACTGATGAAGCAATATGGTATTGGGCTACAGCAGGTGGTAAAAGCGGTAAAACAAAGTAACCGTGATATTGGGGCACAGACCTTGGAAATTAATCAGGCCGAATATCTCATTCGCGGGCTTGGGTATGTGAAGTCCATCGAGGATCTACAGAATGCAGTCGTTACCTCTGAGGATTACACGTCCATTCGCTTAAAGGACATTGCGAATGTTTCTTACGGACCGGCCACACGGCGCGGCATATTGGATAAGGAGGGTGCAGAAGTTGTCGGGGGGGTAGTGGTCGCACGGTATGGTGCCAATCCCATGGAAGTCATCAATAATGTCAAAGATCAAATCAATGATTTAAGTGCCGGACTGCCCTCAAAAGTACTTGAAGACGGCAGAACATCTCAACTTACCATTGTTCCTTTTTACGATAGGACCGAACTTATTCAAGAAACGCTGGGTACGCTCAATGAAGCCCTGACCTTGGAAATCTTGATTACTATTTTAGTTATCATCATCATGGTCTTCAATTTAAGGGCATCCATCCTGATATCGGGACTGTTGCCGGTTGCGGTGCTAATGGTGTTTATTGCTATGAAGCTATTCAATGTGGATGCGAACATCGTGGCACTTTCGGGTATAGCCATCGCCATCGGAACTATGGTGGATGTAGGGGTCATCCTCTCGGAAAACGTCATACGGCATTTAGACGAAAATGAAGAGGGCGTGCCTATTAATACCGTTGTCTACAATGCCACGGCAGAGGTATCAGGGGCCATATTGACCGCCGTGATGACCACTATCATCAGTTTTATTCCGGTATTTACGATGATCGGGGCCGAAGGAAAATTGTTCAGACCCTTGGCTTTTACAAAAACCTTTGCCCTTACCGCATCCATTATTGTAGCCTTATTTTTGATACCACCATTTGCCGCCTTTCTATTTAGAAAAAAAAGTATAAAGAAAACTACTGGATACGCCGTTAATGGAATATTGATACTTCTAGGGATTATAGCCCTTGTTTATGGCTTTTTATTAGGATTTATATTGATTGCCTTCGGTATCGTAGGCTTGCTAAAAAATCAGGAATTGGCATCACGTATTTCCACTGGATTTTCGCTTTCCGAAGAACGAGCCAATCTTATCAATATCATTATTTCGGCCTTTACCATTGTTTTTGTTTTGGCGGAATACTGGAGACCGCTCGGTCTCGATAAGAGTATTTTTTGGAACCTGATTTTTGTTTCGCTTATATGTTTCGGACTACTGGGCTTCTTTACCATATTCCGGAACTATTATACAAGGATACTTCGCTGGGCATTACGGAATAAACTGATATTTCTTTCCATACCCACCGCCATTGTGATATTCGGGGTAATGATTATGCGCAATACGGGCAAGGAGTTTATGCCTTCATTGAACGAAGGTTCGTTTTTGTTGATGCCTACCTCCCTTCCGCACGCCGGTGTCGAAGAGAACAAACGGGTATTGCAGCAACTGGATATGGCTGTAGCCAGTATTCCTGAAATAGCAACGATAGTCGGCAAATCCGGTAGAACCGAATCCGCATTGGATCCGGCGCCCTTGTCGATGTATGAGAACGTCATCCAGTACAAGCCAGAATACATGTTGAACGAGAACAGGGAGCGCCAACGGTTCAAGGTCAATGAAGATGGCCTCTTCGAACTCAGGGACGGCACCTTTGTGACCAATCCGAACATGGTTGTAGATGATGAAGGAAATTACGATGAATCTGCCATAGTTTCTGCATTCTCTCTTAAACAAAAGGATTTGATTCCCGACGATGATGGGGAATATTTTAGAAACTGGCGGCCTGAAATTGAATCCCCCGATGATATTTGGAACGAGATTGTGCGTGTAACGAAACTTCCAGGCGTTACATCCGCGCCCAAACTGCAACCTATTGAAACCCGCTTAGTCATGTTGCAGACCGGCATGCGTGCGCCCATGGGTATCAAGGTAAAAGGGCAAGATTTAAAGGAAATAGAAGCCTTTGGCCTCAAGCTGGAGGACATTTTAAAGGAGGCCGAGGGGGTCAAGGATGAAGCCGTGTTTGCCGATCGAATTGTCGGAAAGCCTTATTTGCTTATAGATATCAACAGGGAGCGTTTGGCACGATACGGCATTACCATTGAAGATGTGCAAAGCGTGTTGCAAGTAGCGGTTGGCGGCATGGTGCTTACCCAAACTGTTGAAGGCCGTGAGCGTTATGGAGTTCGGGTACGGTATCCAAGGGAATTGCGAGAGAATCCAGCGGACTTGGAGAATATTTATGTTCCCGTTGCCAAGGGAAGCCCGGTTCCTTTGAGCGAGTTGGTTACCATTCGATATGAAAAGGGACCACAGGTCATCAAGAGCGAAGACACCTTTTTGGTGGGTTATGTACTGTTCGATAAGTTGGACGGTTTTGCCGAAGTCGAGGTGGTCGAGAATGCACAGGCCCTGATACAAGAAAAAATAGATAATGGAGAATTGGTGGTTCCCAAGGGTATCAATTATTTGTTTACCGGTACCTATGAAAACCAGCTGCGTGCGGAAAAAACCTTATCGGTCGTAGTACCGTTGGCATTGGCCATCATATTCTTGATTCTTTATTTCCAATTCCGTTCAGTAGGTACCTCATTGATGGTGTTTACCGGGATTGCTGTTGCCTTTGCCGGAGGTTTTCTGATGATTTGGTTCTACGGTCAGGATTGGTTCCTGAACTTCAACTTTTTCGGGGAAAACCTACGAGACCTCTTCCAGATGCATACTATTAACCTGAGTGTTGCCGTATGGGTCGGGTTTATTGCCCTCTTTGGTATCGCTACGGATGACGGCGTGGTCATGGCCACCTACCTGACCCAAACTTTTGATAGAAACAAGCCCGATTCCCTTGTATCCGTTAGGGATTCGGTTGTCGAAGCTGGTGAAAAACGTATCCGTCCGTGTTTGATGACGACCGCAACCACTATTCTGGCACTGCTTCCGGTATTGACATCCACCGGCCGTGGTAGCGATATTATGATACCGATGGCGATCCCTTCTTTCGGGGGAATGCTTATCGCCTTGATTACCCTATTTGTTGTTCCAGTGTTGTACAGTTGGAAGGCCGAGTTTCAATTAAAAAGAATGTCCAAATGAAGAAATACCTATACATATTGATCGGAATAGTATCCATCGCTTCCATGAACGGACAGGAGCTGGAAAGCCTTATCCAACAGGCCGAACTCAACAATCCGGAAATCCAGGCTTTTGAGCTGCGGTACAATATTGCCTCCGAAAGAGTGAACGAGGTCAATACTTTGCCAAATACGGAGGTAAGTGCCGGACTTTTCGTAAGCGAACCCGAAACACGGACCGGAGCACAGAAAGCACGGTTCTCGGCAAAACAGATGATTCCGTGGTTCGGTACCATTACCGCCCGTGAAAATTATGCAAGTTCATTGGCCGATGCCCAATATGAAGAGCTGGTCATTGTCAAAAGGAAATTGGCGTTGTCGGTATCTCAGTCCTATTACCGATTATTCTCGATAAGGGCGAAGCAAAGCGTTTTGGACGAGAATATTGAATTGCTGGAAACCTATGAACGATTGGCCTTGACCTCGGTAGAAGTTGGTAATGCCTCCGCAGTAGATGTGCTGCGCTTGCAGATTCGGCAGAACGAACTGGTTCAGCAAAAAGAAGTTTTGGAACAGGAGTATCTGGCCGAACAAACGCTGTTCAACAATCTATTGAATAGGGACGAACAGACCCAAGTCGAAGTTTACGAAGGGCTTACGGTACCGGAACAAGACCCGATAACGGAAGAAGGAAGCCTTGACCTGCATCCTGAACTTTTAAAGTATGACAAGTTGTACGAGTCGGTCGAACAATCCGAAATCTTGAACCAAAAAGAAGCGTTACCGGACCTTGGCTTCGGATTGGATTACATACCCGTCGCCGAAAGGCCCGATATGTCTTTTGATGATAACGGGAAGGATATTATAATGCCCATGGTATCGGTATCCATCCCGATATTCAACAATAAATACAAATCGATATCCCACCAGAACAAGCTCAGGCAACAAGAAATAACCGCCCAAAAGCAAGAACGAAGAAACAAACTCGAAACACTTTTGAGCGAGGCCATTAACAACAGAATGGCCGCCAGGATTCGTTTCAGGACCCAAACAAAAAATATCGGACAGGCCAAGGATGGGGAGGAAATCCTTATCAAAAGCTACGAGACCGGTACCATCGATTTTAACGATGTGCTCGATATTCAAGAGCTTCAGCTTAGGTTTCAAATCAATCGAATCGAATCCATCAAGGGCTACTATGTGCAGTCGGCCATTATCAATTATCTAAGGAGCTAAGATCAATATAGATAAGAGCAAGATGTATCGATTGAATTTAATAAAATAGTCTAGTATAAATAAAAAAATAGAATTATGATCAGAAAAATTACAGTGTTGTTGGTACTTCTCATTTCATGCGCAGGTGTTGCCCAAGTAGGGACCAACGGTCAGGATAGAAAGGAAGAAGGGCGACCTGTTAAGGAATATAACCTTACCATTGAAGAAAACAAAATGACGCTTGGTGGTGTTACTGCGAATGCAATGACCATCAATGGCAGTATTCCAGGACCGGTCTTGGAATTTACCGAAGGCGACCTGGCCTTCATCAACGTAACCAATAAAATGAACGTTGAAACATCGGTACACTGGCACGGCTTGATACTCCCCAATTTTTATGATGGGGTTCCCTATTTGACTACCCCACCCATCGAACCGGGAACGACTTTCCAATACAGAATTCCGATTAATCAATCGGGTACATATTGGTACCATTCCCATACGATGCTACAAGAACAGAAAGGTGTGTATGGTTCCATTATGATTCAGCCCAAGGAAAAAACCTTGGATTATGATAAAGATCTGGTGGTAGTGCTCTCTGACTGGACCAACGAAAAACCGATGAACGTACTGCGTAACCTAAAAAGGGGAAACGAATGGTATCAGGTAAAAAAAGGTACAGCGGTCCCTTTGGGCAGGGTCATCAAAGAAGGTGCATTTGGCGCACAGCTTAAATTCTGGAGAGACCGTATGGAAGGCGCTGATATTGCCGATATCTATTATCCGGCATTTCTGACCAACGGGAAATCGTTGGCAGAATATCCCGAATTCAAGCCAGGAGAAAAGGTGCGGCTTCGCTTTATCAACGCTTCGGCCTCTACCTATTATTGGATGGATTTTGGTGGAGGTAACCCAATGGTGGTTTCCGGCGATGGTATTGATGTGCAACCCGTATCCAAAAGCCGATTTCTATTTGGCGTTGCCGAAACCTATGATGTAATCATCACCATACCTGACGGCACTTTGGAAGTTACGGCAACGGCACAAGATGGCTCCGGGCATACCTCATTGCGTTTGGGAAAGGGAACTCTTTATCCTGCGAAAACGATTGACAGACCGGACAAAGTGGCGATGATGAAGCAAATGGCCAAAATGGATATGAAAATGGGAGCACCTGCAATGGTGGGAAACAAAAAGAAGAACACGCCCGAAATTTTAATGCAGAAGTATGGGATGAAGATGGATATGAAAGACGGTCAGATGAATATGGGGATGAACGATAAGATGTCAATGAATAAAGGCAAAATGGACGATAAGATGAAAACGGATGACCAAAAACCTATGGATATGAATGACAATCATATGCAAATGGAGATGCACAAAAAGATGGACGGTATGAAGGGAATGAACCCGCCTGCCGGACGGGCAGGAATGGACTCGATGTCAATGGACCATAACGGAGAATCTAATAAAATGAAAGGCCATATGAATCACAATATGCCCAAGATGCAGAAGGATACTTCTTCATTTGATTACGACACTCGTAAAACTTATTTCAACTACGACTTTTTAAGGGCAAAGGAGAATACCACCTACAAAGCTGATTTGCCGGTAAACGACATACTGTTGAACCTAACGGGAAATATGCAGCGCTATGTATGGAGTATGAACGGCGTACCCCTTTCAGAAACCGATAAAATAAAAATCAAGGGGGGCGAAGTAACTCGGATTACGCTCAACAACCTTACGATGATGCACCACCCAATGCACCTGCACGGGCATTATTTTAGGGTCATCAACGAAAATGGCGAACGTTCCCCATTAAAGCATACGGTAAATGTACCACCTATGCAGAAAGTGGTCATAGAGTTCTATAATGAAGAGTATGGCGATTGGTTCTTTCACTGCCACATACTGTATCATATGATGGGCGGTATGGCAAGGGTTTTCAGTTACGATACGCCAAGAGACGAAAGAATGAAGGATTATCCTGTTCAGAAACTTATTGATGAAACAGACCATTATTATTCTTGGGGAAGAGCGCGTTTAGGTTCAAATTTCAATGAGCTTAATCTTATATCGAGTAATATCCGCAATGAATTTGGCCTACGTGCCGAATTTGACTACGACCAAAATGCCGAAATAGAAGTGAATTATAATAGATACCTGAATGATTGGGTACGTGTGTATGCAGGAGTAAATACCGAAACTTCAACACCGGATTCTTATGATACATTTAATACCGTAGGATTGGTCGGTGTAAAATATTTTACGCCATATAGATTTAATGTAGATGTGAGTATGGACCATCAGCTACGCCCAAGAATACGTCTGGACAGAGAATTATTGATTTTTCCTAGAGTTTTTCTGGAAGGCGAATACGAATACAGAGCTGACTTTGGATGGGTAAATGATTTGGAGAACAACAAATCCTTTGAAAGTGAAACACAATGGTTGGTAGGGGTTGCGTACATTCTTTCCCGTAATTTTTCAATCCAAGGCAATTATAACAACCGATACGGTTGGGGTGGCGGACTTTTGGTAAGATTTTAATTAATGGAAGGATATAAAAAAAATAGCTTGAGTTTGACCGGTGCCGTATCCCTGGGTACGGGGGTAATGATCGGTGCCGGTATTTTTGCCCTGTTGGGTCAGGTAGCAGAACTATCGGGTCAATGGTTTCCTATTGCGTTTTTGGTAGGGGCCATTATCTCGGGCTTTAGTGCCTACTCTTATATTAAATTATCGAATGCTTATCCATCTGCAGGAGGGATTGCCACCTATCTGAAAAAGATTTATGGTAAAGGGGCGTTTACGGCATCCGGGGCTTTGCTAATGGCTTTTTCCATGGTTATCAACGAGAGTTTGGTTGCACGTACCTTCGGTTCGTACACCTTGCAATTGTTCGATGTTGGCGACAATAGTGTATGGGTTCCTATTTTGGGGGTCGTACTGTTGATTACGGCGTTCTTGATCAATATTTCGGGAAACAACGTTATCGGCAAATCATCGTTAGTGATGGCCATCCTGAAAATAGGAGGCATTTCCATTTTTGCGATAGGCGGTCTGTGGGCCGCGGGATTCTCTTTTTCAGAAGTAGTCCCCTCTAGCAGTTTGTCCGAGTATCCAGTCTCCAGCTATTTAGGGGCCTTGGCATTATCCATCTTGGCCTACAAAGGCTTCACGACCATAACCAATAGCGGTGGGGAAATTATCAAACCTAATAAAAATGTTGGAAGGGCAATAATTATTTCACTGGCCATTTGTACCCTTATCTACCTTTTGGTCGCTTTTGCGGTTTCCTCCAACCTTTCCATAGAAGAAATCATACGGGCCAAGGACTATTCCTTGGCGGAGGCCTCCAAACCTGCCTTTAGCAAGTACGGGCTTTGGTTTACGGTAGGTATTGCCATTGTTGCCACAATTTCAGGGGTTATTGCCAGTGTTTTTGCCGTTTCAAGAATGACGGCTATGTTGACGGACATGGATTTGATTCCCCATAACCATTTTGGAATGCCAGGAGGCATACAAAAGCATATGCTTGTCTACACGGTAGTCTCGGCAATTGCATTGACCGTTCTTTTTGATTTGACAAGAATTGCATCTTTAGGGGCCATACTCTATTTGCTCATGGATATTGGAATCCATTGGGGTATTTTGAAAAACCTACGAAAAGAAATACGGGCGAATGCTGCAATAATCGGTGCCGCTATTATACTTGACCTTATTGTTCTGGGAGCTTTTTTATGGATTAAAATATCCAGTGATCTGTTGGTAGTGGTTGTAGCGGTCGTGCTTACAATACTCGTTTTTACCGGGGAAAAATGGTTTTTAAAAAGAAATGGCAACGATGAAAAAGTAGAAAAAACAAATGATTGATTAACCTAAAAAATGAAAAGATGAAAACAAAAATGATTTTAATGACAATCGGATTAGTAGCAACGATGGTAGGCTGTAAATCAACTTTCAATGCCTCCGAGACCATGCAGGTAGATGAAAATAGAAATGCCATCTATCAAGAGATCATCTCAAATCCAGTTCAGTTTACCAATTTTATCAGTGAGGCAAGAAAGAACGAAGAGGCCAAAAAAATACTGATGAAGGGCCACATGGAACAGATGGAATCTGGGGATATGAAAATGATGATGGACAAAAATCCCGAAATGAAAGAAAAAATGCAGGCCCATATGCAGAAGATGATGGAGAAGAATCCTGAAATGAAGGAAAAGATGCAGTCCAAAATGCTCGATAAGATGATGGAGAGTGAAAAGGGCCGTAAGATGTTGATGGAAAAAATGCACAAAAACGAAATGATGAAAAAACAGATGAAGGAAAGAATGAAAAATGTGATGGATGAGAATCCTGATATGATGGAAGAAATGATGCAGAAAATGATGGAAAAAAATCCAGAGATGATGAAAAAGATGAAAGAAAAAATGAAAAATAAGGGAGCGTAAGCCCACGAATACTGAGTTGGATTGAAAACAGAAAATAACTATTGAAATTCTACAATTATGATGATGTGGTGGTGGGTATTGATACCGGTCATTTTGGTGTTGGCCTTTTTTATGTATAACGGACGAAATAGTAGAGGTTCCAGGACTAAGGAAAATCCTATGGAAATTCTAGACAATCGATTCGCCAAAGGCGAACTATCCAAAAAAGAATACGAAGAACAAAAACGAACTATTAACTCTAAAAAATAAAATGATGGAATATTATTTCAACAAGACCCTTAACGAAGACTTTGATAAGGTAATCGAGAGGGTAACGGAAGAACTGAAAAAAGAGGGTTTTGGCATCTTGACCGAAATCGATGTCAAGGAAACCCTGAAAAAGAAACTGGATGTTGATTTTAAAAAGTACAAGATCCTCGGTGCCTGCAATCCGCCCTATGCCCATAAGGCACTAGAAGCCGAAGATAAGATAGGTACCATGTTGCCTTGCAATGTAATCGTGCAGGACGTATCGAAAGGGAATGTAGAGGTGGCGGCGGTAAATCCAATGGCTTCAATGCAAGCAGTCGACAATGAAATATTGGCTGAAATCGCAAGTGATATTACCGCCAAATTGGAAAATGTGATCGAGAAACTTTAGAAGGGAGAAATATGGAAAATAATAAGGGTAAAAGCGAATGGGTCTCGCAACAAAATTATTCAGAAAGTCAGAGTACCCCCTATTGCATTACGCGGAGGTACGGTAGTTTGACATTTGAGGAAATCGTACAAAACGTAAAAAATGGCATTAAAAAGTTAGGTCTTGACCTTGTTGGTGAATTTGACGTGCGCGAGTATCTCAGTTCAGATATGGAAAAGATGCCTCGGCACCTCATTCTAATGGTATGTGAAAAAGAAACTGCATTAAAACTGATTTCAAATGATATTCAAATGAGCGTTCTTTTTCCGTGCAATGTAACCATTAAGGAAGTGGAAAATAATACGATTATCGAAGTGTCGATAGAAGATACAGATTCGACTTGGTCTTCCGCAAAGAAAAAAGAAATAATAGAGGTGGCCAAAAACACAAAGAACATCTTGAAAAAATTGCTCGACACTATTGAACAGCAAAATGTAAAACTATAATTAACATCAAATTCAACAATCATGAGAAAATCAAATGTAACAACTGGAATTTTGGCCATGGCAATCATAACCCTATTGGCCACATCTTGCAAAGACAAGAAAAAAGTGCAGGAAAACCAAGAAGGTCACCAAACAGAACAAATGGAGGACAGCGGCCATATGGATGGCGCTATGGAAGACCATTCGCAAATGGACCATGACAACATGAATCATGGCGAAATGGCAATGATGTCATCTGAAGTCATCGCTGACTATCTGACGCTAAAGAATGCTCTTGTGTCCGATGACAAAGATGGGGCCGCAAAGGCAGGGGAAAAGCTTGAAGGCAGCCTAAAGAACCTCGATACGAGCAAATTCAGTGATGAACAGCAAGATGAGTTGAAAGACATTATTGAAGATGCCACCGAACATGCAGAACATATCGCGAAAAGTGACATCGGGCACCAGCGTGAACATTTTGATGTCTTGAGCAAAGATGTCATTGACCTTTTGGCGATCACAGGTTCAGATCGAACACTTTATCAGGCCTATTGCCCCATGTACAATAACAACAAAGGAGCGCAATGGTTGAGTGCTACCAAGGAAATAAAAAATCCGTATTACGGCGCAAAAATGATGAGCTGCGGTAGTGTACAAAAGGAAATCAACTAAGTGAAGAAAAGTGTAAAAATCATAGTGCTTGTGCTTTTGGTCGGGTTTGTGGGGATACAGTTTTTTTCCACTTCCCGAAACCAAAGCGACACAATACCAAAAACTGATTTTATGCTGGTAAACGATGTGCCGAAACAAGTGGAGAACATCATCAAGACCTCTTGCTACGATTGCCATAGCAACAACACGGATTATCCTTGGTACAACAAAGTGCAACCCGTTGCCTGGTTTTTGGAGGATCATGTTACCCATGGCAAGGAAGAATTGAATTTTAACGAATGGGCCGATTATTCAAACAGAAGAAAGAATAGCAAGTTAAAATCGATCATAAGTCAGATAGAAAATGGAGAAATGCCCCTTTGGTCTTATACACTAATTCATAGGGAAGCAAAACTTTCGGAGGACAAGAGGAAAACCGTTCTCGATTGGGTTTCAAAATTAAAGGACAGTTTATAAACTAAAAATTCAACAAATGAAGAATTTAAAACATGGTGTAGTAACCCTGCTCATGTTGGGGACTACAATGGGCTACGCACAGCACAAAATAGAACTGAACCATGACCATAGCAAGATGGAGATGAAAGTGGTCGAGTTGGAATTTAACGACAAGAACATCGCCAATGCCTACGAACATTACGAGCACATTAAAAATGACTTGGTCGGTTCCAATTCGGGCGATGCCCAAAAGGGAGCGGTAATGTTGAACGAAGCACTTGAAAAAGTCGAGGGTTCCGATGCGGCATTATCGGCCTCGCAAAAAATCGCTGCTACCGACAATTTAGAGAGACAGCGAAAGGCTTTTTCCGATTTGAGCAATGAAATAGAAACCTTGTTGAAAGGAACTGTTACATCGGGGAAAATCTATAAGGATTTCTGCCCTATGGCCTTGAACGGGGGTGCGTATTGGTTATCCGCCATTAAAGACATCCGCAACCCGTATTATGGGGCAAAAATGCTCAGCTGCGGAAAAGTGACGGCCGTAATAGAGAAGTAAAACCTGATTGGGGAGGTTGAATATAGTTAATGGTTAGTGTTTAAAATGCTTACCCTTTTCAGGTATTAATAGTTGAATGTTGCTGAGTACAGCTTTATGAGTATTAAAAAAATAAAATGCAAAAAAAGATTTAACGTAAGCAAAACCTAAATGGAAGCATTAAGCCTTGACATTTTTGTAGTACCAACCATTGTGCTGACCTCGGTCGTTCTGCTATATCTCTATTTTGCCAAACAGGTACGGGACAAAAAAAATTATAACAACTATATCATCGGTATTGCAGTAATAGCGTTTTCGTTCAATTTTATCTGGGAGCTGGCGCAAGGTCCGCTCTATGAAGGTTTTGAATACGATTGGCAACATATATCGTTTTGTGCCCTCGCATCTGTAGCTGATATGTTGATGGTGCTTATCCTGCTTTTCGGATTTGGTTTGGTATATAAAAATGTCTTTTGGACAAGGTCAATGGGTATCAATAAAATATTCCCGTTGATTTTTATCGGAAGTGCTGGTGCAATTTTGGGAGAAATTTGGCATACCTCACGTGGCGATTGGGCTTATGCAGAGGCAATGCCTATTGTACCATGGGTTAATGTGGGACTGTCGCCACTATTACAATTTGCCGTGTTGCCCTATTTAATTTTTGTGATTGGAAAAAACTTTATAAACGAAGTGAATTTGGAAAAGTAAATCTGGGTCGGTCGGGAATGTGTTTTTATTGGTTAGTTATTTAGTGTATTTCCTGACCGCCCTGATTTTTTTAATGAAGAAAAAGTCCTGTTATGGGAAGGGAAATTTGGTTGATTTAGTGTTTAACGCCCTTCCCTTGACAGGCACAATAAACAGAATTAGGATTGAAATGAAAGATTGTTGTAAAAATGGCCCGGAAAAGTCAGGGAAACAAGGTTGGGAAAAGTGGTTCAACTATACCATTTACATCATTATAGGCACTATTGTTATAGGTGCGCTTATTTTACAGATTATGAATAGTTCATCATAAAAACGATCGATTATGAAAAAAACAGTTTCATTTTTAGTACTGCTTTTAAGCCTAATGTCGCTTCATGCAAGTGCCCCTGAGTCCATTGAGAACAATTCGGGATATCTGACGAATAGCTCAGGAACCTTTAATGCTGTTGAATTGTCCGAAAAACCACAACAACATACCGAAACCCACGCCGAAAAGTCCATAAACAAAGAGGAGGTGGGTTTGGATGAATTCGACAATTTACATCCGTTGGTGGTGCATTTTCCTATCGTACTCCTGTTGTTTGCGGCATTGCTTCAAGGTATTCAGCTGTTCGTCCTTAAAAGGAACTTAGATTGGGTTATCCTGTTTCTTATTGGTACTGGTTTTATTGGGGCCTACGTAGCGGGAACTTTTGTACACCCGCATACCCATGGCCTTACGGATATAGCCCAAAAAGTATTGGATAACCATGATAAATATGCAGATTGGACCATTTGGTCGAGCGCTCTGGCCGCAGTATTGAAGGTTATCAGCCTTTTTTGGATAAAACTGAATCGAGGTTTTGAAATAGCCGTTCTCCTTGTTATGGCCTTTTCGGCGTTCTCCGTTTCACAAGCAGGACATTATGGCGCTCAGCTCGTTTATATTCAGGGCGTTGGCCCACAGGGCCAGTATTTGGAAACTGAAACGTCAGAGGAAGAAAGCCATTCGCATTAAAAAATAAAGCATGAGAAGAATATTTTTAATATCGTCGATAACGCTGCTAGTGGTACTTGCAGGGCTTATAATGTGGAAGCCTCATTTATGGTGGCTTGCGCTGTTAATCGCACCTTTTATGCTTCTCGGCACTAAGGACTATTTTCAAAAATCCAATAATATAAGACGCACCTATCCTTTGCTGGGAAGAATTACCAATCTACTGGAAAAACAACGTCACGTCGTTCAAGAAACGGTTTTATTGAATAGAACAGAGGGAAAACCTTTCAATTGGATACAGAAAGAAATTGTTTATAAACGTGCCGAAGACGTAGTCAAAAACCAACCTTTTGGAACGCAGATTCCGTATGACGAAGTTGGTCGCGAATGGTTTACCCATTCCACGTATCCTGCAAAGGAAATCAAAGATGATTTCAGGGTTACCATAGGAAGTTCAAAGTGTTCAAAACCCTATTCGGCAAGCATCCTCAATCTGGCTGGAATGAGCTATGGTTCCATAAGCAAAAATGCGACCCTTGCTTTTAACGGCGGTGCAAAAATTGCAGGATTTGCCCAAAATACTGGCGAAGGTGGATTTACCCCCTACCATCAGGAATATGGAGCCGATGTTATTTTTCAGTTTGGCACTGGATATTTTGGATGTAGGACAGAAGATGGGAATTTCGACCGTAAAAAATTTGCGGAAATCGCATCCAATGAGGCGGTCAAAATGATTGAGATAAAAGTCTCACAGGGTGCAAAACCCGGTTTTGGTGCCATTCTTCCTGCCAAAAAAAATACCGAGGAAATTGCAAAGTACAGGGACGTAGAAAAAGGAACCGAAATTTTATCGCCACCACATCACGCCGCATTCGGTACTGATTCGGAAATGGTTGCCTTTATACATGAATTACGGAAACTTTCCGGTGGAAAGCCCATAGGGATTAAAATGTGCATCGGACAGCAAGACGAATTCGAAAGAATGGTTCGCACTTTTGCTGAAAAGCAAAACTATCCAGATTTTGTAGCCATTGACGGCGCAGAAGGTGGTTCCGGTGCTGCACATATGGAATCGCTACATTGGGCCGGACTCCCCATAATTGAAGCCATAGATTTTACACATTCCATTTTAAAGAAATATAAGTTACGTGATGAGATAAAATTAATGGCAGCAGGAAAAATAATATCGGCTTTTGATATCTATAGAATGTTGGCACTTGGTGCCGATGCCTGCTACAGCGCAAGGGGGATGATGTTTGCCTTGGGCTGCGTACAATCCTTAAAATGCAATCTGGATACCTGCCCTACGGGAATCACTACAATGGTACCTTCAAGGGTCGCATCATTGGTAGTAGAAGATAAAAAGACCAAAGTAGCCAACTACCATAAAAACACCATGGAAGCTTTTAAGGAGCTGCTAAAATCAATGGGGCTTGAAAGTAGAAAAGGTATCGACAAGAAGTTCATTGTCCGCCGAATCAATGAAAACGGGACAAAAACATACCAAGAGTTATATTCAAACGGATTGAATGGTCGAAAAATAAAAAGCAATGGATAAAAATGCAATGTATTTTTTAATAATACTGTTGTTTTCTGGCAACGTGGCTATTAACGCCCAAAACTTTGTACTAAAGGAAGGAAGCGCATCCTTTAAGGCAAAAATGCCCCTTAATTCCTATATCGGTAAATCTGATGATTTACAGGGCACCATTGATTTTAAGGACGGTGCGTTGAACTTTTCGGTACCTGTAAAATCCATAAAGACAGACAATGAAAAACGGGATGGACATATGTACGAGTTGGTAAAAGCGGAAAAAAATCCCAATGTCGTTTTTGAAGGAAAGCTTAAAGACGATTTTGATTTTGACGAAAAAGCGGCACAAACGCTCAGCGCAATGGGCGATTTTACCCTTGCGGGAGTTACACGGGAAATAACAATTCCTATTGAGTTGAAACTTGTTTCAGAAGAAACAATTCAGTTAAAAGCTTCTTGGTCCTTGTTGATTACCGATTATAATTTAGAACGCCCCAGTTTTACATTTATAAAGGTTAATGACAAGCATGACTTGAGTGTGGATGCGCTTCTTGAGAAGAAAAAATGAGAACGAAACAAAGACCTATGATGAGATTTTTACAGATAACAAATAAGAATGGATAAAGAAAAAGACATAGAAACCACAAGGGCGTTTTATGGGCAGCTTTTCAACAGCTCAAAGTATGTTCTATTGGTGCTGCTTATTGCTTCAGTAATCGAACTGTATGCGCTACCTACTATGGAAGGGTCTTATGCTATGATTATCCTACTGGCCTTAACATTACTAAAGATAGGATTCATTATAGCCTTGTCCTTTAACCAACTAATGAAGATAATTGGTCAGAGCCATCTATTGAGCCACGTACTGGTGTTGTTCGGATACCTGATTGTGTTGATAGTTTTCTCGTTTGCAATAGATTACACAGCGTTGCAGTTTGTGGATGCTATTCATTTTAAAATGAACAACAGTATTGGCAATGATGGACTGTCGGTATTTTTTGATTTATCCTATTTCAGTTTGATAACATTCTCATCAGTAGGATATGGTGATATAGTCCCAATTTCCTTACCCGCGAAAATCCTGGTGGCGCTTGAAGTGGCACTGCGGTTTTTCGTCCTGGTCTTTGGTATCGCAAATGTGAATAGAATTCGAGTAAATAAATAACCTTTAAAAACTAAAAGTATGAAAACACTAAAATTAACTACGGTGGTAATGTTGCTCATAATAGCGACAAGCCCACTATTTGGACAAGATGCAAAAACAGAAAAAGAAGCAGTGCTTACAGTAATGAAAAGCTATAAGGATGCCCTACAAAACCTAACGACCGATGGTACTTTCGAATTATTTACCGAGGATTCCGAGGTTTTTGAATCGGGAGGCGTCGAGGGTACGTACAGCCACTATATAGAACATCATTTAGGACCGGAATTGGGTCACTTTGAAAAATTTGAATTTTCAGATTATGAAATCGATGTAAAGGTAGATGTACCCTATGCCTTTACTACCGAAACATACGTATATACCATTGTCCTCAATCCGGACGACAAGGGAAATAGCCGGACCATAAAGAAAAAAGGGGTAGCAACCTCAATCCTTAAAAAAATAGATGGAAAATGGAAAATAATAAAAACCCATTCATCTTCAAGAAATACTAAGTAACAACCGATGAGTAGATATATTTCAATTAGTATAGTGTTCGGTCTTCTTCTTATTATCAGTTGTAAAGAGAAGAAAACCGAGCCATTGCCGGAACAGTCGAAAGAAACAACCATAGAACAACCGCCAAAAAAAGTGTTAAGCCCCCACACCTTTGCAATGGCGACCATTGGTAATGCGCACATCCATATTGATTATTCATCGCCAGGGGTTAGGGACAGGATGATTTTTGGTGGTTTGCTGGCGTATGACCAAGTCTGGCAAGCTGGGGCACATATGGCTACGTGGATAGAGACAGATACGAATTTAGAAATAGATGGTAAGGAACTGAAAGCAGGTAAATATGGATTTTTTACCATTCCTTCAAAAGAAGAATGGACCATCATTTTAAATTCCAATTGGAACCAGCACGGAAAGGATGAATATGACGAAAAAGATGATGTAATACGATTTAAGGTGACACCGATTATTGCGGATAGCCTGAAGGAACACTTAGAATATAATATCAATAAAATTAGTGATACTGAAGGTGACATAACATTAGCTTGGGAAAAAGTTAAAGTAGTAATTCCATTCAAAGTAAAATAGCAAGATATGGTCAACCAAAGCTCAATGATAAAGAAATTAAAAACACGTGTATCATCAACGAATAAAAAACTAATACAGTTTAAACCGTGAACGAATTTTTAAAACAATGGGGCGAAGCCGCCTATACGACCACCGGATTTTTCTGGATGGCGCTTTGGGCATTCATTTTGGGTTATATCATCAGTAGTATGATACAGATTTTCGTGACCGAAAAGCGGATGCAAAAAACAATGGGCGAAAATGAAGGCAAAAGTGTGCTTTTGGGCACGTTTTTCGGCTTTATAAGTAGCTCGTGCAGTTTTTCGGCTTTGGCAGGTACAAAATCTATTTTTAAGAAAGGGGCAAGTTTTGTGTCTTCCATTGCCTTTCTGTTGGCATCGACCAATCTCGTCATAGAATTGGGGATTATTATTTCCATATTCTTAGGATGGCAGTTCGTGGTGGGCGAATATGTAGGTGGTATTCTCTTGATTGGTATTTCGTGGATTCTGATACGACTCATCAATCCTAAAAAACTAATTGAGAAAGCACGAAAAAATCTCGAAAATGAAGATGATGATGAGATGGACGGTTCCAAAGATTGGAAGAAACAAATCAAGAACGAAGACAGTTGGGCGCGCGTTGCCAAAAAATATAAGATGGAATGGCAAATGGTCTGGAAGGATGTAACCGTAGGTTTTACCATTGCAGGTATAACAGCGGCTTTTGTGCCAGATTCGTTCTTTAAGACCTTATTTATCAATAGCGGTCAGGGTAATACAGATTTCACATTTCTGGAAATTCTGGAACATATCGTTGTTGGGCCAGTCGCCGCATTTTTGACTTTTATTGGCTCAATGGGCAACATTCCGTTAGCTGCCTTGCTCTTTGGAAAAGGCGTGAGTTTTGCTGGCGTAATGGCCTTTATTTTTAGTGATTTGGTGGTTTTTCCAGTACTGAGAATCAATGCAAAGTATTATGGTTGGAAAATGTCATTGTTTATCACGTTTTTATTGTTTACAGCATTAATTGGTACGGCATTGACGCTGCATTATGGGTTTGATGCATTGAATATACTACCAGATTCATCACAGGTGAAGATTCAGGATAGCGAATTTTTCAAGATTGATTATACCTTTTTCTTGAACGTTGCTTTTCTCATCATTTCAGCCTATCTCGTTTATCTGGGTTTTTTCAAGAAAAAAGATGTAGAACATTCAATGAGCGAGATGGCACCCAAGAGTCCATTGTTGGAAAGTGTTTTAAAATATGCAGCCTTCATCTGTTATATATGGCTCGCTGGGGGACTTATTGTAAAATTTTTAGTGAACTAAAATTCGGATATAGAATAAAACAAATATGGTCAACAGCAAAACAGCAAAATGGATTCGAAAAGCCCACCGTTACTTGGGTATCTTTTTGGGTATTCAGTTCCTGATGTGGACGATTAGCGGTATGTATTTTAGCTGGACGGATATTGATGAGATACACGGCGACCAGTTCAAAAACCAGAAGCCAAAACAGACGGCTTTTTCAGATTTATTGGGTACAGGCCAATTAAATAGTAAGCAACCCATCCAAACGCTGGTATTATTGGAAATAGCAAAAGAACCTTACTATTGGATAAACGAAGCAAAGCTTTATAATGCCAAAACAGGAGAGGAAAAGGACGGTATCACTAAAGAAGAAGCCCGAGAGGTAGCACAAAGATATATACTTCCAGAGCTTAAAATAGCCGCAATAAAAAGGATAGAAGAAGTCGGAGACCACCACGAATATCGAGGACGTCCCCTACCGGCTTATGAGATTTCGTATGAAACACCACAAAATTTAAAGGCTTATGTGGCTGTCGAAAATGGGGCGTTTCAAACGGTGCGGCATAGAGATTGGCGCTGGTTCGACTTTCTGTGGATGACCCATACCATGGACTATGACACAAGAGATAATTTCAACACCCTTTTGTTAAGGTCATTTTCGCTTTTGGGACTAATAACCGTGTTGAGCGGCTTTGTCCTATGGTATATATCATCGCCATCTATTCGAAAGATAAAAAAACAGATTTAGAAAGTAATTTAATGAATGGAGACGTAATTTATGGAAGAAAAAAACCCGAACGGCGAGATTAGAAAAGTGCCATTTGAAAAGGAAGGCGCCTATATTTTAGCGGGCATTATCATACTTTTTATAGTACATACGCTCATTGTACTGGTTTTGAAAACTATTAGTGAATCCGTATAAATTTTTAAGAAACAATAACATTTCAATCTTCAATATCATGAACAAGAACATCATTTACATTGTAGTAGCCGCCTTAGCGGTCGGTTTATTGGGGGGATATTTTATTTTCTCAAACGCTGAGGCCGATCAATCGGCTATAAAAGATCTTTCGGATATGTCCGATAGCCATGACCATTCCGGAGAATCCGAGAATCAGATGTGGACCTGCTCCATGCACCCACAGATTATGCAACCCGAACCGGGAGACTGCCCAATCTGCGGTATGGATCTCATTCCTGCTGAAACCGGAGAGACGGGGCTTAGTGCCAATGAAATAAAAATGACGGACAACGCCTTGGCCTTGGCCAATATACGCACCTCTACCGTTGGTACAGGTGGTTCGGATGGGAGTTCACTTAAACTCTCAGGAAAGATTCGCGAGAACGAAGAAGCCAATGCTACCCAAGCTACATATTTTGCGGGTCGCATTGAACGGCTAAATGTGAATTATACCGGAGAGAACGTTGCCAAGGGCAAACTTTTGGCAACCATCTATTCCCCAGAATTGGTAAGCGCACAACAAGAGCTGTTGACGGCCGCATCCATGAAGGAATCGCAACCGGCATTATACAATGCCGTTCGCAATAAATTAAAATTATGGAAGCTTTCTGACAATCAAATAGATAAGATAGAAGAAGTGGGCAAAGTGCAGGAAAACTTTCCAGTCTATGCCACAGTTTCAGGAACGATTACCGATATCATGGTTGAAGAAGGAGATTATGTAAAACAAGGGCAGCCTTTGTACAAAATTGCCAACTTAAATTCCGTTTGGGCGGTATTCGATGCCTATGAAAATCAGATAGCATCGTTGAAGGAGGGTCAGGAGGTCAAGATAACGACGAATGCCTATCCCAATGAAGAATTTACGGCAAAAATATCCTTTGTAGACCCGTTACTTAATTCTTCTACAAGAACGGTCATGGTAAGGGCAATACTTAACAATAAGGATAATCTCTTGAAGCCGGGTATGTTCGTGGAAGGTACGATCAATGCTGCCGAAATGCAGATGGAGAATACCGTTATCATACCGGCCAGTGCCGTAATGTGGACAGGGGAACGATCGGTGGTTTATGTAAAGACCAATCCCAATGAGCCTGTCTTTGAAATGCGCGAAGTTGCCCTTGGAAGTACCAATGGCGATACCTATACAATAATTAGCGGGCTTGAAAAGGGGGATCAAATTGTGACCAACGGAACATTTACCGTTGATGCGGCCGCACAGTTACAGGGTAAAAAATCGATGATGAACGCAGAGGGAGGCAAAACCATGACCGGGCATGAGGGTCATTTGGGTATGCAGGAAGGAGATAAAATGGAACCCTCAACAAGTACGGGCACCGACCATTCTAAGATGAAAAAAAGGATTGAAGTATCAAGTGAGTTTCAAGGTCAGTTGAAGCAGGTTTTCGAAGCCTATATAGATGTTAAGGATGCTTTGGTAAATGATGATGGCGCGGCCGCACAAAAAGAAGCAAAACAAATGGAAGAAAGTTTGGCCAAAGTCGATATGAAGTTGCTAAAAGACAAAGAGGCCCATGATCATTGGATGACCATTCAAAAAGAGCTCAAAGCATCGTTAAATGCAGTGGCCAGCACTTCTGAGATCAAGGAGCAAAGGGACCACTTTAAACATTTATCGGCCCACATGATCAGCGGTGTTCAGCTTTTTGGAGTCAATCAAAAAGTGTACAACAGCTATTGCCCGATGGCAGATAGCAATAAGGGAGCCAATTGGCTAAGCCTGGAAAAGGAGATTCGAAACCCATACTACGGAGAAGCAATGATGACTTGTGGGGAAATTATGGGAACGATACAATAATTAATTATAAGGCCGATAAAATTATAATAGAGAAAATTGAATGGTGTGAGTAAAAGAAAAATGAAAAGATTTTGGCATCATGAGTCAAAAACGTAGGGAGAGAAGAAGCCAACAAAGAAAGGAGAGCAAGAAAACAAAAATAGAATCTAACCGAAAAACAAGATTCTATGCTGCATTGGCGATTATCATCTTGTTTATAGTCACGGTAGTCTTGGTTTTGTTGAGAGCGATTTGGGAACATCGGTCCCATCTGTGATAATGGATAATGTGAGCGCAATGTATTTTAAAACTTTATCATGAGCCATATGCTGCACATAAAAAACATGGTCTGCCCAAGATGTGTTACGGCGGTATACAATGTTCTGAAAAAGATTGGTATTGATTATTCCAATGTGCAACTGGGCCAAGTCACATTGAAGGAAGAACTGACCGCAAAACAAGAAAATCAATTACAAACCGAATTGAATAAGCTGGGTTTTTCTTTGATCGGTAATCGCAAGTCTCAATTGATCGAGCGTATGAAAAATCTTGTAATAGAAAAAATTTTTCATTCAAGACAAGAATTAAACGTCAAATTGACCGATTATGTTGGTTCAGAAATAGGTCTGGATTACAAGTACTTAAGTTCCCTTTTCTCTTCCGTGGAGAGTATCACTTTTGAACAGTATGTCATTAGCCAAAAAATTGAAAGGGTTAAGGAATTGCTCATCTATGACGAGCTAAGCTTAAAGGAAATAGCCCATCAGTTGGACTACAGCAGTGTCGCGTATTTAAGCAACCAGTTCAAAAAAATCAATGGTATGGCACCTACACAATTTAAGAAAAGTGCCCTTCAAAATAGAAAATCGCTGGATAACATATAATTTATAAGCTTAACCTTCTCTTCGTGGCTTGTGATAAGAAGTCGATTCCCATGCATTGAATTTCATTATCATCTTCTTTATGTTCAGGTTTCAATAAAGATGTTTAGAGATTTTTTGGTGCATAGTGATGGGCGAACTTAAACCTATTGCACTGAATTTTTTAGTCATTAATGGCAAAAGCTCGATTACAATAAAACTTTTTAGGTAATCGCATACTTTTTTGATGTAAATAGCCCTAAATAATCGAATGGGTCAAGGTTTGTTTTTTTTCAAACAACGCCCAGATTTAGAAAATGTTATTTTTCGATAACGTATTTGAATCAACACTTCTGATTCAAAAGGTGAAATTGTTAGAATAAAAATTGATTATAATATGAAAAGAAGATACGAAATAGAAGGAATGACCTGTAACGGCTGTAGAAACCATGTAGAAGAAGCACTCTTAAACGTCGCAGGAGTGGCCGATGTATCTGTCGATTTGAAAAATGCCGAAGCAACGGTGGAGTCGCAATTTGAAGTGCCTTTGGAAAATTTGCAAGAGGCCTTAAAAAATGCTGGTAATCAATATAAAATACAACCTGTAAATTGAGTGGAACATGGCTAAAATAATCCCTTTATAGTTGTCCAGTAATCTTGATGATGGCCAAAAAGAATGAAATCATAATAACCAATTAAAAGTATATACAATGGAAAATAAAGAAAAGAAAGTCAACAATTACTTAAAGTTCTTCGCAATGATCGGCACCTCAATGGTCGCGATGTTCTTTTTAATGTACACACATTCCTATCAGATTATCGATCACTTCTGGTATAGTGAAACCAGGTTCTTTATGACGTTGATCATGGGTGGGTCCATGGTTATTATCATGCTCCTGTATATGCTACAGATGTACAAAGACCGCAATAAGAATATTGCCATCTTGGCTTTGGGTGTTTTGCTGATCGCGGGTGGAATATGGCTGGTCAGGAGCCAGGTTACGGTTTCCGGTGTTGACTATATGGAAGGTATGATTCCCCATCACTCCATCGCTATTTTGACCAGTGAGCGTTCTCAAATAAAGGACGTCAGGGTTCGGGAGCTTGCCGATGAAATCATCAAGGCGCAGCGTAGGGAAATCATGGAAATGCAATGGTTGATCGACGATATCAAGAAAAATGGGATAGTAGAAACAGAAACAGAGAAAGAAAAGCGGCCTATTCCCAAGTTTGAAGGATCGCTTACCGAAGAAACGAAGAATCTGAACGATTAAAGAAAAGATAAGACCTGTATCGATTGTTATAATAAAGGTTTTCCGAAAATGATTTTTCTTTACCAAAGAAAGTCATTTGAAACTGGAGAACCTTTTTTACGTTGCCAAATTCAAAAAATTAATCACAGGTATTCAAAAAGCTCTAATGGAGAACCGCAGGTCAATTTTTCGGGAAATTCTACAATTCTTTCAGTAAATAACGTAATAGCTTTTCATTATTCTATTCCGAAATTTGTGAAATACAAAACGGAGTAATAAATGGAAGCAACGAACATATTCGATACCAAACCCAAAGAAAAAAAAACAGGAACAAAAAAATCCTTCCCAGTAACAGGTATGACCTGTGCCGCCTGTGCCAGCAGTGTAGAGTCGATTCTTTCCCATACTGATGGTGTCAACGAGGCCACTGTAAATTTTGCCAGCAATTCCGTGTTGGTAGATTATGATGCAAATGTTTCCGAAGAAAAACTTCAGAACGCGCTTCGAGAAGTGGGCTATGATATCATTATCGATGCCAAAGACCCAGCCGAAGCGCAACAAGAACTTCAGCAGCAACATTACAGAGACATTAAAAACCGTACCATTTGGTCCGCAATTTTAACCCTGCCCATTTTCGTTCTTGGGATGTTCTTTATGAAATGGGACCCTGGCAAGTGGATTTCGCTATTGTTAACCGTTCCCGTCCTGTTTTGGTTTGGCCGTAGTTTTTTTATCAATGCCTTTAAACAAGCGAGGTACGCCAAGGCCAATATGGACACCTTGGTCGCACTCAGTACGGGGATTGCCTTTTTGTTCAGTGTCTTTAATACGCTCTTTCCCAAATTCTGGCTGAGCCGTGGCATTGAACCCCACGTGTATTACGAAGCGGCAACCGTTATCATTACCTTTATTTCCCTTGGAAAATTATTGGAGGAAAAAGCAAAATCAAATACCTCTTCGGCCATAAAAAAACTGATGGGCTTACAGCCAAAAACCTTGAAGGTAATAGAAGGTGGCGAAGAAAAGGAAATCCCGATTTCCGAAGTCCAAGTTGGGCAGACCATCTTGGTACGCCCAGGTGAGAAAATTCCTGTGGATGGCGAAGTCTCAAAAGGGAGTTCGTATGTAGATGAAAGTATGATTACTGGCGAACCTGTTCCCGTAGAAAAAACAAAGGATGAAAAAGTATTTGCCGGAACGGTAAATCAAAAAGGGAGCTTTCAATTTACCGCAGAAAAAGTTGGTGGTGAAACTTTGCTATCCCAAATCATAAAAATGGTTCAGGAAGCTCAAGGAAGCAAAGCGCCTGTCCAAAAACTGGTCGATAAGATTGCTGGAATATTTGTTCCGGTTGTGTTGGGTATCTCTATCATTACGTTTATTGTTTGGATGTCAGTAGGAGGGGAGAATGCATTTTCGCAGGCTTTATGGACCTCAGTAGCAGTGTTGGTAATTGCTTGCCCCTGTGCGCTAGGGTTGGCAACACCTACTGCCATAATGGTGGGTATTGGCAAAGGAGCTGAAAACAATATTCTTATAAAAGATGCCGAAAGTTTAGAACTCGGTCATAAAGTTGATGCGGTCATTCTTGATAAAACAGGTACAATTACCGAGGGAAAACCTTTAGTTACTGACATACTTTGGAAGGATACACTTGAAAATAGAAGTGAATACAAGCAAATTCTTTTAGCAATCGAGGCACAATCAGAACACCCCTTGGCCGAAGCGGTAGTCAACCACTTAAAAGATGAAGATATTGAACAAGCTGAAATTGCTTCTTTTGAAAGTATTACAGGAATGGGCGTGAAGGCCCAAGCAGAAAATGGGTCAAAATATTTTGTGGGAAACCAAAAGCTAATGCTTGATAATAATATTCAAATCGACGCTATCTTAATGCAAACAGCAGAAAGTCTCGAAGAGCAAGCAAAAACAGTCATATTTTTTGGTAATGAAAAACAAGTGCTGGCGATACTCGCCATTGCAGATAAAATTAAGGAAACTTCAAAGAAAGCCATAGCAACGCTTCAAGAAAGAGGCATCGAGGTCTATATGCTCACGGGCGATAATAACAAGACCGCATCAGCGGTGGCATTAGAAGTAGGGATAACCAACTACCACGGAGAAGTAATGCCCTCAGATAAAGCCGCTTTTGTAGAAAAATTGCAAGCAGAAGGAAAAATAGTAGCTATGGTTGGCGATGGCATCAACGATTCCCACGCCTTGGCGCAAGCCAATGTGAGTATTGCGATGGGTAAAGGTTCTGATATAGCGATGGATGTTGCAAAAATGACTTTGATAACTTCAGATTTGCAATCCATCCCAAAAGCATTGGAACTATCAAAGAAAACGGTTTTGGGTATCCGTCAGAACTTATTTTGGGCATTCATATATAATATCATTGGAATACCGATTGCGGCGGGCGTTTTGTATCCCATAAATGGGTTCTTATTGGACCCAATGATTGCGGGAGCAGCAATGGCATTCAGTAGCGTATCTGTCGTTCTAAATAGCTTAAGGCTTAAACGAGTAAAACTTTAAGATTAATCATAAATTTAAATACTATGAAAACTATAAAATTCAAAACAAATATCAATTGTGGCGGTTGCATCTCTAAAGTAACCCCCTTTTTAAACAAACAAGAAGGGGTCGAAAGTTGGGAAGTGGACACTACTAATGCTGATAAAATCTTGACCATTGAAAGCGATGGTGCTTCAGAAGAAGATGTAAAAGCTACTTTGCAAAAAGTGGGGTTTAAGGCCGAGTCCATAGAGTAACACCTTTAAATTATTATGGGTTACGTAATCCTCTTAGGTGTCATTCTTCTTTTGGTTGTTCATTTTTATAGAAAAGCAAAACGACAAAAGGTACAGCCTTTTCCAGAGCATTGGCATGGATTGTTGTTGGATAATGTGCTCTATTATCGCCATCTTTCAGAAGAAAAGCAAAAGGTTTTTCAGCAGCGAATGATGCAATTTTTAAGTGAAGTCTATATTGATGGCGTACAATTGGAATTGCAAGAACTCGACAAGATTTTAATTGCCGCAAGTGCCGTGATTCCGGTTTTTGGTTTTGAGAAATGGCACTATACCAATTTAAGCGGGATTCTATTGTATCCTGATAACTTCAATGAGGATATGCAATTTAGCAGCAAAGATAAGTTGCGAAATATTGGCGGAATTGTAGGGAATGGACGTTTTGAAAAGCAAATGATATTATCGAAGAAAGCCCTTTACCATGGCTTCAAGAACCAAAGCGATAAAAACAATACGGGCATACACGAATTTGTACATCTTATTGATAAATTGGACGGTTTCACGGATGGAATCCCAGAAAGGTTGTTGGAGCATCAATATACCATCCCGTGGTTAAAGTTGATCCATACAGAAATGGAAGTTATCAATGCCAATAAATCAGATATCAGAAATTATGGCGGAACCAACGAAGCAGAGTTTTTTGCCGTGGCTGCCGAATACTTTTTTGAGCGACCTCGTCTTTTAAGCAAAAAACACCCTGAACTTTATAAAATGTTGGTGGAATGCTTTAGGCAGGAACCAGCACTTTTAAAAAAGTAACTGCAAAAAATAGTATAGTTAAGGTCCACTAAAAAATAAGGTATGGGTGCTGTAAATGGCACGTATGATGGGCGTCATCACACAGACCATCAAGAGGATAACCGGAAGGCAGAGTCCAGGCCCCGCCATCGATAGTGGCAATCCCGGCGGTCATTGGACACTCTTCCCCAGCATTAAGGAATATCAAACAAGAACGTCGAACTACGAAGCCATGCCCACTGGGTATGTAGCCACTTTTATGGCGACAATTACCGTAATTGCCAGTAACTATCCAGAAATCAAATGGATAAAACCGGTTGGGTATACGCTGATGGGTGCAATGGCTTTTGAAATTATGAGCAGTAAGGTGCATTGGGCCTCTGACTATCCCTAGGGTCTTTTTATCGGTTATGTCGTTGGAAAGACGGTCGCCAATCGAAGAATCAAGAAAATAGATACAAACGATGGTTTGGGCTGGAAAAAAACAGAAAGGGTAAAGACTGAATTTGTTACCGGTCAGTTGGAAGGATACACAACTTTTGGGGTAATGTTTAGTTTTTGAAATTTGGTGAGCATTTTCATAATGCTCTCCCATGTGCCTGCGGAAGTTGAAAACCCTCCACCTCCAATCCTGACAGAGCGGGCACGCAAAGCTGGCCCGCTCGGTCGTCTTTCCGGCTACAGTTTTTAAACATCCTCGGCACCGCGCATAAACCCAAACGGACGAAAAAAAATCGTCCGTTTGAATTTATCTTTCCAACGCACCATTCACTATCTAATTTCTTAGTATAAAAGCTTTTTAGGTCATAGAGTTTAAGTACTTCAAGTAATTTTGAGCTATAAAAGTAATTTTTATCGCTCATGACATATCAAAAATGGAATTGGCAACAAGCAAAATGGCCTCAATTTCTTATAATCAAGAAGCCTTAAAAAGTCTTGAATATCAGTTTATGCAAGCTAATGGTATCGCCTTGGGTGCATTCAAGCATGTACAAGACGATGAAAAAGACGAACTGCTTATCGAAATACTTGTCAACGAGGCATTGAAGACCTCTGAGATTGAGGGCGAGTATCTTGACCGTGACAGCGTTCAGGAATCCATCAAGAAAAATCTTGGGTTGGAATCCACAAAAAGGAAACTACCTCCTTCGGAATTCGGAATCTCGGAAATGATGGTGAATCTATACGGAACATATGACAAACCAATAACTATTGATAAATTATTTCAATGGCACATGATGTTGACCAACGTTCGGCGGGATTTAGTAGATATTGGAAGGTATCGCACCCACGAAGACCCGATGCAGGTAGTTTCGGGAAGATTGGATAGGTAAACTGTACATTATGAAGCTCCGCCTTCGCATGCGATGAAAAAGGAGATGGATGCCTTCGTTTCATGGTTCAACCAACTACATCAACAAAGTAAAGATACAATGCTTCCTTTGGCAAAAGCGGGAATCGCACATTTTTACTTTTTGGCGATACACCCTTTTGAAGATGGCAATGGACGGATTGCAAGAGGGTTATCGGAAAAGTCAATTTCTATGAGCATTCGACGTCCAGCGTTGATTTCTTTATCACAGATGATAGAGGCAAAGAAAAAAGACTATTACGCTTTTTTGGAAGCACATAATGCAACATTGGATTTGACGAAGTGGTTGTTATATTTTGGGCAAACCATTTTAGATGCCCAGGAAAATACCTTAAAAATCATTGAATTCCTGATTGAAAAAGCCAAATTCTTCGACCGTTTTTCAAAGCAACTCAATGAACGACAGACCAAGGCGATAAAACGAGTATTAAATGCGGGGCATGTAGGATTCAAAGGCGGATTAAGTGCCGAAAATTATATGCGTATCGTCAAGACATCCGCATCGACCGCCACAAGGGATTTAAAGGATTTGGTAGATAAGGGAATCTTGCGGAAAACAGGAGAGCTGAAGAGTACACGATATTGGCTTCCGTTAGATATAGAATAGGCAAATATTGTTCAATTCTTTATTGCTCATCGGTTAAAGCTGGTCTAAACATTTCCATGCACCTGGAGGAAGTTGAAAACTATCCGCCTACAAGTCTCCCGAGCGGTCGATTTTCGCCCGCCCGCTTTCGGTCGTCTTTCCGGCTCCAAATTTTCAACACCCTCGGCACCGCGCATAAACCCAAACGGGCAAAGAAAAATCGTCTGTTTGAATTTATTTTTCCAATACGCAATTTATCGGCTTAAATCTTGTTTAAGATATTGGAGTTCAAAATTTTATATTTGTAGAGCTTGCCAAAACTAATATCCATGAAAATCAGCACTATTATTTTTCTAGTCTTTTCCATAATGTTCGTCTTTTCATGCAACAAAGATGATGACCAAGTTTCTGTAGCAGACCGAAATCGGGCATTATTAGGGCAATGGGAATATGAAGCGATCATGACAGACAGAGCGGTAGATTTGAACGGAGACAATACCTCCAATATCGATTTGTTCAATACCCAAGAACTGCCCCAATGTGTTAAGGACAATATTACAACTTATACTGAAGATGGCCCTTCAGGCAAACCGGAATATAACGTTACCGAAAATAATCTCGCTTGTGATGACAATAATCCATTTTCTTTTGTTGAAGAGGATTTTTGGATTCTTACAAACAATAATGCTACTATCAGTTTTGAAGGCAGGGAGCCTTTCAGAATAATCGAATTGACCAAAAACAGGTTAAAGGTCGAATCGGACGACACTTTCGATGGTCAAAATTATATTATGACAATTACTTATAAAAAGAAATAGAATATCATTTATAAAGTGTTTCTAGACCCTTTGTACGGTGCCCTTTTCAACATCGCTCCATTCCCCATTGCTGTCCTGAACCCGCACCTCATATCTTTGGTCGAGATATCGAAGTTTACCTTCGCTAGGCTCCTCTTCCATTAAGAATATGCGATCGACGCCTGTACCTTGTGCATCGTTATAGTTAAAAAGTTTGGTATCCCATCTTCTGTCAAACCGGTTATAGATCCTTATTTCCACCTGCTGCAATGTTGCGCCGTTGTAGGCCTCGCTACAATTCGTATCAAAACAGGTAAATATCCTTACTTGATAATCACAACCGTTCAAACCGCCACAACTTATATTTCGTTTCTCGCCTTTGGCGGCAACATTAGGCTTTTTAAACATAATTATCGATTCGCTCAGCGTTTGGGAAATGCCCGTGGAATTCTCGACCCTAAAATTGATGGTAAAGTTCTCATCGGTCTCGGGGAAAAATTGCATTGGGGTCGAGCCGTAGTCCAACGACAGAATATCCCCTTCTCGATATAGTCGGCTCTTATAGTATATGTACCCCGCGCTGGCACCCGTAAACGTAAAAGTCATTTCGTAGGTTATATTGGGATCATGACCTGTGCTGGCATTAGTAACTGCCGTCAAAGTAAAAGGCTGCCCTTCATACTTATCCTCGGAGGATTGACTGATATTGAAATCGAAGAATTCCTCGTATTTGTCAAACTGTATGTTGACATCCGCCTTTTTTTCTACTTCCGACGAAGACCGAACGGTAAACTCTATACTATGGTTCGATTCGGAAATTCCGGTATATTTTCCTTGGAATGTACCTATCGGAACGTTGAAACTCTCGCCGGCGGCATAGGTGGTTCCCTGATATTCAAAAGTACCGTTGCTTCCTCCTGAAGAATAATACATCACATACGTATCGCCGCCGATACCCAATTCCGATATGTTGAAATTGATGTCTACAGTATCCCAGGTATTGGCCTGCGATTGGGAAGCATTGGCCGTAAAGTTGAAATTTTTTGGTTCGACATTAATAGCAATGTCAACTGTCTTTTCAAGACCCGTATCATTCTGTACGTAGAAAGTCAAGTTGATATTTCCGTCATCCGTTCCCAACAGTTCCCAATTGAAATTTCCCTTGGGAACATCATAAATATTACCTGCACTGACCTGCGTGCCATTTTCATTGGTTATGACGGCATTCCCGTTAATACTATATCTCATAGTATAGTCCGAAGAACCAATACTTTCCGAAATATTGAAGTTCAAGGAAGTGATTTCCCCGACCGAAATATCGGATTTTTGGCTTCCTCCAGTAAATAGAAAATCCACTTGATTGTAACTGATAGAAGTACTTGCCGTATGGGTTATATTGGCAGTGGATTCTGCACTAAGTACGATATCATGTTGACCCGCTTCGGTGCCTGTGTAGACGACATTGTTATTGTTCGGGCCTAAAAGGAATTTCTCTCCTGGACCATATTCAGTTCCATTCACGCGTAACGAACTGTTTCTCCCCGATGAATAAAAGGCCTCATAACTATCATTGGTTCCCTCGGGTATTTCGTCAATGTCTATAATCACGTTCACGGGAATATTCGCAAATTCGGAAGTTTTTGAAGGTGTGATATTAACCGTAAAATCATTTTGCTTGGTTTCGAGATCGATCAATACAGGGCCGACTTCTTGACCATAATTATCCGTAACGATAAAAGAAACTTGATGTGAACCCAGACTTTCTGGATAATAGAATAGGGAAAAATTCCCTAGTTCCACGGGATACTCGGTCGAATTTTGTAAGGTGTTGCCGCTGATACCTGTAATTCTCCCATTGCCTTCCAAAAGCTCATAGGATATATTGTAATCGATGTTTTCGGTATTCCCGTTGGATTTGATATTGAAGTTGAATTGTGTCCTTTCATTCACGAATACGGAATTACTTTCCGAATTACCTGAAAAAGTAAAGGGAATATTCGCTACTTCGATTTCGACACTATCCCGTTTTACTTGACCGTTGGAATCACGAACGTCAAAATATATTTTCCGCTTTCCCAAATCGGTACTGGTAAACGTATAATTATAGGAGTTGGGTACAATTGTTCTGTATTGACCAGGTTCCATGACCCCACCGTTGTGATCTCTAACTGTTCCCGCTCCGTCACTTGTTGAGGAAAAGGAATGTGATATTTCATATTCCACTTCGGAATCCTTATCCTGAGTTTTCAAATCTATGGCAATGGCCAAATTTGTGTCGAGTTCTACTTGGGTCGAAGATGCAGTGGCATTGAGGGTAAAATCCAGATTTAGAACCGTGAGGAGTAATTCCTCTGTCAACGTAGCCCCATCGGGAGCTTTGGCCGTTACAGTAAGTTTGTGCTCACCCAAAGTCTCGGGCAGATATTCCAGTTCTGAAACCCCTTTTGGAAGGGTAAACGGTTTTCCTGCATCAAATACCTCCTCTCTAAGATATAATTTCCCAGTACCATTTTCAATTTGATAGGTAACTTCAAAGTCCCCTTTGTTATTAGGATCTTCAGTTTCTTTATCCCGCAATAGCGTTGCACTCAAGGGGTTTTTAGAGTTGATAATGAACTCGTTGACCCCTTTATTGAGCAAAAAGCTAAAACTGGCGTATTTGGCGTTGTACGATAATTCCAATTCTTTTTGATTGGCGTTGGAATCCCAAGCGAGAAACCTGACCTTATGCAGGCCTGTATCTATGGCGACATAGTTATAGTTCCAATTGCGGTCGGTTATGTTCAGGGTATCATTGGCCCGTATCGTGTCGCCTTCCATGGTCATAAAATAACCTTTACTATCGGTAGTAGAATACTTCATGAAGTAGTTTACGGTAGTAATCTCTTTTTCTGGAATCAAGGAGAAAGCGGTTCGGGTACTTTCGAACAAAAAACTTTCTTCGGGATGTTCGCCCGTAAAACTAAAATCAAAGCTGTCGAGAATAACATCTTCGAATTCTTTACTACAGGCTATGACAAGTGCCACAAAGCACAAAACAAGCGCAATTCGAATAGGTTTAAATTGGTTTCTCATTTTCATGTATTTTTAAAAGAGGAAATACCGTAGACCCAATCCAGCATACGGATAGAATTGGCCTACATCGCTATTTATATGGAAATATTCATTGGCCTTTAGCAAGAGGGAAAAGTCGTTGTTGAGGGTTATTTCTCCTTCAATTCCGACGAAAACCCCATATATAAATTGACTTTTGGCATCCAGAATGGCACCATTGGACAAAAGACTATTTCCGTTATTGATGACCTCATAACCGAAAATACCGCCACCGCCAACATTGATGGCATATTTCTTAAAGTTCTTCTGCTCCCAAACTTTAATGAAATACCCTGGCTGTACTGTAAATATGTTGTAGGGAATATCGAAACTTCCTTTATCCTCCGCAATGGCTGCAAATACACTTAATTGTGCATATCGGTTTCGGTTCAAATGGTAATTATACGTCCCCATAATCCCGAAACCATCTTCGGCGTAACCCCCACTTAGCCCTACGGAAGATGCATAGTTGCCACTTTGGGAGTAGGCCAAAGTTGAAATAAAAAGTGCTAGAATTATCGTATTGATTTTCATTTTAAAAGTGTATAGGGTTGTTGATAATTTCATGGCCTATCTTCAATGAAAGATTTCGATTTCCGGATTCTTCATCCAATTCAACGACCACCTCTTTCTTTTCATCCAAAGCAAACTTTTTAAAGACGATTACAAAGTGGTTTTCACTTTTACCCGAAACCGTTTTTGGTCGTTTGTAAACGAATACCGGTTCCAAAGGCATTTTTTGGTTGCTACTGCTATTTTTATAATTAGTGGCCAGTTGATGCTTAATGAAGTTGATGTCCAAGTCAAGCCCCTCTTTGTTCTCGATACGGTACTGAAAATAGAGTTCGTCCTCATTGTAATACACTCCCTTTAGCCAAAGGAAAACATTGTCCAGCCTTGAGAAATAACGACTAATCTTTGCCTTATCGAACTGTATATAATTGCATCGCAGACGGTAATATTCCATGGGGTCTTTTTCGTAGAGTTCTTTTGTAGCCCTGTCAATAGAATTTGTTGCCGAATCTTTGGTTGATATTGTGAGTTGTTCTTCTGGAATTTCTATCCGTTTTATTTTTGTTTCTGAACCTGAATCCGCAACGTCCAAACTAATTGACTTGGAATTACCATTGATATTGGTGATCGCCTTTTCGGGCTTGATGTACCACGTAAACTTCTTTGGTTTTTCCTTTAGTTTCAAAATAAAGTCATAAACGTTACCTGATTCGGTAATTACCGTATGGTTTGTGAGGTTTTCTTTTTCAGGTGCCAACTCATCATAGTATAACTTTAAGATTCGCCCATGGAATTTACTTCCAGCGGCCTTTGGCAAATCCGCTATAAAACCAAAGTCGTTACCGATAATACTTTCCGAAATATTCTCGGGAAATATTAAAATGGTCTTGTACTTTTTGGAAACTTCCAAAGTATCGGTACAGTATTGTGCCGTACCCTTGCACATCATCATTAAAGCCAATATGAAAAAAAACTGTTTTGCCATTTTTTATGCTTTTGGTACTAGAATTACACGATCCCCGTTGACCAGTAAAATCTTATCTCGTTCTTTGTATTTTTTCTTTTGGAAAAAATTGCCAAAAGACCTTACTAGATTACGGGCCAAGGGCGATTCTACCGATTCCCCAGCCGCTTCGGATAGTTCGTTTACACCTTCCCGTTCAATATTCGCCCTAAATTCCTGCATTAGTGCTCCTGCCCGCTCATTGTGAAGTCCTATCATTCCATCTTCTTTATCCATAGCTGTCAATGACATCTTTACATTGTCGATATTGGTTACTTCCAATATTATCCGTGAACCTTGTATGTTTGAGGTGGCATAAACAAAAGTGTTCTTTGGAAATCGCTTACCGTTGTAATAAGTATCCTCCTTTAAAATCAATTTTACGCGATTACCAGGAAGAATGAACTGGTCGCGATAGATGGCTGCATCAAGGGAAATTGAATTGGCGGAAGGTTTATTTGAGGACGCTACGTAGGGTGCGGAATAATCCTGACTTCGGGAAAGGCGTTCGTCACGTGCTTCCATCATCAGTTTTCGATACTCCAACTTTTCCTTAAATTCAGTTTTAGGATCGGCAGTCGATTTTTGTGTTGCAGCAGGCATAATTTCTGCGGATTCCATCGATGGTTTATCATCGAATGAAAAAGCGTTCAGTTCTTCCAGAACCAGTTCCAAAGAATCATTTGTCCGTTTGGTCTCCACGATGTTTTTCAACGTGCCATTATTGCGTAATCGTTCCAAAGAATCCTCTTGCGATTTTTTGTAAAGCTCATTGGGTCGTTGGACTTTAAGTTCATTCTCTTGACCGGGAAGCTTGTTGTTATAACCGTCGTCCTCCGCCAATGGCCTGTTTTCTTCTCCGAAAGAACCTAGACTGTTCACGAGAAAGTATATCGTCAGGAGCACGACAATCGGAGCCGACAACGCAAATAATTTGTGCTGTCTTACCCATGTATTGAATGTTTCGCGGTCAAGTTTCATTGTAAATCATTGTTTTCTAGAACATGGAACCGGATAATCTTTAACCCGTTCAAATTATTAGGTGTTGATTTGGTCTCCAAGAGAAAACCGCTGGTCACTAGATTTCGATATTCCGTCTTTTCATTCTTGCGTATTTTTTGTTTTCCCATAAACCGAAAGGCAAAGGGGTAAGCGGAGTAGTCGATATATAGCGAATCTTGCTCCACTTCAATGGAATAGTCGCTTTTGGCGACATCCTCATAATAGTTTTGATCCAACAGGCGGTTGTACAGCCGCTTACCGGAATGGTCTATCATATAGAGTGCCTTGCCCTCTATATTCCTTTTAATAAATCGTAGGTCGGGTTCTAACGAAAAGAACAGTTCGTGGAAGTTTTTTACATGTCCTTCGCACAAAATATCGAGCGCACGTTTGGGGTGGTTAATGCGCACAGCGGCCAATTTTTGTCCGTTGTCAAGCAAATAAAAACGGTTTTTTGCGCTTTCGTTCGTTTTATATCCAAAGTAAATATTGAACAAAGTGCAACCTACCGTAAGAGCTAAAGATATATAAAGAACCCTGTTGCTATTAGCACGAATCTTGTTTAAATCGTTGAAAATGTGATAAGTATCGTTCATCTGTTTATGCGCAATCGTTAAAAATCCATATTTATCGTTAAGGTGTTTACTGTATCAATGTTCTTACTCCCTTTGTAGCCCCTCCCGTCTTGGCATCGACCGTAGTTTGTGCTGCTTTTTTGGTATAGTGTTTTGTACGCTCCTTTAAGTGACCTGCACTTACGTTCATTCCCTGAACAATGAAATTGGAGAGTACCGGTGCCTTGAAATACATAAAAACGTTCATGAAAATCAAAAGCCCGCTCGTGAGTACCAACCCCAAATCGGCTTCTCCGCCCTGAAGTATGGAACCGATCAGCTTGTCGAGAATGTTCAACATGAAATTGTCAATGAGGTACAGCATGGGGATCCATAAACAAACGCTCATGAACTTTTGTAGCCACGCCTTCCACATTCCCCCGAACACGGGAATGAACGAAAGCCCGATATTCAAAGGGCCGAAAATGATAAGAACGAAGAGGTAAATGACTGACATCGCCTTGATACCAATGAATACGACCGCCGATATGACCGATGCGACCATGACGACCACGGAGGTTATGGAACTGAGAACAAACGCCTGAAATGCTTCAGGATCTGCACTTAAAAGTACCCAAGACCAGGCATAATCGGAAGAGGACTTCACTTGTGCGACCAAGACCTTCATTTGCAATATGTCCCAAGAAATATCATTGCTCTTAAAGGAGTTGCCGATGCCCTGATAAAAATCAAGGATGGTCATTGTAACTACTTTGTAATTGAGCAATAAAACGGCCAAGGGAACCCATTTCAGGTATTCCAAAAAAACTGCCCTTGTTTGGGGGTTCACAAAGACCCTAAGCGCGAGCAATGCGATACCGATAAAGGCGAACTGCTGCCCAATATCGACAATCGCATCCGTCGCTTCGAACGCATCGGCGATGTACCGGTCGAACATATCGTTGACCGTTTCGCGTATTCCTTTTTCCGTGACCTGCATATTCCTGTTCTTATTCTTTGTTCATATTGATCAAGGACAACTTGGCCTCCCGAAAAGCGTTGATTTGCGAGAGTTTGTTATTGTAGGCGATCAAGCCGTCCAAAAGCTGTTCGAGTTTCGAGTTGATGCCGCTGACTTTTTTTAGGCGCTCTTCGGGAAGGATGATGGATTTGGTCTTGATAATCCCATTACATTGTTTGAACAGGTTTTTGGCCTCTAGAATCGCATTGGCCGTATAGCCTGCAAATTCCTGAATTTCATCCTGCTCTAAATGTTTCCATTTTTGGATGCTGTTTTTGGAGGTGCTGTAGGCTTCAAGAATCTTGTCCTTCAAATCCATGGTCATGCTGACATCCGTTGATTTCATTACATAATCGGGGGAAGTCTTTTTGGCATCGAGTTCTTCCTTCAGTATTTTTCTCGATTTTGAGGTCTCGTTGTTGTTCTTTTCCATCAGATTGATGAGTCGCCCCAAGTTCTTGTTGACAGCCTTTAATTGGATGTTTATGTTCATCAATTGGCTGTTGACCATACCAACGCTGGCATTGGTAGCGGCGTCCGTTACGGGTATTTGCGCCGCCATAATAAACGGAACAATCGTTACTAGGATAAATAGTCTTCTTTTCATTTGTTTTTGTTTTTAGGGGAATTTTCGTAGGCGTAGGCCTTTGCGGTAAGCTCCCAATTATTATGATTGTTAGTGTATAGTTTTTTGATCCTTGAGCTTTCCGTAGGATTGGTCTCGTAGATACATTTTTCTTCCACCGAGGTTTCCACTCCATATACTTTTACCCTGTCCATCCAACAAAAGGCGACCTCACGGAACTTCCGGCCTTCCGGAAGGTCTTTATTGATGGATAGGATGAGTTGCTTCTGTTTTTCTCCAAGACCCATGACGGACTGGATTCGGTCAAAAGACTGAGCGAAATCCCGCATATCCAAAAAGACCTTAATGTGGGAATTGACCACAATGGCGTTTTTGAAAATCTCCGAGGAGGTAAAGTCATCCACCTTCTGTGAAATAAAAATAGGTTGGCCACCAAGTTTTCGCGCCATTCTCGATTGGCTGTTGAAATAATGTACCAGTTCCGGTCTGACCAATGCCTTCCATGCCTCGTCTACCGCTAAGATTTTATTTATGGACAGTTTCAAGGGGTCGTGCATTTTCTTATTGAAAATTTCCATGACCATCAACGCGATAATGGGAAATAACAGCTCGTTGTCTATAAGTTTACCCAACTTGAAGTACACCACCTTTTGGTCGCTAAGCCCTGTGATTCTATTATCCTCTTTATTCAACAAATTCCCTCTGGGGCCATCGGAACGGTATTTTTCCAATAGGAAGAGAAAAACATTGGGATCGAATTTTTCCTTCGGAATTTTCTTGGCTTTTATCAAAGCCACGACCTGCTTCTTACAGAATTCGAAAAAGGTATCGAACTTAAAATTTGAATCATCGTTCTCCCACATGGCACCATAGTAGCCTGAAACCAAAAGTTCAAGAACGGTATTCGTAACCTCAAGATCATTGCCATTGTCCGTACTCCCTGTAATCAATTTTAGCAAGGATACCAGATGTAGCAACTTACTTTCCGCCAAGGTCTTTTTCTCGGTGGTCGATCGGATAAAATCATGTTTGTCCAGTAAAAACGGGTTGAAGGTAAACGGGCGAGCATCGTCATGTTGTAGAACGACCCCACCGAATACCTTGGTCAGTTTGTCGTAGGAGTTGCCATCCTCCATGATAACGGCCTCGCCGCCCTGCCGTAGTTCGGAAGCAATATAGTGATTGACATAGTAGGACTTACCACCTCCCGATCCGGAGGCGACAAGCATACCACGGTTGAATATCCAATCCTTTTTTTCGGGTTCCCGGTAGACACTTACCGACAAGGGCCGCCCTGAAATCCGATCGACCAATCGCATTCCATAGACCGAATTCGTAGCATCCTTGTAGCCGCCCTCAAAATAGAGTAGGGAGGAGGCCATGTCACTTGGCATGGGCATGTACATATCCGAGGAAATGCCTATGCCGTTTCCCGGAACCCCTGCAAAAAACAAGTTCTTTCGATCTATGGTATTCTGTTTTGCGTTTATTCTTAATTTTTTGAAGGCCGAGCCAACGGAATTTTCCATCTGTCTTTGATGGTCTTTTCCTTCATCAAAACCAAATACGTTCAAATGATAAAAGACCGTTTCCTTGTGGTTTTCAAGAACCTCTTTTGTGTACTCATAGATTTGATCGGCGAAAATGGTGTTACTATCATCCTTCTTTCCCGAACTGAACCGTTGAAAGCTCTTGGCTTTTCGTCGAAGGCTGGCCAAGGCTTTCTCTTGATTCGGGATATAGATGTATTGGTTGATGATATGTTCATGGGATACCTTAAAGCCCAAAGAGAAAAGGTTACCGATGGGGAAGCGATTGTGCCGGGTCGTGAATTTGCCGTACAGTTCGTGGGAGCCGATATGGTCCTTGGTAAACTGGTCTAGGTTTTCGAGCGTGAAAAATTGGCCCTGTTTGTTTCCAATGTTGACGCTATTACCACAAAAGTCAATATCCCTCAAATTTTGGTTTTTTTCGGACAGTCCGAAATATTTGGCGTACAGTCCGTTTTCTGAAAACAGTTCGTCGTATTCCAATATGTTGGATTTGATAAGTCCGGTCGAATTGATCAAGTTGTTGACGCTCGTTACCTGGTTCTCGAAATCCGCCAATACATTAGTATCAATGAATTCTTTGGGGACCGTATGGTTTAGGTAGAAATCCCTGTTCTTGTCCAAGAAACCGTTCGCCCGTTTAGAACTGTACTTGATATAATTTTTGGGCACGATACTGATATACAGATAATGGGTCCCTTTCAGATAAGGACGGTCTTCAAAATGGTGCTCGTTGGCCCGTTCCAAAAAATCGCCTTGCAAACGTTCCTTGATCGGACGATAATTTTCCTGAAGGAAAAAATCCTGCCTGTGGAGCAGCCGGTTCGGCCCTAGAACGGCGATAATATTAAAGAACAGTTCTTGAAGGAGTCCATATTCCGACGCATCCAATGTGAATACTTCGGGAAGTTCCAATTGCAAAGGGATAGTCACACACCCCTTTTCTTTCGCGATCAAGGATTGCCTTTCATAACCGTAGATGGGGAACGCATCCCAAAGTGCTACCTGTTTTTCCATAGCAACAGATTTTCAAACGGATTGGAAACTTTAATTGTATCAGGCTTTTGGGAATCCGCCAGTTTTTTGACAAAGCCGTTAGCGCCATAGGTTCGGGAATAGAACAACAGTACAAGGAAGACGATTGCGATGACGATGGCCATCAATAGCAAGGCCCAGATTATCGGAATAAAGGTAGAAATTACCAGACCGAGCATGATGGCTGTCAGTACCAAATACAGACAATACCTAATGTATTTGGCCTTGAGTCCTTTATATAGGACATCCTTTTGCAGCCCCTTTTGGATAGGGATATACTGATTCTTCATGCGACGGGAAATTTAGATGTTGGCAATTTCCTCGCCGATGGCGATCAGGGCAAAAAATATGGCGATACCGATGACGGCCTTACCCAACTTATTGGCAAGATCGGTCTGCTGGTCGCGTATATAGAGATAGGCAAGCCCTGTTATGGCAATGGCGACACCGGCAATGATCTTGATGATGTCAACGATTTCACGGGATAAGGTCTTGGAATCGTTCTTAAAATCCTGTGCCTCCTGTAATAGTTGTTCGAATTGCCCGTAGGAGCAAAGAGGAATGCAGATTAGAATCAGAACTAGGAGAAATAGTTCAGGTTTCGGAATCCGGCGGGTCTTCTTCCGCCGTATCCTTGTTGCGGATAACTTTGAGTTTTTCATGCTTTTTGCGAGTTAAGGAATTTGAATCATCATCCAATGAACCCTCTTTAAAAGCTTCCAGAAGCTTTGAAGTGTCTTCCACTTCGTCTATCTGGTCGAGTACAGCTCCTAAATCGGTCTGTTCATTATTTGATTTATTTACAAATTTATTATTTATATGCAAATAAGCAAATTTTTCTGAATCTTTTTTCTTTGAAGTTCTTTTCTTTTTGAGCAGCACCCACGAAACGTAGCCATAATAGATAAGGGCCAAACCGATCAATATGTACCAATAGCTACTCATTTTTCTTTATTATTCCTGTTCGATAAGGTTTAGCAGTTTCCTGAACTTTTGCTGTATAAAATCTTCCAAAACCTTTCGCATCAAATCATTGCGATGGGTTTTGATCTCTAATTTATAGGATGCTCCCTGTGCCAATTTCTCATATTTGGCCATACACTCCCTACTAAGTGAGAGCACGAACGATTCCTTTCTGTCCCTGAAACTTTCCGCTTTTAGGAACTGTTCGAACTTTTGTACAGCATATCCATTGCCTTCCGGTGCATTTTCACATTTTTGGGGTTTCGAATTCCCAATAGCCGTAGTTTCGTCCTTTTTCTTAACGGATTTTCGCTCAAAATGTTGTTTGTTCTCCACCGTAGACTTGCTAGGCACCCGTTCGTTTTTCAACTCTTCCAAAACATCCACGGTTTTCTTGTTTTTCTCCGCCATTTTTTGAATAAGTCCTAGCGTATCAATTTTCCGTTGTTTTTTCATGATTCCACTTTTAACGCGTTAATTGGGCAACTTCCTTAAAAAAATGTTTGATATCCTTCTCCCCCAGCTCCTTATGTTGGGGAATGGGGTAGAGGGTATTTCGGTACCGTTCCTTGTAAATGGTTTTGTCCTTGACCACACTTTCCATCATCGGTATGTCCGCTTCAAGGAATTGTTGGCGCAGCACCGCAAATTTGTTTTTCTTGACCAACTTGTATTTGTTGAAGAACAGGTGGATACTCTTTAACATCCGTTCCTCATTGTCCAGGAAATTGTTTTTCAGGGTAAAATAAAAATGGGAAGTGCTATCGATTTCCAGTTCGTCATGATCGAATGGTACAAAGACATGCTCCACATATAAAAGACCTTTGACCATTTCCACGTTCAGGCTTCCGGGAAGATCAAGTATAATATAATCCACCATCCCGTAGTGCTTGACAATGGTATCCTGTAGGGTAGCAACCGTCACAGGTTCTATCGGATAAAGTTCTATGGATTGCCTTTCTTCCTCATCCAACGATTCCAATTCGCGCTGTCTTTTATTGTAAATGGAATATTGAGGATTGTCCAAATCCAATAGTACCACTTTTTTGCCCTTGGCATAAAAAAGGTCGGAGGCCAAAATGATGTTCAAGGTCGTTTTTCCGATACCTCCTTTTTCGCCGACGACACTAATAATCTTTGTTTCCATAATTCATTATTTAGTTCGTTCGATAATTATTTAAATGACGTATTGATCAATGCACTAATCAATGATTTATACACCTAAATAGTTATATAATTAATGATGAATATAGAGATATAAAATGTTAATATACAAGCATTTATGAATTATTTTCCAACACAAGACCATATAAGACCATAAGGGTTTAAATGGGTACAGGGACTGAATCGATATGGTGTTACGGAGATTCTTTTCTATCTAAAAGGGAAGAAAACGAAATCGGAAACCGTGACTATTCCATACTACTTTTTAAGTGCGGGTAGCCTATTTGTTTGAAGAGATAAAATAGACCTTACTTCGGATAAACGTCAAAAGATACTATCGCCATGGAACGGTAAAAATCGATTGATCAATGCTCTCCCAAAGTTCCTGCGGAAGCCAAGGAAGCCTATCGGCACCCTTGGCACCCTCGCAACCGCGCAAAAGCCCATGGGACGAAAAGGTCCCATGCACTTTTTTGGCCAATCACTATTTTTGACACTCAATTTACCGATTGAGACTTTTTTGGATTTTATATATACCAAAACAGCCGGCGGAAGTGCTACTAAATGACCGATTACGCTTTGAAAAGAAAATTAGAAGATGTCAAACAACTCATTAAAAATTAGCATTGATGTATTTTATCCAAGAATCGATACACTTGTCGAAATACCAATTACTTAGCTAAAATAATAGCTTATATTAAAATTCGTAGAATTTTGCAAGATATTTTTTAAGTAACTTAAAACTACTACTTCTTACGAAGTGAAAAAACGCAAAAGCGAGTAAAATCGGCTCCGAAATGGCACAAAAAACAGGTAGAAAACCGTTAGGCAAAAACAAGAGGAAACATGATATCATGTTGCGCTTCAATGATAAGGAGCTAGGAATGGTCAAGAAAATTTTGGCATCCTATGATTTGGATTTTGAAAAGCGCGGTATTGCTGCACCATTTCTAAGACGTCTGATATTGGACAAAGAGATGGTAGAAGAAAAGAAGCTACCTGATTTCTCGGCCAAACTGATCTATCAAATCAACAAAATAGGCATTAACATAAACCAATTGACCACAGTGGCACGGGCTAAAAACCTTAGAAGTCCGTCAGCCAAATTGGAAAGCGAAGTAGAAAGAGCGAACGAATTGTTGATGGGAATCATGGAGCTATTGAATGAAAAACTGCATAAATGATAGCCAAGATATTGTTTCGTGAAACTGTACATGGCGTGTTGAACTATGTATTCGGTAAGGAAGGAAGCATCATTTTAGGCTATCCGAACACCTGTTCGGAATTTGGGCTGTCGCCTGAATTTTTCACGAACGTACTGCATTTTCAAGGCCAACGCCATGCTACCGAAAACAGGTATGTACATATTACGATCAACCTTCCCCATGGCGAGCGGCTAGACGATACCACTTTTTACCAACTGGGAAAGGATTATATGGCAGAGATGGGCTTGGGAAACCAACCCTTTTGTGTAGTCCTTCATGAGGATACAAAACATCAACATATACACCTTGTTTCAACGGTAGTTACCGAATCTGCCTCCCTGATCTCTATGTTCAATAGTTACCGGAGAAGTATGGCAACGCAAGCGTACCTTGAAAAACGCTATGGTCTTTTGCCATCGCCCCAAACCCGACAAAAACAGCACAGGGAACTTCCGATATACCGATTTCCGGAATTCCAGTTCAAGCCCGATGATTCAAATGGCACAAGGTTCTATATACAGGATGTAATGAACGGCCTCCTTCAAAAGCACAAGGTGCGCAGTTTTGCCGAACTAAAACAATTGGCCAGACCCTACCACATCATCGTAAATACCATGACCCATGAGAGTGGAAGGGTAGGGGTAGCCTACGGAATCGATAACCAAAAAAAATACAAGACGCAATTTATAAACGGGTCGACCGTGCATCCGAAATTGAGCGGGCCGAAACTTGTGGCTATTTTTGAAAAGAATTCCAAATCGAAATTATTGGCGATGCACAAAAAGCGCTTGGAAAAGCAATGGATGACCACCTTAAAACTTTTTAAAAGCATTCGTCAGGAAGATCTACCGGATGTCCTGAAATCATATCAAAACATAGACTGCGAATTATCGTACGGAAAGAATAGACAATTGAACGAGCTAATCATTTATGACAAATCAGGTTATGTCTTCTTAGCCTCCGAGATCAGCTCCCAAATGGATTTTATCCATCACCCACAATTAGAGGACGATGTGAACGGTACAACCTGTTTGGACGAAAACGGGAAGCAATTTTTACTTGAAACCCGAAAACTCATAAAAAATGCTTTTTACGAGGCCTATTTACAAGCCAACAAAAGTGATAGGTCGTTATCCGAGTTTGTAATAACTAAAAATCTGAGGGATTTGTTGCCTCATATCGCAGGCTCTGAACGCTATTCTTTCCTAAACCATTATATGAGCCAGGATAAGGGTAAAAACCTATTGAAAGTTCTGAAAACCGAATTTGAGGGTACACGTAGGGAACTCCACAAAACCGAATCAAGAAAGGAAATGAAAACCTTGGAAGACAGAGTTTCACTATTCAAAAACGTGTTGGAAGCCAATGTGTTCGATGCTACCAAAAGCCTCTCATTTAATCTACTTCAGGGTTTGGGTCTCAAATATGTCGGGGGTAAAGTTTTCTTTAGTAATTCCAAAGCCCATTCCGTTGAATTACTTATTGAGGATTACAAAATGCCGGAAGTGGGCTCATCCTATATATCCACGGGTAGTATCAACCAAAACGTGAAAGTTCTTGAAACGCTCACAGAAACCGGAACAAGTAAGCCATCGGATTTGAACGCAACTTCTTTATTCCTTCCTTTATTGCTGCCCGAACTTTATGAATCGATGAACCCAGAATACCAAAAACAGTTTGAAGCACTCAGTTTAAGGGCATATCTCAGAATGGCCGAACAATTCAACTTACCTCTTGAAAAATCGCCCGTCGATTACATTAGGTTGTTCAATGCCAAAGGGTTTTATTTTGAGAAAAAAGTAGGGAAAGTTTACCTACGCTCACTTTATTCAAAAAATGAAACCAATATTCCGCTTTCTACGAAAACCCAGGCATATCTAAAATCCAGCACGGATTTGGATGCTGTCTTGGCTGCTCAAATGGAGACCGTCAACATATCAAACGAAAACGGTCAAATGAATCTTAAAAATTTATGGGTTTCATATCTCATCGAAAGAGGCGTTTACGGCAGGGCAGCCTACATGATGGTTTATGAGGGTGTACGACCGAATTTACATCGTGAAGCACTGGAATATCATAAGAAGAACGGGTTGCGGGAAAAAATACACGCTGAGTCCCAACAAAAAATCAATACCCAACAGGCGGCTATTTTACGCAAAAGTGTTTATTCGTTCAGTTCGCTTTTAAGCGGAAAATATAAGGAAGAGGTGTTTAACGGCTTTAGGGACGAGCTTACGGATTATACAAATAAAAAAGGTCTTTTTAGATAATTGGGTTGTGTACTTTAGTTTCGAAATCGACCTGAAAGATCATCCCAAATTTTTCCAGTTCTAGAAATGGTTGTATCCTTACGGAGTATATTGCTTAGTTCCATCATGAGCGTTTTACCAACTCCCCTGACTCTTTTAAAATCATACAAAGTAATGTCTTCCAAATAATCGAAAGGGACTCTGGATGTATATCGGGTGTTCTTCAAAAGGATATTTTGCAATCTTAAAGAAACACCTTGCTTGGACTGCAACCATTCCTTTATCGGTTTCTTTTGCGTCCTAAGAAGTTCACGGTCCCGATACATTTCAATAACATCGACCAGATGATCATGCAATTCGATGACCTCTGAATCATCCAAACACTGAAAGAGCTTTTTTAAATCCATGTTGACTATACTATAATTTTAGGATAACCTGTTCCTTACACAGTGGTCGCTTTATAACCAATGCTCTTTCTGGGTTTTCTCTCCTGCACGATAAGGTCTTTAATCGCATCGAAGACCACCTTGAATTGTTGGTCGTATTTCCGTTCCATGGACAATATTTGTTTTTCCAACTCCTTGTTCGATTCGAGTAATCTTCTTAATTGGACGAAGGTTCTCATAATTGCGATATTGACATCCAATGCCTTTTGGCTTCGAAGCACACTTGAAATCATGGCGACCCCTTGTTCCGTAAAGGCCATCGGAGCAGCTCCGCCTAAAACCCTTTTATTTTGTATCACATTACGTGATACCAAATCATCGATCTCGCTTGGCTCAAGTTCGAACATGAAATCTTTCGGAAATCGGTCAAGATTTCGTTTGACCTGTTGCTTCAGAGACCTATTTTCCACCTCGTAAAGCTTTGCAAGATGAAAATCCAGAATAACTTTATGGCCTCTAAAATATTGTATGGTTTCGGCGATGTTTTCAGGTAATATCTGTGTCATTTTCTTATACTGTTCTGAGGTATCACAAATTGTGATACCTCAAATAACTGTCCATTTTTTTGCATGTTTCAAATGTTTCATAAAGCACAATCTTCTTAGTCTATAGGTAACGGGCTCAATGGGGTCATTATGGGCTCAGAGCTTCTTTTTAAACTTCATCAAAGCCGAAACGATATCAGATTCCAATTCACGATATTCTTCCTGAACATCGGTCTGGTATACCACATTTTCGCCAACATTGTGCTTCATTATAAATTCGTTATCGGGCGAAAGGATCCAAGCGGGATTGTAGCCCAAGGTGTAATAGTACAGCACCATCTTGATGGAGGTGTAGGAAAACGTCCCTCGTTCCACATTGACAAGAGTATAATAGTCTATACCGAAGCGCTCGGCCAGATTTTTTCGAGAAAATTCACTATCCCGTTTGTTTCCGGAATCTTTTTCGATCAGTTCATCGCGTATAAGGCGCAAACGTTCCCCGATGTAACTAAAATCCTCTGAAGAGGCCTTCATAATTTCATTTATATCTTTCATAATAGTATATTATTGTGTTTGTTCATCTACCATTTCCGCGGGATAACTTGAATATAGATCGCCTAAATCCCCAATATTGGGGTTATCGACTACTTCTGTTTCTTTAACCGCCGAGACCCTTTCAAATGTAGGGATTTCATGTGCTTTCCTGAACGCATCCGCCAACTCCCTACTGGGACGTTTTTTATAGTGTTTCATAAAATTTTGGGCGATCTCCTCTTCCTTTTCCAAGGATTCGCCAATCTGGTCGCCCGTTTTTGCTTTGTCGAATACAGTAAATTCCGGTTTTTTCCCCGTGCAAATTTCATATTCCTCGGTTACCAGATCGTCAATATCCTGAATGACTTTTAGGAAATTGGCATCAAGTATCCGTTCGATTTCTTTATTGACGAACATCCTGTCCACCAATGTTGCAAGGAAGAGTTTCAAGGTGTCCTCGGTTCCCTCCTTTTTATTGATATGCCCGTCCAATGCCTGCAAATGGTCGTACAATTTGAGTTCGCGTGCCAATTTGATGAACTGCACCCGTTTTATGCTGTTCGGATAGTGCTTTTCGGCAAATGCGTCGATGTAGTACTTGTAGAAACCGATATAGTCCAATTGATTACAATCTATTTTTTGGATGGTTGCATGAAAATCAAGAGTCTGCATTAATTTCAAACGATCCTTGACAAGTTCACTATGGTTCTTGCTCCTAAAATCGGCATGGTCCGGGATTTCATATTTTCCCTGAATCTTCTTTGAAGCCATGTTGGGCCTGAGCAGCCCAAAACATAATTTCTGGTCGATTGGATGTTCAAAGGTATCCGCCACGATGCCCCCGAAATGCCCCGTGGACATGCTTGTGATCTTACTTTTCGGCAGTAATTCGGAAAGTATCGTGCTGAAATTGACCGTGGTATCGTTATTGGAAACGGCCTTGCTCTTTTTTTCCTGATGGATACGCCCGAAAATATCGCTGATACGCCGAGCCGTTTCCCCTTTAGCAGCACCGCTGAACACATTGGAGCAGTTATCGAAAATGACCTCGGCCAGTTCCCTGCCGTAGTCGGCAATCAATTGGGTTATACTCTGAATACCAAGCACGGTGGCCACATAATGCGACCTTCCGGTATCGATAATTTTTCGTAATCCCATAATGAATACGGTGGGCAGTTCGTCCAAAATCAACCCCAAAGGCCTTCCGCCAGGTTTGTTGACCACCTGTAATATTTTGTTGATATAAAGACCTATTGGTGCAGCGTAGATTTCCGAGCGATCAGGATTGTTCTGGATACAGACGATCTTGGGTTTCTTTGGGTTATTGATGTCCAACCTAAAATTGTTGCCGGTCATGATATAGTAGATTTCCTTGTTGGCCAACATCGATAGGGATATCTGTGCACTTGCGGTCTGTCCCGCCAATTGCTGGCCCGCCTGTCGTTCCATGGCATCCTTAAAGGGAATCATCAGGCTGCGTACCTCTACCTCACGCATCATAATGGTCAATAAATATTCAATATTGACCGTGGAAAGGGTAATCACGTGGGGCAGGGTGCAGATATTTTTACCCGTTTCCTCCGATTTTTTCTTCAAGTACCATATCAGCCCCGAAACAAAACTGATGGCGCTTTTAGAGAAGAAATCGCTGCGCTTGATCCAGTCCTTGTTCAGATTCTTCATGATGATGGTCGCGGCGTCTGCGGCATCGGTCTGGTTGCGCATCAAGTAGGGGTCGATGGGGTTGCAGCGATGTGATTTTTCGATATCGTCAAAGCTCAGGGTATAGAATTCGGGCAGTTCGATAAGTTCGTCTGACTTTGCGGCCATTAGTCTTTCCTTTTTTCGCATCCAATAGTTATAGGTGATTTTGCTCAGGGTATCGAACTTAAAATCATAGATCAGCAGCGTAAATCCCTTTTCTATAAACTGTTCAATGATTTCTTCGATCAAGGCAAACGACTTTCCGCTTCCCGGTGTACCAATAATTAACAAAGCCCGAAATAGATTTACGAAATTGATCCAACCCTTCCGTAGCTTTCCTTTATGACGGTATTCATAGGGTATGTTGACGGAGTAGGGGGTGTCCACCCTTTTTTCGGTCTGCCGAAAGGTCTCGTTCTTGTCGTTGAACGGGTCGTCCTCGGCCTCGTTGCCGTAGTCCATTACCTGAAAAAGATGAACCGCTCCCGAGACCGAGAAGAAGAACCCGAGCGTGTATAAGGCCAACGAGCACCAAAGTAGCTCTTGCTGGGACGGAATCAAATAACCCGTAATAAAAAGGAGTAGACCACCCAGACCAAAATAGATAAACCCTGTTACAAAAGATTTGCCCTCTCGCTTTCTGGGATTGTAGAGCATGACCGCGCCCAAGATGCACATCAATAACAGGCCACGGCTGGGCAAGGGTTTCTCCAGTGCTTCAAAGCGCAGTAAAAAATGGTAGCCGATTTCAGAGAGTTTGGAATCCCATTGCTGGTATTGCAGAATCGGATAATAGGCCATGAACCCGATTAGGGTAAACACAGCCACGGATAATAACATAGCCGAAAATGTGAGATTCTTGTCGTTCATGACGAAACCTTGGGAATTTGAAAGTTCGTTCCGGGATTATCGGAACATCCGCTCCTTCCATTGTTCGATCACCAAAGAGGAGGCGATAGGGAAGGCGACCTCATTTTTTTCGATATGATCGATGGTCTCGTCCATTAAAAGGCCTGCCTGCTCATTGATGAACCGGGCATAGGTATCCGCTTTTTGCAAACGGTGCTTTAGTTCCATATCGTTTTCCTCGATAAGTTCGTCTAAAAGGGAAACGTAGTATTGATTGTCCTTTAATTCTTCGGATAATGGTTCCATGGTCTTCATGACAGAATGTTTTGTAAGTTATTGTTTTTTGAATTCATTTTTGATTTTTCGCTGCCTTGTTCGATAACCTGGGCAGCACTTTTCTTAAAATGGGAGTGTATGGCAGAATATGGAATGGCATAGGTATAGTTCAAGCCAAAGTCGCATACCACACTATTTTTCTTTATGGATTTTACTAAACCTTGGTTAGTGCCACCTTCAGGGCCTTTGGTCGTATGCAATTCGATTTTATCCCCAACTGCGATAACATTTGGAACAACTGCGTCCATTTTTAGGTATGTTATGCTTTTGGAAGCGCAAAGGTCATCGTTCCAGTCTTTTCCCTGCGATTTGTGGAGGTCAGTCTGAAAAGGCAGATATAGCGCATTAACCATATTCAGCAGGGTTTTGAACACGTTTTGCTTTTGTTCGATATGTGGCGTGTTGACTACTTCGTTCAGGGAGAACTCCAAAAGAATCTTGTCCGAGAACCCGACACAGCGTACAAGGTCAAAAACCAAATAGTCCTTTTCTATATCGGAAGTCAATTTTTCGTTTAGAATAGTCGTATGATGGGACAATTGCCCCCTGACTTTTTCGGTATAATGAATGCCCATACTCACTTTGCCCGACCGAAATGCGGTTTCTATATAGATGTTCGGATTGTACCGATTGATGACCGCAGTAAAGATCTTTAGGTCGAACTCATGGCCTTTGAGGTCGTTGTCCGTGATGGATATCAGTTCTGTTTTCTTGGTTTGCAGTATTGGTTCGATCAGTTGAACGAAGAACTGCAATTTTTCTTGGTACACATTTCCCCCAAAGGACACGTAAAAATTATCAGGTTTTCCGTAAAGCTCGTGATAGGACATCAGGTCGATACCACTTTCCCCGAATAGTATGCGAGCAGGTCGGTCAATAGGCTTGGAATGAAACAAAAAATGGTCTTTCTGGTTCAGTACCAATCGAAACTTTTTGATTTCATTGTCCTTTTTACTTCGGTAGGGTCTGTTGTAGAGGATGTAGTTTTTTGCGTTTCCTTCCAAATCGTATTTCGGAAAGGCAATATTGGCGATTTTTCCGCCATTGTCCCGAATGTGATAGGCGTTAAAAATTCGCCCCTTGAATGCTTCGGTGTTCAGTGTTTTTCTGGAAATACTTCGCTGTACCCTCAAATATTGGGAATTCCGCAAGGGCACGATATTGTAGTTGTCTTCCAAGGATTTCACAAAGGTGTTCGGTTTATTAGCCCGCAAAGCGGTATGTTCCAGGCCATAGGCTCTAGCGGCGATTTCCAGCCCCGCCTGCACGGCTTTATAAAAATTTTCGCTGCGTTGCATCAGGTATTTAAAGAACAATCCTTTGTCAAATGAATCGTTCCGGTTGAAATAGGTAACGGGATTTCTTTTGGTTTGCAGTACGATCCGGTCTTCGTCATTTTGAAACTCCATGGAACCGGCACTTTTGGTTATGAGTTGATAACCGTTTTGGTGCAGGTACATGGGAAAATTGACCTCTTCATTAATCTTGGCGATCGACCGTTTATAATGTTCGGGATCATCCCTATAGTTCGGACTCTTCATGGGAAGGGTTTAAAATGGCCGACACGCCAAGCATATCGGCCTTTGCATTGAGTTAATTAAAAAAAGGAACTACAGGCTCATGGCGTTGCTAGGCTGTTTCTTTTTTTTTTCGCTGTCAAGGGTTGTCCCCGCTTTGACCTCCATATCCTTGAGTTTCGCTTTCTCCAAATCCCTGTAGAGAAAACGTTGCCCTTTCGCACTCCATCTGACCATATAGGTCAAAGGCCCTTTTTTGGTCTTACGGATAGTGATTTTGACTTCTTCCCCTTTGTTCATGGTGTCGGCCTGCTCCTTGGTCAATTGTTGCCCGAGTACGTACATATTGGCGGAAACTGCCGGTTTTGTACGGATATCGTTCAGTCTTGGCTCATAGTAGGCCAGTTTTTGGAAGGTGTCCCCGTTCAAGGAAGTACCGGTAAATTGAATGGTTTTGTCTTCTTTAACCATGGCATTGTATTCCTCCTTGGTAAATTGATATTGGTAGGCATTCGCATCTTCCAATTTGATCTGTTCGTTACGTCTGATCTGTACGTCCAATTTGGAACCAGTATTGGGATTATAGACCATTTGCACCATTTTGACAGAACTTTTCAACTGTCCATCACTGATATAGGTGGTCTTGATCAAACGCTCCTTGCCTTCCAAAAGGGATTCCTGAACATTATCGTCCAACTTTTGAAAACTGATATAGGCTCCTTCCAAACGCCTTTTTACGTCTTCCTTAGCAAATTGATGGTCCAAGTTTTCCCGGATCTGTATGTCCTCGTTTTTTCCACCTTCCTCGTTCATCTTGGGCATTGTAAAGGTTCTGCCATCATCGGTTTTGACCTTATAGGTGTCCTGATCCTTGGAAATGGCTTCGCCCTTAAACCAGACCTGGCTTACGTTGACGAAGACTTTTTCGATTTGTTTTTCTGCTTGTTTTTCCATTTTTGAGTGATTTTTAATTGTTACGAAATTTGAATTTGTTACTTTTGAGTACATAACTGCAAATCAGGAGTGATTTGTGAGTTACGGAATTTGAAGGAAAGAGGGCGGGAGCGTCCTTTTTCCATTTTATAGTGCGATTCTATACTCTTTCCACTGCACCTCCTTCCTTTTTTTGGTTTGGCTTTCTACCAATTCCCATTCCGAATACCAATTGTGGGATGTCGGTTTGAGGATTTCGATGGTCTTGTCCAAATAATTTTTATAGTACGACCAGACCAATAACCTTATGGCATTGGTCTCCAAAGGCAGGCGCACTTTGATCTGCTCCCCGTCCTTGGATACCATGATGCTATATCGGTTCAATCGGTTCTGGTCGATGATCTTATTGTATTTCAGAAAACTCTGGGCCAGTTCGGTATTGAACCGCCGCGTATGATCATAAAATCGGGAAAAGGATTTCTCGTTTCCCATTGGGAAATCGATTACCATATCCCTATCGGTCAAATGCAGTTTAAAATCCGAATCCTCCACATAGGAAATAAAATGCAGGTCGCGTAAATACCCCTCTATTTTTTTATCGCCCGTAAAGCTCAAAAAAAGCTTATCCACCTTGGTCAAACGCTGGATTTTAAAAAGAATTCGTGTCGTTTGGGCATTGATAGCCCCCAAAGCGAGATATACGACGTTTTTAAACTGGAATTTTCTATGGAACGCCAACGCCTCTTTAGGATTTTTAAAAAGGAACAGTCCATCGATTTTTTTGGGAATATTGGAATACCACAACGAATGTTTGATGGCCGATTCCTTATAAGGGAGCACCTCTTGCTCGGTATCCGTAAAATACCCACAGACCTCGTTCTGGATATTGAACAGTGGAAATAGGACTTCGTCTTCCTTATTTTTGAAGATGCGCCCCTCAAAAGGTGCCATATCGTCCAAATTTTTATAGAGTCCATCGGTGTTTTTATCCAAGGGTAAGGCATAAGCAAGAAAATGGTTGAAATCTTTTGTTACTGTTTCAACGGGGCTTTCCGTATTGTTGCTAACCAATAAACTTTCTGTCCGTAACACCTCTCTATAATAGGTGTCCACTTTGTCCCAGAGCATTTCTTTGTCCATTCCCTCGGTTTTCGATACATGTTCGGTAATCAGATCCGAGGCCGATAGTTTTTCATCCGGGCGTTCTATTTTATAGTACAGATAGCCCTTTTCGGTGTTGAGGATAACGTATTGCGCGCCGTTACCTTTGTATAGATAATGTGTTCTTTCCCGTTGTACCGCTCGAAAGCCCAGATGCTTAAAAAGCTTCGGGAGGTCGATGCGATGGTCTTCTGTTAGCCAATTTTTTATCATTTCTTGCTTATTTGCAAATAAATTATAAATTTGTATATAAAGCAAATATATGAATTTTTTTGAATCTGCAAATTTATTAGGAAAAAAATTGCGAATAGTTGGACATTGCTATATCAGCGGTATGGGTCGAAAGGAACTGGCCCACTTGCTCTTTCTGATACTTCTTTGTCTTTTCTATGTCATCGGAAATGGTTTTGGTTTTTCGGATTCAAAACTTCGGGAAACAACCGTTGCCATGGAAAATTACGGGGAACGGCTAAAGGACAATTTTAAAACCGACCGCTTTGATAGTACCATTGTGGATAAGGAACGGGAACATTTGTTATTGGCCATTGAAGAACGGATTGCCAAGTACCTGTATCAAATTCCGGATTACTCCTATATAGCTGCTTTGGAAACATATTTGACATACCGACCGGAACTCCTGCACCAGTTTCCCTCGTGTGTTCCCTTGGAAAAGGGCAATTATTCATTGTCAAGTAGGTATGGCATGCGTACCCATCCCATTTCCAAAAAAACGAAAACCCATTTTGGTATCGATCTGGCCGCTCCATCAGGCAAGCCTATATATGCATCGGCCGCGGGAACCGTGTCCGAGGTCATTTATTCAGAAAATGGTTATGGCATCCATATTATCATCAGGCACCGGTTCGGTTTTAAGACCCTCTACGGACATTTGGAAAAGGTATTGGTCGCCAAAGGACAGACTATTGACCAACATGAGCTTATAGCAACGGTTGGTAGTTCGGGTAGTTCCACGGGATTTCATCTGCATTACGAAGTTTGGAAGAATGAAGTCAAAATCGATCCAAGGCCATCCTTTAACCTAAAGAAAACCATCTATGCCGAAGTCATGGATATTAAACCCAATACTCATGGAGAATAAAATCCCAATTTGGAAAAGAGCTGCACGCTTTGCAAGGCGCTTGTACCATACTGTCAATAATTACAGTCAAATGTCGAAAGATATAGATTTTAGGGCTTTTGGTAAGCTGGAATATGACCCGATAACCACTGATGAAGTCAAAGACCTTAAAAAGCTCGATTATATCAAACGGCTAAACCTTGCCAAAAAGGGCTATATCGATGGAAACCTTAAAAAGCTATTGGCCCAAGGCAAGGAAAAGGAACTACTGGTAAACCACGACCATAAAATCCTTCCTATCGGGAATTTTAGGATTTTGGAAAGCGATTCGCTTTTATGCACGATAAAATTCGGGTTTCAGTTCAATACCCAAACCTTTTTTATGGCCAGCACTACCCACGGTAATATTCCTTTATGGAAAACCTACGACGGTCGAGGCTTGCGTCAATCGGTTTCGGCCTTACATCCGGTAGAAAAAAGTTCGCTTCGATTTGAGCATTCCTTTTATGGGGCCGACCGATTGCAAAACGAAAGAAAGGATAGCAGAAGTATTGCTGCATTTTATAATGATGCCGTCCAACTGACCTTCCAAAGCAATCCCTATTTCAAGGAATCGATTTTACTACCAAGCGAGCAGGTGGTATCCGATCCCATACAATATGTAGGCAAACAGTTCCATCTTTCGGAATTCGAAGGAAAATACAATATCATGACCCTTACGGAAGCTACGGAGCGCTACTTGGTGTTTCAGTCCTTTCTGGAGACGGCACCAAAATCCGAATCCCACTATTTCGGCATGCAGGAATTCAAGGAACGCTTTCTGGACAGCAAGATAGAACTCATAGCCTATCTAAAGCACGGTCTACAACTTGGCATCCACAAAGGCATCCTTTATGTTCGGCGCAATGAGGAAGTTAACGGACATTCACGATTGCAATGGGAAACTTATAAAAAACTCATGCAATCCAAGGAAATTTCTGCCCAAAAAAGACTGTACCTCTCGAAAGAGGTCATTGTCAAAAAGAATTTTGTTGTCGAAAAAGAAGCCATTATGCTAAAAAACAATGAAAGAACGGCGTTCCTCAAAAAGCATTACGGTACGGGGGAATGGCGTTTTGCGGAAGGCGAGAAAAATCAAGAGGAAATGAACTTTAGACCCATTGTCGGTTCCGTACTGCGGCATATCGATCGGAATTACTCGCACAGCAAAAATTTTCCAATTGCCTTGGTAAAACTAAAAAATAATCTAGCCGTGCAGACTGTGCAAATGAAACCTTCCTAAAATGGAAAATAAGCACAAAAAAATCGACGGACACGTTTTTAAAATGGCCATGGTAACAAAATCGTTCATTTACTATATCGGCGACAGCGAATGTGATGACAACGGAAGTGTGAGGATGTACGAAAAAGAAACGGGCCATTTGGTATCGGATAACTATATGGCAAATCGGGATATGCACCAAAACCTACTGTATTTCAATTATGAGTGGATTTGTGAAAGGCTCAGATACTCAAGAAAATGTATGGTAGAAGAATGCAAAATCAATCTTGCCCAAGAATATTTCCATGAAAATGAAATAGAACACAATGGAATTCTTGGTTGGTCCGAGTTTGCCAAGCGTAAATTCAACGATGCCCTTTTGACGAATTTAGGTTTTACACTTTCAAAATATGATTTGCGGGAAGTCCGTAAACAATTTAATCCAGATAAAAATAAAGGTCTGACTATGTAGCATAAGCATCCAATCAAATTCCTTAACTCACTCACTCATGAAATACTCAAAGAAAAGGTACCTCGACCATTTGGTCAGAACCTTGGACGCCCTCCACGCGCCAGAATCGGATCCGCATCTATTTATTAACAACCTTGGTTTTGGCAATATTTACGACATCCTCAAGAATGAGGAATATCGATCCGTTTTTTTGGAACGGTTGGAACGTTATTTCGGGCAGGAATATGCCCCGACCGTTCTGGCAAGCTTGGAAAAAAGTTCCCTCAATTCCTATTTTACACCTGTTCCCATTATACGGTCCATCGGTTCGTTCTTGAATGGTTTGCAGGGTTTTAAACCAGAGACCGTTTTGGAACCGAGCGCGGGCAACGGGCTTTTCATCCGGGAATTATTGAAGCAGTTTCCTGCGGCACGATACACCGCTTTCGAAAAGGAAATCCTGACCACCCGTATTTTGGAACACAATTTCAAACCGAACACCAATGTCCAGATTTTTGGGGTTCCCTTTGAGAATATGGCACAGACCGATGCCGGTAGAAAGTATGACCTTGTGGTCGGCAACATTCCCTTTGGGGCGAGCAAGATTTTCGATACCGCGTTAAATGGCCATCCATTACAGGCCCGGATTTCCAAGAACATCCATTCCTATTTTGTGTACAAGGGATTGTCCTGTCTAAAACCCGCTGGGGTTTCCGTTTTGATATGTACCAAGAATTTTTTGGACAAGGCCCAATATGCGCCCATTCGGAAGCACTTGATGGACACCAATAATTTTTTGGGCGGTGTCCGCCTGCCCGATACGGCCTTTGCGCAGGAAAATACGGCCGTGGTCACCGATATTTTGGTATTTCAGAACAATCAGGGGATAGAATCAACTGCCGAACAACAGAAGATCAATGCGCTGTTTTCCGATACCATAGAACAGGTGGTGGGCGAGAACACGGTCCAGTTCAGTTCCTATTTCTCGATATACGGGGATCGGGTCTTGGGCGAAATAGCTGAAGGCGGAATGTACGACCAAACCGATTACACCGTGCAAAACGCGATCGATCTAGAAGGCCTGCAACTCGCCATAACCAAGAAGTTGAGCAATCTTGGACTGGCCCATAAAACTAGGACAATAGAAAAAAAGCCGATTGAATTTAGCCCCAAGGAACCTTTGGCACCCATTCCGCAGTTGCAGTATAAAGGCATCCTAAAGGCCGGTAATCTGGTCATCAGGGAACAGAAAATCGCTAAAATCCTTGAAAACGGAGCGTTGGAAGTGTTGACAATCAAACCCAAGGAATTCGACAGGCTTTCAAAGATATTGGCCTTGCGCGACACCTATCTTGAATTATTAGATACTGACAGGAGTAAGGGGCAACGGACTTTGGACAACCTGAACTATCAATACGACCTGTTCGACTTTCAGTACGGGAAACTGCACGACAAAGCGAACTACCCCTTTGTAACTTTGGACATTCAGGGACCGATGCTCCTGGCCTTGGAAAGACCTGAAAACGGCACTTTCTTAAAGGCCGATATTTTGGTCAATCCTTGGAGCGGGATGGCCAAAACCCCTGAAAAACTATCACTGGAGGATGCCATTTATTTTTCATTGAACAAATACAACGGCATCGATGCGGATATCTTGGCCGAAATGACCGGGGAAGCCAAGGAATCGCTCATCAAGGATGCCCTGGAACGGCAATTATTGTATCTGAATCCAGAAGGGAAAAGGGTCGTTTTGGCTCCAAAATTCCTTTTTTTATCGGGAACCATTTACGAAAAAATCAATTTTTACCGAAGGAACGATTTTGGCCCGTACCAAACTTATGTCGATAAGAATTACATCGACAGAGCCCTATTGGCCTTGGAAGGGGTAAAACCACCCATTACACCTTTTGAAGACCTTGATATCAAACTGCACGAACCGTGGTTTCCGTTGGAGATTACCCAGGCCTTTCTCTATGACACCTACCAGACCTTGGCGCACATTGCCTACAACGAGAGTACATCCAAATACATGGTCAAGATCGAGACCTACGAATATCAGGAAGTCAGAAAGTTCTATGTACGGAGCGAGAACCGGAGCTATTATTTTACGGATATTTTGGAAGGTGCCCTGAACTCAACCATTCCCTATATATCGAAAGGGCCAAAGGGGAACAAGAAAACGGATAAGGCAAGGATGCAGGAAATCCGGATCAAATTTGAAATCCTTTATAAGGATTTTCACAACTACATCATGGGGAAGCCCGATCTGAGGAAAGAACTGGAATTTATCTTTTACAAAATGTACGATGCCAAGGTACATCCCAAATATGATGGCAGCTATCTCAAATTCGAGGGGTTGCAACAGTTTACCCCATACCCCAGCCAAAAAGATACCGTGGCGGGCATCATCATCAACCAAGGGCTGTTGGTCAACAAAGAGGTGGGTTTCGGGAAAACCTTGGACATGGCCTTGGCCTCATACAAGTTAAAGGAACTCGACCTTTCGAAGAAAACCTTGGTTATCGGCCTGCGCTCCACGGTGGTTCAGTTACGGAACGAACTGCTCAATGCCTTTCCGAACATGAAATTATTGGTCGCCCATGACAAGGTGGTCAGCGGCCTCGCCAATCGCAATGCTTTTTTTGCCAAGATCGCAAGTACCGATTGTGATGTCGTATTGATGAGCCATGATACCTTTAAGTTCATTCCGCAGTCCCCAAAGGTCATCCACGACATCATCAGCGAGGAACTGGCGAACCTGGAACGCGACCTGAACGTCATCCATGAGGATAAGTATTCCATCAGCAAAAGGGTACTCAAAGGGCTACAGCAAAGGCGCGAGAATTTGAAGGCCACTTTGGACGAGGTGTATTTCCAGATGCAACAGAAACAGAGCGAGGTCATCAATTTTGACCAAATGGGCTTTGGGCACATCATGGTGGACGAATCCCATAAGTTCAAGAACCTCATGTACACCACGCGGCACAGTAGGGTTGCCGGGTTGAATACCAACAAGGGTTCGCAGCGCAGCAAAAACCTGTTGGTCGCCATTCGAACCCTGCAAAGGGAAAAAGAAAGGGACTTTCAGACCACTTTTCTATCGGGTACGCCCATTTCCAATTCGATTACCGAGGTCTATGTACTGTTCAAATACCTTATTCCCCATCGCATGCAGGAGATGAACATTACCTCCTTTGACCAATGGGCACAGGTGTTCGCCATCAAATCCTATGAATTTGAACCTACCGTTTCGGGAGATTATAAGGTTCGCGAGCGTTTCCGTTCCTTCAAGAAAATGAAATTGTTGTCCTCCCTCTACAACGAGATTTCGATTATCGTCAACGGAACTACGCACCAAATCGATAGGCCAAGAATGCAGCTCGATGTCCATACGTTAAAACCTACTGCCGCCCAATTGGCGTATTTTGACAGGATAAAGGAGTTTCTGCAAAGAGGGGACAGTAGCTTGTTATACGGCGGAAAGGAATATACCGAGGAACAAAAAAGCGCCTTGTCGCTGATCGCGCTTCATCATATGCGAAATGCCTCCATCGATCCAAGATTGTTGAACCAGGAATTGGACGACCCCGGGGAGGCCAAATTGCGGACCATTGCCTCTGAAGTCTATAAAACGTATGTCGAAACCAATTCTTTTAAGGGCGCACAGGCCATTTTTTCTGATTTGGGGGTTCCCAAGGAGCATTTCAATATCTATGACGAGCTAAAGCGTATTCTGGTCGAAGAATATGGAGTTCCCAAAGAAGAAATAGTGTTCATCCATGATTTTAAGACCGATAGAAAACGCTTGGAATGCTTCAAAAGAGTAAACGAAGGTTCCTATCGGGTCATCATCGGCTCCACGGAAAAGTTGGGGACCGGAACCAATATCCAGCAACGTTTGGTACGGATACACCATGTGGATATTCCCTACCGGCCTACGGATATCGACCAACGCAACGGGAGAGGGGTGCGCAAAGGGAACCTAGGTGCCAAGGAACATTTTGACAACAAAGTCGTGGTATCGTTTTATATCGTCGAGAACTGTACCGATGCCCTGATGCTCAACAATGTCAATATCAAAAAGAATTTTATCGAGCAACTGACCAATGGCACGATACAATTCAACAGATTGGATATGGGGCCGGTCAACGACGAGGGCTCCATTGATTACAAAACCCTGTTGGCCGTTGCCAAGAACGACCCTTTGTATTTGGAAAAGGAAGAGTTGGGCAAACAATTGGACGAACTGAAACTCGAACGTTCCATTTTTAAAAAGAACCGTTTGGAGGCCCGGAACAATATCCATTTCTATGAGAACGAACTACTGAAAACGTACAAAAACATCGCCAATCTTCAAAACGATCTGCCCCTATGGGAATCCCTATCCGATAAAAGCATCTATTTTTTGAGTTTACTCAAAGCGTTGAAAATAGAAGGTTCGACAGAAACGCTGGTCATTGGAAAAAAACTCCAGCATCTTTTAGGATCCAAGCGAAAAACGGTCGGGGAGCATATCATAGTCTCCCTCTTGGATGCCGAACTGAGGCTCAAGGTCATCGATAACGATGAACACCGGTTGTATGTCAAGACCCCGAATGCCAGCTACGTCCATGGTTCCCAGAAAATCGTGGCCAATCCCCTAAGTATCGCGGAATATATGCACAATGCCTTGGCCAAGATACCCAAGACCCTCAAAATGCAGACGGAGCTGAAAGACGATTTCGGCAAGGCGATAGCGGCCAATGGAAAGGTGTTGGAACTGGAATTCGACAAGTCGGAACAGTTGGTACAGATGGAAGAACGGTTGGAAGAAATCAATCTTTCCTTGGAAGATAAATACGATGTTGAACCCGAGGAAAAAGAAGAAGAATCGACTTCACGAACGAAGTCCGTCCAAAAAGTCTCCCATACGCCAAACATCTCTTTATAGGTTTTTGGGCGTTGGCCGGGCTATCCGCTATATCGCCCTTTCGGACCCCAAGGTTTCGTACGCCTTGAAAGAGCTCCGCTGTCGCTTTTCAAGGCAACGAACCCTAAGGGGGCCACTGCGGTCGATGTCGCTGCTATCCCTAACGCTGGCGCCCGATAGGGCGCTTTTAGTAGACAGTAAGGTTTACTTTTTCTTTTTTCTCTTATTCCGTTTTTTGACTTTCAAGTATTCTTCATAATCCGATTCGGCCAAATAGTTGATTTGTCGCACTCCGGCCCGAAAAGCCTCCATTGGTGTTTCGTGGAGTTCATTTTTTAAAAAACCTGCTTCTTTGTCTTTGTCAAATTCTCGAAAATCATTCAGTACTAAGTAGCCTGTTCTATTGTTCACCTTGTCCACTCCGCCAATAATATTTATGTAATAGAATTCATCAGTGTCACCTAAAAGCACTTTTACTTGAGGGCTAAATTTTATAATCTTTTGCTGAGTCCTTTTAACCAAGTACTTCGTTTCATCTATTGGATTTTCCAAGGGTCGGCCCCAATTATCAGAAGATAAACTTGATTGTTGTCTTGAAAATTCTAGTCGTATTTCTTTGCGGCCTTTTCCTAAACTTTGGGTAAACTCATATTCAGGAAAAGCTTTAAGTATTTCTGATTCCAATTCCCATTGCTCATATTCACTTGTGAAATTAATCTCATACCTATCCTCGAATTCTACGATGACAATGGGTGCTTTAATTTCATGTTCCCTTAATAATCCTTGAATAAGTTCAATATCAGTTTTTCGATTTACAGTTAGGTTTAAGTAGGTTTCTATCATCACAAATTATTTCTCTAGATTGAACCTATCATTATACATGGATCGTCCAATATCAGATTTCCAGAAACTTTCAGGATCTTTCATTATTTCTTCTACAATTCTATCTTGTTGAGCTTCGCTTGGAAGTGGAAACTCTGCTATTTTTTTAATTCGATTGGTCATAAAAGTTGTTATCGGTTCATATTCTAACCTCTGGGGGATTTCAATACTCCCCCCTTTTGGATGAATTTCAACATCATAAAGTTCATCCAGATATCCAGGGCTTTTGATGACACTCCAAAAGACAAAGCGGTTGAACTTTCCATATACTATTACATACTCTTTAGATGGGCCACTTACAATTGTTCCGTCTAACGCTCTAGTGAAGTAAAAGTCGACTCCCTTTAAATCTGTTGAATGTGATTTTATCCTATCCGTCAAAAATAGGTTTACGTTGTGAAACTTTCCGGGAATAGTGTCTGTCCGCAAATAAAACTTCCATTCCTCTTCTACCTCTTGAAGTAGTTCAAAATACCATCGTTTCTTTATATTTTCCGTCGTTCTGAATTCGGACAATAGTATTCGCCATAGAAACGAAATTGAGAAATAGTAGAGATTTTCGTTGTATTCTAGTTCTGTAGTACCTTCCAAGAAAGGATGAAAAATTTTCTCGGCGAACCATTTTTCGCGAACTGCAAAATCTTGCTCTGCTTTAAAACTTAGCAAATGATGTTTAATTCCATCTTGTTCCCGTTTATTGGGTTCAACCAATTTTCTCAAAAATTTTGACCCCGTTTTCTTGGTATGCTTGATGACAAATTTTGGAAAAATGTGGCTTTCCATCAAATCTGTCTCATTTCCATATAATGCACAAATTCCTTTCATGATTTACTTTACTCAAAATAAAAGAGAATCCAGATTTTAGACGTAGAGGAAGATTCAGGTTTTTTTCGATAGTTTCAAACCAATCTCCAATAACTTTCGATTACCGACCTTGTTTTTTACCTTATCAACCAAAGCACGCTTTTTTTCTTCAACCTTTATGAGGAGTAAATTGGTTAAAATAAAAAAGTTCTTCAGTTGGACTTCATCGAAACTAAACACTTTGATAGAGTAATGACTAAAGGTGGAATTCAGGATTTTTCCATCATATTCAAATTCAATATGAGCCCTATCGGTTTCATAAATATTCCTATCCGCGTGTGCAATGAAGGTATTTCTTAAACCCATAATATACTTATGAAATCGTAATAAATCGGCAACTTCTATATCATTGTATTTTGGAAAATCTTTTCTGATGAGTTTGATGTCAATAGAATTTCTTCCGTCCTTTTTAGTACTATTAAAGCATCGAGCATAGTTGATAATCGCGGTTATAAAAAGTGCTCTTTTTATCAGTCTCCTTTCCTCTTTATTTGCTTTTACCTCTTTCTCGCGGATAACGACAAGTTCCTGAATAAGATCCTTTACGTTTTCTAGGTCATCGATAATCGAGATATAGTTATTGAGTTGCTTAACGAATTTGATTTTTTCATCAATCAGCCATGAATTTTTAGGTAATTCCTTCAAGAGTATCTCCTCAACGGATTTTGGAGTGACATCGCCAAATATTTTTTCTGTTCGTACAGGCATATTTTTATTGAGGTATAGTAAACCGAAAATAATTAGTATTTATAGCCCTGAGAGATACCAGTTATCAAGTCTTTTGACAAGCCCTACTGTTTCAAGTTTGTCGGAACCAGGCCCAAAAGCGATTTCAATTTTTGCAGTTTCGTTCTCAATTTTTGCTTCTCCCATGATTCTTCCATTCTTAAAACTTTCGGCAAATTTATTCTGCATTTCCTTTGGTTGCATTTCCACTAAACAAATTCCGCGCACATCTCCATCATTTTCACCGTAAGGGTCACACAGATATCTCAATTTACTGAAATCATGATTCTTCGCTGACTCGAACAAATAGTTTATTACTCCTTCCGGGGTGTTTTGAAAATCAAAGGTTTCCCTTAAGTTTATTAGAGAAATCTCGTTTTCTAAGTTTGATATATAATCATTCAGCTTTCTAATTTTAGTGCTTTGGTCATTGAGTTGCTTTTCTTTTGTTGTGCTTGAACGACCTAACTGAAATCTGCCAATCTCTTCCATTTTTTTATTCTCTTGGTCTAGTAATTCTTTAAGCCTTTCTAGTTCATTGGTCAAGTCTATTCTTAGTTTGGATTTTCCAACTTCAATTTTTTCCAAATGGATTCTCTCTAATTCCTGTTGTTCCGCCAATCTTTTTTGTTCCAGTTCAATTTTGGCTTGTTCTTTTTCAACTTCTTTTTTACTCTTTCCGCATGCAAATGCTAGCGTCATGAATCCAATTGCAAGGATCTGGTTTATTTTCATTTGTATATATGTTTTTTGGTTATGTATTTAGGCGAGCCCAAAATACATTTATTTTTTTATTAGTAAAAGTCTTACTTATGCTAAAGATATAAACCCTATTGCGTTTAACTATTTCATATCCTTTATTGGAATATAGCGCCCTATCGGGCGCTTTTTTTGTGGATAGGGAGAAAGAAGATAAGGGTGGATTTTAGCCTGTTTTTCCGTGGATTCTCATTGGTATGGGCGTATCTTGAAGGTGAGTTAAGGAAGGAGCGGGGCAAATTCATGCGGTTTATACCAAGCCCCGCTTCTAATTAAAATAGTTTTTTAAGAACAATAAATACCGTTACTATGACAGACTTTTTTTCAACATTACGGCAAACGGGAATCGAACAATTTGGCATCAGTATTTCCTTTAATGAGGATGTGGTAAGCGTATCTCTACTGCCCAAATCGAGTGCCAAGGACAAGGCACTTCAATCCCTAAAACCACTTACCCTGCGTGGAAACGTAACGGAAGTGGACGAGAAATTTTTTCAAATCCTTCAAAAACCTTTGGAGCAGACCAAGGCACTTTTCAGGAATACCGTGGCTTTCGAGAAAACCTTGGCGGAAACCGAACAAAAGACACAACAGGCCAAGAAGAAAAAAGAATCTACTTCCAAAAAGGCGACCGAGTTAAAGCAACTTCTGAAAGAGAAGGACTTTAATCCCATGAGCGACCATAAGAAGGCAACTGACCTTGCCAACCAAATTTTGAAGATAGACGCGAGCCACAAGGAAGCTCAAAAGGTCATCAAGGATATGAAAGCATACGAATCCCCTAAACTTTTTCAATAATGGAAATCGCAACAATAGAACGTAAGTACATCTACCAAAACGGAAACAACAACTCCATCGTTTTGGATGATTTGGATAGCCTATTGACCCATCAGCAAGTGATGGAACACTATTCACAGATCTATGCCGAACTGACCAACGCCAATATTATGGACAAGGGGATTGTCAATGGTTATCATGAAATCCATTTCAAGACCTTGGCGGGAACAAAGGGATAGACCAATGAACGTAGACGAATTTCTAAATAACGAAAAATGGACCCACAAACCGACACCCTTACGATCGAAAGAACTCAAAGAGTTCCACGCCCAATTGTTCAAGGCGGTACAACAATCCCATTACAGGTTCGGAACACAAAGACCAAAAGTCCTGCAACCAAAGGTTTTTCCATTTCTGACCTAAGCGTATTGCCCTTGCTTTCCAAACCGATACTAGAGGATGAATCATCGGTCGATACAAAGGCACTTGCCAGTTTAATAGTGGATGCGACCCGAAACTTTTCGGGAAAGATTGACGATTGGCGGTTTTCAGCATCCGATAGCTTGGATGATTTGATATTGCGATGCGCCAATCATTTAAAAGAAAGAGCTAAAATAGACCATATCGAAGTTTTATGGGAAGATTCCGATTTGCGCTTGGTTTTGAAACGCCATATCGGGAATCGTAGCACGGTCTATTGTATTCCGTTGGAATCCGTTATGCCCCTGCGATGGAAAAACCCCATGCTTTTTGATATACTGATGTCCTTCATCAAAAGCCTACCCTATATCAACCTTTTTCATACGGGCGAGGATAGGGTGGACTGGCTCTGGGAATATCTTTTCGAGGAAGAAGCCTACCACAGAAAAAACGGTAGTGTTTTTGGGAATTGCAATTCGGTCAGGTTCTTCGGTCGCTACCAAAAGCTTTTCAATGAATACGAACCACAGGATTGGAAATCCCTTTTGCTAAAATACCGTCCTCGCAAGTCCCTGCACAAACGAATCAAGGAACTGTTATCAAAAGCCGATACCATTGATTTTCAGGTGCCGTTCCGTATCGGAACACGGGATGCCTATGAAAGTATGTTCGAGCATTGGGAATCATTCCTGATTGTTGATGATGCGGATAGTGAATTTAGCCGTTCCTATATCGAAATGCTCAACGAATGTTCCAACGAATACGACATAATTTCGGCTTATGAACTTACTACGGTCGAAAAAGGAAACATTCAACCTTTCGAAGAAGGTTTGATCTACAATCTCAATCGGTTGGAAGAATTTCTCACCGATCTCAACGAACTTTTAAGACTACTTTGAACATGGAACAGATCGCTATTTTACAGCCCGATGAACACTTTCTTCCAAAATTCGCCATAATAGGCTACTCCCAAGAGGAAGATTATTACAACAGGGGACACTACTTTTCATATCACAACATCGTAGGGGCAAAGCTTACGGCAGGGATGCCGTTGACCAAAGATACCGCCCGAAACCTTTTTAGGTGTTTAGAGGGCGATTTGATAAAGTTCCGTTTTAAGGGAATGTTGCCCAAGAACCTTATCCATTTCGATTTCAAGGGAAATCTCCAACTGGTATGGTACGTCCATCCAAAACAGCACACCCTGTATTTCGATACACGAACGGGAATCGCTTCGGGAAATTATCCCTTGCCAAAACTGGTTTTCAAACTCGAAGGAAATAACCTCAAAGTCTTTGCCCTTCATCGAAAGGATAAATTGACCGACACTATACCATTGTACCACGCACCCTTATTGAACGTAGGAAAGCAAGGAAATGTATGTATGGGCAACGCCTCGATGGATTATGACGGCTTCGAATATTACGAGGACATCATGGGGTTTGTCGAGCTGCAATTTTTTCGTTCCGTTTTCACGGCAACCCATCACAACCACATTGCAAAAGGGAACATTGTCGATGTCATGAAACGGAATTTTGGGAAAACATCGTTTGATGATGGGCTATTGAATGAAAACAAATTGATTTTAAAGGATTTATATGAAGACTAGAATACACTTTGCGCCCAATTATTTCTATAACCCCACCCATCCAATTACCATTGCATTGATTGGGGTGGGGGGAACAGGGTCATTGATGCTGGCACGGTTGGCAAGGATGGATTTTGCCTTGCGCCAGATCGGACAACCAGGGTTGCACATAATCGCTTATGATTCCGATGTGGTGGAAAACAACAATGTAGGCAGACAACTCTATGCCCTTAGTGATGTAGGGGAGTATAAGGTTGTCAATGCCGTCAATAAGGTTAATATTGCCTTTGGTCTGCAATGGGAGGGTATTCCTATGGATTCACTGCCTAATGGCGAGGATATTCGGGCGAACATCATCATCACTTGTGTGGATAATGCCCGATTTAGAACACTGTTATCAAAATCGCTTGAATTTCCCTTCAAAGTTTCGGAATATCAAAGCATGTTCTATTGGTTGGACATTGGAAATAGCAGGGATAGTGGGCAATTCGTATTGGGAACGTTGTTCGAGGAAGAACGAAAAACAGAACGGGAGGATTTTGAAATGGTGGAAAAACTCAAAAACATCATCGACTTTTTCCCCGATTTGGATGCGCATGATACGCCCAATTTGCAGGGTAGGGGATGTGCCTATTCCGACAAGCTGAACGAGCAATCGTTGTTTATCAATGATGTTTTGGTCGCCCATGCAGCCGATTGTCTGTTTCGGTTGTTGTACCATAAGCAAATTCAGAAACACGGGGCATTCGTGAATTTGGAATCGGGGAGGGTTAACCCGATTTTGGTGTGACCCTTAAAAAAAGGAACTATTGTACATTGGATATTTAATCCCTTTCCTCATCTATATTTTCTCCCAATTCAATGTGAATAGTGCTATCGTTGTTATTCCAGACCACTGCGATAACAATGGAGGCATCATCAAAAGAACATCGCTGCCCGCCATAAATCCATCTCTTGTATCTTTTTTTCAAGGCTTCGGTTTGCTCTACCTTTCTCTCTAAATGTTTATAATCTTGAGGGTCAATAAAGAGGCAATCTCCGATTCTAGGCACAAAGGGCATCTGAATCTCAAGTTGCACGGCCTTATCCATATAATCTTCAGCACATGGAAAGTGGACATAAATTGTGTACATCTCATTCATCTTCAAAGGATTTTAATTCTTCTATTTCGTTCATTCTAGCATGGAGTTGCTGCCAAACAAATTTTTGTTTGGAGTGCGTATTTTTTCAAGTAGAAGGTATGTTTGTTGGAATTTGTACCTATTACTTTCGATTTAGTTTTTTAAGCCTTGTTTGATACGACTGTAAATAATTTCGTTTGGAAGTATCACTTAGATAGGAAGCATCTATTAATTTTTCGACCGCTTTAGAATTTGACAGCAATTTGTCCAAGACCCCATCCAATTGGCCTTGGCCAATTTCTGCGTGTTCGGCAAGCGAAAGAAATTGTTGCATAACCTTGCCTTTGGACAAGTTCTTAGGTAACAGGCCGTCGTCTAACGCAAAATCGGAATCCTGTATATGCATTCGTGTATTGAGCAGGTCATAGGCAGGACTTAACCTGAAATCTCCCAATTCTGTTTCCAATAACGAGAAATTTTTGAAATGGGCATCCCCATTGGAAAAAAGATAATTGAAAACGAGTAGTCGGAAAAGTTTCGGTGCCTCCAATTGATAGGCAGGCAGGTATTTTTTCATAAGTTCGAACAATTCAAGATAATTGCACGAATATTTATAGTGTTCCCCATGGGTCTGGGGAGTCCTTCCCGCCAAGGAAGCAAAATCCTCTTTGGCAAGTTTTCTACCGCCTTTCTTTACATCAAATCGCTTGGTAATGTAGGCCGGTGTGCCATCTTTAAAAAATATGAGCGCATTTTCGGCGGTCTCGATATCGAATACCTGTCGTGCGATCTGCATCGTCAAATGCTCATTAGCAGGCATCTGGTCAGGATTTTTACCTGCACCGGGAATTGGTTTTAATATATAGGTTCCTTGCTCCCCTTCGTTAATAAGCCGAAGTTTATTTTTCTCCAAAAGGACGGAAAATTTTTCCTGTACCCCGGAAATCGAGATCCTTTTTCGGTTCTCAACAAAGAGTTCATCCGTAGCTTCGTTGCTGGCCGGGGAATCGTAGGGCAACATATGGTTTACCTTTCTTCCATCAAACACCCTTCTCAAACAGGTCGTGCTGTAGGTTTCATACCCCTCTGCCAAAGTGCCGGGACAATATTTTATCATCGGTAAACTCATATCGGTTGCTCAATTTTCTTTACGGTTATGGCACCAATCGTATCATAACGTGCCGTTGTCAGCAACAGGCCAAAGTAATCGTTTTGGTCTATCTTCATATGTCTGCACACTACCTGTTTGTTTGTTCCCTCTGGAAGCATATTATAAAAAAATGGGAACAGATGTTCGGAACGGTACTCCTGTTCGGTTTTGGGCAACGTTAGGCTTATGGACGGCTTTCCCGAATCGCCAAGCCATTGATCATGGTAGCGATACGTAAAACTTCCATCGTCATACTGGGTAAGTATGCCTGCTTCTTCTCCCTTAAATAATATTTTGGCCTGCCTCATATGATCAATTTAGAGCTTCTTTACCTCTAAGCATACCTCCATTCCCAATACATCCGCAATTCCATCCAAGGTTTCAAGGGTAGGGTTTGCCTGGCCACGCTCAATTTTATAGAGTGTGTTAACACTTACATCGGCGAGTTGGGCCAATTGTTGTTGGGTTACCCGTAGCGCTTTTCTACGTGCTTTAATGCTCTTGCCTATCTTCTTTTTTGACACTATAATGTGATTTAGGTGTAAAATTAGCTATAAAATTTAATATTTACAATAAAAATCACATTATATTGAGATAATAGGGTAAAATATTCGACAGAAATAGTGAACAGGGGTAAAAATCACATTATAATGTGATAATGGGGATTTTTTGAATTTGGAACTTAAGAGTCAAGACTTTTCAATTTACGAGAGTTATTTTGCCATAAATGATGGGGTTAACACTTTACAAAAAGCGGATTGTGTAAAGAGTTTTGCTTTTCTGAAGTATGTTTAAGGTTGTTCAACTATAATTTTGAACCAATGTTCAATTGGTGTAATGTGAAGAGTATATTAATCAAAGGCATTTGAATAATATTTTAATGCTAATCCTAGATACGGGTTTCGTTGTGGTTTGTATTTGAAATTAATAGAAATGTTTATTTAAAATTGAACTTCTATTGTGTTGGTATTTGATTGAAGCAAGTTCAGCGAAGTTCTTGATTTTGGTCGTATCACTTTCATCCATATCAATGTAATTATCCTCATTAAGTTGAACTTCGATTCGATCGTAGACAAAATTTGGATTTTCCTTTTCGGTTTTATCGATTCCTTGGTACAAAAGACTAATATAATTTGCTACAAGTTGCGACTGACTTTGCATAAATAAATCGATAAGCCTCAGGCGTTTATCTTTTCTCATCCAATAGTAAAGCCCCCATCTTTTTCGAGAATTACCATCAGTAAAATTTTTATATCCGGTACCTAAAGAGAGTATTTCCAAATCGGATATTTCAACTTTGAAAGCTTTAATGGCTTCCAAAAAAGCGACTAATGTTGGATTATTTGCCATTACCCCGCCATCAACTTTGTTTACGAAATCTTTCTTCGTTCCATTCAAGTCAACATACTCCGTCGTATATGGGTCAAAATAAGTTGGGGCGGCAGAAGTGGCCATTGCAACCTGATAAGCAGGAATATGATAATCTCGTTCAAACGCAGGATGGTATTTTGTTTTCAATACACTAGGGTTGCCCTGAATCAAATCGTAAATAGGGATGCAGACATGGGTTTTACAGTCTTTTAACCTTGGCTCAACGGCACCATTGGCTTCCTTGAATTTATTCCGAACCAATGTTTCAAGATGATCTCTTTCGTGAGCTGAACTACGGAATTGCCCAAATAAAAAAGACCTTTTATTTCCAAAGATGCTCTTCGCATTATCCAAATACAAATGATAAATTTCTTTCGCGGGAATACCAAGAGCCAAGGCAATAGCGATAATACCACCAGTCGAGGTGCCCGCAATCAGGTCGAAATGTTGATAGATCTTTGTTTTGCCATCCGAACGATTTTTCAACTCATCTTCCAATAGCATTAAGAACATTGCCGGAAAAACACCTTTTATCCCTCCACCATCAATGGATAATATTTTAAACTTTTTGTTATTCATCTTTTAATATTTCTGTAAAATCTTCATTTGGATATTCATTGTGGCCACCCCCATACCATTTTCCTTCAGGTAACCACAATTCATAAAAATATAGCCATTCACTCGCCCAAGGAATAATAGTGTCAACAATATAATTGTAACCACTCCATTCATTTCTGCTTGGCGAATACAAACAAAGTTGTTGTCTTTTACTATTATAGACGTGGGGTAACTTAACCCTGTTTGGTGCTATTTTGAGTTTTTTGTTAATCACATATGCTTTTACAGATCTATTCTGTTCATACCAAATCATAATATGGTATTTTTCACTTAAAGCAGAAGGCTGTATCTCTAAAATTATTTGAAAACTATTCCAAGTATTCTTTACAATTTGGGCAGCCGGGAAAGCAGCTTTTATTTTTTTAGCTGTTCGGAGGAAAGAAGCCCTTTTAATGTCCTTTTGCCATTTGACCTAAAATATCTGCTGCTCATTTTCTAATCACTACCTTCAAAATTATGGTTTGGCACCGATTTACCAGTACTTCCTAAAATCCCAGTACCAACAGCCATTTTTCTCTGCCCCATCTCTCTTAGCTTCCTATTCTTTTCTCCATAGGCGGCAAATGTTTTTTTGATAACATTATCGCCATATTGCGCGGAGAAAGATTCATTGAGTTTGTGTAAGCCTATATTCTGACTACTTTTAATTGTAGATAGATCATCCTCCAACTTGTCCAGCCAAGCATAAAAATATTCCTCTTTTTGAGGGACATCTGCCCATTTGTCGGCGAAATTCTCTTCGTCGTTAACCGGATTGCCTACCCATCTTTCCTGCTGACCCGTTTTCGGATTACGTCTGGTTTGAATATAGCTACGCATTCTACTTGCAATATTAACATAGGCATCAACGATATTCTCACTTTTATCGTATGCTCTGCTTGCCAGCGTAGTAATAATGACGGAAATAGGTTTGTTCTCACTATCGTACTCTTCTGAGGAAAACATGATGTCCCTGTGCCGTTTTAACAGCTGAATTGCCCTTTGCAAAGGCATTTTGCTCTTCTGATATGGTCGAACAGGATCAATCGATTCGCTTAGGGTAAACATTTTGGTTGAATTGTATATGGCCCTTTGGTAAAACCATTTGGCATAGCCGAAAGGGTTGCTTTTCATCCACCATTCTGTCTCGGTCATAATCGAATAGAAGACCTCTTCCTTATCGGTAATTCGGATTGCCAATTTATCGGTATCAAGATTTTGGCTATTGTTAAATGATTCACTCAACAATACAGTAAAGTTCTTATCCGAAATTGAAGGGAGGACATCTAAATGATAGTTAGCATCGTCTGAATATTCGAGTGTCCAACATCTTCTGCCGCCGTCTTTATCCTCTAGCATATCACTATAATTGGCATTCTCTTTAAGTCTATCGCCAACGGCTTCCTTTAAATGCTTTTGTGTCCAATGAGAAGGTTTCCCTTCCAATTTGCAAACAAGGTCTATGTCGATATCGTCTTCATCATTGATGGGTCTGATTATTGTTCCAAGCATAAAAGATCCTTGAGGAATTATCCTCGGGGAATATGGGTATAGCGGAGAACCCTCTTTAGAAAGCCAATCTCCGACAGCCTCGTAACTTTTTACCGCCGCTTTGTATTGGCTTTCAGAGATGTCCAGATTTTCGCTTAGAATCTCTAGGATTTCATTGATTTCTTTTTTGTAAATATCTATCATAAGAATTATTTATAAGTTTTATGGTCAATTTTTGAGCCATCCCATAGTCTTATTTTTCATATGACAAAATGACCCTATTAATATATTATTTCCTAAATATGGCAGCCTTGATACCAAGGCCACTATAATCAAGTTTCTAATTAGATTGCTCTAACATTGAAGCAATGCCGCCAATAACAACAAGAGTTGCAAGGCCAAACACGATAACTTTTGCAATATCGCCTCTAACATTCATACAATTGTTTTTATGACATACACTAAGCTCTCCCTTGGAGAAATTAATACTATTCATAAAATGAATTTAAGATTAAACAATCTCCATTTAGAGCTGTGGAGTTCCGCTCGTTACTTTCCCTTGCTGTCTTTCCTATTGCTTCTAATATGTTCCTTGACGGTTATCGTTTTGCCGCCTACTTTTCGTTTGTGCTCTGGTATTCTGTTGAACTTTTTACCTGATGAATCTTTCGCCATAATTTTAATTTTTAAGTTTGTAGGGATTTTCTTTATATTTGAATCTCCCCAAGAATTATTTACCAGCATTTTACTGTTTAAACCGTGGTTTTATGAGTGCCACTCACTCATATACCTTAATAGATATATCCGTTTTGGTATATAGATGAATACAGATACCAGTCAAGACATAGATTTTGAAAAAATGCCTAGCGTTGAACTGCTAGAGTACATTTCTTTTAAAGAAGAATTCCCCGCCGAAGCGCAGTTGGCCTTTGCGCAATTCTGCTATCGTTTTGAGAAGGATGTAAAAAGGAAATCTGAAATCTACTGCAACAAATATGGATATAACGAGGTCGTTGCTTTGGAAATAGCGAATTGCACATTCTCTAGGGTATGGAAGTACCCTACCTTCAAGAAAGAGAAAGCTAAGGCCAAAGACTTTGATAAGGCCATTCTGCTGTGGATGTATCCAATTTTGTATACCCAGATTATAAAATATGGAGAGCAAAATACTTGTGCGGAACCTACAGAGGAGGAAGATTTAAGTTTGGTCAATGATGCTGAAGAATTGGTTGAAAGATTAAATATAGATGGTGTTGAGGCCAAAAGGGAGATAGTGGCCAAAATGAAAACTATAGAGAGCGCCTTAACACAATTGACCGAGAAACACCGTATTATATATTTTACCTACCGAGCCTATCAAAAAGAAGGTAAAAAAGTCCCGAGAACCATTACCCGACTACTAAGAGAAAAACTCTCTTTGACCCAAAAGTCCGTGAACACTTATTACGGAGATGCGAACAGACACGTTACGAACTACTTAAATATTATTAATGGCAAAGCCTAAAAAAATAGGATTAATCGAAATCGGGCACTTGGATAGTTGGTTGAGCTCCACAGGTTTTCTGTTTCCGAGTAGCGAACGAGAACTCGACAGATTTAACAAGCTGTATGAAGATTATAACTATAAGTTAGACAATACCTCCATTGACCCCATAGCTATAATCAACAGTACCTTCCATAGAGAACCCAAGGTTATCACTATGTTTGAGGAAGATATTGATGTTGAAATAGAAAGTTTACGAATGGTAGCCCGAAAGGGAAAGGAAAAACTACCACAGCATATCATTGATAAGATGCGTAAAAAACACGATCAGGACTCAAGTGATTCCAACTAAGCCAAGCATAAAAGAATTAGCGGAAACCATAGCATTGGAATATCAAGAAAAGGCAACGCCACTTGATAGCATAATTGATGATGAAGGTTTAGCTGTTTACTATGATTCCTATGGCAAAGATACTGTAGATGGAATGACATTTTATGAAAATGGAAAATTCTATATACATTTAAACACGGACTTAGGGAATAAACCAAACTCGGCAAAAGGTAGATTCACTTTGGCCCACGAGCTTGGACATTATTACATAGACTCCCATAGAATAGGACTGAAAAAAGGTCTACTGGAACCGCATCCCTCACGTACCAACCGAAAACAATTCAATCAAATTGAAAGAGAAGCTGATTATTTTGCGTCTTGTTTGTTAATGCCGGAAGCTAGGTTCAAAAAAGATTGCTACCGTAAGGAATTCAGCATAGAGCTTATCGATTTTTTGAAAGACGAATATAATGTCAGTAGGACGGCCTGTGCTTTTAGGTTTGCGGGAATTGGCAATCATTCTATTATGATAATCTACGGCGAAAATGGGAAGGTGATTTGGAGACATTGTAGTGAAGACTTTCCATACAAGTATTTGTTATATCAAAATAGAGTTGCACCGAAAACTGTAATGGGCGAGTACTTTGCAGAAAGTATTGAAAACCTATTCAAAAAAGAAGAAATCTGGGCTGTCGACATATTCGACTACGTAAAAGATGATGATTCACACAGGAAGTTCTTTGAGCACTGCATCTCCTATAAGGGTAGAGCCCTCAGTATAGTTTGGGAGGAGTGATATGAAGTTGAAATAAAGGATTGTATGAGTAATAAGTCAATACAGAAAATTAGGGAGCAAAGAATTCAGATGAATTCTCAAATCGATAAAATTTATGACTCCGTTAAATCTTTAATGACTATTAGAGAAGAGGCAATACAAATATTAGAAAGATTTGAGGATCTTGATTCAAAGAAAAAAGATAAGCTACAAGAAGAACTTAAAACTCGAAGGCTAGTTCATTCATTGGATAGAAAAATCGAAGATGCAGAAAGGGCTTTGGCTAATGCGGTTTCAGATAGATTTAGTTTAAATACAGATTTTCTAAGCGTTCAGCTGCTAGAGTTAAGCATTCGATTTCAAGATCAGACAATAGCAAGCAAAGAAGCTTCAAAACGGCAAAGAAATCTTGCAAGGGCGATTGTAATAATTGGGGTTTCTAGTTTACTAGTGACCATATCTCAATTATTTAAGTTGATTTAAAAGTTCAAAAGAGCGAAACTCTTTACAGAATGTGTCTTTCGTAAAGAGTAAAATAGCCACTCATCATTATTTACATAAAGAATAACAATAATTGAGTCTTGAATTGACTCGTTAGTAATAGACAAGTAAAACACCAAAATGTTTTACCTATGTTTTACCTAACAAAAAAACCCAAGATTTTCATCTTGGGTTTTTTATCATCAAAAAGTAGCGAGAGGGGGACTTGAACCCCCGACCTCTGGGTTATGAATCCAACGCTCTAACCACCTGAGCTACCTCGCCATTTACTTCAATATTTCAATTTTGTCCCCGGGTTATGAATCCGACGCTCTAACCAGCTGAGCTACCTCGCCATGATTTCGCTAAGCGGGTGCAAATATATGTTTAAATTTTCGCTGAATCAAAATTCATGATTAATTTATTATTTGATATTTATTTTTATATCTTCCCAAACTATACTAAAGTTAAAAAAACGATTTAAAGAACACGACAATGAGTGATAAGGTTAAATTTGAACTGGAGTTTGTGATCCAGGCGTCGCCTCAGTTGCTTTACCAATATATTTCCACTCCCTCGGGACTATCTGAATGGTATGCCGACAACGTTAATTCCCGTGGAGAAATTTTTACATTTATTTGGGATGGTGCAGAAGAGAGAGCTAAACTGCTCAAGCGAAAAAGTGAGGAATTTGTAAAACTTGCATGGGAAGAAAACGAAGATGATACCTTCTTTGAAATGCGCATTATAGTTGACGAAATAACAAAAGATGTTTCCCTTTTCATAACAGACTTTGCTGAAGATGACGAGGTCGACGAAGCAAAAATGCTCTGGGAAAACCAGGTTTCCGACCTTAAACAGGTTCTTGGTTCAACCTAGTCTGATTCTCAAGTAAACCGTATCTTTGGTCCCGATTTAAATCGGGACTTTTTTATGGTCAATTACAATGGAGAGCTTTTAGCTGCGGATAAAGCGATTTTTACACAAAGCAATAGGGCGTTCAGGTACGGCGATGCCCTTTTTGAGACGGTTCGTTATGTAAATGGAACCCTCTTTTTTTGGGAAGACCACTATTTTAGATTAATGGCTTCTATGCGTATTCTGCGTATGGAAATTCCCATGGAATTCACTTTGGAGTTTTTGGAAGAGGAGATTAGTAAAACCATTGCCTCCAATAATCAGGAAAGTGGTGCGATCCGGGTTCGTTTAACTGTTTTCAGGAATGAAGGTGGGCTCTATACGCCAAGCACCAATGATGTATCCTACGTTATTGAAACGGGAGCTATGGAATCTCCTTTTTTTATCATTGAAGAAGGAAATTACGAAGTGGAATTGTTCAAGGATTACTATGTGAACAAGGATATGCTTTCCAACTTAAAATCAACCAACAAAATACTGAATGTGGTGGCAGGGGTGTATGCCCAAGAAAATGGCTATGCCAACTGTTTGTTGGTAAACACTGACAAAAAAGTAGTTGAAGCTATAAATGGAAACCTATTTTTAGTGAAGGGCAATGAAATCAAAACCCCACCCTTGAGTGATGGTTGTTTAGATGGTATTATCCGTAAAAATCTTATGAAAATCATTGCAGGTTCCGAAGAATACGATTTGGTAGAGGATTCCATCTCTCCTTTTGAGCTTCAAAAAGTGGACGAGCTGTTCATTACCAATTCCATCATGGGCATAAAGCCTATCAGCAAATACAGGAAAAAGGAGTATGATACAAAAGTAGCGAAGAGCTTGGTAGGCAAATTGAACGCCAAGGCTCGAATCGGTTAATTGAGCGAAGGGTTTTCGGGCGCATTGGACCATAACAGATAGTTACCGCCCAATTCAACCATTTTTTCTTTCCAAAAGGCATTGGCCGCTTTTTCCAGAATGCTGCTTTCATATTCATTGGGCAAAACAACCCACGATTTTGATGAAAGTTCTTGATCTAATTGGCTGGTTCCCCATCCAGAATACCCTAAGAAAAAACGAATATCCTGTTCGGTAATGGTTCCACTGTTGATGAGCTCAACGGTCATTTCAAAATTGCCGCCCCAGAAAATCCCATCGGATATCTCGATACTGTTTTCAATAAGTTCAGGGACTTTATGTATAAAATAAAGATTGTCCTGCTCCACAGGGCCTCCGTTGAATACCTGAAAAGGGATGGTAATATCGGAAACCAGATCACAGATGGTATAATCGAGAGGTTTATTTAAAATAAAGCCCACCGAACCTTCGTGATTGTGTTCGGCAATAAGTACAACGGACCTGTTGAAAGAAACATCACCGGTAAGTGAAGGTTCCGCAACAAGTAAATTCCCTTTTTTAGGCTTTTGACTTACCATTTACATTTCTTCTTGTACTTAAATTTAACATATTATTCAAAATATGCAAAAAACAAAGTGCATATAAACTAAAAAAGCACCCCAAAAGGAGTGCTTTCGTATATTAAATAAATAATTGATTAGTTTACTGCACCGCTCAATTCAGCACCTGCTTTGAACTTTACAACGTTCTTAGCGGCAATCTTAATAGTAGCTCCAGTTTGTGGATTTCTACCTTCTCTAGCGCTTCTTTTAGAAACTGACCAAGAACCAAAACCTACCAAGGAAACCCTGTCTCCTTTTTTAAGCGTTCCTTCTACATTTCCCAAGAAAGATTCCAATGCTTTTTTTGCTGCTGCTTTAGTGATGCCAGCATCAGCTGCCATAGCATCGATTAATTCTGTTTTGTTCATAATGGAATTAAATTAATTGTTGTTAATATAATTTTAATGCTGAACAAATTTATATGGATTTGTGTCTCACGCAAGTAAAACCAAGGGAAATCAAGGTTTTTGTTGATAACTTGAAACGTTTGTTGATAAAGTGGGAAAAAAATGACAACTTTTCGCAGCCCAATCATAGCAAGGCTTTAGCGAAGATGTGCCCCATTTTTCAGATTTAACCCATTCAAAACCTCGTTGACCTGCATTCTTCGCTTACCAGGCAATTGCAATTCCAAAAGGGAAATATAGCCGTCTTTAACGGCTACCTTCAACGATTTTTTTTCTGCAATCAGCTTTCCAATACTGTGGTCGTGGCCAGCCTGTTCCATTTCAGTAGTAAAGATTTTCATGGGTTCGGCTTTTCCTCCATTTACCAACTCGGTCCAAGCACCGGGGTAGGGGCTCAATCCTCTTATATGGTTATAAATGTCCTTAATTGTCGCTTCCCAATCAATTCGGCAGGTATCCTTATGGATTTTTGGAGCGGGTCTAAGCGCTATATTTTCATCTTGTTTTTGTCTGGTGACCGTTCCCGCTTCAATCTGCTTGCAGGTATCCACAACCAAATGGGAACCTAGTTCCATCAATCTATCGTGCAAGGTACCCACGTTATCATCGGGGAGTATTGTTGCTGTTTTTTGAAGGATGATACTGCCCGTGTCTATTTTTTCATCAATAAAGAAAGTGGTCACGCCAGTTTCCGTTTCCCCATTGATTATGGCCCAGTTGATGGGTGCTGCACCACGATATTGGGGCAGGAGCGAAGCATGAAGGTTAAAGGTGCCATTTTCGGGCATTTGCCAAACGGCTTTCGGTAGCATTCTAAAAGCGACCACTACTTGTAAGTTAGCTTCCAGACTTTTGAGCTCTTCCAAGAAAGCCTCATCTTTTAAATTGGTGGGCTGTAATACCTTTAGGTTGTGTTTGACCGCAAATCGTTTTACGGCGGATTCTTGAACCTTACGACCGCGACCTGCAGGTCTGTCAGGTGCAGTAACGACACCGACTACGTTAAAATCAGCTTTTAAAAGCTGTTCAAGGCTGCCCACGGCAAAATCCGGGGTGCCCATAAATACGATACGAAGTGAATTATTTTTTGATGTACTCATTCTTAAAGTTTAGGGAGACCAACTCATCTTCCAGAAGTCTTTCCAAGGTTTTTAATAGTTCTTTTTCATTGGCCCCGATGGCTTTTTCCAGCTGTCGGGAGGTATGGGGTCGAATTGCCAAGAGATCTATGATCCTTTTCTCCAAATCATGGGGAGAGACCTCTACTTTTTTCTTGATACAAATATCGCATGTGCCACACTTTTCAGCGGTCTTTTCCCCAAAATAATTCAATAAATAAACACTACGGCATACCTTTTTATTGGAAATGTACCCCAACATGGCTGCCATGTTGTTCTGCTTTACCTGATTAAAACCCTTGATTTTTTTAGCGAACAGGTTAATGGTGTGATCATCTTCACGGGGCACCAAAAAAGTAATTTCCAGATCAGAGGTATTGTTTTGATACTCTGCAATGTTATCGTCTGAGAGTTGCTGTAGTATTTGTTTTAACCGTTCCTCGCTTGTGCCCGTTTTTTGGGAGAGCATGTACAGGTTGATTTTGGTCTCGTAATCGGTAATGCCTCCGTAGGTCCTCAAAATAGTTTGGATGATGGGGGCTGTTTTCCTGTTTTTGTCCAGATAATTAAAAATCTCAGCCTTGGAGGCCACAAATTGAAGCGTGGTTTTCTCCTTAAAATTCTCGGCAAGTGATAGCACGGAATTCTGGTCAAGAATACGGATGGCATTAAAGGTCATGTTGGGATTGAACTCGTATCGCTTACAAAATTCGTTGAATTTGAATGCCAGTGGTTCGGAAATAAGTTCGCCGTAGGATATCTGAAAGTAATTGTTGAGCTTGGAATATACCTTTTTAACGAAAGCCACATCGGGCAATGTGGATAAAAATTGTTGTTTCGCCTTATCCTCATCCTCATTGGAAGTTATGATGATTGCAGTGGATGGTTTCCCGTCGCGTCCAGCTCTTCCTGCTTCTTGAAAATAGCTTTCCAAGCTATCGGGTATCTGATAATGTACGACCAACCGAACATCGGGCTTGTCCACTCCCATACCGAACGCATTGGTGGCCACCATGACCCTGACTTTTCCACTTAACCAAAGGTTGAGTCTTTCCTCTTTATCCGATTTTGGAATACCTCCATGAAAAAAGGAGGCTGAAATTCCATTCTTGCTCAAAAACTTGGCCAGCGAAATGGACATCTTTCTAGAGCGTACGTATACAATGGCGCTTCCTGGGATTTTTCCCATGTACTTTTTGAGTTGGTACAGTTTATCTTCAGAACGCTTTACCCTAAAATCAATGTTTGAGCGAGAGAAGGAATCCTTAAAAATAGCGACATCTTCCAATTCCAAATTCTCTACGATGTCATCAACAACCCTTGGTGTGGCTGTTGCTGTCAGGGCAATCATTGGGGTGTTGGGGACAAGCTCCTTTAAAATGGAACACTCCAAATACGCAGGTCTAAAATCGTTTCCCCATTGCGAGATACAATGTGCCTCATCTATGGCGATAAGGTTCACGTTCATCTGTTGGATACGCTCCCTGACAATGGTTTGCTGCAAGCGTTCGGGGGACAGGTACAAAAATTTATAGTTGCCATACAGGCAATTGTCCAATAGATCGTTCAACTCGCTGGGCGGTATGCCTCCCGTTAAAGCAATGGCTTTGATACCACGCTTTTTCAATTGGGCAACCTGGTCCTGGATGAGTGCCACCAAAGGTGATACCACAATGCAGATGCCCTCCATGGCCAGCGAAGGCACTTGATAGCAAACGGATTTGCCGCCACCTGTGGGCATCAAGGCCAGAACATCTTGCCCTGAAAGAACGGTGTTGATGACCTGCTTCTGGGATCCCCTGAAATCATCATAACCCCAAAATTGTTTTAAAATGCTTGTGATGTCCTTGTGCACTATAATTTTTTAAGTGTTTCCAAAATAAAATCAATCCGATTTAGGACTGCATCTTTTGGCACTTCGATGGGGTTATAGCCAAATTGTGTATAGGTTTTCATCAAAGAATGATGAATGCTCTCTGCTTCTTCAAAGGTCTCCATTCGTTCATTGTCGGAAACATAAATCTCTTTCCAAGGAGGAACAATAAAAACCGAATCGTATCTATGGTCTTCGCAATGCGAAATAAAAAAGTTGTCGTATTCCTGACCGAAAAAGTCCATATAGGCCAATACATCGGGGATACCACGATCAAAAAAACTAATCGGTGTGTCCATCTTGAGGGATGCCTTGTAGTGGGATGTCCTGCCCTCCAACAAATCTTTGTTGAACTGGAGCGCATCATCAACAAATACGAGCGGGTTGGAAATATAATCCTCGGACTGACCTTCCTCCTTTGCCTTGGAGGTCATGTCCCTAATAATCTCATGAAAGCAATGAAAACCCTTGCTCTCCAATCCATTTACTATGGATGTTTTCCCTGTTCCGGGTGCTCCCGTTATAACTACTTTACTCTTGCCCAAAGACCTTGAATTAATGCTACAAAGTAATGAAATCGCCAGAAGGAAAAAAAATTGATGGGTAAGCCATATATTTGTATAAAATTGAGGTATGGATAAGAAAGACACAGAGGAATTCTATGCAAAACTTAGGGAGAAGTTGTTGGAGACCACAAATTGGCCTTCCGATTATCTCTACAAATTCATAGTGCCGACGGACGAAGAACGTATTGCGCAGATCCATGGGATTTTTGACAATACAGGTGCTGTGATAGAATCCAAAAAATCAAAAAAGGGTACCTATACCAGTCTTTCCATTATGGTTCATTTGGAAGGCCCCGATGAAGTCATCCACAAATACAAGGAAGTTTCGGTTGTGGAAGGGGTTATTTCACTCTAAACCCCTTGTTTGCCATAATTTTATTAATTTGCAGGCGTTATCGGATTGACTTTCCAATTATCAAATTTCTAAACACATTAGTTTGAACGAAGTATATAACCTAGAATACAATACAGAGCGTCCAAAGCTTTTTATACCAGAGTACGGTCGTCATTTTCAGAAAATGGTGGATCGTGCAGTAGCCATTGAGGACCGTGATGAGCGCAACAGAGTGGCCAAGTCCATCATCAGCGTGATGGGAAATCTACAACCGCACCTAAGGGATGTTCCAGATTTTCAACATAAGCTTTGGGACCAACTGTTCATTATGTCCGATTTTAAATTGGACGTGGACTCCCCGTTTCCAATTACTTCAAAAGAGGTCTTGCAGCAAAGGCCGGAACCTTTGGAGTATCCGCAGAACCATCCGAAGTACCGTTTTTATGGAAACAACATCAAAAGGATGATCGATGAAGCCGTTAAATGGGACAAAGGAGATATGAGGTCTGGTCTGGAATATGCCATTGCCAACCACATGAAAAAGTGTTATTTGGTTTGGAACAAGGACACGGTGGAAGATACCGTTATCTTTAATCACTTGAAAGAGCTAAGTGACGGACAAATAGATTTGGCCAAAAGCGATGAGAGTTTGACGGAAAGCGGACAGTTCCTTAAAAATAGGCCCAGTAGGTCTAACAAGTCCAACAATAACCGTGGTAAAAAAGGACAAAGAAGTCGCAAAAAACGATACTAAACTCCAAAGGAATACATGGGTACATTTCGAATAGAGGGCGGACACCAATTGCATGGTGAAATCACGCCTCAGGGAGCAAAGAACGAAGCACTTCAGATTCTTTGTGCCGTTTTGCTATCAGAAGAAAAAATTACCATAAACAACATACCGGACATTGTCGATGTCAATAAATTGATCGCCCTCCTTGAAGATTTGGGAGTGAAAATCCAAAAAAAGGGCAGCGGTTCCTATACTTTTAAGGCAGATGATGTCAACTTGGATTATTTGCAATCGGCAAAGTTCAAAGAAGATGGTCGCGGACTTCGTGGTTCCATTATGCTGGTAGGGCCGTTGTTAGCGAGATTTGGCAAAGGATATATTCCAAAACCTGGGGGAGACAAGATCGGAAGAAGAAGACTGGATACCCATTTTGAAGGATTTATAAAGCTTGGAGCCCAGTTTCGCTACAATAAGGAAGAACACTTTTATGGTGTGGAAGCCGATAAGCTCACAGGAACCTACATGCTTTTGGACGAGGCATCGGTTACGGGAACGGCCAACATTGTGATGGCCGCTGTCCTGGCAGAGGGTACTACGACTATTTACAATGCAGCCTGCGAACCCTATTTGCAGCAATTGTGCAAAATGTTGAACCGCATGGGAGCCAAGATTTCTGGAATTGGTTCCAACTTGTTAAAGATTGAAGGGGTGGATTCCTTGGGAGGCACTGAGCATACCATGTTGCCAGACATGATCGAAATCGGTAGCTGGATCGGTTTGGCCGCAATGACACAAAGTGAACTTACGATTAAAAATGTAAGTTGGGACGATTTAGGCCAGATTCCTACTGTTTTTCGAAAATTGGGAATTACCGTTGAACGCAAAGATGATGATATCTTTATCCCAAAGCACGAAGAAGGTTACGAAATACAGAATTTTATTGATGGCTCTATCCTTACCATTGCAGATGCACCGTGGCCGGGTCTGACCCCGGATTTATTGAGCATTATATTGGTAGTAGCTACCCAGGCAAGAGGAGAAGTGCTCATTCATCAAAAAATGTTCGAAAGCCGTTTGTTCTTTGTGGACAAACTTATTGATATGGGGGCAAAGATCATTCTCTGCGACCCGCATAGAGCCACAGTTATCGGACACGACTTTAAATCCACCTTAAAGGCAACTACCATGGTATCTCCCGATATTAGGGCAGGGGTATCTCTTTTAATAGCGGCACTGTCCGCAAAGGGAACTTCCACAATACATAATATTGAGCAGATTGATCGTGGTTATGAAAACATTGATGAGCGTTTGCGCGCCATTGGCGCACAAATTGTCCGTGTGTAGTTTTTTTAGTTTTTTGGAATCAAGATAGTGACCTGGGTTCCCTTTTCACAGCTTTCTACCTTAACAAGCTCCTGATTCGAAAATTTACTTAAGGCATTAATTCGTTTTGCCGTAATGGACATGCCCCTTGAGGGTCGCTTATACATTTTCTCTGCGTCATTGGACTCCAACCCCACACCATTGTCCTCAATGGTGCAAACAATATTTTCTGTTGTATCCCGGAAAGAAACCTTTAATTCCTTTTTGCCATTTTTGGGCATTAATCCATGAATAATGGCATTTTCGATATATGGTTGTACAAGAAGTAAAGGGATTTCATAATTATGAATATCCAGATTTTTGTCAACATCGAAATGGTAACTAAATGAATTATCAAATCGTAATGCCTCCAATTCAATATAGATTTTAAGCAACTCAATTTCTTCTTTTAGTGGCAAAACAATATTAATTGAACTTTCCAGGGTTTGTCGCAGTAATTTTGAAAACTTGGAGAGATAGGTCAGTGCACCCTTTCGATCATTTGAGTTGATCAAATGTTGAATGGAACTTAACGAGTTAAAAATGAAGTGCGGATTCATTTGTGCTCTAAGCATTTGTTTTTCAAGTTGAACATTCATTCCCTCGATAACTTCATTTTGTTGTGATATCAACTTGTTTTTCTCGCGGAGCAGGGCATTGGATTTTTTCTTGGCCAAAAATCTAAAATAGAGCAGGCTGGCGGATAACAACAATAAAACTGCAATAATGGACAGGTACACCAGCCTTTTTCTGTTGGATAACATCTGTGTATTGAGGAGTGAGAGTTCTAATTCACTTTCTTTGATTTCCTTGTCCTTTGTGTACACATCATATTTGACCTGAAGATTTTCAATTTCCTTTACCTTAGTTTCATTCAACAGACTATCCTTATAGGCCATGGATTGTTTTAAATGATAATTGGCTTTAGTTAATTGATTAATGGAGTCATAAATTTGGGAGGCTAGGTCATGAGCTTCAAATTTAAGTTTGTACATGCCTTTAGCAGATAGTGCTTGAAGGTTTTTATCTGAATAATGTATAGCCTGTCCATACTTTTTTTGTTGGAGCATTAAATCTGCAAGATTATAGTTTATTACAGGAGTGATTTGATTTAGTGATGCTTGTTCTGATAGATCAAGTGCTTTTAAAAGGTATTGTTGGGCAAGGTCCCATTGGTTTAGCTTTATATAACAGTTGCCAATATTCGAATAATTGATACAACGACTCATGTTGTTACCATTTGTTTCATAAAACACTTCGACTTTAAGGTACTTTTTTAATGCTTCTTTATATGCTTTGTTGTTCCGATCTATGGCAGCCAAATTGACCAATACTTTCATTTCCACTCTTTCAAGGTCAGGACCTTTATAGACTTCAAGGGCTTTGTTATAGCTTTCAATTGCTTTATCCTGATCTCCCATAAGATCATACAGTATGCCCAAATTGGAATAGACGGATGATGTGGGTAAATCCAACTGTAATGAATCAACCAATTTAAGACTCATTAGATAATACTCTTTGCTGGTGGGATAATCACCAATCTGTTTATAGACTATCCCTAAAATGCCGTATGTTTGCTTAATTTTCTGGTATTCCCGATTTTTGGTTGCCAAAGAAAGGCATGCATTAAGGTATTCAAGAGATTCTGCATAATTGCCGGTCATACCGTGGGTTAAGCCCAAATTATAAAGTGCTTCGATTTCACCTTTTACAAAATCTATTTCTCGGGATTTCTCTAAACTTTTGTTGGTAAATTCAAGCGATCTTTGCTTATCCTGCATCCTTAGTTTATTACCTAAAGTCCTCAGCAAATTAACCTCAGTGGTGTCGTTGGCCGTCTTAAGCAAATTTTTGAGACTGTCAATTTCTTTTGTTTGCGAAAAACAAATATTGGTAATGCAACAAAAAATAAGGGCATGCAAAATTGATGATGGGAAATTCTTCATTTGAAAGTTAGTTTATTGAATAGTTGAAGGTTGATTTCTATTCAATTGGTTCTGGCTAGGTATTAATGTATGAAGAATTCCTTTTAAGTTCACATTTTAAAAGGATTATGGAGCAAAATAATAAGTCCCGTAAGAAAAGAATTATTTTTTCTCTTCTAATTTCCCATCAGGATAAAGTGCAAAACGACCTCTGTTCTTATCATGTACATTATCTGGATGTGGCCATGGCCATCCCCCAAACTGGGTAAGCCGATATTCCTCCATGGCTTTTTGGATTTCCTCTTGGGTGTTCATTACAAATGGGCCGTATTTGGCAACCGGTTCACCTATAGGTTTCCCTTGCAATAGCATAAAATGCGCTTTTTCAGGACCAACTTTGATTTTTGCATCTTCGGTAGGACTCAATACAATTCCAAAGTTGGGGTTGATTTTTTTATCCCCTATATGAATCTCGTCACCTTCATAAAAGTATAGTACACGGTTGACCGATTCACTGGCTTTAGGCAACACATATTCCGAGTCTGTATCAACATGAATGTTCCAGACGGCAACTTCGTTCTCAGGGCTGGCCGCCCATGAATCTGGTGCAGGAGCAACAGGAGCTACATCCTTATAAGTTCCCGCAACCACTTTGATTTTGGCATTATCCTCTTCCACAATTGGAATATCCTCGTTCCACAGCATCTTAAAGTGTGGATCAACAAATTTACCGGCTTTGGGAAGATTCAACCAAATTTGAAACAGTTCCAAAGGGTTTTCTTCATCATCCTTTAATAATGGGAACATTTCGGAGTGTTGCACACCTCTGCCTGCCGTCATCCATTGTACATCACCTTGACCAAATCTTCCAGCAGCTCCCAAAGAATCGGAATGATCACAAAACCCCTTGTTCACAATAGTTATGGTTTCAAAACCCCGGTGTGGATGGTATGGAAACCCTGGAATGGTCTGTCCGTGGTACATACGCCATGCTAAGCTTGGGTCAAAATCGCTTCCCAAGTTTCTCCCTCTAAGCAATGAGGCATCGGGTCCCATTTCGTCATTCCCTTTGGGAAAATGGTCCAAATGGTATACACTGAACAAAAATGGGTCAAGAGTTTGCCATGGGGAACTTAATGGAAAGGTTTGAATAACGGGGTTTTTCATTTCGCAATTTTGTGGTTTTCTTCCAAAATGAAGAAAGACATTTTTTAATCTTAAAATTAGAGAAAAAGCTTCAACTTATTGCCTCTTTATATGTTTTTAAGCATCGTTCACGAGCCATTTTATGATCAACCATTGGATTCGGATAGCTTAGCTCCTGAAGGTCAAGCACCCAGGTATTGATGTATTTTTTGTCCTTATCGAATTTTTTGATCTGTGTGGTAGGGTTAAATATCCTGAAGTAGGGGGCAGCATCCACACCGCTACCTGCAGCCCATTGCCAATTACCCACATTGCTGGCCATTTCGTAGTCCAGAAGTTTTTCAGCAAAATAAGCTTCGCCCCACCTCCAATCGATCAATAAATGTTTGCAGAGGAAACTGGCCACCAACATACGGACCCGATTGTGCATATACCCCGTTTCATTGAGCTCACGCATTCCAGCATCCACAAGTGGATAGCCTGTTTTTCCATTTTTCCATTTTTCGAATTCCTCTTCGTTGTTTCTCCATTCGATTCTATCGTATTTGGCTCGAAAGGCCTCATTGACGGTATGTGGAAAATGCCAGAGAATCTGCATAAAGAATTCCCTCCAGATAAGCTCGTTCCAAAAGGTCTCGTTCTTTACATCAATGGCTTTTTTTACCACCTTGCGGATGGAAATGGTGCCAAATCGCAAATGTGGTCCCAATCGGGAAGTACCTTTTTCCTTGGCTGGGTAGTCCCGAGTATCCCCGTATTTTTGAATCAGATCCGAAGTGACCGTAAAATCGGGGACTTTTATAGAGGACTTCTCAAACCCCATATCCTCAAGGGAGAGTTGAGGTAAGGATTTTGACTGATATAAGTTTTTGCCAAGGTTGTTCAGTGTATCGTATTCCACCAAATGGATGGGTGGATTGAAATTTTCTTTCCACTTCCTCATAAATGGGGTGTACACAACGTAAGGATCACCATCGTCCTTTACCACTTCGTCCATTTCAAAAATTACCTGATCCTTAAACGTATTGAAGGGAATATCGTTTTCTTCCAAAAAAGATTTTATTTCGTCATCTCGCTTTTTGGTATAAGGTTCATAATCGTGGTTAGTGTAGACCGCTTCAATGTTGTAGTCATACAATAATTGTTGGAAAACCTTTTTGGGTGTATCGTGAAACTGTGCGATTCCGCTATCATGGTTTTGCCTGAGCTGATTGCTCATTTTTTGAAGCTGTTCGTGGATGAAGGTTACCCTTGCATCATTTTTTGGAAGCTTTTCCAGTATTTCGGTATCAAAAATAAAAATTGGCAATACCGGTATTTCGTTCTGAAGTGCGTGGTACAAGCCAACATTGTCATCCAGTCGCAAATCACGCCTGAACCAAAAAATTGAAATTGGATGGTTCATCTTATACTTTTCCTATGCTTAAAAGATTCTCTTTTCCTTCCACCTGGCCGAACAATTCGGCAAGCTTCTTCTCCCGAAACTCAAAAATCTTGTGCAGTTGTTTTTTTACTAGTAAAGGATGGGCCAATTGTCCCAAAAACCCAAAAGGCAATTTATAATCGATAACATCCTCCATTTCCACACCTTCCGGAACTTCCTTTAAAAAATGCTTGTGGTGCCAAAGGGAGTAAGGACCAAAACGCTGCTCATCCACAAAGTACTCGCCATCTTTTAGATGGGTGATTTCGGTAACCCATTTGGTGGAGATGAACGGAAACGGTTTTACAATGTATTGAATTACTTGGCCTTGATACATAGGCCTGCCAGCTCCTGCCAAAATATGAAATCCCATATGCTTAGGGGTAATTACTGCTAGATTTTTGGGATCCGATAAAAAGTCCCAAGCTTCCTTTTTACTAATCGGAAATACTTGCTTGGATTTCAATTGATAGAGTTGCATCTAAATGAATTTAAACAAAGATAGCATGAAAAATGTTTAATCAAAATAATAAATTGTTAAACAAAAATCAAATCAAAGGCACTTATTCACTATTTTTGTTTTAAGGTTTAATTAACAGATAGCGCATCGCTTTATCTTAATTTTGTTTTGCTGAACATTTAAATACATACTACAACTATGAAAAAATTTGCATTCTTATTATTTGCGGTTTCGATGTGTTTTTCTTTGGAAGCACAAATACAGACACCAGCGCCCAGCCCATCATCAACATTGGAACAAAAGGTTGGTTTGACGGATGTTACGGTTAAATACTCTAGACCTTCCATGAAAGGTAGAAAGATTTTTGGAGGACTTGAATCTTATGGAGAAATCTGGAGGACTGGTGCCAATGAGAACACAACCATTTCTTTCAGCGATGATGTAACCGTTGAAGGAAAGGAGCTAAAAGCAGGTACTTATGCCATTTACACTAGGCCCAACGAAGCGGTATGGGAGGTGTTTTTCTATACGGCTACCGATAATTGGGGGAATCCACAAGAGTGGGATGCATCCAAAGTGGCTGCTACTGTGAAAGTGGAGACCATGGAAATTCCCATGCCCATTGAATCCTTTACCATTACCATTGATGATTTGCACAATAACGGCGCTACTTTGGGTATTATGTGGGAGAACACTTATGTTGGTGTGGATTTTGTTGTACCTACTGTGGATAAGGCACTTAAGAGTATTGAGTCGGCCATGGAAAGTAAGGATGATTTGACTGCCAATGATTACTTTGCTGCCGGTTCTTACTATTTTGCCGAAGGGATGAACATGGAACAAGCTAAGGAATGGGTAAACAAGGCTGTTGAAATGGATGGAGGGAAATCCTATTGGATGATGCGCACCCAATCCTTGATCTATGCAAAACTAGGGGATAAGGAAGCTGCTATCGAGGCTGCCAAGAAGTCTTTGGCCGCTGCTCAAGCCGCAGGCAATCCCGATTATGTCAAAATGAACAAAGAATCTTTACAGGAATGGGCAAAAATGTAATTGAAGCCTATTTCATTTCCATACAATAATAAAAGAGCCCACTTTTCAGTGGGTTTTTTTATTCCTGAATAGCAGAGGAATTACCTAAAAAATTATCGAATACTTGGGTAATGATGGCCAAAACAATTACCAGGACACACCCAAAGGCGTTTAGCCACAAGTAAGACATCCAGTCTAGATTATAACCTACAATCACAATAATCTGAGTGACGATAGCTGCCACAAAAACAGCATTTCCTTTCACAAATTTGAAAAAGAAAGCCAGTAAGAATATACCTAGTACATTTCCGTAGAAAATGGAACCTATGATGTTGACCAACTGGATAAGGTTATCAAAAAGGTTGGCCACATTGGCAATCACAATCGCGATTATTCCCCAAAGTAAGGTAAAGGCCTTGGTGGCTTTTAAATAATGCTCTTGGCCATGATCTTTTTTGTTGTTCCTTTTATACAGATCCAAAGCGGTAATGGTTCCCAATGCATTCAATTCCGATGCCGTTGATGACATCGCAGCGGATAGAATAACTGCCAGTAACAAACCAATCAACCCCATGGGCAGGTTATTTAGGATAAAGTGGATAAATACGTAATCCTTATCATTGGTCTCCACGGTACCATCCGCTTGGGAAATAATATTCTTTGCGGTTTCCCTGTTTGCATTTTCCCTTTCATTGATTTTTATGATATCCTGTTTTGCCTGTTCAATGGCGTTGTATTCTTTGAGTTCCAAAGCGGCCGAGAAAGAATGCTGGGCCATCCGTTTTTCTTTCTCCAATTCTTTATGATCGTTCTCAAGCGCTTGATAGTCATTCGCATATTCAGATTGCATTACAGCTTCGGTGGCAGCAGGGTTGAAGTTGAGGGGAGAGGAGTTGTACTGGTAAAAAACAAATACCATGGCACCTACCAAAAGGATGAAGAACTGCATTGGGATTTTAAAAATCCCGTTGAAGATTAAAGCCAACTGACTTTCTCGAACAGATCTACCTGATAGATATCGCTGCACCTGACTTTGATCTGTACCAAAATAGGCCAAAGCCAAAAAGAACCCGCCCGTGATACCGCTCCAAAACGTATATCGGTTATTGGGATCAAAAGAGAAATCGAGAATATTGAGCTTATTATTGGCACCGGCTATTTTTAGAGCTTTATCAAAAGTAATATCCGTTGGCAATGCCCCCATGATGAAAAAGAATGCAAAGAACATCCCCAACATGATGATGAACATCTGTTGTTTTTGGGTTACACTAACCGCTTTGGTACCACCAGAAACGGTATAAATGATTACCAAAATCCCAATGATTATGTTCAATGTTCGTAAATCCCATCCCAATACTGCGGATAAAATAATGGAAGGCGCAAAAATGGTTATCCCAGCAGCCAACCCGCGTTGCACCAAGAACAATAGGGCTGTAAGGGTTCGTGTTTTCAGGTCAAAACGGCCTTCGAGCATTTCGTAAGCGGTAAATACCTTTAGCTTTTTGTAGATGGGAATAAATACCAGGCAGATAACGATCATCGCCAAAGGCAGTCCAAAATAAAACTGCACAAAGCCCATTCCATCATGGAACGCTTGCCCTGGTGTGGATAAAAAAGTGATAGCACTGGCCTGTGTGGCCATAACGGATAGGCCAATGGTCCACCACTTTACATTGTCGCCACCACGGACATAGTCATCCACATTGTTGCTGCCACGGGTTTTCCAGACACCGTATGCAACGATGAACAGTAGGGTGCTACCAAGAATAATCCAGTCGAGTAATGCCATTCAGGGTGCTAATTGTTTAAAATCATTATGAGGTAAAAAACCAATATATATATGGCATTTAAAAGGATTACGATGCTGTATTCCTTTTTCCATTCAAATTTGGTATCCATATTATTATCCTTTGACATTACTGTCCCTTTTTACTTCATTTTTTCCTACAGAAAGCATATTTGCAAAGAGTTTGTACGCTCCCGAAACCCCAACAGGTAATTCCCTGAAAAAGCTTAATCCTGTGTAAATATAATGACCTTCTCCATAAGGTGCTACAATAAGACTTCCTTGCTTGTCGGTTTCACCCTCATCCTTCATGGAGAGAATCGGTGTGAATTCTGAGCTCCATTTACTTGGAAAATACAATCCGCGTTCCTGTACCCATCCATCAAAATCCTTTTGTGTGATGGTGTTCGGGTAGTTGACCAATGAATTGTTGGGAGCCAATATTTCAACTTTGGCATTTTCATCGGTAACCCTGTCCCTTGATAGTGTCACATCATAAGGGGCGATATTTTCGAACTGACTGGCCCATCTACCAGCGGTATTGTACTGCACGATCATGGTGCCGCCATTTTTAACGTAGTCAAACAGTACTGGTTGTTTGAATTTTAGGGCATCCACCACATTATAGGCTCTAATCCCGACCACTACAGCATCATATTTGTCCAAATCCCCATTTTGGATATCATTGGGGTCCACTATGTGTACTTGGTACCCGATTTGTTCCAAGCTTTCGGGCACATTGTCCCCGGCCCCCATAATGTAAGCGATATGCTCTCCGGATTTTTTGATGTCCATACGAACCACTTTGGCCTCTGATGGAAGCAGTACGGATTGTTTTGGAATATGATCGTAACTGATTTCCACGAGTTCTTTGTCGAACACCTTATTGTTGACAGTGACTTTCGGCTCTATTTTCCCTTCGCTTTCCGTATTGGGAGGGGTAACATTGAACATCACAGAGATTTCCTCCCCTTTTTGCGCAATGGAAAAAGGAATACTGTTCGGGCTAACTGCCCATCCTGATGGGTGGTTCAGCACAACTGATCCAGAAACATCATTTTTTCCTGCTCTTATTTTTACCTGAACTTCTTTGGTATCGGAAGTGGCAAAAATCAAGACCTTTTCATCGATTTTGGAAGTTACTTCGGGCAAAATGGCAAAGGGTTCGTACAATTCGCCTTTGTCAGGTTTGGAATACCTGTGCACTACGGATTTTTCAAAAGGGATTTCAACACCGTCAATAACTAAAGTAAAAATAGCTTTAAAAGCACTTGGGGTTTCTGGTTTACCGATCAAAGTTTGATCATTCACGGTGTACGTCCCCAAAGTTCCAGGTTCATTCAACCAGTAAGGACTGGTATACGAAGTGCTTTCTGGAATGGTATAACTGATTTCAAAATTTTCCCTTTGGTTGTCTCCCAAAACTTTGTTTGGGGTTAATTTGGCATCAACTCCAATAATATCGATTTCTTTTAAAGTAATACTTGGAGCAGACCTGTTGATGGTCTCTATATTGATGGTCGCATTGCTCCCTGGAGTAACCGAAGAAGTTACCGAGCTAGCCTCCAAATACAATCCCGCTGCTGCCAAGATGATATTCTTCAGTTCTTTTGATTTTAATGTTTTCCAGTGCTCATCTTCGACCTTTTGCAACAATTGATATGCTTCAACAAGTTCGAGAATATGTTTGGATGGATTTTGGAAATCGAAGTCAGCTTCAACCTTATACAAAATATCACCAACGGCTTTACCTCCTTTTACCCGGGACCAAGTGGTGTTTATACCTTCGAAAACATTATTGTTTTTTGGCATATCACCTTTTAAAAGTTCAATGTATTCGTTGGAGGAACCCCTGTCGGTCAACCTACCAAAGCCTTGGCAAAGGTGTTGACTACGCGACATTGCGGCAATTTCGTTATTGGAAAGTCCAAGTTCAGCGTAATAGGTGCCCACATCCAACTTTACCATTCCGGATTTATCTACTTTTTCAAAGGCTTCTTGGCTACCGTATTGCCACCATGACGTATTGTAAAATATACGTTTGGGCTGCCATGGTGTGGTCAATTTAAGCTGGCTAGGATATGCTTCAGGGTCATTGGCGAGTTCAAAAGCCTCCATGCTTAAAACAGCTGATGCGGTATGGTGGCCATGGGTTGTGCCCGGAGTTCTGTGATCAAAGCGATTGATGATGACATCAGGTTGAATTTTTCTGATAGCCCATACCACATCGGCCAAAACCTTATCCCTGTCCCAAATATTAAAGGTTTCTTTTGGATGCTTGGAAAACCCAAAATCGTTGGCGCGGGAAAAACGCTGCTCGCCACCATCTATGTGCCTTGCGGCCAAAAGCTCTTGTGTACGCAATACGCCCAAAAGTTCCCGCAACTCCGAACCAATCAGATTTTGTCCACCATCTCCCCTCGTTAGTGATATGTAAACCGTTCTAGCTTTATCGTGGTTGGCCAAATAAGAGATTAGGCTCGTGTTTTCATCGTCGGGATGTGCGGCTACGTAGAGGGCTGTTCCCAAAAAGTTCAATTTTTGGATTTCGTGGAATAGCTCAGAGGAGGTAAGCTTGTCGGGTTTTTGGGCAAAAGCGTTCGTGAAAAATAGCGTGGTCAAGGAAAGGAGTACCCAAAAATACTTCATAGTTGGTTGTTTAGCGGTTCATTCAAATATAGGTAGTTTGTATGCAGTCGTCCGTTTCTTTACAAGACTTTTAACATAGCAATTCGTTGCTGTTACAAACCTAAACTGTCCCTTAGTATTGAATTTTTGTTTTCATTTTGTTGCCAATAGGCAGTTTTGATTGATTTGATTTTCGAGGCGGAAGTCGTCAATGTTTTTGCATTGGGACCAAAGCCACTTTTAAATTCTTCCGTCCAACTTTCAATGGAATGGGGGAAGTCAGTCGTGAATTTTATCATCAAATTTCGTTCCAATTTTGGGTAAGAAAGGGTGTAAGTTGTAACGCCATCTTTAGATGAAATTTGGGCATTGGCGTCATAAGCTTTCATTTCTTGGTGTCTCAGTCGAAGAAACTCCAAAGAGGGGATTATGGAAACATCCCCCAGAGGAAGATTATCCGGATTGATTCGGATTTTGTTCCAGATTTCATTCTCCAAAATGGTTTTTTCCATCGAGAACGCTTGATCGGCCTCTCCTTCAAAATAGGAGTGGGAGGTAAAGTCAAATTTTTCACGGTTGTTCAGTTGGGAGTAGACATGACCACACCATTCTTGAACGGACAAACTTGTTTTTATTGCATGTTGATTGTCGTAAACGGGATAAAATGTACTGCTCATGATGGAGTAAGGGTAGATCCCAGTTAAAAACTCTTTGGTGGCATTCAACTTCAAGACCGATATATTTTCAGGATTGCTATTGTTGGCTTTTACCTGTTCTTTGGGTAAAAACGGCTCGGTAACATAAATCAGAACCACCTTGCCATCCCGAAGCTCCCCATATCTGGCCTGCTCTAATTGGTACGAAGTGATTTCGGCTTTACCGGTATACCAGTACTCTTTGAAATCTTCCGAAAGTGGGATTTTGGAAGGTTGCTCTTTGGCTTTTGTGCTAATAGCAATATCAGTCGAAGTTTCGGTATTATTTTTTTGTTTACATCCTACAGCTAAGAGGAAGGTCAGTAATAAAAAAGGAATAGTGAAAGTTGGGATAGAAGGTTTCATAGGCGCATTTTTTGGAAACTTATGCATAAAGTCGGATTATATCAAGATACTTAACTTTTTCCAATACACGGAAAAATGTAGTTTTGCAAAATATTTCGTAAGCTAAACATTTTTGGTATGCAACAGATTGAGTTGATGGCCCCTGCGGGTAATTTTGAATCCTTGCAGGCTGCGTTGGACAATGGAGCCGACTCAGTGTATTTTGGTGTGGAGCAATTGAACATGAGGGCGAGGGCCACCATGAACTTTACTTTGGATGACCTGCCAGAAATAGCGAAGCGATGCAATGCCAAGGGGGTAAGAACATACCTGACCTTAAATACCATTATCTACGACCACGACCTTTCCATTGTCAAAACTTTGTTGAAGAAGGCTAAAGAGGTTGGTCTGACCGCCATTATTGCCATGGACCAAGCCGTAATTGCTTCTGCCAGGGAATTGGGATTGGAAGTTCATATTTCCACTCAAATCAATGTCACCAATATTGAAACGGTAAAGTTCTATGCGATGTTCGCCGACACCATGGTGCTGAGCCGGGAGTTAAGTTTGCGACAGGTAAAAAAGATTACCGAGCAGATAGAAAAAGAGCAAATCAAAGGGCCATCAGGTCGTTTGGTGGAGATTGAGGTTTTTGGACATGGTGCTTTATGCATGGCCGTTTCAGGCAAATGTTATATGAGTTTACATTCTTACAACTCTTCTGCTAACAGGGGTGCTTGCAAGCAAAACTGCCGTAAAAAGTACACGGTCATCGACCAAGAGACTGGTTTTGAAATGGAACTGGACAACGAATACATTATGTCTCCAAAGGATTTGTGCACCATTGATTTCTTGGATCAAGTGGCCGATGCAGGCATCAAAGTATTAAAGATTGAGGGTAGGGGACGTGCTCCCGAGTATGTGGCCAAAGTGATCAAATGTTACCGTCAGGCTTTGGATAGTTTGTACGATGGCAGTTATGATAAGGAAAAAGTGATTACTTGGATGCAGGAGTTGGAAAAAGTATACAACCGAGGCTTTTGGAGTGGTTACTATTTGGGTCAAAAATTGGGGGAATGGAGTAAAATACCAGGCTCATCCGCGAAACAAAAGAAAGTTTACATTGGGAAAGGAGCCCATTTTTTTCCAAAAAGCAATATCGGTGAATTTATCATTGAAGCTTACGATATTTCCATCGGGGACACGATTCTGGTAACTGGCCCGACAACAGGTGCCAAGGAAATGAAAGTGACCGAAATGTTGGTAAACGATGCCAAACTTTCCACTGCCAAAAAAGGAGATTCCGTAACGATCCCGTTGGATTTCAGAATCAGGTTATCGGACAAGTTGTACAAAATCGTGGAAAATAAGGTAGAGGCCTAATGGTGGTAGTTACGCTTCAGCGCGAAAAATGTATCGGCTGCAATTATTGTGTGGAAATGGCTCCTGAACAGTTTGCGATGTCCAAAAAAGATGGGAAATCGGTTCTGCTTCATTCCCAAAACAAAAAAGGGTTCCACACCATAAAATCCCATGATGAGGGTATTTTTGATACTTGTGAACAAGCCTCAAAAGCCTGTCCCGTAAAAATCATTTCAGTAAAACGAACGTGATTACAATTCCATGAGTGTTTTGTAGACCAAATCGGTGGGCAGCCCCACCACGTTGGTGTACGAACCTTGAATCTCGGTAATACCGATCATCCCAATCCATTCTTGAATACCGTAGGCCCCTGCTTTATCAAACGGTTGGCAAGTGTCAATATAATAGTTGATTTCCTCATCCGAGAAATCCTTCAACTTAACCTTTGTGATGCCACTTACTGTTTTTTGGGAATCTTTTGTGGTAAAACAAACAGAGGTTATCACTTCATGCCAATCGCCGGAGAGCGTACGAAGCATTTCAAACGCCTCATCTTTATCGTCAGCTTTGGCCAATGATCTATTGTTGTGCCAAACCACGGTATCCGAAGTGATTGCGATTTGACCGGGTTCCAACTCCTCATTAAACGGTATGGCCTTAAGCTTGGCCAAATACTCAGAAATTTCTTGACCTTGTAATTCCTTAGGATAGACTTCCTCCACGGATTTGGGTCGTACTTCAAAGTCAAGTCCCAATTCCTCCAAAAACATTTTGCGTCTAGGAGAACCAGAGCCCAAAATGATTTTTTTGTCCTTGAGTTTTTCTTTGAGCGGGTTTTTAGTCATTCTTGGCGCTAAAATTATCGTTCCAGTCCCCACGAACCTTCAATACTTGTTCAATAATATCACGAACACAACCTTCGCCACCATTTTTATGGGAAACATAGTCGGAAATGGCTTTTACCTCTGGTACCGCATTTTGTGGCGAAGTGGCCAACGCCACCATTTTCATGGGAGGGATATCGGGAACATCATCACCCATGTACACCACGGATTCCGGGTCAATACCATGAATGTCCAAATACTCTTCCAAAGGTTCTTGCTTGTGATGGGCACCCATATAAAAATCGGTTACCCCAAGACCTTTTAAGCGCTCTTTTACCCCTTGGTTGGTGCCGCCTGTAATGATACAAACATTGTATCCTTTTTTAATGGCGGTTTTAAGGGCATAACCATCCTTGACGCTCATTTTGCGAAGCAGTTCCCCATCGGTGGTGATCAAAACTGTCCCATCGGTAAAAACACCATCGACATCAAAAACAAAGGTGGTAATATTGCTCAATAACTCTTTATAATTCTTTTTCATGCGTTTGTTTTATGGCTTGGCTCAATAATTTATAGAGTGTAATGTGCTCTTTTTTGCTCAGAAGTTTTAGGTGCTCTTCCATACTTTTGATGTCATTTCGGCGTGCTGGACCCGTCTGTGCCTCATAGGGCGACATGGTCTGGACTTTATCAGCCGTTTCCATGATCAGTGGTTTCAATAAATCAAAAGAGAGTCCTTCTTCCAAACAAAGTTCTTCGCCGATCCCGTAGAGGTAATTGGTGAAGTTGTTCACGAAAACGGCTGCAAGATGCAATTTTTTTCGCTGTTCCGAGTCAATATGGTATACGTTTTCGGAAATGGATGTTGCCAAGATCTTTAAGGTTTCCAAAGATTTTTCCTCATTAGCTTCTATACAGATGGGAATGGTTGAAAAATCAACTGCCTTACCTTTGGTAAAAGTCTGTAGTGGGTAAAAAACACCTTTGTTTGTGGGTTGTATCGCACTCAGACTGATGGCTCCCGAAGTATGGGCGACGATTCCCTTTTTATTCGATAGGTGTTTGGACACTTCGTCAATAACATCATCTTTTACCGCTATCACGTAGACATCGGCATCGACAATGGTTTCAAAATCATTGGAAATAATGCAATGCTCGGAAAATTGCTGTAGTGCTTCCAAATTGCGTCCCACAACTTGAGCCATATTCACTTCCTTGGCTTTGGAAAAAGCATTGTACAAGTGTTTGGCGAGGTTCCCAGTCCCCAAAATCACAATCTTGAGCATGCCCAAAACTACAAATTTAGGGTCTATGAATCATAGTAAGAATTAACAAATCTGTGCGATTTTTATTCGTTTAGGCAACAAGGAAGTTCTAAAAAGAACGTATTTTTGCAAGCCGAAAGTAGACCGAATTTCCATGATCGATATTCTTAAGAAAACGCTTTTTTCCACAAGACTTATGGCTGTTCTATTTTTGGTCTTTGCTGCGGCATTGGCCATGGGAACCTTTGTGGAAACCTGGTACAGTACCGAAACCGCACGAATTTATATTTACAACACAACTTGGTTCGAGGCCATTATGGTCTTTTTTGTGATCAACTTTTGCGGAAACATATACCGGTATCGTTTATTGCAATGGAAAAAATGGCCTGTACTGATTCTTCACCTTTCATGGATTTTGATTATTGTTGGGGCCTTTGTGACCCGTTACATCAGTTATGAAGGCATGATGCCCATCAGGGAGGGTGCAACAGAGAAAGTATTTTATTCGGATAAGACCTATTTGACCGCTTTCGTGGATGGGGACATCAATGGAGAAACCAAAAGACGCATCTTGGAAAGCGAGATTATTGTTACACCTGAAGGCAAGCGTATGAGATATTCCTTGCCATGGAAATCCGATTTTAATGGACAGCCTTTCACCATTGGTTATGTAGACTTCATCAAGGGAGCGGAAAAAGGATTGATTCCTGACGAGAATGGAGCCGAATACCTCCAAATTGTTGAAGCGGGCAACGGACAGCGTCACGAGCATTATCTGGAAAATGGGAAAATAGCCAGTATCCATAACATTCTTTTTGCCCTGAATAAAGAAACAGACGGTGCCGTCAACATCTTTTATGACGAAGAAAACGGTTACCGTATCAAATCGCCTTTCGAAGGTAATTTTATGCGAATGGCGGACCAGTTTCAAGGCGAAGTGGCAAGTGACAGCATTCAGCCTTTGCAATTACGATCGTTGTACAACATGGGCGGTATGCAGTTTGTGGTGCCAGAACCTTTGATAAAAGGTAGCTATGGTATTGTTGAAGTGCCCGATGAGGAAATTACCAAAGAAACCCAAGATGCGTTGATTGTCTCCATCTCCGCCAATGGCGAAAGCAAGGAAGTGAAATTGTTGGGAAGCAAGGGAACGTCAAATTTCTCGGATAAGATCAATGTGGGTGGATTGGATTTCTCGTTGAGTTATGGCTCTAAAGTGTACGAGCTTCCCTTTTCCATTGAGCTGAACGATTTTATTGCCGAAAAATACCCTGGGACCGAAACAGGTTACGCCTCATTTATGAGTAAAGTCACAGTGCACGACGACCGACCTTTTGATTATGATATCTATATGAATCACGTTTTAGATCATCAGGGGTACAGGTTCTTTCAATCCAGTTTCCATCCTGATGAGAAAGGAACCGTTCTCTCCGTAAACCATGACTGGTGGGGGACTTGGATTACCTATATCGGTTATTTTCTGTTGTATATTGGTTTGATGGGCATCATGTTCTTTGGAAAAACACGTTTCAGGGATTTACAGACCATGCTCGACAAAATAAAGGAAAAGAAAGCCGCATTGACAACAATTGCTCTTTTCTTTGCCTTTGTATCGGCAAACGCTCAAGAAGAGGTGCATGAACATTCCAATGTACCAACCCAAGCACAGATAGACTCCGTAATTCAGGCGACTACAGTAGCAAAGGAACATGCCGAAAAGTTTGGGGCCTTGGTCGTGCAAGATGAAAAGGGGCGAATGAAACCCGTGAATACCTTTGCCTCTGAATTATTGCGGAAATTGAGCGGGGATGACAAATACAAAGACCTTTCCGCCAATCAGGTATTTCTTTCTATGATGTTGAACCCTGGGGTTTGGTACACTACAAACATAATTGCTTTGGGCGATAAGGGGAATGATAGTATTCGCAAGGTTGTCGGTGTACCCGCAGACACGAAGTTTGTCAAGGCAACTGATTTCTTTGACGCAGAAGGAAATTATAAGCTCAGACCCTTTTTGGAGAAGGCTACCTCCAAGGCCAACCCAAATAAATTTGAAAAGGACTTTAAAAAAGTAGGGGAGCGGTTGAGTTTACTCGATGTGGCCTTGAGTGGAAGTATAGTGAAAATATTTCCTTTACTGAACGATGAGAACAACAAATGGATTTCGGCCGTGGAATTTCGCTCTGGGCAATATCAGGTTCAGGATTCACTCTATGCCAATTTCATCAGAAATGCGATGCCCTATTATTTGAATTCACTGCAACAATCCATTGCTACGGGAGACTATTCCCAACCTGATAGATTGCTGGAGGCTTTCAAACAGAACCAAAAGAATCACGGCGAGGAAGTATTGCCATCAGATAAAAAGATAAAAACCGAGATTATTTACAATAAGCTGGACCTCTTCAACCGTTTGTACAAATACTATGCAATGGTCGGGTTGCTGTTGTTCTTTGTTCTGATAGCCAAGATTTTCAAGGAGCGCAAGTTTCTTGACGCTTTCGCTTATGTATTGAAAGGGACCATTATCATATTTTTTATATGGCACACTATCGGTTTGATCCTACGTTGGTACATTTCTGGTCATGCCCCTTGGAGTAATGCCTATGAAAGTATTATTTACGTGGCTTGGGCTACCATGGGCATAGGTTTGGCATTGGGCAGAAAGAGTGAATTGACCATAGCATCCAGTGCTTTTGTGACCTGTATGTTGTTATGGGTAGCGCATCAAAACTGGATAGATCCTGCCGTTGCCAATTTGGTTCCGGTATTGGACAGTTATTGGTTAATGATTCACGTAGCGGTAATTGTGGGAAGTTATGGTCCGTTGACCGTCGGGATGATATTGGGCGTGGTTGCCTTGTTGTTGATGGTTCTTACCACGAAAAAGAACAAAAAACGAATGGACATCAACATCAAGGAACTTACCGTTATCAACGAACTTGCACTTACCGCAGGTTTGGTCATGTTGACCATTGGTAACTTTTTGGGTGGTCAGTGGGCCAATGAGAGTTGGGGACGTTATTGGGGCTGGGACCCCAAAGAAACTTGGGCATTGGTCTCGATTATGATCTATGCATTTGTTCTGCACATGCGATTGGTTCCGGGGCTTCGTGGCAAGTGGACATATAATTTCGCCAGTATTGTGGCCTACGCCAGCATTATGATGACCTATTTTGGAGTAAACTTCTATTTGGTCGGACTGCACAGTTATGCCAGTGGGGACCAAGTAATAACCCCAAGTTTTGTGTGGTACACTGTACTCGGGGTTTTTATTCTGGGAGGTATCAGTCTTTGGCGGTACAAAGTACACTACGCTAAAAAATAGGATGCTCTTTCTCGTTCAGGGCTTTGAACTTTCATCATTCAGGCTGTTTTTTCGCATGAATTTTGATGTAAAATACTGATGTTGTAAAAAAAATGATTTTTCTATCTCTTTTTTTTGCATATTTGCATCATTATGAAGCTATAAGAATTATGTATACGATAGATGTCACATTTGGCCGAGGGCCAATCCAGTAACCGAATCTCTCTCGGCGAATCCGACATTTACTTTCTTTTTTCACACATAATTCTTTGATAATGACACATCAACATACAAATTCATTTAAAAAATTCATTCAATATTTCTGGATAGCCATTTCCGGTAAGGAAACAGAATTTACCTCTGGAAGCATCCGAAAGGCCATTTTCATGCTTTCCATTCCCATGATTTTGGAAATGCTCATGGAATCCATTTTTGCGCTGGTGGACATTGCCTATGTCTCCAAAGTAAGCGTTAATGCCGTGGCCACTATCGGTCTTACCGAATCCGTAATTACTTTGGTTTATGCTTTGGCCATTGGGCTCAGTATGGCCGCCACAGCAGTGGTGGCCCGAAGGATTGGCGAAAAAGATGTGGGTGGGGCACGTACTGCAGCTGTACAGGCCATTAGTTTGGGTGTGGTAATCTCCATTACCATTGGAATCATTGGAATCATCTATGCCAAGGATATTTTGGCCCTAATGGGTGGGGAGCCCGACCTGATTGCTGACGGATATGGTTACACCCAATTCTTGATTGGAGGGAACATAACCGTAGTGCTATTGTTCTTGATCAACGCTATTTTCCGTGGTGCGGGTAATGCATCCATTGCCATGTGGGCCTTGGTGCTTTCCAATGGACTCAACATTATTTTGGATCCCATGTTCATTTTTGGTTTTGGACCCATTCCAGAAATGGGAGTAAAAGGAGCGGCCGTTGCCACCAATATTGGAAGGGGAACGGCAGTACTTTTTCAATTGGGGATCTTGTTCTTTGGTTGGGGGAAAATCAAATTGGTGGCCAAGGATTTGGCACTGAACTTTAAGGTAATGATCAATTTGATCAAAGTTTCGTTGGGCGGGATTGCCCAATTCCTGATCGGAACCTCCAGTTGGATTTTCCTTATGCGTATCATGTCCGAATTCGGAAGCGAAGTATTGGCGGGGTACACTATCGCCATTAGGGTAATGATGTTCACTTTGATGCCATCATGGGGCATGAGCAACGCCGCAGCAACCTTGGTAGGACAGAATCTAGGTGCAAAACAACCCGATAGAGCGGAGCAGTCCGTTTGGAAAACAGGGAAGTACAATGCCATTTTTATGGGAACGGTTTCTTTGGGATATCTGATCTTTGCGAATACCATTATTTCTTGGTTCAATACTACCCCGGAAGTGGTAAAGAGCGGGGCACTTTGCCTTCAAGTAATTGCCATTGGCTATATATTTTATGCTTATGGCATGGTCATGACCCAGGCATTCAATGGGGCCGGGGATACCCGAACCCCGACCAAGATCAATTTCATATCATTTTGGTTGTTCCAATTGCCCTTGGCCTATATATCCGCGATGGTTCTGGGGTGGGGTGCAACGGGAGTATTTGTGGCCATTACCTCGGCAGAAGTATTGATTGCAGTATTGGCGATGATATGGTTTAAAAAAGGGAAATGGAAGAAAGTCCAAGTATGACGGGTTTCGTATCTTTATGCGAAAGAAAACCAACATGAAAAATGATACAAAAGGACTGAATACCATCTGTACCCACGTTGGTGAATTGGAGGATAATGAGTTCAAAGGGGCTGTTTCTCCTTTGTACATGAGTACATCCTATCAGTTTGAGGACGTTGCGGTAAAAAGATACCCTAGATATTACAATACGCCCAACCAAGAAGCATTGGGCAAAAAACTGGCAGCCTTGGAGCATACCGAGGCTGCTTTGATTTTTGGTAGTGGCATGGCTGCCATCAGTACGGCATTGATGACCTTTCTTCAATCTGGGGATCATGTGGTGCTGCAGCAGACCATTTACGGAGGCACCTATCATTTTGCAGTGAGCCAATTTGAACGATTTGGTATTGAGTACTCTTTTACCACCGGTTGGGAAGTGGAAGATTTCGAGAAAGAAATCAAACCAAATACGAAAGTGCTGTATTTGGAAACACCATCGAACCCCTTATTGACCATTACTGATGTAAAGGCAGTGGCCGATTTGGCAAAAAAGAAAGGAATCCTGTCCATGATCGACAATACCTTTGCGAGTCCCATCAACCAAAACCCGATTGATTTTGGGATTGATGTGGTGGTGCACAGTGCCACAAAATATATGGGGGGACACTCCGATATCTGTGCTGGTGTTGTTGCGGCATCACAAGAACATATCGACAAAGTTTGGCAAACAGGGATTTGTTTTGGAGGAAGTCTAAGCGATTACACGGTCTGGCTTTTGGAACGAAGTTTAAAAACGATGGCGATACGGGTAAAGGCACAAAATGAAAATGCGATGCAAATGGCCACCTATTTGAGCCAGAATAAAGATGTGGACAATGTGTATTATCCAGGATTGGAAGATCATCCCGGGCATGAATTGGCCAAATCGCAAATGAATGGTTTTGGTGGTATGCTGTCTTTTGAACTGAACTCAGGAATAGACGCATCGCTATTTTTTAAGGAATTGAAATTGATAAAACCATCCATGAGTTTGGCGGGGATTGAAAGCACGGTGCTTTCGCCGACCCAAACATCCCATGCATTAATGAGCCCTGAGGATAGGGCAAAACAAGGGATAAAGGATTCATTGATTCGTTTCTCGTTGGGTATCGAAGAGACGGAAGATTTAATAGCGGATATTGAACAGGCAATTGCCAAAGTAAAATCCATGACCGTTACGGCGTAATATTTATATGAAATTAGACATTTTAGTATTCGGAGCGCATCCAGATGATGCCGAACTTGGGGCAGGGGCCACCATTGCAAAGGAAGTTTCCAAAGGAAAAAAAGTAGGAATCGTTGATTTGACCCGCGGTGAACTCGGAACGCGTGGTTCTGCCGAAATCAGGGACAAAGAAGCCGCCAAGGCAGCGGAAATTTTGGGTGTATCGGTTCGGGAAAACATGGAGTTTGCCGATGGTTTCTTTGTGAACGATAAAGAGCATCAGTTGGAACTCATCAAAATCATTAGAAAATATCGACCAGAGATAGTACTCTGCAATGCCATAGATGATCGTCATATTGATCATGGAAAAGGAAGTAAACTGGTCAGCGATGCTTGTTTTTTGAGCGGTTTAATGAAAATTGACACCAAAATGGATGGGGATGATGAATGGCAAGAGGCCTGGAGACCGAAATTGGTCTATCATTTTATCCAATGGAAAAATCTTGAGCCCGATTTTGTGGTTGATGTCTCTGGGTTCATTGACAAAAAAACCGATGCCATCATGGCGTATGGCTCACAATTCTTTGATCCCGATAGTGACGAACCTGAAACCCCAATAAGCAGCAAAAACTTCACGGATAGTGTAAATTATCGAGCTAGGGATTTGGGCAGGTTGATCGGTGTCGAGTATGCCGAAGGATTTACAGTGGAGCGATATGTTGGTGTGGACAGTCTTGATGATCTAATTTGATCACGAAGCCTTCTGGTATTTGTTTTGTGCTTTTGGAACGGTAAAATAGAAAGTAGTTCCCTTTCGCGGAACACTATCCACCCAAATTTCCCCATTGTTTTTATGGACCATTTCCTTGCAAAGTGAGAGGCCCAAGCCTGTGCCTTTCTCGTTATTGGTACCGTAAGTGGTAACGTTGGATGAATCCTTGAAAACGGACCGCTGCATTTCTGCAGTCATGCCGATACCCGTATCCCGAACGGATATTTGCCACATACCTGATTTTTCTTCAGCACCAATGGTGATAAGACCATTCTCCGGGGTAAACTTAATGGCATTGCTCAGTAAATTTCGGATAACGATATCAATCTGGTTGTTATCGGCCCAAATACGTGGATTTTCAGGCAGTTGGTTTATAATTTTGATGGATTTATTTTTTGCGATCTCAGATAACAACTTAATGTTATTGCCCACAAGGTAGGACAAGGATACTCTTTTTGGTTTGGTGACAACACCGTTAAGCTGGTTCAATCCCCAAGACAAGAGGTTGTTGAGGGTAAAGGATATATTGTCGACGTCTGTTTTAAGTTTTGGAATAAAAGAGACCAGCTCTTTTGTGGAAATATCCCCATCGGCAAACATTTTCAATATGCCCTGTAAACCACCGATAGGCCCTCTGAGGTCGTGCCCGATAATGGAGAACAGTTTTGTATTGGTCTTGTTGATTTCATGCAATTGGGCTTCCCTTTGAATTACCGCTTGTGATTTATCCTTGAGTTCTTTGTTCAATTTTTTCTGGATATTCTCACTTCTACGGATTACAAAGGTGATGATGGTCAAGATCAGAAGTATGATTACGGTAAAGTAAATGTAGTTGCGTTGTTTGGCAAGAGCAGCTTCATTGGCTTCTATTAGTTCCTGCTTTTCCTGCTCGTATTGCAATTTGGTCTCGAGGAGTGATAAACTTTGCTTGTTCTTGTCCATGAACAAGGAGTCGGACAGGGTTTTAAAAGTTTCCAGATAAGCCAGAGCCTCGGGGTCATTGCCGTTTTTCTTGTGGACCTTGTACAATGTTTCCGAACAGTCTATTTGGCCTTGTAGCGACTTGATCTTATTGGAAAGTGCAAGTCCTTTTTTGGCATATTCAAGCGAGAGGCTGTCTTTTTCCAACCCAAAATACACTTTTGCCATTCCGTTCATCAACTGGATCTGGATACGGTCGTCTTCAATTTGATGCTTGAACAGTATATCGCTCTGGTCGTACCAATACAAAGCCCATTTATATTTTTTCTGATCTAGATAAATATCCCCCTTTACCTGATAGGCATAGGCCAACCAATCATAAATTTTATGTTTTTCGAAGGTACTGATGCTCCTGTTGATGTTGAACATCGCATTTTTGTAATCCTTTGCATCTTTATAGAGCGATGCTATGTTACTTTGTGTTTCGGCATCCACGACCTCGTTGCCCAGTTTTCTATTGAATTTTTGCACTGTGTCATAAAACATCAGGGCATTCTTGAAATCTTTTTGGTCTGCGTAAAGTCCTGCTATGTTTTCATTGAGCACGGAGAGCGTTTGTTGATCATTGATTTTCCTGGCCAGATCTATTCCTTTTAGGTTAAGGTTCAACGCCTCGGCATAGTTGCCTTCAAAACTATAGTTTTGGGCCATGGTGTTTATTATGGTCAATTCGGAATCTATATCTTCCACCTCGGTTGCGAGCAGAAGAGCCTCCTTGAACATAGGCATGGATTTTTCCCTGTTCCCTTTATTGTAATGATAGGTTCCCAGAGCATTCAACCCCTTGATTGTACCCTGGGCATAATTGATTTTCCTACTGTATTCCAAGGCTCTGTTTGCCACCGAGAATAGGCTGTCACTGTCCAGATATTGATAGGAAAAAGCAAGGTCCACCAACAAATTAATGTGTGTTGTGTCTTTGGGATTGAATCGATGGGTTGATTCGAGGCGTTGCAGTTTATAGGCCAAGCTATCTCTTTTATTGGAAGATTGTGCCAGAGCAGGAATGGAAACGGTGAATATAAGGGTGCAAAGCACTATTGAAACCAATGAGGCTTTATGGTTGGTTAAGAAGTTTTTTTCTGACAACACCCGGTTGAAAATATTTATTTCAAAAATAATTTCGAGACACCATTTTGGGAATTAATTGTTGTGAAATGCCCAAAAAAGTGTGTTTGGTCTTAAAAACGTGCTTTTTATCGGTAAATTGTATTGTTCAACTTTTAATGTTAGTTGCCAGCGAGTTAAAAGAAAACAAAATAGTTGCGAATATGCAGTAAGAGAATAAATTGATGGAATTTGAAAAATATTTTGGTTGAATCATTACAAAAAAGTATTTTTGCATCCGCTTTAAATGGTGGTTGTAGCTCAGCTGGTTAGAGCGCTGGATTGTGGTTCCAGAGGTCGCCGGTTCGAACCCGGTCTTCCACCCTTGAGTTTGTAAAATCCCAAGCCTTCTGGTTTGGGATTTTTTGTTTTTAGGCATTTGTTGCTTTTTTTCCCTCATCCGTCAAATGAAAAGGGGCATTCGTCAATTAGGACTTTCAGTACAATACTTTTCAATTACTTTCCCTTTGAAAATGAAAAAAGAATTTTCTGTTCCCCCACAGAAAAACGTGATTTCTATGTTCAAAAGGGCACTATTGATTTGTCTGTTGTTGCTGCAAACCCTACAGTCAATTCAGGCAAATACTTCAAAGGTAACTGATTCTTTATTCGGTAAAGCGAGAACAGTTGATGTTAAAACCGAGCATCGTTTTTTTGATGAATTAAAGAATGACAATCAAAATCTTCTCACATTTTCTTCTTCTTCAAAGAGTGAGTTTGATCAAGACTATATAAATAGGAATTTTTCAAGAGATACTGTTGCCAATACACAGGTAGATTTAGCTAAATCAGTATTTGATGAATTGGAACAGAATCAGAATTATGTCAGCCTTATTTCCTCAAAGGATATGGTAACCCTACCTATAGGTGTCAAAAAGGAAATAGGGACAATTACCTACCGGTTGGCTATCAGTAAGGCTAAAATAATGAGGGATTATACCGAAGTTACCGCATTTGTTCATGTTGAAATACCACAATCGGATACAAGCGGAGAACCCATCCAACTTTTTTTCGGGGCGGATAATATAAAAATATCCCATAAAGGGGGCATTTATGGAGATGCCAACTTGGTATTATTGGGGGACATAGGGATTCCCATTAATGGCGGAAATGGATTGGTGGCATTAAAAGGTGGTTTTGATATGACCACTGGAGATGTACAAAAATTAACCTATGTTACCATTGACTGTGGTGGGTTCAAAGAAATGGGGATTACCGCCGATGTGTTGTTTCCGAGAAGCATGTTGGAACCCGTTGATGCCAATTACGAAGTTATTCCAGATGAGAATGTAAAGGTCCAGGGACATTTTCAAACCATTGTTGGGGATTGGAATGATATTTTGGTGGAGATTGATTTGCCAACATTTCAATTGGCCAAGACACAAAGCTCTGATGGTTCGGGTAAGGCAGGTCTCATTTTCGACATCGACAATGCCGTTTTTGATTTTAGTGATGTAAGAAATTCATCAAGTGTGCAATTCCCACAAGGGTATCAGCAATATCTAGTACCTGGTAACGAGCAGTTATGGCGAGGAGTCTATGTCAACAATGTACAAGTAATACTTCCCAAACAATTCAAAAAAAGAAACAGTGAGGAGCGAATAACATTTCAGGCCTCCAATTTATTGATTGACGGTGTGGGGGTTTCTGGAAATTTTTCAGCTGACAACGTTTTGCCGATTGATGAAGGAGAGGCTTCCAATTGGCAATTCTCGGTTGACCATATAGAAGCCGATTTATTGGCCAACAATCTAGTTGGAGCAGGATTTGATGGTCTTATTGTTCTACCTGTAACAAAAGAGGTAACGTCAGAAGAGGGAAAAGATGAAACAGTGCTCAATCAGAAAACACTAAGTTATCAAGCTATTATTGACCCTGTAAATGATGAGTACCTACTGACAGCAACTACAAATGATGCCATCCCTTTTGACGTTTTTAAGGCAAAGGCTACCATTACGGCCAATTCGTATGTTGAATTACGGGTTTCGGAAAAAAAGTTTAGACCTAAAGCCGTGCTTCATGGGAATTTGGCCATAAAGGGAAGCAACAGTACCTCGGACCCAGATAAGGGCACTGTGGACTTTAAGGGTATTACCTTTCAAAACCTACAACTTCAAACAGTTCCCCCCTATTTTCAAGTAGACTACATGGGCTATACTGGGGATGTAACATTTGGAAACTTCCCAGTCACCATTTCTCAAATTGAATTTAATTCCAGTAGTACGACAGCGTCACTTTCCTTTAATCTGGATGTAAATATGATGGAAAAAGGGTTTGCTGGTAATACTACACTTTCCATAGTGGGCGGTTTTAATGAAAATGAAGGACTCCATCGCTGGCGTTTTCAAAAGATAGATTTCCATCAAATTTATGTGGAGGCCGATTTGGGCACCATCCAAATCAGTGGAATGCTGGACATCAAAAGTGATGACCCAGTGTACGGGGATGGGTTTTATGGGGAACTGGGGGCGACATTCAATGGAATAGATGTGGATGCCTCCGCATGGTTTGGCAAAACAGATTTTAGATACTGGTTTGTGGATGCATACGCGAACCTTTCCCAGTCCCCAACACCTGTTTTCATAGGTCCGGCCAAAGTAAATGGGTTTGGAGGCGGGGCCTATTTCAGGATGAGCAAAAAGCCAGGCTCATACTCTGCTATGGTTCCATCTGGACAATCGTATGTTCCAAATAGGAATAATGCTCTTGGTTTTCGTGCACTTGTTGGGTTTGCACTCACGAATGAAAAAGCGTTCAATGGTAAGGTAGGTTTTGAAATGGATTTCAATACCAATTACGGACTTAACCGTGTAATGTTCTTTGGGGAAGGTCATATAGTTAAAGCTTTGGATTTTGAGTTCGGGGATAAATTCAAGGAAAAGCTGCAAGGTATGGAGGAGAAGATAAACTCCTTTGGGGAAAACAATCCCACCATGCAACGCCTCAAGGAAACCAATTTGGTCGATTATAGCAAAGTCAGTTTTCCGCAAGATGGTTTAACCTTTGATGTTGGTATTGATGCCAATTTTGCAATGGAAATGGATTTTCAGCACAAGACGTTCCATGCCGAACTGGAAATTTATGTAAATACACCTGGAGGCTTTTTTCAAGGAGTAGGCCCTAAGGGAAGAGCAGGATGGGCCATTTTCCACATCGAACCTGACGAATGGTATCTACATATTGGAACCCCTCAAGATCGGATAGGATTGAAGCTTGGTCTGGGTAGTTTTAGTCTCCAAAGTACTTCGTACTTAATGATCGGGGAAGATTTGCCAGGAAGTCCACTACCACCGCCCATTGTGGCGGAAATACTAGGGGTGGATCTAGCAAGTTTGGACTATATGCGTGACCTTAATGCGCTTGAGAGCGGAATGGGTTTTGCCTTTGGTGCAGATTTCAGCATCGATACTGGCGATATGACCTTTTTGGTTTTCTATGCACGTTTTCAAGCAGGGTTGGGCTTTGACATCATGATCAAAGATTATGGGGAAACCGCTTGTAAAGGCAGCGGTCAAATAGGTATAGATGGTTGGTATGCCAATGGGCAAGCCTATGCCTATCTGCAAGGAGAATTGGGCATCAATATCAAATTGATGTTTGTCCGGAAGAAAATACCCATAATCAAAGCAGGTGCCGCTGTTTTATTACAGGCTAAATTACCTAACCCTGCTTGGTTCAAAGGATATTTAGGCGGACACTTCAATCTATTGGGAGGATTGGTTAAAGGCCGTTTCCGATTTAAAATTGAATTGGGAGAGGAATGTGAAATTGTTGGGGGAGCACCTTTGGGTGGCCTCAAAGTGATTTCCAATGTAACTCCTCGTGATGGGTCAGACCAAATGGATGTTTTCACGGTACCTCAAGCTGCATTCAATATGCGAATAAACCACCCATTTGAGTTGGAGGATGACGAAGGAATAAAAACCTATCGAATACTGCTGGATGAATATCGGGTAACCAGTGACGGGAATGAGATAGTCGGAGAGCTGGAGTGGAATGAAAACCATGACCTGGCCAATTTTGTTTCGTACGATATTTTACCTCCCAATGCCCCAGTTCACGTAAAGGTGGCCGTGAGTTTTCAGGAAAGAAGAGGAAATGGATGGGTAACCTTGACGTATGAAGGAAAACCTGCCAAAGAGATTGAGGAGCGTAGCTTTACTACGGGCGAGGCACCGGAATATATTCCATTGGCCAATGTGATTTATACCTATCCTGTGGTCGACCAGCAATATTTCTATCAGAATGAACGAAACAAGGGCTATGTAAAACTAAAACGTGGGCAACCTTATTTATTCGCACCACAAACGGATTGGGTGCAATCCACAAGATTTGACACAGAAACACAAAGTTTACGAACAAACCAAGTATCCTACAATGCTTCGGAGAAGATGGTACATTTTGATTTTCCCACGCTTCAGAATCAACAAGCCTATACGTTGAAAATTGTAAGTCTATCCCCAGAGGAAGCAACAGCGGGAAGCGTCAATGAAAATTATGTTTCAGAAAATACAGGGCAAGAAGGAAACTCTGTGGAAGTTCGCAATCGAGAGATAAGTGCAACCGCCCAAAAGGCCGTAGAAACCGAGATTCTGGTCTATGATTTTTCAACCAGCCAATACAACACCTTCAAGGAAAAAGTAGCAGCTAAGGAAATAGACCAATACTTATTGGACCCTATTTTCTCCAATGTCCATGCATTGCAAGTGGATGTGATTCCTTCCGAACGTTTTGGCAAGGACGAAATCTTGGGTGCTGACTACACAGATAACAAACCCATGATTGCAAGACACGCGGTCTTAAATGATAGTTATTACCGTGAAGTCATAGACCCGCTTATTTATGAAGGGTATCCATTGGAGTCCCGTTTCACAGTAGATCGAGATATTCAAGAATTGGGCATACCTCCAAAAAGAGGTGTGGATATAATGACCTGGTACATCTCCTATCTGGAGTCGAACCCAAACTATTCTTTATTGGACAAAAGAATACCTTATCGCTACAATCTACCCTTTTACTATAAACAGGACTTCATTGACATTCAATATAAAGTAGTTAATGCCTATTTGCATGAACCAACGAAATATCAATCCCAAATTGATAAGTACAACTACATCATCAATGGAATAATGCCGCCTATCAGAACAGGGGACTATAAGGTAAGGTTCCAATATGTACTTCCAGGTCAAATTGAAGGGACTTCCCAAATCTTTAACTATAACAATCCCTACTAAGGCTTTGCTATGAGAGAATGTAATATTTCAAAAAGCATCACAACTGTTTTAATAGCTTGCCTTTGTGCATTTCAAGCTAGGGCCCAACAAGACTCTCTGACTGTTGATGAACCCGCGATCGTGGCCATGGCTCGTCCGCAAAAGGATGGAAAGATAATGCTACGATGGGCGGTTACCACTCCAGTGGCATGGCGACAACTCAATGAATATGGCTATGAATTAAAGCGCTATACCGTAACGAAAAACAATAGAACTTTACCGATTCCTACGGAAAAAACCATTGGAATCTTTTTGCCTAAACTTTTGGAGGAGTGGATGCCCTTGGTGGAAAGTAACGACAATGCAGCCGTAATGGCGCAATCTATTTATGGGGAAGGCTTTGATGTGGAAGGGATGGACCAGCTATCCGCTATTATCAATTTGGCGGAAGAGCAGGAACAACGATTTACATGGGGATTGTATGCTGCCGACCAAGATTATGAGGTGGCACAAATGGCAGGATTGGGCTTTGTGGATCATGAAGTGGAACCCAACGAAAAATATGTGTACAAGATCACTTCTTTGGTGCCCGAAAATTTGATGAAAATCAAAGAAGGAGGGGTCTTTATTGGCCTTCAAGATTATGAAGATTTACCAAAACCCTTGGATTTGGCGGTTGTTTTCTTTGATGGCAAATCTATGTTGAGTTGGAACTATGCCATTCACAACCAAACCTATAACAGTTACTTCATCGAAAGGTCGGTTGATGGAAATAACTTTCGAATACTCAATGATTTACCATTGACCAACCTGAATAATAGCGATAAGACAGACCCTTTACGGATGTTTTATACGGATTCCATTGCCAATGGGACAACCTATTACTACAGAATACGGGGGAAAACCCCTTTTGGGGAGCTTAGCCCCGTTTCTGAAGTAGTTTCTGGAAAAGGAGAGAAGAAACTACCCTATGTTCCCCACATTACCACCAAATATTATGAAGACGATAAAACCGTGTTATTGGAGTGGGAGTTTATGGAAGAGGGCAATGATATGATCACGGGTTTTGAACTCAACCAAAGCGATAATGTGGATGGTATTTATAAAGCCGTAGTGAAAAATATCCCGCCAGAGGCCCGAAGGGTAAGGTATGATAGTTTAATGCCCACCAATTATATGGCGATTACTGCATTGGGCAAAAATGGAAGCAAGCGCACCTCATTTCCAGCTTTGGTACAACCTGTGGATTCCATTCCGCCAGCTAAACCCAAAGGGTTTACAGGAGTAGTTGATAGCTTGGGCGTGGCAACCTTAACATGGGATCCCAACACAGAGAAGGATATGCTTGGCTATCGTGTTTTTAAGGGCAATAATAAAAATGAAGAATATTCGCAACTTACAGTCTCCCCACATGAATCAACCACATTTTACGATAGTGTTTCGGTAAAAAACCTCAATAGTAAAGTATACTACCAACTCATTGCCGTGGACCAACGTTTCAATATGTCCGAGCCTTCGGAAATCTTAGAGCTCAAGAAGCCAGATTTTATAAAACCCACTCAACCCGTATTCAAATCTTATAAAATAATAGAAGGAAAAGTACACCTTACTTGGGCCAATAGCTCTAGCGATGATGTAATAAAACATGAGCTGTATCGAAAGGAGAGCACTAGTAATGATTGGAAACTTGTTTATTCGGTTGACAGTAAGCAGTACACAGATAGCAGTATGCAGTCCACTGCCCAACTGCCTACTGATTCCCTGCCCACTGCTCAACTGCCCACTGCTCAACTGCCCACTGCCCACTGGATCGATGAAAACATAACAGAAGGAGAACAATACAGCTACACCCTAATAGCGATTGACGATAGTGCATTGGAATCCGACCCGGCACCGCCACTTACAGTAATTGTGCCTAAGACGAGTTTATACCCTCCCTTACAAGGCCTGTATGGCGAAGCAGACAGAGAAGCGGGAACCATAACCATTCGCTGGAAAGCTTATAAAGAACCCAATGCTTCCAAAATAACCATTTACAAGGGAACGCAAGGGAATACCATAAACCTGCTAAAAGAAATACCTGTGGACACCCAAGGAATTGTGGACGGCAAAGTAAAACCGAACAATACCTATGAGTATGTGTTTCGGGTGGTGTTTAAGGATGGGAGGGTAAGTGAAATTTCAACCTTGGAAGTAAAATATTGAGAGTTATGGACAAAAGACTAATATACATAATATCTGTGTTTCTTTTTTTTAGTAATTACAGTTTTGGACAAGATTATGCCTTATGGACTTCTACAAAACCATATCAGACAAATATACCAGGATATAATTATCATGCGGGATACAACAAATTAGCTGATAATTGGACGCTCAGTGACCCCGATCCAGGAATTTATACAAATTTACCTGAATTGCCAATAAAAGCTGGTGCATACGAAATTCAAAAGTATGAGATTTTGATGAACCCAAACAATACTTTATGTGAAGGAGGAGGTTCTGAATTTATAAACAAGTATGAAACATTTGTGTGGGGACATAATGGTGAAATCCAGTTGTGCCAGAATATCATTTCTAACAATCCTGAGGATTATGCTACTGTATGGCAATACGCTGTAATACTTCCTAATTATGTTCAGCCTAACGAAAACAATAGAACACACGATGATTTTTTATTCAAGACTGTTCAAAATAATTTTCAAGATAATCCTGTAAATGTTTCTGGTGTTGAATGGAAATACAGTGTGGATGATAATTTTAACTTCAAGCACTTTCCACAGGAAATTCTTAATCAGTTTCCACTAAAAGCCACTGTTGAGGAAATATTAGCAAATGAACCCAACGCTAATTCTATTCAAAACTTAAGAGTGAAAATGTTTATGGATATACCAAACAGTCAGATTCCTCAAATAAGTTCGGATATTCTATTTTTTACCATTGAATCAAGTTCCCCAACCCTCCTCAACCTAACCCCTCACAAAACCACCTGCGTAGGAGCCGAAGATGGAAGTTTTACAATAACATTGGACAGGGATTTGGAAGATGGAGAAGCATTATTGGTTTATTTATATGCAGAAAATTTAAATAACCCGGATGATTTTGAGCTAATAGGAAATGCATCAACAGAAGACGACCTTATCGATAATGGAAACCAGACCTTTACCTATCCAAGGGAACTACTCCAAAGGAATTATAAAATCAAATACCAAACTTACCCAACTGGGCAGCAAGAGAATATTGAAGATGATTCATGGGATAGTCTAGAACTCTCTGATGACCCCATCGTCATTGAGGATCCCGACCCCGTAATTTTTTCTCTCCAAAAACTCAACGATGTCTATTGTTATGAAGGTAAAGATGGCCGTATAGAAATATCGGCTTCTGGAGGTTCAGATGAGGGTAATTATCAATACAATGTAAACAATAATGGATGGGAGAATTTTGTTAATCCCAATAATCATACGCTAACTGGTTTGGTCGAAGGCAATTATGAGGTAGCAGTACAACGGGTCAATGACGATGCCACCTGTGCTGGGCAAGCTGATGGAGTTGATGAAATCCATATTGACCAACCTTCAGCATCAGTTTCAGCAGAGTTATCTGGTCTAGTGGAACCCACAGCCTATGGATTTACCGATGGCAGCATTACCGTAAATGTGTCAGGTGGAACGATGTATCAAAACAACAGTTACGATTTTAAGTGGTACGATGAAAACAACAATCCCATCAATACCACATCCGCACTTTTTGTGGATGAGGTCTATCGTATCACGTTGGAAGATATAACAGCAGGAACTTACACCTTAAGCGTAACAGATGCGAACTATAATCAAGCCAATGATAATGAAGGCTGTGTTTTAACTCAAGAATTTGAACTATCTGGACCTCCAGAGTTGCAATTGACGATGGAGGAGACTGTTTCCATATCATGCAATAGCGCCAATACTTATGATAATCCATCCAACGACGGCCAATTAACGGCCATTGCTTCAGGGGGAGTGCCACCCTATACATATTCTTGGAGCAAGAAAGATGATAGCGATGAATGGCAAGCCATTCCGAATAACAATTCCGAAGTGCTCAGTGATTTAGAAGCGGGCGAATATGCCGTTAATATTGAAGATGCCAACGGTATTGTGATTGGAACTTATGTGAACAACCAACTGCAACAGGCCACTCCAGTGGTCTATGTATTGGAAGAACCTGAATTGCTTACCGTACAGATAGAAAAATCGGATATCAACTGTTTTGGCGGTATTGATGGAACAGCTACCGCAATCGTAAGTGGTGGAACTCCCCCTTTTATCTATCAGTGGTCTTCAGGAGCCAATTCGGAGACTGCCGAAGGATTGTGGGTGGGCGAATTTACTGTTCATGTGTATGACGCTTTGGGTTGTGAGGCCGAGGCGGAAGTCAGTATCGAGCAACCCGATGCACCCGTTTCAATTTCCAATCCGCAATATGTGCAACCGATGGCCTATGGTTTTACCGATGGGAGTATTACAGTACAGGTAAATGGGGGAACACCCTTTAACGATGATAGTTTTTCCTATGAATGGCGGGATGAAGGAAACAACATTATCAATACAACTACTGCACAGAACACACCCGATGGTTACGCGATACAAGTGCACGACATTCCAGCCGGCATTTACACAATTACCGTAACCGATGCCAACTACGAAAATGCAGTGCAAAAAGAAGGATGTACCTATGTTGCCGAATTTATTTTGGAAGAACCGCCTGCTTTGTCAGTAAGTGTGGAGCAGACGATACCCATTTCCTGTAGTGGGGGAAATCAATTCAACAATCCTTCGGACGATGGTCAGCTTCTGGCCACGGCATCAGGTGGGGTGCCCTTTGATCCTTTGATTGATGGTCAATACGCTTATAGCTACACCTGGAAGAAGAAGGATGAACAGAACAACTGGCAAATCATCCCCAACGTCACAGGAAATGTGTTGGACAATGTGGATGCGGGCGAGTATGCGGTAAATATCGAAGATGCCAACGGAATCATTTTGGGCGCTTATGTGGACAATGTGCTACAAGAACCAACGGATTACGAATATCCCGTTCAGGAAACCGACCCCATTACCCTGCAACTGGATAAGATGGATGTGAGTTGCTATAATGGTAACGATGGATTTGCCACCGTGGTCATTGAAGGAGGAATGCCTCCGTATGATATTTCATGGTCTTCTGGAGCCGATTCCGAAATTGCGGAAAACTTGGCGGCAGGTACTTATTTTGTCTATGTAAAAGATTTTTATGGATGCGAAGTAAGTGGTCAGGTAACCATAGAACAGCCTGAAGAATTGGTGGTCAACATCATCAATACCGTTGCTCCCACCTGTTACGATGCATCAGATGGTAGTTTATGCGTGGAGATTGTGGGTGGAATCCCTCCGTACACATATATATGGAATATTGACGAAGACTCATTGTCACTCGATAATTTAAGCGAAGGCACCTATACCTTGGAAGTGGTGGATGCCATTGGTTGTGTTACCTCAAAAGCTATTGAGTTGACAGCACCCTACCCAAGTGCGGTGGATTTGGGAGAGGACAGGACGCTTTGTAATGGACAGCAACACGAGTTGGATATTTCAGTGGATGACCCTGCCGCGACTTATGAATGGACATCCGACAATGGGTTTTACAGCACCTCGTCTCAAGTAAATTTATCGGAATCAGGGATTTATACCGCCACCGTGACCAATAGTTTGGGCTGTTCGGCAAGTGATACCATACAAATTACCACTGTGCAAACAGAAATTGACTCCCAATTTTTGATCACTTCACAAGCCTTTGCTGGTGAAGAAGTAGTCTTGGTTAATACCAGTAATCCCATTGGTACCAATGAGGCCTGGATTTTGCCTGATGAAGTTACAGTAGTGGAACAGAGCGAAGGAATGGCCATCATCCGTTTTGATGCTCCTGGTGCTTATGAGCTAATCCTGAGAAATTATCAAGACTATTGTTATCAAGACATAACCAAAACCATTATTGTGGCAGAAGCAAGAGAGCTTCCGGATGTAGGGGACGCCATTGCACCTTTTATCAAAGAATTCAAGGTGTCGCCCAACCCATCATCGGGTACGTTCACGGCTTTGGTTTCCCTTCAAGAAGCATCAACAGTAGTTTTGCGTTTGTTTGGGTTAGGCTCTAACAACGTTCATGATGAACAAGAATTGAAGGGAAGTGCTGTATACGAAGTACCGTATACAATGGATTTACAATCGGGTGTATATCTCTTGTTGTTGGAAACTTCCAAAGGAAGACAAATTAGAAAACTTGTGATTTTATAATGAGACAATATCGAAATCACATAGTTTTTGGCTTGTTATTTGGATTTTTGGTGTCATGTGCCAAAGAAGTCGCATTGCCCATTGATCCCAATTTTGATATTGAGGTAGTGGATCATGATTATTCGGTGCCCGTTTATGTGAAAATCAATAATCAAACCGAAGGAGCGGACACGTTCCAATGGACTTTTGATGGGGGAGAACCAGCTACATCCACTGATAAAAACCCTGGCACTATCCTGTATAATCGTGCAGGGAACTTTACCATTTCATTAAAGGCTTCCAATAGGGATGGTACCCAAGAAACCAAGAGTATGGGTCTGTCCATTGACGAAGCCATTGTTCCCAATTTCAAAATCAATGTGGAGGGAGATGATTTTGCTCCAGTAACCATCACTATTGAAAATACGACAAAAGGAGCAACAACCTTTGATTGGACATTTGCCGGAGGGATTCCCCAAAAATTTGATGCTCGTACCCCAGGTAAAATTGTTTTTCAAGAGTCAGGAGACCATGTCATAACATTGGAAGCAGGTAATGGAAGGGAAACCCATACGATAACGGATACGGTTGTGGTTGCTTCTGGAGTTTCGGCGGATTTTGAAATGGAACCTGCTTTTGAGGATGATGATTTTCAAGCTCCCGTAACCTTAAACCTTATCAATAACAGCACAAGTGCCATAGGTTACGAATGGACTTTTGAAGCCGCTGATTTATCCAACAGTACAGAAATCAATCCTACGGTCACATTCCATACCCCTGGGGTGCATCAAATTAAACTGAAAGCATACAACAACAAGCGTAGTAGCACTAAAATAAAAGAAGTGACCATATATGAGAATACCAACCTAAGAGTTCTGGAGAATATTGAACTGGGCATAAGTACGGCACATAATTCAAATCAGGTAGGGGCTTTTTTTTCCACAACAACAAGGGAGGTTTACAAGGCTGATGAGATTGCGCCGGATGATGCCAGCTTCATCGATATTGCCTTTTTCGCACTCAATCAAGATTTCAACTTCAACAAGTTTGTCTCTCCCGATGAGGTCCAAGATTACACATTTGGGCCTATTCCCAATGCAAAGCATACCAAATTCATCAATCTACAGGAATCCTGTGAGTGTGAAGCAACTCTTACCGTAGCGGAATTTGATGTAATGGAAGATGATTCCCTTTTGGCTGTATTGAACATTGAGGAAACAATTGGGGGCATTCAGGATTTTGACAACTCCGTGTTGCCACGAATTGTACTGTTTGAAACATGGGATGGTAGAAAAGGAGCGATTAAAATAAAGGAATTTGTGCAAGACGGTACCAATTCACATATCGTCGTGGATGTTAAAGTGCAGAAACAGTAGGCAGTGGTTCAGTAGGCAGTGGGTCAGGGGTTCAGTAGGCAGTGGGTTAGTGTGCAGTAAGGCAGTAAGTAAAAAAATAAATGATTGAATAGATGTTCAAAGAATTAAAAGCATATCAAAAAGGGTTTCAACTTGCGATGAAGGTTTTTAAGGTTACGAAGATGTTCCCAAAAGAGGAGCGCTTCGCCTTGATAGATCAGATGCGGAGAAGTTCACGGTCGGTATGCTCCAATCTAGCGGAAGGATACCGAAAACGATTGTATATAAAGCATTTTGTGGCAAAACTATCAGATGCGGATATGGAGAACACGGAAACACAGGTTTGGTTGGACTTTGCCCTTTCCTGTACTTACGTTTCCAAGGATGTACATGATGCATTATTGGCGGATTCGCTGGAGGTGGGAAAGCTTTTGGGATATATGATTCAGAACCCTGAAAAATTTAGAAACAAATGAAAAAGTATTCTAAGTATGCGGTAATCAGTATGCAGTATGCAGTATCCAGTAAACTTTGTAGGTTGTTAAAAACACTGCTCCCTGCTTACTGCCTACTGCTTACTGGAATAGTAACAGCCCAAATCTATCCCGTACAGGCCACGCCGCAAATGGTACCGCCCTACAGCTTAAAACTGTCCGATTACACCACAACCACCCAAGAAAAATTAGTCCTCAATCTGTTGCTCACGGATGCCCAAGAATCGGGTAGGCAAGTGCGCTTGAAACTCTTCGTGGAAGGCCCTGGCATCAATTTTCAGTCAACGGATTTTGTAAATGGAGCCCTGACCATTGTATTGGACGGAGGAATAAACCAACGCCTGACCAATCTGGACCTGCAGCCCTACTTTAACCTGAACAATCTGGTTGGCATCAGTCCTAAACAATACAGCGAACAGTTGCCCGAAGGGCAGTACCAGTTCTGTTTTGAAGTGTACGACCAGTTTTCGGGCCAACGGATATCCAACCGTAGCTGTGCCAATGTTTATTTGATGCTGAACGACCCACCTCTGCTCAATGTTCCTTTTCGTGGGGACTTGGTCACGGCCCAGAACCCGCAGAACATCATTTTCAACTGGACCCCAAGGCACATCAACGCCCCAGCGGTACAGTACGAGTTTACCTTAAAGGAACTCTGGGACACGGGCATGGACCCTCAGGCCGCTTTTTTGGCCAGTCCACCGCTGTACCAGACCACCACATTTGCCAATACCCTGCACTACGGCCCCGCACAAATGCAGTTGTTGGAGGGTAAGACATATGGTTGGCAGGTAAGGGCCTTTGTGAGCGATGGCATCAACGACACATCCCTGTTCCGGAACAACGGTTTGAGCGAAATCTACCATTTTACCTACCGTACCGATTGCCCACCGCCCCGTTTTGTACTCTCCGAGGCCGAGAACTCCCAGACCGTAAAGATCAATTGGCAAATGGGCGAACACTTGCGCTACCGGGTACAGTACCGCAAAAAAGGCTATGGGGAGGACGATTGGTTTGGGCTCTGGTCACGGAACAATAAGGTCACTATCCGCAATTTGGAAGCGGGGACCACTTACGAGTTCCGTGTGGGTGGAGACTGTGAGCCCCTGCAAACATCCTCGGAAGTATCAGGAGTTGGACTGGCCTATTCGCCCATTCACGAGTTTACCACCCCCACTGAGGACGAAATGGCTTATTACAACTGCGGCATCCCACCTGAAATTGAAATTTCCAATCAAAACCCTTTACAACTGTTGGAACCTTATGAAGTTTTTACAGCGGGAGACTTTCCGATAGTAGTTAGGGAAGTATCGGGAAGCAACGGCTACTATTCAGGCTGGGGCTATATCACATTGCCGTTTTTGGAAAAATTCAAGGAAGTGATTGATGCAGCGAACATTGCCACTGGGGGAGAAGTGAACATTGGCAAGTTCAGTCGAATACGGGTGGAGTTTGACAACATCAAGATCAACACCGATTACCAATTGGTGGAAGGGATGGTGGTTACCAGTTATGACCCGGATTGGTCGGGTATTGTGGATGTGGATCAGGCGATTGAGGATATTGGTCAGTTCGTGGGTTCACTCAAAGAGATTATATCCCAAATATTTGATAGAAGGGAAGAGGAGTTGAAACAACTGCAAGAGTTACAGAATCAATTGGCGGAAGGTTCCATAACGGAGGAGGAATTCAATGAACAAGCAGAGGAAAAGGCAAACAATATTGAAAAATTGGACGATTTGCTCGGGGAACAACTTAAAGAAAAAATATTGGAGAGTCCAGTTGTAACCGAAGCGCAAAAAGAGGAAGTCAAAAACCTTGGGCCTACTGCGCTTGCCAGTAATGATGATTTTAGCCAAACGGACATCGATAATATTAGAAAAAAAGATACCGCGGCCAGAAAACGACTGGAAGAGATTGCAGAAGAGGTAGCCTTGGCGGAGGATATGTACTTTGTAAATGAAGCCTACACCTTATTGTCAGAGGATGGTGTGTACCAAGAAGTACTGGAAAAGATAAAAACCATTTCCGAATATCTGAAAGAATCTTCGGAACTGTGCAAGGAGCAAGGGTGGGGAAGCTACAAGGACCAAGGTGTGTTCCCTTATTGTTTATGGAAGGAGGCCCCTATTGCCGAGGCATTTTATTATAGCAAAGTAGATATTCCCTTTGTGGCAGGTCTTACGGACGGATTGTACGGAGAGGTGGAAGGCTTGGTGTTGCTGCCCAAGATGTTCTATGACGTTTCCACCGGTATGCAGGAATTCATCTATGCCTACACTTGGGCCAAATGGCAATGCACGCCCAGCAAGGTGGCCATGAACCAGAAGCGGATGGGACTGCTGTTGGAAAAACTGGAAAGGGAACAGGCACAAACCAGTATATGGAGCTGGGTAAAGGAGCAGTGGTACTCGGGACAAAAGGAACTGACAGAATATGAGGGCAAACGCTGTGAGGATGCCGAAAAGCTGCGCAATGAAGTAGACGAGTTTGTGGACTTTGTACAGGAACGGGAAAACCTAAAGCAACTGATCGCCGATGTGGAGGAAAAATTGGCAGATTATTGGAATACCATCAGTGGCATCGACAACACGGCCAGGTACCATCATGGAAAGATATTGGTATTCGCCGCCTCATTTGTAGTACCCGGCCTTGGGCAACTTACCAAGATAAAAAGGGTCAAGAAAATTTTGGAGTGGATAAAAAAGGCCACACCTGATCAATTGTTGGGGCTTAAATTGAGATATACAGATGAACTCAATAATGCAGGTAAAATTAAAAAACTTTGGACTAGTATTGATGAATCTTTAGGAGATTTTAGAGGGAAAATAGGTACATACTATGATGTCAATGTCACTTTCAAATCAAGTAGACAACGTGTTGGGGTTTCTGTTATGAATAATGACATTTTGGAGTTACACCTAAGGATTCCAGAGAAATTACAAGGACAAGGAATAGGTTCTCAAATAGTAAAGCAAGCAATAATAGAGGATTCCCCAAAAGCGATTAAAGGTTGGTGGAAAACGCAAGATATTTATACTAATGGAGAATCGATTAATCTGACTATTTTTAAAAGTGGAAAGGCTAAGAATTTATCTGATATTGAAGCGGCGCTGCAAACTCCATCAGGAAAAATATTTGCCCGAGAAGGTTTTGATAAAATTGAGGTAATTAAAAACACCTCTGACGAGGTTATAATACTTTTTTTAAAATAATATAGGTATGGATGTCATCACTATTTTCAGTATTTACTCTGAAAAAGAAATATTAGGGAAAAAAAAATCAAAAGATGGTCTGTATCAGATTTTTGAATCAGTTTTTGAAACACTCATTTCTAAAAGGGTAAACAAGCATTTGTATGGTATTAATGGAACCGATTTACAAATGTTAAAATTAAAAATTGAGGAAAAGTTGATAATACTTCTAAAACAAAGAAAAGTTACCCCGCCTGAAATAGCAGATTGGAAGGGGAGGTTTGAACGAGAAGAAATTTTCCATACAAAAAACGTTCTAGGAAAAGATTATGAATTGTATTCGGGAGGTATTGATTCTCAAATCTGGGGGTTATCCTTATTGTACGAGATTGTTATAGAGTCAGAAGGAGACGGTAAGGGGGGGATTCTGGTTTATTATAGTAAAAGGAAATCTGGTTTCAAAGAAATCAAGACAAAAATGAATTTAATTCGATCGATTAAGAACAACCATAATACGTCAAGAATGTCTAAACCTGAAAAATTACTTTATTATACACTTGATTTATACCATGAACTTGGTTCACCTCAAATTAATTCATTCAATCCGTTAGATGAATCAAGTATATCAATATTTAGTTTTCACTTTAAAGGTTTAGACAAAGAAGATAACATCTATTTTAAACTTATCAGATTGATTGAAAACTTTTCTGGTGATTTATCATGGATAATGCATGGTTATGGAAGTAGAAAAAATTATACAATTGAACCGTTAGAAATATATTTTTTAAAAAGAAAGCATGGAGTTGAATATATCAATTTTTTGTCTAAAGAGGATTGTCAAAAAATCGTGGGTTCATCTCAAAGAGATACTATCAAATTGTGTGAATACATAAAAAAGAATTTTCCTTAAAAGAAGATGCTTACTGCGCTCATGCAGTAGTATTTAGAAGTTCTTTGATATAATTTAAAGTTTATTGCTTACAGGGCCAAACGCTGTGAAGATGCCGAAAGACTACGCAATGAAGTTGACGAGTTTTTGGACTTTGTACAGGAGCGGGAAAACCTAAAGCAACTGATCGCCGATGTGGAGGAAAAATTGGCAGATTATTGGAACACAATCTCTGAAACCGACAATGAAGCGAGATACCATCATGGAAAAATCTTTATTGTGGTTGCAAGTAGTTTGGTTCCTGTAGCTGGTTGGGTTTCCAAATCTACCAAGGTAAAGAAGATATTGCAGGCGATGCGTAACTTTACAAAAGGCCAGTGGGATGAGTTCTTTGAAGAGATAAATAGGAGGTTGTCAAACCGCATTGTAAAGGTAAAAAGATTGTTTTGGAGGGAGGGGCAAACATTTATGACAACATCCGAAACATCTAGAATTGGGTCTTGGATGACAAAAGCAGAGTATGATATTATGGTGGAAACATCACAACTTCAGAAAAGATCAGGAGGACTGACTCATGTTCTTCTTGAGGGCAAGGAGCATTATACTGATATCGTTGGAAAAATTTATGTAGAATTCGATATCCCAGCAAATGTTACAATTGCCAGGGGAAGTGGAAAGGGGTGGGGGATTTTTTATGAAAAAGGCTCTACAAGATGGAATTATTTTAATGAAAAAGGACTTAATATAGCTCAACCTAAAGTGTCAAATATTCAAATAGTCAATTAAATGGAATTCAATAAAACTAAAACTGAAATAAAACAATGGTTTCAAGATTTAATGGGAAAAGAAATAACTCATATAGAATTCAAAGAGGAGATTAATTTTCAAAACGTACAAACCCTGTCAATTGATTTTGAGAGTAAGATTAGCTTAGGGATTATTATTATTTATGAAGACAATCATTTATTTTTTGATTTTATGAAAAAGAATGATTCTGAAATGAAAAGCAGCAATTGGTCGGAGGTTTTTTTTGATCAGGAAGATTTAAAGGAAAGAATTGAAAAATCTTTAAGTAAGTATTGGTAAAATAATTAATACAAGCCCCGCTAGCGCGAGCCTCTTGGCTGGTGCCGAGAATGAGTAAGAGATTGTGTTAATAATTTTATAAACGTTCTTTGACATAACATAGAGTTTATAGATACGAGCGTGACGCTCGCACCAGCGGGGGCTTTTGCTAGTAAAACTCCAGTTCAGATAGAGATAAATGGAAGGACAATTTCATATGATAACGCTCCTTTCTCTGGAATGACATGGTTTGAGAAAAATGGATTTAATATTGGTGAAGAGGCATTTGCAAGTGAAGACGAATTAATCAAAACAATCCTACATGAAATGCATAGATTGAAAACAAGTAAATTAAGAGGTTCTGGTACAGCTGCCGAAGTATCAGAAGAAACTAAAGCAGCATATGACTTTGCTAACAAAACAATTAATCTTTTTAAGTGATGACTGAAAAAAGGAAAAAATGGCTTGATGCTGTTGAAGAATTCAGAAAAAATGTAAATGCTGTTGTAGAATGCCCAAATTGTTCTGATGGACTTTTAAGTATAACAGATGTTGCATTTGATGAATTAGATTTTAAAAAAGGTGGTGAGAGAATATTAAAATGTGATAAATGTGATAAATGTGAAGTTGTTCTATACAGAAAACCACCACCCAACTGGTATTCAAAAAATTCAAAGGAAAACTAACGGAGGAAGCATTGGCAAAAATGGACTGTAGTGAGTTTGTGAGCCGATATTTAAAAGCGTTGGGATTGTTTGACGAAGTGCCTTGGTTTCATACAGGAGAAATGGCGTCCCCGCTAGCGCGAGCACTTGCACTGAGCTTGTCGAAGTGTCGCGCTCGTGAAATAAATGATATTATGAACAATAAAGGAATATTAAAATGAGCCGTAAATATAAGTTCCACAATCCAGAGGCAGCTTACTTTGTAAGTTTTGCCACGGTGTATTGGATAGATGTATTTGTCCGCCAAGAATATTTTAATGTTTTGGAAGAGAGTATAAATTATTGCCGATTGGAAAAGGGTATGGAAGTTTTTGCCTATTGTTTTATGCCAAGCCATGTACATTTGATTTTTAGGTCTACCGTTGGCAATCCATCGGGTTTGATGCGGGATTTTAAAGGATATACCTCTCGAAAATTGATAAGTACAATTGCCGAAAACCCTCAAGAAAGTAGAAAGGAATGGATGTTGGAAATGTTTCAACGAGCAGGAGAGGTAAAGAGTAATGTGCAACAGTACCAATTTTGGCAACAACACAACAAACCAATAGAATTATGGAGTGACGGAGTGATACAGCAAAAAATAAGCTACATACATAACAATCCGGTCGAGGCAGGTTTTGTGACCGACCCAATGGATTGGAAATATAGTAGTGTGCGTAATTATCAAGAAGACCAAACTGTTTTAGCGATAGATATATGATGTATAGGATAAACGGCACAAGCATGATGCTTGCGCCAGCAGGGGATTACATTATAAAACCAGACGGTATGAGGGACTATCAACTATACCACCCTGATGTACAACAAATACCCGAATAATAATGGATAAATATGATACTCAAATATTAGAAATGATCAGAGATTACGAAGAATTAAATGGCTCAGGGATAGGTATGTCAGTATTAGACAGAAAGTTCTACGGGGTATTTAATTTTTCAGAAGCCCATTTGACTGAGCGGGTAATTAAGTTAAAAGAGTATGGTTTTATAAAAAAGAGCAGGCCTTACTCTTTATCAGAAAAGGGAAAAAATTACCTTCAATCACTAAAATGAACCTTCCCTGATATTCAAAATTAAAATATAAAACAATGAATATTTACAAACAGGCAGAGGAAATTAATAACCAAAAGGATTTTGTCAAATTCTTAAACTCTTTACAGAAAGATTTACAAGAAAATTTAAGTGAATGGGAAAATGATAGCCTTGCAAAATTTCTTGATGCATTAAAAGGCTACTGCTCTGATAAGGACCAAAAGAAAACTTCTTGGAAAACATTTGCCCCCGCTAGCGCGAGCCTCTTGGCTGGTGCCGAGAATGAGTAAGAGATTGTGTTAATAATTATATAAACGTTCTTTGACATAAAATAGAGATTAAAGATACGAGCGGGAGGCTCGCACCAGCAGGGGGGGGAAATGTGGGGAGGATAATAAAACTTTCGGATGATTCTTATAAAGTACTGAAAGTGTCGCAACAGCAGAGTACGGTATTTTTAAATAAGATTAAAAGTCTTAATTTAGATGATGACGCGCTAAAGCGCTTCAACTTGGATTTGAATGATGGTGCTTTTGCACAGGCAGTTGCTGAAAATCCAGATTTGGTTGAGGCGTGGAAAAAGTTGGATGATCTGGGAGACAATGCCTTTGATCAGCTCAGAAAAACCCCTGACTTCTTAGAGAAATTTGATGGTGTTGTTAAAAATGATGGGCTAAATAAACACCTATTAGAGGGGGATGTAAAAATTATTGGCACGAACGCAGCAGGTAAAAATATATATAAAGTCACAGGAATTCATTCAAACAAAGCTTTTGCAGATGGAACTACTAGAATAAAACCAGGTACTCAATTAGACGACTTGGGAGATGAGTTTTATAGGGCGAAAGTAGAAAAACAGATTGATGGTTTTGTGAATGCAGAAGGCACAAATTGGAAAGTGAAAGCTGATAAATCTACTTTCTTTCCTGATAATTGGAGTGCAGAAAAGATACAAGCAGAAATCGCTAATGCCTTTAAAAACAAAACTCCTCTTGGAGGTAATAAATATCAAGGGACAACCACTACAGATCATACAGTTGTAATGTTTTTGGATGAAGCGGGTAAGATTACAACAGCATTTCCTAGCTTTTAAGATATGAGTTTATTTGAAAAATATGATTTGGAATTAAAGATTATTTTGGATAGAATCCATGTTGTTACTGATGTTAAAAGTACCCAAATACTTGCTCAGTTTTTAGACCTTTGGAATAGGTCGAAAGATATAAAAGAAGATTTGCTACCAGAGTTGAATCCAGTATTAAATGGAGAAATGGAGTTTAATGATATCGGTGCTGATGTGGTTGGTGTAGCTTATATTGAAGCCAATACCACTAAGTTAATGGGGAGTGATGTTGGATATTCTGACTTAGAATTGCCAACAGAGGATTTTAAGGAATTAATTATGCAATGGCTCTCAATTTTAGAAAAAGAGGGTAGATGAAAATTTTAAAAAACATATTACTTTTTCTTGCATTTCTAGGGTTATTTTCAAAAAGCCTTGAAGCAAAAACTATTATCATAGAAAATGAGAAATTAGAATCCTTTTTAGAGCCCCCCGCTAGCGCGAGCGTCGCGCTCGTGCCGTAAAAGAGAGAGTGTGACTGAAAATAATTAAACAATAAAATGAGCCGTAAATACAAATTCCATAATCCAGAAGCAGCTTACTTTGTAAGTTTTGCCCATCTTAAATAAAAACAATTGTAAGCAACCAATACTATAATGACCTAAACAATAAAGATTAAGCGCAGCATAACCCCCAAATCAAGTTTCTTCCATAAAATGATAGCGGAAGAAAAACAGATAGTAACCATTAAAAATTTACTTATGCTACGTAAAAATTATGCAGTACTTCATCAAGAAAAACTTTGTAAAGCTAAAATACAGGACAAGCTCTGTTTTTCAGTACTAATTGTCCTCTTCACGCTTTTTAGTTCATGCAGTAAGGATGACCCAAAGTCAGAAGAAGTAATAGTAACTGTCCAAACTGAAGATAAGACCTTCACAATTGATGAGAACCCTACAGAAAATCAATTGATTGGTACTGTTCCGGGTACAACAAACCAAGGCAGTGTAACATTTTCCATTATGGAACAAACACCTGTTGGCGCTTTTAGTATTGATACTAAAACAGGTCAATTATATGTGGATAAGACTTCCATTTATGATTTTGAAACAAATACCAGTATTACCGGAAAAGTAAAAGTGGAAAATGGAGCTATTTCCAAAGAAAGTACCATTATTATCACCATAAACGATGTGGACGAGGATATATTCATTGGTAGTATCGAATTAAGAAGTCAAGAGGAGGTAGATGAATTTGGGCTTAATAACTATAGGGAAATAACAGGGGATCTTAAACTAAGAGAAGACGAGGATTCCGAAAACCCTATCATTGATTTATCTAGTTTAAACACTTTGGAAACTATAGGTGGGGATTTGGCCATTTTTGCAACAAGTACGCTACAAACCCTTGAAGGGTTGAACAGCATTGAAAATGTTAATAGGTGTATTATATACGATAACCAAAATGTTGAAGATATAAGTGCCCTACAGGGCATTATGGTCACTCGTTCTATTAATGTAACTAATAATCCCAAAATAACCTCACTAGGTGTTTTTTCAAATATTGAAACTTTGGAAAGTGGAGTTCAAATAGCAGGAAACAATTCCTTAACAAGTTTACAAGGATTCAACAATTTGATTTCCACAGGAGTGGGTGTAGGTATTAAACATAACGAGAACTTGAACAATGTGTTTGATTTGAATTCCCTCACAACAATTGGTGGGCGATTGGACATTTCGGGTAACCCTAACCTTATTAATCTAAATGGATTGAACAATCTTCAAACCGTGCAGAGTGATGTGTGGTTAATGGATAATGAACATCTTTTTGATATTAATGGCCTTCAAAACCTGACATCTTTTAATGGAGAAATGATTATTAACCGTTGTGATAATTTGCAAAATGTGGATGGCCTAATAGGTTTAACTTCAATAGAGCGATTACAGCTATATAATTGTAAATCTCTACAGGATTTAGATGGTGTAGCCAACCTAACATCCGTGGATGCCGTAGCTATAATTTACAATGATTCTTTGAATGACTTTTGTGGGCTAACAAACCTTATGAATAATAGTTTTTCCGGTTCTTATTCAGTATATGAGAATTTATTTAACCCAACAATTGAAGATATTCTCAATGATAACTGTAGTAACTAAGAAGTTCGATATGATTTAAGCTATAATAATAAAACGCAGCATAACCCCTAAATCAAGTTTCTTCCATAAAATGATAGTGGAAGAAAACAACCATTAACCATTAAATCTTACTTATGCTACGTAACAATTACCTAATGCTAATATTGGCATTATGCATTACTACTACCTATGCTCAGGATAAGCTCTGGGAAATCAATTTAAACGAAAAACTCTATAAAGTAGGCTGGATTGAGCAAACCAACGATGGTCTCATCTTGGCCGCAGGCGATAAAGGCCTTATGGCCTTGGACAATAATACAGGGGCTGAAGTTTGGTTCAACGACACCCTTAAATCTGTAGATCGCAACTCTTTTTTAAGTATTCCAGGACTCCCTATGTTTTATGCGGAATATGTACCCATTATCGGTAAAACCAGAGGAGTGCTCATTAACTCCAGTAACGGGGATATTTTGTTCGACACTAAGGAGAACGGATATAAAGTAAAAGGGTTTACTGTTTATCCAGAACAGGCCATGATTTTGTTTGAGTTGGTACAGGATAAAATGCGATATCTAATGAGGTTCAGTCTTAGAACATGGACCGAAGAATGGATGGTACCTGTTGGAAAAAACAAGGAAAATCTATTGCAGAAAGCTTTTGGTGGGGTCTCATTTGTAGATCATGAGCCACAATTTGATCAAAATGGCAATATGATTATTGGGATCGACGACGAAATATATGTTATAAACCCAAAGAATGGCAATCAACTGTGGCATTATGAAGCCAATAAGAAAATAAAGGCATTGGTGTATTCCCCTATAAGCAACAGTATTTATGTCGGGATTAAAAAGTCCAATAAATTAACGATTCTTGACCCTAAAAGTGGAGAAGATATAACCCCGGGCAAACTAAAATTAAGGGGGTATATGATAGACCTTGTTCAGGACGACGATACGGATAATTTGATTTTGGTAGAGACCGAAGGGTTTAACATTATAGACCCTAAAACCAATAATTTACTTTGGAAAAAAAGCTATAAAATGGACCCATTGACTGAGGTTATTCCCAATGGAAGTGATTTTATTGCCATTGGCAAAGGGGAAAAAGTGGGGCAAATGGCCAGAGTTGACGCAAACGGTAAAAAGGTATGGGACACGAAAATAAGCGGTTACGCCTATTTTAATAGTCTTACAAAAAAGGGAGTAATGTATATTTCAACCGAACGTTCCAATATTATTGATTATGATACAGGAAAGGATGTTTGGAAGAAAGATGTAAAGTTTCGTTCCATACCTGCAGTCGCCTACGACGAACAGGAAGACAAGGTTGTTATTTATGAGAACGGCAATGCATATAAGTTCGATTTGGAAACAGGGGATATTGACCTTTTTGCCGAAAATGTTGATTTGGAAAAAGTATCTAGAAAAACACCTTTACAGGCGGAATATGTTATGAATAAAGGCTATTTCTTGTTTACTGATCAACACGTATCAATGTTATCAAACCAAGGAGAATTGGTATACACGGATTATTACCAACCTCCATCTTCATCAAATGCACTGATTGCTTTAGGCGATTTTGCTGGGAGCGCGGTTTTAGGTGTCGATTTGGATATTGCCGGTTCCATTGAAAATATAAACATGCTAACCGATTTGTCCAATGGGGTATACCGAAGCAACTTAGATCAGAACGGTACTAATCAGGAAACTTCATTAGTTGCAGGTCTTTATGTGGACAATGGCAATGCCATGCAACCCGTGTTGGAAGTTACCAAAACACGCTATTTTAATTCACAACAGACCCTCGACCATCATTTTTTAGTTACAAAGGTGAAAAGTGATACGGCACCTACCAAGCACTCTATTTATATGGTGAACAAGGCGACTGGGAAAATTGAAAAGGAAATAGATTTGTTGGACAAAACACCAAATTACCTTGTTGATACAGTTGATAATAGAGTCTTTGTTAACCAAAACAATGAATTGTTGACATCCTATCAATTTTAAGGTCAAACTGAATTTTAATTAATAGCTATTCTCTTCTTGAGTAAAATCTTGAGAAGAGAGTGCTATTTGAATGATTTTTTCTCATCCAATCTTCATTTTATCACATGGCCTTAACTATTTCTAAAATACGTTGGCTCACGCTGTCTTTTTTCTTTTTTGTTGCCATAGCATCTGCCCAAACCGTCGATTTGGAGACCTTGGGCAAAGGCAAGGCCTTTGAACTGGGTGGTGGAGTTTCAACCAATGGTGTTTTTTACAACTCCAACCAAGAACAGGGCAGGCAACCCTTTACTTATTTTTTGCAGGGCAACCTCAATATCTCTTTTTACCAGTTCAGTATGCCTATTAGCTATAGCTATTCCAACCAAGGAGAGCAGTTGAACTATAATCTCCCCTTCAATCTAAATAGGTTGAGCTTGCACCCAAAATACAAATGGATTCAGGGACATATTGGTGATGTGAGCATGAGTTTCTCTCCCCATACCTTGAATGGTCACCAATTTACTGGGGGAGGGGTGGAGCTGACCCCAAACGGACCTTGGAGGTTAAACGCCATGGCAGGCAGGCTTCTTAAGGCCACCGAATTTAATGGAGATGAGCAGACCATTCCCGCTTTTCAACGTATGGGTTATGGGCTAAAAGTGGGGTATGAGCAAGAGAAGTACACTGTGGGAGTTATCGCCTTCTATGCCAAAGATGACATGAATTCGATTGGTGTGGCTCCCGATGAACAAGGAGTGACACCCAAAGAAAATATGGTGTTGAGTTTGGAAGGAGCATACAAAATTTTGGAAAACCTACAAGTCAATGCCGCTTATGCCACATCCGGCATGACCCAAGATCTTAGGGCCAATGAGCTTACAGATGGGCAAGGAAATCTGGCAGGGCTCTTTTTAAACGATAGAATTTCAACTGAATATTTTGATGCCTTCCGTGCAGGATTGGACTATAGTTTTGATAAGTCCACTTTGGGACTTGCCTATGAACGGATTGCCCCTGGGTACGAAACGCTGGGTGCTTATTTTTTCAACAATGATTTTGAGAACATTACCCTTAACACAGGTACAGTTCTTTTTGAAAATAAATTGAATTTGGCATTCAATGTAGGATATCAACGCGATGATCTTGAAAATCAAAAGGAACGTTCCATGAACAGGACGGTGGGCTCTTTGAATGCGACCTACAATGCTTCCGAAGTATTAACGATAACAGGTTCGTATTCCAACTTCACAACGTTTACCAATGCCAAAGTCAATCAGTTCGAAGTCATAAACGATGATAATCTATTGGATGATCAATATGATGCGTTGAATTACAGGCAACTTTCTCAAAATGCTAATGTTAATATCAACTACATTCTTTCCAAAAGGGAAGATTTGCAGCAAAACTTGAACATCAACTATGCCTTGGCAGATGTATCCAATGCAGAAGATGGCGTAGTTAGAATAGGGAATGCCTCCACGTTTCATAATGGCAATGTTTCCTATACCATGGGAATGCCAAATCGAAATATGAACATTACCACAGCCCTTAATGGCACACTCAATACAGTAGGTGCCGAAAATTCATCTACTTGGGGACCTACTTTGAACATTAACAATAAATTTTTGGAGAACACCTTGAACACCAATTTTGGAGCATCTTACAATACAAGCAACTCGGGTATGGCCAAAACCAGTGTGACTAATTTGAGAGCAAACCTGTCTTATGTTTTAAAGGAAAAGCACAATTTCCATTTGAATGTCATCCAATTATTCAAAAGTCTATCAACAGGTAATAGAATCGAACTGACCATCACTTTTGGACATAGCTACAGTTTTTGAATGCTCTTATTATGAGATTCCGAAACAAGTTCAGAATGATCTTGAACAATATTATATCTCCTTATTCCAAATAAAAAAGCCCTCAACATGGAGGGCTTTTGCTTTTTTTTAAAATTCCAATACTTAATCAGCGGCCTTGTCAACTACCAATCTATTAGGTCTGTTGGCTATTTCCCATGCTGTGTGGAAAATAAGTCTTGATCGGTTTTCCAAAAGATCATAGTTTATTTTGTCGGGTGTGTCACTCGGGCGGTGATAATCCGCGTGGGTACCGTTAAAATAGAAAATGATCGGAATATTGTTTTTTGCAAAGTTGTAATGATCGCTTCGGTAATAAAAACGGTTAGGGTCGTTTTCATCATTGTACGTGTAATCAAACTCAATGTTGGTGTACTTATTATTTACTTCTTCGGATAGATTGTGCAATTCGGTGCTCAATTTATCGGAGCCTATCAAATACAAGTAGTTTCTAGCTCCCTCATAGTTGGGGTCTATCCGCCCGATCATATCAATGTTAAGGTCCGCAACAGTGTTTTCCAAAGGAAAAACAGGATCAACATCGGTATAATATCTGGAACCCAAAAGTCCTTTTTCTTCTCCGGTAACATGCAAAAAGACTATGGAGCGTTTTGGGCCATTGCCCTCATCGGCAGCTTTTTTGAATGCTTGCGCAATCTCCAATAGGGAAACAGTGCCCGATCCGTCGTCATCGGCACCATTATTTATCTGTCCATCGGAAGTAACTCCGATGTGGTCCAAGTGGGAAGAAATAACCACAAACTCATCTGGTTTCTCGGAACCTTTTAAAACAGCCACGACATTTTCAGAATTGATTCCTTCATTACTGCTTGAAATGTTCAATTGGATATCCGCCTCAATGACTTTGGGAACATTGTCTTCTTCAATGTCACTTTTGAGTACTTTTACCGCGGTATCGTCCAAGTAAATGAGAACTTCATCACTCTTGTCCTCGGCCAATCGCATTCTACCACTATTGTTTTTCTTCATAAACTGAAAATACCTGCTGAATCTTGGGAAGCTCAACATATCGTAGTACAATACCCCGATAGCTCCTTTTGCGTGGGCAATATCCTGTTTTTTGCCCACAGCTTCTGATGCATTGCTCCAAACGGATTTTTCCATATTTCCAGAAATCTCGTACACACCATTTGCATCAACGGGCTCGCCGGCTTTAATGAGCACATATTTTCCTTTAACATCGATTCCACTGTAGTCGGAATACTCACCATCTTCTATACCATACCCTGCATAAACAATGCTGTTATGTGCACCCTTGGCCTCTGAGAAGGTCAATACATGCTCGCCAAGCTCAAAAGAGGTATCGTTGATGCTCAAGTTTCCTTGGGGAGCTTTGGACATCTCCAATGGCACTTTTTGAAAATAATCGCCATTTGATTGTGCCGGTGGAATTTCCAAGGATTCATAGTGGGCCTTAATATAATCCACGGCCTTTTTTTGTCCGGGAGCGCCGGTTTCCCTGCCCTCAAACTCATCCGAAGCATAAGTGTATAAATGTTCTTTAAGTTCATCTTGAGTAATGGATTCCGCATAGGACACCGGACTGGCTACCGGTTTTGGTTGTTGGGCCTCCGAAACTGTTTTCTGGGAGGAATTGCAGGCAAAGGCAAAGCCCAATACCAATAAGGATAATTTTTTCATTAGTTTGTGGGTTTTCAAAATCCTTCAAAAATAGTCAAAAAGTTAGATAAAGAAATTGCAAATTTTGCATTAACATTTTCAGACCCTTTACGTATTTTGCACCCTTATTGAAGTATCAACATGGACAAGAACAAAAGTGTGGTTATAATCGGTGGTGGTATCGTGGGACTTTCCACCGCTTATTTTTTACAAAAGGAAGGACATCGGGTAACCGTACTGGATAAATCCGACATTACTTCGGGGGCTTCTTTTGTCAATGCAGGATACCTGACCCCTAGCCATATTATTTCCTTGGCCGCACCAGGTATAATCACAAAGGGATTGAAGTACATGTTCAATTCATCCAGCCCCTTTTATATGAAACCACGATTGGACCCTGATTTTATTAAATGGGCATGGTATTTTAAAAAATCATCAACCAAATCCAAAGTGAAGCAGGCCATGCCCGTGATCAAGGACATTAACCTTTTGAGCAGGGAACTGTATGAAGGTATCCAAGCTTCGGGCGACTTGGGGGATTTTGAGATAGGGGATAAAGGTCTGTTGATGGTGTACCAAACCGAAGCAGCCCGCGACCACGAGATGGAAGTGGTGGAAAAGGCTGGAGAAATGGGACTGGTGGGCAAACATCTTTCCAAAGAAGATTTGAAGCAAATGGAACCCAATGTGGATTTCAATGCTGCGGGAGCCATCCTTTGGGAATGTGATAGACATACCACACCTCCATTGATCATGAAAAGAATGGTGGAGTACCTTGATAAAAGTGGGGTGGCACTTCACAAAAATGAAACTGTGATCGATGTGTCCGTATCTGGAAACAAAATTACCGAGGTAACAACCGAAAAAGCATCCTACAGAGCAGATGAAGTGGTCTTTGCCGCAGGGTCATGGACCGCTGGGCTATCAAAAAAGTTGAACTTGAAATTACCGTTGCAGGCAGGTAAAGGATATAGAATCAATGTGGAGGAGCCAACAAACATTACAATGCCCGCCATTTTAATGGAGAAAAAGATTGCCGTTACCCCCATGGAGGGCTTTACCCGATTTGCAGGAACCATGGAGTTTTCCGGAATCAATCACAATATTCGCAAGGAAAGGGTAGAGGCCATAGCAAAAGGGGTTGAGGGGTATTACAAAGGACTTCACGTCCCCGAGGAAGCCAAGAATAATGCACAATGTGGACTTCGTCCCGTGTCTCCCGATGGCCTTCCGTACATTGGTAGACCTAAAAATGTTGATAATGTAACCATAGCTACCGGGCATGCCATGATGGGTTGGAGCTTGGGACCAGCAACGGGCAAATTGGTGACCGAAATTATTTCAGGGGATAAATTGTCCATGGATATTGCACCATTTGACCCTCAACGAAAGTTTTAAATAGGATATGGCCATCTAGGGCACAATATGTGTGGTTTAGATTTTTCAGTTGCATTTTTAACGACTAATTTTACAACATGGAAAAACACTGCACCATACTATTTCTTTTTTTATTTCTCCATAGCCTTGGAATTTGGTCCCAAGAGGTTCAAATTTTTACCGTAGAAGACTTTGATCTCAAAGGGCAGGTCAAGTCGTGTCTAATAAGTACCGATTATGGTAAGGAATTATTTGAATTCAATAAGGATGGTGTACTGACCAAGACAATTACCCAATACAACGACACCGATCAGGACATTACATATTACAAATACGATGAAGGTGAGTTGGTGGAGAAGCGTATGGAAAGTTATAAGGGCAACGTTTTGGATGAATCCACTTCCATGGCCAACTTTTATGAGATGGATACAGTTCCCAACCGAAAGGTCATCGAGAAGATAATCTCTTACGACAAACAATTCTTGGAGCAGCAGCAATACCATTATGACGAAGAAGGGAAATTAACCCGTATCATCACATCCAATGGTGAAGGTGTGGACGAGACCACTTTTGAATACACTCAGGTAAAAAATGAAAAGACGGTAAGCACTTTTACCAATGGAATTTTACAGAAATCCGTGAGAACTTCCACTAAAAAGGGAGCGAACGGAGAATATGAGGATATTTTGACCAAGGAGTATATCGATGGAGAACCAAATATTGCAAACGAAGAGGTCTTCAATACCGCCGGCAAATTGGTAACAAGCGAAGATTTTCTGTATGATGTGGCCGGAAAAGAATTCGTATCACAGAAAAAAAGGTTCTATCACTATACAAATGGAGTGCTGAGCAAAGTGGTCAAGAAAACGGTGAACACCGAATCGGCGGACAAGTACATTTTTCAGTTCGATAACCATACTCCCGGTAATTGGGTAAAACAGATTGTTACTCCCGGCAATACGTACACCACAAGAACCATCGAGTACTACGAAGAGGAAGCTCCCAAGGAGGAGACCAGCAATTAAATCAGACCTTCAATAATTTCAGGTTTCACTTCGTGTCCACCTTTAAACGTAACGGTTTCAGCATTACCTTGAAATAGTTTGTCAATTTTGATTTTTTCGCCCTCTAATCGATCTGGGGTCAAGTATTGGTCTTGGTCACCGTAGATTATTTTTATCGTTGTCGCATCGTAGTCCAGAAACCCAAAATCGTCAGTGGTCAATTCATTGGGAATACCACCGGCATACAAAGTGACCAGTTTACAATTTGCCTTTTTGCTGGCCAGCCATCGCGTAGCTACGGAAACCCCTTGCGAAAATCCAAAAAGCATAAGATTGACGTTTTCTGGAAGGTTTTCAGCTTCAAGTACGGCATCAATATAGTTCAGCACATTTTTTATTTCCGTTGCCGTATTTTCCTTGGTCAACCAACTGGCACCAACATATTTGTACTCGTTCTTCAAATAATATTTGGATGGCGCTTGGGGAACAATAATGTAGTTTTTCTCAGCATCGAGCCCATTGAAATATTTTACAAAATAGCGGCTCAAATAGCCTATCCCGTGAAAAACCAACCAAACATTCTTGGTTTTTGGGGTTAACTCGTTATGGGTCAGATATGTATTTTCGGTGGTGTAGGTAACAGTCTTCTCTGTGTTGGACATTTTAAATGCTCATTTAGATATTGGCAAAGCTTTGTGTAATTTTACAAAAAATAGAAGGATGAACGAACACAAAGAGAAGATTCTGTCCGTTTGCAATGAAATTTGCAAGGATACATTGATGGAGACATTGGACATAACTTATATTGATGTAGGCGAAAATTTTCTCTTGGCTAAAATGCCCGTCACACCAAAAGTCCATCAACCTGATGGTGTATTGCACGGAGGAGCTTCCGTGGCTTTGGCCGAAAGTGTGGGGAGTGCGGCTTCCTATATTTTCTTGGACGGACAAAAGTTTTTTGTTCGAGGCATTGAAATCGCCGCCAACCATGTTCGTTCCATAAAAGAAGGCTTTGTGTATGCCAAGGCATCCATTTTACATAAAGGGAGGACCACGCAATTGTGGGAAATAAAGATAACCGATGAGGAGGACCGCTTGATTTCCAACTGTAAACTGACCACCATTGCACTACCCAAAAACTAAGGACCTTCAGGAAATTTTGGATAGGGTAGAGGTCTGCCTCGAAGAAGGTTTGCCTTTTGCGCTGTACAGAAAACCCAACGATGATGAAATTTTCGGGATTTTTCAGGCCGATGCTACACTCCATCATTCCATGGATTTCACGGAGAAAGGATTTGCTTTTGCCCCATTTGATTCAGAAGAAAAAGTTGTTTTGATTCAACCTGATGACATTTGGAAAAGCGAGTTCCATTTTGAAGCATCCCTGGCCACAAATAGCATTCCTTTGGATGAATCAGGGCAGGAAGCCCATATCAATTTGGTAAAAAGCGGCATTAAGGAAATTAAAAAGGGAAGGCTTCAGAAAGTAGTGCTTTCCAGAAAAATTGAGGTAACAGTCTCTAAATCGCCCATCAAAATATTAAAAACACTTCTCAATAAATATCCCAATGCCTTTGGGTATCTTTTCCATCATCCCAAAGTGGGGGTTTGGTGTGGTGCAACCCCCGAAACCTTGGTAAAAGTGAAGGACAAAAAATTGCAGACCATGTCCTTGGCGGCCACCTTGCCTTACATTGAAAATGAAAAACCAAAATGGGGCAAGAAGGAAATTGAGGAACAGCAAATGGTATCTGAATATATTGGCGATAAATTGGCCCATACCATGGAGCGTTTGGAAATGGATGAAGCCGAATCCGTGCGGGCTGGTAACTTGTGGCACTTACGCTCCGAAGTACGCGGTACCATGTTGCCTAACCTAAAGGTTAGAGAGGTAATCAGGGCGTTGCACCCAACTCCAGCGGTATGCGGAATTCCAACAGGGGAGGCTGCACAATTTATCCAGGCCAACGAAAATTACAAAAGAACCTTCTATACAGGCTTTTTGGGTGAGTTGAATTTAAAGGCGCAAGGGGAGTTGTCGTTGTTTGTCAACCTAAGGTGCATGCAGTTGGAAAATGGCAAAGCTTCCATTTTTGTGGGGGGTGGAATCACGGAAGCATCGAACCCGGAAAGCGAATGGGTCGAGACACAGAACAAGAGCAAGACCATGTTGGGCATCCTGTAAATTCATGTGCCGTATGTTGGCTTTTTACCATCCAGATGATGTATTTTTGTAGTCCATGATGTATTCAGATATTCCCGCTGCACAGACCTTGGTTTTGTACTTTGAATCAAGGGGTGTTAAAAATATAGTTATCTCTCCAGGGTCCAGAAATGCCCCATTGACCATAAGCTTTACCAAAAACCCGTTTTTCAACTGTTTCAGTGTTGTGGATGAACGCTGTGCCGCTTTTTTTGCCATGGGCATGGCACAACATTTACAGGAACCGGTTGCCGTGCTTTGTTCTTCCGGCAGCGCCATGTTGAATTTTTATCCTGCCGTAGCGGAGGCGTATTATAGTGATATTCCATTGATTGTTGTCTCTGCGGATAGACCTAGTTATCGAATCGATATTGGCGATGGACAGACCATACGACAGGAAAATGTATTGGAAAAGCATATTGGCTATTCCGCGAATTTGAAGCAGGACGTTTCCCATGCAACACAGACCATTTCAAAATATGGAAAGTCCTTGTTGGAGGATGGTCAAGAAGAGATACAGGAACATAATGAAAGGGAGATAACCAAGGCACTTGCGGTGGCTTTTGATGAAAAATACCCAGTCCATATCAACATTCCGTTTGAAGAGCCGTTGTATGGAAGGGTAGAAGAGCCCTCCGTCCAAATTCAAAATCTTGAAGCCCAAGCAGCCCCAGACAGCCCAATGGAAGAAAATTGGGATGAATTGTCTGAGGTTTGGAGACATAGTTCTCGAAAAATGGTTTTGGTAGGTGTTAATCAACCCAATGCCATTGAAACAGAAGTATTGGAGATTTTGGCCAACGACCCCAACACGGTTTTGTTTACCGAGACCACATCGAATCTGCACCATCCAGATTTTTTTGAGAGTATAGATAGCATCATTGCTCCCATTGAAAAATCCGAAGATAGGGAAGAGCTTTTTCAAAAGTTACAACCTGAACTTTTGGTAACCTTTGGAGGTTTGATCGTGTCCAAAAAAATAAAGGCTTTTTTGCGGGAGTACAAATCCAAGCAGCATTGGCATATCGATACCAAAAAGGCCAACGATACTTTTTATTGCCTAACAAAGCATATTAAAACCAATCCCAATCAGTTTTTTAAAAGGATGGGAACAAATGGTTCGGGCGAAAGTGACTTTAAAGCGTTTTGGGAACATAAAAAAGATGGCTACGAGAAAAAGCGCAAGGACTATTTGGAAGAAATTCCATTTTCGGATTTTATCGCTTTTGACCGTATCATTAAAAATATACCCAAAGGGTATCAGGTGCATTTGGCCAATAGCTCCACGGTAAGGTATGCACAACTTTTTGCGATGGACCGATCCTTGCAAGTGTTCTGCAATCGGGGCACAAGTGGCATAGACGGTACTACATCCACGGCTGTGGGCAGTTCCATTTACAGCGAACAACCCACACTTTTGCTCACGGGAGACTTGAGCTTCTTTTATGATAGTAATGCATTGTGGAACAAATATATACGTCAAGATTTCAGGATTGTGCTCATCAACAATTCAGGGGGGGGCATTTTCAGGATCTTACCCGGTAAAGAGGATACGGAAGAGTTTGAGACCTTTTTTGAGACAAGTCACGGACTATCCGCGAAGCATTTGGCGGAAATGTATGGTTTTGAACATATCTGTGCAAAAAATGAGGCAGAACTGGAAGATGCATTAGAGGGTTTTTACTCAGAATCAGACAAGCCAAAAATATTGGAAGTCGCCACACCACGGGTTTTGAACAATAAAATTTTGCTTGGGTACTTCGATTTCATATCTTAGAACCGTAGCTATAAAATCAATAAGAACACTAACACACTATGAGTAAAAGAGACGAATTAATTGAAAAGTACGCCGAGGACATCAAGAGCAAATTTGGACAGACTCCAGATATGGATTTGTTGACAAAAGTTGCCATTGGATTAGGTCCGGCCATTTATAATTTGGATGCCTCGAAAGTTTCAGGTTCTGACGAAAAGGAATTGGAAACGGTAAAGAACAATTTCTTGATCAAAAAATTGGGATTGGCGGAAACACCTGCATTGATGGAATCCATCAATAGCGTTATCGATGCCTACGGAAAGTCGGAAAAGAACAAACAACGTGCTGTCATTTACTATATGTTGACGAAGCACTTTGGAAAAGAATCGGTTTATAATTAAGATTACGACCAATGTAAAGAAGCTGTCCAAATATGGGCAGCTTTTTTTATACCCATAATTTACAGCTACCTTTGCCGAATGATAGAACTGGGAAACTACAATACCCTTAAGGTGCTCAGGAGCACCAGCATAGGACTTTTTCTGGGAGACGATGAGGGCACGGAAATTCTATTGCCCAATAAATATGTTCCTGAAGACTTTCAGATTGATCAGGAAATGAAGGTATTTTGTTATTTGGACAATGCCGAGCGCCCCATATCCACCACGTTAAAGCCAAAGATTGTCCGTAATGGATTTGCTTGTTTGAAAGTAGTGGAAGTGGGGGCATATGGCGCCTTCATGGACTGGGGGCTGGAAAAACACTTGCTTGTTCCCTTTAGGGAACAGTCCCAACGAATGGAAGAGGACAACAAATACATTGTGCATTGTTACATGGACGAGGAGAGTATGCGGTTGACCGGGTCGAGTAGGGTGGATAAATTTTTATCCAATGAAAACGTGGCATACGAACAGAATGATCCAGTTGATGTTTTGGTGCACAGGAAAACCCCTTTGGGTTGGGAAGTTATTGTGGACGACCGTCACAAAGGACTCATTTTTGACAGCGATATTTTTAAACCTGTAAGCGTTGGCGACCGTTTAAGAGGATTTATCAAGAATGTGAGGGATGACAAAAAAATAGATATATCCCTGCAACCAATCGGGGCCAAAATGCTGGAGCCCACAGCCAAAATGATTTTGGATAAACTTGTGGAAAATGGAGGGTTTCTACCGCTTCACGATAAATCATCCCCAGAAGAAATAAAGAAAACCCTGCATTTGAGCAAAAAGGCGTTTAAAAAAGGGGTTGGCATTTTGTACCGACAGCGAAAAGTCAACATTCAGGATGATGGTATCCACATGTTGTGATATGGAAATGTGTGTCAATGTCAGATTCTTTCAAGCTTTAGAGGCGTAAAGTTTTTTTCTTTAGGTAAATATTTTATTTTTGTAGGGATTCAGATTAACTTATTGGTTGTTATGCGTTTAGCATGACACATAATTATAACCCCCTTCATAATATGCCTTTTATTGAAGAAAGCGATTTGTTGGACCTTCATAAGGATATAGACAAGGCCCAGATTATCAACGAAAGACTTCTCGATCAGATAAAATATAAGAACAAGGACCTGCGTAAAATCAAGTTACAGCGAAATATTCTTTTGGGTTTTGTCGGCCTGTTCGTCATTTTCACCTTGGCCATTACATCTTTTACTGCAGGACTTAGCAGTAAACAATCTTTTGATAATCAAAGCAATGTGCTTGTTTCCATTGATAGCTTGGATGTGATTAAGGCGAGAATAGATAATCTTAGAAACCAGAATGAAGAGCTTAGTTTGGTAAAGGAGTTTTACTTGGCCAAAGAGTTTTTGAACAAGGAGAAAATCTATTCCGTACAGGTAAAATCCTTTGTGGAAAATAATGTGACCTTGGCTTCAGAGGCATTGACCAATACACTTTTTGTAAAGACCAATCCTTTTTACGCTTATTCACTAGGTAATTTTGAAACCTTGGAAGAAGCACAGAAATTCAGGAAACAATTGGTTCAAATGGGCTTCCAAGATGCATTCGTGGCATCATACAAGGATGGCCAAAGGGTTAAAATAGAAGATCCATATTAATCTTGGGAAACACAAAGGCTTGGGTACAAGCTGCTAGACTCCGTACACTTCCGCTTTCTTTGTCGGGAATTATAGCAGGAACGGCATTGGCTGCTATGGAAAATCAATTTGATTGGATGCTGTTTATTTTGGCTTTGCTGACCACGGTAGGTTTTCAGGTCACCTCCAATTTTGCCAACGATTACGGTGATGGAGTAAAGGGAACCGATAATGAGGATCGTATAGGACCTGCAAGGGCCATTCAAAGTGGTTCCATAACCCGAAGTTCCCTCAAAAAGGGGATAATCATCTCCATAATCATCAGTATGCTGATTGCCCTGGCATTGATTTATCTGGCCTTTGGCTTGGAAAATTTCTTCTACATAGTGTTGTTTTTTGTACTTGGTCTGTTGAGCATTTGGGCGGCAATAAAGTACACGGTGGGATCCAATGCTTATGGGTACAGGGGCATGGGCGATTTATTTGTTTTCCTTTTCTTTGGACTTTTGGGAGTATTGGGCAGTATGTTCCTTTACACCAAATCGTTGGGATGGAATGCTGTTTTACCTGCCGTTGCCATTGGTTTTTTGTGCGTTGCTGTATTGAACTTGAACAATTTAAGGGATGTGGTTTCCGATAAAAAGTACGGCAAGATCACTATGGTGGTCAAAATGGGGTTCGATAATGGGAAAAGGTATCATTCCTTCTTGATTTTGATGGCCTTGATTTGTTTTGTGCTATTTCTTTGGTTGGAAAACTTTGGCTGGAAAGCCTCTTCATTTATGCTGGCCTTTGTTCCCTTATTGATTCATTTACGCAAAGTGATGCTGACCCAAAATCCTGGAGATTTGGATGTGGAATTAAAAAAAGTGGCGTTGAGCACTTTTTTATTGGCTCTATTATTCTTAATTTCTGTTAATATTTTTTTGTAAATTTGATTTACAACCAAATAAACGTAAAGGAACTTGGAACATCCGATAAAAATTTTGATCGTAGAGGATAATGTTATCATTGCAGATGACATGCAATCCATGCTAGAGGAAATCGGCTATGAGATCGTGGATAATGTAATTGTGTACGAACAGGCCGTAGATGTATTGAAAAATAACCATGTGGACCTTGTGTTGATCGACATTATCTTGGCTTCGGACAAAACGGGTATCGACCTAGGTAAACACATTCGTGATACCTATAACATCCCGTTTATATTTGTTACCTCCAACTCCGACCGCGCCACTGTGGAAAATGCCAAAACGGTAAAGCCGGATGGTTATTTGGTGAAACCTTTTGAACAGCAAGATTTGTACACTTCCATCGAAATTGCACTTTCCAATTTTAATTACGAGAAGAAAGGTGTTCAAAAAATTGAGGATGAGGCAGCAGATGAGATTACGTCAAACTCCGTTCTTAAGGATTCCATCTTTGTCAAAAAACAACATCTATATTATCGGATTCAGTTTACCGATATTCAGTTTATAAAGGCCGACAATGTTTATTTGGAAGTCAATACGGCCGATAAAAAGTTTTTGGTACGTTCCCCGTTAAAGGATTATTTGGAAAAGTTACCAAAGAACAAATTTTACAGAGCGCATAAGTCATATATCGTGAATGTGGACCATATAGATGCCATCAATTCCAAGGACATTATGATCAACAATAACTTGATTCCGATTTCCAAGGACTTCAAGGAATTTATCCTGTCATCAATGAACAGCTAGTTTTCGGATAAGAATTCACAATACACAAGCGCTCCACAAGGGCGCTTTTTTTGTGCCACAACACTTATGAAAGGGGAAGACCACAACTTTAGGGACATTCGCAACAATATTTTCACAGCTTCGAAGAACAGTCATACTTTAGCAGTGTTAATAATTCAGAAAGTAATTTTTTCATTTTCATATAGTGTTCTCGTAAAAGGGTCTTGTTGTAAAAAGCAGGGCCTTTTTCAATTTTAGAAGTTTCCGTGTTTAGAGCAAAACTCCATAAACGGCACAAAACATCGATAAAATGCCACTTGGCATACAGCAGTTGCCATTTCACAACAGAATAGGGCACTTTCACAACAATAACGGTCAAGTCTGTACCCTGAGATTTAATTTTGCAGCTAAACTAGCGTTCTTTATATACCCCATACATTGCAAATCAGCACAAGTTCCGTTTTTTTGAATTGATTTGGTATCGGGGGCAATAAAGGAAAAAAGGGCACGATAACAATATAGGGCCTTTGGCAAATGCCAAAGACACTGTATCAATTAAATTAATGGGACGTTACGTAAGATATTTATTTACCGCTATCTATTTTGTTTTTCTTTCGACTTCAACGGCACAGACTATTGATGGAGAAGAGAAAAGTGTCCTGAAGGAATTTCAAGATACCGACCAACCCGCCCAGCGGTTCCAGGTCTTTTTCAATTCCTTGGACCGGTACAATGTAAATTCCGCTTATGATTGGTTGGATACCATCAAAATCTATCTGGCCAACTCCGAAAAAACAGAGGATACCATTGCATCCCGTCTCTACCAAATAATGCAAGCGCAGGTATATAACGATTTGGGCGAATATGACAAAAGTACCGTATTGGCCAAGGAGTTGATGGATGCCAAGGACTCTTTTGATGTAGCGTATCAAAAAGTAATACTCGATGTGCTCGATGATAATTATGCCAACCTTCAATTGTATGATAAGCAAATAGAAGTACGGGAAGAAAAGCGTGAATTGGGTATTACCGAAAACGTTGCTTTCTACGATATCTATAGCAATTTAGGGCTGTACAGGGAGGCATGGCAACAGTATGCCCAAGAGGTAAAACCCACCATTGCGGACAACGATTCCTATGGTTTGGCCAAGTACCACACTAAAATGGGCAACTACCTTCGATTGGATGATTCGGCTCCAACCGCCCTTAAAGAATTGAACAAGGCAAAAGGCTACTTGAACGTTTACCTTAACGATGTATCCATTCAAAACAGTGAAAGCGACATATTTGAAGCCGAATTGCTCAAGGCCCGAATAGATGGAGGTATTGCCAAATGCCATGTGGAATTGGGTGAGTATGAGACAGCCATACCGCTATTGGAAAAAAGCATCGAAGTATTAAAAACATCCGCCAGCAATGCAGACCAAAGCGAGGTAGTGGAAAACTCCCTGTTTTTGGCCGAAGCCAATCTACAGGAAGACGCTTTTTCAAAAGCGAAAACAATACTCGATATGGAATTTGACAACATCAGTGTTCTTCAAACCATAAAAAGAAACAGCCTGTTGGCCGCCTATTACGATAAAATTGAGAGCTATAAGAACGCGGCTGCGTACTACAAACGCAATGAAAGGATAGAAGACTCCTTGGCAGAGAAGCAATCGACCATAATAAAACAACAATTGGTAACCATTGTAGCCAATAAAAATTTGCAGAATTCACAACGTATGATCGATGAGCAAAAACGTAACATTGAGTTGATACGAAGTGATATGAAGGCCAAGGATGAGCGAATCAATTTGGTGTTCATATCATTGATATTTACCCTTTTAGGTTTTGCAGGATTGGTTTATGCCTATTTAAAAAGTATCAAAAACCAACGATTGATCGCCGAGCAAAAACACATTATTGAAAACTCCCTTGTAGAAAAGGATTCCCTTTTAAAGGAAATCCACCATAGGGTAAAGAACAATCTTCAAATGGTTTCCAGTTTGTTGAGCCTACAGACCAAAAATACCCGAAGCAAGGCAGCCATAGTGGCCTTGGAAGAAGGTAAGAGTAGGGTAAAGGCCATGGCTTTGATTCATCAAAAGTTATATCAGAATGATGATCTTTCGGTTATAGAGATGCAAGGCTATATTGAAAGTTTGATCAATAGTGTGCAATCCGTTTACAAAAAAGGTGGGCACAACATCAGTATTACCATTGATGCCGAAGGAACCGAGTTGGACATTGACCGTGCCATACCATTTGGCCTGATTTTGAACGAACTCGTGTCCAATTCCTTCAAGTATGCCTTTCCCGAAAATGATGAGAACGGTAAAATTTACATCCATTTGCGCAAGAACGGGGATCAAGGTTATTTTGAATATACCGACAACGGTGTGGGACTGCCCGAAGACACTGATGAGCGTTCGCATTCTTCCATGGGAATTCGTTTGATCAATCGATTGGTCAACCAACTTCAGTCCAAATTGAATGTGGACAGAAATGTAGAAGGCGTGCGGTTCTGGTTTAATTTCAGTTGATTTACCGAACCTGACTTTTCAGCACCATTTTATGCAATAGTTTAGGGAAGAAGCGTTTCAAATAAATTCCTTTCACTTCTTTTCCACCCACATATATCTCAAATTTATCCTTCTGAATGGCTGAAATTATTTCTTTTGCCGCCAAAGCAGGCGTAATTCCGTTCTGTGTGGCCACATCATCATTCTTTTGGGTAGAACCATCTGCTGTCAATGCGTTTTTGGCCACATTGGTCTGTACAAAACCGGGGCACACTAGGGTTACCTTGACTCCATCTTTTTCGTGTTCCATGCGCATAACATCAAAAAAACCATGAAGTGCATGTTTGGCACCGCAATAACCAGAGCGATAGGGCGAACCAAACTTGCCCATTAGACTGGTAACCGTGACATAACGTCCTGATTTGTTCGTGATAAAGTGGGGAAGTATGGCCTTGGACAGGGCCACGGTGCCCAAGTAATTCACATCCATCAACTGTTCATACACTTCCAATTTAGTGTCTTTGATCAAGGAGCGTTGACTGATTCCGGCATTGTTCACCAAAATATCGATTTTACCATAAAAGGAAATGGCCCTTTGGGTAAGTATTTCCATCTCATTATGATTTTCAAGGTCCAAGGGCAAAATGGAAATGTTGTCCGTGTTACCACATAATACTTTTACCTTGACGAGTTCTTCTTCCCTTCTTGAGGAAAGAATCAGATTACAGGAGTAGGAACTAAGTGCCAATGCCAAACTCTTGCCTATTCCCGAAGATGCGCCCGTGATCCAAATGGTTTTTCCATGGATACTTTCCATAAGTACTGTTTTAGATTCAAAATATACTTAAATTTGGCCTACTTCATGAAAGCAAGCTACAAAAAGTACACCCTCGATTTTAAAGTGCCCAGTGGTACTTCGCGTGGGGTAATGACCCAAAAAGAAACTTGGTACATCATCCTAAAAAATAATGGTGCATTCGGAATAGGGGAATGCGGTATTTTACGTGGATTGAGTGTGGATGACCGCCCCGATTACGAACAAAAACTCGCTTGGACCTGTGACAACATCCACTTGGGAAAAGATGCTTTGTTGAATCGTTTACGCCAATACCCCTCCATTCAATTTGGGTTGGAGCAAGCTTTTTTGTCTTTGCAAGCCAAGGATTCATTTAAACTTTTTCCGTCTGATTTTACCCAAAAGGAATCGCCGATACCCATAAACGGTCTTATTTGGATGGGCGATACTGCGTTTATGCTCAAACAATTGGAGCAAAAGCTGAAAGATGGTTTCAGGTGTATCAAAATGAAGATCGGAGCCATTGATTTTGAAAAGGAGGTATCCATTCTTAAATCCATCCGCGACAATTTTTCGCCGGAAGAAATCGAACTGCGAGTGGATGCCAATGGGGCTTTTTTGCCAGAAGAAGCTATGGGAAAGCTGGAGCGTTTGTCAGAGTTCAAGTTACATTCCATTGAGCAACCGATAAAGGCAGGGCAATGGGAGGAAATGGCCAAGCTCTGCGAAAACACGCCATTTCCAATTGCCTTGGACGAAGAATTGATCGGAGTTTTTGATGTAACACAAAAGCAACAATTGCTACAAACCATACAACCGCAATATATAATATTGAAGCCAAGTTTGGTCGGAGGTATTGGAGGGTGTAAAGAATGGATTGCTTTGGCGGAAAAAAAGCAAATAGTTTGGTGGATTACCAGTGCCTTGGAAAGCAATATTGGCCTTAATGCCATAGCCCAATTCACATACGCTTTGGGCGCTACAATGCCCCAAGGATTGGGGACTGGGAGTTTGTTTACCAATAATATGGAAAGCCCTTTGGAGGTTGTCGAAGGGAAACTTTTTTACAGACAAGCTAAAGCCTGGGATATGGATTTAATACAAGAAATATGTACATAGAACAAGCCTATAAAGGATTTACGGATCGTTGGAGATATTTTGTGGGATTTTTGATTGTATTTGTCTTTTGGCAAATACTTGGTGGAATACCGCTTCTAGTTGCCGTAATGATGAAATCTGATTCATTTGCTACCATGACCACAGATCTAGGGCAAATGGCAAATACACTCGGTTCCAATCTCTTTTTCTTTTTGATAATGCTGACATTTTTTGCAGCTATGGTCAGTTTGTGGTTTGTGGTAAAGTTTATCCATAAGTTACCATTTAAGCATTTTACCACATCCCGTAAAAAGGTTGATTGGAAAAGAATCATCTTCTCTTTTGTGCTCTGGGGTATAATTTCATCGGGTATGATCATTTTGGATTTGTACCTATCGCCTGAAAATTATGAGTTTACATTTGAACCAGTTCCATTTTTGATTCTATTGCTACTTTCCATCATTTTTGTCCCGATTCAGACCAGTTTCGAGGAATATTTCACAAGAGGGTATTTAATGCAATCCATCGGATTGGCTGTCAATAACAAATGGCTTCCCTTGATCGTTAGTTCATCGCTTTTTGGACTACTGCACATATTTAACCCTGAAGTGGAAAAATTGGGCTATGGTGTTTTGGTGTTTTATATAGGGACCGGTTTTTTTCTAGGGATATTGACCTTAATGGACGAAGGCTTGGAATTGCCTCTGGGTTTCCATGCTTCAAACAATTTTTTTGCCGCATTACTGGTAACAGCTGATTGGATGGCATTCAACACAAATTCAATCTACAAGGATGTTTCCGACCCAGTTCTAGGCTGGGACGTATTGATACCCGTTTTTGTGATTTATCCCATTTTACTGTTTGTTTTCTCAAAAAAATACGGTTGGAACAACTGGAAGGAAAAACTTTTTGGACGTGTATTGTCCAAAGAAGAATTTGTAGCATTGACCGATGGCGAATCCGACTTGGCATAACATCCATCCTGATTTTTGGCTAAATGGTGTTCAGCATACCAAAGAAAGCCTTTTTGAGTTAGGGCATGCCTTGGTAAAATCCGAAGAACCATACAAGAAACCCATTGGGGAATTTTTACGGGATTGGATTTCGCAGAAGCCCACAGTAGCAGTAGACACATCTGGGTCTACGGGCAACCCCAAAACCATAGTGCTCAAAAAAGAGCACATGATGAATTCAGCATTGGCCACGGGGGCATATTTTCAGTTGGGAGCCAATCAAAATGCACTTTTATGTTTACCCTGCACAGGAATCGCAGGCAAAATGATGCTGGTCCGAGCCATGGTTCTCGGTCTACATTTGGATTACGTGGAACCCTCATCAAATCCATTGTCCGGAAATACCAAAACCTATGATTTTGTGGCCATGGTCCCCTTACAGGTTCAAAATTCGCTAGACCAGATGGATAGGGTAAAACAACTGATTATAGGTGGAGCGCCAGTGGATTTATTTTTACGAAGCAAGCTCCACTCACTATCGGTTCAAGCATTCGAAACCTATGGAATGACGGAGACCATTACCCATATTGCCGTGAAACGAATCAATGATGAATCAACCGATTATTTTGAAACATTGCCCAATGTCAGCATAGCTGTGGATGATAGAGGATGTCTTATAATTGATGCCCCCCAAATTTCGGATGAGAAAATAATCACGAATGATTTGGTGGAACTGATAGGCAAACATCAGTTTGAGTGGCTGGGACGATATGATTCCATCATCAATTCGGGAGGAATCAAATTGGTTCCAGAAAAAATTGAGGAAAAGTTCTCCAGCCTTATCCAATCCCGTTTTTTTGTGGCTGGCCTGCCTGATGAGGCTTTGGGTCAAAAATTGGTTCTTGTGGTAGAGGGAGGTATGCTGGACCAGCACGAATTGATTCAAAACATTAAAGGGCTAAAGGAGGTTTCAAAATATGAGGTGCCCAAGGCGGTTTACTTTGTAAAAGCCTTTGAGGAGACTTCGACCAAGAAGGTGGACCGAAAAAAAACGCTTCAACAAATAAGCTAAGTTTTGTACATTCAGAATCTTAAAAAATCAACCATGCAAAGAACTATTAAATTAGCATTGTTACTCTTACCCTTTATGGGCATTTCCCAACAAATACTCCCCGAAGTAGAGCGAGCTCGAGTGATGGACGAGATTTTGGAAGAACGTTTTAATGAACTCCTTCCCCAATTAATGGATGATGCAGGATTGGATATGTGGGTGTTGATATCCCGTGAATACAACGAGGACCCAGTGCTCCGAACCATGTTGCCTGCAAAGTGGTTGAATGCCAGACGCAGGACTATTTTACTTTTTTACAGGGATAAGGAAAAGAATACGATAGACAAATTGGCCGTTGCTCGATACAACATTGGTAAAAGTATCAGTTCTGCATGGGACAAAGAACAAGAACCCAATCAATGGAAACGTTTGATGCAATTGATAGCTGAACGAAATCCGGATAAAATCGGACTTAATTTTTCCAAAGACCACAACATAGCCGATGGTTTGGATAAAACCGATTATGATGAATTCATGGTCAACCTACCTAGAAAATACCAATCCAGAGTGGTATCTGCAGAGCAATTGGCTGTGCGTTGGATAGAGACCCGTACTCCAAGGGAGATGACCATTTTCAATCAGTTGACGGATATAACCCACGACATAATTGCAGAGGCCTTTTCTGAAAAGGTTATAACTCCAGGAATTACCACGACAACCGAAGTGGAGTGGTGGATGCGCCAAAAAGTAACGGATTTAGGCCTGGAGACATGGTTTCATCCCACTGTTGATATCCAGCGAACAAGTGAGGAATTGGTAGGTCATTTATATTCCTTTTCAGGTCGTCCCGATGAAGCCGTAATCCAACGTGGGGATTTACTGCATTGTGATTTTGGAATTACGTATTTGCGTTTGAACACCGACTGTCAGGAATTGGCTTATGTTCTCAAACCAGAAGAAACTGAAGCACCATCTTTTTTGGTAAATGCTTTGTATGATGGTAACCGTGTACAGGATTTTCTGACCCAGAACATGGTCGAGGGTAGAGTGGGAAACGATATTCTGGCCAAAGCCTTGCAAGATGCCAAAGATGCAGGGCTTCGTCCTTCCATTTATACACATCCTTTGGGCATGTACGGACACTCTGCAGGAACCACTATCGGGATGTGGGACGCCCAGGCCGGAGTAATGAAGGATGATGGGGAGAACTATCCATTAAACCCGAATACCGCTTACGCCATTGAGTTGAATGCCACAGTGAACATCCCGGAATGGAATAGGGATATTCGTATTATGTTGGAAGAACCCGGTTTTTTCGGAGCAGATGGATTCCGATACATCAATGGCAGACAAACTGAGTTATTGCTGATTCCCAGACCAAAACCACATTTAGGGAATTAAATGCTTTATACCTGTAACACTCCCATATTGAATTTTTTATCGATAGGAGCGTGGTTGGCAGCCTCAATCCCCATGGAAATCCATTTACGGGTATCCAACGGATTGATTATGCCGTCCGTCCAAAGTCGGGCAGCGGCATAATAGGGGGATATCTGGTCGTCATAACGCTGTTTGATTTCATCAAAAAGCTCTTTTTCCTTTTCAGCATCGACGGATTTGCCACTTTTTTCCAAACTGGCCTTTTCAATCTGTAAAAGCACTTTTGCGGCAGAGTTTCCGCTCATCACGGCAAGTTCAGCACTGGGCCAGGCCACAATCAATCTGGGGTCGTAGGCTTTGCCGCACATGGCATAATTTCCAGCGCCGTAACTGTTGCCTATCACAATGGTAAATTTAGGCACTACCGAATTACTAACCGCATTTACCATTTTGGCCCCGTCTTTTATAATACCGCCATGTTCACTTTTGCTGCCCACCATAAAACCAGTGACATCCTGTAAGAACACCAACGGAATTTTCTTTTGGTTGCAATTGGCGATAAATCGGGTGGCCTTATCTGCAGAATCGGAATAGATGACACCACCAAATTGCATTTCGCCCTTTTTGGTCTTTACCACTTTACGTTGATTAGCCACAATACCCACTGCCCAACCGTCAATACGGGCGTAACCGGTTAAAATTGTCTGTCCGTAGCCTTCTTTATACTGCTCAAATTCGGAATCGTCCACCAAACGTTTAATAATCTCCAACATATCATATTGGTCGCTACGGGATGCTGGCAACAGTCCGAAAATATCATCAGGATTTTCTGTTGGTTTTTTCGCTTCAACCCTATTGAATCCAGCCTTGTCGAAATCCCCAATCTTACTTACAATGTTTTTGATTTTGTCCAAGGCATCTTTATCATCCTTGGCTTTGTAATCTGTAACCCCGCTAATTTCCGAGTGTGTGGTTGCGCCACCCAAGGTTTCGTTGTCAATGGACTCGCCAATGGCCGCTTTTACCAAGTAACTTCCCGCCAAGAAGATGCTTCCTGTTTTGTCGACAATTAAAGCTTCGTCGCTCATAATGGGCAAGTAGGCCCCTCCGGCAACGCAGCTGCCCATTACTGCGGCAATTTGGGTTATGCCCATACTGCTCATTACGGCATTATTTCTAAAAATGCGGCCGAAATGTTCTTTATCTGGAAATATTTCATCCTGCATGGGTAAATAAACCCCAGCACTGTCCACCAAGTAAATGATAGGCAATTTGTTTTCTATGGAAATTTCCTGTGCACGCAGGTTTTTCTTTCCTGTGATAGGGAACCAAGCACCAGCTTTTACGGTTGCGTCATTGGCCACCACCACACATTGTTTTCCCTGTACGTAGCCAACTTTTACGACAACACCGCCAGACGGACATCCGCCATGCTCCTCATACATATCCTCTCCTGCGAACGCACCTATTTCAATGGAATCTGCATCTTGGTCCAACAAATAATCGATTCGCTCCCGTGCCGTCATCTTGCCTTTGGCATGGTGTTTTTCGATACGGCTTTTTCCTCCTCCTAGCTTTACTTTGGCCAGTCTACGCTTTAGGTCGGATAATTTTAATTTATTATGGTCTTCGTTCTTATTGAAGTTGATATCCATTCTACTTTAAATTCGTTTCGTTGGTTAAAGATAAGGAGTTATAATCATTACTTTTGAACTATATGGAAACCAAAATACGATGGGGCATAGTAGGCCCAGGAAAAATAGCTAGAAAATTTGTATTGGACCTTTTGCTTGTGGCAGATGCCGAAGTTACTGCAGTGGCATCACGGTCGTTGGAGCGGGCCAAAGAGTTCGCTGATGAATATGGGGTACAACATACGTTTGGGAGTTATGATGAATTGTTCCAATCAGGAACAGTGGATGTGGTCTATATTGCCACGCCCCATAATTTTCATAAAGATTTATCTGTAAAAGCGCTTGAAAACGGTATTGGGGTTTTGTGTGAAAAACCAATGGGCGTCAATAGGGCAGAAGTGGTGGAACAGGTAAATGCATCGAAGCAACATAATGCTTTTTTGATGGAAGCCATGTGGTCTCGCTTTAATCCATCCATCAAAAAAATAAAACAACTTGTTGATGCTGGCGAGATTGGTAACCTGAAATATCTTCATGCCGATTTCGCCTTTTATGCTTTGGACAGGGATGAAGATTCCAGATTATTGAACCCCAACTTGGCTTCGGGGACTATTCTGGATATTGGGATTTATCCAATTTTCTTGTCTTATTTACTATTGGGAATGCCCGATACCATTATGGCCGCCTCTAAAATCCATGAAAATGGAACGGAATTGCAGACCAGCATGATTTTTGACTACCCAGATGCCCAAGCTATGCTTTACAGTGGTTTTACCAGCAATTCTAAGATGGAAGCCGAAATTTCAGGAACAAAAGGAGAGGTGTTTTTAAACCCAAGATGGCATGAGGCAGATGGGTATACTTTGACAAAAGAAGGGGAAACCGATCAAGTTGACCTGCCGTTAACCGGAATTGGTTACTATTATGAAATCCTGGAAGTGCACAAATGTTTGAAGGACAATAAAATCGAGAGTGATTTGTGGTCGCATCAAAATAGCTTGGATTTGTCGGCTTTATTGGACACTGTAAGGGAAAAATGTGGGGTAAGCTTTCCTTTTGAAATATAATCCTTGATAATAACTTTACATTATCCCTATTTTTGCGATATTTGAAACTCTTCAGAAAAATATATAATGGGAATGAATAAGAACACTGTGCTGGCCTGGGCCACTTGGATTATGATTTTTGTGGGTATTGGCATGATAGCACTTGGCGCTTTTAAATATGATGAAGTAGCAGGATGGGGCTTTGCGGCTGTTGGAATAGGATTTTTTGCCGTAGCTTGGGTATTCAATGCCCTAAAAGGTAGAGTGTAGTCTCTTTTTCATAAACAATTTAATTTACAATAAATGTCAGACGATAAGAAAGTCATTTTTTCAATGTCTGGGGTAACCAAGACCTTTAAAACGGCCAATACCCCTGTGCTTAAAAATATATACCTAAGCTTTTTCTACGGGGCCAAAATCGGGATTTTGGGTCTAAACGGTTCAGGTAAGTCCACCTTATTGAAAATAATCGCAGGAGTGGATAAAAACTATCAGGGCGATGTGGTTTTTTCTCCCGGGTACTCCGTTGGGTATTTGGAGCAGGAACCTCAGTTGGATGAGAACAAAACTGTTCTTGAAGTGGTAAAGGAAGGTGTTGCCGAGACCGTGGCCATTTTGGATGAGTACAATAAAATCAATGATATGTTCGGTTTGCCCGAAGTTTATGAGGATGCCGATAAGATGCAAAAGTTAATGGACAAGCAAGCAGCGCTTCAAGATCAGATTGATGCCGCAAATGCCTGGGAACTGGACACGAAATTGGAGATTGCCATGGACGCCCTTCGTACTCCAGAATCCGACAAGAAAATAAGTGTGCTTTCCGGTGGTGAGCGAAGAAGGGTAGCCTTGTGCCGTTTGCTTTTGAAAGAACCGGATGTGTTATTACTGGATGAGCCTACCAACCACTTGGATGCCGAATCCGTACATTGGTTGGAACACCATTTGGCACAATACAAAGGAACTGTGATAGCCGTTACCCACGACCGTTATTTCTTGGACAACGTTGCAGGTTGGATTTTGGAATTGGATCGTGGCGAGGGAATTCCATGGAAAGGAAATTACTCTAGTTGGTTGGATCAAAAGGCGAAACGATTGGAGCAAGAAAGCAAACAAGCTTCCAAGCGTCAAAAAACATTGGAACGCGAGCTGGATTGGGTCCGTCAAGGCGCCAAAGGTAGACAGGCCAAACAAAAGGCCCGTTTAAAGAATTATGACAAACTGCTCAGCCAAGACCAAAAACAGGTAGAGGAGAAGTTGGAAATCTATATCCCGAACGGACCTCGTTTGGGAACCAACGTTATCGAGGCCAAAGGCGTAAGCAAAGCTTTTGGGGATAAATTACTCTATGAAGATCTTAACTTTAAATTGCCACAAGCTGGTATTGTGGGTATTATTGGACCGAATGGTGCGGGTAAGACCACCATTTTTAAAATGATCATGGGAGAAGAGACTCCCGACAAAGGTGAATTTGAGGTTGGTGAGACGGCGAAGTTGGCCTATGTGGATCAATCACATTCCAATATTGACCCGGAAAAAACCATTTGGGAAAACTTTAGTGATAGCCAGGAATTGATCATGATGGGAGGGAAGCAAGTAAATTCCCGTGCTTACCTGAGCCGGTTTAATTTCTCTGGTAGCGAACAGAACAAAAAAGTAAATATGCTCTCCGGTGGAGAGCGTAACCGTCTCCATTTGGCCATGACGCTAAAGGAAGAAGGTAACGTACTGCTTTTGGATGAGCCTACCAATGATTTGGACGTAAACACGCTCCGTGCTTTAGAAGAAGGTTTGGAGAACTTTGCTGGTTGTGCAGTGATCATTTCCCATGATAGATGGTTCTTGGATAGGATCTGTACCCACATCCTTGCATTCGAAGGCGATTCTCAATTATATTTCTTTGAGGGTTCTTTCTCCGATTACGAAGAGAACAAAAAGAAACGCTTGGGAACGGATATCATGCCCAAGCGTATCAAGTACAAAAAATTGATTCGTTAAAAAAAGGAGGAATTATTCTTCTCCACCGAGATTTTTGATTCCTTCCTCCAATAGTTTCTTCGCTTTTTCCAAATAAGCTTTTTGGTGTGCTGCCAGGCTATTCGGATCTTGAGTGTTTCTGGAACTTGAACCGATGGAGTTGGAGAGTTCCACTAATTGCTCAATGGCTTGTTCTGCGGATTGGAGTTTATCATCGGCATGTTTCTCGAAAACTTTGATCATTTCCAGTTCCATGGATGCTACCGAAGCGGTTTCTGCCACTTCAGTTTCTGGGTTTTCTTCATAGGAAGCCTCCACTTCAATTGTGGCCTCATTAGTAGTTCCAAGGGTACATTGGTCGATTATGGTTATCAACTCGTTGATTTCACCCAAAGCTTTTTTGGTAAAGAACCTACCAGCTTCCCAGTCAGCGGGTTCTATAGCTTGCTCCAAGGTTTCCATGGCATCCAAGGTCTTGTTTTTTGCTTTTTCACAACTACAATCAGCCATGAAGGATTCAGCTTTTTCCATAGCGGTCAAAGCCCTTTCAGCATAGTACATTTGGTGCTCAAAGTTTGTGGCATTCATGGCTTTTTTGCCATGACTGAGTGCATAGGTTACTTTGGAATAAAAATTATCACACTGATTTGCATAGGTAGCTTGTATGGCAAAAAGTATTGCCATCACTACAAAAACATGGGATTTGGGAGCCATATTCAAGTATTTGATTTGGTTACTAAGTTAGTTGTTCTAACGATGAAAACCCGTTAATATTATATGGGATTAATAATCTTCGTTTGGATACCAGTCCAATTGTACTACTTCTATATTGGAATCCCCTTCGTTCACAATGCTTTTGAACTTTTTGACATCGCTGACATCAGGCCGTCCCCTATAATGATATGGGTATACCTCTTTGGGTTTGAATTCCAAGACGGCATCAGCTGCACTTTCCACGGTCATGGTATAAGGTAGGTTCATACAAACAAAAGCTTTGTCGATATTTTCCAAAGCACGCATTTCAGGAATATCCTCTGTATCTCCTGAAAAATAGATGAGCTCGTCCCCAAAAGTGAAAACATACCCGTTTCCCCTTCCTTTTACATGAAATTCTTTGGCTTCTTCACGTAGGTTGTACATGGGAATGGCTTTTGCTGAAAATCCTGCTATTTCTTTGGTCTCACCATTCTTCATTGCAGTTGTTTTGGATGATAAGTTTTCCTCCATTTGCTGTTTTACCGCTTCAGGAGCAATAATTTCAACACCATCCAAATCCAATTCATTCAAGGTTTCTGGATTAAAATGGTCACCGTGTATATCTGTAATGAAAATAAGGTCCGGTTGTTGTTGACCTTCAAAAGCAGCTTTGCCTCCAACGGGATCTATATATATGGTAGTTGTATTCCAATTGATTACCGCAGTGGCATGTTCGATTGGAATTATGGTAGCAGCAGGAGGGGTATCCACAACCAACACTTCATCTTCTGAAGCTGTTGAAGCTTCTTCCTGTTTCTTTTCGTTTTGCTTACATGAAATAAAGAATATTAGCAAAGCACTAGCGGTTAAAAGCATATTTTTTTTCATGGAGTCTTTTTTTAAATCCTTTTAAAAATAAGGGATCATGAACGGAATTGTAATTTTTTGTGAAAATTATTTCCGTCCAAATAATCCAAATACAAATCCAATGCGTATATAAACCAAACACGATTGATTAAAAACCTTAAACGAGAATCAATTAAAACAAAAAGTTATGACTGAAACAAAAAATAACAATAACGGATTGAAAGTAATTGCTGGTCTGTTGGGTGTAGTTCTTTTAGGAACCATTATTTACACTGTGAGTCTTTATCAAGATAAAAAACAAACCACGGAAGCTCTTACTCAAGAGAAAGAATTGGTTGTAGAGGATTTGAACAATTTGAAGTCTGAATACGACAAAGCTATTTTGGAAAGCAATGCTACAAACGAAGAATTGGTTGCAGCTAGGGATAACATTGCAAAATACATCGATTCTGTAAGCAGCATGAAAGCTGATATCGCTACACTTTCCCGTTACAGAAGGCAAGTAAGTGTTCTTAAAGCTGAAAGAGAAGAACTTTTAAAACAAGTGGATTCCTTGACACAATCCAACAGCTTGTTGGCCATGCAGAGAGACAGTACTTTTGCTGAGTTGGAACAACAAACTGTCTTCAACGATTCTTTGATCATCCAGAACACGCAACTGGCCGATGCCGTTGAAAAAGGTTCTGCCCTTAACCTAAGCACTATCAGTGTTGACGCCATTAAAGAAAGAAACAGTGGTAAATTGGTTTCTACAAGAAGAGCCAAAGCAACCGATAAATTCAAAGTTTGTTTTACCATTGCTGACAACGTAATCGCTGAAGCCGGTGACAGAGAGTTCTATATCGAAGTTCTTGGACCACAAGGAAACGTATTGGGCGAAGGTTTGACTACAACCACGGAAGAAGGAAGCTCTCTTACATATAGTAAAGGAACCAACTTCTACTACGAGAACGATGCTTTGGATGTATGCGACTACATAAACAAGCCTAGTGGGGATTTCCAAGATGGAAACTACATGGTAAATGTTTATGACAACAAATTGAAATTGTTGGGAACTTCCAGCTTCGAATTGAAGTAATAAACACACACTATCACTATAATGAAAAGGCCCGTCCAATTTTGGACGGGCCTTTTTTATGCTTCATTTTTTTGTGGCTTATTTTAAGCTGCCGACCATATCCTCAGGCTTTACCCACTCATCATATTCTTCAGGGGTTACATAACCAAGATTTACGGCTTCTTCTCTAAGTGTGGTGCCATTTTTATGCGCAGTGTTGGCAATCTCAGCAGCTTTGTAGTAACCAATTTTGGTGTTCAAGGCCGTTACCAACATCAAGGAGTTGTTCAATAAGGTTTTAATGGTATCGTGATTTGGTTCAATACCAGAAGCACAGTTCACATCAAAACTGACACAAGCATCCCCGATCAATTGGGCGGATTGCAAAATATTGGCTGCCATAACAGGTTTAAATACATTTAGCTCGTAATGACCCTGCGTACCTCCAACACCGATGGCCACATCGTTCCCCATTACCTGTGCACACACCATGGTCATGGCCTCACATTGTGTAGGGTTCACTTTACCTGGCATAATGGAACTTCCAGGTTCGTTGGCAGGAATAATGATTTCCCCAATACCAGAACGAGGGCCGGAAGCCATCATACGGATATCGTTTGCAATTTTGTTCAAGGAAACGGCCAACTGTTTCAATGCGCCATGACTTTCCACAATGGCATCGTGGGCCGCCAAAGCTTCAAACTTGTTTTCGGCCGTTACAAATGGTTTCCCAGTAAATTCCGCAATGTATTTGGCAACAAGCACATCGTATCCCTCAGGCGTATTTAAACCAGTGCCCACAGCAGTTCCGCCCAGAGCAAGCTCGCTCAAATGTGATAAGGTGTTATTTAGTGCCTTTAACCCGTGATTTAATTGGGAAACGTAGCCAGAAAATTCTTGGCCCAAGGTTAGGGGAGTGGCGTCCATCAAGTGGGTCCTGCCGATCTTAACCACATCCTTGAACTCTTCGGATTTTTTCTGTAAAGTGTTTCGCAACTGTTCCACGCCAGGTATGGTAACCTCTACTATTTTTTTATATGCGGCAATGTGCATTCCCGTAGGGAAAGTGTCGTTGGAAGATTGGCTTTTGTTCACATCGTCATTGGGCTGAATGGTTTTCTTGCCTTCCCCAATTTTTTTACCTGCAATTTCGTGTGCACGGTTGGCAATTACTTCGTTCACGTTCATGTTACTCTGCGTGCCCGAACCGGTTTGCCAGATGACCAAAGGAAACTGGTCATCGTGCTTGCCATCCAGTATTTCATCACAAACCTGTGCAATAAGGTCTCTTTTTTCTTGACTGAGCACTCCCAGTTCGTTATTGGTGTAGGCCGCAGCCTTTTTTAAATAAGCAAATCCGTACACCACATCCAAGGGCATGGATGCCGGAGCACCAATTTTAAAGTTGTTTCGGGAACGTTCGGTTTGGGCGCCCCAATATTTATCGGCGGGTACTTTTACCTCGCCCATGGTGTCTTTTTCAATCCTGAAACTCATAGTTTAAAATTTTGTCTTACAAAGGTAGGATATAGGGCATTTATATGGTAGTTGATATAGATAAATACACTTTTTTTTGCCCATCTACTTGCTTTTTTTGATAAGAAGAAAGTATCTTTGTTAAAACAAAAGGAGTAAAGATGTTCGAATTTGACCAATATTTAGGTTTTTTAGCTTTTCTAACAATTTTGACAATCGGTTTTTGGTTGATGATATTCCTATTGACCTTTGTAGTACCTTATTGGTTGATTGGCAACCTAAGGGAAATGTTTAAAGAAAGAAAAGAGGCCAAACGAGCCCAACTAGAAGAATAAGATATACAAAAAGAAGCCTCATTGGCTTCTTTTTTATTTCAATCTATTCCGTAAAAATAGTCCTCATTGGGTTGAAGACTATTTTTTTACCATACACATACAGAAACTAGAAGTTGATACATAAAAAAAGCAGCCGATAAGGCTGCTTTTCTATTTTACGTTCTAGGTAACTTACTAATCTTGGAATTGTCCCTGACCCTCATCGTCGTCAGGGCCTTGTTGTCTACCTCTTTGACGTTGTTCTTTGGGCTGGTTAAACCTGTATATGAAAGACAGATTCACTTGTCTTTGTCTCCATTGGAACTCACTGTCCGATGTAAATGTAGGTGTCTGGGTAAATGATCTACGTTTTCTGGAGTTGAACAGGTCACTGGCATTCAATGAAAGTGTAGCCTTGTCATCAAATAGATCTTTGCTCAAAGCCAAGTTTAAAGAGAACATTGGGTCCGATTCCGTTTGTGCATTCTGTCTAGGTCCCATGTAAAAGGAGTTGGCCTGAAGCTCTATCTTTCCTGGCAAGGTAAACTTGGAACTTAAACGTGCAAAATAGCTTGAGTTGGTCGTACCATAATCAACACCATTGAATTCTCCATCAGAAGAGAAGGTAAAGTAGTTGATGCTACCATTCAATCTCCACCATTTGGTAGGGCTGTACATTACACCCGCTTCGGCACCGATTCGCTCGTTGGTGGACAGGTTAATAGGGACCCTTCGGATAATCTGGATACCGTCTGAGGTAAATTGACCGGTATTCTCGGTAATAAACTCAAAAGATTGTGTTTCACGTTGATAGTATACTGAAGATGTAAGCGTTAATTTTTTCCATCTTTTCATGTATCCAAGGTCAAATGCGTTGGCAAAGGCAGGGTCCAAATCAGGATTTCCTTGAAAAACGTTGGTTCTACTTGATCTAGAAGGGAAAGGATTAATGAACCATCCTCTAGGTCTGTTGATTCTTCTGTTATATCCAAGTGAAATATTCTGGGTTTTTGAAATTTCATAAACAAAGTTCACAGTGGGAAAAAGCCCTAAATAGTTCTTGTCAAAGTTTAGATCAACATCTTCCCCTACAAGTTCTTGTAAAGCCTCAGTGTCGATAGTGGCATCAACTTCACCTCGCATTTCCGTATTTTCCAAACGTAGACCGAGCAACACGGAAAATTTACCGTATTTGTTTCCATACTGCGTATAAAGTGCATTTACATTTTCGTGGTACGTGAAAATATTGGTCAAATCCTGATTGGTATCAAAGTTGCCCGTTCCCTGATTCAAGGTGTCCAATTGATAATCGTTCACTTCCTTTTCAAAGGTACCTCGGTAACCCGCTTCAAATTGAGCATCTCCCATGGGCAACACATAATCGATTTGAGCCAAGATATCATCTTGCTTTTGCTTTTCGTAAATATTTTCCAAAGCGATCAGACTATCACTTGGAATGGTACGGTCTTCACGAATACCCGTAAGTACATCTTCATTATTGTAGGAGTATTGGAGATCCGCGGTCAACTTTTGGCCATCGTCGTCAATATTATTGGTATAGTTCAAGGAGAACTGTCGGCTATTGCCTTTCTCAGCCTGATCTTCTGTCCTAAAAGTTCTACTATTGATGCTGCCATCAACAAAACGCTGGTTGTCATTCTCGTTTATATCATTTTCATCCGACCATCTATAGAAGAAACTACCTGTAACAGATGACTTTTCGGTAATAAAATACTCCATACCAATATTCAGGTTGAAACCATCATCATTTCTACTGATATCCCTGTCCTCCAGAATTCTGTCAAACTCACTTTGCTCGGACATATAGGTGTTGTCGTTGTAACCACCTCCGGGAGACTCTCTATGATAATATCCAAGTGTGTTGAAAATGTTGAACTTCTCTGTTCTTATGTTGAAGTTGGTGGTTGCCCTTGCATTAAATGGTATACCGCCCGTAAGATTGATGGACCCGTTGATACCCAATGTTTTCTCCTTCTTCAGGATAATGTTAAGGATACCTGCCGTACCCTCGGCATCATAGCGGGCAGAAGGACTGGTAATTACCTCCACCTTTTCAATAGCATCGGCAGGTAGTTGCTGTAAAACGTCGGTAGAACCAAATCCTGCCAAAGCAGAAGGTTTACCGTTGATAAGGATACGAACGTTATCATTGCCCCTTAAGCTAATGGCTCCTTCCACATCTACAGCGACGGAAGGAATATTGCTCAGGGCATCACTTACGTTACCTCCACTAGTGGTGATATCCTTACCAATGTTATATACTTTTTTGTCCAAGCGAACCTCGACAGTGGTTTTTTCCCCAACAACTTCAACTTCTGCAAGCTGTGCAACATCGGGGGACATGGAAATAGACCCTAAATTGGTGTCGGAATTGTACGTTTGCCCCTTTCGCGAATAGGTTTTGTAAGAAATAAATTCAACACTGATGTTGTAAGTTCCGGGAGCCGTCTCAATTTCAAAATTTCCATCGAGGTCCGTGATTCCACCGGTTACTTGGTCAGGGCTATCTGCTTTTTGCAAAACAAAGGTTGCGTATTCCAGAGGTTGCCCTGATTCTGAGTCGATTACTTTCCCCGAAATTGTTATGGGTTTTTGGTTTTGTTGCGCTAAGCCTTGAAATGTGGAGAAGGTCAATAGCAGCAACGGGATGATTATCCTGTGCATAGTTTGATTTTTACGCTGCAAAAATTGGAGTAAAAAAGGAGGGCACGAAATATAAATCCCCCAACAACGTAAATGAACCTGTGAATGACCTTAAAGAATTGTTAATCCTTTTTCTTCTTCTTTTTCTTCTTCTGTTTTTTCTTTTTGGCTTTGAATTGATTTTCTTGGAGTTCCATGAAGGCTTCGTACTTTTCTTCAGGTAGACCAGCCTTTAGTTCGGCATCTTGGCGTCGTTTGATATTTTCGATCTCTTCCTTCATTTTAAGAGGCTCCAACTCCAAAATTTGAAGCTCTATACGCTGTTGTACGGATTGAACCAATGAAGTACGAACCACGGCTTGTTCAAACGGGTCTAAACCTATTGCTTCTGTAATGGAAGGCATTTGTTCGTCCACAATTTCTTCGGCGGTAGGTGGAGTTTCTTCTTTAGTGCTTTCAGTAGGTCCTGCCTGTGGAATAGCACTTCGTCCTCGGCCATACATACTGCGAGATCCATATCCATAAGGAGAACCATAACCGTATTGGGCTGAAATATCATTGATGAACAATACTCCAATAAAAAGAATTATATAGAATAAGGTTTGTTTACTTTTCATGGGATAAAGATACTATTTAGGATTAATTTAAGGGCCTATCAGGTGTTAAATGTAGTTGGATATCAGAATCATAGCAAGTTGGCTATATTCTCAGGAGGTCTTCCCACAACAGCCTTTTTGCCGTTGACAATGATAGGTCGTTCTATCAATTTTGGATTTTCGGACATGGCCGTGATCACTTCATCATCGGTCAAGGTTTTGCCCTTGAATTTTTCTTTCCAAATGGCTTCGGTCTTTCTTACCAAATCAATAGGGGATATGCCCAGATATTCGATCAAGGTTTTCAATTCCTCTTTGCTCGGAACATCATCTAGATACTTCACAACTTCAAATTCTTTTCCCGATTTTTCCAAGATGGCCAAACCTTCCCTTGATTTTCTGCATCGGGGGTTATGGTATATTTTAATCATGATCTATGCTTTTACTCTTGTTCTTCCTTTTGCCCCATCATCATCAGATAGGCTTTTAAAAATGCATCCAGATCGCCATCCATTACAGCATCCACGTTTCCTGTTTCCTCGCCTGTCCGTACATCTTTCACCAATTTATAAGGATGCATCACGTAATTACGGATTTGTGACCCCCATTCAATCTTCATTTTGGAAGATTCGATTTCAGCACGGGCTTCTTGCTTTTTTCGAAGTTCTATTTCGTACAACTGTGACTTCAACATTTTCATGGCCGTGGCCCTGTTGTCGTGTTGAGATCGTGAATCAGAGCACGATATTTGAATTCCCGTGGGTTTGTGTACCAGTTGGACCTTGGTTTCCACCTTGTTCACATTTTGCCCCCCCGCACCACTAGATCTCGCAGTGGTTATCTCAATATCCGATGGATTTACATCGATCTCGATACTATCGTCCACTAACGGATACACATAGACCGAGGCAAAGGATGTGTGTCTCTTCGCGTTGCTGTCAAAAGGGGAGATGCGCACCAAACGATGCACCCCATTTTCACCCTTGAGCCATCCAAAGGCATATTCCCCCTCGATTTCCAAGGTAACGGTCTTGATCCCGGCCACATCACCCCCTTGATAATTGAGTTCCTTTACTTTGTAACCATTCTTTTCGGCCCACATCAGGTACATCCGCATAAGCATGGAAGCCCAATCACAACTTTCGGTGCCACCGGCACCAGCTGTAATTTGAAGTACGGCGGTAAGCTCATCACCTTCGTCCGAAAGCATGTTGCGGAACTCCAATTTTTCAATGGCCACTTGGGCCTTGTCAAACTGCTTGGTCACTTCCTCTTCAGAAACCTCACCAGCTTGCTGAAACTCCAGGAACACCTCAAGGTCGCCAATCAATGTTTTGGCTTCTTCAAAGTCTTCTACCCATTTCTTTTTGGATTTGATGGATTGCATTTGTTTTTGGGCTTCTTGTGGATTGTCCCAAAAACCGGGAGCGAGGGTTTTTTCCTCCTCGTTCTCTATTTCAATAAGTTTGGCATCAATGTCAAAGATACCTCCTTAACGCACCCAGGCGCTCAATAAGATCTTTCTGCTGATCTGTAGTTATCATGTAATGTATTTATTTGGGGTAAAAATAAGTTTCTTTCTGCAGAATACCTTAGGTATTTCATTGTTGTTGGGAAGCTTTTACCTGTACAGTATATTCTGTTTCGTTTTTACCCAATGTATAAACGACTCCTTTTAAAGGGGCACAATCGGTATAGTCCTTTCCGTGACAGACTTTTATGTGGTTATAATTGGCCAAAACGTTGTTGGTGGGATCAAACCCTATCCAACCTACATTGGGTACAAAGGCTTCGGCCCAAGCATGCATTTGCGAATCACCAAAAAAACCGTGCCCTTGATGTAAATATCCAGAGACATATCTCGCTGGAACCCCATGGTGTTTGGCTATGGCACAAAATAGATGCGTAAAATCCTGACAAACCCCATGTCTGTTTTCGATGATTTCGTCCAACGAGGTATTTACATCGGTAACCCCGGTCTTAAAGTACAAATGTCCATACGCCCAGTGATTGAGCTCCGTCAAGTTTTCAAAAATTGATTTTTTTTGGTCAAAGGTGTAAATGGACTTATGTTCTTCTAGTAATTGTGTGAACCTTGTTTTTCTAAGGTATGGTTCGTGATCCACCCTGAAATCCAAACTATCCACTAATTTCCGCTCTTCTTCGATATTCAAAGGCAAATCAAAATCGAATGGATTTATCTCTTTTTTGGTAAGTTTGAAGTGCGCATTGAACTTAATATGGTCCAACTCCTTTTTGGAGCGTACTTGCACTGTCTTAAACCCCAATCCATTCTCAGAAACGCTATTTTTTTCGTCAAGATCGTTCTCAAAATGCCAGTAGGTAAGCTCTTGTGTATCGTTCTCTTCTGGAATGACCAAAAACTGCCAAAACGCCTCGTTAAGCCCCATTTCATAGGAGTTTCGAGTATCATAATCTATTTCATATTCATACAGCATTCGAGTGAATTTCAATCCGGCCAAGTTACTCAAAAAAGTATCAGTAGTTGAAGAATTCTTTCTCCATACTCTCGCTAATTTTGAACATTTTGTTAAGGATCATGTTCAGGTTTCCTTGGATATCCTCCAATACTTCATCTACCTGCTTAAATTGAAATTCGGCCTTGACTTTTCCCACTAAAAATGCTGTTGAACTTTGGGAATACTCCACCTTCTTGTCAATTTCCAGAATATGTTTGTGCACTTGATTGATACAATTCATGAATGATCTTGGACATTTACCATTCAGCAGTAAAAATTCTAAGGTAGAGGTGCCAGTGGGAGTCTTCTTGTACAGTCTCCTCATCATGTCGTAGGATTCCGCGCATTTTAACAAGGTGGTCCATTCATAACTGTTTCCAATGGGATCTTTGTAACTTCCCTTGGCCATGAGGGCGTCGTTGTATTTTGTGTTGATGATACGGGTAATCTGAATGGCCCTTTCAATGTTTACTCCCATCATGATGATGGCATATACTTCATCGTGCAATAACGTACCTCTGATTTTACCTCTCAACACAGCAGTGATTTCGGTTATATTGATGGTAAAATCATATAGGTTGGTTTTTTTATAGGTTTCCGTGGGGTAATTCATCACAAAGTGATAAAACTTGTTCAAACTTTCATAAAGCTCAGTCGATATCAAATCACGAGAACTGTTCGCGTTTTCTCTTGCAATTTTTATACTGCTTATAATGGAGTAGGGCTTTTCGGGATTCAATCCTAAATCATATAAAACCTCCTCTTCGTTCAGTTCCTTATTGAGGTCGGCCACTGGATCTCCGACCATGAACAGCATAGATTGCAGTACAAAATTTCGTGACTGGGAAAGTTGGTTGGGCGCATCCAGCGATGAAAAATAGTTTACGTTCATAAAACGAGCAATGTGTTCAGCACGTTCTATGTATCTACCCATCCAAAATAGGTTATTGGCAACTCTTGCAAGCATATAGTTATTGTTTTAGGACCCACGTATCTTTGGAACCGCCCCCTTGAGAGGAGTTCACGATTAAATTTCCTTCTTTCAGGGCTACGCGGGTAAGCCCTCCTTTTAATACAAACTGTTCATCCTTTCCCAACACCGTAAATGTTCTCAAGTCGACATGACGTTGTTCAAAGGATTCCTTCTGATCTATATAAGTTGGGTGAACGGAAAGTGACATAATGGGTTGTGCCACATATTTACGCGGATTGGCCTTGACTTCTGATTTTACGCGTTCAATTTCTTCCTTTGTCAATCTATTTCCTATGGAAATACCATATCCACCCGCTTCATCCACAGGTTTTATAACAAGGTCCTTAATATTATCCAGTACATATTGCAATTCCTTGGGACGACTGCAATGGTAGGTGTGTACATTTTTAAGAATGGGTTCCTCGTCCAAATAGTATTTTATGATCTCGGGCATATAGGTGTAAATGGCCTTATCGTCAGCCACACCCGTTCCTGGGGCATTGGCAAGGGTAACGTTGCCCTTGCGATAGGCCGCGAAAATACCAGGTACACCCAAAGCAGAATCGGGACTAAACTCCATGGGGTCAAGGAAAAGGTCGTCAATTCTTCGGTATACCACATCCACTCGGACAGGACCTTGTGTGGTTTTCATATATACAAAATCGTTTTCCACAAATAGGTCACGTCCTTCCACTAATTCCACGCCCATGGCCTTGGCCAGATAGGAGTGCTCATAATAGGCCGAGTTGAACATCCCAGGGGTAATCACAACGGTTACGGGCATATCGACTCCAGGCGGTTTCGCCGTTTCCAATAAGTGCAACAAGTTTTCGGCATAATTGGTCACCGAGTGTGTCTTGTAATGATTGAAAACCCCAAAAAGGGCTCTCTTTAAAGCGGTTCTGTTACAAATAACATAGCTTACGCCGGAAGGGCAACGGATGTTGTCTTCCAATACATAATAATTGCCATCCGAATGCTTTATAATATCAGTACCAGAGATGTGATTATAAATTTTATTAGGTGGATCAATCCCCATCATTTGGTGCAGGTAGTTAGGGGAGGAGCTCAACAGCTCAATGGGCACCACTTTGTCCTTTACAATTTTTTTATCGTGGTATACATCCCATAAAAAATGGTTGAGGGCAATATTCCTTTGTATGGCACCCTGTTCTATGATTTCCCATTCATCGGTGGAGATGATTCTTGGGAAAAGATCAAAGGGAAAAATTTTTTCCTGACTTTGTTTATCACCATATACCTGAAAGGTGATTCCTTGGTTGAAAAAAGATGATTTGGCCTTATTGTTCAGGTTGACGTAATCATCGATTGTTCTCGAACCATATAAGTCCAGAAGCTTCTGGTAAACGGATTTGACATCTCCATTTTTGTCGAAGACTTCATCAAACAGGCCATCTTTTTTCACATAGCTGGAAAAGATGGATTTATCCTCAGTTGTACCCATATAGTTTTTCTTTTAATATAGGTGATTCATTTGGCTTTATTGGTTTACATTATTTAAAAATCACTATACAGAAACGAGGAATATTTAAAAATCGGCTTTGAATTTTATGGAATTGTGGTTTTGTCAAGAAGGAAAGTTATCAAGGGGTTATTTAAAAGGATTTCCATAATTTTAATGCAACATATCAACCAGATTATGAAGAACACTGCTACCCTCATCACTTTGCTTTATTTTGTTTGCGCCTCGATGGGTGCCCAAACTTTTGAAAAAGCCAAGGATTTTCAAAAGTTTGCTGGCTATTTCGATTTTTTCTATGATGATTCCACGGATAAAATCTATCTGCAAGTAGATGATTTAGAGAAGGAATTTTTATACGTCTACGCACTGAGTAGTGGCGTGGGGAGTAATGATATTGGTCTTGACCGTGGCCAGTTGGGCAACGAACAGGTGGTGTTTTTCCGTAAAGTGGGAAAAAAATTGCTTTTGATGCAGCCAAACTTGCAATATCGAGCCATTACAGATAATGAATTGGAACGTAAATCTGTTGAGCAGGCCTTTGCCAAATCCATTCTGGAAGGCTTTGAGATTGTCGAGGAGTCCAAAGGAAGCTATTTGATCGACTTTTCCGACTTCTTGATGCGGGATGCCCACGGTGTTTCCAACCGATTGAAAAGGGCCAAGCAAGGTTCGTATAGTCTGGACAAATCCAAAAGTGCGTGGGCGTTTGACCGTACCAAGGCATTTCCCAAAAATGTGGAGTTTGATGTTACGTTGACCTTCAAAGGAGAACCGCAAGGTGCTTGGATTCGTTCCGTGACACCGACTCCCAGTTTGGTAACCGTAGCTCAGCACCACTCACTTATTGAACTTCCCGATGATGACTATGAAAAAAGATCATTTGATCCACGTAGCGGAGGATATCCTTTCTCTTATTATGATTATGCCACGCCTGTACAGGAATCATTGGTAAAAAGATTCATTAGAAGACACCGTTTACAAAAGAAAGACCCAAACGCAGAAATGAGCGAAGCCGTTGAGCCCATTGTGTATTATTTGGACAACGGAACCCCGGAACCCATACGCTCCGCTCTATTGGATGGTGGTAAATGGTGGAATCAAGCGTTTGAAGCGGCAGGCTATAAGAATGCCTTTCAAATGAAAATGCTGCCCGATGATGCCGACCCCTTGGATATTCGTTACAATGTAGTGCAATGGGTGCACCGTTCCACACGTGGCTGGAGTTACGGAAGCAGTGTTTCCGATCCAAGAACAGGAGAGATTCTAAAAGGTCATGTAAGTTTGGGAAGTTTGCGAATTCGTCAGGATTTTATGATTGCCCAAGCCCTTATGAATCAACCTTTTGCCGAAAGAGATGATAATTATGAACCCATGTTGGAATTGGCCTTGGCAAGAATCCGTCAGCTTTCTGCACACGAAATAGGGCATACGCTCGGTTTTGCCCACAATTTTGCAGCCAGTACCAATAATAGGGCTTCTGTGATGGACTATCCACATCCGCAATTTGAGTTGGAAGGCAGTGAAATCACTTTTAATAATGCGTACGATACAGGAATAGGGGAGTGGGACAAGGTGATCGTGGCCTATGCTTATTCCGATTTTCCGAGTGGAACTGATGAAGAAGCTGCATTGAATGCCATTTTGAAAAAGGCCCAGGATGATGGATTAAGATATATTTCCGACCAAGATGCTCGCCCTACGGGAGGAGCGCATGCATTCGCCCACTTGTGGGATAACGGCAAAAGCGCCAGTCAAGAATTGGATGAAATGTTGGAAATCCGAAAGAAGGCCATTGAAAACTTTTCCATAGACAATATTAAAACAGGCGAGGCCTATTCTGTACTGGAAGATGTGTTTGTGCCCCTGTATTTCTTCCATAGATACCAGACTGAAGCAGTCTCCAAGGTCATTGGTGGCCTGGACTACAATTATGCGGTTAAAGATGGAGGTCAAACTTCCGTAAAACCTGTAAATCAAGCAGTCCAAGAAGCTGCTATGGCATCTTTACTAAAAACATTGGATGCCGAAGTAATTGCCGTTCCCAAGGATAAATTGAGCCTTTTTCCTCCGAGGGCCATTGGATTTGGTCGTTCCAGGGAATCGTTCCAGGGACGAACAGGAGTGAGTTTTGATGCACTTTCCGTTGCAGAAACGGCTGCGGATATGACCTTGGGACTGTTGCTACATCCGCAACGCGCCTCACGATTAATCCAGCAAAAAAGCTTGGACAAAGGACAATTGGGGCTAAAAGAAGTACTGGATGAGGCCATCAAGGCCACTTTTGATGTATCACACCGTGATGATTACGAGGCAGAAGTACAGAATACGATCAATTTTAGGGTACTTTATCATTTCATGAACCTAGCAGCCCATGATGATGTGCATCCACAGGTAAATGCCATTGCCAATGAGGCATTGAACAATCTAAAAACACAACTTTTAAGCAATGGTAAGAATGCCATAGCTGTCGAAATGGTAAAAAGAATTGATGCTTTCATGAAGGAACCATCTGAATTTAAATTGATACCTGTTGAAAAAATCCCTGATGGTTCGCCTATTGGGATGGACTGCATGGACTAAACAATTATATGGAGATAAACTTGATAAGTGACACGGTCACTAGACCTTCAGCGGGAATGTTGGAGGCTATGATGAATGCGAAAGTAGGAGACGATGTATTTAAAAATGATCCTACGGTAAATGAATTAGAAGCCAAAGTTGCCGAGTATTTTGGTATGGAAGCCGCCTTATTTTTCCCCAGTGGCACCATGACCAACCAAACGGCGATCAAAATACACACCCAACCAGGGGACCAGTTGATTTGCGATAAATATGCCCATGTTTACAATTACGAAGGGGGAGGAGTTAGCTTTAATAGCGGGGTTTCCTGTAAATTGGTTGATGGTGACCGTGGGATGATGACCGCCGAGCAGGTGGAAGCCTCCATTAATCCACCCGATTTTTACCATAGCCCATTAACTACCTTGGTTTGTATTGAAAACACCACAAATAAGGGTGGCGGTGCTTGTTGGGATTTTGAGGAATTGAAAAAGATTCGAAAAGTCTGTGATGAGCATCATCTAAAATATCATTTGGATGGTGCCCGACTCTGGAATGCCTTGGTGAAAAAAGGCGAGGACCCAAAAGCTTATGGCAAGTTGTTCGATACCATCAGCGTATGTTTGAGCAAAGGCATGGGGTGCCCAGTAGGTTCTGTATTGGTGGGAAGTAAAGCCGATATAGACAAAGCCTTGCGGATACGAAAGGTGTTTGGCGGTGGAATGCGTCAATCAGGGTATTTGGCTGCAGCAGGTATTTATGCTCTGGAAAACAATGTAGACCGACTGACCGAAGACCATAAAAAAGCAGAAGAAATAGGAGAGGTGCTTGAATCGTTGGATTTTATCAAAAAAGTGGAACCCATTGAGACCAATATCATCATTTTTGAAATAGATGAGACTAAAATGTCTTCAGAAGCTTTTCTGGAACAGTTGACCAAAAATGAAGTGTCCATCATAGGTATGGGGCAAGGCAAACTTCGTATTGTTACCCATTTGGATTATACCGATGTCATGCACCAGCATTTCTTAAAAGTTTTGAAAAGCATTGGGTAATTGTCACTTCGAGCGCAGTCGAGAAGTTTAAAAAAATCTCGACTGCGCTCGACCTGACAATTAAAGTTGAAGTATCAAGTTCAAGAGAATACAACTTTCCAAAAATCTAATAATCCAACCATCCAAATCAGTTCTCGATACGCTTCGCACTCGAACTGACAAAATATAGCTAGGATGTCACTTCGAGTGGTTTTGGCAAAGCCAAAATTGTATCGAGAAGTGTGTTTAATATATATTATGTTTTACCATTAAAAATGGTATCAAGTTCAAGATAATCTGACAATCCAATAATCGAGGAATCAAACTATCTGAGTACTACTTCATAAAAGTATCCATGCCGGGAATGTTGGGCATGCCCTCTTTGGCTACGGCCGCCAATTCAGCCTCATTTACCTTGGTGGCTTTTTCAATGGCTTTGTTCAGTGTCAATACCAAATAATCTTCCAATTGCTCCTTGTCTTCCAGCAGGGAATCGTCAATGGTAATTGATTTTATCTCGCGATTGGCCGTCAAGGTCACTTTGAGGAGTCCATCCGATGATGCTTCATTAATCATCACGGTGTTCAATCGTTCCTTGGTTGCTTCAACTTTCTTTTGGGTTTCTTTTATTTTACCCATCATTCCCATTAGATCTCCAAACATATCTTCAAGTTTTGGGCTTGTCGGACCACCGTCCGAACAAGCAATGCATTAATATTTATCAAACCTAAGGTCAAAAGTAGTAAATTGGCTAAAACACTTTCCAATGAAACAAACGAATTCAAGAATTTCTATTCTGGTTTTATGCCTTATTTTTGCGACCGCTTGCAAAAACAACAAAGAAGAATCCATGAATATAACTCCTCCTGTGGCTCCTAAGCATCCAACGCAACTTGAAAAACATGGCGATGTAAGAATCGATGATTATTACTGGATGAACAATCGGGAAGACCAGCAAGTTCTCGACTATTTGAACGCTGAGAACGAGTATTTCCAAAAAATGACAGCCCATACCGAGAAATTCCAAGAGGAACTTTTTAAGGAGATGAAAGGTAGAATCAAAGAAGATGATTCTTCGGTCCCTTATAAGTTGGACGGATACTGGTACATTACCCGATACGAGGAGGGGAAGGAGTACCCCATTTATTCTAGAAAAAAGGAAAGTTTGGAGGCTGCTGAAGAATTATTGTTTGATTGTAACCAAATGGCCGAAGGACACGAGTTTTTCAATTTGAGGGGTGTTTCTATCAGTCCAGATAATACCATGGCTTCTTTTGGAACAGACACTATTTCCAGAAGACAGTACAACATTCAGGTTAAAAACCTTAAATCTGGCGAGATTTATCCTGATATCATTGAAAACACAACCGGTAGCTCTGTTTGGGCGAATGATAACAAAACTTTGTTCTACACGAAAAAGGACCCGGTTACGTTACGTTCGGATAGAATTTTCAAGCATGTACTGGGAACCACTTCCGATGAGGACGAATTGGTTTTTCATGAAAAGGATTCCACCTACAATACTTTTGTGTACAAGACCAAATCCAGAAAGTATATCGTTATTGGTTCAGGAAGTACATTGACATCGGAATATAGAATTCTAAATGCAGATGACCCCGAAGGAGAATTCAAAGTGTTCTCCCCGCGGGAAAAAGGTGTGGAATATTCCATCTCCCATTTTGAGGACGACTTTTATGTGCTGACCAACAAAGACGGTGCCACCAACTTTAAGTTGATGAAAACCAATGAAAATAATACATCATTAGAGCATTGGGAGGAATTTATCCCGCATCAAGAAGATGTTTTGTTGGAAGATGTGGAGATTTTCAGGGATTATTATGTGGTGACCGAGCGTAACAATGGCCTTAACCAAATGAAGATTTCCAAATGGGACGGTTCCGACAGTTATTATTTGCCTTTTGATAGTGAGACCTATGTTGCTGGACCTTCGGTAAACCTTGATTTTGATACCAAAGTGCTCCGGTATTACTACAATGAAATGGGCGAGCCGTATGCCATTATCGATTTTGATATGGAAACCCAGACCAAAACAATCATGAAGCAGCAAGAAGTTTTGGGTGGGAAGTTCAACAAGGACAATTACAAAACGGAGCGCTTGTGGGCCACAGCTAGGGATGGCAAAAAAGTGCCTATTTCTATAATCTATCATAAAAATACGCCTTTGGATGGCACTAGTCCGTTGTTGCAGTATGGTTATGGTTCTTATGGGGCAACCATAGACCCTTATTTTTCATCTATCCGTTTGAGTTTATTAGATCGTGGTTTCATTTATGCCATCGCGCATATTCGAGGCGGCGAGTATTTGGGAAGACCATGGTACGAAGATGGTAAACTGTTGCATAAAAAGAACACCTTTACCGATTTCATCGATGTTTCCAAATATCTGATAGACATTAACTACACAAGTTCTCAACACTTGTATGCCATGGGTGGCTCTGCAGGTGGACTGTTGATGGGAGCCATCATCAATATGGAGCCTAGCATGTACCATGGGGTAATCGCGGCCGTGCCTTTTGTAGATGTAGTAACAACGATGCTGGATGATACCATTCCATTGACCACGGGTGAGTATGACGAATGGGGCAATCCGAATGAAAAGGAATATTACGATTATATTAAATCCTATTCACCTTATGATAATGTGGAAGCCAAGGCGTATCCACATATGTATGTGTCCACAGGCCTACATGATTCCCAAGTGCAATATTGGGAACCGGCCAAGTGGGTGGCCAAGTTGCGCGAGTACAAAACCGATGACAACCTGTTGTTTTTGGATACCAATATGGATGCTGGACATGGTGGGGCATCGGGCCGTTTTGAGGCTTTGAAGGAAACCGCAAAGGAATATGCCTTTATTTTGGACCTCGAAGGAAAAGCGCTTTAAAAATAAAATGTTACATTTGCACGGAACAAATTTCTTATTGTTTTAAGAATTGTTCCCTACCTAATACCAGTTATGAAGAAACAGATAAATGCGTACAGCAATATCCTAGACCTAATTGGAAGTACCCCCTTAGTTAAGCTAAACAGAATTACCGCCCCTCTTACTGGAAATTTCTATGCTAAACTGGAATGCTTTAATCCTGGACATTCTTCAAAAGATAGAATTGCGATTCATATTATTGAGGAAGCCGAGCGTAAAGGTATTCTTAAGCCGGGTAGCACCATTATTGAGACCACATCGGGCAATACAGGCTTTAGCCTTGCCATGGTGAGCATTGTTAAGGGATACAAATGTATTTTGGCCGTAAGTTCAAAATCATCCCCTGACAAGATTGACATGTTGCGTTCCATGGGAGCAAACGTATATGTTTGTCCAGCCCATGTCAGTGCAGACGATCCACGTTCGTATTACGAAGTGGCCAAACGTTTACACAGTGAAACACCGAATTCCATTTACATCAACCAATATTTTAACGAGCTTAATATCAATGCTCATTATTCCAGTACGGGACCAGAAATTTGGGAGCAGACCAACGGTCAGATTACCCATTTGGTGGCTTGTAGTGGAACAGGAGGAACAATATCAGGTATAGCCCGTTATTTGAAGGAGCAAAATCCAAATGTCAAAGTATTGGGTGTGGATGCTTATGGTTCCGTATTGAAAAAATATCACGAGACGGGAGAGTTTGATCACAATGAAGTGTATCCATACCGAATTGAAGGATTGGGCAAAAACTTGATACCAGCAGCAACTGATTTCAATGCAATTGATAGATATGTGAAGGTAACTGATGGCGAAAGTGCCCACATGGCCCGTAAATTGGCCCATACCGAAGGTATTTTTGCGGGTTACACCAGTGGTGCCGCTACTCAGGCATTGTACCAATTGAACACGGAAGGGGAGTTTACCGAAGACAGCAATGTTGTTGTTGTGTTCCCAGACCATGGTTCAAGGTATATGAGTAAGGTGTATAGCAACGAATGGATGGAAAACCAAGGATTTTTCGATATTCAAGATGCTGAAATACCTGAAGAAATCAAGTACATTAAATAAAACCAGTACCTTATAATACCTCAAGAACGGCAATGATTTTCATTGCCGTTTTTTATATATGAACATTTCGTTATGCGAGGTTCATAAAAATATATACTTTTGCATTTGAATTAATATTACGGTAGATGAGAGATTTATTTGATAGAATCATTGAGAACAAAGGACCTTTAGGAAAATGGGCTTCGCAAGCAGAAGGCTATTTTGTATTCCCAAAATTGGAAGGACCTATTTCCAACAGAATGAAGTTTCAGGGAAAGGACGTAATAACGTGGAGTATCAATGACTATCTGGGTCTCGCCAACCTACCTGAAATCAAAAAAGTGGATGGAGAAGCCGCTTTGGAACACGGAGCTGCTTACCCAATGGGTGCTCGTATGATGAGCGGTCACACCGATTACCATGAGCAATTACAAAACGAATTGGCAGAATTCGTACATAAAGATGCTGCTTATTTGTTGAATTTTGGGTACCAAGGTTTTATGTCGGTAATCGATGCTCTGGTGTCCAAAGATGATATTATTGTGTACGACGTGGATTGCCACGCTTGTATTATTGATGGTGTTCGTTTGCACATGGGTAAGCGTTTTACATTTAAGCATAACGACCCAGAAAGTTTAGAGAAAAACTTGGAGCGTGCCACTAAATTGGCCAATGAAACCGGTGGTGGAATCTTGGTCATTTCCGAAGGTGTTTTTGGTATGCGTGGCGAGCAAGGCATCCTTAAAGAAATTGTTGCCCTAAAGAAAAAGTTTCTGTTCAGACTTTTGGTAGATGATGCCCACGGATTTGGAACCCTTGGAAAAACTGGTGCCGGTGCAGGAGAGGAGCAAGGTGTGCAGGATGAAATTGACGTGTATTTGGCCACTTTTGCCAAATCCATGGCAGGTATAGGGGCTTTTGTTGCTGCAGACAAGGAAATCATAGAGTACCTTAAATACAATCTACGTTCTCAAATGTTCGCCAAATCATTGCCCATGGTATATGTGAAAGGTGCATTGAAAAGACTGGATATGTTGCGTACCATGCCAGAACTTAAAGCCAAGCTTTGGGAGAATGTGAACGCACTTCAAAATGGGCTGAAAGAAAGAGGATTTGATATCGGAACCACCACGAGTTGTGTGACTCCCGTTTACTTGAACGGTAGTATCCCAGAGGCAATGGCCTTGGTAAAGGACCTTCGTGAGAACCATGGAATCTTCTGTTCAATCGTGGTATACCCAGTAATTCCAAAAGGGTTGATTTTACTTCGATTGATTCCTACGGCTACCCACACTATGGAGGATATAGCAGAAACATTGGATGCTTTCTCCGCTATTAGGGAGCGATTGGAAAACGGAACTTATAAAAGACTTTCTGCTGCTGTAGCTGCTGCAATGGGAGAGTAATCCCCATTTTTTGGGTTGTCGTAGTTGAGGACTTCATAAATGGATATTTATAGAGAAGCCTCTTTTTTGACGATTTCGATATAGTTTTTACGAAAAATAGGGGAAAACAAAATACCTATAATCAAAAGGCATAATCCTAAAAAACTATAAAGTACAATAGTGGAGTCCAAATCCAAAAAAACCAATATGGCATAAATAACGGATGGGATAAAAGCTATCCAAATCCCATATTTTGGGCCGCGAACTATAAGTTCTTCGCCATTGGTCAAATCGGTTTTTAAGATTTTAGAACCAAACCAAAAAACCTTTGCCTCAATCTCGTAATTACCTGGATTTAAGTCAATTTGGATTTTTTCTCCGTTTTCTATTTCACAAACCTTTTGGTCATTCGCATAAATCCGGTATTTCTGGACTCCAGTTCCTTGCTGGTCAGGGCGGGATATTGTTATCATATTTTATGGTTTGATGCAATCAGAATCTGAAGTACAGCTGCAAAAGAGTTGTTGTTTCATCAATGAATTTACAAAAAAATGGATGATGCCATTACTGCCTTTCTTCAAAAGGTATGATTTTCCCATGTTCCACGTAATCCTTTAAACCTTTCAACAAGATAGCCCAACAATAGGAAGACCTTCTAAAATGATGATTGCACTTAGGCCATCCTGTATGCCAAAATTTTAGGAGAACTGTACCTGTGCTGTTTTCTTCTAAGTCAAATCCAAAAGATGTCGGGTTCCAATCAGGGTCGGATTTGGTCATTTTGATATGGAAAGATTTGTTTTCTTCCAACTTGATGACTCTTCCATACCAATCATACTCAGGAGTAAAGAAAAAATTGTACACTTCATTCTCTTTTGGGATTCCTTTGCAGTTTTGTGGCCACCAATTAATCAGGTGTTCGGGTTGTGTTATGGCCTTGAATGTTTTTTCAATTGTCCCGTTGACTTCCAGATCATGGTATATTGATTGTTCCATTTTTATAGTTGTTTTCCTTTAATATGACAATTGAGGACTATTCATTTTCCAAGTAATCAATCAAGCTCATTAAAGTCTGTTCGTTTGCTGGAATAAAATAGTTTATCAACTCAAGATACTTTGGCGTGTTTTTATATCCAATTCCGTAGGACTCTACTTTGGTAAACCCATCTTTCAACTCATTAAAATATATAACGTTGTAGAAGTCTTCAGCTTCCTTCTTCATGAATTCAGGAAAATTATTCGTTATTTCCGCCTGTAGCGTAATCAGCTTTTTGGGCACATAGTTGACAATATGGGTTGTGATGGTCGTACTATCGCCAATGACTCCCTCTTTATTGTAATTGGTTTTGATGGTTCCGCCTACTTTGAAATTTACTTCGGCCAGGGGAACGGCCCAACTTTCCCAACCTTCTTTGGTGGTGTAGGCACTCCAAACCTTGTCCAATGAAGCCTTCAAAGTAATTTCTTGAACCAATACCAATTCGGGGCTCTGGGTGGAGTCTATGGTGGAGATAACTCTCTTATTGTCTTTTTGTCCATACACGCTGGTTAGTACAAAAATTGAAAAAAGAAAGGTCAGTGTTTTTTCATGTCTCATTGTTTTAATACTTATAAATCAGCAAATATTAAATCCAAATTTCATAGAAATTAATCAAAAACCATCAATAATTACTTAAAATACTGTGGCAATTGATGATGATCATATAGAAACAACAAGTATATAAGCCAATTGAAATCCTTCCCATCATAAAATAGCTCTTAAAACCCTATCTTTGCACCCTTGAAAAAAGAGAATTAAGTTTCGAATAATTTATTATAAAATACAATGCAAGACGGAATCTACGCAAAGTTCAATACCTCCAAAGGGGAAATATTGGTAAAACTTACCCATGATAAAACACCGGGCACGGTAGGCAATTTTGTTGCACTGGCCGAAGGAAATATGGAGAACAGTGTAAAACCACAGGGAAAACCATATTACGATGGGTTAAAGTTCCATAGGGTAATTGCCGATTTTATGATTCAAGGCGGATGCCCAACAGGAACTGGAACTGGCGATCCTGGGTATAAATTCGATGATGAATTCCATCCCGACCTGGTACACGATGGTCCTGGGGTGCTGTCCATGGCCAATGCTGGCCCTGGAACCAATGGAAGCCAATTCTTCATTACCCACGTGGCTACCCCATGGTTGGACAACAAGCACACTGTTTTTGGCCGTGTGGAAGAAGGTCAGGATATAGTGGATGCCATTGCACAAGGCGACACCATCGAAACCTTGGAAATTGTTAGAGTAGGGGACGAAGCCAAAAAATGGAACGCTATTGAAGCCTTTAGGGTATTTGAGGGTGAACGTGAAAGACGTATTGCCGAGCAAAAAGAACAAGCTGAGGCCGAGCTGGAGAAATTGGCTGCAGGTTTTGACAAAACCGATAGTGGATTGCGTTACAAGATGATTCAGAAAGGAAGTGGTGTGAAAGCTGAAAAAGGCAAAACCGTTTCCGTACATTATGAAGGTTCATTGGCCAACGGTCAAGTTTTTGACTCTTCCTACAAAAGAAACCAACCCATTGATTTTGTTTTGGGCATAGGGCAAGTAATTCCCGGTTGGGACGAAGGCATTGGACTATTGCAAGTAGGGGACAAGGCTCGATTTGTCATTCCTTCGCACTTGGCCTACGGAAGTACGGGAGCAGGTGGGGTTATTCCCCCAAACGCAACTTTGATTTTTGATGTGGAACTGATGAACGTGAAATAATAAAGGTCCTTCATATAAACATAAAAGCTTCCAGTAATGAATGGGAGCTTTTTTTATTTGGCCCTGTTCACACTCAACAAAAGCAAGAAAAGATTTAGAACAAGCAAAAAGAACAGAATACTGAAAAAAGTGGTCATGGCTGTACGTATTTATTACGTAACAATCCAACGATTAAAAACCCTACCTATTGTTCAGTTGATTGTTTAAATGATTTTTTGGAACCGTTTACGCTCCACATCAACAATAGGGCATTAACAATCAAAAGGAACGAAAGTATTCCGAAAAAGGTGTTCATTTATACTGGTTTAATGGTTAATGGGAAACTGTGTTTATTATTTAGATAGCAAAAAGTGGATTGGTTGCGTATCAGGAGCAAAAAAAAAGCCCGGGCATTTGCCCGGGCCTTATCTATAAAAAAGTTAATTATAACCTATTCCGCAATTTGTACATTAACGGCGTTTAATCCTTTTTTACCTTGTTGTAGTTCGAATTCTACAACGTCACCTTCTCTAATTTCGTCGATTAAACCAGAAATGTGTACAAAGTGATCTGTGTTTGAACCATCTTCAGTGATAAATCCATAACCTTTGGAGTCATTGAAGAATTTTACTGTTCCTTTACTCATAATATAAATTGAAAAAAATTAATTGGCTCCAAAGGTACGTTTAATTTATTGGGAAAAAGCCTAAATCTTTATAAATAAAAAAATTAAACTGTTGGATCGGGTGTTAAACGTAGATATGGCTTGATTTCCTCCACTCCTTTGGTAAAGATTCCTTTGGCCTCTTCCGTAGGTATGGCGGGGCTTACCACCACTTTTTCTCCATTTTTCCAGTTTGCGGGCGTTGCCACTTTGTGATTTGCCGTCAATTGCAAAGAATCGATTATGCGCAGCAATTCATAAAAATTACGCCCAGTTGAAGCAGGATAGGTCAACGTAAGCTTGATTTTTTTGTCAGGACCAATGATAAAAACCGAACGAACAGTAAGTGTACTATCGGCATTTGGGTGAATCATATCGTAAAGGTCCGATACCTTTCTTTCCACATCGGCAACTATTGGGAAGTTGACCTCGGTGTTTTGTGTTTCGTTGATATCCTTGATCCATTCTGCGTGCGATGCCGCACCATCAACGCTGAGTGCCATCATTTTCACGTTTCTTTTGTCGAATTCATCCTTGAACTTGGCTGCAGTACCTAACTCTGTGGTACATACGGGAGTAAAGTCCGCAGGGTGTGAGAACAAGATACCCCAACTATCTCCAAGATATTCGTAAAAGTTCAATGTTCCTTCTGAAGTAACCGCTGTAAAATCCGGAGCAGTATCTCCCAGTCTTAAAGTTGCCATATATTTTCTAATTTTAGGTTTGTAAATCAGTACTCTACAAAATTACTAGATTATTTGGTTGTCGCGTTTAAAATCAGTTAAAAGTGTATTAAAAACCCAGCATTTTTGAATGGAATGCAATCCCATCAATCAAAGTATTACTTTTAGAGGATGAAAAAAGAAACATTGGAACAACTACGTTACCCTATCGGAAAATTCGAGGCCCCCGAATCCATTACGGAATCCGATCTTCAAGAATGGATCATGATTTTGGAAACACTGCCACAGCGATTGACAAATTTGGTGTCTCCACTTTCCGAAGAACAATTGGAAACTCCTTATCGTCCTGAGGGATGGACCGTACGGCAGTTGGTTCATCATATTTCCGATAGTCATCATAACAGCTACATCCGTTTCAAATGGGCCTTAACGGAAAACACCCCAACCATAAAAGCTTATAATGAAAAGGCATGGGCCGAATTGTTCGATACACGCACGGCACCCATACAAATGTCCTTGGACCATTTGAGTGCCATACATGCCAAATTGGTCTATTTGCTGAAAGGCCTTTCGGAGCAGGATTTACATCGTAGCTTCATCCACCCAGATGGAAACCAGGAAACCACATTGAAAGAAAATGTTGCCCGCTATGCATGGCACAGCAACCATCATTTTGCCCATATTGAAAATCTGATAAAGCGTAAAGGTTGGTAGGCTAAAGTTGGGGGCTATACATTTTTCCATTTAATGTTACAACCCAAGCTTGGCTTTTGTTCGCTATCCACTTCTTTATTGTCCAGAACGGCGTCCAAGGCATTTTTTAAGTCGGTCCCAGTTAAGGGAACATCATTACCAGGCCTGGAACCGTCCAATTGTCCACGGTACACCAAGTTCATGTTTGCATCAAAAAGATAAAAATCGGGCGTACAGGCTGCATCATAAGCTTTGGCCACTTCTTGGGTTTCATCATACAGATATGGGAAGGTATAGCCTTCTTCACTGGCTTTTTCCTTCATTAAATGTGGTGCGTCTTGCGGATAGTTTTCCACATCGTTACTGGAAATGGCCACGAAGCCAATCCCTTTATCCTGATATTCCTTCGCCAATGTTACAATCATTGGATTTACATGGATCACAAATGGGCAATGGTTGCAAATAAACATGACCACCGTCCCTTTTTCTCCTTTCACATCGTTCAGGGTAATTGTTTTATTGTAAACTGCATTCAATAATTCAAAATCGGGTGCCTTGGTGTCCAAGGGAAGCATGTTGCTGGGTGTCCTAGCCATTGTTCTTCAATTTTAAGATTGCTATTGCATGGGATAAAAATAAAAAACGACCTGTAAAATTACAGGCCGTTGTACTATTTAAAAGGAATTTATTTTTAGATATCGTCAAAACTGACATCGGTAAAGTTGTTGTCAGTTGCGCTTCCATTTTCACTAAAACTTCCTTCTTCCTTTTTAAAATCCTTTTGATGACGCTCAGAGATGACTTCGGTACCTTTTTCGTCGATAATGTAATCCATCATTTCCTCCATTATCTCACGGAAAGCACTGAAATCTTCCTTGTACAGATAAATTTTATGCTTTTTGTAGTGGAAAGAACCATCGTCGTGGGTAAACTTTTTACTTTCAGTGATGGTTAGGTAGTAATCTCCGGCCTTGGTACTTCTAACGTCAAAAAAATAGGTTCTCCTTCCTGCTCTTAAGACTTTCGAATAAATCTCTTCCTGATCCATTGTATCTTTCTGGCCCATATGGTATAGTGTATATTGGTACTATGTTGAATTATGTCATCAAAAATGTAAAAAAAAAGCTAATTCAGCAACTTTTTTATGATTCTTTACCTGAAAGTTGATTGATATAAAGGTCTTTGTAATACCCATCGGTATTGTTCAATTCTTCGTGGGTACCTTCTTGAATGATGCGACCGCCATCCAGCACAATGATTTTGTCAGCGTTTTTAGCAGATGACACCCTATGACTCACAATCAGGGTGGTCTTGCTTTCGGAAACTTGCTTTAAATTGTTGAGGATTTCTTCCTCGGTCTCCGTATCCACAGCGGACAGGCAATCATCGAACAAATAGATTTTTGGATCTTTTAAAAGTGCACGGGCAATGGAAACCCGCTGCTTTTGACCTCCACTGAGCGTGATGCCCCTTTCGCCCAAGACCGTATCGTATTTTTTGGCAAAGCCTTCAATGTTTTTATGCACTACCGCTTTTTTGGCAACCTCCACAATGTCATCATGCGTGGCATTTTCGTTGCCAAAACGGATATTGTTCTCAATGGTGTCCGAAAATAGAAAAGCATCCTGGGGGACGGCACCAATGGAACTTCGAAGGCTGTCCAAATTCAAGTTTTGTACCGGAACGCTGTCAATCAACACTTGTCCGGAAGAGGTATCGTACAGACGGGCCACCAAATCCAAGATAGTGGATTTTCCTGACCCCGTTTTACCCAAAATGGCCACGGTCTGTCCTGCTTTTATACTGAACGAAACATCAATCAAGGCCGTAATATTGGTGTCTTCGTAGGTAAAGGTCACGTTTTTGAACTCTATATCCCCTTTGATCGGCGTAGGTGTTCCAACGAGGTTTTGGATGGAAGGTTCTTCCTTCAAAAATTCATTGATACGCTTCTGTGAAGCCTCTGCCCGCTGCACAATGGATGTCAGCCAGCCCACAACGGCAACAGGCCAAGTGAGCATGTTCACATAAAGGATGAATTCCGCTATGATCCCAATGGTCTCGATTTCCCCGTTGATATACTGTCTTCCCCCAATATAGATGACAAAAACATTACTGATACCGATCAACAAGATCATCAAAGGAAAAAACCAGGCATTTACTTTGGCCAAGGCCATACTGGTATCTTTTCCCTCGTTGGCCAGTCCCCTCAATTCCGTATTTATTCTTGGCTCAATGCTGTATGCCTTGATGACGGATATACCTGAAAAAGATTCTTGTGTAAAAGTGGAAAGGGTGGACAAAAACTCCTGCACCTTGGTACTTCTTTTATGGATGACCTTACTGATTTGATAAATCAAAACAGATAAAATAGGAAGTGGTAGCAAGGTATATGCCGCCAGAGTAGGGGCCTTTATGAACATCAATGGAACCAAGCACACAAAAAGCGTCAAGGTTTGTATGCCGTACATAATGGCAGGCCCACCGTACAATCGTACTTGGTTGATGTCCTCACTGATTCGGTTCATGAGATCCCCGATCCTATTTTTCTTATAAAAATTGAGGCTCAGGAGTTGATAATGGTCAAACACCTCGTTTTTTAGATCATATTCAATGTATCGGGATACATTGATAATGGTCTGGCGCATCAAAAAGGTGAAAAGTCCCGATAAAATAGCCGCTCCAACGATAATCAGGATATATTGAAGCAATAAGCCTTTGGCATTCGAAAGTGAAATCACATCAGCTGTAAAATCCTCAACGGCCTGTATGGATTTGTTCACATAGGAAGGCATTACCAAGGAAAAAACACGGGCGATAATCGTAATGATTATCCCCAAAAACAGTTTGAGCCAATATTTTTTAAAGTATTTATTTAGGTGCTTTAGTTCCTTCATAAAAAGGGGAAAAGGTGGTTTTTTTAGCGTCTGTAGCGGTAGATAATCCTGCAAATATATACCATACCACACAAAGTAAATGTTATAAAACTGATAAGAAAGCAAGTTTGGTAGGTAAGATTCAAATATAAGATTACTTTTGCGGTGTGAAAGCCAAACAATGACTTTAAAAGTTCTTTAAACATGTTAACCAGAAGGCACATCCGAGTAAAAGTGATGCAATGTATTTATGCATTGGTGCAATCCAAGGACGATTCTTTGCAAAAGCAGGAAAAGTTTCTGCGAGTCAGTATAGAAAATATGTACGTTCTATACATTTTGATTTTAAGCCTTTTGGCCGAACTTCACCGTTTGGCAGAAAAACATGTGAGCCATGCTTCCAAAAAATATGTGGCCACGGAAGAGGACAACTACCCCAATCCTGAAAAATTTGTAAAAAACCGATTGTTATTGCAATTGGTAAACAACGAAGCACTGAAGAACGAACTATCCAATCGAAAGTTGGACAATTGGTATTTGAACGATGAATATGTAAAAATCGTATACAAGACCGTCGTTGCGAGTGACATTTACAAGGATTATATGTCCAATGACGAGGATAGCTACGCCGATGACCGTAATGTGGTCATCCAACTTTTTAAAGAAATCATTGCGCCCAACGAAAAGATCTACGATTACATTGAAGACGATAAATTGACTTGGGTGGACGATTTTCCTATTGTGAACACTTTTTTGGTAAAACGCCTTAAAAAGGCTAAACAGGATTCGGGCGACCGTTTCTTTTTACCTTCCTTGCTCAAGGACCAACAGGATATGGACTTTGCCAATGACCTTTTGACCAAGACCTTGCTCAACGATGGCAAATGGGAGAAGGAAATAGAGGGCAAGACGCCGAATTGGGACAATGATCGTATTGCGGAGATTGACTCCATCATTCTAAAAATGGCCATTTGTGAGTTGTTGAACTTTTCATCCATTCCGGAAAAAGTAACCCTGAACGAGTATTTGGAGATTGCCAAGGAATACTCCACACCCAAGAGCAGCATCTTTATCAATGGGGTTTTGGACAAGTTGGCAAAGGAGTATAAATCGGACGGAAGGCTCCAAAAAATTGGCCGCGGTTTGCAATAAACAATAATTCCTTAATTTTGGGAAAACAAATTTTAATCATGAAAAGAATAACAACAATTTTAAGTTTGATCATGGTGGTTGCCCTAACCAGCGTATCATGTAAGGACAAAGCATCTGAAAAAATAGTTGCTGACAATGTGGAAAGTGCTGTGAGCAGAGATGAAGCTGATAAAAAAGTTCCTGTAATGACCTTTGAGAAAACAGAGCACGATTTCGGCACCATCCAAAGAGGAACTCCACAAGAAACTGTTTTCACCTTTACAAACACAGGTAATGCTCCTTTGATCATTACCGATGCAAAAAGCAGCTGTGGATGTACAGTGCCAAATCCTCCAAAAGAGCCTATCGCACCAGGGGATACTGGAGAGTTGTTGGTTAAATTCAACGGTTCCGGTCAAAATCAAGTGACCAAGACCATCACTGTAACAGCCAATACTGCCAAAGGTTCTGAAATCGTTAGAATCAAGGCATTTGTTCAAGCAGCAGGAGCTACACCAGCAGGTCCTGTAAAATAATCAAAAGACGTAAATGGAAAACCTTCAATCATTACTTCCGCTGATATTGATTTTTGTTGTGGCGTACTTTTTTATGATTCGCCCGCAGATCAAACGTCAGAAGGATGAGAAAAAATTCGCTTCGGAGCTTAAAAAAGGTGATAAAATCATCACTAAAAGTGGGCTTCACGGCAAAATCGTGGAATTGAACGACAAAGACTTTTCCTGTGTCATCGAGACCATGGCAGGTCGTTTAAAGTTCGATCGCTCAGCCATCTCCATGGAAATGAGCAAAAAATTGAACACTCCCGCCGAAAAGAAGTAAGCGAAATAGCATATATCCAATGGGACGTCCCTGGAAATCTAATTTTCCAGGGACGTTTTTTTGTATCTTATCCCAAATTTAAAATATATGGGAACAAGAAGACAATTTGTAAAGCGTAGTGGATTGGGCGTAGCAGGGTTGGGAGCATCAATGGTGTTTCCGATGGAATTATTGGCGTCCATCAGAAGAAACATCAGCCCCAACGATAAAATACAAGTTGGTCTTATTGGATGTAATGGAATGGGTTTTTCCGATTTGAGTTCCATGCTACAAAACAGCGAGGTGGATATTGTTGCCCTATGCGATGTGGATGAAAACGTACTTCGTGAAAAAACCGCAGAGCTGGAAAAAGGAGGTATTAAAAAACCAAAATGGTATTCTGATTATCGAAAGCTACTGGAAGACAAGGATATTGACATTGCCATAATAGGAACACCTGATCATTGGCACTGCCTACAACTTACGGATGCCATTGATGCAGGTAAAGATGTTTATTGCGAAAAACCAATTGCTAACTCTGTTGCGGAAAGCGATGCGATGCTTGCCAAAGTGAACTCGAGCGACAGGATGGTGCAAATAGGGCAGTGGCAACGTAGCGAACCCCACTTTGTGGATGCCATCAACTATGTGCATTCAGGTAAATTGGGACAAATTCGTTTGGTAAAAGCCTGGGCATACCAGGGTTGGATGCAGTCTGTCCCCGTGGTTCCCAACAGCCCAGTTCCCGAAGGTGTGGATTATAAAATGTGGCTGGGGCCAGCGGAGCAAAGGCCGTTCAATAAAAACAGATTTCATTTTAACTTTAGGTGGTTTTGGGACTATGCAGGTGGATTGATGACGGATTGGGGCGTACATTTAATCGATTATGCACTTTTTGGAATGAAAGCTTCCACTCCGAAATCCGTAATGGCCATGGGGGGCAAATTTGCCTATCCCGGCGATGCTGCAGAAACTCCCGATACGTTACAGACAATTTACGATTTTGGTAATTTTTCCCTGTTGTGGGAGCATGCTACGGGAATTGATGGCGGAAACTATGGTAGAAATCATGGTATTGCCTTCATTGGAAATAACGGAACCCTGGTGCTGGACCGTGGTGGATGGGAAGTTATCCCAGAGCACGACCGACCGCATTGGAGTCAAGATTTAGGTCCTAAAATCGAAACAGTCCCTTTGCAAAAAGGAGTGGGGCAAGGTTTGGGGTTGCATACCCAAAACTTTTTGGAAGCGGTAAAAACAAGGGACAAATCCATACTTAAAGCCCCGATAAAAGTAGGTTACGATGCCGCAATGGTAAGCCATTTGGGGAATATTGCCTACAAAACGGGCGAACGTCTTTTTTGGGACGTAGACAACCATAAGTTCAACCATTCTGAGGCGGATACTTTGTTGACGAACCAATACCACAACGGTTGGGAGTTTCCTAAGATGGGGTAGTTGTCAAAATTTTTTGGTGTTTTGATATAATTTAATGGCCCTTAGGTAATTCTGTGCACCCTCCATACTTAAATCATGTTGAAAACCATTAAGTTCCGGGTGGTTTTGCTTGACCCAGTTGACCAGTGAATCCAATTGTTGTTGCCAAACTTGCCAATTGGCATCCTTGCAGTCCAGATTCTCAATTTTGGCAATATTGCCTGATGTAAAACTGAAACGATGTTTACAGGTCAACGGATTGTTCTTTAAAAATTCGAACCTGAGCGATTCCACAGCAACCGTTGCTGTGAATTGACCATTTTGATTTTCAACGGAAATCAATTTATAATTGGGTTGGAAAATGGAATCCCATTTAAATTGCTCGTAATAACCCTCGAGATCAAAGTTCATCACATAATCGCCTTCGGTAATGGTAAGGCTATCCGATATGACTTCCTTGATTTGATTGAAATCTGAGTTTTTGAAACCTTCGTAGTACTTTTTTATTTGTTCGGTCTTATCTATGTTATCTCCAGAACAACTGGTAATCAGGTATAAAATCGAAAGGAATAGAAGTTTTTTCATGGTGTGGATACCCCAGCTTATGTACATCTTAAATTTGATTCTCTTTGATCTCATTCCAAGTGATTAATTGAATATTGTTCTTTTTGAGAAGGGACTTATTCTTCAGGTTTGTGAAAAAATCAAAATCGATTTGTCTCCATTTAGAACCAAAATTTGGATGGTTTATGGTAACTTCTTTCATTTCATTATCGTCGAACGCAGGGTGGATAAGGATAAGGTTAAGTCCATTTTTTAAGTTCTCGAGTGTTTTGGTATAATAGTCCGCCAAATTGCCCGTCTCGAAATGTTTATATTCTCCCACGTAAGTGTGGTCAATTAAAAAATCACTTTCTTCAATGTTCCCTTTAGAATTTAGGCCTACCATATCCATCATTTGTTCATTTATCAGGACGGGAAGGCCATAATCTTTGCCCAAAGCCTTAAAAATTTTGAAAAACTCTGGGTCAGCTCCTACACTGTACATGTGTGAATCGATATGTGTTGGTTTTAAGCCAAAATTCAAAGCTTTCTCAATTTGTGCCCGAAGTTCTCGTTCAACCTCTTGTTTATTGGCATTTTTTCTTAGCTGTTCCCTTTTTTTAAAGAAATGTCCATTTGCGTCAACTAGACTAGGAACATTCGAAATGGGTAGAACTGGTCCGAATTTATAACTTTCCCATTCACAGGTTAGGGTTAAATGAATACCATTATCAAATCCGGGATTTTTTTTGGCAAATTCCGCCATTTCCTCAAACCCAGGACAAGGAACCATGATACTGTAAGAGTTGACAAATCCCTCCTCCAGCGATTGAATTGTAGCTTTGTTTTCAGAATGGCAAAGCCCTGCATCATCTGCATGTATTATTAGCAGTTTAGTGTTTTCTGAAAACCCCAGTTTTTGTAATGTGCTCATATTCAATCAGGTTCTTATATTTTGATAGGATAGTTTGTTTTGTACAAATGTTGCCTAATGGTAAGTACATAGGGCATTTTAATGCCTTTTCACATTGTCATGAACTTTTTTTCCTTTTCAGAATTTTAACAATCCTATTGTTGATGATTTCTGATAAGTTCCAATTGTACAGTTTAGGATCGGTTGTGCTGTAGAACTCAATGGTAACAGCATCAAGATCTTCGTGGTATTTTGCAAAACTTTGGTATCCCGGAACCCAGCCTCCATGTTCGTATTCATAAATAGAAGCATATATTTCCTGTTCTCCCGGTTTAAATAACGAGCCATCGTTCAATGCCCTCAGGAACGTGCCCACATCTTCGGCTGTGGCAAGCATCCCATGTTCGTCTGCCTTTAAGTCAAAGGGATGCCCTACATGGTAACCACTCATCACATCATCCATATTTACATCGCTCAAAGAACCAAAGGTGTTGTTTAGGTTGAGGGGAGTTAAAATTTCTTCCTGTATGAATTGAAAGTTACTATAGCCAAGTGCATCATCCATTATCTTATTGATTAAAAGATAATTCGTATTACAATATTCATAGTCTTTACCGGGTTCAAAATTGGCCGGCTTGTCCAGAATCAATGCAAGACTTTCTTCATAAGATTGTGTTGGAGCTGCCCAAAAATTTGGAGTGTCTGTGAAGTTGGGCATTCCACTTCTATGCTGTATCATCAACCTCAAGGTAATTTTCTCCGCATTTTCGATTCTGCCCACAAGTTCTGGTAAATAATCAGCTATGGTTTTATCCAGAGAAAGTCGTCCATCACTTACCAGTTTCGTAACCGCTACAGCATCATATAGCTTGCTAATGCTGGCAATCTTAAACAATGCGTGAGGATTGGCAGGTGTCTCGGATTCTCGATTATGCCAACCGGAAGCAAAATACTGAGGTGGTTTACCAGCTTGGTCAATATAAACAATCATTCCGTCAAAACCATGATCAATGGCTTCATCCACTTGTTCCTGAACCGTATCAGGCAGCGGCAGTATCCATGCTTTTACCAATAGCCATGGAACAAAGTACAAGGAGGATATTGATGCAACTATTAATACTATCCCCAGAATTCGTTTTGTTTTTTTCTTTGTCATAATTCAGGACTGTGAATTTCTTAATTACCCATAACGGTCTCGCCCATCATTTCATTGTGGTTGACGCACAGTGAGCGATGGCATGGCCGGTGCACCTGCCTACCGGTAGGCGGGATTTTCCTGCGAGCCAAAGCTGTGTGCGGAATCAGGGCCGCCCTATGATGATAACCATGTGTCAAAATTGGCCTAAAAGAACATGTTTTTTCAACTCAGTTCATTGTCAGGCATAGTTTTTATTTCTGTTTCTTTTTTTACAAAACATTTTACATAAATCAGAACTAAAATAGGAGCTATAACTAAACCGCTAACAAAATTCAGTAATGAAATCCAATCAGTCAATTCGTTTCCACCTTTTGAAATCAGCACCAATTCGCCTAAAGGTCCTTTTGAAAATATAGTATTGTAAATGAAATTCCACCCCAAATGAAGTCCGATAGGCAGCATCATCGATTTTGTTTTTGAAAAAGCCCAAGCCCAAGCGTAACCCATCAACCCAGTTCCGATAAAAACCAAGATCATTGCCATTACATTTCCTAAAACCCCGTATGAGAACCAATGATAAACTCCGAATGCTATTGCGGAAATCAAGATGCTTTTTTTGGAGCCTATTTTTTGGATAAGAATGTATAATAGTGCCCCACGAAAAATCAGTTCTTCTGTCAATACGGATTTAAAATCCCACCACAATGATTTTAAGATTATTCCGCTCGTAACATTCTTATTTAAAATCCAAGTAGATGATTTTAGGTATGCCTCTAAATATTGGATGAAAACACAAAGTATACCTGTTAATAAAAACCCGATCAAGAATTGTTTCAGCCTTTGTACTATTGGCAGAAACCCTAAAGCTAAAATATGCTGTTTTTCAATAAAATATAAAAGCAACCAAGAAATTGCAATTATCACTAAAATTCCTATCATTTACTTGGTTTAAATTATGCACAACGGGGCTCGTACAAGAGCAGTCGGATTTATGGTCTGGACATTCACCGCTTGCTTAAAGGTGGTTAAAGTAGTGATTACTATTCTCTTGACCAACTCCCGTTATTTTTTATATACGTGGTTACACCTAGTTTTCATCAGACTTTATTAAATCCATTATGATATCCAAAGCCTTATCATTTCCATTGAAATAATCGGTTGATGATATGCTAACTGGAATATGGGGAGCAATCCAATTCCTATTGTCTTCTGCTTTTGATGTTTGATGAAATTGTGTGGAAATAACCCCCATTAACCCTGAATATGGCATCTTAAACCATCCTGCTTCTCCTATATGATTTGGTTTTGAACCACTGGGTTCGCCTACAAGAATTGCATCGGTATATTTTGTGATGTCCGTTAGCAAGTTTTGAGCCGCAGAAAATGTTTCCCGTCCCATTAATACGAAAACGCTTCCATCTGGATTCATAACCTCGAAATTGATAATGGTTTTTAACATTGGGGGCAAAATGGAACCATTTCCACCATGATTATGTCTTAAATCCAAAATTAAATGTTGAACCTTGTTTTTAGATGCCTGACTACGTAATTCGATATTAAAATCTTTTAAGGATTGTGTTTCCTTTTGTGCAACTATATTAAACTGAACATAGATACTATTGTTTTCTGGGATTAATTTGTACCAATATGGGTCTTCTGTTTTTGACAAGAACAATGGTTGTTCACCGCCTTTTAGTTTAGGTATTTTAGGAAAACCGGAAAAATTCCAAGATACCGGATTCATTATTGCTTTTTGGGGCTTACCCTTTATATCCCTTAAAGTAATTGTTACTTGATTGGCGTTCTTCGCAATTCCTAAGCCTTTCAACACATCTGGTAGTCCTAAATAATATGGACCTAACCAAAGTGTTTGCATAGCGTTATCCCTGGCATTTATGGCATTTGTTCTTCGAAGTGCTTCTTCAGCGGTTATATTTCCAATCGATTCCACTTCATAACCAATCCATTGTTCAAAGCCAATCTCAGCATCAACAATAAAAAGTCCATCACTAAACTGATAAAACTGAACTGGAATTTTCTTTAAGGCACCTTTGTTGGGGGATGTTGGAACAATTAAATTATGTCCATTACCCAAACTACCAACAATTTTCATTAATTCTACAATTATTTGTTCATCATTCAATGAGGCTATTTTTGTTTTTAAATTTAGAATTGCTTTTGAAAATTCTGTTTTGGAAATGGCGTGATAAGGGCTATAATGTAACTCGTTAATTCTGTTTTCCAAGTATGAAATATCTTTGGCCCAAGCTTCTTCTCTTGTAGTATTTGTATGATTATCGTTACCGAACAGTGCTAAAAAGTTTTCATCCTCAATGAAGTCTTTAAAAGCAGCATCATTTTTTAAGAACGGTTTTTCGTCATAACGAGATGCAAATCCTTTTTGCAACCATAATAAAGCATTCTCCTTATCCCCATCTTTGGCATAGGCTTTGGCAATTTTAATCATTATATCGTTAGAGGGTGCTGAGCCTGTCGGTATATCAGTTAATATCGTACCTCCAGATTCGAGAGTTTTTTTTAATGAGATAATTGCGTTTGTGAACTGTCCAGTTTCATAATAGGACAGCCCTAACAAATAAAATAAATCAGCGTCGTTTTGATATTGTGTGGTCAGGCTTTTTAAAATTTCAATGGATTCTTGCCATTTTTCATTCTTAACTGAGTTTATCGCTTCGGTTCTGTGATTAAAATATTCTAACGGGCTTTCAATATTACTTGTTCTCGTTTGGGAAAACGTATAATTTATATTTATTATAAGGAAAAGGATTATGCTCGTAATGGTTATATGCTTCATCTTCAATTCTAGTTTCTTGCTTATTAGGACTAAGTATGGAAAGAATTGTTACACTTGATAAGTTTTAATTGGGTATAACGTCCCAGCTATGAGCAGTGTGGGAATGGAAAGCGGGAAGTTTTCAATTTTGTCCACCTTCATACTTGTTGATTCTCATTTCATAAATATCCAAACTGTGAGCTGAATAGAAAGCTGAAACTTCGATTTAACACTTCAATCCACATTATATATGGCCATTGTTGTTCGCGGTTTTTTTAATTGCTCAATCGATAATATGGAATTTGCAGAACATCTTCAAACCCCAATTTTTGAGCCAATGTATATGAGCCTATGTTTTCCAATCGACATGCCCAAATTGGTTCGTAATCATTTTTCAAACAGTGGTCGATAAGCTTACTGCAAGTGTATCGTGCCAATCCTTTTCCCCGAAATTTAGGCACGGTCTCCATGCCAAGTTCTAAAAATTTGTCAATTATGACCGATGCGTAAGCCGTACATGCAAGTTCATTTTCATAGTATGTGCTGTAACCAATCGCATTGTCAATAAAATCATCCGCATTGTTCCAAAAATTCAAAGGGATAACAGTTCCCTGCATACTTTCAAATTCCTGTTTTCCTGTTCTCACAGCCGATGTTGTTGGAACTTTTATGTCTTTTTTAAGGCTTGCATATTTTTCAGGGTTGAATTTAAAATTCACTCTTGTATTAAGTTCAACTATATTTTTTGTTTGACCTGAATCGTTATCAGATGATTTAATCGAACAATCGGCAAACAATTCCTTCAGTGTCGAATCCCACTGTTCTGGATATGCTTGCATCCATTCATGTGTGTCTCTTAAGTTTTCCTTGTTCAAGGCATAATCCTTAAATGCTCTGTTAAATGCTTGGTTGTCGTGCTTACCAAAAAGCAGCGACATTCCATATGGGTGGATTACGTAAACAGTTGTTGGATTATTTACGTCGTCAACATAAACCTTTCCCGACACGTGGTTTTCCACAACGGCACGTGCAAACAGATTATTGATTTTAACTTCCTTTAATGCACCAATGACTTTTGAGTAATCTTCTTTTAATAGCTCTTTCATCTCTGATTTTTGTCCAAATAGCACCCAACGGTCAAGTGTATAAATAGTTTTGGGTTTTATGCACTTGCTGTTCTGTTGAGTATAAATATAATCAAAACAGTAGCATCTGGTTTAGCACTGGGACCACTATTGTCTATGCACATTATTGGAAACAGTCTTTAGATATGTTCAATCCTTTGATAGATTTCCTTTTTAGAGTTCTCAAATATTTCTCCACCAAACTCTTCATTGTCCAATGAGATGATGGAAATGTCTTTTATACCCATAATCCCGAAAACGAATTTCAAATAGGTTGTTTGGAAATTCATATGTTCGTTTTTTTCGTTTTCTCCATAACCTGTGTCACCACGACTTGACAGAATGAACATTTTTTTATTCTCAAGAATACCAACATAATCCCCGTCTGGTTTGCCTGAACGGAATTTCCAAGTTTCGTTAATCCTCATAAGTTGGTCGATGTAAGATTTTAGTCCGCTTGGAATTGACCAGTTGTACATTGGTGTTCCCAAAACATAAATATCATGTTCTTTAAACTCTTTTACCAGTTCATCGCTAAGGGCCACACCCGACTGGTTTTCTTTTGTTCTGTCACTGGGTTTGACAAATGCACTTGCAATCCATTTTTCATCAATGGGCGGCATCTCTTCCAATCCTACTTCTCGGTGTGTGAAAACGTCGTTGGGATTTTTCTTTAGCCAATTTTCTTTGAATAGTTGTGTGAGCTTTCTACTGTGCGATTTTTCCTTTCTTACACTTGCGTTGATGATCAATACTTTGTTCATATTCATAAATTTTGATTATGAGACAAAATTCCGAATCCAGAAAGTGAAAAAAATTGACCTAGTTCAAGATGCTTCGATTTTTTTACGAATTCTGCTTAAAAATTCAGCAGTAATCCCCAAATAAGATGCAATTAGATAGTTGGGTACCTTTTCTGCAATTTTGGGTGGATAAGCCGGGTAAACTGACCCACCTTCGCCGGATGAAACTGACCATGGCAAATGGACTGCCCAGATTTGATCTATCCTTGGGTTAAACTTAGTTTTTATTTTTCAATTTTCTTCTCATTGATTC
>NZ_JARFVB010000044.1 GCF_029193885.1 Flagellimonas yonaguniensis | reverse complement strand
TGGAAACGCCGGACATAGTATACCACCCTCGCCGGGTTAAAGTGACCATAGCTGGCCGGACGAAAGTGACCCACCCCCGCCGGGCCAAAGTGACCCACCTTTAGATTAGATCTATCTGTAAAAAGTCTAAGTGCTTTTTTTGTTAAAAAGCACCATGGCGAACAAGCAGATAGACATGCGAAAAACAAAACTGATTTACAAACTGTACACCTCCGGTACGAGCAAGCGTGGGATAAGCCAACAATTGGGCATATCCCGTGTCACGGTCAGGAAGTACATCGAATTCTTCAGGCGGTACCGTTTTACCGCCTACGAAGTGGAGAAGATGACCCTAGAGGAACTCCACAACCTTTTTAAGGACGGGCAAAAGCGCAAGAGCCAACGTTTGCTGACCTTAAGGCAGTACTTTCCCTATTTTGACAAAGAGCTTCGCAAGACCGGGGTGACCAGACAATTGTTATGGGAAGAATATTATGCCAAGCACCCCGATGGCTTCAAGCTCTCACAGTTCAAGTATTGGTACGCCGAATGGCGCAAGGAGACCTCTCCGGTAATGCACATGGAGCACAAGGCCGGCGACAAGCTCTTTATAGACTTCACGGGAAAGAAACTCCATATTGTTGACAGGGACACCGGTGAACTGAAGGAACTGGAGGTGTTCGTGTGTATACTCGGTAGCAGCCAATACACTTATGTAGAGGCCTGTGCAAGCCAAAAACTGGAGGACTTCATCCGCTGCACCGAGAACGCACTATGGTTCTACGGCGGCGTACCAAAGGCCTTGGTGCCGGACAACCTTAAGTCGGCGGTTACCAAGAGCAGCCGTTACGAGCCCAAGGTCAACGAGGTGTTCGCCGACTTTGCCGAACACTACGAAACGGCAGTACTGCCCACACGTACCTATAGGCCAAGGGACAAGGCCATAGTGGAGAACGCCGTGAAGATAATCTACACCAGGGTGTTCGCCCCTTTACGGAACCAGGTCTTCCATAGCATGACCGATATCAACATCGCGATAAGGGAACTGTTGGAAAAACACAACGCAATGTCGTTCAGGGGAAGGGAATATTCCAGGTGTTCGCTTTTTATGGAGATCGAGAAGGGCGAACTGATGCCGTTACCGGCGAAACGCTATGAGGTAAAACGCTATGCCCAGGCCACCGT
>NZ_JARFVB010000043.1 GCF_029193885.1 Flagellimonas yonaguniensis | reverse complement strand
TGTAGATACCCCAAAAATTAGGGCAGTAAGTTTAATCATTAAATTTACTGAATATGACACGAAGAAAGTTTACCCCGAAGTTCAAGACCAAGGTGGTATTGGAAGCCTTGAAAGAGCGGCATAGCCTTGCCGAACTTGCCCAGAAGTACGAGATACACCCGACCCAGATCAGCGCATGGAAGCGCGATTTCCTCGATGGGGCCGAGCAGGTGTTCGAATCGGGCAAGAAGGATGCCCGCAGCGAGACCGAAAGGGAGAAGGACAAACTTCTAAAGGCCATAGGCCAGTTGAAGGTCGAGAACGATTTTTTAAAGGACGCCTTGCGCTGAGACCACTCTCCGAACGCAGAAAAATGATACGCAAGGGTCATTCCAAGATGAGCATTGTAAAACAATGCGAAACATTGTCGGTCCATCGTTCCGGGCTGTACTATAAGCCCAGGGGCGAGACCGAACTGAACCTGAAGCTCATGCGGGAGATGGACGAACATTATCTCCACCACCCTTTCAAAGGGGCCAAGCGGATGCACATCTGGCTGACCAAAGACAAAGGCTATAAAGTGAGCAGGAACCGGATCGAACGGCTCTATTACAAGGTAATGGGGCTTAGGGCGGTACTTCCGGGAAAGCACACCTCCCGAAGGTGCAAGGACCACAAAACGTATCCCTACCTGCTACGCAACCTGACAGTTGACAGGCCCAATCAGGTATGGGCAACCGACATCACCTATATCCCCATGCAACAGGGATATCTCTACCTGGTGGCCATCATCGACCTGCACAGCCGCTATGTCCTGAACTGGAGCGTGTCCAATTCCATGGATGCCCAATGGTGCAGGGAAACATTGGAAGAGGCCATAGGTGAGCACGGGACACCTGAGATCCTCAATACGGACCAGGGGAGCCAGTTCACCGCCGAGGAGTTCGCCAATTATGTTTTGGGCCAGGGAATACGCCTGAGCATGGACGGTAAGGGAAGGGCCACGGACAATGCCTTTATCGAAAGGCTATGGAGGAATGTAAAATACGAGAAGATATACCTGAACCCTCCAAGGGACGGTATGGACCTTTATCTGTTATTGGCAGAGTACTTTGATTATTACAACCATGAAAGAAGACACCAGTCCATCGACTATGAAAGACCTATCGATCTATTTAAGAGAGCGGCTTGAATTATATTAGTTTTGTAGAGAAACTGTCCTAAAGATCGGGGTATCTACA
>NZ_JARFVB010000042.1 GCF_029193885.1 Flagellimonas yonaguniensis | reverse complement strand
TATAATTCCCCCCAATATTAGGACAGTAGCTTAAGTTTAATTTTTAACCTTAAATTCACTGTCAAATGAAACGAAGAAAGTTTACATCGGAGTTCAAGTTCAAGGTCGTTTTGGAGGCCCTGAGCGAACGTTTTTCGATCCAGGAGCTTGGGAGGAAATATGAGATCCATCCCACACAGATCACCAACTGGAAGAGCCAGTTCCTCAAGAACGGCCAAGCGGTTTTCGACCGTCCCGTGAAGGATGCCAAGACCGAGGCCCAAGAGAAGGAGGAACATCTTTTAAAGACCATCGGCCAACAGAAGGTGGAGCTTGATTTTTTAAAGAAAGCCTTGTCATGAAAGAGGATGCCAAACAAAGGAAAAGGCATGTTGACAAGGCCTCGGATCTGAGCATGGTGCGCCAGTGCGAGCTGTTGGAGATCCACCGTAGCGGGCTTTATTATGCCCCCAAGGGCGAGAGCGAACTGAACTTGGAACTCATGCGCATGGTGGACGAAGAGCACATGCTGCACCCATGGCTGGGGGTTCCCCGTATGACCGACTGGCTGCGCGAGGACAAGGGCATCAAGATCAACAAGAAACGCATCGAACGGCTGTTCCGCCTGATGGGCATATCCGCCGTAGGCCCCAAGCCCAATACTTCAAAAAGGGGCAAGGGCGCGTTGCACAAAGTGTTCAAGTACCTGTTGCGCAACCTGAAGGCGGAAGGCCCGAACCATGTATGGGCGATGGATATAACTTACATTCCGGTCAAGGGGGGCTACCTGTACCTGTGCGCCGTCATCGACCTCTATAGCCGTTACGTGGTGGGCTGGTCACTGTCCAATACCATGACATCCGAATGGTGCAGACGGACATTGGAGACCGCCGTCATGGAACATGGGACGCCGGAGATACTCAACACCGACCAAGGGAGCCAGTTCACTGCCAAGGAGTTCCATACATGGGTCACCGCCCCCGAACAGGGCATAAGGCTCAGTATGGATGGCATAGGGCGTGCCATCGACAATATATTCATCGAACGGCTATGGCGAAGTGTCAAATACGAACATGTGTACCTGTTCCCCGCCGATGACGGACTGGAATGTTACCGAGGCCTGAGGAAATACTTTGATTATTACAACGAAGAAAGAAGGCACCAGAGCCTGGAGCGGCAAGTACCATCGACCTATTATCAACACAAGAAAAGGAAAGCGGCATAATGGATATCGGGAGAAGCAGGGTTTTCAACAAAAACGGGGAGTTATCAGTCTCCCCCGGACCCCCTCTTTTCAACACCATTATCACATTTATTTTTAAAGAAAACCTGTCCTAAGGATGGGGGGAATTATA
>NZ_JARFVB010000041.1 GCF_029193885.1 Flagellimonas yonaguniensis | reverse complement strand
GGGTCTGTAAATTAAACTCTGTCCGATCCATCAATCCCTCTGGGGCTAGCCCCAGAGGGATTGGGATTTAATTCCAAGGGAATCCTCTCCCCAAATTTAATATAAAGTTGCTGGACCACCAGGCTCCAATTCTGCAGGGGCGATGTCCATTTCTTCTCGATGTTCCTGGTGGCCAGGTAGACCAGCTTGAGCAGGGCCATATCGTTTGTAAAGGCCCCTTTGGTCTTGGTGACCTTGCGTACCTGGCGGTGGAAGCCCTCCACGGCATTGGTGGTATAGATCAGTTTGCGGATGGGCGGGGTGTATTGGAAGTACTGGGAGAGCTCTTCCCAGTTGTTCTGCCAGGATTCAATGACCACGGGATATTTGCCTCCCCATTTTTCGCCCAGGGCCAGGAGTCCGTCCTCGGCCACCTCCTTACTGGTGGCCCGGTATACCTCTTTGAGGTCCCGCATGAACTCCTTTTGGTCCTTTGAGGCAATATACCTGAGGGAATTGCGTATCTGGTGTACAATGCACTTCTGTACCTGGGTCTTTGGGAATATGCTGAGTATGGCCTCGGTAAAGCCCTTCAGGTTATCGGTACAGGCAATAAGGATGTCCTGCAGTCCACGGTTGTTCAGGTCGGTCAGCACCTGGAGCCAGAAGTTGGCACCCTCGCTCTCGGAGATGTACATGCCCAAAACTTCCTTATATCCCTCCTTGTTGATGCCAAGTATGTTATAAAGGGCCTTGTGCTCGATCTTCCCATCGACCTTTACCTTGTAGTGCATGGCATCCAGCCACACGATGCAATAGAGGGGCTCCAGGGGACGGTTCTGCCACGCCTTTACATCGGGGACGATCCGATCGGTGATCTGGCTTAAGACCGTATGGGAGATCTCCGTATCGTACATCTCCTTGATATGGGACGAGATGTCGCGGTAACTCATCCCAAGGCCGTAGAGCCCGATGATCTTCTCCGAGAGATTGTCCGCCAGGATGGTCTGGCGTTTCTTCACAAGTTCCGGCTCAAAGCTGCTCTGGCGGTCCTGCGGGGTATCGATGTCGAAGGTCCCAAAACCACTTTTCAGCGTCTTTTTTCCCTTGCCATTGCGTTTGTTGCCCTTGGTGCGCTCACCCTCGTCCAGATGGCCGTCCATCTCCGCCTCAAGGGCCTTCTCGATCACATTCTTCAGCATGGGGGCAAAGGCGCCTCCCTCACCGAAAAGGTTCTTGCCCGACATGAACTGCTCGAGCACCTTCTTTTCAAATTCTGTCTGTTCTTTCTTTGTCATGGTACTGTCTGAATAAAATTAATACTTCTAATCTTTTTCAGACAGAGTTCAGTTTACAGTCTC
>NZ_JARFVB010000040.1 GCF_029193885.1 Flagellimonas yonaguniensis | reverse complement strand
TCAAGATTAGCGGGAATATTGGCCAAATCATTGAAGTCGCCCGAGAAATCGTCCGTTGCATCGGTGTCAAGGTTAGGGAACTCGTTGTTCACCGCTGTTGCCACCTCGGCATCGGTCAATTGGGTATCGTTGTCGATGTCATCCGCGAATCCGGCGGGAACCCCCGTCAAGCTGCTCCACTGTCCGTCGAAGTCATCCGTGGAATCCACATCCAAGTTGGCGGGAAGGTTCGTCAAATCGTTGAAGTCGCCTGAAAAATCATCAGTGCTGTCAACATCAAGATTAGCGGGAATATTGGCCAAATCATTGAAGTCGCCCGAGAAATCATCCGTTGCATCGGTGTCAAGGTTCGCTGGGACATTGGTCAGGTCGTTGAAGTCACCACTGAACCCGGAAAGATCAAAATCGTTACCGCTTGGGGTCACGGTCACTGTCCCATCATTGGATGTGATCGACTGTAATTCGTTCGTTGGGTTGTTGTCCGCATCGTCAACATTGTCTGTACCCGAAAAGGTAATAGGTGTCCCGTTACCGTTATCAAAAGTATAGGTACCGTCCAAATTGTCCGTAACAAAAGATTTATTTACGGTCTGTGGAACACCATTTTCGTTGGTATAGGTAAAAGTTCCATCATTGTTGTCCTCTAGATTTGTAATAGTCTCCGCTATACTGACAGAAGCAACATTCAAATAAAGTGCCCCATCAGAGCCAAAGGATATATTGTTGTTGAGATCCTTACTAATCAAATCCACTTGTTTGGTACCACCTCCATCGGTAACTCCCAGAACACCGTTTGATATAGAACTCCCTGTATTATATTCATTGCCAATAACCGCATCAGCATCGTCAACATTATCCACATCATCCGCAAAACCGGCCGGAACACCTGTCAAGCTGCTCCACTGTCCGTCGAAGTCATCCGTGGAATCCACATCCAAGTTGGCGGGAAGGTTCGTCAAATCGTTGAAGTCTCCTGAAAAATCATCAGTGCTGTCAACATCAAGATTGGCCGGAATATTGGCCAAATCATTGAAGTCGCCCGAGAAATCATCCGTTGCATCGGTGTCAAGGTTCGGGAACTCATTGTTCACTGCCGTTGCCACCTCGGCATCGGTCAATTGGGTGTCGTTGTCGATGTCATCCGCGAATCCGGCGGGAACCCCCGTCAAGCTGCTCCACTGTCCGTCGAAGTCATCCGTGGAATCCACATCCAAGTTGGCTGGCAAGTTTGTCAAATCGTTGAAGTCTCCTGAAAAATCGTCAGTGCTGTCAACATCAAGATTAGCGGGAATATTGGCCAAATCATTGAAGTCGCCCGAGAAATCGTCCGTTGCATCGGTGTCAAGGTTCGGGAACTCGTTGTTCACCGCTGTTGCCACCTCGGCATCGGTCAATTGGGTATCGTTGTCGATGTCATCCGCGAATCCGGCGGGAACCCCAGTCAAACTGCTCCACTGTCCGTCGAAGTCATCCGTGGAATCCACATCCAAGTTGGCTGGCAAGTTGGCCAGATCGTTGAAGTCGCCTGAAAAATCGTCAGTGCTGTCAACATCAAGATTAGCGGGAATATTGGCCAAATCATTGAAGTCGCCCGAGAAATCGTCCGTTGCATCGGTGTCAAGGTT
>NZ_JARFVB010000004.1 GCF_029193885.1 Flagellimonas yonaguniensis | reverse complement strand
GAATCAATGAGAAGAAAATTGAAAAATAAAAACTAAGTTTAACCCAAGGATAGATCAAATCTGGGCAGTCCATTTGCCATGGTCAGTTTCATCCGGCGAAGGTGGGTCAGTTTACCCGGCTTATCCAATAAATGGGCGATTGTTATATCTTTTGAATATTCTTTTCCCCCAAACACGTGAAGGTTGGCCATAAGTGGTTCCGGTAGGTACCGGTATATCTTGTCTTCAAAATTTAATTTCATGTCATCCTTTAAGATGCCAATAGCGGCGGCTGTTAGCATTTTAGTAATACTGGCCGTATAAATGGGATTGTCTATGGTCATAGGGTCTTCCGTATTGTGCTCGCTATCTGCTAATTGAATGTCGATACCTTTTGACTTTGAGTATACGTGTAAGAAGGCGTTTTTGATATTCCCTTTTTCCAATTGGGCATAAAACAATTTTTCGATGTCCTTACTTATTTGTTGTTGACCAAAGCAGGACAGTGAAAGAAAAAAGAGAAGGACCATAGGCAAACTATTTCTCATGTTGTTCGTTTTTTGATTACTCATTGTCATTCAATAAAATATTGCATATTAAGTTTTGCATTTCTTCGGATTTATACATTGGTATTTGGTGTCCCACATCTTTCAACCAAAACAATTGCTTTTTGGGTGCTTCAAGCCTTTTGAAAAACTTTTCGGTAAGTTCAAAGCTAGTTGTTAAATCTTGTTCTCCTATTAAAATATATGTGGGGATTTTAAAGACTGATTTATGTTTTAAAAAGTTAATGGAATACAGTTCTTTATAAAGAGGCATCCATTGCTGTTCCCATTCTTTAAAGAATTTCATGTATTGGTTGAATTCGGTATCTGGAATGTGAACTCCCTTAAAATCGCTAATCCATCTAAATTGAATCGCCATATCCTCAACCTTTTCATAGGGTATGTGTATGGATTTAAGTTGTTTGACAGCTTCAATCTTATTATCCTCATTATAATGGTTTATAAGCTTCTTATTGGTTAAGTTCTGACTTTTTTGATTGTTTATCAGTGGACTAATGGCCACAAGCGACTCCATGTTGTTAGGATATTTTAATGCCAGATGAAACCCTAAAACGGTTCCCCAAGAATTGGCAACCAATACAATTCTGTCTTTATTAAACTCTTTCAATAGAAATAGCAAGAGTTCTTCGGCATCTTGTTTCATCACTGATAAGGTTGGCGGTTTCAAATTGGCGTTCAATGATTTTCCAGCCCCTCTTTGATCCCAATGAACAACTATGAAATGTTCTTCCAATATGTTGGTTATTTGTTGTCTATGGGATGAGGTCGCTGCTCCTGGACCACCATGTAAATACAACATAAGTGGATTGCCTTTATTCCCTTTGATACTTATGAATTGCTCTATGCCACCTATTCTCACAAATTGGGTTGTATCGATATTATTTGAACCGACCATTGATTCTTGCCCAAACAAACCGTGGGACAGAACAATAAAAATGGTTATGAATAAATGCTTCATGGTTCTATATTTTAAAAAATGTTATTAACCTTAATTGTCCAATATCTTATGCAAAGAATCGTCTTGATTTATTAAGTAAGAACTTTATGAATTGCCTTAAAATTTAATCCCTACATAAAGGTTAGGTTCAAAAAGGAAATAGGATTTCCATTTATTATCCAATTGTTTAAATTCTGCTGGGGTGTTCGTATCGATCATCCAATTTTGACAATGGATCTGAGGTTCTACAAAGATTCGTTTCTTTTTCCCAAAAGCAATGTGGTAACCAACATGATAAGACGTATAGAGCTTGAATCCATTTGCTATTTTTTTGTCGTTTAAGTCCAAATAGGTTTTGTATTGTGGTAAAACCTCCACTGAGGCGAATAATCCCTTCCATAGCATTCTTTGATACGATATTCCTATTCCTGTTTCTCTCAGATAACCCGGATAGAATTCAGTTTCAGAATCTATTTTGTCTTTAAGTCCATCCCACCACTGGATACCCATGGGTTGAAATAATCTCCAGGTTGCAAATTTTACCCCAATGATGTTCTTGGAATCTAGTTCTTGTTTTACATGAAGCTCAATGTGTTGCGTGTTTGTTCTTTCTCCTCCTTCACCTATGTTGCCCAAGATAATTGCCGGAAAGCTGGCCCTGTATTTGAACTCAGAATCTTTATTGTTCAATGATTCCGTATTGTCCTGTGCAAAAACATTGAAAGTACAAAGTGTTAGGCAGATGATTACTAGTTTTTTCATTTTTGATAATTGTTTGACTGTTCGTTTTTTGATTTATGAATAACTTAATTTGATGATGCAAAGAAACGTTGGAAGCTAAGGCCCATCGTTCTGAATTATGATTTCAAACCTTTTTGTTTTATGACAGTGGATATGGCTTCCCATTGGTCTTTTGGCATTATAGGGAATAGGGTACGGCAATGGGTATCGACAAAAAAAGCTTCATAGTTAAACTATGAAGCCTTGTCCGTCATATTAAGTTTTATTTGAACTACCTTCTTGGTTTCAAAGCAACGTCTCTGGATTACCCGTGAGTTTATTTACATTTTGGGTGATTTTTTCCACATCCCAATCCCACCATTTTAGTTCCAATAGTTTTGCGATAATGTCCTCTGAAAAACGCTTTTTGATAGGTTTAGCTGGATTTCCACCAACAATGGTATAGGGCTCCACATTTTTTGTTACTACCGCTTTTGTGGCAATGATGGCACCATCGCCTATTTGAACACCTGGCATAAGGGTTGCCCCGTGTCCTATCCATACGTCATTGCCGATAACAGTGTTGCCTTTGGTCGGGTAATTTTTGTCTTTCATGGCATCTTGCCAAGCTCCTCCAAATATGGCAAATGGGTACGCCGTTGTTGCCTCCGTTAAATGGTTGCCTCCGTTCATTATAAAAGTGGCATCCGAGGCGATCATGCAGAACTTGCCAATAATGAGTTTATCCCCAACAAAATCAAAATGATATTTTACATTTTTCTCAAAGTTGGATACATCTTCAAAATCATCGTAATAGGTATAGTCGCCCACAACAATATTAGGATTGTTGATGAAGTTTTTTAGAAAACAAAGATTTTTGTAATTGGCCAATGGGAAAACTGTGTTTGAATCTGGAATTTTCATGAAGTTTCTTTGTGTTTTGATGATTTGATCAACATGATGGCAAGGTACAACGTAAGAATGGCCTGAACTTTTTCAATAACAGTTTCTGCCAATAAATTGCCAAGGGTATTCAGTATAAAAAATACCGCAAATACCAATAGAATCCTTTTTATTGCCTTATTGGTAAAAATAGGTTTTATAATCCTGTTTTTCATGGCTATGACAGCGATCAAGAATAACATTGTTGCCAAAGCCAGCCCCTCCAATACATAAAGCCTTTCAATTGATTCGATTTTGCCACCCCAAACAATGTTGTGGGGAACTATCTGCAACAGAATGGATAAATGCAATATACAGTAGCCTGACAAGATAACTAGAATAACTTTTTCCGACATTTTCATTTCTGATCCATTTAAAGCTTCAGGGTTTTTTAGCCGCTGCTGTGTAATAATCCTCTAAACGATGTTCCCCATAGGTTGGTGCAATATGGTCCTCTGCCATCAAAGTTAAAAAGAACTCGATAGGGCCATAGGTTTTGACACTGGTGAAAGTTCGTAAAAACCATAGGATCAGTTTTCTTGACCAATCAGGTAAATGAATAATCTTTACGGGCCTATTCAAAGTGGTCAGAGCGAGTTTGCCAATATCATTAAGACTTAGAATATCAGGGCCTCCGATGGTCAATTCTTTATTTCGGTCATCCAATGTATCCACAATGGCCCTTGCGAGGTCCCCACCATGAATGGGATTGAATTTTTGGTTGCCGGATCCAAATAGATAGATGCGACCTGATTTGGCCATTTGTAAAAAATCCTTCATATCTGAGAAAAAGCCATTCGGCCTTACTATAGTATAGTTCAGTCCAGAAGATTTTAAAGCATCTACAAACCTTTCCTTGGCCTCAAAAATTTTTAAGTTCCTGTATTTATCGCCATCGATCGCTGAAACATAAACAAAGTGATTTACACCGGCTTTCTTTGCTTCTTCAAGCAAATTCATATTGGCCTGATAATCTACATCCATATAGGTTAACCCATCTTTTTGTCTGGTAATACCAATAGTTGATATTAAAGTGTCAATGCCTTTACAGATATCTCGTAAAGTTTTTGGGTTTGTTACCTCGGCTTGTTTAATTTCCAAATAGTTTTCATTGGTGATTTTCAGCTTATCTGGGTTACGTACAATTGCGATGACCTGATTTTCTTTTTCAATCAATACTTTTAACAAATAACTTCCCAAATAGCCTGTAGCACCTGCCAATAATACGTTGGTATGTTTCATTATTAATAAGTTTAGAAAGTTTTTTAATTAAACTCGTGCCATAACAATTGCTCGATAATGGCATTACGTTGTGTACCCGTATCATCTTGCTGATTGCTTAACAAAACAATTGTTGCACCATATTCAGGTATAAAACCGATCATGCTCCAATATCCATTAATGTCGCCACCGTGCCAGTACATTGTAGTATTGCCTTCTTGCGTGGTGAACCAACCCATACCAAAATCAACATAGCCACTTGGTACATTTTTGACAAATATTTCGGCTTTTTCAGCATCGGTAAACCAATTCGTTTTTACGGCGTTGGTCCATGATTCCATATCTTTTGGCGTACTGCTGAAATCACCCGCACCAAATGCAATGGCCATCGGATATGTGCTATTGATGTTACCGTTATCATAACCTTCAGCATGCGTATCCGCATCAATGACGTTGGTACCTTTATACGTATCAGTAATTCCCAATGGACTAAAGATATTCTGTTGAATGTACTCGTGGTAAGGTATCTGCGATAATTCCTGAATTAACAAAGCTGCAATAAGATAGTTGGAATTGCTGTATTGTTTATTGGAACCTGGTGTGAAGTTGAGTCCATTTTCAGAGATCATTTCAATAATGATTCCGTAAATGTCTTCTTCGTCTAAAGTTTCGCCTTGTTCATAGGCATCTTCAACTACAAATTGATAATCTGGAATACCTGATTGATGCGCTAATAACTGCGCTATTGTAATTTGGTCCCCGTAAGGAAATTCGTCATCAAACTCATCTAAAGTTTGGTCAAGACCCGTAATTGAACCATCACGTTTTAATTGCACTATGGCCGCTGCTGTTAGTGTTTTGGTAACCGAACCTATGCGGTAAGCAAGATTGCCATCTTGTGGCATTGCTGTAGCTTCATTTGCTAACCCGAAACCTTGGCGGACCAAATCATTTCCGTTTTTGGTTACAATAGCATAGCCTTGAAAATCAATTTCAGTTAATACGCTTTTGACGTTTGTGTAGTCAGCGGGCAATGAATCGGTATCGTCATCTTTGGAACAAGATGACACTAGCGTTGATAAAGTAAGTAAAAGCAGTAATAAGACTTTTGAAATTGAATTGTTGCGTTGTTGAATTGACACGTTCATGACTGTTCGTTTTTTGATTATTGATTTTAGGACAAAGATCCACTGGATTGATATGTCAATCGTTCTAAATTATAATCTGAAACGAAGTAAGGGAAGTTTAGGATGGATTGGCTTTCATCCAAGCTCTTGGGGTCATTCCTTCCATTTTTTTAAAGTAGGTGTTGAAAACACTTTTGGAATTGAAACCACTATCATAGGCCAAGCCAAGTATGGTAAGGTGTGAATTTTTAGGGTCTAGTGATATGGTTTTAAAATGGTTTAAACGGTAGGAATTAACAAAGTCATTAAAATTGGCATGAAACGCCTGATTGATTAGAAATGACATTTTATTGGTGTTCAATCCTAAAACCTCTGCAACATCTTTTAAATTTAATTGTTGGTTCAAATAAGGTTCTTCTTCCCCAAAGTAGGTAAGCAGTTTTTCTTTTAAATTTCCTATTTGATCATCATCTAAAATCGTTGAAGTTGGTTTTTCTTCATTTTCCTTTTGGGATTTAATATCTGAAAGACATAAATTGGAATGGTGTAGGTCTGCAAAACCCTTTATTTTGTGCAGCGGTTGCAAAAATGGTTCCTGTCTGTAGTTTATGATTTGGCCACGTCTTTGGGCGATCATTTCTTTTAAGAGGGAAAAAGCTGGCTCTTTATGGCTTGAATTACTGAAAATAAACACATCATAAGGGACTAGCATTGTTTTGTTGTTTCCAAGTTGTGACCATTTTTCAATCATTTGATTGGGAACTTCGACATGCTTATCATTTATAAGCCCAAACAATAATTTTTTCTCTTCTAACAATGATGTGTTATGTATAAATTCTTCAAATAGTGGTCTTTTATTCAGCCATATCAAACAAAAACATTTTAAATGATGTCCTAATTCTAGCTCAGGATTAAGTGTTAATGCATAATTGACACTTTCCAGGGCCTCTTCATATCGGCGTTGGTAATAATGAATATGGGCTAAGGTGTAATGATTGTTCGCCGAAAGCGGATCTACTTCCAATAGCTTGTTTGCGTAAGTCAGAGCCTGATCAAAAAAACCAAGTGCTATGAACAACTCTGCCATAGCTTCCAAACCATCAATATGGGTTGGATTAATTTCTAAGACTTTATTGATATGGTCATAGGCATTTTTAAAATCCCATTCTTCCCAAAAAAATTTACCAACATAAGATAATGGATATTCAGGTAGCGAGGTGTCTAATTCTTTGGCTATTAGTAAATTGCTTATTGCTAAATCAATCCCTTCTTGATAAGGTACATAACCCCACATTGCCAGCAGGCCGTAGCATTGTAAATTTGCATAATAGGCTTTGGCGTAATTTTTATCTACGGCGATAGCTTGATTGTAATAGGATATGGCTTCGTTGATGCTTTCCGGTGTCCATTTTAATTGTAGCGAACGACCTTTTAAGAATAATTGATAAGCATCTATATTGTTTGTAGGTTGCTCAATTAAATGTTCTTGAATTTCAAAATGTCCAAAATTGTTTCGGACTTCTTCGGCAATGGCCAAACTAATTTCATCTTCCAGATCAAATATATCGATCAATTCCCTGTCAAACCTTTTGGACCAATAGTGGGTTCCATCTTCAACATCGATCAATTGGGCCGTAATTCTGACCCTTTCTTGGGATTTTTTAATACTTCCTTCAAGAATTGTATTCACGCCCAATTGATCTCCGATTTCTCGAACATCCACATCTTTTCCCTTAAACGCAAATGAAGAGGTCCTCGCAATAACTTTAAGCTGGTTGATCTTGGTTAGTGCATTTATAATTTCTTCGGTAATACCATCACAGAAATACTCGTTGTCAAGATCATTGCTCATATTAACAAAGGGTAAAACCGCTATGGATTGCGTATTGCTCATAAATTGGATAAACTAAGTAAATTGAACCATGAAGCAGGTTGAATCAATAGTCTGTATTTGACCTGTTCGTGGGTTAAACTTAGTTCTTATTTTTCAATTTTATTCCTAATTTATTAGCCTTTTGAATCTGTGCTGTGCACTGCATACGACAAATTTTTGGGCATGGCATTGATGAGTATGTTATGTACCTATAATGCTGTACCCATGAAACAAAACAAGTGGCCAATTGCGGTGTTCTAACCTTGGTTGATAAAGGTATAAAGTATATCTGGAAACAGCTTTCTATCCTAACTGATATAGTGTCGGTCCATTTCAATAGTTGAGTCCACTATAAATATCTTTTCTAAAATCTTTGCGATGGAAAGAAAGGATTATTCCATACATTTACATTAAATAAGTTCTTTACTTAATTTCTTTATCAAAACGATAAGGGTTTCCGACACGTGTCGGGATTAAAAGGGAATCGTGTGTAAATCACGAGCTGACGCGCAACTGTAAGTTCGATTCCATTTTGGAATAGCGTGTTTTTGCCATAAGAGCCATTGTCTTATAATAAAAAGATGAGAAGGCGGCAAAAATCGAACAAGCCAGGATACCTGCCCATATCGTTCCTACTTTGTAGGATTTTGACGGTGCCTTCGCGTAAAGGGCAGGTCGAACGTTTGAACTTTACCCGGAACCCCGGGCAAACTCCATCCGCGTTCCTCTTGTTTTAAGGCATTGCGAAGTTGAGCTAAGGAGCTTTTATCTAATTATTCAATTTTATAAAAGCTTTAGCAATGGAAACAAGCAATTTGGGCTACCCAAGAATTGGGGCCCACCGCGAGCTGAAAAGAGCTTGCGAAAAGTATTGGTCGGACAAAATCTCTTTGGAGGACCTTATTGAGACGGGAAAAAGTATCCGAAAAGAGAATTGGAGGCTTCAACAAGAGAAAGGCATTGACCTTATTCCCTCCAATGATTTTTCGTTTTACGACCAAGTTTTGGATACCACTTTAATGATCGGGGCCATTCCCGAACGTTACAAAAACGTTCAAAAATCAGGGAAAAACCATTTGGACCTATATTTTGCAATGGCCAGAGGCTTGCAAAAAGAAGGTGTGGATGTCATTGCCATGGAAATGACCAAGTGGTTCGATACCAACTACCATTACATTGTGCCGGAATTTACCAAAAATCAGGAATTTGGGTTATTGTCACATAAGGCAGTGGATGAATTCAATGAGGCAAAATCCCTCGGCATACATACAAAACCGGTGCTTTTGGGCCCTGTAACCTACCTACTGCTGGGAAAGGAAAAAGAAGAGGGCTTTCACCGACTCGATCTTTTACCCAAACTACTTTCCGTTTATCATTCCATTTTGGAAAAGCTAATGGACGCAGGAGCCACTTGGGTACAATTTGACGAACCCATTCTTTCAATGGATCTTTCCGATAAAGAGAAACAGGCCATCGGCAAGGTTTACCGGGAAATTGCCGAAACCTTTCCAAATCTAAAAGCCCTATTGGCCAGTTATTTCGGGAATTTCGGGAACAACCTTGATATTGCGGTCAAACTGCCCGTATGCGCCTTGCATTTGGACCTAAAAAGAGGACCGAATCAGTTGGGTCAAGTTTTGTCTTCAGGAAAGCTAAATGAAAAGTTATCCCTATCATTGGGCGTAATTGATGGCAGGAATATTTGGAAGAATGATTTTGCATCCTCTTTGCGACTTATCCAACAAGCTAAGGAACAATTGGGTGAAGATCGTATCATTATCTCTCCATCCTGTTCGCTGCTGCACGTTCCCTATGATTTGGAGCTTGAAAAGAACGAGAAAGTACTATCAAAGGAAATCAAGGACTGGATGGCTTTTGCCAAACAGAAACTGGAGGAGCTCCACAGCTTGAAAAAATTGGCCCTATCCCCCGATTTTGAATCACATCAACTGTTTTTGGACAATTCAGCTTCAATGGAAAGGAGACGTAATTCCGAACTGATCCATAGATCCACGGTAAAACAACGGGTGGAACAGTTGGATGAGACCGATTACCACAGGCAATCCCCTTTTGAAAAAAGAAAGGTTTTGCAGGAATCACATTTAAAACTCCCACTTTTTCCGACCACCACCATTGGATCGTTTCCCCAGACCAAAGAAGTGAGACGAAACAGGTCGTTGTTCAAAAAAGGGGAGCTCAATGAAAAACAATACGTTGATTACCTGAAAAATGAAACCGAAAAGGCAATATTGCTCCAAAATGAAATTGGTCTGGACGTGCCCGTGCACGGCGAATTTGAAAGAAATGATATGGTGGAGTACTTTGGAGAACAGTTGAAAGGCTTCACGTTTACCCAAAATGGATGGGTCCAGAGCTACGGATCACGTTGTGTAAAACCTCCCATTATTTATGGAGATGTATCTAGGCCAAACCCCATGACGGTTTTCTGGACTTCATTTGCCCAATCATTGACCGACAAACCCGTAAAAGGAATGCTCACGGGACCTGTAACCATTTTGCAATGGTCTTTTGTTCGGGATGACCAGCCCCGTTCCGCCACATGCGAGCAAATTGCATTGGCCATTTTGGATGAAGTCTTAGATCTGGAAAAAGAAGGCATTAGTATCATTCAAGTGGATGAGCCCGCCATACGTGAAGGGTTGCCCTTGCGCAAAAAAGACTGGAATCATTACCTGGACTGGGCGATCGGTGCCTTTAGACTGTCCACAAGTGGGGTCAAAGACTCCACACAGATACATACCCATATGTGCTATTCCGAGTTCAACGATATCATCAAGAGCATTGCGGACATGGATGCCGATGTGATCACCATTGAGTGCTCACGATCCCAAATGGAGCTGCTGGATGCTTTTTACGAGTTTGATTATCCCAACGATATTGGACCAGGGGTGTACGATATCCATTCGCCAAGGGTTCCATCAGAAGGTGAGATTTTGAAACTATTACGAAAAGCCGAGAATGTGCTGCCAGCATCCAAATTATGGGTAAACCCGGATTGCGGGCTCAAGACAAGAGGATGGGAGGAAACCAAGGACGCCTTAAGGGTAATGGTCTCCGCGGCCCAGCAGATGAGAGAGGCTGTGGGTCAGCCATCAAATTAAAACAAATCGGGGCCGACCCTCATATCGGCCCCTTAAAAAAAATGGCGCATCACGAGAGCAAATATTGTCAACGATGTGATACCGAGTTTGAATGCAAGGCTGGGTCCATTACCATTTGCCAATGCAGTACCGTAACATTGAGTAAAGAAGAATGGGAGTACATCAGCCAAAAATATGATGACTGTCTTTGTGCCAAATGTCTGGAAAAACTGAAATCCGAATACCAAAACGAGAAACAACAACAATCCCTGAGAAAAATCTTGGGAATCTATTATAAAAGATTACGAACAATGGAAACAACTGAACGTATAGAACAATCCAAAACCAGCATATTCAAGGCTGTTTTCCCAAACACGGTCAATCATTACGATACACTTTTTGGAGGCACCGCCCTTAGCTTAATGGACGAGGTGGCCTTTATCACGGCAACACGGTTCAGCCGAAAACGAATGGTCACCGTCAGTACCGACCGTATCGATTTTGACCATCCCATCCCAGCCGGGACCATTATAGAGCTTGTGGGGACCATAGTAAAAGTGGGAAACAAAAGTTTGAAGGTGCAGGTCGATATTTTTGTGGAAGAAATGTATTCGGACCATAGGGAAAAAGCCATATGCGGGCAGTTTACCTTTGTGGCTTTGGATGAAAACAAAAAACCCATTTCTGTTTTATGAGCAATGAATAACAATCCACTTAAAAAATAATAATGAAGGAAGAAGTCAAATCATATATTTCCCCATTGGTCAGTTTTGATATATATCTGGAGAATTATCACAAATTGCTGAAGCTATTAAGGAAAGAAGCTGATGTAAAGCAATTGAAATCAATCCTTAAATCAGATATTGCAACCCATGTCCAAGACTTGATACTGCATGAAACATATGATGCATTGGTACTTACCCGGCCCGATCAACATATTGTTTGGGTAAATGAGGGTTTTCAGGAAATGACAGGTTATTCCAAAAGTTTTGCCATCGGAAAAAGGCCCAGTTTTCTCCAAGGACCCCTAACTTCAAAAAACTCAAAACAGGAAATTCGGGAGTTGTTAAGGGCCGAGCATACATTTACGGGTTCAATCCTGAATTACCGAAAGAATGGGGAAATCTATACATGTCAAATCAAAATAATCCCTCTTTATGATTCAAAGAAAGAATTGACGCATTTTATCGCAATGGAAAAGGAATTGTTGGCCGCATAGAAACCATATTGATCAACCTGGTTTTTTTTAAGATCTTTACAATTCTATTTTATCTTTGCAAAACCATGTAATCCATAATCATATTCGTTGACGAATCGTAGTCTTCCCATATTGTTCACGCTTTTATACCTGATGGCCATGCTACGGCCGGTTCTGCCCGTTTTCGAATATGTGGTGAACCAGGATTATATTGCAGAATACCTTTGCGTGAACAAGGACAAGCCAATGCTCAACTGTAATGGTAAATGTTATTTGGCCAAAATGCTCCAAGAGGAACAGGACGAGAAAAAGCAAAATTTGCCGTCGATCAACCTGGAAGAATATCCCATTGGTTTTGTGGATATCCTTTTGTGCGATTTTGTTGGGGGTTCTTTGAAAAAGGATCGTTTGCCAGAATTTACATCCAGTAAACCTCGACAATTTACCAACCCCATTTTCCATCCACCCAACTGTTAATTCAAATTTTATGGTCTATATGGCTTTTCTCAAAAGCCCTATATACAAGTAATATTGGACAATGTGCCTAACCGTGCATTATCCGTTATGCAATTATTTTTAAAAAACAGGAATTCCCATCCTACTAGGGTGTGCATTCCAAAACCTTAATATTTGAATTTAAAATGAAACCATTATATAAATTATCCATCTTCCTATTCCTATTTGTTATTGTGACCTCTTGTAGTGATGATGATTCTTCTGGAGATGATCTTACAGGGACGGGAATGGTGAAAATCGAATTCGACAACAGTGTGGCAGGGGATGACCTGATTCTCGGTTCCTCTTACACCAATTCCCAAAACGAGACCTTGACCATTGACCGTCTCAACTATATTGTGAGCAATTTTAGGCTTACCGATGCAGATGGGAACGTATATACCTATCCAAAGGACCAAGGATACTTTATAACCAGTGAAGAAACGGGCAACACCGAAGTAGTACTCGTGGATGTTCCTGCTGGAAGGTACACCTCATTGACTTTTGGGATTGGGGTAGATCAAGAAAAATACCTCCTTGGCGCAGAAGGCCAGGGCGATTTGTTAACAGAGGCCGAGAGCACAAATATGATGTGGTCTTGGCAAGCAGGGTATAAATTCCTGAACTTTGAAGGTACTTTTACCTCAGCAACAGTAACCGATGCCACCGATTTTAAAATCCACATGGGAAGCCACGGATCCAGTTTGGACAACTACAAGGAAACAACCTTGAGTTTGGGCACAGAGGCCTTGGTAAGTGATGACATGACCCCAATTGTTCACCTTGTGGCCAATGCAGGCAATATTTTGGATGGCAACAACAAAATATTGCTAACAGAACAAGCGGTTATCATGGTCAGTGAAGAGAAATCACCAAAAATCGCAACGAACACATCCAATATGTTCACAGTGGATCATGTCCACAATGGAGATGGGAGTTCACATTAAATGATACTTTGGGCTGTCCTTAAAAGGACAGCCCAATAATCAAAAAAATATGAGGATGAAGTATCTTGCGTGGGCAATGCTGCTCATAACGCTGGTAGCCTGTAATGAAGAAGATGGAGGGTATATTGATATCGAGGACAATGAACGTCTTACCGTTGCCATACCCTCCAATTTTCCACCAATGGTCTACCAGATTGAAGAAAACCCGCCAACCCGATATGGTTTTGAGCTTGGTAAAAAATTGTTCTACGACGGAAAACTGTCCGCCAATGGATTTATATCATGTGGCTTCTGTCATGAACAACGATTCTCTTTCACGCACCATGGCCATCAATTTAGCCATGGTATAGACGACAAAGAGGGAACCCGTAACACACCCTCCATAGCCAATATGGCCTTTTTCTCAGAGTTTGCTTGGGACGGTGCCACCAGTCACTTGGATCTGTTTCCCATCATCCCCATTACAAACGAGGTGGAAATGGGAGAGACGATGACCGGAGTATTGGAAAAATTAAGGGCTGACAGCGATTATCAAAAAGCGTTCAAAGCTGCCTTCGAAGATGGAGGCGTCAACCATGAAAATTTTTTGAAAGCCATTGCCCAATTTATGGTAATGATGGTTTCCTACAACTCAAAATACGACAAATATGTGCGTAATGAAGATGGGGTTGCCCTAACGGAAGAAGAACTCCATGGGCTGCATATTTTTCAGCAAAAATGTGCAAGTTGCCATACTACCGATCTTTTTTCCGATGGAAGTTTCAGGAACAACGGACTTCCTCCCAACCCTGGTATAAATGATATTGGGCGGGCCGAAGTGAGCGGCAGTGTCAATGACAACCATAAGTTTAAGGTCCCCAGCTTACGAAATGTGACCCTTACGGCACCTTACATGCACGATGGAAGATTTGGAAGTTTGGAATCCGTGTTGAATTTTTATCAGAACGGTGTGCAGGATTCCCCCACTTTAGATCCTTTGCTCAAAACCGAAGAAGGTTTCGGAATTTCCATGAACGATGCTGAAAAAATGGCTCTGATTGCATTTTTGGGCACTCTTACCGATGAAGAATTTATTAATGACGAACGATTTGCAGAATACTAATTTATGAAGACACTTATAATATCAGTTTCATTGTTCATGACCGGCATTTATATGCTGAAAGCCAATGAAATGCCCACAAAACCCAGTTGCCAGACCACCTCGGCCACTCTAATGCTATTCGATGATTTTTGTGATGTTTGTGGTTGTAGCGGCAATGGCGGGAGCATGGGGTTTGGAACCGGTCTGAACAACAACTTTATTGGGCTTAGGTATATTTCTCAACGGTATCGTTCGAGGGATGGCATTTTTGCCAATTCGCCATGGATCGATGAAAATTTCAATACGGTACAGCTATGGACTCAATTGCCCATTGGCAAACGATTCATGGTAAATGCTGTACTACCCTATCAATTCCATTCAAGGGACTTCGCGGACAACAGTGAACAACACATCAATGGATTGGGTGACGCAACGGTACTTGGTTTTTACCAAATATTGAAACAAACACCGGACAGTATCAAATCCATCAAACCACAGCATACGTTGCAATTGGGTGGAGGCGTTAAAATGCCAACAGGTAGATTTGATGAGGAAAATCTCGAAGGTAGCGTAAACCCGAGTTTCCAATTGGGCACGGGCAGTTGGGACTATCTTTTGGCGGTCAATTATGGTGCAAACCATCGCAATTGGGGTATGTCCCTTATGGCCAACTATACCTTGAAATCAAAAAATGATAAAGAGTATCGTTTTGGAAACCAGTTCAATTATGCGATCAGTACATACAAGACCTACTACTTTGGGAATGATTTTGCCCTTACTCCACAAATTGGTTTAGGGGGAGAATATTTTAAAAAGAACGAGGAATATGGATTGAAGGTCCATGATACTGGGGGCAATGCCTTTTTTGGAAAGGCCGGTGTTGAGGTCAATTATAGGTCATTGGCATTGGGTGTTTCCACTATGCTACCTATATCACAAGACCTGAATGGAGGCAAGGTAGAGGCAAAGAGTAGGATTTCAGTATACATGAACATAAATATTTGATATATAAAGAGCGCCAAGAAGCCATTGGTTTCTTGGCATTCTATCATATTTCAACCTTGATGACAAAACCTTCAATGGTATTTTGGGTGGAGGTTTCGTGGGCGTGGCCCAAGTTGAACCCGTTACTTAACGGTCAGTGTACCTGTAGCTTGCTCTAAACCCAAAGCATTTACCCAAGTCAAACGATTCCCGTCTGCACCAAAACCCTTTTTTATTTTTTATGGACATGATTGGTTTTAAAGGGTTTCATGCTTGCTGTGCCATACTTGATTTCACTGATTGATATATCTGATGAATGGTAGTGGTTGGCCCTTGAAAGAAACAATTGCCATAAATTCATAGGTTCTTTATCTTTAAAAGATTTTTCCAAGTACGATGACCCGGGATTACATTGATATCAACGATTTTACGATTTTAGTCGAAGAAGCCACTACCAATACTATTGTTGTGGATGCTTGCCGCTTTGATGAACCTGTGGTTGCTGTCGCTTTTTACGGTTCTGGAAATGTGGATCTAAAAGTGAAATATGGTTCACAATCCAAGGAATTCAATCATACAAAAGGGCTGGCCCTATCTTTTTATGCAGACTCGAATGTTGAATTCGAGCATACCGTTTCTCCGGAAAAGCCATTGCGTTGTGTTCTTATTGCAACGGCTTTGAGAAACTTGGACAACTTACCCAATGAAGAAGGGGAAATTTTTTCTTCCTTATTGAGTCAATTGGTAAATCCTTCCGATCACTATGTGGAAGGTCCACGATTTTTTATGACTCCCGAAATGGACCAGATTGTGGATTCGGTTTTCAATATGAAATACCACGGGAAAACCAAAATGATGTTTTTCCGAAGCCAAATGACGGCCTTGCTATCCCATTTTTTTGGGCAATTGGCCACCATGCAAACGGAAAAAATCAACACTGAAGAACGGGACAAGTTGTACAGGGCCAAGGAAATCCTGATCGATAACCTGGACAATCCACCTTCTCTTTCAGAGCTCTCTCGCCAAATAGGATTGAACAGTTACAACCTTAAAAAAGACTTTAAGGAACTCTTTGGTGTACCGGTATTCAAATACCTACAGAACGAAAGACTGAAAACCGCCCATGAACTGATAAGGAACCAAGAAGCCACCGTACAGGAAGCAGCTTGGCATGTGGGTTACGATAGCCTGAGTTCCTTCTCCAATGCCTTTGAGAAAAAATTTGGGTACAGACCCAGCCAGATCAAGTAAACTCCCTTTCCAACAAATCATACTCCTTTTAGAATAAATAATGGCTTGACTGTCGGTGTAGTTTTGTCCTGTAATCAAAAAAACAGGAAAGATGAAAACAGTAAAAGCATTGGGAATCGGAATCTTAGTTTGGGTTCTTGGAGTTTCTGCCTTTTCGGCCATTTACATGTTGCCGATTATGGAAGATCGCTACGTACAGGCCAATATCGGATTGGCATTGGTTGTTCCACCTTTAGTATGGTTGGGAACATGGGTTTATTATAAACAAGAGAAATCCACTCATGGAATTGCTCTGGGATTGTTGATGTTATTGGCCAGCGCCTCATTGGATGCCTTGATTACTGTCCCCATGCTGATTATCCCTTACGGTGGAAGCTATACCAGTTTTTTTGGTTCTACCGATTTCTGGTTGATAGCATTGGAATTTGTGGCGGTTGCCACCCTCTATTGGTATGTCAAAGTCCGTCCTGAACAACAAAAATCCATAAAACAATTATAAGACTCTTATGGAATTCCACATTAATACTATCATTACAATCAGCACCGTATTACTGACGGGATTAACCGCAGGATTGTGCTTTACTTGGACCAATGCGGTAACTCCGGGGATAGGTCGATTGGATGACCTTCGATACTTGCAATCCTTTCAAGAAATGAACAGAGCCATCATCAATCCTCTTTTTCTAGTGGTGTTTTTTGGACCCTTGTTCGGCCATGCGGGCAATGTATATCTCAATGGAAATCAGCCCAACACCATTTTTTGGATGTTTTTTGCAGCGGGAATTCTTTACATAGTAGGGGTCGTGATCGTTACCATATTGGGTAATGTGCCGCTGAACGAACTATTGGAAAGTACCGATTTGCAAACATCCTCCCCAGAAAAGTTAGGGGCATTGCGAAACAACTTTGAAAATAAATGGAACAGATTACACTTGATAAGGACCATTGCGTCCACACTATCATTCATACTTCTGATTCTTACCCTTTTGAAAAATCAAATCAACACTTATATATAATTACAATCATGAAAAAAGACAATTTTTTAATCATCGGAGGAACCGGGAAAACAGGACGAAAGGTGGTGGATAGTTTAAAATTACTGAACCAGAACGTACGTATCGGTTCAAGGTCATCACAGCCGGCATTTGATTGGAATAATGGGGATACATGGGAAGAAGCTCTTGAAGGAGTGGACAAAATGTACATTACCTATCAACCGGATTTAGCAGTGCCAGGAGCAAAACACTCCATCGAAAACCTGATCAACCTTGCAAAGAAGCAGCACTTGAAAAAAGTGGTCTTGCTTTCTGGTAAAGGAGAACGAGAAGCTGAGCTTTGTGAGCAAGTGGTCATAAACTCAGGATTGGACTATACCATTGTACGTGCAAGTTGGTTCAGTCAGAACTTTAGTGAAAGCTTCTTTTTGGAGCCTATACAGCAAGGATTTGTTGCCTTGCCACAGGCAGATGTGCCGGTGCCTTATGTGGATACGGGAGATATTGCCGATGTGGTCGTCGAAGCTTTGCTTCATGAGGAGCATGATGGGCGAATTTACCAACTTACCGGCCCTACCACCTTATCATTCAAAGAAGCCATAGCGGAAATTGCCAAAGCCACGGACAGAGATATTGCCTTTACTCCAATTACCATTGAAGCATATGTGTCGGCCATGAAGGAACAAGGTGTACCAGCAGACTTTGTTTGGTTGGTGGAATATTTGTTCACAGAGGTATTGGGGAACCCTATGGTTTCCGAAATCACCAATGACATTGAAAAAGTACTCAAACGCAAGCCTAAGAGTTTTACTGACTATGTAAATGAAACAGCCATAACAGGAGTATGGAAAAATGGAATACCAATTGCCTAATATTTGTTTTCAGAAGAGTTGGACTTGTTTATTGACTTGGGTTAATCTTAATTTATACAAGCAAATGTAACTTTGCATTGTTTTTAATGACATATAGTAAACCTATGAAACCATTTAAAATCGACCATGTTCAAAAATCCGAATACCCCATATTGGTGGAAGTATGGGAAGCCTCGGTTCGGGCAACACACGACTTCTTGAAAGAAGAGGATATTGTCTATTTCAAACCACTGATTCTCAATACCTATCTGGATGCTGTTGAACTCAGGTGTGCTAGGGACGGCAAAGGAAACATCCTAGGGTTTTCGGGTGTTGCCGATAACAATCTTGAGATGCTCTTTATCCATCCTGACAGTAGGGGGATGGGCATTGGGAGGAAATTACTGGATCATGCTATAGATAAATTGCAGGTACAAAAGGTGGATGTAAATGAACAAAACGAACAAGCGCTTGGGTTTTATGAGCATTATGGTTTCGAGGTGGTTGGTCGTTCAGCTTTGGATGCATCTGGCAAACCTTATCCTATTTTACACATGAAGTTGAAAAATATTTAACCAAAAGACGAGCGTAACAAATTGCCCAATATCGACATGAAAAATATAGGTATGACAACAGAAGAAAGAGCAGAAATGATAAAAACCAGCTGGGAATTACACAGTAAGGTCGAAACGGCTTATTTGAACCACCCAGCAACTAAAAACGATGAGGAATGGCTGGAAAAACAACGGTTGCTTCTTGCGGACATGGCACTTCATCTTCTGCAAACTTCTATAAACCCAGAGGAAATAAAGCTGGATAGGTTACGGGACAACCTGCATGCCATTCTCACGATTTCCGATCAGTTTTTACCGGAGGTTGGTATAAAGGATATGACAAAGAACCTTTACTGAACTTATAAAATAATTGAAAATCAATTACTGTAAGAGATAACTTTCGTATCGGCACCATGAACAGAATTATCATCACTTTTAGCATTGTACTGTACGCCATTGCAGTCCCATTTTTGGAAATCAACGATACCCATGTGTTCAATCCGGATTGGACGCCCCATGTTCGCATCCACGAGGTCTGGCAATTGATAACCAACTCTGGAATCGGTTTTTTTTGCCTATGGCTGGTCTGGAAAAAAAAGGACGTAAAAATCAGTGCGATACTGAGTATGTTGGTTACCGGAGGATTCTTATTGGCATTCAGTGTAAAAGAGTTTTACGGGGGATCCATGAAATACCTGGATGGTAGCGAAAAAACGTTTTTGGGGGTAAATATTGGAATATTGGGATTTGGAATTGCTTTCATCCTTCTATTGTTGATTATGGTTTGGAACAAAAGATTGAAGCAGTAGTTTTTTAGGTAATATAGCATCAATCAAAAAAAAACGAACATGAAAAAAATACTGGCATTTATCATTTTTACTTTCTTGATTTTATCATGTCAGGAAAGTGAAAAATCAAACCTTACGTTGCTCAGTGATGAAATCCCAACAGATATTCCCTTGGTTTTTGGAGAAGGGATTGTTTCAATGGATGAAGCGATGGACTTCGCAATCACCTTCAGTCCAGAAATGGACGAAATGTATTTTACGCGGAGAAAACCAGAAGAAGACAATAAAATTTATGCCATGAAATTAATTGATGGCGAGTGGTCTAAACCAAAATCAGCATTTTTCACTACAACCGAGGGATGGGATTTTGAGCCCCATATCAGCCCTAAAGGTGATAAACTATATTTTGGAAGTTTAAGACCCCTTAACGATACAATCGGGTCAACAGGGTTGCACCAATGGTACAGTAAAAAAAGCGTCAGCGGTTGGAGTGAGCCAAAACCATTGGAAAAACCATTTGTGGACAGGTCTGTAATAATGTACTTAACATCGTCAGAGAATGGTAATTTATATTTTACCACTGGAGAAAAAGGTGATAGACCAGAAGATTGGGTTATCTATAATTCGGTTAAGGAAGATGGTCAATATAAAAGTATCAATAGAATGGATGGGGGAATAAATACTTCGGGAAAATTGATAGCTCATTCATTTATTGCGCCGGACGAAAGTTATATGATTTATGATTTTGAACATGATTCAGGGTATGGTGAGAGTGATTTATATATTAGTTTTAATAAAAACGGCGAGTGGACGAAGGCCTATAATTTGGGACCGAAAATAAACACGGATAAAACTGAAATGACGGCAAGTGTTTCGCCAGATGGCAAGTATTTGTTCTTTCATAGAGGAGTAGATGATGATGGTGATATTTATTGGGTGGATTTCAGGTCCATAAAAGAAAAAATGGAGAAGGATATAAGTGGTAACTAATACTGCAAATTAGTCCGTGAAGATTAACCAAAAAGAATATAATGAACAAAACAATAGTATTACTGCTTTCAATTTTCAGTTTGATATCCTGCAAAACCAGCGAGGTTGGAATTTTAGTGGAAAAAGGGTTGCTTATTCAAAATGCCCAGATCACCTCCCCTGAAAACCAGACCATGTCCCCCGATAATTTTATAGTAGTGGATGGAGATGAAATCGTTTATGTTGGAAAAGATAAACCTAACCTAAAGGGGAGTTTTACAATTATTGATGCGAGAGGAAGATATATCATTCCTGGACTTATTGATGGTCATGTACATGTTACTGGAACGGATGCGCTTTCGGATGAAGAGGAACTGGACAATCCAGAAATTGTAAAGAAGTTCAGGGAGCAACTTCCTAAAAGCTACCTCTATTTTGGCTACACCACTTTGATAGATCTTGGGACCGCCAAACCAGAAAGGTTAACTGATTTTCAAAAAACGGAAATAAGACCAGACCTCTATTATGCTGGAGGAGGAGCTGTAATAGGAAATGGCTACGGGCTATCCAACTGGAAAGATGACATCCCCAATTTCATTTATCAAGAAAATGAGGACTATCCCATTCCTGAAAAATATTTGAAAGAAAACCATACACCAAAAGCAGTAGCCGAAAGAATAGCAGCATCAGGAGCCATAGTTTTAAAAACCTATTATGAGCCCGGTTTTGACCCAACGCAACCTCGTTTTCCGACCCCTTCCAAAGCTTTAATGGAAGAATTGAAAACAGAGGCACATAAAAACAATTTGGTTTTGGTGGTTCATGGGAATTCTCTGGAGGCCCATCAATTTCTAGGAAATGCGAAGGTGGATATTGTGGCACATGGTCTTTGGAATTGGGGAAGTCATAGGTTGGATTCAACCAATGCGATTCCAGAAGAAATCAAACAAGTACTGGATGTTGAGATTGAAAACAATGTGGGTTATATGCCAACTTTGCAAGTGATAAATGGATTGAGGGAACTCACGGATTCCGATTACCTGAATAACCCGGAATTGGAGCATGTGTTCCCAAAGAATTTGATTGAATATTATAAAGCAAATTCGAATGTCATGTATGCCAACGTATTTGGTGGTGCTCCCAAGAATATCATTGCAACCAATTTCAACCGAATTTCCAACCAAGGAAAAATCAATTTGAAATATATGTTCGACCATGGTGGCAATATCCTATTCGGGACTGATACACCATCGTCCCCGACCTTTGGCAATCCACCAGGGTACAATGGTTATCTGGAAATGTTGGAAATGGAAAAGGCAGGGGTTCCCCCAAGCAAAATATTGGCCATGGCAACCATAGAGAATGCAAAAGCATTCAACCTTGATCAACTCTACGGTACCGTGGAAAGTGGAAAGAAGGCCAATCTTTTGGTCTTGAACAAAAATCCTTTGCAGGACATTACGGCATATAATGACATTGAACAAGTAATCATAAATGGAATACCTTTTGACAGAAAGACATTTTCTGCCCAGAAGGGTGCAGAGTAGAACCATAGTATAATTAAAATACATAATAACACTAAAAACCATGCAATTCAGAAAAGCAACCTCCAGAGATGTTCAGACAATTGTAGGAATGATTGCAGACGACACCTTGGGCAGTAAACGGGAAAATTTCAGCATCCCTTTGCCCCAAGTTTATTTTGATGCCTTTGAGCGAATTGATTCGGACCAAAACCAAGAGTTGATAGTGGTTGAAAATAAAGCAAGGCAAATCATTGCGGTTTTTCAAATGACCTTTATTCCTTATCTAACGTACCAAGGCGGTATTCGAGCTCAGATTGAAGGTGTACGCGTACATAGGGACCATCGGGGTCTTGGAATCGGAAAAACCGTATTTGAGTGGGCCATCCAGCGGGCAAAAGAACGTAATGCCCATTTACTGCAATTGACCACTGATAAAAAACGCCCGGACGCCATTCGATTTTATGAGTCCCTTGGGTTCAAAGCCACCCACGAAGGCATGAAAATGCATTTTTAAAGAAGTTCACTTACTGTAAGCATTTGAGAAAAATCAAGATCGGGAATGAAAGAAGCTGAGGAATTTTGTCCAAAAAACAAAAAACAATGGAGAAAATGGCTCGAAATAGTCCATACGGCAAACATGATTTCATTGTAATGGTTGATGCCCAATCAATTTTTTTACTCAAAAAGTGATTTTATCTTTTCATGATGGGAATTGTCACTCATTTCAAGTATTTCTTCCAATAAATCTGTGGAGATGGGTTTTGCACCGGGATATCTGTTTTTTTCCAGAAAACTCCTCAAGGCCTTGTTCAATTGGTTTTCCCCAATCAACTCACTCAGTTCCACAAATACAATCGCACCCTTAGAATAAGCCAAGTAAGTTTCTCCTGGAGCCACTTTAAGCAAGGATTTTTTTTCATGCAATCCCTTTTCGGCATCATAAATCTGCTGATGGATGGCCACACGTTCCATCATTTTTTCCTTTCCATACATCTTTTTATAGATCATCATTTCGGTGTACATGGCCAAACTTTCGGTCAGCATGGAATAACCTTCCCTGTAGTCGGGCACAATTTGATTGGTACCCCACCAAAAGTGGGCCACCTCATGGCCTGCAAGTTCGTTCACTACGTCCTGATTGTCCCCGGCACCGAGATTGGCATTGAATGTCATGTTCTCCGTCATGAAAATGGTTCCTGGGTAGGCGGTTCCGGCAAAACCTTGCGTGAACGATGAGACTTCGGAGTAATTGATGGATGTAAAGGGGTAGGGACCAAAATTTTCGATACAATAATCCAAGGTAAGTTTGGTGTTTTCAATAAGATGGTCAACATTGTTTTTGTGCAATGGATGATGATAGACCGTAATATCAATATTGTTATGCTTTACACTTTTTGTTTGATAAGTGGCAGAGGAAACGGCAAATCGGAACGGAATGGATGCTGCAGCGTATTCATAAAAATTTCTACCATCAATCTGCCACTGCCGTTGTAATTCTCCCGTACCTACGGCTATTTGGTTTTTTGGTGTGGAAATTTGCATGTTGAGCTCAATGGCATCAACGATAACATCCTTAGGTGCTCCCAGCTTTTGTAGCTCAGTGGATGTGCCCAACCCATGTTTTTTTCTCAACCGGATGTCGGCGAGTTCTTTCCCTTCATCATATCCAAATTGAGGAAAATACCGACTGATTCTCATAAATGAACCCTCTTCAACTATGGCATTGAAAGGGTCATGGCTGTTTATAGGATGCCATTTGTAGGACAATTCAAAAGATAGTTTTGCAGAATCATTTGATTGAAGGGGTTGATTTAAATACAACTCAGAAATCGGCTCATCCACGCGAATTGTTTCATTTTTGTATTGATAAACAAGGGATTGGATCTCAAAATCCTCTGGAACATGAATCAGAATAGAATCAATTGGTTCCATATAGGGGTTTTTTAAGATATACTCCCCTTGAATGGTATAGGACCGTTCATTTGGATATAAATTTATTTTAGTATCCACTTTTTTGATGATGGGTTGATTTATATGTTGATATTTTCGATACTTTTTTTCGTAGGAAACACGCTCTGCGATTTGTTCCTCTTTCTTCTTTTGTGGAATATGGTTTTCTAAATATTCTGAGCCACTGAAGACAGCAATGATCATGCAAATGGTAATTCCGGTTCCTGTCGCCAATTTTCTTGGGCGAGACTTGATCAAATCGTACACAAGGAATAAAATGCTGATAAAAGAAAACCCAAAAACGAGTCGCCATAGGAATGGGTATAGGTAGGCTCCATAGCCAAGAAAATCGCTGTAAGTTCCACGATAACCTGAGAAGAAACGGAACAGGGAATTATCTATGATACTTTTTGAAATGGGTGTCGCGAAAAGCAAAAAACTCAAGATAGAAATCCCCAGGGCGATGGCTTTGTTCTTGCTGATTGTATTGATGAAAAGCAAAAACAAGGCAAACAACAGTAAGGGGAGTGTGTTAAAAATGAATACCCCAACATAGGCCTCCCAATCAAAAATAGGGAACCTGAACACCAACTGAAAAACAATGGCCTCTATAAGCATTATTGCAGTTAGTGATAGTATCAACAAGAAAATGCTTCCGATATGACCAGTACGTTTTTCGGCCACATGATAGGTAGTGTTCTCAATAATGGAAAACCCACTGGCCTTACTCCGCCAAAAGATATCGTTTACAAAGTAGACCAGAATCAAACCTCCCAACGCATAGAACGTATTGTTGATGGTTTGCGCCAAAAGTCCAGAACTGGCATAAAGTTGAGGCATACGAACCCCTTTATTGATATCATCGAACATTTCCACCCCAACATAAAACAGAAGTAATATGGAAATGGCCACAAAAGCAATGCTTTTGAAGATATAAATTGAATCAACCTTGATGACCGAGAATGTCGCTTGCCACTTTGATTTTCGGTTAAATGTGGTCGCTGTCGTGAAAAAAGGTAGTAGTCGTGTATTTTGCTGTAAGTTTGAGCTCTTTTTTTGAGATTTCCCTTTAAATCTAGGTAGAAAGGAAAAGGAACGAACTCCTAAATATACCACGCCCAGGGAGAAAAGGGTAAATATCAACCTATTGATAAGTAATAGATTGGTAAGGGGAACAACTTGATTGTTCCGTTGAAAAACATTGAGGTCTTTGGCTTCAAAAAAGTACCCGGAAAGCCCAAAAACATCCACTAAGGCGGAAATACGCTGTACCATCAAAGATTGTGGCATAGCCTGCGCCATAAAAGGAGCATTGGAGAACATCAGGGCTATCATGTAAAACACATACAGTAATAGACCGGAAATGGCTACCAGTAATTTATTTTTAAAAGCTTGTGCAATAAAGAACAGGATGCAGCACACGACCAAGGTGTTGATAGCTCCAAATATCAAGAAAGGGTATGTAAAGTGCCATAGGTTAAAGCCTGGGTTCATTTGGGCATTTTTAGACAAATGGAGTCCGACCATGTACCCTATGATCAAGGTAAAAAAACCGAGCAAGGTAACTAGGTAGAAAGAACAGAAGCGGGCAAGCGCAAATACTTTTTTCTTGATGGGAGTGGAAAAAACAATCAAACCATAGTTGGCATCCTGCTCTTTGAACAATAGTGAAAATGCCAGTACAGTGGCGATTAAAATGATGGCTAGGCTCAATAACCCGATCATAAAACCAACCGAGTAGGAGGCATTCCCAGCAAGCTCATCCCCGACTGAAATATTGAATTTAAACCCGGTCAGGAATCCGATGCCCACAAAGACCAGTAGGGCAGCATAAGTTGCTTTTTGCTTTACAATGGTCTGTATATCGTTTAAGATGATCGTTTTCACAGTGCTGTAGTGTTTAAATGTGTAAAGTAGGCGTGTTCCAAACTGGGGTCTGTGGCCGTAAAACCAGCAGGGCAATCATCGGCATGAATGGTGATGTGCATGACCCTTTCCACCAATTGCTTACTTATGATTTGATGGTGGGACTCCAAGTTGGGCAGTTCTTCTTTGGAAGTCGCTTTGCTCCACAATTTTCCATTTAATTGATCGAGGTAGTCGTTAGGCACTCCTTGGGAAATAACATGGCCCTTTTTAATGATGGCCATTTGTGAACAGAGGTTCCTTACATCTTCCACCAAGTGCGTGGACAATATGATGATGATGTCCTCGCTGATATCACTGAGCAGTGTATTGAAACGATTTCGTTCTTCTGGGTCCAATCCAGCTGTGGGCTCATCTACAATAACGATCTTGGGTTCGCCCAATAATGCCTGAGCCACTCCGAAACGTTGTTTCATGCCACCGGAAAACGTATGGACCTCTTTGTTTTTGACATCGGTCAAATTCACTTTTTCCAATAAATTCATGATTTGATCATGACGTAGCTTCTTGTTCGAGACTCCTTTCAGCTTGGCCAAGTGTTCTAAAAGGTCATAAGCGGATACTTTGGGATAAACCCCAAAATATTGAGGCAAAAAGCCTAAATGCTTTTGGATATCCAGTGGGTTTTGGACCACGTTGGCACCATTGAAGCTGATGCTCCCTTCCGTTGGTTTTTGCAGTCCAACAATGGTTTTCATCAGGGAAGACTTACCTGCACCATTGGGCCCCAAGAGTCCGAATATTCCGTTTTGTATTTCTAGATTTAAGGCAGTAAGCGCCTTGTACCCATTGCTGTACACAAGGGATACATTATCGATTTTTAATGTATTCATGATTTAAATATGTTGAAAGAACTATGCTACATAGTCAATGATATCTCCTGGTTTACAGTCCAATGCTTTACAGATGGCCTCGAGGGTTTCAAAGCGTACACCTTTCGCCTTTCCATTTTTAAGTATGGATAAATTAGCTGGGGTTATGCCAATCTCTTCAGCCAGGTCCTTGCTCTTGATCTTTCGTTTGGCAAGCATCACATCAATATTTATAATAATCGGCATAACTTAGATATATAGGTCTTGTTCGTTTTGTAAAGACAATCCTTGATTGAAAATTTCTGAAATAATGAAAATAAAAACCCCCAAAACAAGATGTAACGCTACAATGATGAATATTCCTTTACCAATCTCAATGAAGAATGATGAAAAGGCAACAAGCACGATGGGGAAAATCAAATTTGCTGAATAAAACCGCTTTAAATGTGCAATATTGGGTTGGGTAAAAAGCTTTTCTTGATAAAACACTTTAAATACATTGGAAAGCAACCAAAAAAATAAAGTATAGGACAAAACAGGCAATAAAAAGGCAAATAGAAAATACGACCAGTTGTTGTCCAATATTAAAAAGGAAACATCGGTAAAAGGATAATTGATCACAGCTCTGGCATCCTCGATTTGAGTATTGGTTTTTGTAATCCACGAGAAAGCTCCGTACAGTGCAATTACCAAATAGATCCAAGCAAGACTCCTGATAACGGCGTACAATATTTTAGATATTACTCTTGTTTTTTTCATTGGTTAAATGATAAATGTTTCTGCAAACATATAAAAAATTATCGTAAAACAATAATAAAATGTTTTTTTATTGAATTTTATAAAATTTTTAAGGAAGGAAGCCCCAAAAAATCAAAGACAGTGGAAGTTGAAAGACCTTGGTGTCCTATTTCTTCGAAGAGCATTTCTTTTGGTTTGCAAACTTTTTTTGAATTGGGAGTGATCTTAAATGTTCTTGATAACCATAGATTTTAGGTTTCCTTTTCAAGGTTTTCGATGGCTTTAAAATCTGATGGGGTATTGATGTTCCAAATGGATTTGGTGTGTGATTTGGGCAATACAATGATTTTGGTCTTTAGTTTGGCCAGTAGTTTTTGTAGGCCTAGTTTTTTTTCATCAATGGCTTGACTGAAAAAGGGGAGACAGCTTTTTCGGTAAATGCCGATCAATGGCATTTGTACTCCTTCACACTGAACAATAAAGGCATCATGTTCCTCATCGATGCCTTCAATTAAATAACGTATAGTGTCCTGTGTTAAAAAGGGTGTGTCGCAAGCAACGACAAGATTGAACTCGGTTTTGGAATGTGATAAACCGGTGTGGATGCCTCCAACGGGCCCAAGTCCGGGTACCAAATCGGGAAACCTTGTTATGCCCAGCTCATCCAATTTCTGATTGTTGGACACCACAAAAACATCTTCAACACATTGTTGGACTGTTTCCAGAATATGTGAGATGAATGGTTTGCCATCAAGTTCTAAAAAAGCTTTGTCCATCCCCATTCGAGTGCTTTTTCCTCCTGACAGTACAATGCCCGGTATGTTTGCAGGGGTCAACATGCGTTGGTGCCACTTTTTGGATTGGGATAATTGTCTGATTGGTCCTCGATGGTATTGTCCAAACAAGCAAAATCCTTTTCCAATAACAAAGAAAGTTGCTTCCCGTTCTGCAAATCCATAGTGCCGTTGAAACCAACCTTGTCCGATGTGGCCCATTCTGATAGTTCCTTATCGGCTAAGTATAGTGTGATGGTATTTTCCTCAAAAGAAGCCTCCAAAGTATCAATGCCTTTCTTTGCTTTGAGCACGTAGGTAAACACGCTATGGCCAAAATCCGTGGTCTCTTTATAAACGCCTGTTTTACAAAAGGTTTCCACTTCAGTTTTGGTCAATCTATATCGTATGGAATTATTTTTGATCCTAATCTTCATGTTTTTTGGTCAATTTACTCAATTCAGATGGTTTTTTTGTAGTGCGGGATGCGGGTCGATTAGGCTAAGGTTGAATATTGCATTACATTCTACTTTGATTAAAATACTGTGTTTATGATCGTTTGAAACCAATTCCATCTTATGGAATTCATAATTTATCTGGGATTCAAACAAAAAGGCTACAAATCTGTTGGAGGACCATATCAGATTGACTAGGTATTTAGTAGATTTGAGGAGAAACCAACTATTCAACTAACTCATGACCTTTAAGCAACGTTCTTTTTATTTCTTTTTTACATTTTTAGTGACCTGTGCAACTTTGGCCCAGGATTTTGAAGCCTTACAATATCGAACCATCGGACCCTCTAGGGGAGGTCGGGTAACTACCGTGACCGGGACTGCTATGCTGCCCGGAACTTTTTATTTTGGAGCATCGGGTGCAGGTGTCTGGAAAACCGATGATTATGGAACCACTTGGAACAATGTTTCCGATGGATTTTTTAAAACACCATCAATCGGAGCTATCGAAATTGCGGCCAATGACCCCAATATCGTATATGTAGGAACAGGTTCCGATGGAATCCGTAGTAACATTATCTCAGGAAAAGGGGTTTACAAATCCATAGATGCCGGCAAAACCTGGGAACATATCGGATTGGAAAATGCGGGCCAAATTGGAGCCGTGGAAATAGACCCCACCAACAGTAATATTGTTTGGGTAGCTGCTATAGGAAACGCATTTAAATCCAACAAGGAGCGTGGTATCTTCAAAACCACTGATGGAGGAAAAACTTGGGAGAAAGTCCTGTATGTTTCCGAAGAAACGGGGTTTGCCGATCTGGAATTGCTGCCAGGGAATCCAAATGTGATATATGCTGCCGCTTGGAAAGCCCGTCGTACACCATGGACCATTGATTCAGGAGGCAAAAACAGCGAAGGGGGTATCTACAAATCCATAAATGGAGGGAAGGATTGGGAGAAATTGGAAAATGGCCTCCCCGAAGGATTGATTGGTAAAATTGATTTAGCGGTTTCCCCGGTGGATTCCAGAATACTGTATGCGGTTGTGGAAGCCCCAGATAAGGATAGGGGATTGTATAAATCAGAAGATCAGGGAAAATCATTTACTCATGTTTCCGATGATGTGAGATTGGTAAACAGACCATTTTACTATACCAATATTGAATTGGACCCGACCAATCCCGATATTGTGTACTCCAATGCCAACCCATTGATAAAATCCACTGATGGCGGAAAAACATGGAAGCGCATGAGCGTTCCACACGGAGACAACCACGATATATGGCTCAATCCGGATAACCCGGATTTATTGATTCAGTGTAACGATGGAGGTGCCAACATATCCCACAACGGAGGTAAAACATGGTCAACACAGTACAATCAACCCACGGCTGAAATTTATCAGGTTGCAGTGGATGACCAATATCCATATTGGGTGTACGGGGCACAACAAGATAATTCCACATTGGCCATCCCAAGTATGGCCCCCAAGGCATCATCCCCTGCAAACGGAAGTGATATGATGAGTGTTGGAGGATGCGAAACAGGACCTGTAATCCCAATGCCCGGTAACCATTACATTGTTTACAATAATTGCAAGGGTCGCTTTAGCGTATACAGCAAAAAAACAGGGCAAAGCCGTGAATACTCTATTGGCGCATCCAATATTTACGGACACAATCCCAAGGATTTAAAGTATAGATTTCAACGTGTTGCCCCAATCCATGTATCCCCATTTGACCCGGAAGTGGTGTACATGGGGTCCCAGTTCTTGCACAAAACCAACAACGGTGGTAAAAGTTGGGAGATCATTTCCCCAGACTTGACGGCGAATGAGCCAGACAAGCAGGTTATTTCGGGAAATCCGATAACTCGCGATATTACGGGAGAAGAATATTACAGTACCCTGTATTCCATCAGGGAATCCAAAATCAGTAAGGGCGTTATCTGGACGGGTTCCAACGATGGCGTAATTTCCGTGACCAAAGATGGCGGTGCAACCTGGGAGGATGTTACGCCCAAAAAATTACCAAAAGGAGGAAGGGTTGAGTCCATAGAACCATCACAGTTCAATCCTGCAAAAGCATATGTTGCCGTGGATCGTCATTTATTGGGCGATACCACACCATATCTGTATAAAACTGATGACTATGGGGATAGTTGGGAATTGATAAGCACCGAATCCAATGGGATACCGTCCGATTATACCACAAGGGTGCTAAGGGAAGACCCAGTTCGCGAAGGGTTGTTGTATGCCGGTACCGAGTTTGGCATGTTCGTATCGTTTGATGATGGTGGAACTTGGAAGAAGTTTCAACAGAACCTTCCGGTAACACCGATTACGGACATTACTTTGTTCCGAGGAGATTTGATTTTAAGTACCATGGGTCGCGGTTTCTGGATTTTGGACAAGGTTACCACCCTTCAAGATGAAAATATTACAGAACTGGGAGAAACACCGGTTTTGTTCAAGCCTGATGATACATATAGGTATCAAACTCCATGGGGTGGGGGCCGTTTCCCAGAATACCCATCAACCAGTGTGATTATTGATTACTATTTACCATCCGATAGTATAGGAGGTATAAGTCTTCAGATTCTGGATGCCCAAGGGAAGGAAGTTGCAACTATTGTGAGTGATTCCACGAAGTTGAAGTCCACTACCGAAAAGGTGGATGATATGAGCCTTAGCATGACGTTCGTTTACATGGATGAAAAACTGGGGACCAAAAAGGGGTTGAATCGATTTGAATGGAACCTTCAGCAAAAAGGAGCATGGGACAAAAACAAAAGAAGGCGATTCAAAAACGGTCCCATGGTGCTACCAGGGAACTATACCGCAAAATTGGCCGTAGGGGATGAGACTTTCGAGAAATCCTTTGAAGTTCTCATGGATCCCAAGCTTGAAGTCGATAGGGTTTCTTTGACCGATATGAAAGAGCAACAGGAACTCCAGTTCAAAGTGATCAATCTGTTATCGGAAGCGAAAATGCTTCAGGACAAAGTAGAGGATAAAATCAAGGAGCTTGAAAAATCAAAAGTAGGAGAGGCCAAAATCAAGCTTTACAAAGATATTTTGAAGGAGCTCAAAAATGATGAAGGAGCCTATCCGGAAGTGGTAATGGTGGCCCAAATATCCTATCTGTATTATATTGTAAGCGGTGCCGACAAAGAGCCCGGTCAAGAGGAAAAAGATAGTTATCAAGAACTGTTGGCCCAATTCAACGAGCTCAAGCAAAAGGCCAATTTATAAAACCATGTCAATTCGAGCACAGTCGAGAGTTTAATGATCTGCGGTAATCAATAGGTTTCGACTGCGCTCAACCTGACAAAATTCAAATAGCATCGATTTGTGGACTTTTCCGCAATCAATGGAGTTCCTCGCAATGGAAACCTTTGTTCCGCAGCAGCGAAGAAATTATCGGCGCATTCAGGCTTTTGGATTCAACCCGAAGGATATTGTCACAATCTTCGAGGTCAAAGTTCCAACAGCCATTGTTGTCAACCAATCTGTTCAACGAAGGGCGAAGTTTTTTCACTTCGCCTTTTCGTTTTACCGAAGTTTTGAATACATGGACGGTCATCATCGTTTAACTACGGTCATAAAAAAATGGAGGCTCAATGTCCAAGGTTCTCAAATAAACATACCCCTGTCCACGGTGATGAATCTCGTTATCTATAAAATATAGGATTGAGGATTGAACCGTACCTTCGTATTGTCCAAAAAGCGTTATGTGTTCTTGGTAGCGTTCCTCAGGGATTTGAGCCCATAGTTCATTGATTTTTTCCGTGTCCTCGTCCCATTTTTCCAAAAACTGGGCTTTTGTTTTTCCATAGTCCCTGTTTTCATCAAAATCACCGATTTTACCTGAAACGATTTCTGTGAGCCCGGGAACGGCAATAGCCAAAAGCTCTTTTGTCATCTCTGCAAAAGGGCGCATACCACCAATACTATGGTTAAAGAACTCGTTTTCTGGAAAGGCTTCGATTACCCTTCGGGTAAGTCTTCTGTGTCCTTGGTAATGCTCCAAAAACTGCTCTGGAGTAATTACTTGTGCTTCGGTTTGCTTCTTAATGGTGTTTTCCATGATGCTTTGTTTTTTAAAGGTTTATTGTTTCTGGAACCAAAAGTAGAAGGGGGATGTGACAGCCCTTTGTCAGTAGAAAAAAAGTGCATGAAAAAAAAGTTCATGACAAGCTGTTGTCACTCGGCAAGCATAGCTTTGTCAAAGTGATGATGTGTCGGGTCGTGTACTAGAGGATAATAATGATTGTATGGACTCTGATTTGAAATTCTGATTCTCGATACGATTTTTCTTTGGTTTCGACTTCGCTCAACTACCAAAAATCACTCGAACTGACGAATTTCAATTAAAATGCAAAACAGCTTATTTACTAAATAAAGAAATCAAGATGAGCAAGAAAAGATCTCCCGTCCTTGGATTGAAATCCTATCTTTGGGAGATAGCTCACACAATTATGGGAATGGATACCGCAAAACGCTTTGATAGGATAGTGGCCATTTTAATTCAGTTGCAGTCCAAAAGGATTGTAAAGGCACAGGAATTGGCAGACCGCTTTGATGTGAGCCTGCGCACCATTTACAGGGACATTCGAACTTTGGAGGCTTCGGGCGTGCCCATTGTGAGCGAAGCAGGTGTGGGATATACCATTATGGAAGGCTACCGATTGCCACCGGTAATGTTTACCCGCGAAGAAGCCGGAAGCTTTGTCGCTGCGGAAAAGTTGATGCAAAAATTCACTGATAAATCCCTCGGAGCTTATTATGAGTCGGCCATGTTCAAACTTAAATCGGTCTTGCGTGGAAAAGAGAAAGATTGGGTGGAAGCTTTGGAATCCCAAGTATCCATAGTGCCAGGGCAGGTTTTGTTCAATGAAAAGGTGCCCAATGCCCTTGAAATTCTGTTTGAGAGCATTGCAGAACGGAAGCAGGTATTTTTAAAATATGAATCACTTAGGGAAGAAACCCCATCAGAACGGAGAATTGAACCCGTTGGACTTTTTCATGAAAACGGATTTTGGTACATATTGGGCTATTGCCATTTAAGGACGGATTACAGATATTTCCGGACGGATAGGATTCACAAGATCGCAAGAACATCATTGGATTTTTTATTGGAGCACGGAACCATTGAAGAGCATCGCAAAAAACGAGATGAGGTAGCGAAAACACGAGTACGGATACTGGTGGAAAAATCAGTGGCCAAGTACATAAAAGCTGGAAGAAAATATTATGGTTTTATTTCAGAAGAGGTAAAGGGCGAACAGGTGGAAATGACTTTTATGACCATGGATATGAAGAACGGCTTTGCCAGATGGTATCTCATGTTCGGAGATTATGCAACTATCATTGAACCCGAAGTATTAAGAGAAAGAGTGTCTGAAATCTTGAAGAAGAGTCAAGAAATGTTGACCGCCTAATTTTTAGAAGAAGTGGATTTATTTACCGGACAGATAGACCCCAAGAAGAACTGGTTGCCCAAAGATGGCGTTGTCCATTATTATGGACCTATTTTGAATCATGCGGAGGCCAACCGATATTTCCAACAATTATTGGAGACCATTGCTTGGAAGAGGGATGTTGCCTTAATCTATGGCAAACGGATAGAGACCAAACGAAAGGTAGCATGGTATGGAGACCAAGCCTTCGAATATACCTATTCCAATCACACTAAGAAAGCATTGCCATGGACTCCAGAATTATTGAAATTGAAGCAACTTATCGAAAAGCTCACTAAAGAGACCTATAATTCGTGTTTACTGAATTTGTACCATTCAGGGGAAGAAGGTATGGCATGGCACAGCGATGCAGAGAAAGACCTAAAGAAACACGGGGCCATTGCTTCCTTAAGTTTCGGAGCAGAGCGAAAATTTGCCTTTAAGCACAAGGAATCCAAAGAAAAGGTAGGGTTGACCCTCGATCACGGAAGCCTTTTGGTAATGAAAGGGAGTACCCAATCACATTGGCTTCATCGCCTACCACCAACAAAGTTGGTAAAGACACCGAGAATCAACCTTACTTTTAGAACAATAATCAGTATTTAGTTATTGGTCTGCTCCGTCTGCCTTTGCCCTATCAATGGTATATTGAGCGACCTCTCTCCCTTGGTCCGTGCCCACTGTGGCATCAAAACTCCAGTGAATGCCTCCATATACTCGGGAAATTGCAGCTTCCTCAGCCCAAGCTCTCATCTGTTCAGCTTCTTCCGGAAAGATATAGGACAACACTTCGGATGCTGCTGCAGAGAAAACACTATGCCCAGAGGTGTAACTCGGAAAATTTGGAGTTCCCGCGATGGTTTCAAATCCTTCAATCAATTGTATGGGTCTAGGATAGTGATAGTAATACTTGGCGTCCCAACAACTGATGCCTGAATCCATAATGGCCATATTCATGTAGGCAAGGGTCCTTGTTGTTTGTAGTGGGTTCAATTTTTTCTCCACGATCAATTCATTGGCGATATGGTTCCAATGGCCTGGCGGGGTATATGTTCCTAACCCATCTTGCCAAAAATTGGCTATCCTTCTGTGTTCTTCCGTCATGTTTTTGGCATAGTCCTTCAGTAGTTCCATATCGTCCAATAATTCTTGGGAGTCCAACTCAGGTGGAGCCATTGGCCGTACACTTTCTACATCATCGATACTCCACATGGTCACTTGACTAAAGAGCGGAGTAAGACCCACGGGACGCTCTGGAATCTCCAAGTTGTCCCAAGCCCATCCGAATCTATCGTAGGCGGCTTGTTTTATGGAATCCGATACTGCTTTTGGTGTCTGTGCGTTCTTCATGCCATCGTTGGAGGCCCTTGTCAATGCAGTTTCGGAAACCGCATCCCCAATTGTTGTTCCTGCGGAAATGTCGCTCATTACATTGCCTCCCGAAAGCAATAGGCTTTCCAAGTGCTCGTCTTCCATTTGCTGAAGATATTCGGCTTCAAGCGGGAACATGGCCGTCAGTATATTTTTGGATGCCCTGGCAATAACAGCTCCATCCGAAGGGTAGGAAGGGATATCGTTTGCTTCATAAGCGTAATCGATACTTTCATCCACAATAAAAGGAGCGGCTCTATTGTATTCGTATTTATGGTGCCAGGCAGAGATGAGTCCGTCAAACTGGGCTACGGACATATAGGCCAATGCCCTACAGGCATAAGGAGGGTGTGCAAAGGGAAATGCCGGCGGTCCATCCGGATTGGCGGGGTTGGGCAAGGTGTAGGTGCCATCTGCATTGGGCCCAGGTATTAAATTGTACTTGGCAATGAGTTCCAATGCAATTTCGTTCCAGCGGACTGCAGGATTATTGGTCCAATATTTTATGGCGCTTTTTTGGTCGGAAGTTATGTTGGTCATAGCTTCTTTTACCTCTTCCAATTCATTTTGATAGCTTTCGGAATCGATAGCTTCAGGAACAGGTATTGCAATGGAGGAACCAGACTCTTCAAGCACGGGAACCCAATTCCCGCCATCTTCATCAAGTTCGGCGTATGCATACCCTTCGTAAGGTATGTACTGTGGTGTATCTTTCTCGCAAGAAGTCAAAAGTATAAGGCCCAGGGCCACAAACAGTGTGTATATTTTATTGCTCATCGGTAATTTCAGTTTGTTTCTTGATTACATTGAATTGATAAGTCAGTCCAAATCCTGTATTGCTGAACTTGGGTAAGTTTCTTCCGTTGACCACCCGGTTATGGTAGGCTACAACCCCTAAACCTTTAATGGATTTAAAGTAGTACTGTGCGGAAAACCCTATCCTTTCAAATTCAACTTTGTTGGTGGGTTGCGCAGCGTTGTAAGCTCGTATATCATCCCCACTGGTTGAGTTAAGATTGGTATAGCTCAGTTCCAGTTTTAAAGAGGTGTCGAAGAGCCATTTGCCTAGAATGGCTTCGTAAGTCCATGCATTGGGAACGTCCATCCAAGCAGTGTAATAACTACCATTGTTATAGTAATAGTCCCGTTCGGCTTCTGTATATCCTCGCCAAAGATGTGCAACGGATGCCCTAAAGTAGAATTGGTTGTTCAACTCATACTGACCAATGGCACGCAAGGAAAACTCGGGAGCTCCGGCGCCAATACTGTAAGGTCTGTAGTCGGAAAGGTAATTGGTGAACGGCGTGGAAAATCCTGCTGTTCCCAAAAATGAAATTCGGCCAGGTCCCAATTCTTTTCGAATGGGTCTGTATTTTATGGCAAAGCCAATATCCTGAAACCCTCTGGCACCGGTAAATTTCCCTCCATTAGGTTCTGAAGATTCGGTTTTTACATAAGGCAGGCTTACATAAAAATTAAGGTTATCCAGAATACCAATGGCCGCCATGGGAAGTATGGTGTTTCTGTCTACAGTGGCGATGGTCTCGTTGGACCTTAGGTACGACCCTTCCCAATATCTATCAAAAGTGCCCATATCGTAAGAAAAAAGAACGCAAATGTTCTTGGAGGGCATCATAAGGGCATCGGAAGGGGTTTGTGAATGAATGGATTCCATCGGAACAAGAAATATCAACACTCCAAAGAGTGCCGATGCCCACCCAACCTTTTTCAAATGAAATAGTTGTAGTGGATAGAGGTGTTTTTTTAATACCATAAAATAAGTTTGTGTAAATTGATTATCAGTTAGTTAATTTTTATTGATTGTGCGGCTAAAATAGAGTTAGACAATAAGTTGTAGAGCTAAGGAATTGTCAATAATGGTTAGGGAAAAGGTAAATGGGTTGTGAGTTGGTTAATTTGAGTTAATAAAACCCAAATCCTGATTATGGTTTTATGAGTGTTGTCATATTTTCGGGCATAACATCCTATGGGAAAGAAAAAGCTGGGGGAAAGAAAAAGCTGGGGGAAAGAAAATAATGGTATCATAACCTTGATGCCCCAAAAATTGAATAGTTTGCAGTCTGAATAAAAAATGGCCAATTGGCCTTTCAAAGATTTACAGAGAACACCACAATGAAAAACATTTTCTTTATTCTTATGGCCGTTGGGTCATTATTAAATGTCCAAGGACAGACCATAGATGTTATTTCCTATAATATTCGATATGATAATCCAGATGATGCGCCCAATAACTGGGATAACCGAAAGGATTTCTTGATTTCCCAACTCAATTTTTATAATCCTGACGTATTCGGTATTCAGGAAGGATTGATTCATCAAGTAAAGGAAATCGATGGAGGATTGGAGGAATATGCCTATTTTGGAGTTGGTCGAGATTATGGAGATGAAAGAGGGGAACATACCGCTGTTTTTTATAATCAAAAGAGGATAAAGCTTCTGGACCAATCTACGTTTTGGCTTTCCACCACACCAGAAAAACCATCCAAAGGATGGGATGCCGCCCTTCCAAGGACGTGTACCTATGGTGTTTTTGAAAACAAGGATGATGGTTCCAAATTCATGGTTTTTAATACACATTTTGATCATGTTGGGGTAAAAGCACGTGAAGAAAGTTCCAAGCTCATACTTGAAAAAATAAAGGAATTGAATACCAAAAACTACCTGGTTGTGGTCACTGGCGATTTTAATCTGGAAAGCGATAGTCCGGGTGTGCAAGTAATTCTGACCGAAATGGCAGATACACACATAGCCGCAGGAAAGAAAGCTTTCGGTCCAGAAGGAACTTTCAATGGTTTCGAATTCAACAAACCTGTGCGACGAAGAATCGATTATATTTTTGTTTCTGATGAGTTTGAAGTGCTTAAAAGTGCCATTTTGAGCGACTCAAAGGATACTAGATATCCATCGGACCATTTACCTGTTTTCGCACGATTAACCTATTGAAAACAATTCAAAGGACTTTAAAGCTTTTTGTTTTCCTTTTTCTTTGAAGAAGCAGGTAATTCAGTCGTATTATTTATACTCGTTTTAAGTAACTTCAAAAAACCCAAAAACAATGTTAATTTTATCGTGATGTTTTGGGAAACTGTCCAAATTGTTGTCGGAAATCTTTAACTTCAAAGGAATTAATCAACATTATGGCAACTTTCACAATTAACATTAACGGAACAAAACAAGAGGTCGATGTAGATCCGTCTACACCAGTCCTTTGGGTTTTACGAGATCACCTAAATTTAGTTGGGACAAAATACGGATGTGGAATAGCGCAATGCGGGGCTTGTACCATTCATTTGGATGGTACGGCGACCAGAGCTTGCATGCTTACCGTTTCATCCGTAGGAAATTCGGAAATCACAACAATAGAAGGATTATCTGAAGAAGGCGACCACCCAGTACAAAAAGCATGGTTGGAAGTGGATGTGCCCCAATGTGGGTATTGCCAAGCAGGTCAAATTATGACCGCTTCTGCACTTTTGGAGAAAAACCCAAACCCGACAGATGAAGAAATTGAAATGGCCATGAACGGTAATATCTGTCGTTGTGGGACTTACACAAGAATCAAAAAAGCCGTAAAACTAGCGGCTAAATCTTAACCCATAAAACTAGTAAAATGACACTTGTAAAGACAAAAATAGGACGACGCGCCTTCATTCGGAATACAGGATTGGCTAGTGGTGGACTTGTTATCGGGTTTAGCTGGCTAGCTTCATGTAAAATGACTCCTGAGCAGGTAAACAGCCTGCCAGATGAATGGTTCGAACTTAACGGTTTTCTTAAAGTAGGGGATAATGGTATGGTAACGATAATGTCACCGAATCCCGAAATCGGCCAGAACGTAAAAACATCCATGCCCATGATCGTGGCCGAAGAGCTCGATACAGCTTGGAAAAATGTGATAGTGGAACAAGCACCACTGAACACCGATATTTTCACACGTCAATTGGCCGGTGGTAGCCAGTCTATCCGACAAGGATGGGAAAGCTTGCGAATGGCAGGAGCTACGGCAAGACATATGTTAAAAGAGGCTGCCGCACAAGCATGGGGCGTTTCAGCGGATGAAATTACCACTGAAGATGGTGTTTTGACTCACGAAGCAAGCGGAAATTCCGCTGGCTATGGGGAAATGGCCTCCGCTGCTACAAATATCGAAGTGCCCGAAGAGGTGCAGTTGAAAGACAATGGTAATTTCTCCATTATCGGTACGGACAAGAAAAATGTGGACGGTCCAAAAATAGTTACTGGCCAACCACTTTTTGGTTTGGATGTTTATAAAGAAGGCATGTTGACAGCCATGATCGTACATCCGCCAGCTTTTGGAATGAAATTCAAGAGCATGAATGCAGAATCGGTAAAATCAATGCCCGGAATAAAAGATGTCTTCCATTTTGAAGCATATCCCGAAGATGTTCAAAAAACATGGTCGGATGGCGGTGCAATTCCAGAATTGGTGGCGATTGTCGGCGATAGCACATGGGAATGCATGCAGGCAAAAAAAGCATTGGATGTGGAATGGGAAGAGGCGTCCGATTTAGAAAGTACCTCATACCATGATCAAGCGCTTGCATCACTTTTGGAAAAGCCACAAGAGGAGCCAGCAAGAAAGGACGGGGATGTGGACGCAGCTTTTGCAAAAGCGGCAAAAATTGTTGAAAGTACGTATTCAGCACCCTATTTGGCGCACAATACGATGGAGCCCATGAACTTTTTTGCGCATGTAACCCCAGAAAAAGCGGAATTGCTTGGTCCAATACAAACTCCCGAGTTTTTGGAGCAAACATTGGTGTCCAGATTGGGAATGCCAGCCGAAAAGATAGATATTATGATGACCCGCATGGGAGGTGGTTTTGGCCGTCGCTTGTATGGGACCTTTGCTGTGGAAGCAGCCGCAATTTCCCAAAAAATGAATGCTCCCGTTAAGTTGGTGTATTCTAGGGAAGATGATATGACGCAAGGTACCTATCGTCCATCCTATAAGGTTAAGTTCAAAGCAGGTTTGGATGAAACTGGAAACTTGATCGCTTGGCATGTAAGGGGGGCAGGTACCAATGATGATTTAATCTTTGAAAACCGTTTCCCTGCAGGAGCCGTGGACAATTATTTAGCAGAAAAGCATAGCTTGCAAACGAATGTGACCACTGGAGCATGGAGAGCTCCACGTTCCAACTTCATTGCTGGTGCGGAACAGGCTTTTATGGATGAAGTAGCCGAAGCAGCAGGTAAAGACCCATTGGAATTCCGTTTAGAGCTTTTTGATAGGGCCATCAACAATCCTGTTGGCGATCCAGAAAAGAACGATTACGATCCAGAACGTTATGCAGGAGTGCTGAAATTGGTAAAAGAAAAGGCCAATTGGGGCTCTGAATCAGGTAAGGCTCGTGGTGTTGCAGCTTATTATTGTCATAACTCCTACGTAGCTCAAGTTTTGGAGTTGGAAGATGGTGGGGATATGCCAAGGGTCGATAAAATTACCTGTGCCGTGGATTGCGGTATCGTCATAAATCCGTTGGCGGCCAAGAATCAGATAGAAGGTGGAATGATCGATGGTATTGGTCACTCAACCTATAGTGCATTGACTTTTGAAGACGGAAGACCACAGCAATCCAATTTTGATAGATATCGCCTCATGCGTCATTCCGAAGCACCAAAAAATATCGAAGTACATTTTGTGGATAATGGTATAGACCCGACCGGCCTGGGAGAGCCTTCTCTGCCACCAGCCATTGGAGCTTTGTCCAATGCATTGTACCAAGCAACGGGAAGACGTTATTACAATCAGCCTTTTATAAATGATAAGCCACCATTGGTAGGTTGATCATGGATAATAGAATAGTTAAATAATGACTGGTCAGTAGATGTATTTTACTGGCCAGTTTTTATTTGAAATGATATTCTTTTCAAATATTGAACATAATGTGTTGATTGTCAAAATGTTGATATGGATAAAATTTTTCACAAAAAAAGTTGCCATATCAATTTTTTATCTATGTTTGCCTCATGAATGAGTCCATAATTTCTGGACGCATTGCCTACAAGCTTTGAAGACTTTTTTCATGTTCGGGCTTTTGGGGATAAGAAAGTCTACCCAAAAAGCCGTCTTAAGATTAAGACACCGAATACAAGGGCTGACTTTCGAAGAACAACATCATTTTAACCGTGATTTTTCGCGGACTCCTTACTTTGTACCATACACCGTATTTGAATTTCGTATCTGAGAACCACCAGTTCTACAGACCTCTTTTTATCTATCATTAATTACATCATTGCGAAATTTAAATGAAAACGAAATACATCGATTTAATCGAGCAGACCTATGATTTTCCCCAAGAGGAATTTGAATTGAAGAACAATACGCTTCAATTCCATGGGATAGACCTTAACGATTTGGTGCAACGCTACGGTACACCTCTAAAGTTTACTTATTTGCCCAAAATATCGGACAACATACAAAGGGCGAAGGGTTGGTTCAATGCAGCTATTAAAAAACATAACTATGCAGGGAAATATTACTATTGCTACTGCACCAAAAGCTCTCATTTTGAGCATGTACTGAACGAGGCATTGAAAAACGATATCCATATCGAAACCTCTTCGGCTTTTGATATCAATATTGTGGAGCATTTAAAGAAGGCTGGTAAAATCACAAAAGACACTTATGTGATCTGCAACGGTTTTAAACGAGATCAATATATTCAAAATATTGCAGGATTAATCAATGGGGGACATCACAATTGTATCCCGATAATTGACAATTACGAGGAAATCAACTTGTTGGGCGAGGCTATTGAGGGCAAATTCCAGATTGGAATCCGAATTGCTTCCGAAGAAGAACCCAAATTTGAGTTTTATACCTCCAGATTGGGTATCGGGTACAAAAATATTGTTCCGTTTTACAACCAGTCCATAAAACCGAATACCCAGGTACAATTGAAGATGCTTCATTTCTTCATCAACACGGGTATTAGGGATACGGCCTACTACTGGAACGAGCTTTTAAAGTGTTTAAAAGTGTACATCAACCTGAAAAAGGTATGTCCAACCTTGGATAGCCTTAACATTGGTGGTGGTTTTCCTATCAAAAATTCTTTGGCGTTTGAGTATGATTACGAGTACATGGTGGATGAAATTATCCATCAAATAGGTCAAGCTTGTGAGGAAGCTGGGGTTGAATTGCCCAATATCTTCACAGAGTTCGGAAGCTTCACAGTTGGCGAAAGTAGTGGCAATATATACGAAGTGCTTTATCAAAAGCAACAGAACGATCGTGAAAAATGGAACATGATCAATTCGTCTTTTATAACTACAATGCCAGATTCTTGGGCCATAAGCAAGAAGTTCATCATGTTGCCCATCAACCGTTGGAACGATGAGTACGAACGTGTGCTTTTGGGAGGTCTAACATGCGATAGCGATGATTATTATAATTCGGAGCAGCACATGAACGCCATTTATTTGCCCAAATATAAAAAGGACAAGCCCCTTTACATTGGATTTTTCAATACGGGAGCTTACCAGGAAACCATTGGTGGATTTGGTGGCTTACAGCATTGTTTGATTCCCAATCCCCAACATATCCTTATAGACAAAGATGAGGATGGAAATATCAACACACGAGTTTTTGCAGAACAGCAAACCGCGGGAGAGTTTCTTTCCATACTTGGATATGGAAATAAAAAATCGGCTGATGTAATGGTAGAAGCAAATAGTTTACCAGTACCTAGCAACAACTGAAAAAGGAAGTATTTAAAAAAATGAAAACAGAAAGAACATACGCTGGTATTCCAAAGGAATACGGCTCGCCCGAAAAGGCAAAAGTAGTATTGTTGCCAGTTCCTTATGATGGTACAAGTACTTGGGGGAAAGGTGCGGACAATGGTCCGGAAGCCTTCTTGGAAGCCTCGGAAAACATGGAGGTTTACGATATAGAAACCGATAGCGAAGTTTATAAGCAGGGAGTTTATTTGGCAGATTCCCTTGATGGTTTTGAAACACCGGATGCCATGGTGGAAGCGGTTCACAAGACCGTGAAAGAATACATCAACCGCAACAAGTTGGTAACGATGATAGGAGGGGAACATTCCATTTCTATAGGTGCGATAAGAGCTTTTAATGAATGCTTTGAAGGCCTAACGGTACTTCAGATTGATGCGCATGCCGATCTGCGCAAGGAATACGGGGGTACAAAATACAACCACGCCTGCGCATTGTACGAAGCCAACGAGACCACCAATTTGTTACAAGTGGGAATAAGAAGCATGGATTACACCGAAACATTGGTGATGGACAAAGACCGAGTGTTTTTTGCCCATGAGATGATTTCCGATGATTTTTGGATGGATTCCGCCTTGGATTTGATGACGGACAATGTTTACATCACATTTGATTTGGACGCTTTTGACCCCTCTATTTTGCCATCAACCGGAACACCGGAGCCAGGAGGTCTGTTCTGGTACGAGACTTTGGACTTTTTACGTAGGGTTTTCAGAGAAAAGAACGTGGTTGGTTTTGATATTGTGGAGCTATGTCCGAATGATATTGATAGGTCCTCCGATTTCTTGGCAGCCAAACTCTACTATAAAATGTTGAACTATAAATTTTCAGATAACAACGATTTTACGGAATAAAGCTTGAAGCAAACACAGCTACTTCAAAAATTCCAAAAACATATTAATTACAATGAGTAACAAAGGAGAAATATCACAATTCATACAAAAATATTTTTTGCACTTTAATTCGGCCGCTTTGGTAGATGCCGCAAAAGGCTACGAAGACCAACTGAACAAGGGGTCCAAAATGTTGGTGTCCTTGGCAGGCGCCATGAGTACAGCAGAACTGGGCAAAATATTCGCGGAAATTATCCGTACCGACAAAGTTCATATTGTATCCTGCACAGGAGCCAACCTCGAAGAGGATTTGATGAACCTTGTGGCACATTCGCACTACAAGCGTGTTCCCAACTACAGGGATTTGACTCCCCAGGAGGAATGGGATTTGTTGGAAAATGGTCTTAACCGTGTTACCGATACCTGTATTCCCGAGGAAGAAGCTTTTCGAAGGTTGCAGAAACACATTTACGACATCTGGAAAGAAGCAGACGAAAAAGGAGAACGCTATTTTCCACATGAGTTTATGTACAAATTGTTGCTTTCGGGGGTTTTGGAGCAGTATTACGAAATCGAAATCAAGGATTCTTGGATGTACGCTGCGGCACAGAAGAATTTGCCCATTGTGGTTCCTGGTTGGGAAGATAGCACTATGGGTAATATTTTTGCCAGCTACGTGATCAAAGGCGAGCTAAAGGCCAGTACGGTTAAGTCGGGTATTGAATATATGACCTTTTTGGCCGATTGGTATTCCAAAAACTCGGAGAAGGGCATAGGATTCTTCCAGATTGGAGGTGGTATTGCCGGGGACTTTCCTATCTGCGTGGTGCCCATGTTGTATCAAGATTTGGAGCAGACTAATACTCCGTTTTGGAGCTACTTCTGCCAAATCAGCGATTCCACCACCAGTTATGGTTCCTATTCGGGAGCAGTTCCCAACGAGAAAATAACTTGGGGCAAACTGGATGTCGATACGCCCAAATTCATTGTAGAATCGGATGCGACCATTGTGGCACCCCTGATTTTTGCTTATCTATTAGACATGTAACCATGAGAAAGGGACAAACAACAGTTTTAAAAAGAGTAATCGTGGATTACAAAAAGTTGGACAATACCATGCTCAACCTTCTTGTGGAAAAATTTCCCGATGGTTACGATGATGATGACATTGTTACGTACAGAAACGCCAACAACGAGGTAGTGGAGTGCGTAGAGGTTAGAACAGAGAATACCGCATATTTGGTTAAGGTAAGTAAGCGTTTGGTCATGGCCATGGAAGATTTTGACGACTCGGACAGCGACGACAACGAAGATTCTGGTTTGGATACCGACGAGTTGGAAGCTTCCGAGGAAGAATAGATTAATCGCCTAATCTATACTAATGGAATCAAAGGCAATGGCACTTCACTTGGCGGCAAGCATCAATATACTTGCCTGTCGTAGAGCTCTGAACAAGGAATTGATTTATGGCGATAGGGATGAGCTTTTTTATTCCGATGCATCACGTTACCTTTATATCTTCAGATATGGTGTTGTTTCCTTTTTTGAATACAGCGAAGCAGAGATATCCCAACTTTTGATGGAAATCAAGCCATTTTGTGAAGAGTGGAGGCAGTCTGACATTACCGAGACCATGGAAATGGAATTGATATCGGACAGCGAGAAATCGATTATTGATCAGGATAAGGTAATACTGCCAAAATCCAATGTGGAAGGTATCCGATTGGGATTGTTGCATTTATCGCAATCCGTGGCCTTGGATTATTTTGCCGGATTGTCGGAACAGGCGATGAAGGAGACACGTCAGCACACCACCTATCTGGAAAAAAATGGAAAGTTGGACATAGGAGGGAAGAAGTTGAAAAAACACATTGCAAAAGTGTTGAACATTAACAACCAGATTTCTGAAAACCTCTATATTTTTGATTCCCACGAAGTAGTGTGGGAAGATTTGGAACTCGACCGATTGGACAAAGGTCTAAAACAGATTTTTGATCTTAAGGAACGATACCGAAACATAAAAGAACAGGGTGTAGTGATTAAGGAAAACCTTAGTTTGTTCATGAATATTATGGACCATAGGGAAAGTAGTAGGCTCGAGTGGATCATTATTATTTTGATTTTGGTCGAGGTCGTGGACTTGTTCATTATGCGATTAATCAGTTAAATACATATTTGTTTTGAGCGATTTTAAAATATTGGGTAACGAAGAATGGTGCCAATTTGATGATTTAAGAATCCCGGCCATCAAGGCCAGAGTGGATTCTGGAGCAAAAACATCATCCATTCAGGCCAGTAAGATTAAAATTTTCACAAAAGGATTGGAAGAGTGGGTACGGTTTGAGGTCAACCCCGTTCAAGACAATAGAAGCATATCGATTTTATGCCAAGCCAAACTGGTGGATGTGCGATATGTAAAGAGTTCGCAAGGTATTTCGGAAGAACGTCCTGTGATCAAGACCAATGTGAACATCGCTGGCAATGTGTTCGAAATAGAGCTCACCTTGGCCAATAGGGATACGATGGAATATCGCATGCTGTTGGGACGTGAGGCGATGAATGAAAGGTATTTGGTTGACCCGTCGCAAAGTTTTATCCAAGGGGATATCACAGATGAACAACTGGAAGAAAAATATAAGCCATACACTACCGAGAAGAAAGGCTTAAGAATAGGCTTATTAGCTAGTAATCCTAACCTTTACAGTAACAAGAGAATTATTGAGGCTGGAGAAATGCGTGGCCATAAAGTGGTTTTCCTGAATGTGGAGCACGTTTACATGAAATTGGATGCCGCAACCCCTGAAATAAGATATCGTGGCGGTAATATTTTGGATAAGTTTGATGCGGTAATTCCAAGAATCAAACCCGCCGTTACTTTTTATGGTTGTGCTTTACTTAGACAGTTTGATACCTTGGGGGTGTACTGCTTAAACTCGGCCGATTCCATTGGTAGATCTAGGGATAAGCTTTTTGCCTCCCAATTATTTTCCAAAAATGATATTCATATACCCACTACAGGATTTGCCAAATCCCCAATGGACACGAAGGACCTGATCCGTATGGTCAGCGGTGCACCATTGATCATTAAGCTACTCGAAAGTACACAAGGAAAAGGGGTGGTCCTCGCCGAGACCAATAAGGCAGCGGAGAGTGTGATCAATGCTTTTAAAAGTGTACAGACCAATATTTTGGTGCAAGAATTCATAAAAGAAGCCAACGGTCATGACATCCGTTGTTTTGTGGTAAATGGAAAAGTAGTGGCTTCCATGCAGCGTACTGCACAAAAAGGGGAGTTTAGGGCCAATATTCACCAAGGAGGGGCGGCATCAAAGGTTAAGATAACCCCCGAAGAGCGAAAACTGGCCATCAAATCTGCCAAAGTGTTCAATTTGGATGTTGCGGGAGTTGATTTGATCCGTTCCAACAAAGGACCCTTGCTATTGGAAGTAAATTCTTCACCGGGACTTCAAGGTATCGAGAATACCACAGGAAAGGACATTGCGAACGTAATGATAGAAACCATCGAGAAAAAGCTGAAATACAAGCAATAAATCCCCAGATATTTTGTAAGTTATTGAAATTCAACAAATTATATATTTTTATATATATTTTCTTACACAAGCCCCCAAAAACACGAATATAAATTGAAAACGGGCATCCGTTAACGGAGAAGCCCCATTGGTTAATTGTACCCCTTAAGAATCAAAAGACAATAGTATGTTTGTCTCAGATAACAAAAGCATAACTGCTTACGTTAAAAAACCTTAGAATAAGATTGGGGTGATTATAAGGTACTTTGTGTTCTTTACCTAATATCTTATTTACAATTAAGGTTTACGTTGCTCCAAGGGGTTTTTGAGGTTGAGCCCCTTGGTTGTAACGGTTTTCTAAGATCAAATTATGTTCCCATAAATTTGACCTACTTTTTCGGAAAAGAGCTGTTTTTAACGGCTCTTTTTTATTTGGACCACATTCCAGTCGTCGATCATTCACAATTGTTCACATCTTTTAAGAAAACCAGAAAAATCAAGGGTGTAAGTTTTTGGACAAAAAACCTACTTTTGTAATGTAACATTTCAGGAGAAGATTTATATGTCAGAACAAGTGGAAAGAATCAAAACATTGATTATTGGATCAGGACCTGCAGGCTATACTGCGGCCATTTATGCTTCTAGAGCGGATTTAAAACCAGTTTTATATACAGGAATGGAACCTGGTGGGCAGTTGACCACAACAACCGAGGTGGATAACTTTCCAGGGTATCCAGAAGGTATTGATGGACCTGCCATGATGATGCAATTGCAACAACAAGCGGAACGGTTTGGCACCGAAGTACGAATAGGAATGGTCACCGCTGTGGAATTGAGCGACGAAGTAGGTGGGATACACAAGGTAACCGTAGATGAATCAATTGAATTGGAAGCCGAAACCGTGATCATTTCTACTGGAGCTTCAGCCAAATATTTGAACTTGCCCAGCGAGCAACGCTTAAGGGGAGGTGGTGTATCGGCCTGTGCCGTTTGTGATGGATTTTTCTATAAAGGTCAGGATGTGGCCATCGTTGGGGCAGGGGATACTGCTGCGGAAGAGGCATCATACTTGGCGAATATATGTAATAAGGTAACCATGTTGGTTCGCAAGGATTACATGAGGGCTTCCAAAGCGATGCAGCATAGAGTGAACAGCATTGACAATATTGAAATCAAGTACAACACCGAAATTGATGAAGTATTGGGAGACCAAGTGGTGGAAGGTATTAGAACTGTGAACAATCAGACCGGTGAGAAAGAGGAAATCCCAGTTACCGGATTGTTCATTGCGATTGGTCACAAACCCAATACCGATGTATTTAAGGGACAGTTGGATATGGATGAAACAGGTTATATAATTACCCAACCTAAATCCACGAAAACAAATAAACCTGGTGTTTTTGCCAGTGGTGATGCCCAAGACAAAATTTACCGACAGGCAGTTACTGCTGCAGGTACAGGATGTATGGCAGCTTTGGATGCAGAGCGCTATCTAGCATCGGTAGAGAGTAAAGAAATGTTGGCTTCATAAATAATACAACAAGTACAATCAACAAAAAAAGCACTGAAATTTCAGTGCTTTTTTTGTTGATTGTAATTAATCAATCCGCTTGTAATTCTCTGAAAAAGTTCTGTTTCCATCCGCGTCAACAGTTATTTGACTGAATGTGTCTTCTTTTAGCACAAGCTCAAACGTAAAATTCCGCATGGTATCCAGTGCCTTCATCATATTGTCATCACCATATTCGATTACCTCTATCAAGGAGTTATCCGTTACCCTGTACGAACCATATCCGAACCTTCCATTGGGGTCATCCGGTACATATCGGGTCCACATGATCTTCTCTTTGGAATACATTTTGACCTGCCTATATCCATCTGATTTTTCAATGGTATCTATAACGTTTTCCCCGTCATAGTTATAAAAACTCTGTAGTTCCCAAGTTCCTTTTATGGTTGGTTTTGTTGGGTCGTGTTCCGTAAAGCTTCCCGCAATCAAGAAAACAAAAATGATGGTGAAAAGTAAAACCGATTTTTTCATAATGCCCTACTTTTAATATTGTTAGAATATCTAAAAGGTAAGAATAAATTTTAACAATATTAAATTTAGAGTACTTAAAAATCAGGTTGTTTCACTTTAAGAGTACTTTTTTTATGAAAAATATAATTTCATTGTTTTGATAAGTGATTTGCAGGAGTTCGATCTAAAAAACTTCATTCTTTGTTAAGTAAATCAACCCCTCATCGGTCTCGTTCAAAATACGTTTGGTTCGCAGGTAGCGGTTATAATTGTACTCGTCAAAATTTTCAGCGTTTTTGTCCATACTGCTAATGTGGACATTGCCGGCAGAATGGATGAACTCGTTGTTTCCGATCCACATTCCCACATGTATCACGCGCTCAGGACTTGTTTCGGTGGCTTTTCTTCCGAAGAAGAGCAAATCGCCAGGTACTAGTTTGTCAAATTCTTTGGAATCGTCGATGAGGGTTCCTTCGTGGATTTGCTGGGAGGCATCCCGTGGGATGATCATCCCGTTCATAAAGTACACGGTTTTGGTAAACCCACTACAATCCACCCCTTTTGTGGAAGTTCCTCCCCACATATAGGGAACCCCCAACATGGTCTTGGATGTTTCCACCAATGATTCCTTGGTAAAGGCCAATGTCGATTTCCAATCCAAATAAGGAGTTGCCTCTGCTTTGGGCACAAAGGCACTTTTTCCGTCAGGATATGTTACTTCATAAAAAGTACCTTCATCAGAGATCAAACTCAAAATATTGCCTGCCACAAGGTCTGAAACGACTTGGGATGATTCATCGGCATCCAAGAAGGAGTGGCCATAGGTTTTGGTATAGATCAACTTTTCCGAAGCTTGCCATGCCTCAAATTCATCTTTGGTCATCAAAGCTATTCCACCGCTGTCCACCCAGCCCAAATAATGATCGGGAGTTTGGATTTGATACCAGCTTCTTTCTTTTTGATACACATTGATGGGCATTCCCATGGTTCCTTGAGTGACCATTTCGGCCGAATGTGACGGGTCAGACCTTAAATTGGCCACTGAAAGCTTGATGATACCATAAATTTTTCCTTCCAGTTCAGCCTCGGGAAGCACTTCGATACTATCCGTATATGTGATTTGTTGCGATTCCAGCTCTTCCTGAAGTGCACTGAGAGCTTTGGGCAAATTGGTTTTCCCTGTTACAATGTATCCAGAGGCATCCTCTTTTGATTCGATGTCGAATAAGGCAACACGTTTATCAGGGGCAAAAGTTTCCTTGATGGAAGCTATAATGTCATCTACTTTATTTGGGGCTTCTGTATCTTTTTCAGTTTTACAAGCAGAAAAAGCAATGGCAAGCAGTACAAAAAAATGTAATCTACTTTTACGGAAGAAAGAAAGCTTCATAAAATGATTTTTATATGGTTTGAGTTGAGTTACTGTTTGCAAAATAACCAATTAATGAGACATACGGATTAATCCAACAGGGCATTTAACTTGTCGGCCAATGTTTGAATATCTTCCTTGGTATGATAGGCACTCAGGACTATACGGCTGACAATGGGTCCGTTCTCATCGGGATAATTAAAATTGGTAAAGATAATCCCATCCTGGTTCAAAGCGGATGCAATTTCCGCATCTTGAAATTCAAAGGTCGGATGCCCTTCCATCTGTATGAAGAATGATGGATTCTTCAATTGGGTTTTGAAATATTGGTAATTGGTCTTGAGGATTTCCAAGCGATTCGAATATATTTCCTTGGCTTCCAATAGGGTGGACATAAATGCGGGTGAAGCGGGACTGGCACCTCCATAAAAAGGTGTGGATTCCAGCATTCTGATGTCATCCTTGTCTCCAAAAATGGCCCCGGCCTGTACTCCCAATGCCTTGCCCAGCGAACAGCAAACCATAAGTTTAGCGGGTTGAAGAGCTTTGAGCATACGATAACAGCCACTGCCATTGTCGCCTACAATGCCCATCCCATGGGAGTCATCACCAATTAAAATAACTTTTTCCAAAGGAAGCTTTCGTAAGCTATCGAAGTTTGGGAATTGTTGCCCTGAAAAATCGATGGTATCAAAAAGGACAATGGGCAGTAATGGATTTTTGCCGATTTCTTCAGATACCTGCTGTTCCAATTCATTGAAATTCGATGTTGCAATTACTCCATTTATACAAAGTGCTGTATGGGCGTTTGGTGCTGCAATGATGGTGTGTCCTTCATCCATCAGGGATTGAACAACGAGTTGAGCTGCCAAATAACCGCTGGACATGGTCAAGCAGCTTTCACTACCGGCCCAATGGGCCAAATACGTTTCAGTTGCCGCATAAATATCCAAAACGACATTCGATTTTCGAGAGGCGCCGTAGTGCATCCCGTATTTGGAAACATTGTTCAGGTACAATTCCTTGAAGGGTGCGTAATTCTGCAGTCCTAAATAGGCGGTTCCCCCAAAGTATAGATGAGGTTTGCCGTCTATTAAAATCCCTCGATCGGGTATGCTTTGGATTGGGTAGGCCATTAGAGCAATTCTATTCCGCTACCGGGCAATTTTGGAAAAATGACCTCGCCATTATCCAAAATCTCGACGCCCTTTGCTATATCTCCTTTTAAAAGCATGACCCCGTCCATATCCACGTAGTCCAATTGGGGCAACAGTTGGGCAATGGCAGAAATGCCTACGGAGGATTCCGTCATACAACCGACCATAAGTTGTAATCCCAATTCCCGTCCTTTTTTGATCATGCGTCGGGCAGGGGTAAGTCCCCCGCACTTGGTCAGTTTAATGTTGATACCGTGAAAGTAGGGACCGCATTGTTCCACATCGCTTTCTATAATGCAGCTTTCATCGGCAATTACGGGAAGAACGGATTGCTCCTTGACCAAGGACATTCCATCCCAATTATCCGCTTTCAGAGGTTGCTCGAGAAACTCTACGCCGAGTTCCTTGAGTTGTGGGGCATTTTTAATGGTTTCCTCAGGGCTCCAAGCGCAGTTGGCATCAATTCGGAAAACACTGTCCGTATGTTTGCGTAGTTCCCGAACAATGGCGACATCATCAGGGGTACCCAACTTTATTTTGTATAAGGGCCAAGGCTTTTCTTGGAGCTTGGCCACCATTTTCTCGATGGTATCTATACCTATGGTATAATTTGTCATCGGATACTTTTCGGCAGATGTGCCCCAAAGTTCGTAGAGCGGTTTGCCCTTTAACTTGCCATATAGGTCATTTGCAGCCAAATCCAAGGCACAAAGTGTGAATTTATGGAGGTCAAGTGACTCTAAAAATTCATAAAAATTTTCAGGTGTGTCAAAATCGTATCCTTCAATTTGGTCTCTGACGGATTCAATTTGGTCCATCATCCCTTCAATGGTAATTTTATAATAGGGGTTGGAGGTGGCTTCGCCATACCCTGTTTTGCCATCAAGCGATAGGCAAACGATCAAGGTATCCTGCTCGTCTCGGGATTCTCTGGAAATGGTAAAGGTATGGGCCAGTTGAAGCGTATACTTTTTTAGGGCTATCTGCATAAGTCATTAAAAATTGAATCCTGCTAAGATAGTGCTTTGGGTATACATAATAAAGACAAAAGCCCACTGAAAACTCAGTAGGCCTTTGCATATGTAAAGGGAATTGGATTAATATTTGCGCACGCTCCCCGAAACGGATTTTTTGGTTTCTACGCTGGCATCACCAGTGTACTTAATATCCGCTCCGCTACTGGCATCTGCGACCAAAGATTCTGAAACATTCACGGAGATATCGGCACCGCTGCTGGCATCTGCGTTACATCTTTTTACGACCAAATCTTGAGCTTTAATGTCCGCCCCGCTACTGGCATCGGCAAAAAGCGCATCTGCCTGTCCTGATACCTTGATGTCGGCACCACTACTGGCATCGGCAGAAACTTCGCCTGCCACAACCTCTACATGAAGGTCGGCACCACTACTGGCGTCCAGCTCAATGTTGTTGGCCTTAACCACGTTTTGCGCAATGAGGTCGGCACCACTGGAACTTTCCAAAGCTGTGATCTCTGGTAAGGTCACATAAACGTTTTTGGTAGCTCTCCCGATGTTCTCGATGGCGTGGATTTTGAGCCTACCATCTTTAACATCCGTTCCGATAAGGTCGATGATGTTCTCGTCGGCCTCTACGGTAATGTTGAAATCAGAGCCTTGGGTTACGAATACATCGATTCCTTCGGAGGCGGAAACGACGTCAAAATCCTCTTTTACATCGCGGTTTTCTTCTACGATTTCCCCATTTCCTGTTTTTCCATGGCCGAAGTTCATATCCATCATGCATGAGGATGCGAAGAGGGATAGGAGTGCGGCGATTGCTAATCTTGCTAGTGTTGTCATGATTGTTGTTTTTTGATGCTCAGCTTTGCTGGGCATTTATTGATTGATTTTGAAAAATAGTTTGTTTTCTACTGATATGATTTCAGTGTAAATGTCCGTTTTATCGTGTGTTTTATAAATAAAGAGTTACCCAATTGATGATTTAGGGGACTCAATTGTTACTTTGTTCCTTGGCTTTGACTTTTATGCCATCCTCATTGATTTTCATTTCAAAGGAATCAGCATTGTCCTTAATGTCGATATCGATACCATCCTCATTGATGATGATTTTACCATTTCCTTCTTCGTCATCTTCTTCCGAATCAGGGCAATCCAAACACTGCAGCTCTCCGTCGACATCCATCAACCAGTGTTGGCCTGCCATGCCACTTCTGTAAAACCCTTGGTCATTGTCGATTCCCCGGCCAATGTATCTGCTCGTGGAACCGTCAAAATATACCGTCATGGATTCCGGAACGTAAATGGTCACGGTAACCTCTTGGTTTCTGGCTTTGTTCAATGTTTCCGTGGTCAAATATTTGTCCAGTACAATTTCATTGCCATCAACCGTGTAGGCATATTCAATGTTTCTGGCGCGGTCGCGGGCTGCTGGTGTAGAGCTACCATCCGCATCTTTTCTAATGTTGATGCTGATGGAATCCGTATTCGACTTTCTTACTTTAATATCGACTTCATCCGACATGAGAATACGGTTGTCATTTTCATCATATCCAAAGGTCATTCTGCCAAAATGTATGTCATCACGACTGTAATCCATGTCGCCATCCTTCATTGTGATAACTAAAGTATCAGATGGAATTTCCAATGTCAGTTCTGCTCTGTCGTTGACGCTTCCCGTATACGAGAATTCCGCAGCTTGACGTATGCCTAGTACAATTAGTGTTCCTACGGATATCAACCAAAGCCCTAGGAGAGCGAACTTGGCAATGTTACCGATGGATTTTAGGTTGTTCACCAATATCTTCAAGCCTAAATACAGCAAGAAAAAGAATGGAATCCCCACAGCGAAGAACAACAAGATGGAAACTACCCATACCGGTGCTCCGGAGGTATTGACGATCTCATAAAAATCGATTCCAGGCACATGAACTGCATCAAACATGCCCACGGTGAAAAGTCCAAAGAATAGACCTACCAAAGTGGAAGCACCGATAATGATCAATAGAATCCCTATGAATTTGCCGAATACCTTAAATAGGAACAGGATAATGTCCCCGATAGTATCAAAAAAGGTCTTGGAGCTGCTTTTGACCCTGTCGCCTACTTTGTCGTAGTCAACGTTTTTCACTTTTTCTGCAACATCATCAAACCCCTCTTTAACTTTGCGTTCTATATTGCTGATGTTGACGGGCTCCCCCCGCATGTCCAATTTTTGGGAGGTTGTGGCGGCTTCAGGCACCAAGATCCATAATAGGATATAGGCAATCAAACCAAATCCACTGGTAAATACGGCCAAAAGGATAAATATGAGCCTGATCCATAGGGCATCAATGCCCAAATAGTGCTCAAGCCCAGCACATACCCCACCGATATATTTGTGGTCTATGTCCCGGTACAGTTTTTTGGCCCTGCCGGTTGGTTGTGCATAGGATTTTTTTGGTTCGTCCTCAAAAATATCCTCGTCGACCATGTAATCCTCGGGCTGTCCCATTACTTCGATTACTTGATCTACTTCTTTATGGGTGATCACCTGTCGCTCGTTCTCCATTTTTTCCAAGAAGAGTTCGGCAATCCGTGCCTCTATATCGGCAATGATCTCATCGCTTCCCTTAGTACCTGCGAAAGACCGTCTTATGGACTCCAGGTACCGTCTCAGCTTGTTATACGCGTCGTCGTCTATGTGGAAGAGCGTATTTGCTAAATTTATATTTACTGTCTTGTTCATTTTTTGATTCTATTTTGTGTTGGTTACCAGATTGACTGCATTCCTTAGTTCATCCCAGGTGCCGTTGAGTTCGTTTAGGAACAACTGCCCTGTTTCTGTTAGTGCGTAATATTTGCGAGGTGGCCCAGATGTGGATTCTTCCCAACGGTAGTTGAGCAATCCAGCATTTTTCAGCCTTGTGAGCAAAGGGTATATGGTACCTTCCACTACTAACATCTTAGCGTCCTTTAAGGCTCCCAGAATTTCTGAGGCATACTTGTCATCATCCTTTAGGATGGAAAGAATGCAATACTCTAGAACCCCCTTGCGCATCTGTGCTTTTGTGTTTTCTATGTTCATAATTTCATGGTTCTATTAAATTAACTGTTCGTTTTTGTTCTTCCAAACTTTGTTTGGCTGCGTTTCCACTCCATTCCCCTGAATTGGGCAGGGGAGTGGAAACGGTTCTTTGATTGATGATTGATGATGTTTTTTCGTTTTTTGATTGATGGTTAAACTCCTTTTTTTGATTGATGATAATTACAGTGGAGGTGATTAAGTTCCTATATCATTTGATGAATTTTATGGTGAACGGGTATTTAAAATATTCTCCTTCATTGGTTCGGATAGTGGCTAAAATGGTATAAACAATGTTCACAATACCCAATCCTACTTGAAGAATGCCTGAAATCCCCACGGGCCAGAAAAGTCTTCCGAACCTGAAATCGTCACTATCGATATGGATGTTCAAATTGTTCAGATTGCTTAAACGGTGCATTCCAAAAAAGTCCCAGTCAAACATATCGGGTAAAAACCCAACAAAGAATGGGATGGTGATCAATCCCGCAATTATGGCATAGAGCAACATACTTATTTGAAAGTTCAATGCCTGTTTGCCATTATAATCCACAAAGTCGTACTGCTTTTTGTTGGCGGTCCATAGAATCAAGGGAAGAATAAAATTCCCAAAGGGAATAAAATACTTCGAGAACGTGGACGCATGGATTATTGCGGATAAATTTCGTTCGTGTTTTGTGATTGATGTAGCCATTTTTGATTGATGATTTTTGAATATAAATTAGTTTACCTATTAGCTTACCATGCAAATATATATCCAAAAGATAGTACTATGCAAAACAAAGTACTATAAATTAACATAAAATTAACAATTCATCATAACTAGTTTTTCCCTATTTTTAGACTTCTTAAACCTATGATATGGCATTGACACCCAGTAAAATCAACACATTTACCTTTTTAAAGCTTCCTTCGGCATGGTGGACAGGTATTCGATTAAAATATATAGATGAGCATAAGGCAGTTACCTCGGTCAAACACAAATGGATCAATCAAAACCCGTTCAAATCCATGTTTTGGGCGGTTCAGGGGATGGCGGCCGAGCTCAGTACAGGTGCTTTGGTAATGAACGAAATCCAGAAAAGTGGTAAAAAAGTGTCCATGCTCGTGGCCAATAACAAAGCCACCTTTACCAAAAAAGCTACTGGGCGGATTACGTTCACCTGTGAAGACGGTGAGCTGATTGCAGATGCCATTGGAAAAACGGTGGAAACCGGTGAAGGGCAAACCTGTTGGATGAAAGCTGTGGGCGTAAACCAAGATGGAGTTGAAGTCTCCACGTTTCATTTTGAGTGGACGGTAAAGGTGAAGGGATAGGTTATTTGTGTCATTATAAAGGTGTTGATTCACAATGAGATTTTGTAACAATTAGCTCCTCTTACTGACTAATGCTTATGTAAACAACATAAACATTATGAGTAACACTAACCAAAAAATCATCCTTGGACTCTTCCTATTTGGCTTGGGCTTAATAGGGGTTTTGTCTCTTCTTACAATTGATATCCCACTTCCAGCTGAAGCAGCTGTAATTTTACAAGATAGATTTACACCCTTCCAGATAAAATTATTGACCCTTATAAATCCTACGCTATTTCTAACTATTGCCGTAGTAGTAGGGACTTTATTATATCATAAGGTAAACTTGAAAGTACCCATTATTGAAAAAATAGTAGGTGGTAGGGAAGATTTGGCTCTTTCTGATATAATAAAGTATGGCATCATTGGAGGTGTCTCAGCAGGGGCTGTATTAAGCCTTTCCGCTTATTTATTCAATCCAATGCTGCCAGACTCATTCAAAGATTTGGGTGAGTCCATAAAACTGTCTTTTGGTGCAAGGTTTTTATACGGTGGGTTTACCGAGGAAATTCTAATGAGGTTTGGATTTATGACTTTTGTTGTGTGGATATGTTCATTAATCTTTAGGAATACAAAATCTATGGTAATGTGGTTGGGTATTGTTTTGGCTGCATTAATTTTTGCCCTAGGTCACTTACCCGTTGTATATAATGCTGTGGAAAACCCATCAATCGAATTAATCACATACATTATTGTCTTAAATTCAATTGGTGGAATTGTTTTTGGTTGGTTATATTGGAAAAAGGGTCTAGAAAGTGCTTTTATTGCCCACATCTTTGCCCATGTTGTAATGGTACTTGTGGATGTAATCAGTAATTGAGCTCTTAATATGAAGTTTCGATGTAACAAAACCCCAATTATCCCAACATATAAACAGAAATCAAAAAACATCAATAACAAATGAACGCACACGAAATAGACTACCACATTTACGGCGAAGAAATGCAATATGTGGAAATAGAACTGGACCCACAAGAAGCTGTTGTTGCTGAGGCAGGCAGTTTTATGATGATGGATTCCGATATTAAAATGGACACCATTTTTGGTGACGGTTCCAACCAAGATACCGGGGTGTTGGGCAAATTGTTCTCAGCGGGTAAACGTTTGCTTACCGGTGAAAGTCTTTTTATGACTGCTTTCTTAAATATTGGTCAGGGGAAAAAACAGGTAAGCTTTGCTTCGCCCTATCCAGGTAAAATTGTTCCGATAGACCTTTCCGAAAAAGGAGGGAAGTTCATTTGCCAAAAAGATGCATTCCTATGTGCCGCAAAGGGAGTTTCCGTTGGCATTGAGTTTTCCAAACGCTTGGGCCGTGGCTTTTTCGGTGGCGAAGGCTTTATTATGCAAAAATTGGAAGGTGATGGTATGGCCTTTGTACATGCTGGAGGAACCATGGCCAAAAAAGAATTGGCACCGGGAGAGGTGTTGCGGGTTGATACCGGTTGCATTGTAGGATTCTCCCAAACGGTAGATTACAACATCGAGTTCATAGGAGGTATTCGCAACACGGTTTTTGGCGGTGAGGGACTTTTCTTTGCAACGCTTCGTGGCCCGGGAACCGTCTATATTCAATCCTTGCCATTTAGTAGATTGGCCAGCCGTGTTTGGGCCGCTGCGCCCCGTGGAGGCGGAAAAGACAAGGGCGAAGGTAGTATTTTGGGTGGCCTAGGCGATTTGCTCGACGGGGATAACAGGTTTTAGTGGTCAGAAATCAGATATCTGAAGTCTGACATCTGGTATCTGGTATCTGATTTCAACTAGTTGAAGAATGAATTATTTCCTTCCTTTGTACATATGAATTTCAAAGACCTTTTCCATTTTCTGGAAGAACTTCAACAAAACAATAACAAGGAATGGATGGATGCCAACCGTAAATGGTACAAATTCCTCCGAAACGATTTTATCGGTTGGTTGGATGATCTGGATTTGACCATGGCACAATTGCACGATGATTATTTTCCAACTCCGGGCAAAAAAGGCATCAATAGGATCAATAATAATTTAATGTTCCATCCGAACAAGCCCATTTATAAGGATCATTTTGGTGCGGGGTTGGACAAGGCACCGAACTCAGCCGATTTTTATATCGAAATAGGGTTGAAGCATTGTTTGTTGGCCGGGGGCATTTGGCGTCCAGAATCCAGTACCCTTCGCAGTATTCGTGATGCGATTGATTATGATGGCGAGGAGCTCCAAAAAATACTGGACAAACCTTCTTTTAAAAAAACATTCGGAGGTCTTTACGAAGATGAAAAACTGGTGTCATCGCCCAAAGGATTTTCCAATGACCATACACACATCGAATTGTTGCGTAACAAAACCTTCGCCGTGGAATATGGATTGACCAAAGAGGAAGTGCTCCAAGATGGTTTCAAGGAAAAAATCGTTGAAGTTTACAAGGAAATGCTTCCCTTTCGTCAATATCTCAATCAAGCAGTAACTGTTTAAACTTTCTATGAAATACGGACAAGTAAGAAATATCAAAAAAGAGCTTTTATCCGATAATTGGTACACTCTTGAAAAAATAACTTTTGAGTATCAACGGGAAGACGGTGTTTGGGAAACCCAAATCCGGGAGGCATATGATCGTGGAAATGGAGCGGCCATCCTTCTATATAATATAGAAAAAGGCACCGTAGTGCTGACAAAGCAGTTTCGAATGCCCACTTATGTGAACGGCAATGACGATGGAATGATGATAGAAGTGTGTGCAGGACTTTTGGAAAAGGGCAATGCCGAAGAAACAATTAAAATGGAGGTAGAGGAGGAAACCGGTTATAAAATTGATAAGGTGAAAAAGGTTTTTGAATCCTATATGTCCCCTGGTTCAGTTACGGAAATACTCCACTTTTTTATCGGGGCTTACGAAGATGCCATGAAGATTGGCGAGGGTGGTGGCGCAGAGGATGAAACCGAGAACATTGAGGTGTTGGAACTGGATTTTGCAGAAGCGCTCGCAATGATGGAATCTGGTGTGATCAAAGATGCCAAAACCATCATGCTATTGCAATATGCCCAACTCCAAGGAATTTTTGATCAGTAGTTTTCGTAAAGATTCTTCAAGGTAGCATACATCGTTTTTCTGATTTCAATGGAGGGAACCTTAAAATGGTTGTTCATAAAACTAAAGATGAGCAGTTTGCCCGATTTTGTCTTCACATAGCCACTCAAATTATAGTTGTTCCCCACCGATCCCGATTTAGCGAAAAGAAAAGGTTCTGTGGTCGGGTCTTCCCATTGCTCCGCGGTACTATCGGGCCCCCACATCGGAAAAATGGAAAACAATCGCTCTTCTGGAATTTCCCTGTACAGTTTTTGAAGGATTTGGACAAAGGACCTTGGTGTAAACAGGTTATATCGGGAAAGCCCTGAACCATCTACCCAACGTGGTTGGTGTTCCAAATCATTTAAATGGTTGTCCAGCATATAATCAATGGCGTTTTTGGTACTCAGGGTATCGGAAACCATCCCCGAAGCGGCCAGTAATAATTGTTCGGCCAAAAAGTTATCGCTTTTCAAAAGCATGCGTTTGTAAATGGAGTCCGTCTCCATACCATACAAAGTCTGCTTTTCGCCCTCGGGGAAATGCTGGGTCACGAAAACCTTTTTTCCCGTGGCTATTTGCAATAACTGCGTGGTCAAACTATCGCTGGTCACATAAGGAATCTCCAAAGTATCCTGTTCCGTTGGGGCAATGTAAAATTGGTTACGGAACTCCTCTCGTTTTATGGTGGTATCCTTTTCTGTAGTTGGATTTTGGAAAATTTCAGGGGAAACCTTCAAACCTTCAACATTTGAAATTGTGGCCACATTGCCGTAAAGTGGCAAAGTGGATTTTTCGGGCGAAAAATAAGTGTCGTAGTCTTCCCATGCCCATCCCGGTCCATATCTCCGTTCGTCATGGTTCTTGGTATAAAGTGCTACGGTTTCCTGATTTTTCAACCAGTTTATGGCCGTACTATCCTTAAAATAAGGATGCAGCCAAGAGGGGTCGCCAGTTCCTTCTACAAAAATGGTATCGTTAGCTACCTTATAATTTAAAGTAGGTATGTTCTTGGGGAGTAATTTTAGGCTCGTATAGAAAGTTACAATCTTCGTATTGCTGGCCGGTGTAAAGTATTTATCCCCATTCTGGTTATAGATTTCCTTTTGCTTATCGGCATCGATAATGACCAGACCATGAAAAGAATTTTGCAGCTTATCGGCGCGAATGTTAGCGTGTATCGTTTTTTTGATGGAAGTACATCCAGATAGTAGGAATAAAACTAAAAAGAAATTGAAAATGAGTAATTTAGGAGGAGTCTTTTCTGGTTTGTACATGCGTGCAGTTGGTCGATTTTAACAGCAATATATTCATTTTTTAACTGGAAGTTAGCTTTTTTACCCCCCTTTTTTAGTAATTTAGGACACAACCTATTTATCCAATTTAATCAAATTGATATGCCTAGAGCTATGTTAGATTACACCAAAACAATCCTTCAAAAGGTGAGTTTTGATGCTAAACTCTTCACTAGGGAACTTCAGAAAGCAATTTCTAGATTGTTACCCAATGAAGTGGAGGAATTGAAAATCTGGTTGCAATTTTATATTGTGGATAAGCCAGAATTACAACCAACATTGTTATTATTAAAAGTTTAAAACACTAACGAGAGCCGCTGAAAAGCGGCTCTTTTAATTTTTGGCCAAAGGGCTGATGATTTTTACGTCCTGAAAAGCAATTGCTCCTCGAACAATACTGGAGATAACTTCCCTGAGGGCGTCCGTAATCTGTATTTTCAGTTCGCTTTTGTGATAGATCAAGCTTATTTCGCGAGCTGGAGTAGGATTTTGGAAAGATTTGAGGTTCACTTTCTTTTCCCTTTCCAAATGCAATGTGTTCAAATAGGGCAATAAGGTCATGCCCATACCCTCATCCGACAAACTTACCAAGGTCTCAAAACTTCCGCTCTCGAGTCTAAAATGATCTCCGTTTCGGTTTCTCGATGCTTTACATAGATTGATGACCCCCTCCCTAAAGCAATGGCCATCCTGCAACAATAAAATATCGTTTACGTCCAAATCTTCCATGATCAGCTCGTTTTGTGATGCCAAACGGTGATTTTTTGGGACATAGCCCACAAAAGGTTCGTAATATAAAGGGCGTTCTTTGATAAACTCAATTTCCAATGGCGTAGCTGCAATACCAGCATCCAAGTGACCGTCCAAAATATTCTTGATCATGGTTTGTGTGGATTGTTCCTTGATGATCAGGTTGACCTTGGGATATTTTTTTATAAAGGCATTCAAAAACATAGGGAGCAATGTTGGCATTACGGTCGGTATAATGCCCAAGGTATAATCGCCACCCACGTAACCTTTATCTTGATCGACAATATCTTTGATTCGTTCTGCTTCGGCAACAATGTTCTTTGCCTGTGCCACAATTTTTTGACCAACTTCTGTAATGGATATGGGTTTTTTGCTGCGATCAAAAATAAGTACGTCCAATTCGTCCTCTAGCTTTTGCACTTGCATGCTCAGGGTGGGTTGGGTAACAAAGCTCTTCTCCGCGGCCAGGGTAAAGTTCTTGTGCTCGGCAACAGCCAATACATATTGAAGCTGGGTAATCGTCATTCAATTATAAGTTTAGAGCATAAAAGTATAAAAAAGCATCAGGTTAATCTATACAAAAACCATAATCCTAAAACGTTTACTTCTACACAAACAAAAAGCCTGCACTGTGCAGGCTTTCCTTTGATTGATGGGTTGTTTTCTTTTGATTAGAATCGGATGTTCATTTCCAAATCTTCGTTCCCAACGGTAAACTTAGCGCCGTTGAATGTGGGTGGTCCCATGGTCATGTCGTTTCCGGACATTCCATAGCTTTCTTTGGGCATTCCGTTGGACTCAAAGTCCATTCGGTTGTTCCCATTGGTATCGTGCATTGCCGAAATGGCATATTCGCCGGGAGCAACATTGGTAAAGGTCAAGGTTACTTTTCCATCTTCAACGGAGCTTTGAAGGTTTTGTATGCCCTGTCCTTTCATAAAGGTTTCCTCGGTATGAAGGCCGGCAAGTACCTTACCTTCATTACTGGTTACGTTTTCAATGGTGATCGTAATGTCGATCCCTGTTTTTTCTTGCGCCATGGCAATGATACTTACAAAGAAGAGACTTAATGCTAGTGCTACAGTTTTCATACTATTTGTTTTTGATGTTTTGTATGCTCCAAAATTCAGGAAGAAGTCCATCTTGAAAAATTTCAACCTACTGAAATGTTGATTTTTTGGAGTGAACTGTTAAGTGAAAACAGCAATTCAATTCAGTTGTAAAAAACAACAATTGGGTATTTCGTTTTGGTTTGGCAAAGTACGTAGGGAGAAATTTGTGGCATCAATCAAAACGAACAGTCATGAAAATCTTCATCAGCCTAATTACCTTATTAATATGCACGGGAGCTGTTTTTTCCCAACAGACTATATCAGGGAAAGTTACCGATACCAAAAACAACCCAATTGAAGGTGCCAACATTTATTTGGAAGGTACTTACGACGGAGCTTCTTCCGATGCCAATGGAAATTTTAGTTTCGAGACCATCGAGGAAGGGCTGCAAACGCTTATCGTCTCCATGCTGTCCTACGAATCGCACTACGAGGCAGGAGACATTTCCTATTTCAAGGATTTGCACATTAAATTGATGGAGTCCGTCAATTCTTTGTCCGGTGTTACCTTGACGGCAGGAACTTTCGAGGCTGGTGATAATTCCAAGGTGTCGGTACTGAAACCGCTCGATATTGTGACCACTGCTGGGGCTGCTGGCGATTTTGTGGCTGCATTGCAGACCTTGCCAGGCACTACCACTGTTAATGAAGATGGCCGTTTGTTCGTTAGAGGAGGTACAGCAGGGGAGACCCAGGTTTTTATAGATGGGCTACGCGTTTTTCAACCCTTCAATGCCACGCCAAACAATACACCTACTCGCGGTAGGTTTTCGCCCTTTCTTTTCAAGGGCATTTCTTTTAGCACGGGAGGCTATTCAGCGGAATATGGCCAGGCCCTGTCCAGTGTGCTTTTGCTGAACACTACGGACGTACCTTTACAAGAGGAAACCAATATTTCCATAATGAGTGTCGGTGGAGGGATTGGCCATACAGAAATTTGGGGCGATCAATCGCTGAGCATCAATACCTCTTATATGAATCTTGCCCCGTATGAAGCACTGATTCCATCTACCCAAGGGGTACGTTGGAACAGCCCGTATGAATCCATCTCCGGAGAAGCGGTTTTTAGGAGCAGAGGGGAAAAGAGCATGTTCAAATTGTACACGGGATTCAATCACACCAATCTGGATATTGAACAGGAGGACATCAATTTTGATGATTACGTGCGTTTCCGACTCAAGAACAACAACCTGTACTTTAATTCATCCTATAAATACTTTTTTGCCAACGATTGGAGTCTGACCTCTGGGGCATCCATTGCTTGGGACACCAATGATATTGGAATGGAAGAGGACAAGGTCGATAATAAGGAGACATCAACGCACCTTAAGGTAAAGGCCCGTAAAAATTTCAGCAACCGATACGATTTGAGTTTTGGAGCGGAATATTTCAATACCCATTTTGATGAAACCTATACCGATGCGGATATGGATGCATTCAACAATGGTTATGCCGATGGTCTTTGGGCAGCTTTTGCGGAATCCGATATCTTTTTGACCAATAAATTCGCCATGAAGTTAGGGGTCAGGGCCACACATAGCAGTTTGCTTGATGATTTTGAGGTATCGCCTCGGGTCTCTTTGGCCTATAAGCCAGGGGAGGACGGACAGTTTTCTTTGGCCTATGGCGATTTTTACCAGAGACCGATATCCGATGTGGTAAAGTTTGATCAGAACCTGGAGATGGAGAAGGCGTCTCACTACATTCTTAACTATCAATACATCAACAACGGAAAAACCTTCAGAACTGAACTTTATTATAAGGACTATGACCGTTTGATCAACTTTGATACCGAGACACCACAGTTCAATTCAGTTTATGCAAATACTGGAGAGGGTTATGCCAAAGGCATTGATGTATTTTGGAGGGATAGCAAGAGCGTGGAGAATTTGGATTATTGGTTCTCCTATTCTTTTCTGGATACTGAACGGGACTACCAAAATTTTCCTGAAAGGGCAACTCCGAACTTTGCGCCAAAGCATAACGTTTCATTGGTTACCAAATATTGGGTGGACAAGTTGCGCTCCCAAGTTGGACTGTCGTATTCTTATGGTTCTGGTAGGCCGTACCACAACCCGAACAATCCCGGCTTTATGGAAGAGCGAACCAAATCGTACAATAATTTGAGTTTTAATTGGGCCTACTTGATCGATCAACAAAAGATTTTGTACTTCTCGGTAAGCAATTTGTTGAGCATTGATAACGTCAGTAATTATCAATATACCAATACGCCCGATGTAAATGGAGTGTACAATGGAAGAGCGGTTACACCACCTGCGGATAGCTTTTTCTTCATAGGGTTCTTTTGGACCATCAGCACCGATGGTAACAGCAATCAATTGGACAACCTATAGTTTATTGCTGCATTTTGAGGTAGTAATCCACGGAGTGCTTCCCTGACCCATATACAATAAAGAACAAGGTGGCCAATAACACTATGACCGATAGCATAAGATTGTTTGTGTTCATTTCCCCCAGGAAATTTGTTAAGATCGCACCGAAGATTATCGGTATCTGGGCAATGGCGGCCCATCGGGTTAGCAATCCGACTATAATGAGAAGGCCTCCCACAAAATGGGCAGGAATCAAATAGTGAAGAAAAATCATACCGCCGGGAACGTCTTGGAACGGTTCTGCCAGTTTCTCCATTTCTACATGGTTGGTCATAAACTCTATGCCTTTTATAAAAAGCACGATACCTAGCAATACGCGAATCAGGTCCAGAATAAGGTAGGTATGGGCATTGGCCCATTTGTTGAGATTTTTTATGAGACCCATGGCGATGAGGTTTAGAATTACACTATATAAAATACTCATTTTTAGTGATATATGCGATGATTACTGGAAAATTTCCGTTTAAAATCTGCTTTTGTGTAGAATTAGGTCACAGTTTTCAAAAATCTTTCTTACAATTGTGTTTTTATTTTGATTTTCAGTGGATTAGGTGTAGGTTCTGTTTTTTTTGGGGTTAGTTTACCTCGGATATAAAATCAGACAATTGAAAGGGGAATTGGGATAAGTAAACAGTTCGCCATGTTGGCTTAGTATTCAACAGGGACCCTAGTAGAGGAAACTACTTATAAATAAAGTTCCATTTGAATATCGCTACGGGTGTAGGGAGACGAAATTTTGGTCATTTCCTTGAACCCTAATTTTTTATACAACGATAGGGCAGGAGCCAAAACTCTATTACTTTCCAAGAAGATTTTTTGTGCGCCCAACTGTTTTGCCTTGCCAACAATGTGTTGTCCCAACAATTTCCCGATTCCCAAGCCTTGGGACTTGGAGGAGACCCCCATTTTGGAAAGTTCAAAATCATATCCATCATGCGTGCAAGGAATCAAGGCACAGACACCGACTGGTTTATCATCAAGTAGAGCCACGGCTATATACCCGCCTTTATCCAAAATATATTCTTTCGGATTATGGAGCGCAATTCGGTCCATTTCCTCCATCTCAAAATATTTAATGATCCATTCCTCATTCAATTCCCTGAAAGCATTTTTGTAGGTTTCGGAATAGGGAACAATACGCACTGGAACCCCCATTTTGAGCAATTTTTAGAAGTTACTGCATCAAAAATAAGCCGAATCGCGGAACATTTAATGCACTCAAACCCAAATTTTATGAACTGAAACCATCTATCCATCAATTCAGGTTGCCGTTTAACGAAAAAATTATCTGTTGGACGATAAAATGACTAGATTTACAATACATTAATAGAAAAATTCTTACAAGTCCCAAATCTTGCAAGTGAAAAAAACATACAAATATCAACCTGTCCCAATCAGGAATATTAACCTACAAATCCCAATCGGCTATGGAGATAAAACTACCCCTGTTTCCCCAAACTACATTTCCGACCCAATGTGAGCGCTACATTTTTGCGTTCATGATCGTTCTTTTTCTTGGTCTTCCCATTCAGGCTCAAGAGGAAAGTAATCCTTTCGTGAGTTATGATGTTCCCTTTCAAAATTTGTTGAAGTTCAATCGATTTTTGATCAATCCCACCTTTTCATCGATACGTGAGGACAAATCGTACATCAATTTTTTCCATCGAAGTCAAAGTGCCGATTTCGAAAACAATCGCCAAAATTACTTTTTGAGTTATAGTGGCAGGTTGAACGATATGGTTGGGCTGGGTTTCAGCCTTTACAACCAGCGTGAAGGTGTGATTTCGAATTTGGGCGTTATGGCCAATTACTCCCACGGTATCCAATTGGGAGAGGAAAGCAGCCTAACATTTGGGGTGAACATTCCTTACTATGTGAGCAGCTACGACCCCAGTAGAGCGGTTACCCAGGAAGAAGATCCTTTTTTGAGAGAAGCCGAGGAAAGTTCCGTGATATCATTTCAACCAGGATTGAATCTTAGTTTGGGTAAGTTCGATTTTGGTGTTTTTGCCCAAAATTTAGTGGATTATAATTTGAAGTCAGGAAAATCCTTGAGCAATCTTAATCAAAAGACCTTTTCCGGACATATCCAGTTTACAAATGAGTTTGACAATGCCAGGGGAATTTTTGAAGGAGGCAGATTGATGCCCTTGGCCCGTGCCCGTTTTGAAGGTAGCGAGGACCCGGTTTTTGGAGGAGGTATCATTTTGGACTTGCCTAAATTAGGATGGATTCAAGGTGGATATGACCAATTTTATGGGGCATCCGCGGGAACAGGTTTCAATTTGAACCAAAGATTGTCCTTTGGGTATAATTTCGAGAAAAGCCTAAACAATAGCATTGCCAACCTTGGGGTTACACACGAAATATCCATCGCTTACTCTTTTGTGCCCAATCTTTCCAAAAACACCTTTGTCTCCAATGATGATGAAGAGAAAAAGAAAATTGAAAACACTGCCGTTGCCGAAGCAGGTAATGATACGGAGAAAACAAAACAAAGCAGTAAATTGGATGTGGAAACCACCCTGAGGCCTTCCCATAAAGAGGATAGGGCCTACTGGGAAGAGCGTGTTGCCGAACTACAGGAAAAACAAGAGGATAGTTACGCCGTAATTGACGACCTGCTCTACAAAGTGGATTCCATGAAGCAGAGTAGGGAAGAAGATATGGAAAAACGTTTTGAAATGGTCATGCGATTGGTTAAGAGGCATAATGGAGGCCAAATTCCAGATATTGAAGAGAAAGCTCAAAAGCTCTATATGGCCGATAGCAAAGATTTGGATTCCTTGTATAATGCCATTGAACAGTCAACCACCACAGCTTTGGCCGAAAACACCCAAAACATATCCGAACAAGTCGAGAAAAAAGATGAAGGCACCTTTAATGGGGGAGCTTTCAAGCCCATCGAAAAATATATTAGCCTAGACGGGGTGGGACAAGGACATTACATTGTGGCCAATGTTTTTAAAAATGAAGTCTATCTCAAAAACTTTATGGAAAAATTGAAAAAAGAAGGTTTACAAGCCCAATATTTCAAGAATCCGGACAATGGTCTCAACTATGTCTACTTGGCAAAGTATCAGGAAAACGAATTAGCCTACGAAGCCTATCAATCCAAGATGAAAGGCAAGTACCAAGACGAAATTTGGATCATGCATGTAGAGGATACCAAATATTCGGATTGGGCAGATGCTATTTTTCAGGATATCGAATAAACGATTAAGACTTTTTGTTTTTTATATGCTCGGCAATGCTCTGACTTCCAGAGTCGGGGCGCTCCCTAAGTTCTGATATTATTTTATGGTGGTCATCTATCTGCGTTTGCGAAAGTTTATAGGTAGCCTGTATGTCCGAAATAGCAACTTTAAAACCAACAACACCCTTTACTTGTCTTAAGGTTTTTGGTGATAGGTTTTTAAGGGAAATTGGGTTTTTGGAGTTCTTTTCGTACTTATCCACCAATCGGTACATGGATGCCATGGTTTCTTCTTCTGTCAAAACCTTTAAGGTTCCATAGACATGTACGGCGATGTAGTTCCAAGTGGGCACTTCTTCCTCTTTGTACCAAGAGGATGATACATAGGCGTGAGGCCCATTGAAAATGCAAAGCACTTCCCTTTCATCCTTGAAATATTTCCATTGTGGATTGGCCTTGGCGATATGGCCTGCCAAAATATCGGCCCCATCATCATCTGTTTCCAGTTCCAATGGAATATGGGTCCCCCAAGGTTTATGGTCGACAATATTGATTAAAATACCAAAACTGTTCTTTCTCAAGAAATCTTTGATTTCATCAATATCTTGGTTGTTATAATGTGGTGGAATATACATAGTTGAAGGAAACGGTGCCCTTTAAAAACATAAAAAGGATAAAGATAACAAATATGGATCCATGAGACTTCAGTGGTTATGGGGCAAAACACAATGAACATAAAAAAGGCCCTGATTTGGGCCTTATTTAGTTGGTAAAGCTATTGTCTGGACAAAACTCATTCCATTGGTTCCATTTCTTCTTCGGCCATTTTAGCTTCCGCCTCAATTTTCTGGAGTTCCATTACAATTTCCGATGGGTCCCAATAACCGTATTCCCGTACAATTTTACCATCCACAAATTGATAGGTGAGATGTATGGGAATATCTATTTCTTTATTGTTGGCAGCCAAAGTGCCTTTCCAATCCAGCCAACAATTTACCCAAGTCTCCCCATCATCGGTAACTACCATTTCATATTCTTGGTTCTCGCTCTTAAATCCTCTGGACGCATAATTTGCATCTGTTTGCTTATGATAGTCCATGGCATCACTGGCAGATATAGGATTTTTATTGGTATTGTAATACGTTTTTGAGGTATCGGCATACATACTTGTATCGAATGTTTTACTGTTGTAGTTCGATATCAATTTTTTAACCGTATCAATTTCTGGTGAGTCCTGCGTATATCGAACAGGACCTTGCTGGCAAGCACTGAATGCAAGTGCCGTAATAGTGCATAGTAAAAAGATCTTTTTCATTGTTTTTGTATTATGGTTAATTATTCATAGTGAAAACCTCGACCAAATGATGGCCGGAATTTATCTACAGGTATACTTAAAACAAGGTAGCAGTTACCTGGATTGATGATTACAATTGTTGACTTAAAATAATTATAAGGCAGTTTGGGAATACAACTTGCTATATCCGATCCTGAAAAACACAGATTCTAGTTGCAAGTAAAGGTCTAACTTAAATAGAAAAATAGCTGGAATGTATGGGGGGTGTTTTTTAAAATACCAGCTATATAAATATAATAAAAATCTGTAAATGAGTAACTTGAAAATTCTTTTAATTTAAAAAAGGAGTGTAAATCGAAATGATTTTCCTACAGGATGAAATCTTGTCCTTCGATTGTCGTAATAGTAAGATCTCGATAATGATATACTCAGCACTTTGTTGGTGTTAAGCTTAACAAATCCATCCTGAAAACTCAATTTAGTTGTTCTTTTCGTTTTTGGGGTGTTCTGGATATGAATCACAGTCCAGTCCCAAATATTTACAGTTCGGTAAGACTTCTTTTAAAATGCATACCCTTGAGATCATCTTTGCACCATCAATAATCATAAAACGACAGTCATGAAAAAACTGATTTTAGCAATTATACTCTTGGGAATCACATTTGTCAACGCTCAGGACCGCTATTCCAAAGGAATGGAAAAGGCTTTTGAACTATGGCAAAACCAAAAAACGATAGAGGCATCAAACATGTTCGAACGAATAGCTACGGCGGAACCCGACAATTGGTTGCCATACTACTATGTTGCTCAACTAAACACTGTAACTTCCTTTGGGGAGAAAGATGAGGATAAACTTAGCAAGCAGTTGGAAAAGGCCAAGGAGTTTTTGGACGTGGCCAAGGCCATCTCTCCCAATAATCCAGAACTTTTGATTCAAGAAGCGCTGATCAACACAGCTTGGATAGCTTTTGATGGGGCCACTTACGGAATGACATTATCTCCCAAGAATGCACAACTTTATCAAAGAGCCGTGGAGCTGGCACCCAACAATCCCCGAGTGATACTCTCTAAAGCCGAATGGGATATGGGGTCGGCCCGTTACTTTGGAAAGGATGTCACACCATACTGTAAAGATGTGGAAAAGGCCTTGGAACTTTTTGCTACCTTTAAATCCGAAACACCGTTTTACCCTACTTGGGGGAAACAAAGAGCAGAGGGGATTTTGGAAAACTGCGGTAAATAAAAGAGGATGAAACTGTTTTTTAGAGAACTGGTTAAGGCATTTTTAGTGGGGATAGCTATTTATATAGTTTTCCTCATTATTTTCTTTATCAAGGGCTGGGACCTGACCTATCAAGAGCTATGGGTGGAGTTTTGGGAGAACATGGTTTTTTCAGTGATCATTTACATGTTCAATGCTGCATCTTTTATATTTATGATGCGTAAGTACGATAAGGAGCTTTTTACCAAAAAATATGTGGGCTATGGTATTTTAGGAAATATCGCGGCGTCTATTTTGGGGATAATCGTATCAAGGTTTGTACTCGTGGTAGTGGTGTATCAAAAAACCATAAGTCAGTTTTTGGCAGAGGAGCGCACCGAGTTCTATGTAAGCTCGTTTATCATTGCCATGGCCGTCGCCATTATGTTCTATGCCGCTTACTATTACAAGTATTACAAGGAAAAGCAGGTCAAAGAACAGAAAATCATTGCCGGTTCAGCTTCTGCCAGGTTTGATGCATTGAAAAACCAATTGGACCCCCATTTTCTCTTCAACAGTCTCAATGTTTTGACGAGCTTGATTGATGAAGATCCACATCAGGCCCAAAATTTTACCACATCCTTGTCCAAGGTATATCGATATGTACTAGAACAGAAAAACAAGGATTTGGTTACTGTGGATGAAGAATTGAAGTTTGCCAGGACTTATGTGAGGCTTTTGAAAATGCGTTTCGAGGATAGTATCATTTTCGATATTCCAGAGGCATGCTCCCAGCCCGAAGCCAAAATTGTACCGTTGTCGTTGCAACTTTTACTGGAAAATGCGGTCAAGCACAATGTGGTCACATCCTCAAGACCATTGCATATTAAGGTGTTTGAACAAAATGGCATGTTGGTCGTGAGCAATAATCTTCAGGAAAAACAAGTAGTGAAAAAGAGTAGTGGAGTAGGGCTTCAGAATATAAAACAGCGATACCATATTTTAACGGACCGTGAAATGGTCATCGAAAAGACCGAAAAGGATTTTAGTGTTTTTATCCCGATGCTTACCCAAAAGTACACCGTCATGGAGACTCAGGAGAGCTATATTGAAGAGAAACGTTACGCGAATGCCAAAGAGCGGGTCAAGAACATAAAAGACTTCTATGGCAACCTGATGGCCTATTGCATCGTAATTCCCTTCTTGTGGTGGCTCAACTTCCGCACCACGGACTTTTTATGGGCATTTTTCCCAACCATAGGCTGGGGATTTGGGTTAACCGCCCATGGAATGGCCGCTTTTGGTTATAATCCCTTGTGGGGCAAGCGTTGGGAGGAACGCAAGATCAGGGAGCTCATGGATAAGGACGATTTTTAGATGTCAGATGTCAGATGTCAGATGTCAGTTCGAGTGCAGTCGAGAGCTCTTTGTTGGGCTAAGTTCAAATAACAAATCCAAAATGGATTGAAAGAGTTCCTGTTGTTCATTTATTGCTTACTTCCCTTGACCCTTGACCCTTGACCCTTGACCCTTGACCCCAGATACAATTCATCCCACTAAAATTACAGTTCGGGAATTCACTTTTCATTTTACGCGTAGAGATCCTCAATTTTGACCTGTAATCAATTTTAAAAACGAACAGATCATGGAAAACTTAGAAGAGCAACGCTACACCAGGGCAAAGGAAAAAGTGGGGCACATTAAATCTTTTTACTGTAATCTAACCGCTTATTGTATAGTGATTCCATTGCTTGCGTACCTTAATTTTAGAACCACCGATTTTCTTTGGGTGTTTTTTCCGGCCATTGGGTGGGGGTTCGGGTTGGTAGCCCATTGGATGACGGCCTTTGGACAGAACATCACCTTTATAAAGGAGTGGGAAAAGCGTAAGATTCAAGAACTTATGAACGACAAAGAATTCTAAGAATGAGTATTTTTAACTATCACATCACATCAAACAACAATACAATGGAAAATTCAGATAAAGAAAGCAAGTACATACGGGCCAGGGAGCGGGTGGAAGAGCTCAAGAAGTTTTACGGTAACCTTACCTCCTACGTGCTTGTGATCACTGGATTGGGGCTTATCAATTATTTTACCAATCATTTTGTCTATGCATGGTTCTTGTGGGCCGCTTTTGGTTGGGGGATCGGAATTATTTTCCATGCCATCAAAACATTTGACCTAAACCCATTTTTCGGGAAAAATTGGGAAAAGCGCAAGATTGAGGAGATCATGCGGGATGACGAACAGAACAATAAATGGAAATAATAATGGAAAACTTTAATAAAGAAAAGTACGATAGGGCCAAAAAAAGAGTCGACGAACTCAAGGGATTTTACATTCATTTGACCATTTATGTGGTAATAAACACCTTTATCTTAATCAATATTTACCTCAATTCAGACAGTTTTTGGAGATGGGAGCATTTCATCACGCTGGTAGCTTGGGGCATGGGTTTGTTCTTTCACGCATCCAAAACCTTCGGGTTTAACCCTTTGCTGGGTAAAGATTGGGAAGAACGTCAAATCCAAAAATACATGGATGAGGACAAAGAGGAAATGGAGAAGTACAAGTAAAAATGGCAATGGACAAAAATAACACCAGGGAGGCAGCTGAAAAAAGAATCGAGGAACTCAAAGGATATTACAGACACATTTTGATTTTTGTGGTCGTGAACGGTTTGCTATACCTTTTGCAAACAGGAGTTTTAAACTCTTTGTTGCCAGAAGCATTTCCAAAGGAATCCTATTATTACGAATGGATAACCGCCAATATCCTTTTCTGGGCATTGATCTTGGTCGTGCATACACTGATTGTATTCAGGCATAAATTTACTTTCTTTAAAAAGTGGGAGAAACGCCAAATCCAAAAATACATGGACGAGGATAGGAGCAAGATGGATAGATATAAATAGACTTTTTACCTTTAAAGACTAAACCAAAAACACAAACCAAACATACATGAATGTCCTGATTATTGAAGACGAAAAACCAGCAGCAAGACGATTGTCCAGATTGCTTTTGGAATTGGAAATCGAGGTCTCCACCATGTTGCATTCCGTTGAAGAATCCTTAGCTTGGTTCCAAGAAAATCCACACCCTGATCTGATCTTTTTGGATATCCAATTATCGGACGGACTATCCTTTGAAATTTTTAATGAAATAGAGGTGGAAAGTGCCATCATTTTCACCACCGCTTATGACGAATATGCACTCCAAGCATTCAAGTTGAATAGCATCGATTATTTACTAAAACCCATTGATGAAGAAGAGTTGGAAAGTGCCGTGAAAAAGTATCAAAATTTTAAGCCTGAAAACCAAAAAATCCCCATCGATTTCAATGACATAAAAAAGCTTTTGGTAAACCCTTTGGAACGGGAATACAAAAAGCGATTTACAGCTAGGGTAGGCCAACATTTAAAAATTATAAATGCCGATGAGGTGGAATGTTTTTATAGCGAGAACAAAGGAACCTATGCCGCAACTTCGGATGGGAGGAATTATTTGTTGGACACAACCTTGGAACAGTTGGAGGAGGAGTTGGAACCACGGGCATTTTTCAGGGTAAGCCGAAAGTTCTACGTGAACATCAATCATATAGGAGACATCATTTCATACACGAATTCAAGGCTTCAAATCAAGTTGAACCGGTTTGATGAGCATGAAGTCATCGTAAGCAGGGAACGTGTAAGAGACTTTAAGTTGTGGTTGGAGTAGTTGAATTTAAAAAACTGATTATCAAATAAATATCATTATTTAAAACTCATTATAAATTTTTCTTATAGTAGGTTTTTTAGGTTAAAAACCTAATTTTCTTCCACCCGGTTATCATCAAAAGCGGAAGGTAGCAGTTTAGGAATCAATTTAATGAAAATTGGAAGAAGAATAGCTCCACCAGGTAACATGAAAATGGCCAAAGAAGGAATGCTTTTAAAAATATCGAGCAACTGATCCTGAACTTTTTTCTTCTCTTCCGCACTCAAATCCTTGACCGTTGACTTGGATAAAAGAGAGACCAATTCCCTGCTTTCAGCTAACTCTTTTTTTAGTCTTTTGCTATTTCTCAGGATAAGTTTGCTTACGTTTTTGGACATGCCATCGTAGAATTGAACTGCCAAATTTTTGCTATTCAGATAAGCGACTTTGTCCTTGTTTTTTTCGAAGAAATCCTGTACGAATTCCAGTTCCGATTCTATCTGTTTTTTGGACTTTCCAAGGTCTTTTCCAAGACTGAAAATATAGTCCGTTTCGGTGTAGTCCAAATGCTTATCTTCCCATATCGTCAAACAGGCCATATCCAGAAAATAATCCTTCTCGTTTTCACTGAAATTTTGGGTCAGTAAATCGGAATAATTACCCTCGAATTCAGCTTCGTCCAGATCCACATAAGTTAATGAAGATCCCAACAATTGAATCAATTTTGCATCTGACTCATGGGTCTCTTTCGAGTTGAGTGCATGGTACACGATATTGATGGTAACGTACTCCAAAAGTTGGGCGTGTTCCATCATGTTTTTTTCGCCTCTCAGGTAGATGGTAAAGATGAGAATATCCACATAGAGCAAGGAATTTGTCAAACTATTTCCAAGGGCCCTGCTAAACGTATTGTCACTCAAATAGATTCTGGAATCAATCAATTTTTCGAGTTGGGATTCGGTTTTGGATCCCATCAAAATTTTGTTCAAAAAAGAAATCCGGCTAACATCCAACGATTGGTAATACTCAAAAACCTTGTTGACGAAAGCTTCAAAATCCGTTTTTCCCACCTCAAAGGTGTAGGTAAAGTATAAAGCGGTCAATAGGTTGATTTTGGCAATTTCATCTTCACTTAATGCATGTTGTACTTCAATAAAGGAAGGGATTCTTAAATGCACACCATAAATGAAACCATTGGCCTTGAGCTCCCCGTACAAGTCATTAAAGTCTTCGAACGGGGAAGACTCTTGTTCTACGAGGTGACCAAACTTGTTGATCCATCCAGAGGAAGAAGGGTTCATTGAAACGAATTAGAACGTCAAAGTAAAACAATTTCCCTGACTTTGTTTTGTCTCAAGTAAATCGCTGCAATAAAATTATGTTAAGATAATTTTAACAATTTAAAACCCAACGGCCCCAAAGGGAATTGAGAGGGACAGTCACAGCTACTAGGGCCACTTCAATAGTTGTTTTCATTCACTGGTAACTGAATTATCAGTATCTATATTCTCCTCTTTTAAGATTTCGATCCCTTTTTGAATGACCAAATTGGTGGGTATGGTTATTCGCTTGCCATCGTCTGTGCGCATAAAAAGATAAAAACCGCTAATATCCTCCACTTTTCCAGTCCAATCAAAATCCTTGTCAAGTACCCGAATCCTATCGCCCAAACGTAACGGGTGATTGAAAAACAAAATGACACTGGCTGTTAAATTGGACAAAATAGACCACTGGGCCACAAAGCCGATGCCCAAAATGGCCAATATAGAAGAAATGAAAACTGAAAAATCCTTCAAATTGACGCCCCATATCAAAGATATGCCGATGAACGCCAAGAGGTAATACATCAAATTACTCAAGTAAAAAATAATCTTTCTACTGTTCATGTCAATGGAACTGGTCTTGCCAAAACGGCGAATCGCTCTTTTGCTCACCGAATTGAGGGTGATAATGATGGTCAAGAGCACAATGGTGAACAAGATCTCGGACTTAAAGAACATGGGGTCAATCATGATGGTTCTTAGTAAATTTGGTTTAACTTATAGTTCTAAACTACGAATAAACCTTTTCATATTTTAAACCATGAAAACAGATTTTGAAGAAAATTCATGGGTGATAAATTACTCACCGGACGATTACTATAACCGAAAACTCTCTTTGCAGGATGATATACAGCTCTCCAAAGGCGATAAGTCCATCACTTGGGTGAACACCTATGGTCTGGAGTATATGGAAGAGTTCAGGCAAATGGTGGATAGCAATGGCCTTGATGATTTTTTGTTGCGTCTGCTTTTGAACCAAAAAATGGGGAACAAGGTTATTGTGTTGGAAGATCAATTGTTCATCGCGGCCCGCATCTTAAAAACGGAGCACCACAATATGGAATCGGAGCAAATGTACTTTGTGGTGGCCAAGGATTTTAACTGGTGCATACAAGAAAAGTGGGGCGATCACTTTGATTGGATTCGCCAGCGCATTTTTGAAAACAAGGGCATAATCAGAAAAAAGCGTGCTGATTATCTGCTGTTTTTTATTTTGGAAACCTTGATTACCAATTACAAGGATAAATACGAAGAGACCGTACTGATGGAAAATGCCCTGGATGCCATTGTAAAACGAGAACCAACGCCGGAATTCATGTTTGAGGTGGAGCAGAAAAAAGCCGTGATCCAGGATTTTAAAAAAGCATCGCACGGACTCAGGGACATCATTATAAAACTGGAAAGAGTAGAGATAAAGGGATTTCAGACGAAGTACTTTAGTGAGCTTCGTGAACAGATCAATGGTTTGATCGCGGATATCGACTCGGACATCATGGAACTGGAGAGCCAGATCAATCTGTTTTTTAGTGTGCAGGGCCATCGCTTGAATGAAGTAATGAAGACCTTGACCATTTTCTCAGTGGTTTTTATCCCACTTACGTTTTTAGCGGGCATTTACGGAATGAACTTCGAAAATATGCCGGAATTAAAATCGCCATATGGTTATTTCATATTATTGGGTGTAATGCTCATTGTAACCATCATCTCCATTATCATTTTTAAACGAAAAAAATGGTTTTGAACTTCTGGTTTCCTGTCTTGTGAAGGTGGTTTTGCCCCGGGTGTGGTTTTCTTGGGTTTTATCCAATGATAAACATCATATTCTTGGAAAAGGCTGCTCGGTAGATTTGTCTCATCATTTTAAAATAACACACGATGAGAAAAAGAATACTAGTAGCGGTAATGGCTGTAATGGGATTGGCCAACTTGGCGATGGCCCAAGATGCCCCTGCGGACAATGGTGGCAAATGGCAGTTTAGGTTGAGGGGAATTGTGGTTTCTCCGGACGAGAGTGCCGATATCGAAGCTATTGGCGGAGATGTGGATATTTCCACATCCGTTGTTCCCGAGTTCGACATTACCTACTTTTTTGATGATAACTGGTCCATGGAGTTGATTTTGGCCACCACCAAACATGATGTAGAGGCTGTGGGTACTGACGCAGGAGATATTGATTTGGGAAGTGTATGGTTGTTGCCCCCAACGCTTACAGGTCAATATCACTTTACAGGCGGTAATTTTGTTCCTTACGTTGGGGCAGGGCTAAACCTTACTTTGTTCTATGGGGTTGATGAAGGCCCGACTGCTGATGATATTGAATATGATACTGCTGTTGGCTTTGCCTTGCAAGGTGGGTTTGATTATATGTTGAATGATAAATGGTTCTTGAACTTTGATGTGAAAAAATTGTTCTTGAACACTACTGCCACAGTTGACGCTACAACTGCTTTGGGTGCTACCGTGGATGCAGATGTGGACATCAATCCATGGATCTTTGGATTTGGCGTGGGTCTTAAACTTTAATATTCGATTGTTTTTTTAGGTAATCTAAGTATGGAGGGTGGTTTTGGTTTATCCAGACCACCTTCTTTTTTTGTATATCCTTTAAAAAAGCATGTCAATAAGGGAAGAGCCCAACAGTACCCATTGCTGTTTATAATTTACACCACTATCAAAAAGCACCTATGAAGTTGTCTTATATAAAAAAGAGCTGCTCTGGGCAGCTCTCTTGCAAATCTTTGTTGAAAAGCAATTCTTATTCCTGTTCCAATAAAATGGAGCCTGTAATGGCAACATCTTCCCACGTTTTGCTCACGCCATCCGCTCCTGTATGCAAAATCTTGCATGCTTCGTTCAGTGACGCAAGAGCTTCTAGGGCGTCCCATTGTCTCAGATCCATGGTGCCAGAGAAATTCACATGGTTATCGTCCGTGATTTCATATTCCATGGGAAGTTCGGTGGACACACCGTTCATGCTTAATTGTACGGCACAGCTATTATCGGCGCTAAAAGAAAAAGTACCTGTTATGGATTGGGTTTCCGCCATTTTTTCGAAGAAGAACTCAATTATTTTTGGGTCCCTTGTATTGGTCGGGTCGTTGGTGAACAGGCTGCTCACTGGTATGGAAAACTCAAGCCCATCCAAGGTTTCCATTGGAGTTTCCCCTGCAGTATAGGTTAGCTCAACTTCCTGAAAGGTTCCTCCAACCGGAACTTTTTCGGTGGTTTTATAGGCAGTAAACCGAACATCGGTGGAATCTTCTACAATACTATAGGTTGCAGTAGCGGTTTCTTCTGTTTTTTCCTCCTCTTTTTTTGTTTGTTTACAGCTAAAGGCGGCTACCAATAATAGTCCCAATGCGGCAATTTGTATTTTTTTCATTTTGAATGTTTTAATTTAAGGCCTAAGTTAGGCATTATTCAAAGGGTTGTCAATAAAAAAGCCGCCCATCATTGGGTAGCTTTTTATAAGGTAGGCATTATTTGTGCCGATGTCATTATGGTTGGGGCTTGGACTTTTTAAAAAGTCCTCTTAAATCCGGATTATAGAAAACCCCGATCTGTAATCGGTCATAGACCGCATTCGCAAACTGATTTCTCAAATACCCTAATTGAATACTGCTGTTTTCGGTAATGTTAACGCCTACGGCCCCGTACAACCTGTTTTGACCAAATAGATCATCTTGTAGATTGATGAACAATTCATCATAAAAGTTAAGGAAAAAGGTATCTGTCAAAGGAAGAGTCATCTGGATACGATAACGGGCTCTGTGCTGTGTGTCGGTGGTTTCGCCAAAATCCAAGAAACGTTGTTCCAACCTATAACGATGCTCAAATAGGAATTCCCAAACCTTATTCTTTAAAATAAACTGTTCAAAAATTCGGTGTTCTTTGGCATTGATCTCGCCTTCAAACTCAAAAAAGGTGTTGTCCGTATCAATATACGCATAACCGGCAGTGGCTATGGCATCAGGGTTGATATGATAATTGAGGCCGGTTCTCAACAGCATTTGGTTGAAGTTGCTGGCGCTTTCGTAGAACCTGAATTGGGCTTCGGTATGGATACTGAAGCGTTCCGAAACTTTGTTGGTGCCAAAATACATGTACCAAGCTCCCAATTCGTCTTCGCCAGCTTGCTGGGCATTTACAGTCAATAATCCGAATAAGATAAATAAGGTTGTCAGTTTTTTGATCATATAAAGATAATCTTTGAAAAAGATGAAGCACTAAAGATACCAAAATCCATTGCCTCATTTCTTAAAAGGATGTTAATGGGGTCTCCCGAATCAATGTGCCTTACTCATCTTTGTATACTACTCCATCTTTCATCACATATTTGACGTGCTTCATTTGCGAAATGTTCTCCAGTGGGTTCCCTTCAACAGCGATAATATCTGCCAAGTATCCTTTTCGAATCATTCCCAATTCATCAAAATGTAGAATTTTTGCATTTGATGATGTTGCGGACTGTAAAACTTTGATGGGTTCCATTCCATAGGCCACCATTAGTTCCAGTTCTCGATAGTTTTCCCCATGGGTAAATACGCCAACATCACCTCCAAAAACAATATCCACTCCGGATTGCAAGGCCAGTTTAAAGGATTCCTTCTTTTTTGCAATACGTTTTGGGTCGGGTTCCGTTCCTTTTTTCCAACCTTGATATTGGGATATGGCATCCCCTGCAGCAAGGGTTGGGCAAAGGGCTACTCCATTTTTTTTCATTAAGTCAAAAATCTCTGCTGTACCGCCATCACCATGTTCAATGGTTTCCACACCACCCATAATGGCCCGTCGCATACCTTCTGGAGTACTGGCATGGGCCACTACATATCGTCCGGCAGTAGTAGCCGCTTCTACCATGGCATTGATTTCTTCCTGTAAAAAAGTGGGTTGAGAGGGCTCTCCTTTGCCCCAGCGGTAATCAGCATAAATTTTTATGAGGTTGGCCCCATTTCCCAGTTGGGTTCTTACTTCTTTGATGGCATTGTCTCTGCCGCTTACAGAAACTGCTCCCAAGGGCACCTTAACCCCATCATGAAACCCTTTTGGGCCATAAGCTCCTGTGGCTACGATGGCTGGACCTGCCATTAAGGTGCGTGGACCCGGGATAATGCCATCATCAATGGTTTTTTTAAGATATACATCGGTATATCCCGCACCCTCTGAACCCAAATCACGCATGGAGGTAATACCTGCCATCAATGACTTTTTGGCGTGCACAGCACCCCTAATAGCCCTCTCAGTCGGGGATTCTGCCAGAACTTGGTCGTTCCATTCCGTTTCGTTGTACGGGTGCAACAACAAATGGGAATGACCTTCAATGATGCCTGGCATTAGGGTCATGCCCTTTAATTGTTTTTTGATGTAGGAGTTGACTCCCTTCAGTCCGTTTAGAGGGCCAGTATAGGCAATTCGGTTTTCGTCTACAGCAACCACCCAATCCTTGTGCATGGTAACGCCATCAAAAACCTGTTCAGGTATCAATAGCGTCTGTGAATGTAAACTGTTCAGAAATAAAATCAGAACTAAGGCAAGGATGTGTTTTAGTTGCATACTGATGGTGTTTTGGAATTAGTTCATTAGGAAGTTGTTCCATCATTCTTGCATTCCACTTTTTGCGAACATCTTGTTTCCTTTTTACAGTTAACAAGGATGAACATGAGGAACAAGAAGAGTGGCGGGATCATTTAAGGTTGATTTTGATTCTTAAAGATACCTGATTTTCATAGATCATTTTCAGTGTACGGGTATTTTGTTGGTAGGGCGTACCGTTGTTTCGTAAAGATGATTGAGAATGAGTTAAATAATTGTTGAATTACAATGAATCCGTTTATTTTTCCAATTTGAGACAATAGAAGCCCGATTTCAGCAAAATAGTAATTATATTGCCTCTAAATTGGCTTTTTGCTAATTATTAAAACTAAACTTTAAGATTTCACAACTATTACTAATGCACATGAAGAATTACATTTTAGGGGCTTTATGCCTACTTTTTGTTTTTGTTGGGTGTGAGAAAAAGCGACAGGGGCCACCTAAGCTTCTTGTTTTTTCAAAAACAATGGCGTTTAAACATGCTTCTATCCCATCAGGAATTATGGCGCTTGAAAAATTGGGCCAAGAGAATGATTTTGTCATTGACACCACAACCAATGGCCAACTATTTACCGACGAAAATCTGGCACAGTACTCGGCCGTGGTATTTTTAAGTACCACCGGGAATGTACTCAACGCACGTGAAGAAGCGGCTTTTGAACGCTATATCCAAGCAGGTGGAGGCTATGTGGGTATCCATGCAGCAGCCGACACGGAGTACGATTGGGGATGGTACAACAAGTTGGTCGGAGCTCAATTTTTGAGCCACCCGGCAGGTACGCCAGAGGCAGACTTTATCATAAAAGATAAAAATCATCCCGCGACCGAATTTTTTACCGATTCCATTTGGCACCGTAGCGATGAACTGTACAATTACAAAAATATCTACGATGGCATCAATGTTTTAATGACCGTAGATGAGTCTACCTACGAAGGTGGCGAAAATGGAGATTACCACCCAATGGCCTGGTACCATGATTTTGATGGTGGTCGTGCTTTTTACACCGCTGCAGGACATACCGATGAAAGTTATTCCGAAGAACTGTTTTTAAAGCATGTATTGGGAGGGATCAATTATGCAATTGGTAAAAATCTGGAATTGGATTATGCCAAGGCAAGTTCTCAAATTCCACCAGAGACGGATCGTTTCAGCAAGGTGGTTTTGTCCACAGGACAGTTTTTTGAACCTACGGAGATGACCGTGCTTCCGAACAATGATGTGCTGATCGCACAGCGTAGGGGAGAAGTCATGTTGTATTCTGATGAGACCAAAGAAATCAATCAAGTGGCCTTTTTGGATGTATACCACAAAACACTCGAAACTCCCGGTGTAAATGCAGAACAAGGATTGATGGGGCTACAAAAAGACCCGAACTACGATGAGAACAATTGGATTTATCTGTACTACGCACCCACTGGGGATGATTGGGTAAACCGTTTATCACGTTTTAAATACAAGGATGGTAATTTTGATATGGATTCCGAGCAGGTAATCCTTGAGCTGGAAAGTCAGCGTGAAATCTGCTGCCATACAGGAGGCTCCATTGCTTTTGGTCCCGATGGACTACTTTACCTGTCAACTGGGGATAATTCAACCCCATTTAACGATAGCGAGGCCAAATATGTGAACAATGGTTACGCACCATTGAACGACCAGCAAGGTAAAGAGAACTTCGATGCTAGACGTTCCTCCGCCAATACCAATGATCTTAGAGGGAAAATACTCAGGATCAGCGTAAATGAAGATGGAAGTTACGACATACCTGAAGGCAACCTATTCCCAGTGGGAACAGAAAAAACACGTCCAGAGATATACACCATGGGGCATCGTAACCCATACCGTATTTCTGTGGATATGAAACGCGGATACTTGTATTGGGGGGACGTTGGTCCTGATGCACGAGCCGATAGTTTGCAGACCCGTGGCCCAAGAGGTTACGATGAGATGAACCAAGCCCGTGAGCCCGGTAATTATGGTTGGCCGATGTTTATTGGTAATAACTTCGCCTATAACAAGTACAATTACGAAACAGGGGAATCCGGAAGGTTTTTCGACCCGGAAAAACCAATCAACGACTCCAAGAACAATACAGGTTTAAGGGAATTGCCACCGGCAAAACCAGCTTACGTGTATTATCATTATGGTGATACACAAGATTTTCCCCAAGTCGGTTCCGGTAGTAGAAATGCTATGGCAGGCCCCACTTATTGGTCGGATTTGTATCCAAATGGTGGTGGATTGCCATCATACTACGACGGAAAAGTCATTATTTATGATTGGATGAGGGGCTGGATGATGGCCGTGCATCTGTTTGAAGATGGTACGTTCAACAAAATGGAGCCATTTGCACCAGATATCGAACTTCATAACCTGATCGATATGGAAATGAGCCCTGATGGACGCGTGTACCTATTGGAATATGGTAGTGGTTGGTTCTCTGCGAATCCAGATAGTGGGTTGAGTTATATTGAATATAACGGCGGTAATCGTGCCCCCGTGATTGATGACTTCATTGTGGACAACAATTCAGGTTCTTTGCCACTTTCTGTTACAGCTACGGTTGAAGCCCACGACAGGGAAGGAGATAGCATGAGTTATGTTTGGGATTTGGGTAATGGCACAACGCAAGAGACCACAGAACCCACCTTGACATATAGTTACGATGCAGCTGGAGCATACAAGTTGAACGTTACGGTTAAGGACCCTGCAGGCGAAGAGGCGTCAAGCATTGACCAAATCATTGTTGCAGGAAATGTGAGGCCAGTTGTAAGTATTGAAATGGACCAAGCGAATTCATCCTTCTATATTCCAGGGCAACCTATCAATTATAAAGTTACCGTTACCGACGAGGATGGCGGGGTAAACGAGGACAATGTCTATGTTTCCGTGGAATACCGTTCAGGAATGGATGAGGTGAACATGAACTTGGGGCACCAACAAGTATCTGGTGCTGTTATGGGGAAAGCATTGACCCAAAGCTTGGATTGTAAGTCCTGTCACAAGGAAAATGAAACATCCATAGGGCCTAGCTACTTCAAAGTTTCCGAAAAATACAAAGGAGACCGAGGCGCTACCAACTACTTGATGGCAAAAATCATTGCAGGTGGTTCCGGTGTTTGGGGAGAAGTGGTTATGCCAGCGCACCCCAACGTTTCCCAAATGGAGGCTAGACAAATCACCCAATATATCCAGTCTTTGGCAGGCGGTGATAATAAAGAACCATCACTTCCTTTAGCTGGTTCCGTTAGGCCGGAGGCCAAAGAAAATGGAGAAGTATTCTTGTTGACTGCAAGTTATACCGATGAAGGTACCGATGAAGCATTACCATTGACAGGTTCCGAAACCAAGGTATTGGCAAGCAATAGCATGTCTTTTCCAGATGGTACTCCGACCGAGGGTATGCAGGCCATGACCTTTGGTGGAATGCAATTACAGCTATTGAGCGCTGCCGAAGGATGGTTAAAGATTGAAAATACAGATTTAACAGGTGTAAGTAGATTGATGGCCATTGTTGGATGGCAAGAGCCTCCAAGTATTGGTTACACTATGGAGTTGAGGGCTGGTGCTCCAGACGGGGAAGTCCTCGGAACAGGACAACTGAATCCAAATGGACTTAGCGGTCAAGGTGGAGCTATTATGATACCCATCAAGAAAACCGATGGGGTACAACCTGAACTCTATCTTACCTATAAGGCTGAAGGCGAGGGAGCAAGCCCTTTTGCCCTGACACAGGTACAGTTTAATTGAACAACTTATAGATCAAATAAAAAAGGCTCCGCATTTGCGGAGCCTTTTTGTTTTTATAATAATGAGATCATAGTTTTTTGGTCTCGATGTAGAAGTTTTTGTCAAAATCAACTTCAGTTCCACTCAATTCTTCTGTTTTCCATGTAGCATTTGGGAATAACCATTTTTCCGAACCACCTACAACTATTTTGATGGGCATATCAAAACCTTCCACAATGTCCACATACCTAAAACAAATGGTTTCCCCATCAATTTTATACTCCAATGTGGGAATCATGGTAGTTCGTAAATATTGATCAAAGAAGGCAGATAAATCCTTACCCGATTTTTCACTCAAATAATTTTCAATCTGTGCTGAGGTTACGGTTTGATGATAAAATTCTTTATTTAGGCCTCTTAGTATTTGACGCCATTTTTCATCATCCTCTACCAATTGACGTAGGGTGTGAAGCACATTGGCTCCTTTGTAATACATATCCCCAGAGCCACTTTTGTTTACCCCATAAGGGCCGATAATGGGACGGTCGTTTTGAATATTAGCACGCGTGCCGATTACATATTCAGCGGATGCTTTTTTACCAAAATGATAGTCGAGGTACAGATTCTCGGAGTAAGCTGTAAATCCTTCGTGCACCCACATATCAGCAATATCCTTATAGGTAATGTTATTGGCAAACCATTCGTGTCCCGCTTCGTGGATAATAATAAAATCGAATCGTAGTCCCCAACCTGTACCCGATAGATCACGGCCCAAGTAACCATTTTCAAACTTATTGCCGTAGGTCACGGAACTTTGGTGTTCCATCCCCAAATAAGGCACTTCCACCAATTTAAAACCATCCTCATAAAAAGGATAGGGGCCAAACCAGTGCTCAAAAGCCCTTATCATCATTGGGGTTTGGACGAATTGCTTTTTGGCCTTTTCCAAGTTATCCGTTAACACATAGTAATCCAATTGAAGTGGGCCGTTTTCACCTTGGTAGATTTCACCAAAATGGGTGTAATTCCCAATATTTACGTTTACCCCATAATTGTTGATAGGGTTTTTGACCACCCAATTATACGTTTTAAAATCACCATTGTCTTCCACGCTCTCCAATCGCCCATTGGAGATATCCATCAGGTCTTTTGGAACCGTGGCACTGATACGCATACTGTCCACTTCGTCATACATATGATCTTTGTTGGGCCACCAAACACTTGCTCCGAGTCCTTGGCAGGAAGTGGCCACGAAGGGGTTGCCGTTAGGGTCTTCTTTCCATGAAAAACCACCGTCCCAAGGAGCTCTTATTGCTTCCCGTGGGTAACCGGAATAGGTTATTTTGAGTTGGTTGAACTCACCGGGCACCTGCTTTTTCTTCAGTTTGATGAAATGTGCATTTCCCTCCGAAGTGAACTTCAACTTTTTGCCATCCTGTTCAACCGACTCGATTTTCATGGGTTTTTGTAGGTCGATTTGAAGTGTCTTGGCTTCATTCAATACCTTATACCTGATCACATTGTACCCAGAGATGAACTTTTTGGAGGGTTCAACCTTTACGGTTAGGTCGTAATGGTTTAAATCCCACCATGCGCGTTCTGGGGTTATGCTGCCTCTTAGAGTGTCTTGTCTTGTAAATTCTTGTGCGGATGAAATGCTCAATCCCAAAAAGAAAGCGATAAAAAAGATTTGCTTCATGATTAATGCTTGAAAAATTAAAAATCGAGTTTATAATGTTGGTGCATAACGAAAAACATTTTGATGTAAGGTTTATGAGGAACGAAACTTGTCATATCGCTCTCGATAGTTATCGGGATCATGCGGAATCCAAAATTCATAAAAACATATAATGGATTCCCGCTTTCGCAGTAATGACATTGATAATTCCTTTACCTAAAAACCTTGTTCGGGAAAACGACTGGACTTTCATGCCCGTCCTTGCCCACGGCAGCCACGCCAAAGAAGTAATTATCAATTACAATGCCTTCCAAGGTATGTTCGCTTACATCCCCAACGTATTTGTAATGGTCCCAAGTAGGGGAGGTGGTATCCCTCCAATATATTTTATATCCGACCGCATTTTCAACCTTGCTCCAACGGAGCTTTACACTAGGTTCCACAATACCTCCTATTTCAACGGTTTCGGGAGCGGGTGGCGCCCAAGCGATGGATGCGAGGTTAATGGCATTGACGGCCGTAAGTTTTTTTGCGTATTCAAAATTTACGTGTTCCAAAACATCGCCGTAGGCAATATCATCTTCTGTTCGGATGTCCTGGTGTTGTTGTGTATAATTCTCGTGGGCCTCCATAATACGAATACCTGCGTATCCAGCATCGTTAAAAGGTCTGTGGTGTCCACCACGTCCAAATCTATCCAAACGGTAAATCATCATGGGCTTCATTTCGGGCATGTAAGTTTTGGTGGTTTTATACACGTAGCGGGCCAACTGACGGGAAATCCCATCCACTTCGCCGCCATAGAAGCGTCTAGCCCTTCGCTCTCGTTCTGTTTCGGTAGGGGGAACGGGTTCAGAGAAAATCCTAAAATCCCTATTGCTCACTACACCATCAACCCCAGAGATGTTTCCGATCATATCGTTGTTGAGGATACCTACAATATTCCATTCCTGCTCCTTGGCATATGCGGCCAAACCTTTTCCTCCATAAAGGCCTTGTTCTTCGCCCGAAAGACCAACGTAAATAATGCTGCTCTCGAATTTATATTTGGATAATACTCTTGAGGCTTCAATGGTGCCGGCCATTCCACTGGCATTGTCGTTGGCTCCAGGGGAATCTGATGTGTAGTTGGTGGGGTCGCTCACACGGGAATCAATATCCCCGCTCATGATAATAAAGCGGTTAGGAAATTTGGTTCCACGTTGAATGGCAACCACATTCACGATTTCCACATCCTTCACGATTCTAGCATTATCGCCTTTCTCAATGAGGTTTTTTTGATAGAAAACCTCTAGGCAATCGTTACAATTGGAAGAAATTTTTTCGAATTCCGACTTAATCCATCTTCTAGCGGCGCCAATTCCTCGGGTTTGAGAAACGGTATCGCTCAAGGTATGTCTTGTCCCAAAATCAACCAGCGTGGTCACATCACTTTCAATTCGTTCTGCGGAAACTGAATTGATGATATCGTAAAGCCGAGTATCGGTTTGCGCAAAACCAAGGGCTGTGACGGTTAATATTAGGAGTGTAACTGTTTTTTTCATGTATGTTGGTTTGGTTTTTCAAAAGGCTATTTGATGAAGGTAACTTTGGTAATTTCCCCGTTTTCCACTTCGTAAATGGCAATAGCCTTGAATTCCATCCCATTGGCAACTACCTGTTCTTGATCAATCACTTTGTTGCCAATGACAATTCTATTTTTAATTTCGGCATGAAGGTCGGGCGTGTTTTCAAAAAACGATCCGTATTGCTGTTTTACCCTCGACTTGCCTTTCACACTTGGTGTATTTGGAAATTCTAATATTTCAATCGAATTGGCATAGGTGTCGGCAAAGGCGTCAATATCCCGATTATTATAAGCATCAAGCTGTTCCTGAACAATACTTTCAGCATCGGTTAATGGTCCATCGGGAAAAACAAAGGTCATGGATGAAATAAGTCCATTTGTAACTTGGTAAATCGCCACTTGTCGTGCATCCCGTCCATCAACCTTGGTGATTTCCTCATCTGCAATAGTATTGCCAAGGACTATGCGGTTGACTACTTCGACACTGGAGGTTTTTACATTTTCGAAGAATCGTTTATAATTTTCCGACAATTTGGTATTCCCTTTGTACATGGCATTGTTGGGAAACCGTTGTACCTGTACATCTTCCGTAAAACAGGATATAAAAGCATCCAGGTCTCTTTGGTTAAAGGCTTCTACTTGTTTTTGAATGATTTTGACCGGTGACTCTTCCGCCACAAAGGCCAATCGCGTTCTACTTGAATTTATAGCGATTCTTGAAATATTGTTAATTTCATCTTGATTAAAGGTCACAAGCTGTTTCCAATCTCCTCCATTTTGAGCATCAAAGGTCAATAATGATTTTTGATGGCCCGTAATGATGGTGTTTTTATCCAACCAGCAAATGTCTTCTTGGTTTTGATAGGTGGGAGCTTCATGATTAATGGCCCCAGATTCAAGGTCAATGGATTGTATTTCCCAATTCTCATTGTTTTTTGAAATGTAACTGACCAAATCGGTTCCTGGTATTTTATGCAAGGACCTGCCTACATTTTGTTGGATTTTGGTGGATGTTCCATTCTCTAGATCAATAAGTACAAGGTCCATTCGGTTTTCAACCAAAACGGTAGCAACCAATGTAGCAGCATTGACCCAAACATGATATCCAATTTTCAAATCGGAAAGCATGGTGGATTCACCAGAAGGATCATATCGGTACAATCGTTGCAACCCATCCACATCCAAGCGAATAGCGGAAACCGCATTTTTTTCTGGAATGCGCAAAGGGGAGTATTCACTTCCCGCCGTGGTATAGGTCAGCCAGGACGAGGTGCTTCCTTCATTCACATTGAACCGAAGAATGTCTGTTTGGTCTTCTCTGGTAGAAGCAAACAAAACACTGTCATCATCCCAAAAAGAAGGTTGGTTGTCGTACCCCGGATTGTTGGAAATGTTTTTTGGGTTGCTCAAAACAGGTTTTCCATCATTCAGTTCCAAATCAAAAAGATAGACCTCTGTTTCGGTTTGGGCCCATCCTTGGCTGCATGCCAACAAAAAACAAATAAAGAAAAACCCTCGAATCATGGTTTTGTAAAACGTTTTAATAGTTGCCTAACCCTTGCAGTGTTTTCCACGTGGTATTTGGCTTGTGTTTTTTTGAGTCCAACTTTAACGGTAATTGCCGAGTCTGGAAGTTCTTGGAACATAAATTCGTCTGTCCAGTCATCGCCGATGGCAAAAACAAAGTCGTAATCATCATCGCTTAACATACGAGTGGCAGCCCTTCCTTTGTTCACGTTACTGCTTTTTATTTCCATCACTTTGTTGCCGTTCAACACACTAATATCGTCATTACCGATCAAACTGCGCAATACGGTATTGAGCTCCGTTGCCCTTTTCTCTCCAAAATCAGGATCGGTGTTTCGGTAATGCCATGCTAGGGAATAGTTTTTTTCTTCAATGAATGATCCAGGGGTTCTATCCACAAAGGATTCCAGCACAGGTCGAATTTTGCTCATCCATTCCCCTTTTACCTGTTCCAATAATTTAAATTCTTCCCCGTTTCGGGAAATCCATACGCCGTGTTCCACGATCATATTGTATTTTTTGGGAAGAAACCATCGACTAAATGTTTGTTTGTCCCTTCCGCTTATTAAAAATACAGTAGTGTCATCTTGCTGGTTCAGTTCGTCCAAGAGTTCATAAAGCTCTTCATCGGGAGAGGCTTGTTGTGGGTCCTTATGAAATCCGGCCAAAGTTCCATCATAGTCCAAGAACAACAATCGTTTTTTGGATTTTACATATTCTTGTTCGATGGACAATAATATTTCAGAGGACATTTTTTCAGAAATAAAGGCTTTGCCAAGGTCCCTATTTTCTTTTAAGGCATTCATGAACTCATTGGCCCATACCTCCACGTTATAGCGTTCCAATCTCTTCTGTAGAAAAGTGTTTCGGGATACCTGTTCGTCCATGGACATGTTAAAGGCTCTTTTGAGGGTGTCCGCTTGTTGCTCAAAATTGTTGGGGTTGATCAATAGCGCCTCGTTCATTTCGTAGGCAGAGCCTGCCATTTCGCTTAGAATGAGCACACCTGATTTATCGGTACGTGTAGCAATGTATTCCTTGGCCACCAAGTTCATTCCATCACGCAATGGGGTAAGCCATGCAATATCACTGGAGGTGTACAGGTCAATCAAACTTTCAAAGGGCAAGGAACGATAAAAATACCAAATTGGAGTCCAATTCACCGTGGACAATTCACCGTTGATTCGGCCTACTAATTCATCCACCTCTCTTTTCAGTAATTGATATTGGGGCACGTTGGAACGGGAGGGTACGGCCAAGATGATCAATCGTACTTTTTCTTTGTATTCTGGGTACTTCTGAAGGAAGTATTCAAATGCATTGATACGTTTTGCGATTCCCTTGCTGTAATCCAATCGGTCTATGGAAAGAATGAGTTTGGTGTCGGGTGCAGATGCCTTGTGGTTGTCCAAACGGACCTGTAAATCGCTACGTTCTTCTTTGCTCTTGGAATCGTGCAGCACGGCGGCATCCCTAAACTTTTTATAATCGATTCCCATAGGGAAGGAATCCACTTTTATAACCCTGTTGTCCAGATAGATCTCGTTAAAGCTCACATCCAGTCCTACCAGTCTTCGTACAGAGCTTAAAAAGTGCCTTTCGTAGTCATAAGTGTGGAAGCCAATAAGGTCTGAGCCCAGCAATCCTTCCAAAATTTCTTCACGCCATGGCAGGGTCCGGAAAATTTCAAAAGACGGAAAGGGAATATGCAAAAAGAATCCAATTGTGGTATCCGGGCGCTTTTCACGCACCATTTGAGGTACGAGCATCAATTGATAGTCATGCACCCAAATGGTATCGTCCTCATCGGAATTTTCTATGATGGCATCGGCGAATTTTTGGTTAACCGCTTTGTAAGTGTCCCAATAGTTCAGTTCAAATTCGGAATACTTCAAAAAATAATGGAATAAGGGCCAAATAGTCCTATTGCTGAAACCGAAATAAAAACCATCAACTTCATCGGCGTTGAGATTTACCTTGGCGCAGCCGTGCTCTTTTAAAGCCTTGTCAATATCATCTTCCAGTTCTTCCGGGGTATCCTCATCCGTTAACCCCGACCAACCTATCCAGAGACTTTCACCTCCACTATGTACTGATTTCATCCCTGTGGCCAAACCTCCAACACTTGGTATAGCATTAAGTGTTCCATTGCTAATTTGTAATTGAACGGGTAATCGATTTGAGATTATGATAGTTTTGCCCATAAAAGGATGATTTTTGACCTATTTTAATTTTTTGTTTCTTTAAAATTCGGGAAATTCGAGCGCAAAACCAATTCATTCTAACCCTTTTGAGAATTTTTGACCTATGGACAATTTGAATTACGGAATTATAGGAAATTGCAGGAGTGCTGCATTGATTTCCAAAGAAGGCTCCATAGATTGGTGCTGTTTGCCTCAATTTGACTCCACCTCAATATTTGCAAAATTACTGGATGAGCAAAAAGGGGGCAGTTTTGAAATACAACCAAAAGGGGATTATGGCATTGAACAGGAATATTACCCCAATACGGCCATTCTGATCACACGTTTTTCGGAAGGCGATAATGTTTTTGAGCTTCATGACTTCATGCCCCGTCACCATAAAATGAACGGAAAATACAAAGCTCAGCCCGAAATTATCCGTTATGTGAAATATGTGTCGGGTTCGCCAAAGTTCACTGTAAAATATGATCCCAAATTGGAGTACGGACTTGGAGAGACCAAACATTTTGTGAAGGAGGATTTTATTGCAAGTCTTACCCATAAGTTAAAGTACGATACACTTTTTCTTTACACGTCTTTTGATAAAGAAGGTGTTTTGGAAGGCCATGAGATATCCCTAAAAGAGGATGGTTACTTCCTGATTTGCTACAATGAGAAAATATTAAAGCCGACCACCGAAAAAACGGGATTGGAACTGGAACGCACCAAGGTATACTGGTTGGATTGGGCGGCGAAGACACCTGATTACCAAAAGTTCAAGGACGAAATAGTTCGTAGTGCCATTACGCTTAAAATGCTGACCTATGACAAAACGGGAGCTGTGCTTGCCGCTGCGACCACATCGCTTCCCGAGACCATAGGCGAGGTCAGGAACTGGGATTACCGTTTTTGTTGGATAAGGGATGCATCCATGGTCATCAAGGTGGTTTCCGAACTTGGTCATAAGAATTCGGCCAAGCGTTACCTTCAATTTATTATTGATTTGATGCCCGACAAGGATGAAAAACTCCAGATCATGTACGGTATCAACAAGGAAAAGACCCTAACGGAGAAAACCTTGGGCCACTTTGATGGTTACAAGGGGTCCAAACCTGTTCGCGTGGGCAACGCTGCCTACAAACAACGTCAGAATGATATTTATGGCATCTTGATGGATGTGATTTATGAGCAGTTGAAGAACTTCAGCAACGATATCGAAAATGTGGAAGAGCTTTGGAGCATTACCAAAGGTATTGTTTGGATTGTTGGAAAACACTGGGAAGAACCTGACAAAGGTATTTGGGAGTTCCGAGGTGAGGACAAGCATTTTACGTTCTCCAAAGTCTTGTGCTGGGTGGCCTTGGACCGAGCCATTAAAGTGGCAAATATGTTCGGAAAAACCAGGAAATTGGAGCATTGGACGGCACTTGAGCAGAAAATCAAGGATGATATCCATGAAAATGCTTGGAACAGTGACATTAACGCATTTGTACAGTGTTATGGGTCTCGCCACCTCGATGCCTCCGTATTGTTAATGGAACCTTATGGTTTTATCCATGCCCGTGACCCAAAGTATGTGAGCACGGTAAAGGCGATAGAGGAGGGACTTAGCAACGATGGTCTTTTGTATCGCTATAAAAATGAGGATGACTTTGGATTGCCTTCTTCCTCATTTACCATTTGTACGTTCTGGTTTATCAATGCATTGTTCAAAATAGGGGAGGAAGAGAAAGCCTTGGAACAATTTGAACGATTATTGGGATATAGTAACCATTTGGGATTGTTCAGTGAAGATATTGACTTTAAGACCAAACGTTTGCTCGGTAACTTTCCGCAGGCGTATTCGCATTTGGCACTTATTGAGTGCGCTATCAACTTTTCCACAAAGCAAAAGGATGAGAAAATATTGGAATCCATCAAGTAAATAAAAAACGCCCCAATTGGGGCGTTTTCAAATCCTAGTGGGTTTTCATCCCAACAGATATTTGAATTAGTCAAAGGTATACCCGCTATCTGCGGCAACTTTGTCGGCAATTTGCGTTCTAAGTTCCACAACATTGGGTTGGTTTGTATACTTGGTAAAGCGTTTTAGGCCCATCAGCATCATACGTTGTTCATCGCCTTCGGCAAAGGATACGATGCCTTCCTTGGCCTTTTGCTGAATGATGTCGACGGCTCTGTACAAATACAATTTGGACATCGCTATTTGGGCAGCTTGTGCCTCTTCACCAAAGCGTTTTGCATTTTTCTCAGTCCTTAGGATAGCTGATTCCGCCATGTAAATTTGAATCAAGATATCGGAAGCGGCCATCAATAGCATTTGGTGTTTTTCCAAATCGGGTCCAAATTTTTGAACGGCACTACCAGCGACCATCAAGAATACTTTTTTCAATCTTGCGATCAAATCTTTTTCTTCTGAAAGCAGTTCGGAAAAATCGGGTGTCTCAAAAGACGGAATGCCCATCAATTCCTCACCCACAGCAGTTGCAGGGCCTAAAAGGTCAACATGGCCTTTCATGGCTTTCTTTACCAACATCCCTACCGAAAGCATTCGGTTGATTTCGTTGGTGCCTTCATAAATTCTGGAAATTCGAGCATCTCTCCAAGCGGATTCCATTGGGGTATCGGCACTAAAGCCCATTCCTCCAAACACTTGGATACCTTCATCCGTGGTATGCTGCACGTGCTCGGAAACGGCCACCTTCAAAATGGAACATTCGATGGCGTATTCCTCAACACCTTTGAGCTCCGCTTCTTGGTGCGAGTTGCCGCTTGCTTCGCGAATGGCGATTCTGTCCTCGATATTTTTAGCGGCTCGGTAACACGCTGCTTCATCCACATAAGCGTTAGTGGCCATATCTGCAATTTTAGCCTTGATGGCGCCAAAGTTTATAATCGGGGTTTTAAATTGTATGCGCTCGTTGGCGTATTTGGTCGCTTCATTTACAACGCGACGCTGTGCTTCCAAACAAGCAGCTGCCAATTTGATCCTACCCACGTTGAGGGCATTCATGGCGATCTTGAATCCGTTTCCTCTTTCGGACAGCATATTTTCAACGGGAACTTTGGTGTCGCTAAAAAATACTTGGCGGGTAGAGGAGGAGTGGATACCCAATTTTTTTTCTTCATCGCCAAGGGAGATACCATTTTCTGGATCATTTTCTACAATGAATCCGGTAATGTTCTTATCGTCTTCGATTCTGGCAAAAACGATGAACATATTGCAGAACCCAGCATTGGAAATCCACATTTTCTGTCCTGTGATGCTGTAATATTTGCCATCATCGGAAAGAACGGCCTTGGTTTTGCCAGAATTTGCATCGGAACCAGCTCCTGGCTCAGTTAAACAGTATGCACCGAACCATTCGCCCGTAGCCAACTTAGGTACATATTTTTGCTTTTGCTCTTCGGTTCCGTACAAAGTGATGGGCATGGTGCCAATTCCTGTGTGTGCTCCGAATGCTGTGCTAAATGAGCCAGTGGCACCGGAAATATAGTCGCACACCAACATAGTGGACACAAACCCCATTCCCATTCCTCCATAGGCTTCGGGTACGGCAATGCTCAAAAGGCCAAGCTCGCCAGCCTTTCCCATACATTCTTCGGTATAGGCGTAATCTTTTTTCTCGAAACGTTCCCAATGTGCCCAAAGCTCTCGGTCTACGAATTCCTTAGTGCTTTCGCGCATCATTTTTTGTTCTTCGTTGAGGTCCTCAAGGGTGAATACGTCTTCACATTTGGTCTCCTTGACCAAAAATTGACCTCCTCTCAGTATGTCTTTTTCTGTTGTTTCCATTTTTGATAATGATTAAAGAAGATAGAAAATAGACGAAAGACTTATTTTAATCCGTTTTGAAAACCCATGGTCATCTTTTGCCATTCTTCTATTTTATCTTCGAGTCTGTTTAAATTTTCAGTGTTGATATAATTTCGATGTTTAGCTATTAAAAGTTGTGTGCCGAGTTCAAAAGAAGACCCCAAAGCAACGTCTATAAAGTATTTGAAAGATTTATCTGTTCTGGAAGAACCTTCGGCAATATTGCTCGGCATTGAAACCGAACATCTGCTTATTTGGGAACTTAAATCGTATCGCTCATGATTGGGGAAGTTGAGCAGTAAGTCAGAAATTTCATTTGCTATTTCCAATCCGAGTGACCAAATTTTCAAATTTTTATAATTATGCCTTTTCATCAATAGACCTCTCTTTTCTCTAATCTCTTTTCAAATTTTAAGAAAGGAACTCAAATATACCGGCGGCACCTTGCCCAGTACCCACACACATGGTGACCATACCATATTTACCTTTCATGTCACGCTTTCTCATTTCATCGAAAAGCTGGACCGATAGTTTAGCTCCGGTACAGCCTAGCGGATGTCCAAGAGCGATGGCTCCTCCATTTACATTCACGATGTTTTGGTTTAGTCCAAGTTCACGGATAACGGCCAATGATTGTGATGCAAAGGCTTCGTTCAATTCGATTAAATCTATTTGGTCCTGTTTCATTCCCGCTTGCTTTAGGGCTTTTGGAATGGCTTTCACAGGCCCAATCCCCATGATTCTTGGTTCCACTCCTGCGGCAGCATAGTTGACCAGTCGGGCAATGGGTTCCAGATTCAATTCTTTGACCATTTCTTCGCTCATTACCATTACAAAAGCGGCTCCATCACTCATTTGCGATGAATTCCCTGCGGTTACACTTCCATCAGCGGCAAATACAGGTCTAAGTTTGTTCAGGGTAGGAATATTGGTTCCTTTTCTCGGACCTTCATCCTTGTTGACGGTGTATGTTTTGGTTTCTTTTTTTCCTGCCTCGTTCACAAAAGTGTGTTCTACTTCGATGGGAACAATTTGATCTTGAAAGCGATCCTCTTCTTGGGCTTTCAACGCTTTCATGTGGGAATTATAGGCGAACTCATCTTGGTCTTCACGAGATACCTTGAATTGTTTGGCGACGGCTTCGGCTGTCAGTCCCATTCCCCAATAATAATCTTCGTGACCTTCTTTGGCGGTTGCGTAATCGGGGGTCGGTTTGTATCCTCCCATGGGAATATAGCTCATACTTTCCGCACCACCGGCAATGATACAATCTGCCATTCCCGATTGTATTTTTGCGGTGGCAATTCCAATGGTTTCCAATCCTGATGCGCAATAACGGTTTACAGTAACGCCAGGGACGTCTTCAATGTCAAGCCCCATTAATGAGATTAGTCTTCCCATGTTCAAACCTTGCTCGGCTTCTGGCATGGCATTCCCCACAATAACATCATCAATGCGTTTTTTGTCCAGTTGAGGAAGCTCGTTCATCATGTATTCGATGGTTTCGGCCGCTAGTTCGTCCGGGCGCTTAAACCTGAACAGACCTTTGGGGGCTTTGCCCACGGCTGTTCTATATCCTTTTACTATATATGCTGTTTTGTTCATAGTTTTATAAATTATTTCGAATCTAGAATCTAGATAATTGGAGTTTAGACTAATCGCTCAGATTATCAATAAACTTGCCTAACATTTTTTGAATTTGTAGTATTTTATTTTCTAATGCTTTGAAATCGTTTTTATCTAAATATCCTTCGTTAAAAGAAACTATTAATTGTGTTTCCCATTCGAAGGCAGAACCAAGACTATTTTCTAAAAACTTTTTAAAATGTCTATCTGCACTTTTGCTAGAACCTTCCGAAATATTTGAAGGTATGGATACAGCGCATCTGTTCATTTGACTTGTAAGATTGAATCGTTCAAAATCAGGGAAAGTTCTTGTTAGTTTATAGCTATCTTTCACAAATTCAATACCATCTTGCCAAACCTTTAATTTTTTGAAATTATGTCTTGCCATTTGTCTAATTTCTAGATTCTAGCTGTCCAAAATCTAATTTCTAAGTGGTTTTCCTGTCTTCAACATGTGTTGGATACGTTCCAAAGTCTTTCTCTCGGTACAAAGTGATAAGAAGGCTTCCCGTTCCAAATCCAAAAGATATTGTTCGGTTACCATTGTTGCTTCAGAAAGGTCGCCCCCTGCCATTACATAGGCCAGTTTATCAGCAATCTTTTTGTCGTGTTCAGAAATATAATGTCCAGCTTCCATGGAGTCCGTTCCTACCAAGAACATGCCCAAAGCTTGTTTTCCAAGTACCTTTACATCTTTTCGCTTTACAGGTTTGGTGTAACCTGCATCTGCCATAAGTTTAGCATACGCTTTCGCTGTTGCAATCTGACGATCTTTATTTACCACGACCACATCTTTTCCTTTTTGAAGGATACCCAGATCATAGGCTTCATAAGCCGAAGTGGATACTTTGGCCATTCCGATGGTGAGGAAGTACTCTTGAAGCACGTTGAGCTCCACATCGTTTTTTCTGAAAGTGTCCGATGCACGAAGTGCCATTTCTTTGGAACCGCCACCACCAGGGATTACACCTACGCCGAATTCCACCAAACCAATGTAGGTTTCTGCCGCAGCCACTACTTTATCGGCATGAAGCGAAAGTTCACAACCACCACCCAAGGTCATGCCGTGAGGGGCGGAAACGGTTGGGATAGAGGAGTAGCGCATCCGCATCATGGTGTCTTGGAACATTTTGATGGCCATGTTCAGCTCATCGTATTCTTGTTCCACGGCCATCATAAAAATCATGCCGATATTGGCGCCAACGGAGAAATTTGCCGCTTGGTTACCGATAACCAGTCCTGCAAAATCCTTTTCAGCTAAATCCACGGCTTTGTTCAAACCGGCCAGTACATCGCCGCCAATAGTGTTCATTTTGGATTGGAACTCACAGTTGAGGATTCCATCACCCAAATCTTCGATGACAACACCACTGTTTTTAAAGACTTCCTTGGTTTTTCTGATGTTGTCCAGAATAATGAAAGCATCCTGACCAGGAACTTTTTCCATGGCTTTTTTAGGAATATCGTAGAAGTAGGTACTCCCTTCTTTTACCGAGTAGAAGGAATCAATACCGGCTTCTTTCATTTCGGATACCCATGGAGCTGCTTCCAGACCTTCTGCCTTGATGAACTCCAAACCTTTGTCGAGTCCCACGGCGTCCCAGATTTGGAATGGACCGTGTTCCCAACCGAAGCCGGCTTTCATGGCATCATCTATTTTGTATAATTCGTCCGTGATTTCGGGGATACGATGGGTAACATAGGCGAAAAGGGCACCGAAACTCTTTCTGTAGAATTCTCCTGCCTTGTCTTTCCCATCTACCAATACTGGGAAACGATCAATTACCTTATCAATGGTCTTTGTGAGTTCTAAAGTGGCAAATTTCGCACTCTTTTTGGAGCGATAGTCCATAGTATCCAAATCCAAGGTTAGGATTTCGCTTTTACCATCATCCCCTTTAACTTTTTTGTAAAACCCTTGTCCGGTTTTGCTGCCCAACCATTTGTTGTTCATCATGGTTTGGATAAAATCCGGCAATTGGAAGAGTTCGTGGCGTTCATCGTCCTTACAGTTTTCACTGATTCCGTTGGCTACATGTACCAGGGTATCCAACCCCACAACATCAACCGTGCGAAAAGTCGCGGATTTTGGTCTTCCAATAACTGGACCGGTCAATTTATCTACTTCTTCCACCGTCATACCTAAATCCTTTACGGCATGGAAAAGGCTCTGGATACTGAAGATCCCGATTCTGTTACCGATAAATGCAGGTGTGTCCTTGGCTACTACCGATGTCTTGCCTAAAAATTGTTCTCCATATCCATTCAAGAAATCCAAAACGTCTTGAGAGGTTTTGGGACCTGGAATAATTTCGAAGAGCTTAAGATACCTTGCTGGATTGAAAAAGTGGGTTCCACAGAAATGTTTCTGGAAATCATCACTTCTTCCTTCGCTCATAAACTTTATTGGAATACCTGAGGTATTGGAGGTAATCAAAGTTCCCGGTTTACGGTGTTTGTCTAAATTCTCGAATACCTGTTTTTTGATGTCCAATCGTTCGACGACCACCTCAATGATCCAATCCACATCGGCTACTTTGGAAATATCATCTTCTAAATTCCCAGTACTGATGCGATCAGCGAATTTTTGATGGTAAATGGGAGAGGGTTTGGATTTTAAAGCAGAGGTAAGGGAATCGTTCACTAAACGATTGCGTACTACTTTATCTTCCAAAGTAAGTCCTTTGGCCTTTTCCTTGTCGTTAAGTTCTCGAGGAACTATATCCAACAGCAAAACCTCGACTCCGATGTTCGCAAAGTGACATGCAATGCCACTTCCCATGATACCGGAACCGATTACGGCAACTTTGTTTATATGCCTTTTCATGTGCAAGTTTGTAAATTAATTATTAGTTGTTTTTGTATAGATTTTTTTGTCGGTAATAAGCTTGTTTATCATACTCATGGTCTTAAAAAAACCATTCAGGTCTTCTTCTGATACATGTTCTTTCACTACTTCATTGAATCGGAGTACGACCTTTTTGGATTCCTCTCTTTTTTCCAATCCCAGCGGGGTTAGAAAAATAAGGACTCCTCTGCCATCCTTTGGGTTGCGTTTTCGCAAAATGTATCCTTTCTGTTCAATATTTTTTAAGATTCTTGACAAACTCGTGGCTTCCATTCCCATTTTTGGCCCCAAAGTGGTGCTCGGAGTACCTCCTTTTGGGTCCATGCTCAACAGGGTAAACCCTATGGCCATGGTAAGATCGTAGTTTTTAGCCTCTTCATTATACATTTTGCTTACCGCCTGCCAGGTGGCCCTAAGGGCGTGATCAATGGTCAAATCTTTCATAGAACTGGTTTGGTGTTCTCAAATATATAAAAATTTATTATGCATGCATAATAAATTTAGGTTAAGTGTAAAGGATTTTTATTAAAAAACAGGGTGGATTCTTCATCCGCGATAGCTATCGGGATAATATGAATGACAGATGTTTTGCAAGAATCTTAAAAAGAGATTTCTCGACTGCTCCTTTGACTGCACTCAGGATACCAGCTCTAAATGACAACAAATCATTGATTGTTGCCTATTGCTATCGGTCCATTGTAAATTGAACATTGGTTCAATGTCCATAAATATCATTGTACAGCTCAAGGTACATTTCCTTAACGGGCTTCCGTTTGAGTTTCATGGTAGGGGTAAGGTGGCCTGCTTCTACACTCCAGATGTCAGGTGTAAGTCTAAATTGTTTCACTTTTTCCCATTTGGCAAACTCTTGGTTGGCCCAGTCCACTTCCTCTTGTATGCGGGCAATTACTTTTTCATTTTTCACCAATTCATCATTGGACCCTAATTCAATATGGTATCGCTTGGCCCATTCCTTTACAAATTCAAAGTTGGGCTGAATCAAAGCGGCGGGCATTTTTTCACCCTCACCGATTACCATGATCTGCTCGATGAACCTGGATTGTTTAAAACGGTTTTCCAATAATTGTGGAGCCACATATTTTCCGCCGGATGTCTTGAACATTTCTTTTTTGCGATCGGTAATGCGCAAAAATCCTTCGGCATCAATTTCACCGATATCCCCAGTATGGAAATAGGCATCGGTCATTACCTCTGCGGTTTTATCAGGATCTTTATAGTAGCCCATCATTACATTGGGACCTTTGCAAAGAATCTCGCCATCTTCTGCGATTTTTACCTCTACGCCATCTATCATTCTACCTACGGTGCCGATTTTCCAACCTTTATTGCGTTGGTCGTTCACAGCAATTACAGGGGAGGTTTCTGTAAGTCCGTAACCTTCCATAACGGGCATATCGGCAGCACCAAAGATACGGGCCAACCTAGGTTGAAGGGCAGCACTACCGGAAACCATTACGGATAGGTTTCCTCCAAGGCCTTCTTTCCATTTACTGAAGATAAGTTTTCTGGCAAGCCCTAATTTTTTTGCGTACCACCAACCATTGACTCCATAAGGTTCAAATTTAAGTCCCACTTCCACGGCCCAGAAAAAGAGTTTCTTTTTAATTCCTGTTAATGCCGCTCCCTTGGCGATAATGGCATCATATACTTTTTCCAACAATCTTGGAACCACGGTCATTACGTTGGGTTTTACCTCCTTTATGTTATCACTGATTTTGTCCAACCCTTCGGCAAAGTAAATTTCAACACCGCAGTACTGATATAGGTACAAGATCATTCGCTCAAAAATGTGGCATACGGGTAGAAAGCTGAGTGCGGTTCCACCAGTTTCAAAAGGAACCCTGGTTTTACTGGATACCACATTGGATACTATATTGTTGTGCGATAGCATTACCCCCTTTGGTCTTCCTGTAGTTCCAGAAGTATAAATCAAGGTGGCCAAATCGTCTGGCGCAACACTGTCTTTTAATTTTTCGACTTCATCTTGGTTGGATGTGTCTGCCCCCATTTCCAAAACCTCGCTCCAGTTTTTGCAATTATCAAGCGTATTAAAGGAATATATATCTTCCAGTTTTTTGATTTTGGAACTGATGGCAAGTACTTTTTCCAACACTTCACCACAAGAAACAAAACAATATTTTGCTTCGGAATGGTTGAGGATATATTCATAATCGTCCTCCGAAATTGTGGGGTATATCGGAACGGTTTGTGCCCCAATCTGAAGTACTCCTATGTCCATGATGTTCCATTCCGTTCGGTTGGTCATGGAAATAATGGCGATCTTATCGTTGGGCTTTACCCCCATACGAAGCAAAGCTCTACTTATAGCATTGGATTTGTCTATATATTCTTGTGTGGATGTAGCTATCCATTTACTGTCACTTTTAGTGACCAATGATTTTTCTAAGGGGTGTTTTTCAAGTTGATAGTATGGGAAATCAAATAATCGGGTAACAGTTTGCATAGTAAGTTTTATGTAAAGCGATTGCAAATTAGCAAATCAGACCATAACTATGAAACAGATTTAACAATTACCTTGGGTAAATTTTGAAAAATCCCCAATTTTTCACTCCTATTGGCTGTGTTTTATACTAATCTTCCAAGTTTTCCAACCATTCCCTGGCATTTACGAATGCTTGTAACCATGGGGAAACCACATCCGTTCTATCCTTTGGATAGTATGCCCAATTCCAAGGGAAGGTGGAACGCTCAATGTGAGGCATGGTCACCAAGTGTCTACCGGTTCTATCGCAAAGCATGGCCGTGTTGTAATCACTTCCGTTTGGATTGGCGGGATAGCCTTCGTAACCATATTTGGCCACAATGTTGTATTGATCTTCGGTATGTGGCAGACTGAATTTACCCTCGCCATGACTGATCCAAACACCCAATGTGGTACCAGCCATATTGGACAACATTACCGAGTTGTTTTCCTGAATCTTCACTGAAGTGAAATTACTCTCGTGTTTGTGCGAATCGTTATAGGTCATTCTGCCATGCGTGTCGTGCTCTGGATTGATAAGGTCCAACTCCATAAACAACTGGCAACCGTTGCATATACCAACAGAAAGTGTGTCAGGTCTGGCAAAGAAATCTTTTAAAGCCTTGTTGGCCTTTTCGTTGTATTTAAAGGCACCTGCCCAACCTTTTGCACTTCCCAACACATCGGAGTTGGAGAAGCCACCAACCGCACCGATGAATTGGATGTCTTCCAAGTTCTCCCTCCCGGTGATAAGGTCGGTCATGTGTACATCTTTTACATCAAAACCGGCCAAGTACATCGCGTTGGCCATTTCGCGTTCGGAATTGCTTCCTTTTTCACGTAGAATGGCCGCTTTTGGTCGATTGTTGTCTCTCGACTGCGCTCGAGATGACAGTTTACCATCAAAGTTTTCTGGGAAAACATATTTTAATGCCTGTTTCTTGTAATTGTCATAGCGGTCCTTGGCCAAACCATTCGCGGTTTGTTTGTTGTCCAATAGATACGATGTTTTGAACCAAGTATCACGCAAGGAGGCAATGTTCAACCCTATTTCAATGCCGTTATTTTTGATTTTCAAGGTGCTTTCTGAGGTTGGAGTACCGATTTTGGTAAATTCAACACCCATAGCTTTCAATTCATTTTCTACTGAAGCATCTTTAGCTTGGAACACCACACCAATATTTTCAGAGAACAATAGTTTGATGATGTCCTGTTCACCCAAGTTGGACAAATCCAAGTCGGCACCCAAATCGTTATCTGCAAAGCAAAGCTCCAAAAGAGTGGTAATCAAACCACCTGATGCCACATCATGACCTGCTAAAATCTGCCCGTCTTTGATGAGTTTTTGCAGCATATTGAAAGCGGTCTTGAAATAGCCTGCATCCAAAACGGATGGGGCCTCATCACCAATGCCATTTAAAATCTGGGCAAAAGAAGAACCACCCAATTTGTGGTTGTCCTTGGATAGATTGATGTAGTAAATATTACCGCCATCTTTCTGCAAAACAGGCTCCACTACTTGGTTGATGTTGTCACAATTGGCAGCAGCAGAAATGATTACCGTTCCAGGGGACAGTACTTCTGCATCCTTATATTTTTGTTTCATGGAAAGTGAATCTTTCCCAGTGGGTACATTGATACCCAGATCTATCGCAAATTCTGATAAAGACTCCACGGCCGAGTACAAACGGGCATCTTCACCTTCATTTCTGCAGGGCCACATCCAGTTGGCGGATAGCGATACGGATTTTAGACCATCTTTCAGCGGTGCCCAAACAATATTGGTCAACGATTCCGCGACACTGTTTCTACTACCTGCAACAGGGTCGATCAAAGCTGAGATAGGGGAGTGGCCAATGCTTGTGGCAATCCCTTCTTTTCCTTTAAAATCAAGGGCCATTACACCACAGTTGTTCAAAGGTAATTGCAATGGTCCTGCACATTGTTGCTTTGCAACACGACCGCCAACACATCGGTCTACTTTGTTGGTCAACCAATCTTTACAGGCTACTGCTTCCAATTGCAGTACTTGCTCCAAATAATCATGAAAGTGTTCCAGCGAATAAGCAAGTGTTGGATATTTTTTTTGGGCAGTTTTATCTGCCATAATGGTTTTTGGAGAACTTCCGAACATATCGGAAAGTTCGAGGTTCATCGGCGTTTCGCCGGTTTCGCCAGAAGTGAATTTAAAAGTAAGGTCGCCTGTAACTTCACCCACATTGTACATAGGGGAGCGTTCACGGGCCGAAACTCGGTCCAATAGATCCAAATCTTTTTCGCCGATTACCAATCCCATTCTTTCTTGGGATTCGTTTCCGATCAGTTCCTTTTTGGAAAGAGTAGGGTCTCCAATAGGCAATTTATCGGTATCAATGGTTCCTCCAGTTTCCTCTACCAATTCGGACAAACAGTTGAGGTGTCCTCCAGCTCCGTGATCATGAATGGAAACAATAGGATTATCGTGACTTTCAAACAATCCACGAACTGCGTTCGATGCTCTTTTTTGCATTTCTGGGTTGGAACGCTGTACTGCATTTAACTCAATAGCAGAGCTGAATTCTCCTGTATCTGCACTGGATACGGCAGCTCCCCCCATTCCTATACGATAATTGTCCCCACCTAGAACGACTATTCTGTCTCCCTTGCTTGGAGTGTCTTTCAGGGCTTGGTCGGTTTTTCCGTAACCGATACCTCCAGCCATCATAATTACTTTGTCGAAGCCCAGTTTTCTAGCTTCTTCCTCATGTTCAAAAGTCAGTACTGAACCAGCGATCAAGGGTTGACCGAATTTATTTCCAAAATCGGATGCACCGTTGGATGCCTTGATCAAAATATCCATTGGGGTTTGGTACAACCATTCTCTTTCTTCCATTCCGTTTTCCCATGGACGGTTTTCCTCTAATCGGGAGTAGGAAGTCATGTAGACTGCGGTTCCTGCCAAAGGCAACGAACCTTTTCCGCCCGCCAAACGGTCACGAATCTCGCCTCCAGAACCGGTAGCGGCACCGTTGAATGGCTCCACCGTGGTTGGGAAGTTGTGGGTTTCCGCTTTTAACGATAGTACGGAATCAAATTCCTTTTCTTCATAGAAATCAGGTTGGTCGGCAGTTTTTGGTGCAAACTGGATTGCTTTTGGTCCTTTTATAAAGGCAACATTGTCTTTATATGCCGAAACAATATCGTTAGGATTTGCTTCGGATGTTTTCTTGATCAGTTTGAAAAGGGAAGAGGGTTTTTCTTCACCATCAATCACAAAAGTTCCATTGAATATTTTGTGTCTACAGTGCTCAGAATTCACTTGGCTAAATCCAAATACTTCGGAATCCGTCAACTTACGTCCCAATTTTTTGGCAAGGCCTTCCAAATATTCAACCTCTTCCTCGCTCAGGGCCAAACCTTCTTTTTCATTGTATGCTGCAATATCATCAATCTCCATTATGGCCTCTGGAACAATATCGATAGTGAAAACATCTTGTCCCAAAGAGGTGTATTTTTGAGAAAGCATTGGATCAAAATCGGTAAAACTTTCTTCAATGGCATGGAATTCTTCGATACGAATAATTCCTGTGACACCCATGTTTTGGGTAATTTCGGTAGCGTTGGTACTCCAAGGAGTAATCATCGCGGCACGTGGCCCAACAAAAAAGGCGTCGAGTGACGCCGCTTCAATTTTAGGCTGGTTGCCAAACAACCATGTCAGTTTGTTACTATCTTCCTGAGTGATTTCCTGAGCGGTTTGGACGGCAAAAACCTTGGTCGCCTTGTCCCCAAAAAAATGGATCATACAATCTTTGCGTTGAACGGTTTAAGAAAGTGCAAAAATACGATTTTGCAACGTAATTCATCCTACAGCACAGGTGTTTTGTTAACGAAGTGCTGTTGATAGTGAATTCTTCAATCCAAAAGGTGGATAGGCTGATTTCAAATCCAATATAAAATCCTTTTCCTTGTGTTTGATTTTGGGTGGGAGCGATGAAATGGAAAGGCTTGCGGGTAAGCTACTATGATTTTGTAATCCCATTTTTGGATTCCGTATTGTGCTTTGACCACGTTCAGCATCCGCGTGGAATGAGATATTAGGGATAGGAGTTGGTGTCATTCCTGCAAAAGAAGGAATCCATGGTTTGTTTGACTCTAATTGCGTAGATTTTTTCAAATATAAATAGACATCTCGACTGCGCTCGATGTGACATGCCTTTATCCTTTCTTCTTCAACAAGGCCATATAAAATCCATCAAATCCTGTTTCCGAAGCAAAAACGTTTCGCTCTTTTACAAACTCAAAGTCCTTTCCATTTTCGGATTCCAAGAACTTTTTGACTTGCTCTGAATTTTCTTGGGGTAGAATGGAACAGGTGGCATAGACCATTTGCCCTCCTTTTTTGACCATTTTACTGTAATTATGAAGGATATCTTGCTGAACTCCCATGATTCGGTCCACGAATTCTGGTTCCAGTTTCCATTTGGAGTCAGGGTTTCTTTTGATGACTCCCAAACCTGAACAAGGAGCATCAAGTAATAACCTATCGGCACTATTGTGTAGTTTTTTGATCACTTTGGTGGAATCAATCACGCGGGTTTCCACATTGTGCACGCCATTGCGTCGGGCTCTTTTCTTGAGTTTTTTCAGTTTACTTTCATAGATGTCCAAAGCAATCAATTGCCCTTTGTTCTGCATTTGTGAAGCCAAATGAAGTGTTTTTCCACCTGCACCTGCGCAGGCATCCACCACACGTTGTCCAGGTTCCACTTCCAAAAAAGGGGCAACCAATTGGGAAGAGGCGTCTTGTACTTCGAACAAACCATCCTTAAAGGCTTGGGTCACAAACACATTTTGACGCTCAACAAGTTTTAGGGCGTCTGGATACCCTTCAATAAATTCGGTGGCAATATCCTCCTTGGCCAAAAATGATTTTAATTGTGGTTTTGGGACTTTTAGCGTATTCGTCCGTAGAATCACATCGGCTTGCTGGTTTTGGGCGGCGATCTCTTTGGTCCAAAGTTCGTTGCCCAACGATTTTTCTCCCAGTTCATCCATCCAGTCGGGAATCGATTCCCTGAACTTTCGGATTTTGGACAATTCATCAAATCTGCCTTTTATGCGACGTTCGGGTGTACCTTCCAACTGTTTCCAATCAGGAATTCGGATACCTCGCAATACACACCAAACCCCGAACAATCGAAACAAATGGGGTTTGCTGTAAGGTTCGTGCACCTCGGCTATTTCGGAATAGAGACGTTTCCATCGAACGATATCGTAGGTGGTCTCGGCAATAAACCCCCGGTCACGAGAACCCCAACGTTTATCATAACGAAGTACTTTTTCAATCACTTTATCGGCATATTCCCCCTCGTTAAAAATCATGTGAAGGGCATCAATTACGGCAAATACCAAGTTTCTGTGTAAACGCATCATATAAAATAAGGTTGCAAAGGTATGATTTCTGCTTACTTTTGAGGAAAATAAATATTATGAGGTCGATCATTTCCCTTTTTGCCATCCTAGTTTTAATTTCCTGTGCCGAGGAGCCAAAGAAGCAACCATTTAAAACAGTTGTTGTAACTCCGGTTTTTGAAGATTCCGTAAGCATTCGCGCGATAACTTTTTTGGACGCTCAAACCTTGGCTTTTGCAGGTAGCAATGGTATGTATGGCACTGTGGATGTGAATTCCCTCAAAGTGATGTCGAATGTACAGAAGTTTGATTCCATCATACCTCATTTTAGGGCGGTGGGCCATACGTCCAATGATTTCTTCATGCTCTCTGTGGAAAGCCCTGCCTTGTTGTATAAAACTGGTGTGAATGGCCAAATGGAATTGGTCTATACGGAAGAGGGGGAAGGCGTTTTTTATGATAGCCTTACGTTTTGGAACGATAAAGAAGGTATTGCCGTTGGCGATACGGTGGATGGGTGTTTTTCCATTATCATTACGAGGGATGGCGGGAATTCCTGGACCAAAATTCCTTGCTCGGATTTACCTGAAGGCATAGAAGGGGAGGGGGCTTTTGCAGCCAGTAACAGTAATATTGTGGTCAAAGGTAACAAGGTCTGGGTCGGCTCCACGGAAGGAAGGATTTATTTTTCCAGCGATAAGGGTATGACTTGGGAAATACAGGAAACCCCGATGATTTCGGATGAACCGACACAGGGTATCTATTCCATGGACTTTTTTGATGAAAATCTTGGATTTGCGATAGGGGGGGATTACACCCAACCAGAATCCAACAATGCCAATAAGATAAAAACGGTTGACGGGGGTAAAACGTGGCAATTGGTTGCCGATGGACAGGAACCGGGTTACAAAAGTTGTGTGCAGTTTGTTCCCAATTCAAAGGGTCAAGCATTGGTTGCAGCTGGGTTTACTGGGATTTCGTATTCCTCTGATGGTGGTAATAGCTGGAAACCATTGAGCGAGGAGCCTTTTTATACCCTTCGCTTTTTGAATGATTCCACTGCTTTTGCCGCAGGCAGCAAGAGGATAGCAAAATTGGACTTTAAATAAAAAAAGCGGCAAAAATTGCCGCTTTTAAACTAACTAAAAACAAATCAATCAAAAACTATACGTTTACGACCACGTAGTGGCGCCCTCTTCTTTTGTACCATACGCCTCGGTATCGGTATAACCTTCTTCCATTTTGGTAAACCACTTTACTGCCTCTAGGCAAGGTTCTGACCTTGATACCTCTTGGCGCAGCTGTGACCACATATCTTTTTCCACTGGCTTTGTACCACACACCATCGGCGTAGTAATAATTTGTTCTCTTGTGGACTATTACTCTTGGATTGGATACCGTTCTTACTACAGTACCATGTTTTGGGTAGACCCTTACCACTGTTCTTGTTTGTGCTTGGGCGCCAATCATGGTTCCCAAAAATGCAGCGATAACCAAAAATACTTTCATTTGTTTCATAACATTGGATTTTAATGGTTTCTGATAGTAGGACTGTGGTTTTTAGAAAAGGTTTAATCAAAAAAAAGAAGCCCTAAGGCTCCTTATCCATTTTTTATGATTTTATCCTGTTCAATCCCGACCTCTCCGTTTGCGGAACTGTTGAATCATTTGTTTTTTAAAGTCCTCCTCGGCCTTGACCATCAACAGTACTTTTTTGGCAGGGATTACCGTTCGTAGTTTGGACAAGAACTCCCGTTCCGCCTTTTGCTTATCAAATTGGAGGGCAAGCAGGTTGTCAAATAACTGTTCCGACTCGTTTAAGGAAAGCTCTTGCGCACGAGCGATATTGGCATGTATTTCCGTACGCTCTTTTCTACGGATATCCTCCATGGTTTCCTCGTGTGCGTTGTAAATGGGCCAAAATTGTTGGGCCTCGTCACTGGTCAATCCCACTTGTTCGGTAATAAAGGCCACTTTAAGTGTTTTAATGCGATCCCGAACAGGTCCTTGGGCATGCATCAAAAAGGTGCCGAACAATAAGGTACAAAGTATAAGTGCTCTCTTATTCATAATCAATGTCTTCTAAGTTTAATTCTTCAATATCATCAACATTTTCATCCAAATATTCCATGATGATGTCGTCTTCCAGGTCATTATCGAGTATATCGTTCAACTCTATTTCTTCCAATGAAACCACCTCCGCAATCTCATAGGAGGTCATTTCCAAATCGGTATTCTCAAAATAAGCCTCTATTTCAGCGTTTGCCAAATCATCAAAAGAGATGGGTTCAGGGTTAGATTCCCAGATAAGGCTGAACATCAATATAAAAATTGCGGCTACCGCAGCTACCCCATAATAAAAACGCCTATTGGTTTTTAAAGGAATGACCTTGGTTTTTTTTGTGTTGATTTTGGATAGAACGGTTGGTGTTACTTCATTAAAATAGCCAACGGGAACTGCAAAACCATCGGTTTTGGGAATTATGGAGCCACCTTCTTGGGCTTTTTCTTTTTGGATTCGGTCCATAAGCCGATCGTTAAAGCTCTCGAAGTAGCCCTCAGGGGTGTTGAAACTATTTTTTTTATCCTCTTTCATCGTGGTCTTATGACTTCTAAATTAGCCAAAGGTTTAATTTTCTTTAAGATACGTTTCTATTTTTTTAACTGCCAAGTGGTAGGATGCCTTTAAGGCGCCCACCGAGGTGTCCAGCGCCTCTGAAATATCGGTGTATTTCATCTCCTGAAAGTACTTCATGGTAAAGACCAGTTTCTGCTTGTCGGGCAGCGTTGCCAAGGCTTTTTGTAGTTTGAGTTGGATTTCGTCACCTTCAAAATACACATCGGCCTGAAGGTTTTCCACCATTCTATCCTTTAGTTCTTGGTCGCTAATGCCCATTTTCCTTGATTTTTGCTTTAAAAATGTCAAGGATTCATTGGTGGCAATCCGATACATCCACGAATAGAGTTTGCTGTCACCTTTGAACTTCTCTATGTTCCTATATACTTTGATAAAGGTATTCTGGAGTACATCATCCGTATCGTCGTGGTCGAGCACAATTCTACGGATATGCCAATACAAGCGTTCCTTGTAAGTGTTCACCAACACCTCAAAGGCCTTTGCACGGCTTTCTTCCTGTTGTAGTTCTTGGACTAAGGTTTCCTCAGCTATCAATTTTCTTGTTGTTTGATGCTTGGACTAAGGTAGGGGGAAATGGTTTAATTTTCAGTAAACAGTAAACAGTAAACAGTAAACAGGAGGTAACTCTCTATGAAGTAAACGACTGCATTGCCACAAGTTTCTTGTAGTTTTTGTCCGCCTTCATCAACTCTTCATGGGTTCCCTGTTCCACGATTTCCCCCTTGCTCATTACTACAATGGTATCAGCATTTTGAATGGTGGATAGTCGGTGTGCAATAACAATGGAGGTACGGTTTTGCATCATTTTTTCCAAAGCATCTTGTACCAATCGTTCGCTTTCTGTGTCCAAGGCTGAGGTTGCCTCGTCCAAAATCATGATAGGTGGATTTTTGAGTACCGCCCTGGCAATGGACAAGCGTTGCTTTTGTCCGCCGCTCAATTTATTGCCGCTATCACCAATATTGGTGTCGTAGCCATGGGGCAAATCCATGATGAAATCGTGGGCATTGGCTACCTTGGCGGCTTCGATGATTTCGTCCATCGTGGCATTCTCCTTGCCAAGGGCTATGTTGCTCTTCACGGAATCGTTGAAAAGAATGGAATCTTGCGTGACCAATCCCATGAGTCCACGAAGCGACTTTTTAGTGATGTTTTTGATGTTGGTACCATCAATCAAGATTTCCCCTTTGTTTACGTCATAGAATCGGGTCGCCAAATTGGCCACGGTACTTTTTCCGCTACCGGATTGACCGACCAAGGCCACTGTACTCCCTTTGTCGACCTTTAGGTTGAAGTTTTTCAACACATAATCGTCCTCATACTTGAACCCAACTTCCCTTAGTTCAATACCAGAAGTGAAATCGATTTTTTCTTCAGCGCCTTCACTATTTTTGATTGGGTTTTCAGATTCGAGAATTTCCAAAACACGTTCGGCGGCAGCATTTCCTTTTTTAACTCCATAAGATGCTTTGCTGATGGCCTTTGCAGGGGTCAAAATATTGAACGCCAGCCCCATGTACGAAATAAAAGAGGCTGCATCCAGAGAGCCTTCTTGGAGTACCATTCTTCCACCAAACCAGAGCAGCACACCAAAAACAACTATCCCAAGGAATTCGCTTGTTGGTGAGGATAGGTTTTGGCGATTCAACAAGGAATTGGAAAACTTGAAAAAACGTGTGGTAGATTCTTTGAAAGTTTGATAAAACCTTGATTCTGAATTAAAAGCCTTGATGACACGGAGTCCACCCAAGGTTTCCTCAACAATGGAAAGGAATTCGCCTTGTTCCTTTTGTACCCTGTCCGATTTCTTTTTCAACGATTTTCCAATTCGCGAAATAATCATCCCTGCAATGGGAATAAAAATGAACACAAAAATGGTAAGCTTCACACTGATGATGAACATTACAATGATCGTGAAAAGAATGGTCAATGGCTCACGTACAATCAATTCCAAAATGGAAAGAAACGAGTGTTGTATCTCCAAAACATCCGAAGTAATGCGAGCGATTACGTCTCCTTTCTTTTTCTCGGAGAAATAGGAAATGGGCAGATCCATGATTTTCTCGTACATCTTGTTTCGAATGTCCTTGAGCACCCCATTTCTTAAAAAAGTAATGAAATACATGGCCAAATAGTTGAAGATGTTCTTGAACAGGAACAAAAACAAGATGAGGCCAACGGCAAAGATGAGCCCTTTCATGGGGTCTTCACCAGAGTACTGGGTCACTTGATAATTCATGTACCCTTCAAAATAATCCTTAAGCTTGCCAACGCCTTCGTATGTCGGAGGCTCGTTGATTTGTTTGGTTTTATCAAAAAGCACGTTGAGCATTGGGATAAGTGCAGCATAGGACAATGCACTAAACAATGCGTAGAGAATATTGAAGAAAATATTCAGAATACCGTATTTGCGGTATGGCACTGCAAACCGGAGAATCTTTTTAAAGTAGTTCATTCACTATAAATTCAGCTCGGATAGGATACCTTCTATTTTGGTTTCCAACTGCGAATTTACGGATTTATAATCGGCTGCTTTGTCCAATTTTGCATTTGCGCTGATGTAGAACTTCACTTTGGGTTCTGTTCCGCTGGGTCGGGCAGCAATCCGGGTTCCGTCTTCGGTCTCATAGATCAATACATTGGACTTGGGCAAGTGAAGCGTAAACTCTTCGTTTGTCTGTACATTTTTAACGATGGACGTGTTGTAATCCTCAATGTACAGTAGTTTTGAACCTTGCACGGTGTCTACCGGGTTTTCTTTGAAATCCTTCAGCATTTGCTTGATTTCTTCCGCACCCCTCATCCCTTTTTTGGTAATGGAAATCAATTTTTCTTTGTAAAAACCAAACGCCACGTAGGCATCTATCAAATCTTTATAAAAGGAGCTCCCATTGGCTTTGGCATTGGCCCCAATCTCACAGGCCAATAGGGTAGAGGTTACGGCATCTTTGTCGCGCACGAAATCCCCAACCATATATCCAAAACTCTCTTCCCCGCCACCGATGAACTCAGAGCTTGGGAAGTCCTTGATCATTTTACCGATCCATTTGAACCCGGTCAAGGCTGTTTTGAACTCCACACCGTACGATTTGGACATTTGCTGCATCATGGGAGTGGAAACAATGGTGGAGGCGATAAACTCGTTGCCCTTGAATCCTTTTTCCTTGTATTGGTCCAGAAGGAACTTGGTCATGAGCACCATGGTCTGGTTTCCGTTCAACAGTTCCATTTTGCCATCCAGATTGCGCACTGCAATGCCCAAACGGTCACTATCAGGGTCGGTGCCCACCACCATATCCGCACCGATTTCCTCGGCTTTGGTAATGGCCATGGACAAGGCTTCTGGTTCTTCGGGATTGGGGGATTCCACTGTGGGAAAATCTCCGTTTGGCTCCGCTTGTTCTTCGATGATGGTAACATTGTTGTAACCTGCTCGCTTCAATACTTCTGGAATGGCAGTGATGGAAGTTCCGTGTAGGGAAGTAAAGACAATTTTAAAGTCGTCCTTTCCCTTGGCATCAAAACTGCCGTTTTTTACGGATGCTTCAAAAAAGGCTTCATCAACCTCTTTGTCGATTAAATGAATAAGGCTTTCGTCTTTATCAAACTTAATGTCCTCAAAAGATAGGGAGTTGATTTCCGCTATGATTTCGCCGTCTTGGGGAGGTACAATCTGTCCGCCATCGGCCCAATATACTTTGTATCCGTTGTATTCTGGAGGGTTGTGGGAAGCCGTCAGTACGATTCCCGCATGGCAACCCAAATATTTTACTGCAAAGGACAACTCAGGTGTAGTCCTTAAATCCGAAAATAAATGTACCCTGATGCCATTGGCGGAGAACACTTCTGCTACCGTTTTGGCCAAGGATTGGGAGTTATGTCTACAATCGTATGCTATCACGACCTTTAGGTCGTCGTCGGTGTAGGATTTTTTAAGATAATTACTGAGTCCCTGGGTGTTTTTTCCCAAGGTGTATTTGTTGATTCTGTTGGTACCTACGCCCATTACACCTCGCATGCCTCCTGTTCCAAACTCCAAATCTTTATAAAAACGTTCCTTGAGTTCCTCTGGATCGTTGTCTATCAGGTGTTTGATTTCCTTTTTCGTTTCTTCATCAAAAAAATCGGTCAACCAAGATTGCGCTGTAGCTGTAATGGAATCCATAGTGTTTATAGTTGTTTAGATGTTTAAAAATACAAAGTTTATAGGGTTTAGGAATGGCCTAGAGGTTAATTTTATCGGAGATGTTGTATCGGGTGTCGTTTTTTCGAGATCGTACCATGATCTCTCCGAGAAAACCTGCCAAAAACAATTGTGTACCAATGATCATCGCAGTCAATGATATATAAAATTGGGGTCGCTGCGTGATCAATCGCCCTGTTGGGTTCAAAAAGAGTTTGTCGATACCTAAATAGAGGGCAAACCCGAATCCCACAATAAACATAAGAACACCCCAGGCACCAAAGAGATGCATAGGCCTACGGCCAAATTTGGACACGAACCAGATAGTGATCAAATCCAAAAAACCATTGATGAAACGTTCCGCACCAAATTTGGTGGAACCATATTTACGGGCTTGGTGCTGCACTATTTTCTCCGTAATGTCTGAGAACCCTGCATTTTTGGCCAATACGGGGATATATCGGTGCATTTCCCCAGAAACTTCGATGGTTTTTACCACCTTATGGTTGAAGGCCTTGAGCCCGCAGTTAAAGTCGTGCAGTTTTACTCCAGAAGTTGTACGTGCTGCCCAGTTGAACAGTTTGGACGGGATATTTTTTGTGATGACGGAGTCGTACCGTTTCTTTTTCCAGCCCGAGACAACATGGTGTCCCCCTTGGATGATCATTTGGTACATTTCGGGGATTTCTTCGGGATTGTCCTGTAAGTCGGCATCCATGGTGATGACCACGTCGCCTAGAGCAGCTTTGAAACCTGCATGAAGTGCCTGTGATTTTCCGTAATTCTTCAGGAACCGAATGCCTTTTACATTTTCATTGATTTTGGAGAGCTCGGAAATGGTCTTCCAAGATTCGTCGGTGCTACCATCATCAATAAGGATGATTTCATAAGAAAAATGATTGGACTGCATCACTTGTACAATCCAATCATGTAGTTCTTTAAGCGATTCTTGCTCGTTGAGTAAAGGAATTACAATGGAAATCTGCATTGTTTGATTCTGGAATTCCCTTCAAAAGTAGTATTTTTTGTTTTAGTAATCCGCTTTGGACTTTTTCAAGATTAAGCCAGTAACAAGACCCAAGACCAGACCGAGCACAGAGTTCATAATTAAAAGAACGGGATACTGGATCCAAGCAAAGCTTTTTTGCATTTCCACGCCTTGTTCCCATTGCTCCTCTGTCATGTTCGGATTTTGGGCCATTGCTTTTGGTTTGGCGATTTCCATGGCTTTGTCCATAAAGTCGGGCTCAATATAGTTGGTGAGCACAAACTGATAGAGTAAGGAAATTATGGCCCCGACCAAGGCGATTCCTACGCCAATTTTTAAAGCTTCCGAAATGGATAAATACCCGCCATTGGCTTTTTTAAAGGCGTTTACACCCACAAAGATGATGGCCGCCAAGAGCACGATTGAAATAACGATTACCGCTGTGCTTGTCTCGTAGTGCATTTTTTGGGTGTAGAGCATAACGCCGAACACCACTCCGATTACACCTAACAACAGTCCGTAGTTAAGTGCAAATTTTCCCGTTTTGGGTTGTTGTTCTTCCATGATTTTTAAAATTAGTGTTGCTTACAAAAGGTTAGTTATCGAATGCTTACATTTGTTACATATAAATTTAACTTTATTTTTTTAGTCATTTTAAGTTGGAGGTGTCAAAGAAATCATTAAATTTGCACCCTGAAAATTCTGAGATTAAGCATTTAAGACGATGAGAAAAGGTATACACCCAGAAAACTATAGATTGGTTGCTTTTAAAGACATGTCCAACGATGATGTGTTCATTACAAAGTCCACTGCTGAAGCGAAAGAGACCATCACTGTTGATGGTGTTGAATACCCTTTGGTAAAATTGGAAATTTCAAGAACTTCCCACCCATACTACACAGGTAAGACCAAATTGGTCGATACCGCTGGTAGGATTGACAAGTTCAAGAACAAGTACAAGAAATTCAAGAAAGAAGAGAAGAAGGCCGAGTAGGTCATACTTTTCAACGAAATATAGGAACGCTCTCGATACTTTTCGAGGGCGTTTTTTATTTTTACAGTATTCAAAGCTGCGCTATGAACTATATCCTTTCCGATGGTAACCACCGCGAAGACCTTTTTCCTTTTACGTTCACGCGTCCCGTATCCGAGATTCGTGTGGGTATTATGACCATTTGCGAAAAATGGGAAAAATGGTTGAATGCGTCCGTAAGCCATCAAACCGAGGCATATCTTTCGGAAAAATTCCCGTTGACGGTCACGGCTGAAAACACTGTGATCAATGGCAGTTATTTGCCCAATGAAAATTTGGTAAAGGCCATAAACAATTTAAAGATGGGCGAGGCTTTGATCGGGGAGGACAGTTATATCGCCTACGTCACGGAAAATCTGGAAACGGGTTTTGAGGAATCGGCATATACCGCCATTCCTTATGAAGACGAGGTTTTGACCATTAAAAATACATGGGATATCTTTTCCAACAATGCTGTTGCTCTTCAAGCTGATTTTGATTTGATTACCAAGGGAAGAAAAAGTCAACCTATTCCCGATACAAACCAAGTAAAGAGTCCTGAGAACATCTTTATCGAGGAAGGTGCCACGGTGGAGTTTTGTATTTTAAATGCTTCCACGGGGCCCATTTACATTGGCAAAAACGCCTTGATGATGGAGGGCTGTACCGTTCGTGGTGGATTGGCCCTTTGCGAAAACGCCATTTTAAAGATGGGCGCCAAAATCTATGGGGCGGTAACGGCTGGACCTGGGTGCAAGCTCGGTGGTGAGGTCAACAATGCGGTGCTGTTCGCCAACTCGAACAAAGGACATGATGGCTTTTTGGGGAACTCGGTGCTAGGGGAGTGGTGCAATATTGGCGCAGACACCAACACCTCCAATTTAAAAAACAATTACGCGCCTGTGCGCCTATGGAACTACAAAACCGAAGGTTTTGCCAAAACAGGCTTGCAGTTTTGTGGTTTGATGATGGGCGACCACAGCAAGTGTGGCATCAATGTGATGTTCAACACCGGAACCGTGGTAGGCGTGAGCGCCAACATTTTTGGAAGCGGATTCCCTAGAAACTTCATCCCCAGTTTTAGTTGGGGTGGGGCTACCGCAGGCTACACCGTATTTAGGACCAACAAGGCTTTTGAGGTGGCAGAGGCTATGATGAAGCGCCGAAATGTGGAATTCAACGATACCGAAGCCAAAATTTTGGAGCAGGTGTTTGAGCTGACTCAAAAGTGGCGGAATTACTAGAGACTACTCGAGTTTTCCCATCAATCCCCAACCATTGGCTTTGTCAATGACCACACAGTGCAAGATATTGTAACCCTTTTTAAGATGCAGAGGCAGTTTGTTGGCACCCAAACCTAAATGGCCTTGAAACTGGTTGTTTTTGGACCTGAACGCATTATTGCCGTAAAAAATGGGCTCTCCGTTCAAGAACACAATAATTTTATCACTAAAATCAAAAGAAAAAAACTTGGTCTGGTCCTCGGTTACAGCAATAGTTGTAGAAGCTACCGTATAGGCTTCTTGATTTCTCTCAAAATTGCCCGAAGAGGGTTTTGCCAAATATCTGGAAATGGGTAACAAGCCTGATTGTTCTGTGTGAACAGTAATGGTCTTTGCCTTTTCAAAACCTTTAAAGTCTATTTGATCCTCAATATAAGGTTGGGCCTCAGTAAGGTCCCATTCCCCGATGATACCTTTCTCAGGAGTAACAATGGGGTAGGGCTCTTTGGCCATTGCTTCGCCCGTTGGGGTAATGGTAATGTTGGAAAACCGATTACCGAACAGTGCCCAAATCCCGACTTCACCCGAAAGGTTGCCTGATTTTAACCGCTCCACCTGCAATACTTTCTCGCCGTTCACAAATACGGTGGCGGTCACGTTCTCCACTTCCACGCGTAAATGGTTCCATCCTTCAGCTTTAAAAGCCACTTGCGCCTGATGTTCGGGGTACAACTGCCAGTTGCTCTCACCGTGGTAGGTAGGCGTGTACTGTACCGCATCCACTTGTTGCGATTTGTGCATGCGCATATAGACTTCTTCAAAGTTTTGGTCTTGTTTGCGGAATAAGAAACCCGCAAAGCTACGTTTGGTGTTGGCGTACACCTCCATTTCCAGCACTCCGTTGGAAAATTCGACATTGCTCGCAAAGGCTTTGCCATCCAAAACTAGGGTAGGACGACCATCAAAAGTTTCAAAGGCGAGTTGACTGCCTTTGGCAGCCGTCCAGTGCTCAGGTGCTAGGGGAATAGTGGTGGTTTGCCCATGAATGGGTAGGGTTGCTAGAAACAAGCTGAGAAGCAAGGGTAGGCGAAATGGAATCATCTGTTTGTTTTTTTGTTGATGAATAACAACCTATCTGTCGGAATGAAAAGGAAACCCTATCATCAAGCAAGAAAAAAAAACAACTTCTGCCATATCATTCGATTGTATCCCTGTTCTTAGGTTAGTGTACTTGCCAATTAAAAGCATTTTGTTTTGGAACCATGGACGGAACATAAGGATGATGGGATAAGGTCTGAAATTATCGATCAATTGATGCTTTTTAGTTTTCTGAATTCGCTGGGGTTCATTCCTTTGTATTTGTTGAAAATACGGTTGAGGTGGCTTTCATCGGTAAAATTGAGCTCATAGGCAATTTCGTTGATTCGCATATCGCTGTGCAGTAATCTTGTTTCTACCAAACGTATTTTATAGTTTATAATGTAGTTTTGAAGTGTTTCCCCTGTTTGTTTCTTAAAATATCTTCCCAGATAATTAGGCGAAATGTTGAAATGTTGACTTAATTTTTCAGCAGTCAGGTTCTTGGGCTCAAAGATGTTTTCTTGAATATAATTCAACATTTCCAATACAGGTTCGCCTGTGGTCTCCTTGATGTTCTTGGGTAATTTCAAGGCTATGTTTCTTGCTACTACAGTAATGATGGTGTTAATGATCTGCTCTGAAATTCGTGTGTAATATAATTGTTGGTTGGCTTGTTCATTGAGAATTGAGTTGACGAGCGAGGCAATTAGGGGTTTGTCGTTTTTGTTTTTTAGGATACACCCCGGTTTGTGACTTGCATTTTGTAAAATGTACTCAAGCTGCTTTATTGCATCATTATCCTTATCGACCCTGTCTTTGATGTACAATTCATTAAAACGGATAAAGAAAAATGTGGTAGGGGTTTCTATATTGAATGTATAGATATCCTGAGGTGTCAACAAAAACAAATTGCCCTTACGGTAATTAAAGTGATTTTTGTTCACGGTCTGTATACCTGTTCCTTCAACTATATGTATCAACTCAAAGAAGTTGTTGCGCTTGGCAGTTTTGCTGAATCGCTGTAATTCTTTCAATTCTATTTCATATTGTCTGTGCAAAACTGTTCCCCTCATGGGTGTGAAAATACAAATTATGTGTAAAAATGTACAAGTATATATGATGTGTGATTGTATAATTTTGCTTTAAATCAAATAGAGGAGAGGTGTTTTCCGGTATTGGTTGCACTATCCGAAACTTATTCACAATTAATCAATTAAAATCAAAAATGAAATCATTTAAATTCCTTTTTATCTTTTTGTTCGCATTTCAGTTTACAATGGCACAGAACGCATTGCCAAAAAAAATGAAAACCCAATTTGTGGGCACTTGGTCTTTGGTTGCCATAGAAAATACCAATGCAGATGGTAGCAAGACATTTCCGTATGGAGAAAAGCCTGAAGGGTTGCTCTTTTTTACTGAAAATGGAGAGTATGCCATTCAAATCTTGAAAGCGGAACGTCCCAAAGTGAAAGCCAATGATAAGAGCAGGGCAACACCAGAAGAAAACGTGGCATTGGTCAAGGGCGGTAATTCACATTTTGGGACATACTCGGTGGATGCGACGAACCATACCATTAAATTCAATGTGGAACATGCTTTTTATCCCAATTGGGAGGGTGTGGAACAGATCCGTTCCTATACACTCAAGAATGGTCTGCTGTCCTATATTGTAACCAATACCACTAATGGTGGAGCCATTACGGCCAAAGTTGTTTGGAAGAAGAAATAAGGATGATTTTCATTTCACGGCCTTTGGAACATCCAAGGGGGTTTTATAGCGATAAAATGAAAAGGGGGTGTTTGCCCCCCCTTTTTATTGATATAAATCGAGGTGTATCTATAAGGTAATGCTTAAAAACCCATCCTTTTGCAGATTGAACCCGTACAGAATACCATTGGCCACCACATCCATTTGCTTGGGCAGTTGGTTGGCATCAACGCCAAATTTTTTCAGGGAAAAACCGCACGCCAGTAGCTTTATTTTTTCACTTTGGGCCAAGTCCAAAAATGGCTGCATGGTTTCCAAATTGGTCAACTCTTTCACGGTCTCTCCGCAGATGACCACGTGAAACTCCCCAAATTTGCTACCATCTTTGGTGCCGAGTTCATCGGCAGCCAACAAGATGGCCTTCAATTGCGGTATTTTACGGGTAAGTACAAAATAATTGTTTTTGTCCTTTAGATAAGTGCTCTGTGCGCTTACTTCGGTTATCCCACCAAATAGTGTTATGGCCATGATGGCCAAGGTGATAATGTTTTTCATGATTTTTGTTTTTTAAGATTAGAATTCAATACAAAAAATAAGAGTCCACCCAAAATGGCGATATTTTTGAACAGAGGGCCCACCGTGGTTATTTGCCCCACTTGGATGGTCAAAGTGATGGGAACAAGGACACAAATAAGTACAATGGCGGCCATACGGGTCTTTATCCCGACCAAAAACGAGATGCCGGCAATTAGCATTATTATTCCAGAGACCAAAACGACTATGCTTGGAGGTCCCAAAACATGGCCCAGCACACCAAATTTGGCATTTTCGATGCGTGCAACGGCCTTATCGGTGTTGATCAAATGGTTTAAACTGGCCACGATGAATATCAAACTCAACATGATCCGTAGCACTGTAAGAGAATTACGGTTGACTTCTATTTTGTTGTTTTGCATGATTTTGTCTTAATGAAATTGATAATCGGTCCCCGGTAATTGTGACAATACGTTTTTGCCTAGATCCAATGCCTGTGCCCGGCCATCCAAAGTAGGGGCAATGGTACCTTTTTCTTTCAAATACTCCTCGATAACATCATGGATGGTATAGTCCATTACCTCGGTTTCCACGGTGTTGGGCATACGACACAATGTAGGCAACGGTTCACCCTCTCTACGGCAGGCGGACATGGTGTACAGTTTGTCTTCCTTGATTGGCTCCCCTCCAATTTTTATGGATGCTACTCGCTCGCCCTTGGGCTTGTTGGCATAAAAGGTAAGTTCCATGCCCGAAAAGCGGACCAACCATCCACCAAAACGTTCGGTGGGGTTTTGGGCGAACACATTGTGCAACTCTTTTTCAAGCCAATTCTTTATCTGTTTGCCGCTGGCCTTTCCAATTTTTACTTTTTCGTTTACGGGGAGCATACTCCAAAGGTCAGCTTTCGTAATGGGGGATTTGCCACCTTCTTCAACAGAAATGGGCGTACTGAACCGGAATCCGTTGGAAATGGACACATCCACACCCGTTTTCCATCGGGCGGCATCGGTAATAAAGTTGTCCATGGGGTTTTCCACTACAAAATAGCGGTAGAGCGGAACACTGGTATATCCCAAAACCTGTTGGGCCTCTTTTTGATAGGGAGCGGTGGCTTCATCGATGATCGAAGCGACCTTTGAGTCGGCTACATACTTTTCGGGGTCAACTTCCATCAGGTCGTAGGCCTCGTTTACGATTTTCCCATTCTTAATGGTCAAGGTCAATTTGCCCACGAAAGAGGCAAATGCCCCTGGCTCGGTAACCTTGGTGTATTTGGCCTGCAAAGGTTTGCGAATACGTTCGTGGGTGTCGTTGCCCAGTACGTAATCCACACGCTCTAAGGCAGGGTTGTTGGCCAGGTCGTATTGTTTGCTGATGCCGATATGGGTCACCAAAAATAGCACATCCACTCCTTGCTTATCCTTGAGCTCGCTGATCAAGGCTCCCAAATTGGCATCGATGGGGTCAAAGCGAATGCCTTCGCTGAACGATGGGTTTTGACGCACTGGAATTTCAGAGTCGTTATAGGAGATGAACCCTAGTTTTACACCTTTGAGCTCTTTTACAAAATATTGTGGAAACAAGGATTCCCCTGTGGGCTCGTGGTACATATTGGCCGAGATTACCGGGGTATCGTACTGGGTAAGTACATCCATCATGGTCTGTTTGCCGTACACCACCTCCCAGTTCCCGGGAATAAGAAAGTCATAACCCATTTCTTGGATAATGGGGGCGAAGGCCTTGCCTTCAGACAAAGCGGCATAAGCACTTCCTTGAATGAGGTCGCCGCCATCCAAAATAAGGGTGCCTTCGGGGTTTTGGCTGCGTTCGTCCTCAAAAAGGGTTTTTACATGGGCCAATCCGCCCAATTTTCTAAAGGTAATTTGTTCGTTTTCCCAAAACAGTTCGTCGTGGGGGAACAGCTGACCGTGAATATCGGCCGTTTGTAATATGGTAATGGTCTGTTCGGTGTCTTGCGTGGGTTTTTTGCCCTCTTTGCAAGCGGACAGGGTTCCGATGAGTAGGGCGATTAGGCCCAAATATTTAATGGATTGCATGTTTTAATTTTATAATTAGTCTTAGATAGGGGTTGCGTGCCGTGCCTCTTAATGAGGAAGACTAATTATGAGTAGACCTTGAATTGCCTATAGAGAATATAAAAAGGAACATTCGAAACCAAGCTTTGCTTTGCAGTAACGTAAACGGTGTCTTCACTGTTTGGTAAAGAGTGAAAGTTAGGTGTTGGGACAACAGGCAATACAGGAGTTACCATTCCCAAAACGTTTGTGAAAGTTCCCTCCGTTTGCTGTGCAATCCCGTACGAAACACAGGATTTGGTCGAAACTGTGGTTTTGAGTTTGTTGGAGACCTCCGATTTTTCCAGCCCAAGGGAATGCTCCAAGGAATTACGGACTTTGCAGGGCGCCACCAACAGCATTCCTGCTAACAAAGCGATGAACAGGATGCGGAGGTCGAATGTGGATGTACGGATGTCCGTCATATTCCAAAGAAAAAACCAATTCTGCATAAATGCTGTAACTAAAGTTACAGAAGTATGTTTTAACTGAAAACCCTGTACTGTATTTATTGGTACATTAATGGAGTGTTTAGAAGGTTTTATCCGAAATATTCCTCGTAGTTCTGTGTAGCCATTAATCAAAAGTTTTTGGGGTAATGGGAGTTAATTGGGAAAGTGGAACTTCATAATAGGGAGCTCCCTTGTTTTGCTTGACGGGGAATTTTAAAATTTCGGAACGTTGGATATACCCCAGAATGTGCACTTGGTTGGGTTGAACGGTTTCGTTGTATTTAACACCGATGTAAATGTCCTTTGGTTTGTCCCTGACATCGTGGATTTTGGGTATTAGATAGCGAAAATGGTTCTTGGTCGCGGATTTGATCTCAACTTTCTTGGCATTGATGATCATATCACAATCATCCACAATACCGGAATCATCAAGTCCTTTGGCCGATTGTTCTACCTTGAAGTTGCCCTTTAGCCATTTGCTTGCCAATAGTTCACAAACAATCCCTCTCCAAGCTTCCACATTGGTGTAGCGCCAACTGCCCGCTTCTATTTTTTCAAAAGCTTCAATTTGTTGCTTCGCAAACTGTATGTTTTCTGCTGTGACGGTTAGTGTAGTCATAACTTTCATTTTTGACAATGAACAAAAACTCCGTGTTTTTTTCTTTTTTGTGCTTCCCTGTGATCTGATAGTTATGTTTACGCTCCATTACTTCTACATCATCCGAATATTTACGTAGTAAATCAAGGAGTTCCTCTTTACTGGGGTACGAAGCATTGTTATAACTCAAATACCAATATTTGAAATTACCGAGTTTGGAAAACAATTGGTCAAACAGTTCGATTGCGGAATTTTTATTGACAAAATTGTTTTCAAAAGGTTGGGTCACTTCCGAAGTTATAAAATCATCCACCAGACCGTAGAACCCAAAATAATTGTTCATTGTTCCCGTGTAAGGCGGGTCCAAATAGATGATATCGGCCTTGACCGTGTCCAAGAGGTTGAAAATATCATCGTTGTACGCAACATTTTTCTTGTTGTTGGAAAAAATGGCCTGGTTGTATTCATCCAGGTTTTGAAGAAAGTGGTGTTTGAACGATTGGTTGTGGTACGCCCTTCTTCTTTTGTACTTTTTATAGCTGTATTCCTCATCACGTAGTTGAACGATTTTGTCCCAATTCAGGGTAAAGCGGGAATACGGCATTTTGCGGATCATGGCTCTTCGCATCAAGGCGAATGCCAATGATTTTTTCTCTTCGGATTCCAATAGTTCGATGTTTTGCCTGTAGCGATCGAGTTCTTTGCATTCCTGAGGGAAAAAATAGACTTCTGCATAGTTTTCATACATAAACCCTTCCATGGGTTCTCCGCTGAAGATGGTTTCAATGTCAGGCTCATCGAGCAATACATCATTGTTCGTGATCAGTGCATTGGCAATGTGGTAATTGATTTTCAGAATGTCGTTGGTGTAGACTTCCAGACCTCTACATTTTGCTTCGTAACTCAATGAACAACCGCCCGAAAAAGCATCAAATAGTGTATGGGCATCATTTGGAAATTGGTCGCATATCCACTTTGCAATTTTTTCTTTGTTGCCGATGTAATTGACCTTTGGATATTTAAACATTCTCACTCATTTTAATAATTGTGCTTGCAATGGCTTCGGCCATTTTTGGCGGGACTGAATTCCCAACCTGTTGTTGTTGTGATATTTTAGGTCCTTTAAAAACAAAATCATCGGGGAAGGATTGGAGTTTTGCCAGTTCCCGAACGGTCAAAGCCCTGTTTTGTTCGTAATGGAATATTTTTCTCATGTCCCCCGTTACCGTGACAGAGGGTTTATCGCTAGCGTATTTTATATATTTTCGAACATCGCCCGATTTGGGCCTGATCTGGACCGGAATCTCAGTTCGGTCACCACCATCGGAGACAAAGCTCATTTTGTGCAGCATTTGCTCGGAATGGGACATGGCGATATGATTTGGAATACTGGATTCTTGACCTGATTCCAATTTTGGATAGCAGGATAAGGCTTCTTTGACGGTGGCATAGGCTTCCACCTCTTTTTGAGGGAATATGATTTCTTGACGGTTTTTGGAGCCTATAAAAATGACCCGTTTCCTGATTTGGGGCACGCCGTAATCTGCGGAATTGAGGATTTTACATTCCACCTGATAGCCCAATGCTTCAAAATCGTCTATGATTTCTTTGCGGGTGTTCCCTTTATTGTGGTTGTACAGCCGGGCCACATTTTCCATGACAAAGAATTTGGGCCGAACGATTTTTACAACCCTCACGAATTCTTTGAACAGTCTATTTCTGGGGTCGTCAATGAATTTTCTCCCGATATTTCCAGCAATACTGAAACCTTGACAAGGTGGCCCTCCAATGACCACATCGATGTCGTCATATTCCTTCAGGTATTCAAGTTCGGAATCCGAAACCCTGCAAATGTCTTTTTGGATCAAATTATGGGAGGGGAAGTTGTACTGGTAGGTTTCACAAAAACTAGGTTCAATGTCCACTGAAAATACGTTTTGGAACCCTTTGTTGTCAAACCCAAGGGAAAAACCGCCGGCCCCGGAGAATAAATCAATATAGTTCAAGGTTTTGCTCATAGTTCCAGTTTTCCCTGTTTAACCTTGGTGTTGCGATAATAGTTGGCGGTATCTTCCGCAACGGCAAACACGGATTCCGAACACTTGTACTTGAATGCTTCCCTGGCAAATTTGTCCGCAAAAAACAAGTCGGTTATTTGTTGCAGTTCCATCCCAAACAAACTGGAGAGCTCTTTGAGTTTGGATCTGCTGAATTTTTGACTGCCGTTTTCGATACGGCTGATTGCACTGGTATTGATTCCGATTTTTGTACCGAATTGGGTTTGCGTCCACTCCCGCTTTTCTCTTTCTGTTTTGATGAATTTTCCGAAACTTGCCATCTCCTTGACTTGACCTATTTTTAGCAAATGTAAACTTAATTTGCAAATTTTTCATCAAGTTGGGTTTGAACAACAAAGTTGGACTTGAATAGTGAACAGATTTTATAAATAAAAAAAGCCAGTAGCAATGTACCACTGGCTTTTTGATTTTAAGATAAATCCATCTACTCAGAAACTATGGGTAACGTTACTTGTGATGGGTATGCTTTGGAATGGTGTATCTTGTTATGGGCAACAATTCCCTCTTTTTCATCGTAATTATTACCTCCTGTGTTCAAATTTCGAGCAAAACGGGGAAAATTACTGCTAGAGACCTCAATACGAATGCGATGTCCTTTTTTGAAGTAATTACTGGTGGACATCGGAGTCAAGTCTATTTTGTAGACTTCCCCTTCTTCCATAAACACTTCTTTGTCATATCCTTCACGATATCTTGCCCGTTGAATGGTCTCATCCAAATTGTATGCACTGCCATCGGGGTATACGTCGATTAATTTGATGGTAAAATCGGTATCTTTCACATCGGAGGACACGTAAAGCGTGGATTCGATAAAGCCTGTTATTTCGACACCTTCTTCCAATACATCGGAAGTGTACACCAAAATATCGTCCCTCGTTTCCATCTGCTGCTGATCGTAAGCACCACCTTTGACCGCATTTCCGGTACAGCATACATTTCCGCCATAAGAGGGTACTGGAACCATGGGGTCGTAAGTGAAACCATCAGGATTGTCCGTATCCGCTTTTTTTGTGGATAATGTTCCACCGCCGAAGGAGCTATTGGCCCCACCGTCACTGTTCAGGTAATAGGTGGTTGGTTTGGCATTTTTGGGTGGCCAGGTTTCGGAAGCCTGCCATTTGTTGCTACCCATGGTGTAATATTGGACCCTTGGCGTTTTTTCTTTGAAATCATTGTCCTCTCCTTTGAGCCACATATCAAACCAACCATAGATCTGCTCATCATAGTTGAGTCTGGCATCGCCGACACTACGTTCGCCAACAATGGTGTTTTCCGTTGCTCGGGTATAACCACAATGTAGGGTAGGGGCAATTACCAAATATTGATTGTCCCTGACCGTTTTGTCCTTTGCGTTGTTCCTCACATGGTTGAACAAGGCAATGTTCGGAGTAATGGATACATCATACCAAGAGGCAAACCAAAAACTCGGAACACCGATGTCCATATCATCGTGATAAAGTCCTCCTTTGAACCAATCTTCGTCGTTTGGTTTGCGGCGAATCATTTTGTCAAAAATCTCGTACTTTCCGTTGATGTTTTTCAGAATATCCTGGATGGGCAAGTGACTTAATGCTTCGGACATGTCCACCGGTGGGTTTTCGGGAGCCAAATCGTAAAATCTGGAAATTCGAATCAAATCCTCTTGCGTAGCACCTGCTGGAATACGCGGCTTGAACTTGTCCTGCTCCACACCATAGAGCCATGCGAAGAACAACATCTGTTCCGCTCCACCTCGATACCAGTTTCCTTGTTCCATAAGGTCGCCCACTCTACCTACACCGGCACCAAATCCCTGGGGCACCATGGCGGCATGGGAGGGGTGATCAAGGGCGGCAACGGCCATTTGCCATTCCGCGGTCGAAGAGCATCCCAAGGTGCCTATTTTACCATTGGACCAAGGTTGGTCTTTCATCCAGCTAAAAGCATCGTAGCCATCCGTCAGTGGAACTCCCAAAATGTCCCATTCCCCTTCGGAGAAATATCTTCCCCGTTCGTTCTGGACTACATAGGCGTAACCCCGTTTTACAGCTTCCAAAGCCCTACTGGCCGTTCGGGTTCTTTGCTCCCCATCTCCCCATGAATTGAAGTTGTATGGGGTCCGGGAAAAAATGATGGGTACTTTTTTATCAGTTTTAGGACGATAGATGTCCGTTGCCAAACGGATACCATCGCGCATGGGCATCATTACTTTTTGATCGATAATGGCAATTTCCCCAAGTTCTTGAAGAACCTTGTTTTGAGCATTTAGGGTAAAATGACCTGTAAGGAGACAGATCAACACCAATACCATTGGAATAGCGTGCTTTTTCATATTTAGTTGGTTGGTTTTGAGTTACTTAATTTTTTTGTGATTGTCCTAAGCCAACATTGGTTTAGAGGGTAGCTTCGGATTGAAATTGTTGGTAGTGTAAGTTAATGCAAAAAAGCCCATGAATAAAGGAAATGCAACAAATAACATGGGTTTTATCAACAGATTGCCCATGTGATTTCCAAAATATGGTAATCGTACTGAATCCAGAGGATATAATAACGGGTCAGTTTGGGAACAAAAACCCCCAGCACCACTGGTACGTTGGTAACTGGGGGCCCCATCATCAATCAAAGTAAAGGCAAATAACTAACTTTTATGAGTTTCCGTACATATTGGATTCTCCTCCGTCTATGGCGATGGTTTGGCCACTTACATAGCCATTTTCTTCACTCAATAGGAATGAAACAACTGTGGCTACCTCCTTGGGCAAACCAAGTCTTTTGGTAGGGTTGCGCTGTGCGTATTCTGTCTCTGCCGCTTTTGGGTCGTCTGGGTTGACTTGTTTAAAGGCTTCGGCCACCATCGGGGTCAAAATTGCCCCAGGAGCAATGGCGTTGGTCAAGATACCATCACGGCCATATTCCAAAGCAGCATTTTTGGTCATGCCCGATACCGCATGCTTGGAAGCAACATACGCTGTTTGGTTGGCAACACCCCTGATTCCACCTACGGATGCCACGTTTACGATTTTACCATAGTTCTGTTTCTGCATTACGGGAATTACGTAGCGCATTCCGTAGTATACGCCCATCAGGTTGATGTCGATGACCTTTTTGAATACTTCTTGATCGTACTCTGTCAATGGCGCTTGTTTACCTTCGATACCTGCGTTGTTGTAGAACCCATCGATGCGACCAAAGGTCTCCACTGTTTTTTCGACGTAGTTTTTTACAGCTTCTTCGTTGGAAACATCAGCTTCAACGGTCAATAATTCCACATCGGCATTGATGTCCTTCAGTTTTTTGACGGCATCTTCCAAAGCTTCGCCATTATAGTCGACTAGGACTAATTTAGCTCCTTTTTCAGCCAGATATTCTGCTGTGGCAAGCCCCAATCCCATGGCGGCTCCCGTTATTATGATTACGTTGTCTTTCATGTTGGAATTTTTATGTGTCTGCTATACTGTTCCGGCCATTTTTACATGGCTTTTGAATTTTTTCATGAACGTTGCGAACTCTGGTCCGAATTCCTCGAACATTTCATGGTTCCGATTTCTCAGCATTACCTCGGAAAATAATTTGAGGCCTACAAGAAACTCAATATTATCGCTTTGCTCCTTGAACAATTTTTTGTTCTTTATGAGTTCCACCAATTGCATGATATCGTCGTGGTTCTCAAATTGGAACTCCAACGTTTTACCGTCAGAGGTCCCATTTTTGAGTGCTTTTTCCTTCAGATGGATTTGATATGTATTAAACTTCTTGTCCATTTTTAATTAGTCGATTCTTAGGGAAAGCATCCCGATGGAACCTCCAACGGTTTTATCGTTGAACAGGTCTATCGATTCTTTTTTGTCTTTGAGTCCCAAAACATAGATCAAAGGCAAATAATGCTCTGGCGTAGGTATGGAAAGAGCAAAACTGCTGCCTTGCTTTTCATAATCAATCAAAGCCTGATGGTTCCCGTCCATGATGTAGGACTTCATCTTTTCATTGGCTTCTTCGGCCCAGTCCCAAGCATAGGTGTCATTCAGTTTGTCCCATTTTACCTTGCGCAGGTTGTGCACCACGTTTCCACTACCTACGATCAACACGCCCTTGTGTCGCAACGCCTCTAGTTGTTGTGCCAGTTCATAATGGTATTTGGGAGGTTTTGTGTAATCCAAGCTCAACTGGATCACAGGTACATTGGCATCGGGGTACATGTGCCTGATCACGCTCCAAGCCCCATGATCTAGACCCCAATGGGTATCAAGTTCCACATCGGTCTTGGTAATGATCTCTTTGGTTATCCGAGCTAGTTCGGGACTTCCGGGTGCAGGATATTGCACATCGAACAGCGCTTGCGGAAATCCACCAAAATCGTGAATGGTTGGGGGATTTTGCATAGCGGTCACCTTGGTGCCCTTGGTCTCCCAGTGTGCGGATATGCAAAGGATGACCTTGGGACGGATCACTTCCTTGCCCATTCTCCTAAAATTGGCGACAAATTCATTTTCCTCGATGGCGTTCATGGGACTGCCATGCCCCAAGAACAATACAGGCATTTTCTGCGTAAAAGGCAGGCTCTCATTGAGGGAACGCAAGGTTTGTAAATCTGTCATGGGAATGGACCTTTCATATCATTTCTAAATGATATGTTTTGACCACAAAGTTTGGATTTATCCAAAAGCAATGGGTAATACCTTTGGGAAGAAGTGTTGTACTTTTAGGAAATAAGCTGTTTCATTTCTTTACGGAAGGCGGTTGGGGTATAGCCGGTTTTACGCTTGAAGACCTTGGAAAAGTAGGCTTTTTCGTTGTAACCGATTTCAAAACCGATTTCTGCGATGGTCTTGTTACTGTTGACCAATAGATTTTTGGCTTCGTTGAGCTTGCGGGTCTCGATGATTTCGCCCGCGCTTTGCTGCATCACTTCTTGGCATACGATATTGAGGTTCCGTTCACTCATAAAAAGCTTTTCGGCATAGAAGGATATTTTAACGTTACGCCTGAAATTCTCTTCCAGAATATGCAGAAAATGGGTGTAGGTCTCGGAAGCTGAATTAGCGGAGTCTGATTGGATATTGGTGGGCCTTTCGTGGTTGATGATGGTGAGCAAGGTCATAAACAATTGTTTGATTACGATAAGTCCTGGGGCGGGACGTTGGGTTTCGTCGTACATCATTTGGCACAGGGTCATGAGCCTATCAAAACATTGGTCGCCGGGCAGGGTAACATTGGCCCGATTGTGAAAGTAGCTGTACATCTTAAAAATGACCTCGGACATGAATTCGCTGCGAAATCGGATGACCCATAGGTCGCATTCGCCTTCGTGCACTTGTGGACGGAGGAGATGGGGCTTTCCCATGGTCACGAAACTCACAAAGGGAGCGTAGACGGTTTCGTCCTCAAAATCGATAAAGTGGGAAATTTTACCCTTGGCACCAATGATCAATTCTTCAAAATCATGCACATGGGGTTCAATTTTTTGGCCTTCCAAGGCTTTGGCCTCTTCAGTAGTGTACCTGAATATTTTGAAGAGTTGTTCCAAGGGCGAATCAATTTATCTTCAATTAAGAAAATAGCATTCGGCAAATTTACGGGAAAATGATTGTTCCGCCCAATCACTTTGTTAATTTGATAATGTTGAATCAAGAGTTCGGGTTAAGTTGGTTTATATGTTCCTTGCTTCATGAATCATCATTTTTTCGAAATCCACCTCTGGGTTTACCTTCTCTTTTGGGCACACAGGAAAATGAAAATAGGGGAGTAGCTACGATCAGCAGTGATTTTTTCATCGTTTTTAAGCTACTTTGGGGTTATCTCAAGCACAAAGTCTGCCTTGCCATAATCCCGATTTTCTGGAAGTTCAACCAGGGTGCCAAAGGAATTGGTGCTGTGCTTCAATTTTTTCTTGGATTGAAAATCAACTACACTCTTAATATTTCCTTCAATAGTGGGGAAAAAGAAATTGTTGGTTTTCCAATCCATAATGTGAATGTAAATTTTATCCTCCTTTTGTGTGGTCACGCCCCAACTCTGCGGTGAAATGGGACCGCCTCTGGTTCCATAAATGGTTTCGCCATACTTTTCGGTCCAATCTCCGATAACTTTTAGGGTCTTCACAAATTCAGGTTGAATTTTACCATTGGGCATAGGGCCTACATTCAATAGAAAGTTGGAGTTGTATCCTGCCGCTTTCACCAAATATTGAATCAGTTCCTTGGAGGATTTATAGGCTTTGTCCTGTAGCGAAAAGCCCCATCGATGCGCCATCGTTTCAGCAGCTTCAAGAGGGAGGTTGCCCACTTCGGAGTCTCCGCTGTAACCACCTTTGTTCTCTCCTGGAAGGTCTTTTTCAAACATTTGAAAGTCTTCACCAGGGTTGGGGGCTTGATGGTGGTTACTGCCTATCATGGCTTGGGGTTGCAGCTCATGGATGAGGTCGTAGGTTTTTCTGAGCTGCCAATCGGTTTCTTTTTTGTCCCACCAGCCATCAAACCAAATACCGCCTATTTCGCCATAATTGGTCAAGAGTTCCGTAAGCTGTCCGTTCATGTAATCCAGATAGTTTTCCCAATTACCGTTATCGGGCCGCCCTGTTTTTTGACCAGTGTCGCCTCTGGGGTAATAATCGTTGTGGTGCCAATCCAACTGTGAGTAGTACAGGTATAGTTTTATGCCATGTTTTTTGCAGGCTTCGGCCATTTGTTTGATGATATCTTTCTTGTAAACCGTTCTGTCCATAATATCCCAATCCGTCAGTTTGCTATCGAACATGGCAAAGCCATCATGGTGTTTGGTGGTAATGGTAATGTACTTCATGCCTGCCGATTTGGCCATTAGGATCCATTCTTCGGCATCGAATTCGGTTGGATTAAAGAAAGCTGGGATTTTCTCATAGGTGTCTTTATTAATGGATTGGGTTTCCATGACCCATTCGTGCACACCCAAAACGGAATACACGCCCCAGTGGATGAACATCCCGAATTTGGCATCCTGGTACCATTCCCGGTTCTCTAGGTTTTCTTTGGTGGGTTGGTATTCTTGTGCAAAGGATGCATTGGCAATGACCAAAAGAATAAAGATCAGGAAGGTCAACTTTTTCATGTGATTATGTTTAGGGTTGGTTTAGGCAAACAAGTTACTCAAAAGATGATAGAATTTTGATGGATGGTACAAACTCAATTGTTTACGGCTTGGATTTCTCGACTGCGCTCGAAACGTCATATTAAACGAACAATTAGCAATGAACAATGCATAAGGCTATTGACCTTAGTCCTTTGTCTTTTTACCATTACATTGGTAACCCTTACCTTGCCCAGTAATCGAATTATCCAACATTCCTAATACGTACGATAACTCCCAACAAATCACTATCTTTGCGGCCCTAAAACGCAAGGCAGGTATATGAACAAAAAAGTCGCATTTTACACGCTGGGTTGTAAACTCAATTTCTCCGAAACCTCTACGATTGCCAGAGGTTTTGAAAAGGAGGAGTTTGAGCGTGTGGACTTTTCGGAAGAGGCCGATGTGTATGTGATCAACACCTGTTCGGTAACGGAGAACGCCGATAAACGTTTTAAAACCATCGTAAAACAGGCCCAAAAGTCAAATCCTGAAGCATTTGTCGCCGCAGTGGGTTGCTACGCACAATTAAAACCTGAAGAATTGGCCGAGGTGGATGGAGTGGATTTGGTGCTTGGTGCCACGGAAAAGTTCAAGATTACCGATTACCTGAACGATTTGACCAAAAACGACAGGGGAGAAGTACATTCCTGTGAGATAGAGGACGCCGATTTTTATGTGGGCAGTTATGCCATTGGAGACCGTACTCGAGCTTTTTTAAAGGTTCAGGATGGGTGTGACTATAAATGTACTTACTGTACCATTCCGTTGGCGAGAGGTATTTCACGAAGTGATACCTTGGGCAATGTGCTAAAGAACGCCAAGGAAATTGCATCCCAAGACATCAAAGAGATTGTACTTACCGGCGTCAATATTGGAGATTACGGTAAAGGCGAGTTCGGCAATAAAAAACACGAGCACACCTTTTTGGATTTGGTAAAGGCCTTGGACACGATTGATGGCATCCACCGTCTTCGTATCTCCTCCATTGAGCCTAATTTGCTCAAGAACGAGACCATAGATTTTGTGGCCCAGAGCAATTCCTTTGTCCCCCATTTTCACGTGCCCTTGCAAAGCGGTAGTGATGCTATCTTAAAAAAGATGCGTCGTCGTTACCTGTCCAATTTATATGTGGATAGGGTAAAACGTATCAAAGAGGCCATGCCCCACGCCTGTATCGGGGTGGATGTGATCGTAGGGTTCCCTGGAGAGACCGATGAACACTTCTTGGAAACCTATCATTTCCTGAACGAATTGGATATTTCCTATTTGCATGTGTTTACCTATTCTGAAAGGGATAATACGGTTGCGGCTGAAATGGACGAAGTGGTGTCCAAAAAAGTGCGTAGCAAGCGCAGTAAAATGCTTCGTGGGCTATCAGCCAAAAAGCGGAGGGCTTTCTATGAGAGTCAATTGGGAAGCGTGCGCACTGTTTTGTTAGAAGGGGAAAACAAAAAAGGCTACATCCACGGGTTTACCGAAAACTACGTGAAGGTGAAAGCACCTTGGAACCCTGATTTGGTAAATACCTTGCACAAAGTAGAGCTTACCGATATTGATACTGATGGTTTGGTGCGGTTCGAATTTGTTTCCAACGAAGTAATGGCATAAAAAAACCTCCCAAATTCGGGAGGCTCTTAATACTGTACTTACTGATTGCTGATTTTGTCAGATGCGAATGCCAACGGGCAGCATTTCTTTATATTGTCTATTTTTTCTTAAAAAACCTGCAATTTGTGGGCTGGTAGGAACAACTCTAAGGTTGTTTTCTTGGATTTCGTTTAAAACCGCTTTGATAAAATCCTCTTTAAAACCCTCTTTCGTAATTTCTTCTGGAATAACCAGTTTGGTCAAAAATACTTTGCGCTCCTGTGAAGAGTACTCAATTTTGGCTAAATGCCCATTGACTGTAGTTTCAAATTGACGCAAGAAACTATTGTCAGTGATTTCCAATGTTGTCATATAGTACTTGTTTTTTAACGACTCGTAAATACCCTAAATAGGTATTTTAATGTTCCCCTGATTGAAAAATTGTATTCATAAGCGGGGTTGGCTGCAAAAGGGATACAAAATTAGTCAAAATATTGCTAATTTCCTAGTCCTTGTCGATATTTGGTACAATATGTCCGATAATAAAATCCATGTGTACCTCATGCCGGGAATGGCAGCCAACGCTTCAATTTTTGATGGGATAAAACTTCCCAAAGACCAGTTCATAGTCCATACTTTGGAGTGGTTTGTGCCCGATAAGGGGATGAGCCTTGTTGATTACGCTAAAAAAATGTGCGAAAAGATTGAAAACCCCAACCCTGTGTTGCTCGGAGTTTCGTTTGGTGGCATGTTGGTACAGGAGATGGCTAAAATCATCCCTACCCATAAAGTCATTGTGGTGTCTTCAGTGAAAAGCAAGCACGAACTACCCAAGCGAATGATTTTTGCCAAGTACACCAAAGTCCACAAATTGTTGCCTACAGGTTTGGTGAACAATGTGGAACTATTGGCCAAATATGCGTTCGGGGAAACCGTGACCAAACGTTTGCATTTGTATGAAAAGTATTTGTCCGTACGTGATAAATATTATATCGATTGGTCCATAGACCAGATTGTGAATTGGGACCAAGAGGCTCCGGCAGAAAATATGGTGCACATTCAAGGAGAGCGGGATGCTGTTTTCCCAATGGCTAACATTGAGGACTGTATTTCGGTGAAAAATGGCACCCATACCATGATCATACATCGGGCCCGATGGTTCAATGAGCACCTGCCCACAATTATTTTGAAATAATTTCGTCTATATAATAGTATCTTTACGGTACTCAAAATAAAAGAATTGCTATGAAACACATAAAGAACATACTTGCTGTAATAGGATTGATAGCCGTTGTAAGCACCTTGATTTTTGCGGTGCAGTCAAACGAGATAGAGGAAAAACCTGTGATCAAGGAATCCGAGACCGAAACCACGGACAAGAATGTGGCGGACACCTATCAAATCAGTGCCATAGAAATTCCAGAGGATTTGAATTTTGCTGGAGAGTCTGTTCCACAAGATGACCCGGAGATCATGGAACGAGTGGACCGTGAGTTTTTGGTGAACACCTATTGGCAATCCAATGCCCTCTTGTTGATGAAAAGGGCAAATAAATACTTCCCGATTATCGAACCCATTCTTAAAAAAAATGGTATCCCGGATGATTTTAAATATTTGGCCGTTGCCGAGAGTGGTCTTCAAAATGTGGTTTCCCCAGCAGGAGCTACTGGTTTTTGGCAGATCATGAGAGGAACGGGAAGAGAATACGGTCTTGAGGTAAACGACAATGTGGATGAACGCTACCATGTGGAAAAAGCGACCCAAGTGGCCTGCGATTACCTGAACAAGTGGAAAGACCGCTTTGGAAGCTGGACCTTGACCGCTGCAGCCTATAATGCAGGGCCTGCAGGTGTTCAAAAATACATGGGCATTCAACAAGTGGATGATTACTACGATTTGTTGTTGGGGCAGGAGACAGGGCGCTACGTGTTCCGTATTTTGGCCATCAAGGAAATTCTATCCAATCGGGATAAATATGGTTTTCAATTGGATGAGGACGATATGTACGAAAAAGTACCCACCTTTTCTGTTGAGGTGGATACGGCCGTGACCAATTGGGCCGATTTTGCGGAGCTTTACGAAATCAACTACAAGGTTTTGAAAAGACACAACCCGTGGTTGCGCGAACCGCATCTGAACAATGCTTCCCGTAAAAAGTACACTATCGAAATCCCGAACAAAGGCGTTTATCGAGTGGGGAGTACGGGGAAGTAGCGGGTTCTTCTTTTAATACTTGAAGAGGAAGTAAGGCGAGGGGAAATATGTTTCCACCTTTGGCAGTAATGCTGGTGAAATGTATCCCCAATCAGAATATCTGGCATCAATCGCTGCTTGGGTCAGGATTTGTAAATGCACATGGCAAAACCAGCCCCCACTATCACTTTCTTGCCCTATGTGTGCAAACTTTTGACCGGCCTTGATTTCGTCTCCAATATTGACCAAGTGCGGCGTTTTCAAGTGCCCGTACAACGAATAAAAAACTACACCATTGATATCGTGTTTTAAGATGATGTAGCCTCCATAGTTGCCCACTGTAGTTTCTTTACCTATTTGAAAAACTTCAGCATCCAAGGGAGCATACATTGGGGTGTTATATGGTACGATGATATCCAGACCAAGATGATAATACCGTTGTTCCTCGATGATATTCGGATAGGCTCTTAGGAGATTTTTGCGCTCCTCCAAGTATTTGCCAATGCCCCATTGGTGGTTAGAAGTTTCCAGCTCATCAAAAATCATGGTGTTGAACTGCTGAAAATCAAAAAGCGTGTACTCCAGTGTTTTTGGGTTGTTGGATGAAAAATCAAAGATATAGGGATCGCCTTTAAGGAGAACACCAAATAAGGGATGGACAGTAACGCCGTTGAGGTTAAGGGGGTAATACATAGGTAATGCAGTCTAAAAAAGATAAAACTACATAATTGTAGTGATAGAAAGGTTAGCTAAATTTAGATTTGACTTGAATTTTAATTAGGAAAGAAGGTGTTTTTTTAGAATTGCACTTATCGTGTTTGTATATAAAAAGTAGCGGATTTGGTGTGCTATTTTTTATATACGTTGTTGGCAAACGTAGTTTTTATTTTTGCGACTCTAACATTTTTATTTGTTCAATTGCTTGCCCATTTTCAGGGTTTAATTCCAAACTTTTTCTATAATTTTTAATAGCTTCTTCTTTCTGTCCTGCTTGTAGCTGGAAATCGGCCAAAAAACTATAAGGGTACCATTGGTCAGGATATGCCTGAACCAAAAGCTTTAAAATATCAACGGCTTTATTTGATTGCCCTTGCATAGCATATTTCTCCGCATATTCAAAGGCGTTTTTGTCAATAATGTTATTGCCGAGTTTGGTAAGTTTTTTACTCGCCTCATCAAATCCTTGTTCCCGATAGGTTTTAATTACTTGTTCTGTGTTTAAAAATTGTTCGATTTCAGGCGTATTTCCAAAAAAAGCTTTTCTAATGTTGGTTCTTACCTGAGCCCAACCATCATTAGGACTTCGATTTGACATTGTTACGATTATTAAAGGTTCTCCAATTACCATATCCAATTCTCCTGAAATTCCTGGAGCTCCACCGTTATGACCATATATTTTTGTTCCGTTTAAATCTCTCAAACTCATTCCATAACCATAACCATTATTGAAATGGTCGGCAATCATTAATTTAAAAGATTCTTCGTTTACGAGTTTGTAGCCTTGAAAAGCGAATGCGAATTTTTGTAAATCTGAAACTGTCGAATTACCACCACCTGCCGAACTTGACAATGGTCCAGTCGAAGTCATATCTGCTGGACTGAATACGTTTTTTGTCAAATATTCATTATAACTTTTGCCTGTAACTTTTTCAATGATTAAACCTAAAACGACATAACCAGCATTACTATATCTCATACGCTCTCCGGGTTTGAATTCTAAAGGGTCATTTACGAAGTAAGGTAAGTAGTCCGATAAATTCTTAATGGAATCTTTATTTTTATCAAATTCAGGACTGAAAAAATCTCCCAATCCAGATGTATGTGACAGCAATTGTTGAACTGTAATTGTTTTAGCTTCGATATTTGGGTAATCAGACAATATTTCGCCAACAGTTTGTTCGAGTTTGATTTTTCCTTGCTCCTTTAATTGCATTATAGAAATAGCAGTAAACATTTTGCCCATTGAAGCCAAGTCATATTTCGTATTTATCTCATTAGATTTTCTATCTGTTTCATTAAATCCATAGGCTTTTTGAAAAAGTATCTTTTCTCCTTCAGCAATTAAAATTGTTCCGTTGAATTTTCCCCCCAAATTCGAGCTATCTAAAAGTATTTGAGATTCCTCTACTTTTTCTGAATATTTTGAAGTTTGTTTAGTTGCTGTTTTACAGGAATTCAATATTCCAACATACAATAAGGCTATGATTATTTTTTTCATTGTTTTAATTCTCAAAGTTCATTCTTTTAGACGAAGAATAAGGATGAGAGGTTACAACTTCTGAAAAATTAATGTTTCGGTTTTAAAGAAGGGGATTCAGTTTTATGTTTGTTAACGATTAGCTAAAAATTGTTTCAATGATTTTTAGCATACGATACCTGCCTGTCGGTAGAAAGGAGTGAAGTTAGGATTTGTCGGGTTAAATGTTCATTCGAAATTGACGAATCATCAATCCAACAGAAAAAGAATAGAAAATAAGATAAGATGGAAAGAAAAAGACCCTAGATCTTCTTCATCTGCTGCTGCATCATCTTGATCTGGTCGGTAAGCATATTGTTCTTGTCCAATTTCTTGGCCTCGCTCAACAATTGGGTGGCCTCACGCTTTCTGCGCTTTTGCATGGCAATGCCCGCCAAGCTCAATTTGGCCATGGCCACATCGTAATCCATGGTCAAACCGTATTTCAAGGCCTTTTTAAAGTACTTTTCGGCCTGGGTCAGGTTTTTTTGTGAGTAGATGATACCGTGCAAGTAGTTATAGTACCCCACTTGTTTTTTGATCAAAGCAGATTCAGGGTTCTTAATTTTATCAAGCCAGCCTTGCACCCCTTCCAAATCCTGCTTTCTCATTTTAAGAAAAGCCAAAAGGATGAACTCATTCCTGAAGTATAGGAAGATGAACACGAGGGAGAGCAAGATCAATGCGATTCCGTTGCCAATGTTGCCTTCCACGAACTGGTAAACGGCATAAGCAATGATAAGAACGGCAATGACGAGCTTGATATTTTTATTGAACATATTGTCTAGTGATTTTTACCTTTAGTTAAGCGCTGGCAAAAGTACTAAAAAGTTAATTAAATATTTTAAGTTTGGGCTTGCCAAAGTAAAAAGTCTTCGTATATTTGCGCCCAGAATTTTTTAGGGAAGTTTAATTTCCCATCAACAAAATCCATAAAACAGTTCGGAAATGAAAAGAACGTATCAACCATCCAAAAGGAAGAGAAGAAACAAGCATGGTTTTAGGGAGCGCATGGCGACTGCCAATGGTAGAAAAGTTCTTGCGAGAAGAAGAGCCAAAGGAAGAAAAAGACTAACTGTTTCCTCTGAGCCAAGACATAAAAAATAATGATAGTATTTATTATTTAAATTAAAGGTGTTACTTTTCTAGGTAACACCTTTTTTTTGACATATAAGCAGATAACGAGAAACCCCTATAGAAAATGCCCAAAAGAAAAGATTTAAATTCCATTTTGATTATTGGTTCTGGTCCGATCATCATCGGTCAGGCATGTGAGTTCGATTATTCTGGTTCCCAAGCACTTCGCTCCCTACGGGAAGATGGTATAGAAACCATTTTGATAAACAGCAACCCCGCCACCATTATGACGGATCCTGCCATGGCAGACCACGTTTATCTAAAACCGTTGACGACCAAGTCAATCATAGAGATACTACAAAACCACCCAAATATTGATGCTGTATTGCCAACGATGGGCGGACAAACAGCATTGAACCTATGTATCGAAGCCGATGAAAAAGGTATCTGGGAAGATTTTGGAGTGGAGATCATAGGGGTGGACATCGATGCCATCAACATTACCGAAGACCGTGAGAAGTTTAGGGAATTGATGCTTAAAATCGGAATCGGGATGCCACCACAGGCTTCCGCAACATCTTTTTTGAAAGGAAAAGAAATTGCACAAGAATTTGGGTTTCCCTTGGTAATTAGGGCGTCCTTTACACTCGGTGGGGCAGGAGCGGCCATTGTGCACGATCCAGCAGAGTTTGATGATATGTTGAGCCACGGTCTCGAGGTTTCCCCAATTCACGAGGTAATGATCGACAAAGCCTTGATGGGTTGGAAAGAATACGAGTTGGAGCTGCTACGTGATAAAAATGACAATGTGGTCATCATCTGTACCATCGAAAATATGGACCCAATGGGTATCCATACAGGGGATTCCATTACTGTAGCTCCCGCTATGACCTTGTCCGATAGGACCTTTCAACGAATGAGGGACATGGCTATCCACATGATGCGCAGTATAGGGGACTTCGCAGGAGGATGTAACGTACAGTTTGCCGTAAGCCCGGACGAGAAAGAAGATATCATCGCGATCGAGATCAACCCAAGGGTTTCCCGATCATCAGCATTGGCATCCAAAGCCACGGGATATCCGATTGCAAAAATCGCAGCCAAATTGGCGATAGGCTATACTTTGGACGAGTTGGACAACCAGATTACGAAATCCACATCAGCTTTGTTCGAGCCAACTTTGGACTACGTGATTGTAAAAATACCACGTTGGAACTTTGATAAATTCGAAGGTTCTGATAGAACTTTGGGTCTTCAGATGAAGTCCGTGGGAGAAGTAATGGGTATTGGACGATCTTTCCAAGAAGCCTTGCATAAAGCCACCCAATCCCTCGAAATCAAAAGAAACGGATTGGGCGCTGATGGAAAAGGCTACAAGGATTACGAAACCATCATTGAAAAATTAAGAGTGCCAAGTTGGGATAGGGTATTCGTGATTTACGATGCCATCCAATTGGGGATTCCATTAAAACGCATCCATGAGATCACCAAGATAGATATGTGGTTTCTAAAACAATACGAGGAATTGCACTACTTGGAGATGGAAATATCAAAATATACCATAGAAAGCCTGCCAAAAGCTCTGTTATTGGAAGCGAAACAAAAAGGTTTTGCAGACAGACAGATTGCCCACATGCTGGATTGCTGGGAGAGCGAAGTACACAGCAAGCGCATGGATTTGAACATCAACCGGGTGTACAAACTGGTTGATACCTGTGCCGCCGAGTTTAAGGCGGTTACCCCATACTACTATTCCACTTTTGAAGAAGAAATAGAAACCGCTGATGGTAAGCGCTATGTAGCTAATGACAGTGAGGTTACGGACAAGAAAAAAGTAGTGGTATTGGGTTCTGGTCCCAACCGAATTGGCCAGGGGATTGAGTTTGATTACTGCTGTGTGCATGGCGTGTTGGCAGCAGCTGAGTGTGGTTACGAAACCATCATGATCAACTGTAACCCAGAAACCGTTTCCACGGATTTTGATACAGCGGACAAGTTATACTTTGAACCCGTATTCTGGGAGCATATCTACGATATCATCCTTCACGAAAAGCCAGAAGGTGTGATTGTGCAATTGGGAGGGCAGACTGCTTTGAAGCTTGCCGAAAAACTGGATAAATACGGAATCAATATTATAGGAACCAGTTTCCAATCCTTGGATTTGGCCGAGGACAGGGGAAGTTTCTCTTCACTTTTGAAAGATAACAACATCCCTTACCCAAAATTTGGTGTGGCCGAAACTGCAGATGAAGCCTTGGAATTGGCAGATGAGCTTAAATTTCCATTACTGGTACGACCATCCTATGTGTTAGGTGGACAGGGAATGAAAATCGTGATCAACAAAGAAGAGCTGGAAGCCCATGTAGTGGATTTGTTGCGTAAGATACCCAACAACAAATTGCTTTTGGACCACTACTTGGATGGTGCCATCGAAGCCGAGGCAGATGCCATTTGTGATGGGGAAGATGTGTACATTATCGGGATAATGGAGCACATCGAACCCTGTGGAATCCACTCAGGTGACTCCAATGCGACATTGCCACCGTTTAACTTGGGCGAATTTGTCATGCAACAGATAAAGGATCATACCAAAAAGATTGCCTTGGCACTCAATACCGTAGGTTTGATCAATATTCAGTTTGCCGTAAAAGATGATATTGTGTACATCATTGAGGCCAACCCACGGGCGTCCCGTACGGTTCCGTTTATAGCAAAAGCATACAAAGAACCTTATGTGAACTACGCAACCAAAGTGATGTTGGGTGATAAAAAGGTCAAGGACTTTGACTTTAACCCACATTTGGATGGTTATGCGATAAAACAACCCGTGTTCTCTTTCAACAAATTCCCTAATGTGAACAAAAACCTAGGGCCGGAAATGAAGAGTACTGGGGAGAGCATCCTATTTATCGAAAGCTTGAAAGATGATGAGTTTTATAACTTGTATTCGAGACGAAAAATGTACTTGAGCAAGTAAATGTTAAATCACAAGTCTATCTATTTTACACAATTAGCACTGAAATATGTCAGTTCGAGTGGTTTTTTATTTTGAAAAATCGTATCGAGAACCATAACAAGAAGTTAAGATGCTATTCTCGATACAAAATTCCTTCGGAATTTCACTCGAATTGACAATTAAGTGTTTTTAAACGTATAACAGGGAATAGAACAAAAACCTTTAAAGCGGTTTGCTAATCAATCAATTCAAAAGATTCGGCGATCGTTTTAAAGGTTTTTTTGTGTTCTTCTTTTTGGTTCTTCAAGGTCCAGCACATGATCATATACACCTTTTCACGACCATCAACAAAGGTCAAAAAATAAGAGATATCGTTGTCCAGGCCATTTACTTTCGCATCCAACTCCAAAGCTTCAGCATCCAAACCATGTATTTTGATGGATTTCGGTTCAGATTTGCTGTTGATTTCTGAGGTTCTCGAAAGTATTTTTAATCTGGCACCCCTATAATTCTGTATGACGGAAAGAGCATCATCGTATTGTTCCAAATCCCTATAGACTTCTTCAAATCCTTTTTTGGGCTCATCGATTATGATAACGTAGGCTTCACGGAGTAAACTTTGATATTGCAATGATGCCTCTTCGTTCAATCCCGTAGTACCTTTTAAAAAACGAGGCATCTTTATATGATACTCATTATCGATGCTGACCGTATTGAAATCTTTGATTGTGGTCTCGGAATCATTGTTCTCTGTTTTTTCGTTTTTACATGAGGTGCATGAAAATATCAGTAAAACAAATAAAAAAGTAAGCTTGTTGACCATATCAAAGTGTTGGTACGTTGTTGAACACTAAGATAGGATTTTGTTTTTACCAGCTCAAAAAAAACAAAGGCCCAATTCGGGCCTTTTGAAGTGTGTTAAATAAAAAGGATTTAATCCTGTAAAGGCTTGTGGGTACTTATTGCGATACGGTTCCAAGCATTTATGGTAACAATGGCCATGATGATTTGTGAGAAGTAGTGTTCATCGAATAATGTCAAGGCTTTTTCGTAGGTTTCTTGGCTCAGGCCATTTTTATGGACCATGGTTACTTCTTCCGTAGCTTTCAGGATTACCCTTTCTTCATCGGTAAATAGGTCGGTGTCCCACCAAGCATCCAATAAAAACAATCTTTTTGGATTTTCTCCCAGTGCCAATGCATCTGTGGTGTGCATATTTATGCAGAATGAACATCCGTTGAGCTGTGACGCCCTGATTTTTATCAACTCATAATGAATTTTGTCCAACTGACCTTCTTGGATATATTTTTCCAGCCCGAACATGGCTTTAAACGCATTGGGTTCCGTTGCATCAATTTGAATTCTTTTTTCCATGATTGTTGTTTTAAAATATTGATGCGAAGGTATCGCGGGAGTAAAACAGAAAACTTAAACGGGTTTAAGAACGCTTTTTTGCCCGTATTTCACTCACATATTCTGGAGTGAGTCCTAAAAAGGAAGCAATTAAATATTGGGGCACGCGTTGGGCAAACTCAGGAAAATGCTCCGTAAAATGAAGGTAAATGTCCTCTTTGGATAAATTGTGGAGGTATTTCATTTTATTTAGGGATGCCCCATACCCTATTTGATGGATCGTCCTGAAATAGCGTTCAAATAGGGGAAAGTCATGGTACAATTGCTCTTGTTTTTCATAACTAATGGCAAGGACCTTGGTGTTTTCCACAGCTTGAATATTAAAATCGGTATTGGTTCGGTTGTGGTAGGCCAAAAAATCGGAAATCCACCAGCCTTCCAAGGCAAATTGTACGGTTCGTTCGGTTCCTTTTTCAGAAGTGAAATACATGTGGAGGCATCCATCCATCACAAAAAAGTTATGGTTGCAAAGGTTTCCAGCTTTCATTACGATGTCTTTCTTTTTCAAATCAAGCTCTTCAAAATAGGAGAGCATTTGAGGAAAATCAGAATCTTCAAAAGATGCATACTTCTTCAAATGACAGTACAATAGATGATTGGAAGTTTTCAAAATAGATGTGTGCTTTTGCGGAAAATTAAGGCAAAAGACTCAAAATGACTGTTCTTTTCAATACAAATTATGTGTGCTACGACTGTATTTGGAGTAGCATTGTGAAATACAGTTTGTTTATTTCTGATTTTTTGCCAGTGTTTACAAAATTTTCATCAAGAAAAACAGCTCGTAATTAAAATTTAACCATAATTAACAAACACTATTTGTTGGAGAAGTTTGGTTGACATAGTTTTGTTCCCCAAATGAAAAAAGCATTTGCAAAATATTTGTTTCCTCTATTTATCCTATTGTTGGGAGGACTCATTAATTTGTATGCAGATTCGCAAAACACTACGCATGCGAACAATGCTTGCCACCTTCAAAATTTAGAAAATCAACATTCCTTCGCTTCGTTCAATGCTTTGCAATCAGGGCTAGAAAAAAGGCACTGCGCTGAAATAGACATTGAAGAAAAGGACGAGCGTGAGGAAGAAGCGACATCACACAGTTTTTCTTTGGAGTATGGCAGTTTTTCAACTGCCAATTTTTTTGCTGCCTCTTGGGGGCAGTTGTTTTTGGAATCTAACACCAACTGTGGGTTTTCCATACCCAAATCGGCTTCGTCCATAAGGAAGCATGTTAGGTTTCAGGTATTCCGAATTTAGAATTTCTTTTTAGCAAGGCAGAAACAGCGCTTTGCATCTATCCGCAACCCTTTGGGTAATAATCAATAACCAAGGGCAGGTCCCTTTATGTGGATTCGGACTTCCCTTGACCATTTCTAAACATTTTTTAAACCAGTAAAACTATGAGGAGATTTTCCATCTTCATCGGCTTGCTTGTAGTGATGTGCTATGCAAGCTGCGAATCCAAAGAACACGAAAACAAGGAAGAAACCAAATTTCTCGTGTCCAGTCCCATTCAAAAAGACACTTCAATCACCAAGGACTATGTGTGTCAAATCCATTCCATTAGGCATATTGAGCTAAGGGCTTTGGAAAAAGGATACCTGCAGCACATTTATGTGGATGAAGGGCAACATGTAAAAAAGGGACAGCAAATGTTCCACATTATGCCCAATGTCTACCAAGCAGACCTGCAAAAGGCTAAAGCAGAGGCAGAAGTAGCTGAAATAGAGTACAAGAACACTAAATTATTGGCAGATGGCAATGTAGTGTCCGCAAACGAACTTGCCATGGCCAAAGCGGAGTTTGATAGGGCCAAAGCAGAAGTTACATTGGCTGAGACCCATTTAGGATTTACCGATATCCGTGCCCCATTTGATGGGATAATGGACCATTTGGAGGCAAGGGAAGGTAGTCTTTTGGACGAAGGAGAACTTTTAACGACTCTATCCGACAACTCCAAGATGTGGGTGTACTTCAATGTGCCCGAAGCCGAATATTTGGATTACATAACTAGTGCCAAAAAGAACGAAAAACAAGCCGTTGAGCTGTTAATGGCCAATAACAAAAAGTTCAATCAGTCAGGTGTTGTGGAGACCATTGAGGGAGAATTCAACCACGAAACGGGAAACATAGCCTTTAGGGCGACCTTCTCCAATCCCGATGGTATTTTAAGACATGGCGAGACAGGAAGCATTTTGATGAAAGTGCCGCTGGACAAAGCGATGCTTATCCCTCAAAAAGCAACTTTTGAGGTGTTGGACAAAAAATTTGTGTTTGTACTCGATGAGAACGATACCGTACAACAGCGGGAAATAGTCGTAGGAGCTGAACTACCACACCTATTTGTGGTGGAAAAAGGGCTTTCGTTGAACGACAAAGTGCTTTTGGAAGGTATCCGGATGGTAAAAAGCGGGGAGAAGATACATTACGATTTTGAAAAACCCGAATCCGTACTCGCCCACCTTGATTTGTACACTGAGTAACAATCCCATAATCCTTAGTTATTATGTTTAAAAAATTCATTCACAGACCTGTTCTGGCTATTGTGATCTCGGTCATAATAGTTTTTACGGGACTGTTGGCCATAAAACAACTGCCTATTTCGCAGTTCCCACAAATTGCACCCACCACGGTCAATATATTCATTGCCTACCCAGGTTCAAGTGCCGATGTGTTGGTAAATTCCACGCTAATTCCTTTGGAAACCTCCATCAACGGGGTACAGGGCATGCGGTACATCGCTTCAGATGCCACAAGTGCTGGAGAAGGAACTTTACGTGTGATCTTTGAACCAGGAACCGACCCCAACCAAGCCGTGGTCCGGGTAAAGACACGGGTGGATCAAGTAATGCCCTTGTTGCCCGAGCTGGTGCAACGGGAAGGGGTGGTGATTACCCCCGTTCAGCCCAGTATGTTGATGTATGTGAACTTGTTCAGTGATGCCAAGAACAACGACGAAAAATTCCTGTACAACTACGCTTATACCAAAATGATACCCGAGATCCAGCGTATCAACGGTATTGCAAGTGCCAAAATTCTGGGTAGCCGAAAGTTTGCCATGCGGGTTTGGCTCAAACCAGACCGAATGCGGGCTTACAACGTTTCCGCTGAAGAGATTTTGGAGTCCATGGAAGAGCAAAGTATTCTTGCTAGACCTGGACGTTTAGGAAGAAGCTCGGGAAAAAAGGCGCAATCGCTGGAATATGTACTGGTCTATCAGAACCGATATAACGAACCCCAACAATACAAGGATATCATTATCAAGGCCAACGATGATGGGGAAATCCTTACACTTGGTGATGTCGCCGATGTTGAATTGGGTAGTGAGTTCTTTGATATTTATTCCAATCTGGATGGTGATCCCTCAGCATCCATAGTATTAAAACAGACTTTTGGCAGTAACGGTAGCGATGTAATCAAATCAGTCAAGGAAAAATTGACGGAACTGGAAGCGGAGATGCCCCCCGGAATTGATTATAAAATCAGTTATGACGTATCCAACTTCTTGGATGCATCCATAGATCAAGTACTGCATACCCTTCGTGACGCCTTTATTCTGGTGGCTATTGTGGTATTCCTCTTTTTAGGGGATTGGCGTTCAACTTTGATACCCATCATTGCGGTACCCGTATCGCTGATCGGTGCATTCTTCGTCATGCAGCTCTTTGGACTGTCCATCAACCTGATAACACTGTTTGCTCTTGTATTGGCCATTGGTATTGTGGTGGACAACGCTATTGTAGTGGTTGAGGCCGTCCACGTAAAAATGGAAGAAGAGAACCTTACGCCCTACAAGGCATCCTACGAAGTATTGGGCGAGATTGGTGGGGCCATTATTGCCATTACCTTGGTAATGACCTCGGTGTTTATCCCCATCTCATTTATGACGGGACCTGTGGGGGTATTCTATCGACAGTTCTCCATAACCATGGCGGGATCTATTGTGATATCGGCCATAGTGGCCCTGACATTGACACCGGTGCTATGTGCCATGATGCTGAAAAACACCCATGGTAAACCGAGACGGAAATCCCCTGTAAACCGATTCATTGATTGGTTCAATGGAAGGTTTGAAAAACTTACGGGACGATATGTTGGGGTGTTGAACAAGATCGTAAATCGCAGAGTGGTCACTTTTGGAGTGTTACTGGCTTTCTGTGCAGGTATTTTCTTTACGAACCAAGTATTGCCCGCCGGATTTATCCCCAATGAAGACCAGGGGATGATTTACGCCATTATTCAGACACCTCCGGGAGCCACTTTGGAACGAACCAATGAGGTGGCCAGAAAACTTCAGGCCATCTGTGAGGAGACCGAAGGCGTGGAGTCCGTTTCCTCTTTGGCAGGTTATGAGATCATGACGGAAGGCCGTGGTTCCAATGCAGGTACCTGTCTCATCAACCTGAAGCCATGGTCGCAACGGGAGCATTCCGTGCACGAGATCATGGAGGAACTGGAAGAAGAGACCAAGGACCTCGGTGCGGTAATCGAATATTTTGAGCCCCCAGCGGTTCCAGGTTTTGGTTCATCCGGTGGTTTTGCAATGCGTTTGTTGGACAAGACCAATAGTACGGATTACCATGAGTTCGAAAGAATCAACAATGAGTTTATGGATGCCTTGCGTGAGCGTAAGGAGTTGGCTGGTTTGTTTACGTTCTATGCTGCCAATTATCCGCAGTACGAGTTGAAAATCAATAATAAGGTGGCCATGCAAAAAGGCGTTTCCATAGGAAAGGCCATGGAAAACCTGAACATTCTGATCGGTAGTACCTACGAACAAGGATTCATTCGTTTCGGGCGATTCTTTAAGGTGTACACCCAGGCTGCCCCCGAATACCGTGGTATGCCGTCCGATTTGGAAAAGCTCTTTGTCAAGAACGAAGAGGGGGAAATGGTGCCCTATTCCTCATTTATGACCATGGAGAAACGTTTGGGTCCCAATGAGGTAACGCGCTATAACCTGTATAATTCGGCAGCCATCCGTGGATTGCCCGCAAAAGGGTATACCAGTGGCGATGCCATTGATGCCATTCGTGAAGTTGCGGAACAAAATTTGCCAAGAGGATACGATATAGCATGGGAAGGTCTTTCTTACGATGAAGCCCAACGTGGAAATGAGTCCATTTATATTTTCATTGTGGTGCTCATATTCGTGTATTTGGTATTGGCGGCCCAGTATGAGAGTTTCTTACTCCCATTGGCAGTGATCCTATCGCTTCCGGTGGGAGTGTTCGGCTCATTCTTCCTGCTGAAGCTCATGGGATTGTCGAACGATGTGTACGCACAAATTGGAATGATCATGTTGGTTGGGCTGTTAGGCAAGAACGCAGTATTGATCGTTGAGTTCGCGGTCCAGAAACACCGACAGGGCTCAACCATTCTCGAAGCTGCCATTGAAGGTTCCAAACAGCGTTTCAGGCCAATTTTAATGACCTCGTTTGCTTTTATCGCTGGTTTGATACCATTGGTGGTGGCAACAGGTGCAGGTGCCATAGGAAACCGTACCATCGGAGGTTCTGCTTTGGGCGGTATGCTTATCGGAACCATTTTCGGTGTCTTGTTGATTCCCGGTCTGTACTATGTATTTGCTAAAATGGCAGATGGCAAGAGCTTGATCAAGGATGAGCATGATGAACCGATTTCGGAGGAATTCTTTAAGAATGATGATAGGGAGAGCAGATTGCGCACTCGTTTGAAAGAAGTGAATAAACTTTTGAAAAAAATGACCACAAGAAATGGAAAGAAAGAGAAAAATGGCGACCAAGATGAAGCATAGTAAATTACTTTTATTCGGAATGATGGCGATGGTGGCCTTTTATTCTTGTGTGCCCACTCGCGAGATCAGGGACGAGAACGTAGTGGTCCCGGAAAACTATCAAAACCAGTCAGCCGATACTGTTAACACTGGATTGGTGGAATGGAAGGAGTTCTTTAAAGATCCCAACCTCATTGCGTTGATTGATTCCGCTTTGGTAAAAAACCAGGAGCTGAACATCATGTTGCAGCAAGTGGATATGGCCAAAAACAGGATTCAGGCCAAGAAAGGGGAGTATTTGCCCTTTGTCAACCTTCAGGCTGGTGCTGAGGTTGAAAAAGTGGGGGAGTATACCCGAAATGGTTCCGTGGAAAAGAATCTCGAAGTGAAGGAAGGCGAAGAGTTCCCCGAACCCCTGACCAATTATATGGTTGGGGCCTTTGCCACTTGGGAACTCGATGTTTGGAAGAAACTTCGTAACGAGAAAAAAGCGGCTGTGTTCGAATACCTTTCCAGTGTGGAAGGGAAGAATTTCATGGTCACTAATTTGGTGGCCGAGATAGCTGATTCGTATTATGAGTTGATGGCTTTGGATAATCAGAAGTCCATTATCGATCAAAACTTAGAGATACAGCAGAATGCATTACGCATGGTAAAACTGCAAAAGCAAGCTGCTCGTGCCACGGAATTAGCTGTTAAGCGTTTTCAGGCAGAGGTAATGAAAAACCAAAGTCATAAATATGAAATCCAACAGGAAATCGTGGAAGTGGAAAACCGATTGAACTTTTTGATAGGTCGCTCTCCGCAGCATATTCAGCGGGCGTCCGATAATTTTATCGACACCCCCATTGATGTGATTTACGCTGGAATTCCTTCGCAATTGTTGCAAAATAGACCCGATGTACGTAGTGCTGAGTTTGAATTGGCGGCAGCAAAATTGGACACCAAGGCGGCCAAGGCCAACTTTTATCCGCAGTTTACGATAAAAGCAGGTCTGGGTCTGGAAGCATTCGATACCAAATACCTTACCACCACGCCAGAATCTGTTTTGTATTCGGCCATTGGAGATATGGTAGCACCTTTGATCAATAGAAATGCGATCAAGGCACAATATAAAAATGCGACTGCAAGACAGTTGCAAGCGGTTTATGAATATGAAAAGGCTATTTTGAATGCTTACATCGAAGTGGCCAACCAGTTGTCCAACATCGATAACTTAAAAAAGAGCTATGATTTGAAAGATGGTCAAGTACAGGCCTTAACGGAATCCATAGACTTGTCCACACGCTTGTTCCAATCCGCAAGGGTGGAATACATTGAGGTGCTTTTGGCACAACGTGAGGCCTTGGAGTCCCGCATGGAACTGGTAGAGACCAAAAGAGACCAGCTACTGGCCCAGGTAAATATGTACCGCGCCTTGGGCGGTGGCTGGAATTAAGTCCCAAATCGATGGTTTGACCTATTGTCTTGGCTATTGATTTACCCAAAATGAAGCCCGGTTCACAATTGTGAACCGGGCTTGTTTTTTTATCCATAATCTTTGAACAATCTTGCCATGGCTTTTAATCATCTCCTTTGAACTTACCAAACCAAGCCAGTACACTTGCAATCTTGGCAATCAAATTGCTGGGTTTGTTGGCAATACCGTGTCCAGCCCCAGGGATTCTTACCATTGCTGTCTCTACATTTTCCAATTTTAGCGCTGCATAGAATTGCTCCGATTCCGCAATAGGGGTTCGGTAGTCTTCTTCACCTGTCAAGAGCATTGTTGGGGTGGTCACATTCCCCACATAAGTAAGGGGCGAGCGTCTCCTATAGTTTTCGGGGTCTTCCCAAGGTTTTTTGCCGAACCAATATTTGGAGAAAAATTGAACCCCATCTGCATAAAGCACAAAGCTCGTCCAATTGATGACGGGTTTGGCCACCACTGCTGCCTTAAAGCGGTCGGTTTTCCCCACAATCCAGGCAGTAAGTACACCACCACCGGAACCTCCGGTCACAAATAAGTTATTTTCATCCACATAGCCTTTTTCCAAAAGGGCATCCACGCCCGACATTAAATCTTCGTAGTCATGGTTGGGGTAGTCGTGGTGTATCAGGTTTCCGAATTCTTCACCATAGCTGGTACTACCACGTGGATTGGTGTAGAGCACTACATAACCCTCGGCTGCATAGGCCTGAATCTCGGCGGAATATACTTCACCATAACTGGTAAAGGGACCTCCGTGGATTTCAAGGATCATCGGATATTTTTTTGATGGGTCAAAGTCGGGAGGAGTTACGACCCAACCCTGTATTTTTCTTTGGTCATACGATGATTCCCACCACATTTCTTCAACATCGCCCAATTTCTTAAAAGAAAATAGATCATCGTTTACAGCTGTTAAACGTTTGGTGTTTCGAGTATCTGATACGCCCAAATCTGAGGGATGACTGGTATTGCCCATTGTGTAGGCAAATTTATTATTGGTGGATGCTGAAAAACTGGCGGCATTATATGGTCTTCCCAAGGATAAACCACCTAATCCATTTGTGATATCATCTACTTTTCCGGATAGACTGACTGATGCCAATTTGCCCATTCCTTGATCAGTATAAATAAAATATAGACCGTTTCCTTTACTGTTCCATGCCATGTCTCCCACATCACGATCTAAGTTACCTGATATCAACTGTGATTCTGAGCCATCGGTGTTCATTATATACAATTGGGTAAGTTGATACCCTTGTAAGTGGTCGTCGTAGCCCAAATAAGCAATTTTTGAACCGTCTGGAGATAAAACGGGATGTGAATCTGGACCATAGCGGTCAGTGAGCGGAGTGGTTTCTCCTGTGTTTACGTTGATGGAGTAGATTTCGCTATCCGCAGGCTCAAACTCTTCATCTTTATGGAAGTTGGCACTGAAATATAAGTGTTTGCCATCCTTGCTCCAGATGGGCCCTCCGTGGTCAAAATCTGAAAAGGTAAGTTGTTTGGGTGTGCCTCCGCTTATGGGTAGGGTAAACAATTGTGAGTTACCTCCTTTGTAATACCCGGCACCATCCCCACGATAGTTCATTTTGTCAATGTACTTGGGCGGCTCGTTCCATTTGGCACCTTCCGGTTTGCCAGGCATTTTTATGATTGATTTATTGGCTTTCGGGACGAACATGTTAAAGGCTACATGTGTATTGTCAGGAGACCATGAAACGGAACCTGGGGATTTTGGTGTGTTGGTCAAGGCCATGGTTTCCTTGGTGTCCAACCACATCAGGTAGAGTTTCATTTTATCGTCCGCCATATTTGATTTGAAAACGATTTTTGAGCCATCGTGAGACCATCTGGGGGCAAAGTCATTGTGATTGCCTGTGGTTAACGGTCGATTGTTGGTTCCATCAAAATTGATGGTCCAGAGGTTGGAAAGATTCTTGTCTGTCATCACATCCTTGAAGTTCCTTACGTAGATGATTTTAGAGCCATCAGGGGAAATCTGTGGGTCGGAAACATTTTCCATATTAAAGATATCCAGTAACTCTAGATTTGACTGCACTTGACCAAACCCTATAGGGGTTATGGCCACAAACAGTAACATGGTGGTGAATAATTTTTTCATGAGGTCAGTTATTTAGACTCTTAAAAATAAGCAATTTGCCCCTTACCGGGAGATACCTCTAAAAAAGTAGTGGAATTAATAGGTTGTGGTCATGTTTTGGTCCACACAGATAATGTAATCGGCTAGATTGTGGTTTTCTGTCTCCAGTTTGTGCACATTTTCCTGTGTAACCGTGGAGATGGTACCGTATTCCAAATCGGGGCGTTCCAATTGCAGGTACCAAAGGATGCCTTCGTAGTTATTGGAATGGTAGGCCCCGTTGTAATGTAGAAACAAGCTTGCCTCTTCGTAATTTTCAAGGATAAAATGAGCCATGGTGGCATCTTTAATGGCCTGGGCCATTACCAAAGTAGGGCTGCCATGGTCGCCCATCATTTTTAGGATGTTTTGATACCCAGGCAATTCGGGATCATAAGCAATGGGCAAGGGGGCAATCCATTCCTTTTCTTGGGTGGGGAGTGAGTCCAAGGCTTCAAAACTACCTTTGTACACCATACTGGCGTACCGTCTTGGCACATTGGAGGCCACAAAAACCAAACTATTGTCCTTGGCAAAGTCCACCAAGGGCGCATAATCGGTTTTATGGTTGTTCCAGAGCCGTGCGGTGGAATCCAACGCTTTATAATCTATTTTGCCAGAAAGGTAATCGTTGAGCTCGTCCTGATTGTCGGCTTCGATCATTTCGGCACCTAGAATGAGTTGTCGTTTGCCGTGCAGGTCGGCTGTAAGCTCGTACTGGAGCCAATGTGCAATGGGATTGTTGTGCAGTTCCCCGAACAGTACCATATCTTTTATCTCAAGGTTCTTAAGCATTTTTTTGTACGATACCTTTTTCCCTTTGGCGTTGTAGATGACGTAGGGTTCTTTTTGAGCCGATAGGGTTGCAAGGCAAAGGGTAAAAGTAAGAAGGAGTATTAGTTTTCTCATTTTAGTTATATGATCAGTTTTTTTAATATATTTATGGAGTGATTTAATTCAATTGAATCGACAATACTCCACATTGGATGGTCTAAATATAGAATTCCGATAGACTTTTGGTCTTTCTTAAATTCCAAACAGTCAAAAACATCATTATTTATTCCATCTTTTAGATTTCTATTTGAAAATGATATTTGTCCCAAACTATATTCATTTTTGATAGATTGCTTGCCACCAAGTTTTTTTGTTTCAAATATTACGCTTTGTTTGGTTTGGTCAATTTCGAACGCAACAATTATTTTTCTGTTTTGGAATATGTTGTCTAAAATAAAAATAGTAATGAATCCAAGTACCAATGCTGTTAGGCCAGCAATGACAACATCAACAATTTCCATGTTTTTAAGTCCATTGAAGGCTCGTCCTATTAGTCTAGCCAATCTTCTTGAGTCGCTTCTATAATTTTCATCCTTATAGAAACCTGCAATAATTCCAAAAGCAAGTATAGCAAATGATCCAGCTAAAGTAAGCTGATACCTCTCATGTTTTTTGTTAAGCCTTTCACTGTAAAATAATGACTCAAACCTCATTTATCTGAAACAATAACGTTTAGGTTATTATTTCTCCCACTCCGTGTGGAAAATACCTTCGCGATCCAAACGCTCGTAGGTGTGCGACCCAAAGTAATCACGTTGTGCCTGAATCAGGTTCAACGGCAGTCTGCTACTCGTATAGGCATCAAAATAGGTAAGGGCATTGGACAATCCAGGTAATGGAATGCCATTGGCAGCTCCATAACTTACCAATTCCCGTGCTGCATCCACCGTGCTTTGCACTTTTTCCACAAAAGAAGGGGATAGTAATAAATTCTGTAGATCTTTATCAACTTGGTAGGCTTCGGTTATATCTGCCAATAGTGCTGCACGGATGATACAGCCTGCTCGCCATATTTTGGCAATTTCACCCAGTTCCAGTTCGTAACCGTATTCTTTGGAAGCATCTGCCAATTGGTGCATTCCTTGTGCATAAGTAATAATGAAGGCGAAATATAGTGCTTGCTCCGCTTTTACCGTAAAATCATCCTTGTCCACTGTTTTTGGGGTTGGACGGTCATACAATTCGTCCGCTTTGATTCTTTCATCTTTTAGGGCGGATATTTCGCGCATACTTACCGCTATATCGATGGTGGGCACGGGAATTCCCAAATCCATTGCGTTTTGCGAAGTCCATTTTCCTGTTCCCTTTTGTTTGGCCTTGTCTAGGATCATATCCACAAGGTCATTATTGGTCAAATCATCTTTTTGATCAAAAATTTCGGAAGTGATTTCCACTAAAAAGGATTGTAAGCGTCCTTCATTCCAGTCGGAATAGGTTTTATGGAGCTCATCATTGGTAAGTCCGCCCGCCTTCTTGAGCAGGTCGTAAATCTCAGAAGTCAACTGCATCAAACCGTATTCGATGCCATTGTGCACCATTTTCACGTAGTTTCCTGCTGATTTTGGTCCGAGATAGGCCACACAGGGTTCACCTTTATATTTGGCAGAAACGGCTTCAAAAACGGGTTTCACGTGTTGGTAGGCTTCCTTGGACCCACCGGGCATAATACTTGGTCCTTTTCTGGCTCCTTCGGCTCCACCAGAAACACCAGCGCCGAAAAAATTGATGCCTTTGTCTTTTAAATAGGCTTCGCGGCGGTCAGTATCAGTGTAAAATGAGTTTCCTCCATCAATAATGATGTCTCCTTCGTCCAAATGGGGGAGCAAGCCTTCGATAACGCTGTCCACAATTTTTCCGGCCGGCACCAACAACATGATTTTTCGAGGGGTTGTCAACGAATGTACAAAGGTTTTCACATCCGAAGAGGCATTCACTTTGGTAGAGTTTCCGCCTTCTTTGATCAATGCCCTTACTTTTTCTTCATCCAAATCATTTCCAAATGCACTAAAGCCATTATCGGCTACATTCAAAATGAAATTACGTCCCATTACTCCAAGGCCCACAAGGCCAAAATCATACGTGTCTGCCATTCTGTGTTTTTTCTTCTTCTTAGGTGTTAAGACATCACTAAGGTTGATGTTTCTTGAATTACGAACCTAAAATAAACCTTATATTCGTGATGCTCAAAAATATTGACACCATATTAAACTGAATTTGTCAACGAGAGCAAATCTCGCCAGAAAACAAAAATACTATGAAAAAGACCGATAATCAGATGCTCGTGATTTTTGGGGCATCGGGTGATTTGACTGCTAGAAAACTGATACCTTCCTTATTCAATTTATACTTGGCCGACCAATTGCCCGAAAACTTCGTGATTCTTGGGGTTAGCCGTAGCGACTTGACGGACGAGGCGTTTCGGGACCGTGTGGTCTACGATAGCGAATATTTGAAGCAAAAGACCAAAGATTTGGATGATGGCAGGGTAAAAGGTTTTGTCGATAAGCTTTATTATGAGGATTTAGGTGACAGCTACGATACCGATTATGCCCCTCTTAGAAAAAGGGTGGAAGCATTGAAGGAAAAACACAATACTTCGGGAAATATCATTTATTACCTATCCACCCCCCCAACCTTATACGAGACGGTGTCCCACAATCTATCGAATGCGGGGATGAATACCCAGAATAATGGTTGGAAGCGCTTGATTGTGGAAAAACCTTTCGGATATAGCCTAGAGACTGCCCAAGAACTGAACAAAGGCCTTCATAAGTATTTTAAAGAGCATCAAATCTACCGAATAGACCATTATTTGGGGAAAGAAACCGTTCAGAATCTGTTGGTGACCCGATTTTCCAACAGTATTTTTGAACCACTTTGGAACCGTAATTATATCCAACATGTTGAGATTACCAATGCGGAAAGCGTAGGGGCGGAGAAGCGTGGGGGCTATTATGACAAGTCAGGAGCGCTTCGGGATATGTTCCAGAACCATTTGTTGCAGTTGGTTTCCTTGGTGGTAATGGAGCCACCAATTGGTGCGGATGCCGAAGAAATACGAAACGAAAAAGTCAAGGCGCTCAAATCATTACGGTTAATGACGAAGGATAAGGAACTTTTTGAAAATACCATTCGAGCGCAGTATGTCGCTTCCAAAGTCGACGGTAAAGCTGTAAAAGGGTATCGTGATGAAGAGGGAGTGGATTCGAACTCCACCACGGAGACCTATGCTGCCATTAAGTTTTATGTGGACAACTGGCGCTGGCACGGAGTACCATTTTATGTAAGGACCGCCAAGCGCATGCCCACTAAGGTAACTGAGATTGTGATTCACTTCAAAAAACCACATCACCAGATATTCAAGGGGTCCGAAATGCAAGAGATGGACAACAAGTTGATCATTCGTATTCAGCCCGATGAGGGAATCCTGATCAAATTTGGGGTAAAAGTACCGGGACAGGGCTTTAAGGTGGAGCGTGCCAATTTGGATTTTTATTATGCAAGTTTGGCCGAGACCTATGTAATGGAAGCCTATGAACGTTTATTGTTGGATGCCATGCAGGGGGATGCCACCCTGTATGCACGAGCTGATGAAGTGGAAGCTGCTTGGGAGTTTGTCGACCCTATTTTAAACTACTGGAACAGTGGTAAGGATGTGCGCATGTACGGGTATGCTGCAGGTGCCTGGGGACCAGAAAATGCAGATGGCTTAATTGAAGGAGATGGCTATTGGCGCAATCCAAGCGAGAATTTGGCTGAAGATCCTGGCTATTGTGTGATTTGTTAAATTTCAGGAGTCAGGAGTCAGGAGTCAGGAAAAGTATGTCAGTTCGAGCCATTCGGCTGCGCTCAGGATAAACCAAGGTCGAGAACCAAAATTAATTTAAGATGGATTTAAAAATATATAAGGATAAACAAGAGGTGGCTGAACAGTTTTCCAGCTATTTTGTGGATCAATTAAAAGGTAAAGATGCTTTTTACGTAGCTCTATCGGGCGGTAGTACCCCAAAGATAGTTTTTGATGTGCTGGCCGAAAATTTTGCGGGCAAGATCAATTGGAGCAAGGTACATTTTTATTGGGGAGACGAACGTTGTGTTCCTCCTTCGGATGATGAAAGCAATTATAAAATGACAGTAGAGCACCTTTTTTCCAAAATTGAGGTACCCAAGGAGAACATCAATCGGATATTGGGAGAAAATGATCCCGTTAATGAAGCCATGCGCTACGCCAATCTTCTTGAAATAGATTTGGACAGGGTGGAGGAAGTGCCCCAGTTTGATTTGGTAATATTGGGAATGGGCGATGATGGGCATACCGCTTCCATTTTTCCTCACGAAATTGAGTTGTGGGATTACGAGGACCATTGTGTGGTGGCCACGCACCCGGATTCTGGTCAAAAAAGAGTTTCCATTAACGGAAAAGTGATCAACACGGCCAAAGAAGTGGCCTTTTTGGTCACAGGAGCATCCAAAGCTGAAAAGGTAAAAGCCGTAGTGCAAAAAACCGAAGGTTCCGATGCGTACCCCGCATCCTTGGTCAATCCTTCATCAGGGAAGTTAGTGTGGTTTTTGGATGAAGAGGCCGCAGCCAAGCTTAATCAAAATCCATCTTAACGTTTTCGCCTTGTAGGAACTCCAAGTATTCGTTCACTTTAAAATTGTTGGATTCGTACTTGCTGTCGCGTTTAAAGGCAGATTGTTTGCGTTCCTTGCTACGTGCAAAACGGCGGATATCCTGCTTGGTCTTTAAAATCAGACCTGGAACGGGTTTATTTTTACCATCTTCGCCCTTGGCTACCATAGTGAAATAAGAGGAATTGCAATGCTTTACTTTTCCTGTGGTCACATTTTCCGATTCAACACGCACCCCGACCACCATGGAAGTCTTGCCCGTGTAATTTATAGAAGCTTTTAAGGTTACCAATTCCCCAACATCTATTGGATTCAAAAAATCCACTCGATTTACCGAAGCTGTCACGCAATAGCTTTGGGAATGTTTGGAAGCACAAGCAAAAGCTATTTGATCCATAAGATTGAGAATGTGCCCACCGTGCACCTTACCACCAAAATTGGAGTGGGAGGGCAGCATTAGCTCGGTAATGGATACTCTACTTTCCCTGGATGATTTGAATTTCTTCATATTTTGTTGGAGTTTTCATAGAATCCTTTTTTGAAAGGAGATAATTTCGATGCAAAATGATTATCAAATATAATCCAAAGCTAAAAGAACTTGCAAGGGAACTCAGGAGGAATGCTACAAAAGCAGAAATACGGTTGTGGCAGAAATTAAAGCGTGATCAAATGCATGGCTATGATTTTCACAGGCAGAAACCTATAGATGAATATATTGTGGATTTTTTCTGTAATAAACTAAGATTGGCCATTGAAGTGGATGGGTATTCACATCAACTTGAAGAAACTTGGAAGAAAGATGTTATTAAGGCAAAAAGATTGAATGAGCTAGGTATTCAAGTGCTCCGATTTTCTGACGGTCAGGTTTTAAACGATATGGATAATGTTTTGAGAGTGATTGAGGAGTATATTTTTCAATTTGAAGCAAATGGAAACACACCTCCCTCAATCCCTCCTTCCTAGGAGGGAAGTTTTGTTTGCCCTCTAAAAAGAGGGGCTAGGGGTGTGTCATCTAATTCCTAAAAATCGGTGATTTCTCTGATTTTACTTCTGTGATAAAATATTTGGTGTCGCCCAGCCAGAAAAAGGTGGCGTAGCGTTCTTTATAGGAGACTTTGATGTACTGCCCTTGAAACTCCTTCATCTTTTCAATGATTTCCTTTTCACTGTCCTCTACGGAGAATGAAAACACATTGGTTCCAGACAATCCTTGACTGATTTGGCCTTCCCATGTTTTTACCAATACGCCCTTTCTACTGAACTTAATGAGTTCCCCTGAGCGGTATCCCTCACTATAGGGCACATAATAAATAAAAGCAAAATACCCCACAATGCCAACGAGAATGGCTGCGATAAAAATAATCAGGAATTTTTTCATGGTCAGTGTGCTAGTTTAATTCTTCAAAATTGTCTTCGTGGGCCCGTTTTAAAATTGGTTCAGGCAGCGATTTTTTGGCCTTGGCCCCCATTTTCTTCAATTTTTCGATGGTTGTGACAATGTTACCGCGTCCTTCGACTAGTTTGTTCATGGCACCACGGTATTCACTTTTGGCCTCATCCATCTTTTTGCCCACTTTGGTAAGGTCGGTGACAAAACCCTCGAATTTATCGTAAAGCGAACCCGCTTGTCGAGCAATTTCAATAGCGTTCCGTTGCTGTTTCTCATTGCTCCACATCGAATCAATGGTACGAAGGGTGGCCAATAGCGTGGAAGGTGTAACAATGACGATATTTTGTTCAAATGCTTTGTTGTACAGGGAGTTGTCTTCATTGATCGCAATGGCGAAGGCAGGTTCTATCGGTACGAACATCAATACAAAATCGGGACTTTCCATCTCGTAAAGGTCTTCATATTTTTTGGAGGACAGCTGTTCCACATGTCTTCGTAGAGAGTTGATATGGTCCTTCAAGAACTTGGGTCTGTCCTCTTCGTTTGCGTTGGTGTAGCGTTCATAATCTGTGAGTGAGACCTTTGAATCCACGACCATTTTTTTGCCATCGGGCAGGTGTATGATGACATCGGGCATTACCCGGCTACCATCTTCACGTTTAAAGCTTTGTTGTACACTATATTCCCTATCCTTCTCTAAACCAGACTTTTCAAGCACACGTTCCAAGACCAATTCGCCCCAGTTCCCTTGCATTTTGCTGTCGCCTTTCAAGGCCTTGGTAAGGTTTTCGGCCTCTTGGGTAATCTTTAAGTTTTGTTGTTGTAGGCTTTCAAGTTGTTGCTTTAGCGAGGAATTGATGCTGATGTTTTCCTTTTGTGATTTTTCCACCTTTTCCTCGAACTCCTTTATTTTTTTGTTAAGGGGCGTCAGGATATTTTCAATGTTCTCTTTGTTGCTCTTGGTAAACTTTTCACTTTTCTCGTCCAAGATTTTATTGGCAAGGTTTTCGAATTCCTTGGTAAACTTTTCTTGAAGTTTTTCTACTTCTTCTTTTTGTTCCTTGTTCTTTAGTTGAAGGTTTTCCAAATCGGCTTGGTAGCGCACAATTTGATTGCTCTGCTGTTCTTTTTCGCGCTGCAATTGTTTTTGCTCTTCATTACTAAGTAACAACTTATCATTCAAGGATTTAATGGTGGCGTTCAATTGCTGTTCGCGTTCTCCCCAAACACTCTCAGTTGACTTGGTTTTTAGTTTTTGAATGTACATCCCCGCAAGGAGGCCAATGGCCGATGCGATGATGAATATAATTACATAGATAAGTTCCGTGCTCATGAAAAAATTTCTGAAGGATAAAGATAATGGATTCCGTTTGATGCCGAAATGTAAAATGTACTTACTTATTCACTTTAAAAGAACCTGTTTTACCATCAAACTGGACCATTTCCGAAGGAAACAATCTATCAAAGTGATTTTGTTCGATGAGTTGACAAGGGTCCCCGAAGGGATGGTCTTTTCCGTCCAAAATCAATATTCGGTCGCATAACTGAATGGCCAATTCGATTTCGTGCGTTGTGAACAGGATGGTTTTTTGTTTATCGTGTGCCAATTCCCGAAGCATTTTCAAGATCTGCACTTTGTGATAGAGATCTAAATGCGTGGTAGGTTCATCCAAGAGAATCAACGAAGTGTCCTGCGCCATGGCCCGCGCCACCAGTACCCGTTGTAACTGGCCATCACTAAGTTCGTGACATTTGTTGTTTCGGAGTTCGTTCAGCAAAAACGCATCCAAACTAGCCTGAATCTGTTGTTTGTCTTCCTTGGTCAAGGTGCCCAACCAGTTGGTATAGGGCTGTCGTCCCAAGGCAATCAATTCCTGAACCGTGAGATTTTTGGAGGCAGGTTGCTCGGTCAACACTACACTAAGTTCTTTGGATAGTGTAGTTGAGGTATATTTTTCCAGCGGTTCGCCATGCAACAGTATATCCCCGTAAAGTTTCGGTTGAAACCCTCCCAAGGTGCGCAACAAAGTCGATTTCCCTATGCCATTGATGCCCACGACACCACAGAGCATTCCAGCTTCCAAATCAAAATTGATGTTGTTGGCCACGGTTTTGGAACCGTACCCGATAGATAAATTGGCAATGGATAGTACGTTTTTTTTATTTTTTGCCATTAGAACATCATTTTACGTTTACGCACCAAGAGCCAGATGACCACAGGAGCCCCGACCAAGGATGTGATGGCGTTTATGGGCAATACACTTGCGGAATTGGGCAATTGCGCCAAGGTGTCGCACAACAACATTAAAATCGCTCCGTACAGCATCACGGTGGGAATCAACACTTTGTGTTCCATGGTATCAAAAATCTGTCTGGTCAAATGGGGAACTGCCAATCCCACAAAAGCGATGGGTCCTGCAAATGCTGTAATGCCGCCGGCTAAAAGTCCTGTTGCTATGATTATCATCAATCTTGACTTTTTTAGGGAAACCCCCAAGCTTTGCGCATAGTTTTCGCCTAAAAGAAAGGCATTCAACGATTTTATGGAGATAATACTCAACAAAACCCCCACGGTAACGATGCTTCCCAATAAAAGCAATTGATTTGTGGATAGATTGCCCACACTTCCGAAGGACCAAAAAATAAAGCGTTGTAAATCTTCTGCGCTGGAAAAATAGGCCAGTACACTTACAAGGGCCGATGTAATACTGCCAAACATTAACCCAATGATCAATAAGGCCATGGTGTCCTTTACCCGTTGGGCCACGATCATTACGATCAGGAGGACCAAAAAACTGCCGATACTTGCTGCGATGGCCAAGGAGACATCACCCAAAAAGGTAAACGAACTGTATCCTGCCAATAAAGAGACGCCCATCAAAAGTAAAGCGGCACCTAAACTGGCCCCTGAGCTAATTCCAAGAACAAAAGGGCCTGCCAAAGGGTTCCGGAACAGGGTTTGCATTAAAAGTCCACTCAAGGAGAGTCCTCCGCCTACCAAAATGGAGGTAAATGCTTTCGGAATACGATAATCCCAGATGATGTACTTCCAAGAAGTGATTTCGGGAGTCTCTCCGAACAAAATGGATAGCATTTCCGTAAAAGGGATGGATACCGAACCTGAACTGATGTTCAAAAACCACGAACACAGCAAAGCAAGAACCAAAAACATAAAGGAGATGCGATATGTTTTTGAAACATACATTTATTGTAAAGGTTTGATGAATTGCAATTGATGTTCTGGCAATAGTTCCGGATGCAATATTTTGATGAAATCTTTTAGAACAATGTTGGGCCTGCTTGGAGCCAATTCGTAAAAAATGAGCCCTCCCGTTTCGCCTTTGTCAATGGCATTGGAGTACACTTTTTTGTTTTTAAAAGCATCAAATTGAAGATGATGGGTGTTTGCTTGGCCCAACCCAGCATAAGTGGTTCGCGAAGAAGAATTGAACCATATCTCAGCATTTTGACCTTTTTCCAAAACGGATTCCAAACTGAGTCCTATACTGCCCGTTTCATTGTTGTCGGCCCATAGATAGTTGGAGTTGGCATCTTCCAAAAATTTGGCCATCCAGCTTTTTCCACCTGCTACGTACCATACATCTTTGTATAGTCCACCTGTTAAAACCGTTGGTTTGGTCTTTGCTTTTCGGGCAATTTCTTTCGCTTGTTGGTATGAGGCTTCAATCTGTGCAAAAATGCTATCGCCCAATGCTTCTTTTTGATAGAAAGGGGCAAAGAATTTGATCCATTCCGCTTTTCCCAAAGGTGTACGTTCTACCCAATCGCCATTGTAAACCACGGGGATACCTGCTTTCTTGATAATGTCGTAAGCCTTATTTTCATTATTGATGCTAAATCCGACAATGAGCTCTGGATCCAAGGCGAGTACCATCTCAGTATTGAGGGCATCGTTCATTCCCAGGTCTTGTATTTGTCCGTTTTCCACCAGTTTTCTTGTTACAGGGGACGAGATATAGTCGGTATTCGGGAATCCAATTACAGTGTTGAGTTCCCCAAGTTGTTTCAAGGGTTCGATATGGGTGGTGGAGGTAAGTACCACTTTTTCCACAGGGGTGGCGATTATGGCATCATAGGCATCCTGAGGAAAAGACATGGACGGTAATTTTTCCTTCGGAACCAAAGCGTATTTAAAATTATCCGCACCCGGCCAAGCTCCGGTAACTTCGATTATAGTGAAGTCTGCCTCTTTTTTAACTGTAAAGCCAGTTGCATACGTTATTATTGATGTTGTTTCCCGATTTTGATCGGGTTGCTTCTTTTCTGCTTGTTTGCATCCCATCAATGCCACCAAAAGGAAGCTTAGGAATAGAATTGAACGCTGTTTTTTATCCATAGGTCAAAAGTAAGATTATTTAATTTTTGCGGAAAAAGATTAAACGGATTGATTAGCTTTGACCTGAATTTTGGTTCGCACGGAGTTTTCCGTGGGATTAAAAGGGAATCCGGTGCAAAACCGGAGCTGTTCCCGCAACTGTAAGTTGTGCCGAATCTTTACTGATGTTTTTTGGACATCGGTATGTAGTAGGCGATTGTCTCATCTTCAAAGCCACTGCCCAATGGGTGGGAAGGTAGGAGGCAAAAAACAAGCCAGGAGACCTGCCAGATTCAAACAAACAATGTTAAACTTTCGGGATAAAGGTTTACGTATGCATCACATACTATTCTCCCGTTTATTCAATTAAACGAAATGAAAAAAAATCATTTATGGTTAATTACCGCTCTATTGGCGTGTAAGGGAATCTTTGCGCAAAATGTAGAGCAAGATTCACTCAAGGTGCAACAACTGGACGAGGTTGTTGTCAGCGATTCTAAATTTGAGTTGAAACGAGAAAACTCAGGAAAAACAGTGATCAAAATCACGGCAGAGGAAATGCAACGCAATCAAGGCAGGACGGTTGCGGAGATCATCAACACCAAAAGTGGTATTGAAATTGCTGGGAGCCGCGGTCGTGATGGCGATGTTCTTGGTGTTTATGCCCGTGGCGGTCGTGGACGTCAGGTTTTGGTAATCATTGACGGTGTTCGTGTGTCGGACCCTTCCACATTTTCTGCGGAGTACGACCTCCGATTATTGTCGCCCAACACCATTGAGTCCATCGAGATCATTAAAGGAGCTGCCAGTACACTTTATGGCACCAATGCAGTTACGGCCGTGATCAACATTATCACGAAAAAGAGTTCCAACAAGAAGATTGCAGGTAATTTTGAAACCAGCGTAGGGACCAATCAAACTGCCGATGATCAAAATTACAATTTTGGGAGTATTCAAAATTCGGCGAATGTAAACGGTACTTTGGGGAAGTTCAATTATGGTGTTGATTTTTCCAATAGATACAAAAGTGGGCTCTCCGCTTCTGTGACGCCCGAAAATGAAGAGGATATTTTCTCGCACTTCAGTACCAATGTAAAGCTGGGCTATCAGTTTTCTGAAAGCTTTGGGGTTCAGGTGTATGGGAATCAGACCAAATTTAAAAATGAATATGACGCTTCGATGGCCGAAGCTCCTAATTTAGGTCAGAACGAACAGCAACGCATTGGTCTGTCCTCGGAACTCGGCTATGGTAAAGGTTCGGTACACCTGAACGCGGCATACACGGATTATGAGTCCGTGGCCAATGATACCTACGGCGAAAGTATAACCGAGGGAGGCAATTGGGTATTGGATGTGTACAACAAATATGTGTTTGGTAAGCAATTCCATACCATTCTAGGGGTAAATTATATAAAAGATGAGGCTGTTTTTGCAGAGGAAGTTGATTTTACCATTGTGGACCCTTATGCCAATGTGGTCTATGTTTCGGATTTTGGGTTGAACCTGAATGCGGGTGCAAGGCTGAACAATCACTCCGAATATGGCAATCATTTTGTGTACAATGTGAATCCGTCGTATGTGTTTGATACCGATAAGGGTTATGTGAAACTGATGGGGTCTTATGCGACATCGTACATCACACCCAATTTAACGCAGTTGTTCGGCGCCTTTGGAGGCAATCCGGAATTGGAACCTGAAGAAAACTCGACCATTGAAGGTGGTCTGGAATTTAAACTGAACAATACATTCCGAATCAGTACGGTTTATTTTGATAGAAATGAGACCAACGCCATTGGGTACGATGCCAATTTTATGAGCATTAATGTGGCAGACGAAATCGATGCCAATGGGGTGGAAGTGGAAGCTACGTGGTTGCCTTGGAATACTTTTAGCGTCAATGCCAATTATACCTTCACGGAACGAAAAGGAGATAATGCCATCCGTATTCCCAAGCACAAGGCCAATGTGTCCTTATGGTACCAGTTTTGTGAGAGTACAAACGCATCGTTGACCTATGCTTACACTGGAGAACGTTTTGATACGGATTTTGCTACGTATTCGGATATCGCTTTGGACCCGTTTTCATTGTTGAACTTTTCCGTTAGGCACGAACTGATCAAAAACAAACTCAATGTTTTCTTGAATGCGGATAACTTGTTGAACGAAGATTATCGTGAAATACTAGGGTACACTACTCGCGGACGAAATTTTAGGCTGGGTCTCAACCTAAACCTTTAAAAAAAAAGAAAAGCGGCCGATTGGGCCGCTTTTTTTATTTGATTAGGATAATAGTTTAGCATTTTCCGGTAGACCTACAATGCATATTCAATTTCCAATTTCCCTTTTTTTGCCTTATATGGGTCAAAAGCCCAAATGATGGTATCTCCTCCATAATAGTCTCCGTTCAAAAGTGTATCTATTGTCCCGGATAAAATTATATCATCATGTCTGTTGCTTTTAATTTTGATACTATTATTTACACTACCTTTTACTTTAATATAGTAGGCATAATAGCTTTTATTTTTAATTGGGATGAGCGTATCCAATCTAACTTTGGAAAAGTCGTTTACCACAAATTTCTTCCTGTCTTTTGTATAAACTACACAAGAAACCATTGCTAAAACTATCAGTATGAAAGTTGTCTTTTTCATTTTTCTATCGAATTAATTTGGAAATTCTTTTTATTGAAGTCCACTATTTAATGGCCTTATTTTGTAGAAATTATCCTATAAACTTGCCTTAATCTCCAAATTTCCTTGTGTGGCTTTGTATGGGTCAAAAATTATAGTTTTTGCTCCTTCTCCATAATAATCTGTGTGCCATCGTTCATCAATTTTACCGGAAAGCTTCAAAATAGGTTTGCTGTCCAATGAATTGAGTCTTATCAAAATAGTATCGTTTACTTGACCTTTGACCCAAACGTTCATCATAGAGTACGGGTAGTTTTTATAAGGCTCCAGAATAATCATTCTTTTTTTTGTAAAATCGTTAATTTCCAGTGTTTCGTCATCCTTACCACAAGAAGCCAGAAGTAAAAACAAAAAGGAAATCTTATATATAGATAAAATTCGTGCATTCATAATCATTGATTTGTAGGAATTAATTGAGAACTATTCGTTGCATTCCAAAAAATACAAGTAAACTCTAAATTGTTAAGGTATCTCAAAGTATATCTTAGATTCAAGCATATCAGCTCTGTTCTGTAAATATCTTATGAATTTTAATTAAAGGCTATATTCAATCTCGAGCTTTCCTTTGGTTGCCTTATAGGGATTAAAAGCCCAAATTAAAGTATCCTTACCATAATAGTCTGCATTCAAAAGTGTATCAATTTCCCCGGGTGGTATAATGTAATGTCCTCCATAATTCATCATCTCGATTTTGATAGTGTCGTTGACAATACCTTTGACTTTAATATAGTAACCCACATAGGTTTTGTTTTCATAGGGAATAAGTGTGTCCACTCTTTTTTTGGAAAAATCGGTGACAACAAAATTTCTGTGGTCTCCGCAATTTTTACAATCACACGACAATAATAAGATCACTAAAAGAAAATTAATTAATACTTTTTTCATTTTATTCAATTTGTTGGGATTAACTGCGATTGATTAGTTGCCCTCCCACTTGCACCATTTCCCTGAAGATTTGACAAGTACCTTAGCTCACCATTTGTTAAGGCTTCCAATATACTTTCTGTAAGCGAATCATAACCATCCACAAGCCAGTTCATTTTGTCTCGTCCCACTTGGTTATTGAATAAGTCCATCTGTACTTCTTTAAAATAATTGGGGTAATTCGGTGGTGCGGGCTTATCTTCATGGGCGGTTGCCAAGTCTTCTGCCAATATAGGCCCCAACAGAATGGCATTTAAACCATTGAAATATGCATGCCTGAAAGCATCCCCCTTTCCATTATAAGAAGAATGAGGATAAAGATCTTCAGACGCCCATGTTGCTTTTTGTGCATTGACTAAATAAGCTAATTGCTTAAATCTTGACATTGAATCAAATATTGCTCTTTCAGAAGAAGACATTCTACCTTTATAATCTTGTTCAAAACCAACTACCTGGCCATTAATAAAGGCCGTAACAATATTACTACTAATGGATTTCACCTCTAATGGGATTTGCCCGTTTACCTTGTTAGCCTCCACAAAATTAATAAGTTGGCTCACTTTATCTTTATTTGCCGAGCTCCTAACCCAGTAAGCCTCTGGTGAGGCATATACAAAGCCAAGGTCACTGTTGAGTTGGTGCAATTGTTCGTGAGTTACCACTACTTTGGTAATTACGTCGGAGTCGGCCAACGGAAGGTCGGAATCGTTCGAGGAACCTCCACCTCCGCCACTGCCCCCATCGGAGCTTCCGCCGCCACCGCCAACACCATCGAAAGGATTGGGTGAGATAAAGCAAACCGTATTGTTCACTATGTAGGTGTCTTGGCAACCTGGTCCTGCAACACCTTCGCCTAAGCCGTTGTCCGTGTGCCCACCATAGTTACATATTTCTGTGGTGTAGTTTATGCAACCTCCCGCAGAGGACATAAGTTTTTCATAGTCGAGCGGTTTTGCTTCAATGCTCCCAGAAAATGCGGTGTTAGGATTTTCTTGAAATCTTTCTAAATATGCCTCATCGGGAATGTATACAAAAAGGTAAGCTTCTGGTTCTTGCTCGTCCTTATTGGATATTACAAGGTTCTCGAAATTGGGCCAAATATCATTTTCCCTAATTACGCTAAAAGTGTAATAGTCGTCATTTTCAAATGATTTTTTAATGACATTGGTGGAATCTATTTGAAAATTGTAGTCTCCTTTTTTATCAGTGGTATTTTTCTTGATTTCTTCAACAACAACCTTGTCGTAAAGGTTCTTAAGTTCATTAAATTCATCGAACTCTCCCTGTACAGTAATAATTTCGTTCGATTGTGATTCCTCCAATAATACTTGTTCTTCGAACGTTTCGTTACATGCATTAAAGAGCACCAGTACCAATAGGGATGGGAATAATAGTTTAAAATTTGTTTTCATGCTATAATGGTTAAGTTTACTATTTTGGGAATAGTAGAGGTACTTTTCAAAAAGAAATTACGCAATCGTGAAAAAGCTTGTTTTGATATTGGGGAAAGAGACCTCATAAATTAGAATTAGTAATAGCCAAGTTTTAAAAAATGTCTGGCTAAAGTTTAATTAAGAGGTTGATGGCAATGTATAAAAAAATCGGAATAAATAGTGAGTATTTTCTTTACATTACAATTTTGGTCGGAACTAAGCGATTAATTCATTGACGTATGAAAGGAGTTTCAGCTAAACCTTTAAAAAAAGAAAAGCGGCCCATCGGCCGCTTTTTTTAATTTATTGCTGGAAGTGGTTTATCCAAATACATATTGTCCTTTAAAGGAGTTTGGAACCTTGAAGATGTAAAAGATTCCGCTGCCATTTCCACCGTAAGGTCTATTTTGGCGGAAACCCCTGTGATTTCTTGAAGCGCACGGGCCAAAAGTGGCTCATTTGGATTGCCCAAAACACCAAGATTGGTCAAATCTTCGCTCAAAACAATATCAGGAGCCAGTCCGCTGGTGTAATCATAAAACCCATTTGCGTTTTCGTTTCTTCCAACCAAAGGTTGTAGTCCCCAACTATTGTTTGGATTTATTCCACTCTCAACTTCTTCTTTCTCCCCTGAATAGTAATAAAAAGGAAATCCTAAATCTGGATTGTCCACCAAGGTTATTGAGAATTCATTTTTACCACGCGTAGTCCCACCGATATGAATGACATCGACATAAGGGTCAAGTCCGTTCATGACCAATTCACTTGCGGAAGCGGAATCCCCTGTAGCCAAAACAAATACCCTGCTCAAGTTTAATGAGTTAAGGGGATTTTCTCCAACCGAGCTTGCAAAATTATCCTCTAGATATCCCGGTCCGAACAATTCTGTAAACTGTTCCTGAATTTTATCGTTCCAGCGTTGCCTTATGTACACTTCTTCTGTCTTGGTGCCATAAACCATACTGGCCAACAAACGCGAAGTGTTGACATTGCCCCCTGGGTTGTAGCGCATATCCAAAACAAGTTCGGTGGCACCTTCTGCCTTGAAATCAGCAAAGGCTTCATTGAGTTGGTCATTAAAACTGCTCAAAAAGCGGTTGTACATTAAATAAGCGACCTTGGTGCCGTTAACATCCAATGTTTTCGCTACCAAGATAGGGTCTTCAATTTGGTTCTCTACTTTGGTAAGTGTTACTTCTTTATCATCATCCACAAAACCACCATTTTCAATATGTGCCATTCCCAAGGTGTATGTGTCATTGGAACCAAACAATAAGTTCAAATAATTACTGTCTGTCAACTGAACACCATCTACACGTGTGAAGATCTCACCTCTAACAATATCCTTATCAGAAGCATTGGAGTTGGGAACTTTATAGAGTACATATCCAAAAATCTCATTTCCAGTGTTGTATTGGTACATCAGGTTAAATTCCAACCCATTGCTTTTGGATACCCCAGAGAGGCTGTTGACCAAATCGTGATAATCTTCATAGGCGAAGCTAAACCGATCTATAGCAGTTTCCGAACCATAAATTTCCTCGTGCCTATTGCAAATACTGTAATAAAAATTTTCTGCATCCGTGTTTTCCACCAAAAAGGCGGTGTATTCCGCATTGGAGGAGAATCTATCATCAGCGAGGTCGGGTACATCTCCCTGCCAAAAATACCAGAGGTTCATGGCCTGCCACATGAAGTGTTGTGCATCAATATCCACATTATCAGGATTTGGTTCGGGTTGAGGAGTTTGACCAGGATCTATTCCGTTGTCATCGTTACTACATGACACAAATAAGGACAATCCCAAAAAGAGGAAGAAATACTTTTTCATAGCTTAATTTTTAGTGAATTTACTCAAATTTTATTCCAAAATCAGTAAAGGTGTAGGTTGAAATGAGTAAAATTACATGGGTAATCATGTAAAATTGCCATGCAAAATAACTTTATCTAAGCAGATTGCAAATTTTTTGTAACAAAATTCGATATGTATCGTCGTGATAGTGTAGGTCGATAAATAAGACACAAAAAACAACTAAGACAACCAAATGAAACAAACAGAATTCTTAAATGTGGTTTTGCCTTTTCAGGACAAACTTTATAGGCTAGCAAAGCGCCTGTTGGTTTCCCGAGAGGAAGCGGAAGATGCCACTCAAGAAATTTTGTTGAAGCTATGGTCAAAGAACGAGTCGATGGAGAAGTACAAAAATGTAGAAGCTTTCGCCATGACCATGACCAAAAACTTTTGTTTGGACCGCTTAAAGTCCAAGCAAGCGGGAAACCTGAAATTGGTTCACAGCAACTACAGTGATGAAAACACGTCCTTGCAAAAACAATTGGAGGCGGAGGACAGTGTGAGTTGGATGGAACGAATTATGGAGGAACTGCCAGAACAACAAAAAATGATTTTGCAACTACGGGATGTAGAGCAATACGAGTTCGACGAAATATGCGACCTCATGGACATGAAACCCACAGCAGTGCGTGTAGCATTGTCGAGGGCAAGAAAAACAGTAAGGGAAGAATTAATAAAAAAACATAGCTATGGAATTGGGTAACATAGAAAAAATATTGGAGAAGTATTTCGAGGCCACTGCCACAGTGAACGAAGAAAGAACACTTAGGGCGTATTTTTCACAAGACGAGGTTGCGCCTCACTTGGAGCAGTACAAACCCATGTTCAATTACTTTTCCAAGGCCAAAGAAGAAAAGTACACCAAGCAGGTACCATTAAAACCTAGAGTAAACTATTACAAGTGGCTATCCGTTGCAGCGGCAGTAGTTCTCGCCTTTGGCATCTATTTTGGTAATCAGTACCAAGAAACAAAACGTTTGGAACAAGAAAAGGCGGAGTACGCTTACGAGGAAACCAAAAAAGCTTTTGATCTCTTAGCAGAAAACTTTAATCGCGGAACAGAAAAAGTGGCTTACCTCAACGAGTTCGAAGAAGCAAAACAAAAAATTTACAATAACAATTAAAAAACGTAACAAAATGAAGAAGTATATTTTAATAGCAGTAATGGCATTATTGCCTTTGGCAGGGTTTTCACAATCGGTTTTTGACAAGTTTGAGGACCTAGATGATGTAACCACGGTAATCGTGAACAAGAGTATGTTCAACCTGTTGGCCAAAATGGATATCGAAACTGATGACCCTGAGGCACAGGAATTCATAAGCATTGTAAACAGCTTGAAAAGCTTGAAGGTATTCACTACCGAAAGCAAAAAAATAGGCGATGATATGAAATCCTCAGTGGATAGCTACCTAAGATCTTCCAAAATGGAGGAATTGATGAGAATCAAGGATAAAGATGCCAATGTAAAGTTCTACATTAAAGAAGGTAGGGATGCAGACCATGTGAGTGAATTGCTCATGTTCGTTACCGGGATGAAAGAGGTTGAGGCCAACGGCCATAAATTTGAAACAGTAATCTTGTCATTGACAGGAGACATTGACTTGAACAATATCAGTTCGTTGACCAAAAAGATGAACCTGCCCGAAGAATTGAACGAGGCAGAGAAGAATAGATAATTGGGAATTCAGTTGGCAATAATCGGTTGGGAATTGTAACAATACGCAATAAATACCAACTAATTATTGTCAACTGATTTTCAGTTTACAGAATCAATCAAAAAAGTAAAAAGATGAAACATTTAATTAAATCCATAATGGTGGCCGGAGCTTTGCTTTTGGCTTCGTGTGCTTCGCAGCCCAGTCTACAGGAATATTATGTGGACAATTCGGAAAACCCGAACTTTTTGTCCATTGATGTGCCCGCCAGTATCCTAAAAATGGATGAGGTGGAGTTGACCCCGACCCAAAAAGAAGCCATTGAATCCCTGAGAAAGTTCAATTTGTTGGCCTTTAAGAAAAATGTCGACAATGAGGCCGAGTACGAAATCGAAAAGAAAAAGGTACGCGAGATCCTCAAGGGAGATGAATATGTGGAACTTATGAAGATCAATTCGAAGTACGGCAAGGGTACAATCAAGTATTTAGGAGATGAAGATGCCATTGATGAAGTGATCATTTACGGCGATAGCAAGGACAAAGGCTTTGCCTTGGTTCGTGTATTGGGGAAGGATATGAACCCAGCACATATTATCCAACTCATGCAGGCCATTCAAAAATCCGATTACAAAGGAGAAGGACTTGGCGAGATAGGGGATTTTCTAAAAGGCTAAAACCAATCACCATGAAAATAGGGAGAGGGCGACATTTGTCGCCTTTTTTCATTTATGACAGTTAAATAGTGACCTAGTTTAGTATCTTAGTGTCTCATTGTAAGAACACTAACAAAACCTAGGTATCATGGAAAAAGCACAAGAATGGTTTGATTATGGAATAGAACTCGCCAAGGAATTTGGTCCTAAACTGATCACGGCACTTATCATCTACATCATAGGTATGTGGGTGGTGAAAAAGATTATTGGCGGAACCCGAAAGGTAATGTCCAAGAGTAAGTACGATGAATCACTCCAAAAGTTTTTGTTGAACCTTTTTTCTTGGGCGTTAAAAGTATTTCTGATCATTATCGTAATCTCTCGTTTAGGGGTTGATGTAACCACATTTGCCGCCGTAATTGCAGCCGCAGGTCTTGCGGTAGGATTGGCTTTGCAAGGTTCCCTGTCCAATTTTGCAGGCGGTGTGCTCATTATGATTTTTAAACCCTATAAAATAGGAGACCTCATTGAAGCACAAGGTGTTCTGGGAAGTGTAAAAGGGATTGAAATATTCACTACTAAATTGGTAACTCCCCAAAATAAGTTGGCCATTATCCCTAATGGAGCTATGGCCAATGGGAATATCATCAACTACACTGCCGAAGGAAAAATGCGAGTCGATACCGTAATTGGTGTTGGTTATGGGGAAGATATCAAAAAGACGAAAGAAGTTCTGTTGAATGTACTGACCTCCAACCCAAAGGTGCTCAAGGAGCCTGCTCCATCAGTAAATGTGATGGAATTGGCCGATAGTTCTGTAAACTTTGCTGTGAGACCTTTTTGCAAGCCCGAAGATTATTGGGACGTGTACTTTGCCACTCATGAAAACTGCAAAATCGCCTTGGATGAGGCTGGTATTGAAATCCCATACCCACATCAAGTGGAGATTCATAAAGAAGGATAACCGTATAGTTGGATTCTTGGATCGTTAGGTTTTCAGGTTTAATGGTAAAAGGTAAAAGATTTTGACATGGATTCCTGCTTTCGCAGGAATGACAAACTTAAACCCCGGTGTAATTCGCTGGGGTTATTTGTTTCAACTCTGCTTTAATGGCATCAGAAACTTCCAGGGTTTCAATAAAGTCGGCAATGGATTTTTGGTTGATCTTCTCATTGGTACGCGTCAAGCCTTTTAAGGCTTCGTATGGGTTAGGATAGCCTTCTCTTCGCAAAATCGTCTGGATGGCTTCTGCCACAACGGCCCAGTTGTCCTCCAAATCCTTTTCGAACTTGGCTTGGTTCAAAACCAGTTTGTTCAACCCTTTTATAGTAGATTGAAAACCAACCAAAGTATGTGCGAAAGGAACGCCAACATTTCTCAAAACGGTACTGTCCGTCAGGTCGCGTTGCAGTCTGGAAATTGGAAGTTTGGCGGACAAGTGTTCAAAAACAGCATTGGCCAGACCTAAATTTCCTTCGGAGTTCTCAAAATCGATGGGGTTTACCTTGTGCGGCATGGCCGAAGACCCTACTTCTCCTTTTTTTATTTTCTGCTTAAAGTAATCCATGGAAATGTAGGTCCAAATATCCCTATCCAAATCAATCAAAATAGTATTGATGCGTTTAAGGCAATCGAACAAAGCGGCCATATGATCATAATGCTCAATTTGGGTGGTGGGAAAGGAATGGTGTAAACCTAATTTTTCCTGCACAAACTGTTTACCAAATGCTCTCCAATTGTTGTTGGGATAAGCTACTTTGTGCGCGTTGTAATTTCCGGTGGCACCACCAAACTTGGCAGCACTGGGGATATCGTTCAATAAATTGAATTGCTCTTTAAAACGTTCCACAAACACCTCGATTTCCTTGCCCAAACGGGTAGGGGAAGCTGGTTGACCGTGCGTACGAGCCAACATGGGGATGTTTTCCCATTCCTTGGCAAGCTCTTTCAATTTATCAAAAACTTCCAAATACGAGGGCACATATACCTCGTTCATGGCCTCTTTGATGGAAAGTGGTATTGCAGTATTGTTGATGTCCTGTGAAGTCAAACCAAAGTGGATGAACTCCTTGTATTTTTGAAGATTTAAAGCATCAAATTTTTGTTTGATGAAGTATTCCACGGCTTTTACATCGTGGTTAGTGGTTTTTTCTATATCCTTGATGACTTGAGCATCATCCGCAGAAAACTCTTGGTAGATTTTTTGAAGTTCAGGGAACAACGCTTTGTTGAAATCAGCCAATTGAGGCAAAGGAATCTCACAAAGGGCGATAAAATATTCAATCTCTACTAGAACACGGTATTTGATCAGAGCCTCTTCCGAAAAATAATCTTTCAGAGCCTCGGTTTTGTTTCTATATCTACCGTCAATCGGCGAAATGGCATTAAGTTGTGTCAATGACATGGTCAGGAAAATTTTGAAAGCATCAAAGATACTTAAACGCTACGGTTTAGACACCCAATTTGGCCAACTTATCCAGAGTTTTTTTTGCGCGGTTCTTGTATCCTGTAGTGCCTGAGGTGTAGCTTTTCTCTAGGACAAGTTTAAGTTCGGGGTGGACCCAATCAAATTTTAGGCCCAAATAATAAAGACTGGTCATGGCAAATACCTTGGGTGCAACGTTCATGGAGCTTATGAGCCAATCAAAACAAACGGTCATGATCTTTTCCAACTGTTCGTCAGTGATGCTTTGAACAAATTCTGGCCTCTTTTTATTGAAATAGGCTTCGCAAACCATTTCACATACATGGGCAATGGGCCGAACGCAGGATTCGGTCTTTAATTCCGATAAACCGTTCACAAAATCATCAAAAAAAGGGAGGACTAAGGAGGGGTCTTTCCTCATCAAATGATCAAAGGTCCAGCTTGCATTGAAGGTTCCTTCTTTGTCCTCCAATAGAACTTCGTGATAAAGCACCAGGGCCAATTGGGGTTTCTTCTCCAATTGAAGGACCAACCCATCAATTTTGGATTTGGATATTCTACCTGAATTAAGCACGATATGAAGCTGCTCTTCGGTCACAAAAAAATCGATATATTTACTAAAATCCAGTACGTGATGAAAATAGTGAAAAAAATAGCAATAGCCTTGTTGGTTATTTTGATAGCCATGCAATTTTACCGTCCAGAGAAGAATATTGCCGAAGGTGATTATGTGGCTGCTTTTGAAGCCGAGACCCAGCTATCTGCTGAGGTAAAGCAAATTTTGAAGACAGCTTGCTATGATTGCCATAGTGCCAATACAGAATACCCTTGGTACAATAACATCGCTCCAATTTCCTATTGGTTGGCCAACCATATCGAGGATGGAAAAAGACATTTGAATTTTTCCGATTGGGAAAGTTATGATGCCGAAAAGAAGGATCACAAACTGGAAGAAGTGGTTGAAGAGGTAAAGCGAGGTAGTATGCCCTTGAACGAGTATACATGGACCCATGCAGATGCCAACCTGTCCGAAGAGCAAATAAGTGCTTTGGTGGCTTGGGCAGATGGGGCTAGGGCTAACTATTAAAAAGTTCGTTCACCAATTCAGGAACTCCTTCGGCGGCGGTTTTAGGGATGACGGTAAGGTTGTCAAAATCAGTTGATCTAATATTTGGTTTCGGGTCGACAAAGTAAATAGGGGTTTGTTTGGGTGCATAATGAATCAAGCCAGCTGCTGGGTACACCTGCATGGAAGTGCCCACTATGATCAATATTTCGGCTTCTTGGGTAATTTGCGCTGCGGTTTCCAACATTGGAACCATTTCCCCAAACCATACGATATGGGGGCGTAGCTGGTGTCCATGGTCATCGGTATCCCCCAAAATCAAGTCTTTTTTCCAATCCAATACATGGTTTTCATTGACCGTACTGCGCACTTTGAAGAGTTCTCCGTGCAAATGCACTACGCGGGAGCTGCCCGCCTGTTCGTGCAGGTTGTCCACATTTTGGGTAATAATGCTCACATCAAATCCTTGTTCCAATTCGGCCAGGGCCATGTGACCTTTGTTGGGAGAAACATCCAATAATTGTCGCCTTCGTTGATTGTAGAATTCCAGAACCAATTCAGGGTTTTTGGCGAAACCTTGGGGAGAGGCAACTTGCATTACATCATGGCCTTCCCATAGGCCATTGGCATCTCTAAAAGTTTTTAGGCCACTCTCGGCACTCATTCCTGCTCCTGTGAGCACTACGATTTTAGGCTTGGGCATGTTTATTTTTCTTCTGTTAGATTCAAAATTATGCTTTTGAACATTGCAAATCCAGTTGTCAGGAGTTCATCGGGAAAATCATAATCCGCATGGTGGAGGGCGGGGGTGGATTCCCCAGCACCAATTCCGAACATGGCGGTCTTGTACTTTTTTGAAAACCATCCAAAGTCCTCACCGAACTTGAAGGGTGTTTTTCGCTCTGATATTTTGTAATTATTGGCTTTGGCTGCATGTCTTACCACCTCATTGCTTTCTTTGTCCAAGATGCTCGCAGGAAAATGTTCCAACCATTCCAATTTCCATTTTAGCTTGTGTTGATGGCCTATGGTTCGCACGAGATGCTCCAAGTTGGATTTCAACTCATTCATTTTGGATGTGGTCCATGTGCGAAGGGTGTAGTGCAACTCTCCATGGGCCGGGGAAATTCCATAGGATTTTTGTCCCATATTGATATGTACGGGTGTTGCAATGGCAAAGTTTGGATGGGATATGTCGGAAACATTCAGTTTGGATATACCTTGAATCATTTCTGATAGTCCCATGGCTGGATTGATACCATTTTCGGGTTCCGAAGCATGGGATTCTTTTCCCTTGAGCTTAATGACCACACTGATTACTTCCGCAGAAAACCCGTTATCCATTAAAATGATGCTATGCATTGGTTCTTTTGGAATGTTGTGGAGTGCAAAAACATAATCGGTTTGTAAATCCTTGAATCTTTCATCTTCGATTACCCGTTTTGCTCCTTCTCCCGTTTCTTCCGCAGGTTGAAAGAGTAGCACAACGGAGCCTGATTCCAAGGGCTGTTCTTTCAACCATGTTGTGATGCTGGCAACAATGGACATGTGACCATCGTGACCGCATTTATGGGATACACCTTTATTGTTGGATTTGTAGGGGATAGGATTGGGTTCTTTAATGGGGAGGGCATCCAACTCACAACGAATGGCTATGGTCGGACCTTCATTTGAAAATTTGTACACAACAGCAAGACCAGTTCCACCGATTCCTTCAATGATTTCGGTGGGATCATATTCAGCAATGAAATCCTTGATGATTCCAGCTGTTTTGCATTCTTCATTGGATAAATCAGGGTTTGCATGCAATTTGTGGCGTAGCTCCAGTATTTCTTTTCCAATCATTTGCTGAGTATTCGCGGGTTGCCCTAGATTATTTTTTCCCAACCCCTTCAAAAGTCATGATCACGGGTTTTATAGTGCCGTCCGGATTGAATTCCATTTTGTCCATACAGGTTACACGATGATCACGGTCCTCATTGGGAATCGGTCTTCTGTGATATACGATGATCCATTCATCTGTACCTGGTTTATTGATTACAGAGTGGTGGCCGGCTCCAGTGGCAATATCCCCTTCCTTTGATTCCAAAATCGTCCCGATGCGATCGTAGGGTCCCGTGGGTTTGTCCGCCATGGCGTAGGCCACTTTATAGCTGCCATCTGTCCAATTCCCTTCGGACCACATAAAGTAATAAATCCCATTTCGAAAAAACATAAATGGACCCTCCACATAACCCTCGGGCGTGAGCTCCTTGAACAGACTGCCATCTTCCCAAGGTTCAAAACCCGTAAAATCTTCATTGAGCCTCCCTAAGTTGCAATGGCTCCAACCTCCATAGAAAAAGTAATAGGTGCCGTCCACATCTTTAAACACAAATTGGTCAATAGGTTGGGCATTGTTATAAAAATCAGAAATCAAGGGTTTGCCCAAATAATCTGTAAAAGGACCGCCTGGATTATCGGCTACGGCGACACCGATTCCTCCATAATGATTGATGTCGTTATTTGGGTCGTAAGAGCTTCTTTCTGGGCGTTGAATGTCGTTCGCACCAAAAAACAGGTAGTACTTACTGTCTTTTTCAATTATAGAAGGAGCCCATAAAGCCTGTCGCAACCATTTGATTTTGGTAGTGTCCAAAATACGTTCGTGCTTTTCCCAGTTTACTAGGTCTTTGGATGAAAAGGCATCAAAATGAAGCTGTTTGTCATAATCATCCGAAAAGGTTGGGTAGACCCAATACGTATCTCCGAAGACAACTCCTTCGGGATCGGCATACCATCCTTCAAAAATGGGGTTATTGAGATTTTCTTTGGGCTGTTGGGCAACTAAAACAACCCCATATAAATAGCAAATTAACAGGGTTAGGGTTTTAGTGTTCATCTTTGTCTTGGTATTTTAAGTTTGGAAATCAATTTGCTTCTAAGATAGCAAATCCATCGTTGGGGAAATCAAAATTCCATTTTTTCCTATCTTGGTTTTATGTTTGATGATGATTTGTTGACATACCTTGAAACCTATCTTACCGAAGAGCGAAAAAAACGCTTTTTGAATGTCTTGCAACAACGAACGAGACATATTACCGTTGCCATTGAAGATGTGTACCAACTACATAACACAAGTGCCATAATCCGCAGTTGTGATGTTTTTGGCATACAGGATGTTCATGTGATTGAGGACCGATTTGGTAAACGCTTGGACAAGAACATAGCTATGGGTGCCGAACAATGGGTGGATGTCCACAGGTACAAAAGTACCGCGGACTGCATTTCCCAATTAAAAAGTGATGGCTATCGAATCATCGCCACTACACCACACAATGATTCCACCTTGTTGTCCGATTTTTTTCCATCGGAAAAATCCGCTATTTTCTTTGGTACGGAAAAGGAGGGACTTTCGGAAGAGGTTATGCAACAGGCAGATGGATTCCTTAAAATTCCAATGGTCGGTTTTTCGGAAAGTCTGAATGTTTCCGTTTCTGCAGCCATCATCATACAGCAATTGGCACAAAAAGTACGTGATTCACATCTTGATTGGCAGTTATCGGATATCGAGGTGCTGGAAAAGCGCTTGGATTGGGCCAAAAAATCCATAAAGGACGTCAATGGCATCATAAAAAGATATCTGGCTGAATAATTTTTTTTGTATTTTTAATTGAAAACCAATCAATTACACAGTCATGTTGATACTTTATATTGTTTTTGCAGTGGTGGCACTTATCCTCATCTTGGCCGTTATTGCCCCAAAAGACTATGATGTTTCCCGCTCTATCGAAATCCATAAAGGGAAAAGTGATGTTTTTGCATATCTCAAATCCTTGAAAAAACAGGATGAATGGTCCCCTTGGGGAAAACGTGACCCTAATATGGAAAAAAAGTTCACGGGCACTGATGGGGAAGTGGGAGCCATTAGTTCTTGGAAAGGTAATAAGGAAGTAGGGGAAGGGGAGCAGGAAATCATCAATATTGTGGAAGGCGAGCGAATCGATTCGGAACTTCGATTTTTGAAGCCATTTAAATCCACTTCTGATGCCTACATTGTAACCAAAGAGGTTGATCCGAATATAACCAAAGTGATTTGGGGCTTTTCTGGGAAGAACAAATTTCCTATGAGTATTATGATGCTGTTCATGAACATGGACAAAGCGGTGGGCAAAGATTTTGAAGAAGGTCTTGCCAGTCTAAAGGAAATTTTGGAAAACCAATAAGTTATGGAATACAATATGGTTGGCTGGTTCGAGATTCCCGTAGCGGATATGGACCGTGCAAAAAAGTTTTACGATGCTGTTTTTAAGGTTGAAATTCAATTACAGGATTTTGGAGGAACCAAAATGGGATGGTTTCCTGCAGATCATGGAAAACCTGGGGCTTCCGGTTCCCTTATCAAAAACAAGGATTGGTACCAGCCAAGTGAAAGTGATGGGGTGCTGGTTTACTTTAACAGCAAGGATGTTCAAGAGGAACTTGACCGAATTGAACCCAGTGGAGGCAAAATTGTTCAGGGAAAGACACAAATAAGTCCCGATATAGGCTATATGGCGGTATTTTTGGATACGGAAGGCAACCGAATTGCATTGCACTCCAGACAGTAAGTGCTATTCCACAAGCTCCAATAGCGCGATATCAAAACCATTGTCCAAGATGACTTTTCCGTTGGTCACAGTAACCTCGGTCTCGGAATAGGTGTCGTATAATTTGGTGCCATCACCGAAGAACCCTTTTACCCATAGCGATTTTTTACCTTTAGGTAAATCTAGCCCTACGATCACCTTATCTCGATATTCCCCATTGACATAGGTTCTTGAGAATACATAGGGCGATTTGGCCAAACGTTTGTGCTTTCCTGCACCAATAGCGGGGTGGCTAGCGCGAAACTGACCCAATTTTTGCCAGTGCTTGTGTATTTTTTGTATTTCTGGCAGACTATCCAAGTCTTCCCAGTTCATAAATGATCGCAGCGTGGCATCTCCCTCTGTCCCCTCGATGATAAGACTTCTGGACGTTTCATCCCCATAATATACTTGTGATGCCCCTGGGGTCAACAAAAGCACATTGGCCGCGCGATAGGGCTTTGTTCGGTCTTTATCATAAGGTGCGCCATCATCATGTGAGGTTAAATAGTTGAGTACGCTTTTGTCCTTTAATTTGGTGTGGAGGAGTTTGCTGTATTTTTTAAAAATGGTCTCGTAGCTTTTGTCCCCATCACTTTTGAACTCAAAATTGATAAGGCTTTTAAAACCATGATTGAAGAAGTCCACTTTTTTGTCACCAAAATTAAAATCGCGGCCGCTTGAAATACCATAACTATAAACTTCGCCAACCATATAGAAGGGGTTGTCGTCCAATATTTGATTCTGATGTTTTTTCTTCCAAGTTTGAAATGCGTATTCCGCTTCTTTATATAAGTCACTCCATGCATTTTCGTTCACATGCTTCACGGTGTCCACCCGAAAACCGTCAACACCTAGGTCATTGATGTAATCCGTAAGCCATTTGATGATGTAGTAACGAGGTGCCCTTGGGTACCCGGTACGGTCAAAAAAAAGTTGGAGTTCGTCCAACTCCTTGCTTAAGCGGCCTTCTTCTTTCCATTTGGCCAAGAGGGCATCGGGCAATTCCACAGTTTCATCGGATTCAGTGAGAATATCAGGTAGGTTTTCCACCAAGGTACATGCTGTTGTGTTTTCGTAGGTGGTAAACTCACACTTTGGGCCTGTCCTTACCCAATCATCTGGCCAAACTGGGTCTTTTTCTGTAACTGGTCCGGTATGATTCAAAACTACATCCAAAAGAATACGGATTCCTTTGCTGTGCGCAGTTTTCACCAGTTTTTCCAAATCTTTTTTGGTTCCGAAGTTGGGGTCAATGGAAGTCCAATCCTTGGCCCAATAGCCATGATAACCATAGGTTTTTCCTGTACCCTCGTCCGTTGCTCCATGAATTTGCTCCACCACAGGGGTGAACCAAATGGCATTGATGCCGAGATCGGTAAAATATCCCTCTTCGATTTTTTGGGTAATCCCTTGAATGTCCCCTCCTTCAAAACCTCTAAGAACCGCGGTTTCTTCGGTTCGGTCAAAATTAACATCGTTTTCGGGATTTCCATTGTTGAAACGGTCGGTCAGTAAGAAATAAATATTTGCTCCTTCCCATACAAAGGGCACCTCTTTTTCAGGTGTTTCAATTTCAACTACCTGCGTTTCTTGTTGCTTTTTTTCAACTTGCTTACAGCCAATAAATAGGGGTAGAACCGACAATACTACAAGTAGTTTTTTCATGCATTGGGATTTTGTCTAAAGCTATAAAATGCATCCGTAATTATGAAATTTATTTACGCAGCCATGATATCCCAAAAACATCTGGATAAAAGTTGATTATTGGTTTCTGTTCAGTACTTTGTACTCTTCATAACAGCTAGAGATAGCATCCAAAATTTGAAGGTCGTTCGCTGTTTTGATAAAGGATTTGGAATAGTTACAGTTGTTGAGGATATCCTCGATGTCCACTTTTTCCAATTGAAGCAGTTCTGTCAAGGTCTCCCTGTCAAATTTCGAGGCCAAAAGATCTCGAATATTGTCATCCTCCTTGATTTGACGAAGTTTGCGCATCTGTTTTGGTTTCTTCCCAAAAAGATTCCGTAAGAGGTCGGCCGGATTGAGAATGGCCCCCAAAACCTTGGTAACCGCACTTGGGTTTCGGTTTCCCGCTTCGTAACTGGTGGGAAGTCCCGAAATACTGTACTGGCGCGCATTGTTTATAGGTAGGTTCTTAACATCTATTTCCAGATAACCTGTGAGTTGATATGGTCTTACCACTACTTCCTCAAGGGCATAGGCCAATTCGGTCAATGCAATCTCGGTATTTCCAAATCGGAACATGTCATTGGTTACCCTTACTTTTTGGGTTTTGAATCCCAAGTACGAAAAGTAAAGTGTATCATTGACCGCTGCGGGAATGGTAAACTTACCTTCAGGATTGGTAATGGTACCTTTTACCTGATTAAGGTTCACAACGTGTACGCTTTCCAAGGGAAATTTCGTTTGGGCGTTGATTACCGTTGCGGTAAATTCCTTCACTTCTTGGTTTTCTTCTTCTTCAATTTGGGAAAAACCGAGTAGTGGGATTAGGGACAGTAGTATAAGTAGTGATCTTCTCATGCAATCTTTGTAGCTATAAAAGTACTAAACAAAGAAAAATAAATAGGGGAGACTTATCATTTAATATAGAATTAACTAATAAAAGCCCTGTCTTTTCTTGCCCCCCTTTTTGCCATAACCGCCTTTTTTACCTCCTTTGTAGGACTTGTTGCCGCCTCTTCGGCCTCCGCCCCCTCCTTTTCTGCCTCTACGCTTTTTGCCGCCCTTTCCACCGCTACCGCCAGGGTTCTTTGAAACTTCAACATTTATAAAGCGTCCTTCCAGTTTAAAGTCTGTAAAGGTTTGAAGGATGAACTCCGTCAGTTGGGCATCGGTATTAAAGAAAGAGAACGAATCTTTCGTATCCACATTATAGACGTCCTCTTTTTCCAAGTTCAAAGTGTCACGAAGGAAATCTTTCAGGCTCATCCAGTCGTAGCCATCTCGCTCCCCAACATTGATGAAGTAGCGAACAGAACCTTCGGTCGGGATATCCCCTTTGGAGCCACCTTTATCTTTTCCAGAGTCTGAGCTGTTGAGGTCTTTGGTCTTGCTATAGTAATTGTAGAATTGAGTGAATTCCACAGAGAATATCTTTTTGATGAGCTCTTCGCGATCAATACCTTCCAAAACATCGTTGATGGCAGGTAAATAGCTGTCGATTTCTGTGTTGACTTTGGTTTCTTTGATCTTATTGGCCAAATGATACAATTGGATTTCACAGATTTCAATGCCATCGGGAATCTTTTTGGATAAGAATTCCTGTTGGATTTTTTTCTCAATGGCCTTGATCTTTCTCAACTCGGAACGTGTTACGATGACCATGGAGATTCCAGATTTTCCGGCACGTCCTGTGCGTCCACTACGGTGGGTGTACGTCTCGATTTCATCCGGTAATTGATAGTTGATCACGTGGGTCACGTCATCTACATCGATACCACGGGCCGCCACATCGGTAGCTACCAGCATCTGCACCTGCTTTTTACGGAAGGAGTTCATGACCAAATCCCTTTGGTTTTGGCTCAAATCGCCATGCAGGGCTCCAGCATTGTAACCATCCTCGATAAGTTTTTCGGCTACACGTTGGGTATCCCTTTTGGTTCTGCAGAATACTACGGAGAAGATACCTGGGTTGGCATCGGCCAAACGTTTAAGGGCTGCATAACGATCACGACCACCTACTACATAATATTCGTGTTGTACGGTGGATGCACCTGCGTTTTTGGACCCAACGGTAATCTCGATGGGTTTGTGCATGAACTTTTTGGCAATTGTAGCCACTTCCTTGGGCATGGTTGCCGAAAATAGCCATGTAAACTTTTCCTGCGGTGTATTGGACAAAATGTCCTTGATGTCTTCGTAGAAGCCCATGTTCAACATTTCATCGGCTTCATCCAGTACGCAATAATCAATTTTGGAGATGTCCACCATATTTCGGCCGATCATGTCCTTCATTCGACCAGGGGTGGCCACAACAATTTGTGCGCCTCTCTTTATTTGTCTGGCCTGTTCCGTAATGCTGGCACCACCATATATGGCAACAACATTCAGTCCTTTTACGTATTTGGAATAGAGTTTTAATTCATTGGTGATCTGCAAGCAAAGCTCCCGTGTTGGGGAGAGGATCAATCCTTGTGTGGTTCTGCTGTCCTGTTGGATTTTTTGAATCATAGGAAATCCAAACGCAGCGGTTTTACCTGTTCCTGTTTGGGCGAGGGCAACCAAATCGGTTTCCTGCTCCAATAAAATTGGGATTGATTTTTCTTGTACTTCAGAGGGGGATTCAAATCCAAGGTCGGAAATAGCATCCAATAGGGGTTGATCTAACCCCAAGGCTTCAAATTTTGTCATAGCGGTGTAAATACCTTAAATCGCAAATATGTTTGTGTTGTATAGAGCGATTTTTAGTATTTCCCGTTCAAGCCCATCACAACACCTTGCCCATACCGGCGGCGTTAATAAAGCGGCAAAGGTACACTTATTTTGATCGGTGCAAGCTACTATGCCCTGTTTTTTAAGAATGTCACCAACTTTTGAATGGCCCTACCACGATGACTGATAGCGTTTTTGGTCTCCGCAGGCAGTTCCCCAAAGGTTTTGTCATATCCATCGGGTTTAAAGATGGGATCGTATCCAAAGCCGCCTTTTCCATGTTGTTCGGTGGTAATTTGACCCTCCACAATACCTTCAAAAATAAAACTTTCGCCTTGCAGATTTAAATGGACTGCCGTCTTAAAGTGAGCGGAACGGACATTGGTTCCCTCTAGTTCGGATAATAGCTTTGCCATGTTGTCCGAGGCTTTTTTTTGCTCCCCCGCATATCTGGCAGAATACACGCCAGGAGCACCATCCAAAATATCAACAAGTAAACCTGTGTCATCGGAAAAACAATCCAAACCATAGGTTTGGGTTACGTAATCCGCTTTGATCTTTGCATTTTCTTCCAGTGTATCGCCAGTTTCGGGAATTTCATCAAAGCATTCGATATCCTTTAAGGATAGAAGCTCAATGCTTTCAGGAAGTAACTGTTGAACTTCTTTCAGTTTATGGTCGTTATGGGTGGCAAAAACTAGTTTCAAATCAAAAAGGGTTCTATTTTGAGTTTCAAAAGTAGTAATTTCGGACTTTAAGCGATTTTTATGAAAATGAAAGTGCCACCTGCTGTAATAATGCTGGTTTTTGGGGGATTGATGTATGTTTTGGACAGGTTTTTGCCTTTTGGTGAATTTGATTTTTTTGCGCGAAATGAATTGGCTTGGGTACTCTTTGGACTAGGTGTGCTAATAGGAGCTATAGCTGTAGTACAGTTTTTGATCAATAAAACAACACTGGACCCCGTACACCCACAGAAAACCACTCGATTAATAACGACAGGGGTGTACAATTATAGCCGTAATCCCATGTATTTGGGGCTTCTTTTGGTGTTGTTGGCTTTTGGTCTACAATTGGGGAATGCCTTTAATACATTGATTGCTGCAGGTTTTGTTTCCTATATGAACCATTTTCAGATAAAACCTGAGGAGGAGACCTTGATGGAACTGTTTGGGCAGGATTATAATATTTATTGCAAGCTCACAAGACGTTGGTTTTGAGAATTGGAAGTTAGTAAATGAGCTTTTTAGGGTGGTATTTGAAACAAATCGTAATGGATTTTTGATTTATCCGCAAATGTGTAAGGTTTTTAATAAGTTCCGATTATAAGGATGGAATTAATGTTTAATTTTACACCTTAATTTTTTTGAAATAGCTCATGGTGGAAACAGGGCGCAAATATGTGTTCGATTTTGATAGTACGCTCACACGTGTAGAGGCGTTGGACGTTTTGGCGGAAATGACCCTTCAAGGCAATCCAAAAAGGGACGAGATCGTAGCGGAAATCCAAAAGATCACCAATTTAGGGATCGATGGGGATATTTCCTTCACGGAATCCTTGGAGCGAAGAATCCGTTTGTTGAATGCCAACAAGAGTGATTTGGAGGACTTAGTGGTGGAACTACGTCAAAAGATTTCAAAGTCTATTGAAACGAACAAGCAATTCTTTCATGAATATTCCGAGGATATCTATGTGATTTCCTGTGGCTTCAAGGAATTTATCGATCCCATTGTTGAAGAATACAACATACCATCCGATAGGGTATACGCCAATACCTTTACCTTTGATGAGGAAGGTAACATAACAGGTTTTGATGAAAAAAATGTACTGGCGGCCCACAACGGAAAAATACAATGTTTAAAAAATCTGGATTTGGCTGGCGAGGTCCAGGTAATTGGCGATGGCTATAGCGATTATGTAATGCGCGAAGCAGGAATTGCCCATAAGTTTTTCGCCTACACAGAAAATGTGCATCGTGAAAAAGCGGCCAACAATGCCGATCACGTAGCACCTAACCTAGATGAATTTTTATTTATAAACGATTTGCCAAGAAACTTATCATACCCCAAGAACAGAATCAAGATCCTTTTACTGGAAAATGTACACCCAGCAGCTTTTGAAAATCTTTCTGAAGAAGGATTTTCGGTGGAGCTGATCAAAACCAGTCTTTCCGAAGAAGACCTTATTGAACGCATTAAAGGTGTCCATGTACTGGGAATCCGATCCAAAACCCAGGTTACCCAAAAAGTATTGGATGCCGCTGATAAATTGTTGGTTGTTGGTGCTTTTTGTATCGGTACCACCCAGATAGACCTGAATTATAGCAAAAAGAAAGGTGTAGTGGTCTTTAATGCACCTTACAGTAATACGCGTTCTGTGGTGGAACTTGCCATTGGGCAGACCATTATGCTGATGCGCAGTATTTTTCCACGCAGTACGGAAATCCATAGCGGAGAGTGGAACAAGACTGCTGCTGGTTCGCAAGAAGTGCGCGGTAAAAATCTAGGTATTGTGGGTTACGGAAACATTGGCAAGCAAATGTCCGTACTTGCCGAGGCCATGGGGATGAAAGTGTATTACTACGATGTGAACGATCAATTGGCCCTTGGTAACGCTGTTAAATGTGACACTTTGGAAGATTTATTGAATGTTTCCGACGTGGTTACTCTGCATGTGGACGATAACAAGGCCAATAAAAACTTTATCGGGGAGCGAGAGCTCAACCAAATGAAGGATGGTGCCAAGCTCATTAACCTATCCAGAGGATTTGTAGTGGATATTGATGCCTTGGCCAATGCGCTGAAAAATGGTAAATTGGGAGGTGCGGCCATTGATGTTTATCCATCCGAGCCTAGAAGCAACGGGGCATTTGAAACTCCATTGCAAGGGTTGTCCAACGTGATCCTTACACCTCATATTGGAGGTAGTACCGAGGAGGCACAGCGAGATATTGCCGATTTTGTGCCCAATAAAATCATGGATTATATCAATTCGGGGAACACAGTGGATGCCGTAAACTTCCCGAACATAAGATTGCCCAAACAAAACAACGCACACCGATTTTTGCATATCCATCGAAACGTTCCTGGCATTATGGCCAAGATCAATGAAATATTGGCGCAATACGGGCTCAACATTTCAGGGCAGTACCTTTCCACGGATAGTGAGGTTGGTTATGTGATTACTGATTTGGATAAGGAATACGATAAAGATGTAATCAAGGCTCTCAAGAAAATCGAGAACACCATCAAGTTCAGGGTGCTTTACTAGTCTCTATTAGATATAAGACATAAGAATAAAGGACCAGCAAATAATCACTAAAAGTCTTTGCTCTTTAATCCTTGAGCGAAGCGGTCTATCATTTAATTATTGATGATGATAGGGTTCATTCCTTAGAATGGTAAACCCTCTGTAAATCTGTTCCACAATGAACAATCGAACCATTTGATGGGAAAATGTCATTTTGGACAAACTTATTTTTCCCGAACTTTTTGCGTAAACGGCATCACTGAAACCATAAGGCCCTCCAATGGCTAAAACTAGGCTTTTGATACCACTGTTCATCTTTTTTTGAAGAAATTGGGCAAAATCCATCGAAGTGTATTGTTTTCCCTTTTCATCTAACAGAATCAAAGTATCTGTGGGTTGGAGTTGTGCTAGAATAAGTTCGCCTTCTTTCTCCTTTTGCTGCGCTTCAGAAAGATTTTTTCGATTTTTTATATCTGGAATTATCTCCAATTGAAACTTGATGTAATGCTTCAACCGCTTCTCATAAACGGTTATAAGTTCTTCAAGTTCAGACTTATCGGTTTTTCCAATGGCAAGTATGGTAATCTGCATGGTCAAAAATAAACGTTTCAGCTTAAATTAAGCATGCCAAAGTCATGTATATGGAGCAATGTTTTTACTATTTTCGTTAAAACCCCAATTGGATGATTTCCGAAGAACAATTTCAAAACGAACTGGATTTGATCATTGCCAATGCCGTAAGGGAGGATGTTGGCGATGGCGACCATAGTTCCTTGGCTTGCATTCCTGCATCGGCTCAAGGAAAGGCAAAACTTCTTGTAAAGGACGAGGGCATTCTCGCTGGAGTGGATTTTGCCAAACAAGTGTTCAACTATGTTGACCCAAAGTTGACCATGGAAATTTTGCTGGAAGATGGCGCAAAGGTCAAATATGGCGACATTGCTTTTTATGTGGAGGGTAGCTCCCAAAGCATCCTGAAAGCGGAGCGATTGGTACTCAATGCCATGCAACGTATGAGTGCGATTGCCACCAAGACCCAGGATTTTGTTTCCATTTTGGACGGGACGGGCACCAAGATATTGGATACCCGAAAAACTACCCCCGGAATCCGTGCCTTGGAAAAATGGGCCGTTAAAATCGGAGGAGGGGAAAACCATCGGTTTGCCCTCTACGATATGGTCATGCTCAAGGACAATCATATTGATTTTGCAGGTGGCATCGCAAAAGCCATTCAAAAAACAAAAGACTATTTATCTGAAAAGGGGAAGGACCTTAAAATTATTGTTGAAGCTAGGGATTTGAAAGAAGTTGATGAAATTTTAAAAGCAGGAGGTGTATATCGAATTCTTCTAGACAATTTTGATTATGATGAAACCCGTGAGGCCGTCAAAAGGATAGGGGACAAATGCCTTACCGAGTCTTCGGGAGGCATCACAGAGGATACCATTCGAAAATATGCCGAATGTGGCGTGGATTATATTTCATCCGGAGCCTTGACCCATTCCGTTTACAACATGGATCTAAGTTTAAAAGCCGTTTAAATGTCCGCAGCCATAGAGGAGAAATTGGAAAAAATACCTGTAATCAATTGGCTGGTGCGCCTATTGAAACAAATAAAGCTCAAAGCTTTTGAAGGACTTTCCCTCTATGATCTTGTTGAAATGTATTTGGTGGGTATCGTAAAGGGGGCCGTGTCCACCCGGGCAAGTTCCATTGCGTTCAGTATTTTTTTGGCGCTCTTTCCATTGCTTATTTTTATGGTGACCTTGATTCCGTTCATCATTCCGTATGTGAGTGTGGGCAATGCCAATTTTGACACCCAGTTTCTTAACTTTTTGGAGTCTTTTCTACCTTCTGCCACAAGTGATTACTTCAGTGAAATATATCAGCAGATCAAGGATCAAAAGCAGGGGGGGCTGTTGTCCTCGGCCTTTTTTCTGTCCATATTCTTAGTGGCCAATGGTGTCAATGCCATTTTTGGCGGGTTCGAGTACTCCTATCACGTAGAGCTTACCCGAAACTTCTTTCGTCAATATGCCTACGCCTTAATGGTAGGGTTGATTCTCTCTATTTTATTGATAATTGGTGCTGTCGCCTTTGTTTATTTTGAGTTTTATATTGTGGGTAACGCAAGTGAGTTCTTTGGAAAGGCATTGGGGACCGATATCGAGAAAGGCGATGCCGTTGGGCTTCAATTTGCAAAACTGTTGTTCTTTCTGTTCATTTCATACTTGGCAACGGCTATTTTGTACTATTTCGGTACTGCGGAAGGCAGGCAAGCACGGTTTTTTTCAGCCGGAGCATTGCTTACCACGCTTTTATTCTTATTGACATCATATCTTTTCGGGATTTACGTAGAGAAGTTTGCACGGTACAACGAACTTTATGGCGCTTTGGGAGGATTATTGATTTTAATGGTGTTCATATGGTTGAATTCTAATATATTATTGCTAGGTTTCGAATTGAATGCTACGTTGAACTCCTTAAAAAAACGACATGAAAAGCAGCAAAACCCTCAATAAGTGGATGTATCTTCTATGTTTTCTGCTTTCTCAGATAACTTGGTCGCAGACCGTTTTTGGAAAGTGGAAAACCATTGACGACAGAAATGGAATTACCAAGGCCATCATCGAAATCTACAAGGAAGATGGATTGATGCACGCCAAGGTGGTTGAGATTCTGGAGAAAGGGAAAAAGGGCGCTCTTTGTACCAAATGTGAAGGCGACAAAAAAGATAAACCCATTCTCGGCATGAAGATCATGGAGGATTTTGAGAAAAACAAAAAAGGTATTTACAAAGGAGATAAGCTGTTTGATCCTGAACAAGCCATGACCTTTAAGGGAAGGGTGTGGCTGGATGATGATAATGAAAATCGACTCAAGGTAAGAGGCTATTTGGCATTTTTGTACAGAACCCAAACATGGCATCGGGTTGTAGAGAATTGATGTATGGATTATTTTTTGGATGTTGTTCTTCCCATTCCTTTGGAAAAACTCTTTACCTATAAAATTTCGCAGGCCGAAGCGGATTTTATTAAGGAAGGAATGCGCGTTGCCGTTCCTTTTGGCAAATCAAAAATATATACCGCTCTGGCATATCGAGTGCACCAAAATGCACCCGAGGCCTACGAACCCAAGGAAATCTATCAAATTCTCGATGAGCAGCCCGTAGTAACCCAAATGCAGCTAAAGCATTGGGAATGGGTGGCCAAATATTACATGTGCACTTTGGGAGAAGTCATCCGGAGTGCTTTGCCCAGCGCTTTTATGTTGGAAAGCGAAACCTTGGTATTGCCTAACAAAAATGCCGATGTGGATGAAGCGGAGCTTACAGATGACGAGTTTCTGGTATTTGAGGCACTACAGCATCAAACTGCATTGAAGATTTCCGAGGTAAGCGATATTGTGGACAAAAAAAATGTCCTCAAACTTATAAATGCGCTTGTCCATAAGGGAGTAGTGCTCCAAAAAGAAGAATTGTACGAGCAATACAAACCCAAATTGGTTCGCTATGTCAAACTTTCCGATCAATATGATGACGAGGAACAGTTGGCCGAATTATTGAACGAGCTCACTCGGGCACCCAAACAGAGTCAGGTGGTACTTTCCCTGTTTCAGCTGAAAGCCAAAAGCACAAAACCCATTCCCATTGCTGATTTGGAAAAGGAGAGTGGGAGTTCCCGAGCGGTAATCAAGGCACTTATCGATAAAAACATTCTGGGGGAATACCACATTCGAAAAGATAGGGTACAATTTGATGGACAGTCGGATGAATCCAAGCATGTAGACTTAAATAAGTATCAGCATCGAGCTTTGGAGGATATCAATAAGGGGTTTGATGAAGGAAAACCTGTTTTGTTGCATGGAGTTACATCATCGGGAAAGACGGAAGTTTACGTAAAGTTGATTCAAAAATGCTTGGACGAAGGCAAACAAGCGTTGTATTTACTTCCAGAAATTGCACTGACCTCACAATTGATCAATAGATTGAGGCATTACTTTGGGCATCAAGTATCCGTGTATCATTCAAAATATAGCATTCACGAAAGGGTAGAAGTATGGAACAATGTATTGAACAATGCTGAAAAGGCCCAGATAGTTATCGGTGCACGTTCGTCTTTATTCCTTCCCTTTACAAATTTAGGTTTGGTAGTGGTGGATGAGGAGCACGAAAGCTCCTTTAAACAATTTGATCCCGCACCACGTTACCACGCCAGGGATGCTGCGGTGGTCTTGTCGGCCCTTCACAAGGCAAATATTGTGTTGGGTTCCGCAACACCGAGCATTGAGAGCATGTTCAATGCCAAGACCCAAAAATATGGTTACGCTTCCATTGCGCATCGTTTTGGCGATGTGTTGATGCCAGATATCAACTTGGTGGACATTAAAGAAGCCACACGAAAACGCCGAATGAAAGGTCATTTTTCGGAAATTTTGATCAAGGCCATCGAGGAAGCGTTGGAAGAAGGGGAACAGATCATTCTTTTTCAAAACCGAAGAGGGTTTGCCCCAGTTGTGGAATGCACTACCTGTGGTCATGTGGCTCAGTGTCCCAATTGCGATGTGAGCTTGACCTATCATCAACATAGAAATCAACTGCGCTGCCATTATTGTGGCTATCACATGGCATTGCAGCAAGCTTGTTTGGCCTGCGGCAGCCCCACGTTGGACAATAAAGGTTTTGGCACCGAGCAGATTCAACAGGAATTGGGACAGTTGTTTCCAGATGTTAAGGTTGGTCGCATGGATTTGGATACCACGCGTGGTAAATATGCGTATGAAAAAATCATCTCGTCTTTTGAAAACCAAGAGATGGATATTCTGGTGGGTACCCAAATGGTCACGAAGGGTCTCGATTTTCGAAATGTGAGTTTGGTAGGGATAATGAATGCGGATTCCATGCTGAATTTCCCTGATTACCGTGCCCATGAACGTAGTTTTCAAATGTTGACGCAGGTAGCGGGTAGGGCAGGGCGTACCCAAAAGCGCGGCAAAGTGTTGATCCAAACCTACAATCCATACCATCAAATATTACAGCAGGTTACCACGAACAGTTATGATAAGATGTTCAAGGAGCAGTTTTATGAAAGGGAACAGTTTAAGTACCCACCTTTGGTGCGCCTTATCAAAATAACCTTGAAGGATAAGGATTTCAATAAATTGAATGAAGCAGCTGATTGGTTGGCGGGCTCGTTACGCAATGTACTTGGCCCAAACATTCTTGGGCCTGAATACCCACCTGTATCGAGAATCCGAAGGGATTATCTAAAAAACATTATGGTCAAGATTCCACGCAAGCAGCCATTGGTACAAACAAAAAATAGCATTAAAGGAATTGAAAAATCCTTTAATGCTATTTCCAAGTATAAAAGTGTAAGACTGATCTACAATGTGGACCACATATAATTATACATTGGCCAGCGCTTCGGCCAGTTCGGTTTTCTTGTTTCTACTCAAAGGAATCTGTCTGCCCCCAACTTCAACATTTTTACTGTTGAATTTCTCAATCTTCTCCAGATTCACAATATAGGATTTATGGATACGTAGAAATTTTTCGGCAGGCAATTGCTTTTCGAAAGATTTCATGGTAGAAAGGATTACGATATTGGCCTCATCGGTTACCAATTTGATGTAATCGCCCAATGCTTCGATCCATTTGATGTCGTTTAATATAACCTTACGTTTCTTAAGGTTGCTTTTCACAAAAATATGTTCTTCGTCCTCATCGACTCTGTTCATTTGCTCGTATTTGGCAACAGCTCTTTTTACAGAAGCCTCAAAACGGGCCAAAGTGATGGGTTTATGAAGGTAATCGGTAACGTCGTAGTCAAACGCTTTAAGTGCATAATCAGGTTTTCCGGTAATCAGGATAACCTGTGGTGGGTTCTCTAGGGCCTCTAAAAGGTCAAAACCGCTGATTATCGGCATTTCAACATCTAAAAAGATAAGGTCGATTTCGTGGTTTTTCAGGCCATTTTTGGCTTCAATGGCATTACTGTACTCAGCTACCAAAGCTAGGTGTGGATGATTGTTGACCAATTTCGCAACAGCCATGCGCTGCATCGAGGAATCGTCTACAATTATACTTTTTAATTTCATAGAATGGGGTGATTTGTAGGGTTTTAAATCATCGGCAAATTACATAAAAAACCCGTTTAAGAGCAACAAAAGATGTAAACATGGTGTATTTTGTTGTGTAAATTGCCATAAGTGTTATTTAGGTTTATTGGGTTTTTCAATGTTGATAACTCTTGTACTTAAACGAAGTTTTATTACTTTTCTTGCAGGGTGAAAGAAATATTATTAATTTTGCGCTCCTTTAAAAATATATTATAATGAACCATTACGAAACTGTTTTCATTTTGAATCCCGTTCTATCTGAGACCCAGATAGAGGAAACAGTCAAGAAATTTGAAGATTTCTTGATTAAGAATGGTGCCAAGATGGTCTCCAAGGAAGATTGGGGACTTAAGAAGTTGGCCTATCCCATTCAGCACAAGAAAAGTGGATTTTACCACTTGTTCGAATTCCAAGTTCCAGGTGAGGCCATTGGCCCATACGAGTTGGAATTGAGAAGAGATGAGCGCGTTATGCGTTTTCTGACCGTTAAATTGGACAAACATGCAATTGCATGGGCTGAAAAAAGAAGAGACAAACTAAAAGCAAAGGCATAAGGGTATGGCATCTATTGAGCAACAAGCAAAATCGAAAAAAGACGGGGAAATCAGATATTTGACCCCGCTTAATATTGAGACCAGCAAGCAAAAGAAGTATTGTAGGTTCAAGAAATCAGGTATCAAGTACATTGATTACAAAGACCCGGATTTCTTGATGAAGTTGGTGAACGAGCAAGGTAAATTGCTTCCAAGAAGACTTACAGGTACTTCCTTGAAATACCAAAGAAAAGTGGCACAGGCCGTAAAGCGTGCCCGTCACCTAGCGTTAATGCCGTATGTTGGCGATATGTTGAAATAAAAAACACCAGAGAATGGAACTTATTCTAAAAGAAGATGTACAGGATTTGGGATTTAAGGATGATATCGTTACCGTAAAGAACGGTTACGGCAGAAACTTCCTTATCCCGCAAGGTTTGGCCGATTTGGCTACGCCTTCTGCCAAAAAAGTTTTGGCGGAGAACCTTAAGCAAAGAGCCCACAAGGAGAAAAAGGTTATCGATGAGGCCACTAAGATTGCCGATGCATTGAAGCAATTGGAAATCAAGATTGCTGCAAAAGTTGGTGCAGGCGACAAATTGTTCGGATCTGTAACCAATATCGACCTTGCCGCTGCCTTGGACAAAGAAGGACACCAAATCGACAGAAAATTCATCAACATTAAAGGTGGAGCTGTCAAAAGAGTTGGTCCTTACGAAGCTATTATCAGATTGCACAGGGAAGTTATTGTAGAATTCCCATTTGAAGTAATTGCGGAAGCGAAATAAACTTCAAATCATTACCATATTAAAAAGCCCTCCGATTTTCAGAGGGCTTTTTTGCGTTTGTTCAAAAATAAATTTTATTGGGGCTGTTGTTTTTCCAACATGGTTCTCAATCTACCTTGCAGATCTGCATCTGTTTGCAAGGCCATGGCGATTTTTTGATAACGCTCCATACTCAATCCTTCATTGCTGATGATTTCCTCGATTTGTTGGGTAAAACCCACTTGCATTTCTTGTATCTCGTTCATCAGTTTGTCAAAGCGTTCTTTCTCCTCGTCGCTGGCATCAACGGTTTTTTCAGGAGATGCAGAAGCTTGGTACATTTTGTTGAACCTATTGGCATCAAAACCACTTTCCTGAACTGTTTTCATTACTTGTTGCTGAGCTTCCATATTCACTTTCTGAATATCCTGAAAAGCCGAGGCAATTTTATTCAGTTCCACATCGCTAACCTGTACTTGTTCCTGTGCATTCACTTGCGAAAAAGCACCAACACTTACTGTTGCAATGCAGACCACTAAAGTTTTAATCGATTTCAAAAATCTCATTCTGTACGTATTTTATTAATAATGTTACTTTCCGAAACTACAATAAATTCAACCACTCGCCAAAAATCAAAGGGTTTATGAGGTAAATATAAACTTAAAGGATTATTATGAATCCAAGGGTTTGACGGTTTTCTTGGTACAAAAGCAGAGAGGTTCTCCCTTACCTTTTATATTTTTGCAGGATGAAATATAAAAGATTGACCAAGGAGCAATTGGAAGAACTCCATCCTGAATTTATTAATTTTTTGGCAACCCAATCCATTACCGCAAAGGAATGGAATGCCCTTAAAAAGGAAAAACCTGAAGTTGCTGAGGAAGAAATCGATGTATTCAGTGATTTGATTTGGGAAGGCGTGTTGAACAAAGTGGAGTATTTGGAAAATATTTCCGACAAACACATGCACCTCTTTTACCTGACCGATAAGGAGATGAAACTCCTGTCCGTTAAGATTTTAAACCCGGAAATAGACCTGAGGACCGAGGTGGGTTTCGGTTGGTTTAAACGCAATTACCAATCCGATTTTGTGGAATATCTATCTGCTTCCAAGGCCTATGGGGAAGATAAGAACGTGGATAAGTTCGAGATCATTAAACAAGGGGCTGTTATTACCAAAGGGGAACTGTACCAATGGTTTGAGCAGATTATGGAGCATTGATCAAGGATTTGACTTGAGATGTTAGATTCAAGAACTTGAAAAAGTACGACTCAATGTCGGTACGAGCGCAATTGAGAACTTATATTGGTTGTACGAGACAAGACTATCTGTCATTCCGAAATCGCAAAGCGATTGAAAAATCCATTGGAAATAAGAATTGAACGGTATTTTCATCCCAAAATTATCGGGAAGCTCAAAAATAATAAACGGAATTACCGATCAGTTCGGTAATTCCGTTTATCCATCTAGGTCAAGTTTTGATATTATTCCAAACCGTAGTATTTCATTACTTCAAGATAGTTGGCGATATCCACTCCGGCGTTTTTTAAGTTATCCGCAACCGAATTTTTTCCAGCCATGGCATCTGGGTTCATTTCTACCATGGTAATGTGTAAAATAATCGATACGTTTTCCTGTATATCAGGCCAATTTCCTGTTGTTCCATCAGCGTTGTACACATATACGGCCAATGCTTCTTCTTTATACTCAATTCCAAAATCCAATTGAAGAATGTTGACTCTGCCTGGCAACAAAAAGTATGACGTATCATTATTATCCGAGATTTCCAGATAGGTGATCAATGTATTGTTTTGCAATGTCTCTACTGTAAATTCAGGCACATTAATGGGGATTTCACTTTCACCAGCGGGAGTAAAGCTCAGGTCAAAATCCAGTTTCGTTACATTGGCATTCCCATCGGCGCCGGGAATCCCTTGTTCACCTTGATCTCCTTTTTCACCTTGTATTCCTTGTGCGCCATCTTCGCCCTGTATTCCCTGTTCGCCATCTTCGCCCGAGCAGGATGCAATAAGTCCCATGGCAACTACCACACAGCCTAACGTTATGATTTTTTTCAACTTCATAGTTTTAATTTTTAATGATTAATAAGATTGAACAGCACAAATATAGATGGGGCGTCAGCTATAATTTTAGGCCGATTGATGGATGCCCTTTTTGAATTGACGGATGGGTATTCTGGGTTTAACTTCCCTATTACGTAACAGAAAAAAACCGCGATAAAGGCACCGTTATGATTAAAGAGTAAGACCCCTTATCATTCTAAAATTGCTTGGCAATTGAAGCATCCATTATTGGAAATTGAGAAGGATTCTTTACGATGTTGAGAATGACATTTACAGATAAATGCAAACATGCAACAAACCCCTTATATTTGCACGAGAATTTAAAACCACATGGCAAAGAAACCATCCATACCTAAAGGAACCCGTGATTTTTCACCTGCAGAAGTAGCCAAGCGCAACTATATCATCCAAACCATAAAAAAACATTTTGAAACCTATGGTTTTCAGCCGATAGAGACCCCGTCTTTTGAGAATTCGGAAACTTTGATGGGTAAATACGGGGATGAAGGCGACCGTTTGATCTTTAAAATATTGAATTCAGGCGACTTCATTTCCAAAGTGGATGATGTAACCTACAGTTCTAAGAACTCAGCTTCTTTGACGTCCAAAATTTCCGAAAAAGCGCTTCGCTACGACCTAACCGTACCTTTTGCCCGCTATGTGGTCATGCACCAGAACGAGATAGATTTTCCGTTCAAGCGGTACCAAATTCAGCCCGTATGGCGTGCGGACCGTCCACAAAAAGGACGTTTTCGTGAGTTTTATCAATGTGATGCCGATGTGGTAGGAGCGGATTCCTTGCTTCAAGAAGTGGAATTTGTACAATTATATGATGCTGTTTTTACCGATTTGGACCTAAAAGGAGCCACCATCAAAATCAACAACCGAAAAATACTATCAGGAATTGCTGAAGTGATCGGGGCCAAAGATTTGTTGGTGGACTTTACCGTGGCCTTGGACAAATTGGACAAGATAGGGGAGGAGAAGGTAAAAGTGGAGATGATGCAAAAAGGAATCTCCGAAAAAGCCATAGCCAAGGCACAACCTTTGTTTGATATGACGGGTACCGCTTTTGAGCAGTTGGAAAAGTTAAAAACCATCCTTGCCGACTCCGAAGTCGGAATGTTGGGAGTTTCCGAACTGGAAGAGATTATTTCCACCGTGGACATGATTGGATTGCAATCGGCCAGCCTCCAATTGGATGTAACCCTTGCCCGAGGTCTTAATTACTACACGGGGGCTATTTTTGAAGTAGCTGCACCCGAAGGTGTGAAAATGGGGTCGATTGGTGGTGGAGGCCGTTACGATGACCTTACCGGTATTTTTGGACTCAAAGATGTGAGCGGTGTTGGGATTTCCTTTGGACTGGACCGAATTTATTTGGTTTTGGAAGAATTGAACCTGTTCCCTGACAGCTTGGATACTACATTGGATGTACTTTGCCTCAATTTCGGAAAGAAAGAAGGAACAGCGGCTTTGAAATTGGTGTCTGGACTCCGTAAACAAGGGCTAAGGGCTGATTTGTACCCTACGGACACCAAAGTGCAGAAGCAGTTCAAATATGCTGACAAAAGGGGAGTGCCCTATGTGATTCTTCTGGGAGACCAAGAGTTGACAGATGGAAAATTTGTGGCCAAAAACATGAAGACAGGAGACCAGAAGGATTATTCGTTGGATGGAATCGAAGAATTTTCGGAAAAGGTCAAGACCGAGATTTAATCGCTTTAATGATGGTTTTGTAGTAGGTAGGGCCGTGCGGTACATATTTGGCCACGTTGGCCAAGCCCCAGGTTTCCTCAGCAAATTTAAATAGGGGGACCAAAGCTAAATCAGCTACCTCACTTTCCTGTTTTTTAAGTTGATGTATAGGAACATTTAGCTTGCATAAATAAATGTGGTGCAGTTCGGCATCAACAAAGTCCTCGGAAATTTTGTGGATGGCCTTAAAAGTACCTAGCGGCTCCAAATCGGATTCGGAAATGATTAGCCCGATTTCTTCTTCCACTTCTCGGACGGCTGCAATAACAATTTCTTCTCCAGCGGAAACGTGTCCGGCCACCGAAACATCCCAAAGAAGAGGGTGGGTAGCCTTGTTTTCACCCCGTTGTTGAATCAGGACCCGGCCATCTGGTGTGTAGAGCCATACGTGAATGGTTGGATGAAGCAAACCTTTGCGGTGCGCTTCCGATTTTAAACAGGATTCCCCTGTTGGTTTTCCTTGTTCGTCCAAAATGTCAACACGCTCATCCATATTACATAAAGATAAAAAAAAGTCACCCTGAAGATGTTTCAGGGTGACATAATTTTAAAATCTGAAAGATGATAGAAGCTCAGCTAGTCAAAATAACTAAAGGTTTCTCCTTCTTTGATGTTCAATAAGGTTTCGTAAATCAAACGGATAACGTTCTCCACATCATCCTTGTGAACCGTTTCCACCGTAGTGTGCATATAGCGCAGAGGCAACGAGATCAATGCCGAAGCGACTCCTCCATTACTATATGCAAAGGCATCGGTATCGGTTCCTGTGTATCGGGAAGATGCATTGCGCTGGAACGGAATCTTGTTGGACTCCGCAGTTTCCAAAATACGTTCACGCAACTTGTTCTGTACGGCAGGTGCATAGGATATTACAGGCCCGTCCCCGATTTTGGTCTCTCCCTCAGTCTTTTTATTGATCATTGGGGTAGTGGTGTCGTGGCACACATCCGTTACAATGGCCACGTTCGGCTTTATGGTCTGTGTAATCATTTCAGCACCGCGTAGACCAATTTCTTCCTGCACCGAATTGGTAATGTATAAACCAAAAGGAAGCTCTTTTTTGTTCTCTTTGAGCAAACGAGCTACCTCGGCGATCATAAATCCGCCCATTCGATTGTCCAAGGCCCTACACACAAATTTATCCTTGTTCAGTATATGGAATTGGTCGGGGTAGGTAATAACGCATCCTACGTGTACGCCCATTTTTTCTACTTCCTCTTTATCTTTGGCACCAATATCGATAAAGATGTTGTCCAATTTTGGCGGTTCTTCCTTCGCCTTGTTTCTGGTATGGATGGCCGGCCACCCGAAAACACCTTTTACAATGCCGTTTTTGGTATGGATGTCCACCCATTTGGAGGGTGCTATTTGATGGTCGCTTCCTCCGTTCCGGATAACGTAAAGCAAACCTTCATCCGTGATATAATTAACGTACCAAGAAATTTCATCGGAATGCCCTTCGATCACAACCCGGTATTTGGCATCTGGATTAATGACTCCTACGGCAGTTCCATACGTGTCCGTTATAAACTCGTCCACATACGGTTTTACATAGTCCATCCAAATTTTCTGCCCTTCCCATTCATAACCAGTGGGAGAGGGGTTGTTCAAGTATTTTTCTAAAAACTCAAGGGATTTCTCGTTGATGATTTTCTCTTTTGACATAAATCTAATTTAATAGACAAACATAAGAATATTCACTTTTATTTAATAGCCAAATCACACCTTTATACTTACTTTTGGCAAGACTATTGAGGAAGAAATGTTATGCTGCGCAACTGTTTTCTTGTTGTTTTTCTGGCGTTTACTGCTCTCGGGTTTGCTCAGGAACCGCAGAAGGATTCCATTGTAAGCCCCGCCGATTCCATTGCCAATGATTCCGTAGAGGATTATTATGTTCGGTTTGAAGGAGACTCCATTTTGATGAGTTCCATTGAGCTGGATGAAGTTTATATCTTCGGTAAGCTCGAATTTGCAAACCGAAAGGATAAATTACGTTACTATATTCTCCGAAGAAAGACCCTGAAGGTATATCCCTATGCCAAATTGGCGGCTGAACGATTGGTGGAACTCAACGATAGCCTGCAACACATCAAAAAGCGGAGACACCAAAGACGATATACTCGAAAGGTTCAAAAGTATATTGAAGGGGAGTTTTCCGAAGAATTAAAAAAACTTACCCGTACCGAAGGACAAATTTTAGTGAAGTTGATTCATCGTCAAACAGGTACAACCGCTTTTGATTTGGTAAAGGACCTTAGGAGCGGATGGCGTGCGTTTTGGTACAATACCACGGCCAGTTTGTTCAAAATCAGCTTAAGGGAAGAATTTCTCCCGGAAGAAGTGCACGAGGATTATTTGATCGAGGATATTTTACAGCGTGCTTTTGCAGCAAGTAGGTTGGAGCGGCAAAAATCGGTCTTGGACTACGATTATGCCCAACTTTCCAACAAGTGGAAAAATGAACCGCCCAGCACGGGCAACTAATTTTTGGGTTTCTCTCCAAAAATGGCGTCCATTACAATTTTTACGGACCTAAACCCTAAATAAATGGCCAAAATGGCACAGATAATGCCCAAAATCAAAACAGGCCAATAAAAAGGGTGTTCTTCATTTTTAAATGCTTCGTAGATTAAAAAAGGTCCCATAAACATGGCAAGCACCGTATATCCAAACGATTTCATTCCCTTGACCAGAAGTTCCTTGTTAGTTCGCCTCATGCGACCAAAGTAGGAATATTAGCTTATATTTAGGGGATAATGCATTAAAAATTAACCATGGAAATACTAGTTCTGGGGGTAGTGGTCCTCTTCATCATTATTGCTACTGTAAAATTTAAAATGCACCCCATTTTCTCGCTGACCATTGCTGCCATTGCTTCTGGTTTTTTGTTGGGAATAGCGCCTAAAGATATCATGTCCACCATGGCCGAAGGCTTTGGAAATACGCTCTCTGGGATTGGATTAGTGATTGCATTTGGGACCGTAATCGGCATTTACCTGGAAAAGACGGGAAGTACCCAAGTATTGGCCAATAGTATTTTAAAGGTAATTGGCCTGAAACGCTCCCCATTGGCACTGAATTTAGCTGGATTTGTCATTTCTATTCCTGTGTATTGCGATTCTGGATATATCATACTTTATTCATTAAATAAAGCCATCAGTAAAAAAACAGGCATTCCAACCTTGGTTTTTGCCATTGCCTTGGCCACAGGATTGTATTCCGCCCACGTTTTTGTACCTCCCACACCTGGCCCTTTGGCAGCGGCAGCTATTTTGGATGCTGACTTGGGAATGGTACTCATCTTTGGGCTTTTGGTCGCAATACCCGTTTCTATTTCAGGGTATTTTTGGGCGCGGTTCATTGGAAAATCATTGCAGGAAGATGAAATTTCAGAGAAAGCTGAAGAAAAAGAGGAAGTGCAAGCAACAATAAAACCTTTTCAGGCATTTTTGCCCTTGCTTGCTCCCATAATTTTGATAGCCATGAAATCTGTTGTGGACTATCCTACACATCCTTTTGGAGAAGGTTGGCTGTTCAGTATTTTCAACTTTTTGGGTAGTCCTGTAATCGCACTGCTTATTGGTGTTTTCTTCGCCTTTGCCTTGGGTGGGAAAGTTCCTTCGGAAGAGAAAAAAGGATGGGTGTCTGAAGCGTTCAAGCAAGCAGGTGCCATTGTATTGATAACAGGTGCAGGAGGAGCATTTGGAGCTATTCTTCGGACCATGGATATTGCCTCCATTATTAATTTGGAATCCAGCACGGGGATTGGCGGGCTTTTGATTGCATTCGTAATTTCAGCCGTGCTCAAAACGGCCCAAGGGTCATCAACAGTGGCCATCATCACTACCTCGGCCATAATTGCGCCATTATTGGAAACTTTTGGACTGGTTTCCATTACTGATAAAGCATTGGCTGTTCTTGCCGTTGGTGCAGGAGCTATGACGGTATCCCATATCAACGACAGCTATTTTTGGGTAGTTTCACAGTTTTCCAATATGAAAGTGAAAACGGCCCTACGTGGCCATACCTTGGGAACATTGGTTCAGGGCACGGTGGGTATTTTAATGATTCTATTGATCTACGCCTTGGTGTAGTCTCTTCTATTCGATGATAATGGTTCTTGAGTACTCTTGTGCCACTGCAAAATACCCAAGGGCATAATCATTGGGACGCTCCACATTGTCCAAATTGGTCACATTTTCCAGTCCCGTGAGATCAAAAACATTCCCCCTAACAGTAGCTACGGGTGTTTGAAAAGGGCCCCCATTGTTTCCATTTCCAGTCTGTTGCAAAACCAAATCCATATAGTTGTAAAACTCTTTCGTTGCACCCAAAATACTAACGGTTACCACATCACCTGGGTCAGTTTCATCATCATAGAAAAAGGAAAACTCAAATTGTTGACCTTGAAAAAACTCGTCTTCCACTGTTTGGAACTCACCGGACATAAAATCAAACAGGTAAAAATTGTCTTCCTCGCCATTATCAGTAAAAGTTACGATGATCTCGGTTTGCTCTTCATCAAAAAAGACTTCGTCCCCTTGCTCTAAATTGTCCAAGGGGACTGTGGAAACATACTCGGTTTGTGCAAAGTAATATTTGTCTTGATAATGTATTTCCAACATAAATACAGTTCCAGGCTCAGCAATTGAAGTTGGAATGCGTTGGTCAGATAAGGAGTCAGGGTCTGGCACATAGATTCCAGAGCCGGATGTTTCCTCTACCAAGGATGAGGAGGATAGGTTGTCAAAATTTCCTTCGCTGTTCGGTTTGCCGTAGGAAATCATTACACTTTCGGCTTGAACGGGCAGGTTTTCTTCAAAAAAATCAGTGCTCGCTTTTAGGCCTATCCGTACATCAATAAATTCCACCTCCTTTTTAACGCGCAACAAACCATCCACCACCAATTTGGAATCGACCCCGGGCAAATCCACATCAACCACTTCTTCGCATGATGTCAGTAATACAGCCATAAAAATCAAAGACATGAGTTTTTTCATAGCATTAGAATTTAAAGTTATAGGTTACCGAGGGGATGATGCCAAAAATCGATGTTCGAATTGCTTCGTTTCGCCCTGTGTCCTCATTTTCCCTGAAATTGATGGAAGCAGCATTTTCACGACTATAGACATTGTAGATGCTGAATACCCATTCCGATTGTATCTTTTTGCGTTTGTTTCTTTTTGGGGTTAAAATAGCTGAAATGTCCAACCTATGGTAATCGGGAAGCCTTTCCTTGTTCCGCAAGCCATAATAGGGAATAGTTACGTCTTCAAACTCAAATTGACCAATGGGGTAATTGGTCGGTTGCCCTGTTTGATAAATGAAATTGGCATTGAAACTCCATTTTTCATTAAGCTCAAAGCTACTATAAATGGAAAGGTCATGTGTTTTGTCGTAGGGTGTGTTGTACCATTCCCCCGTATTGATTCCTGTTTCCAAATCAGACCTTCCAGGTGTTTTTTGTTCGGATTTGGATAATGTGTAGGCCAGCCAGCCTGTGAAACGACCTTCATTTTTGCGTAGCAACAACTCCAATCCGTATGCTCTGGCCTCCCCATTTAAAATAACTTGTTCTATGGCATTGTTGGCAATAAGGTTGGCACCGTCTATATAATCTATCCTATTTTGAATGGTTTTGTAGAAAGCCTCGGTTTCCAAACTGTAAGTGCCCTCCTTGATGATTCTAAAATATCCAGCGGCAAATTGATCCAACAACTGTGGTTTCACAAAGGGACCGCTAGGTGTCCATACATCCAAAGGGGTAGGGGAGCTTGTGTTGGAAATGAGATGGAGATACTGTGCCAATCTGGTATAACTGACTTTTATGGAATTGTTTTCCTTAAAAGTGTACGACATGGAAATCCTGGGTTCCCAATTAAAAAAGGTTTCAAGGACTTCACCTCTTCCTGAAGTAATTGTATCTATGGGTTCCGCTTCACGATAGGTTTGCGTAAACGAATTAAACTCCACGGGATTATCGTTTGCATAAACAAAAAATTCATCTTGCCCCAGCCTGCTAAACTGACTTGCCCTCAATCCATATTCAATACTTAAATTATCCGTGATGTCATGTTCCACATCAATGTAAGCCGCATTTTCGTTGGCGTATTTTTTAGTAAGCTGATCTTCAACAATGCCCGAATCAGGACTATTGGGCACTATTTTTCCAGGATTGAATACATAGTAAATACTGTTTATCCCATAATTCATCTGAAGTTTATTGTTGAGATAGTGTTTTAAATCGTACTTAACGTTAAAGTTTTGGATTCCAGAGTCCCACTCAAACCCCACGAAATCAAGTTCCAAGCCGTAATAATAATCGGAGTAAATCAGTGAAAGGTTGGAGAAAAGTTTATCTGAAAACAAATGGTTCCACCTTAGGTTCCCCACGGCATTACCATACACGTTAACAAATCTATCACTTACATTAAACAGATCTCTTCCAAAGTAACCCGAAAGGAAAATATTGTTGTTGTCGTTGATTTTATGGTTGATTTTAGTGTTCAGATCATAGAAATACGCTTTGTTGTCGATATCGAACAAAGGCAGAAATAGGTGTGCGTACGAGGCTCGTCCACCAGCTAAAAATGCAGTTTTGTCTTTTTGGATGGGACCTTCGATTAATAAACGACTTGCCACGGCACCGATACCTCCATTTACTTTAAACTCTTTGCTGTTGCCTTCTTTTTGAAAGATATCGAGTACAGATGAAACCCTTCCGCCGTAACGTGCTGGAATCCCTCCTTTGAATAGTTTGACATCTTTGATGGCATCTGGATTGAACACGGAAAAGAAGCCAAATAGGTGGGAGGAGTTGAACACTGTTGCTTCATCCAATAGGATCAAATTTTGGTCTGCAGCGCCACCCCTTACATTGAATCCGGAAGAAGCTTCGCCGGCACTGGTAACCCCGGGTAAAAGCAATAACGATTTTATTACATCGGATTCGCCCAGCACTACGGGAATTTCCTTGATGGTGTTGGATGCCAATGATGTAACACTCATTTGGGGTTTGCGAATGTCCAGTTTTTCCACATTATCGGTCACAACCACTTCTTGCAACGCTTCCGTTTTTTCGATTAAGTTGAAGTCTTGTTTTGTATTCCGATCTAGGGTAATGGTTTTAATGATTTCCTGAAAACCCAAATAGCTTACAATGATTTGGTATTCGCCTTCGGGAAGCGTTATGGAATAAAAACCGTACTCGTTTGTAGTGGTTCCTGTTTTCAGTTCGGAGACTGCTACGGTCACTCCAATCAAGGATTCGTTACTGGATGCTTCGGAAACGGTACCGCTCAAAGTGTATTTTCCTTGTGCGTGCAATACAAAAAAATGCCCAAACAGGGCTAGCAATAATGCGAGATAATGTCTGGGCATTCGATTGGTTTGTTTAAAAATACACAATTATGGAGAACAGCAGAAAGGAAAGGTGTAAACCAAAGGTTATTTAACATATCCAATTAAAAAAGGCAGCTAAAATTTTAGCTGCCTTTACTATTGATCAAGTGTTTTTTTGATTATCCAATGGAACTCAATATATCATTCAAGGTGTCACTGGGTCGCATTGCTTTGGATGCCATTTCGGGATTTGGAAGGTAATACCCTCCAATATCCATAGTTGAACCTTGCGCGTCTATCAATTCTTGTGCGATTTTCTCCTCGTTGGATGACATTGCTTCAAAAACCTTGCTGAATATGGCTTTTAATTCCTCATCCTCATCTTGTTTGGACAATTGTTCTGCCCAGTACATTGCAAGGTAGAAGTGACTTCCGCGAGTATCTATTTCGTTTACCTTTCTGGATGGAGATCTATCCTGGTTTAAGAATTCTTCGGTTGCTTTGTCCAAAGCATCGGCAAGCACTTGTGCTTTTTTATTGTTGTTCTTTTCTCCAAAGAATTCCAAGGAAACGGCCAATGCCAAGAACTCTCCTAGGGAATCCCATCGCAAGTGACCTTCTTCCAAAAATTGCTCTACGTGTTTTGGAGCGGAACCACCAGCACCGGTTTCGAACAATCCACCACCGTTCATCAATGGGACAATGGATAGCATTTTAGCACTTGTTCCCACTTCCAAGATAGGGAAGAGGTCAGTCAAATAATCCCTCAATACGTTACCGGATACAGAGATGGTGTCTTTCCCTTCCTTCATTCGCTTCAAGGTAAATTTGGTGGCCTCAATAGGGGAAAGGATTCTAATGTCCAATCCTTCGGTATCGTGGTCTTTGAGGTAAAGGGTTACTTTTTTAATCAATTCGGTATCATGGGCTCTGTTTTCGTCCAACCAGAAAATAGCAGGAGTATCGGTTGCCCTTGCTCGGGATACGGCCAATTTGACCCAATCCTGTACGGGAGCGTCTTTCACTTGGCACATTCTCCAGATGTCACCTTCTTCCACGGCATGCTCGATCAATGTTTCTCCTGCTGCATTTACCACTCTTACAGATCCTGCTTTCTCAATTTCGAAAGTTTTATCGTGGGAACCATATTCCTCGGCTTTTTGGGCCATCAAACCTACATTGGGAACAGTTCCCATGGTTTTAGGGTCGAAAGCACCGTTTTCTTTACAAAAATCAATGGTGGCTTGGTAAACACCGGCATAACTACTATCGGGTATGATGGCCTTGGTATCTTGAAGCTCTCCGTTCTTGTCCCACATTTTACCGGAATTTCTGATCATGGCAGGCATGGAGGCATCAATAATCACATCACTTGGTACGTGAAGGTTGGTGATCCCTTTGTCGGAATTTACCATGGCCAAATCGGGCCCGTTGTCTATACTGGCCTTGATGGCTCCTTCGATTTCCTTGTGTTGTTCTTCGGGCAGTTCCCCGATTTTGTCCAACAAGGTTTCCAGTCCGTTGTTTGGGTTGATTCCCAATTTCTCGAAGGTGTCTCCGTAGTTTTTGAACAATTCGGAGAAATATACTTCCAATGCATGTCCAAAAATGATAGGGTCGGAAACCTTCATCATGGTGGCTTTAAAGTGCAATGAAAGTAGAATGTTGCTTTCTCTCGCATCGGCGATTTCCTTGGTCAAGAATTCGACCAAAGCCTTTTTGCTCATCACCGTAGCATCGATGACCTCGCCTTTCAAAAGGGAAAGCTTGTCTTTTAGCACGGTTGTGCTTCCGTCTGTACCTGCCAATTCGATGCGAATTTCATCTGCATTGGTCATGGTCAATGATTTCTCGTTGGCCTTAAAGTCACCGTGGGACATTGTAGCTACGTGGGTCTTGGAATCGGATGACCATTCGCCCATGGTGTGCGGGTGTGCTTTGGCGTAGTTTTTCACGGCTTTTGGTGCGCGTCTGTCCGAGTTTCCTTCACGGAGCACAGGGTTTACGGCACTACCTTTTATTTTGTCGTATTTGGCCTTGATGGCTTTTTCCTCGTCTGTTTTGGGCTCATCGGGATAATCAGGTAGTTTGTACCCTTTTTCTTGAAGTTCCTCAATGGCTTCTTTCAACTGCGGAATGGAAGCACTGATATTTGGAAGTTTAATGATGTTGGCCTCTGGGGTTTTGGCGAGTTCGCCCAAAATGGACAAATCGTCAGAAACTTGTTGGTCTTCGGTCAACAATTCAGGAAACATGGCAGCAATTCTACCGGCCAAAGAGATGTCCTTGGTTTCTACGGCAATACTGGCGGTTTCGGTAAAAGATTTTACAATGGGTAAGAAAGATAATGTTGCTAAGGCAGGAGCCTCATCTGTTTTGGTATAATAAAGTTTAGCCATTTAAATGTATTTGTTTGAGCGGTTGCAAATATACGATATATGGCTGGTGAAGTACGAATGGAAGCGACTAAAAGTGGGAGGGTTTACTGATAATTTGTGAAAAAAACAAAAGCCATATCTTTTTTTTACGAAAGATATGGCTTTCAGATAGGACTCAAGATTTGTTTGGTGGTACCAAAACTACAATCTATTTGATTGCTCTTTTGCCCTTTCGACGTTTGCTTTGCTATGCTCTTAATTTTTCAACTAAACTACATTCTGCAAAGTGTACTGTTGTATTCCTAAACTTTATCAAAATGAAAAATTGCTCTTCCATTCGCACATAAAATTCATCATTTCTCATAAGGTCTTGCCTAAACTCCTCCTTATTCGAAATTCCTTTTGTGATCAGTAGTGTTACCAATTAAAAGGGAATCCACAGTTTTAAAGAACGTCAACTTTAAATCGATACAATCGTGATGGTATCACTTTCATATCTTCGACTAAAGTAGAACGGAAAAGTAAAATTAGCAACTTTTCAAAGCATTAAAAATCAACATGATATGAACCATAGTTATTAACAATTGTTCATAAAAAAAGCACCCAAAATGGGTGCTTCTGCATGTTGTATGGAACAATGATTATCCCTTAACTTCTTTGATACGGGCCTTTTTACCAGTAAGACCTCTGAAGTAGAAGATTCTAGATCTACGTACTTTACCTTTTTTGTTTACTTCAACTCTTTGCAAAGCTGGCATGTTCACTGGGAAAATTCTTTCCACACCTACAGTACCGGACATTTTGCGAATGGTAAAGGTTTCGGTGGCACCGCTTCCTCTACGTTGTATCACTACACCTTTAAAGAACTGGGTACGTGTTTTTTCACCTTCCTTGATTTCGTAATAAACAGTGATGGTATCACCAGCTGAAAATTTTGGAAATTCTTTTTTTGGAACAAATTCGTCTTCAACAAATTTTATTAAGGATTCCATTTTTATTTTTTTTAGCGTTTTTTACAAGACCAACTTTCACGGATTTCGTCAGAGGTTGATTTTGAGATTGCAAAAGTAATGCAATATTTAGAAATAACAAGTGCTTTTTTGCGTTTTTGAATACAGCGTCACTTTATTTTTCCAAAAGATCTGGCCTTCTTTCTTGGGTACGCTCCAAAGCTTGTGCCTCACGCCATTTTTCAATTTCCGGGAAATTACCGCTGAGCAGGATCTCGGGGACTTTACGGCCCTTGTATTCCGAGGGGCGCGTGTAAACTGGCGGGGCCAAAAGATTATCTTGAAATGTATCGGTCAGGGCGGAGGTTTCATCATTCAAAACTCCGGGTAACAAACGAATTACGGCATCGCACAAGATGGCAGCGGCCAATTCGCCTCCAGATAATACATAATCGCCAATAGAGATTTCACGGGTCACGAACATGTCCCTTACCCGTTGGTCTACACCTTTATAGTGACCACAGAGGACAATAATGTTCTTTTTCATGGAAATCTCATTGGCCATCCCTTGATTTAGGGTATTGCCATCGGGGGTCATGTAAATGACTTCGTCATAATCCCTTTCCGCTTTGAGCTGGGAAATGCATTTATCGATGGGTTCCACCATCATGACCATGCCTGCACCGCCACCAAACTGATAGTCATCCACCTGCTTGTAGTTTCCAATGGAGTAGTCCCTTAAATTATGTAGGTGTACTTCCACCAGCCCTTTTTCGATGGCACGCTTTAAAATGGATGCTTCAAAGGGGCTTTTTAAAAGTTCGGGAAGTACCGTGATGATGTCTATCCGCATGGACATGGCTGCTGGGTATTGATTTCAGCCCCAAAAGTAGTGAATGCTGACAACAACTCTGATATAAAAAAGAAAGGGACTAAATTCTAAAAGTTAGTTAACTGTCAGTTCGAGCGCAGTCGAGAACCTAAGTCAATTTTGACCATCAAGAGGTTTCGACTGCGCTCAACCTGACAAAACCAAAATTTTGTTGCTTTTTAGACAGCTTCCAGCTCTTATTTTTTCTGCTTGTTCAACTCGTCCTGAAGCTGACGACTGATTTTTTGTTCACGTTCCAAAGCTCTTCGTCTATGGTTCTGGTATTCCTCTTCTAAATCAGCGAGGGCGGATTTGGCTTGCTGTGTCAAGAAGTTACTGTTCCTAAAGCGATAAATAAAGAACAACAGTAGCAACAACAGCCCAAAAATGATGGACCATAATATAAAGTTGTAGGTCCCTTTACTGATCAAGGCACCAAAAAACGAAATACTGTCTTTTTCTTCGGTAACGGCATTGAGCTTATTGGTGGTTTCCTGCAATTTACCGTTTAGGTCTTCAATTTCAGTATCATTGGCCGTAATGGTGGCGGATAAATCCTTGATGGTTTTATTCGCGGTATCTATGGAATCAAAAATGTTCTTTTTGGTTTCGTACAGGTCCGATAACTTGACGACTTCATAACGAACGCCATTGGCCCTATAATTTCCCGATTTCCTTTCCAGTTCTTCCAACTGACCTCTTAGGGTGTTGTCCGTTTCCACCTCGGGTTCTTCCTGCGCATGGATTGATAAGGTCTGAATAAGTAAGGCTAAGGTAAATAAAATGCGTAAATGCTTCATGTTCAATAAGGTTCTCGTATTAAATTTAGATTAAGGGTGGGACGAAATTACATCAATATAGCAAATTTCAAAAAAAGAAAATCACCTCTTTGAACAATTTGCATCCACTAATAATACGTATAACGGCGAACTTTGGCGATATATTTTGCCAATCGAATCACTTGATGGGAATATCCGTACTCATTATCATACCAGATATAGAGCACAATATTTTTACCACCGGGCGATACAATGGTGGCCTTACTGTCATAAATGGATGGTGCTGTGGTACCTACAATATCCGAGGAAACCAGTTCGTTGCTCAACGCATATTTAATCTGCTCCACCAAATCACCTTCCAAGGCATATTTTTTGATCAGCGTATCCACTCCTTCTTTCGAGGTCTTGTTCTTTATCTCCAAATTTAGGATGGCAAGGGAACCGTTCGGAACGGGAACCCTAATGGCATTGGATGTTAATTTACCTTTTAACGTAGGCAGGGCTTTTGCAACGGCAGAGCCAGCTCCTGTTTCCGTAATTACCATATTAAGTGCAGCAGCACGACCTCTACGGTACTTTTTGTGCATATTGTCCACCAAATTTTGGTCGTTCGTGTAGGCGTGGATGGTTTCCAAATGCCCTTTTTTGATGCCCAAAGAATCCTCGATTACTTTTAAAATGGGGGTAATGGCATTTGTGGTACACGAAGCGGCGGAGTAGATTTTGGTTTTGTCGGGGTTGAAATCCTTGTGGTTCACACCATGTACAATATTGGGGACTTCCTTCCCCGGTGCGGTCAACAAAACTTTACTGGCTCCTTTTGATTTCAGGTGTCTGGACAATGCAGTATTATCCCTAAAAGCCCCAGTATTGTCGATGACCAAGGCATTGATGATACCATGTTTGGTATAGTCGATATCCTCTGGTTGATTGGCACTTATCATTTTCACGGTGGTGCCGTTGATTACAAGGGCTTGTTTTTCTTCATCAACACCCACAGTGCCTGTAAATGGTCCGTGTACGGAATCGGTTTTGAGAAGTGCGGCCCTTTTTTCGAGAACCTCTCTGTTCAATTCACCTCGGATAACAATGGCACGTAATCGTAACTGACTGCCCCGCCCTGTTTTTGCCATGAGTTCCCTGGCCACCAAACGACCTATGCGCCCAAAACCGTAAAGCACCACATCTTTGGGTTTTATGGCCTTGGAAGATTGGGCGTCCTTTAATTTGTCGATGACAAAAGCCTTTACATTAAGGTGTGCATTCTGGTTGGAATTGTACTCATAGGTCAATTTGCCAATATCCAACTTGGCAGGAGGGAGGTTGATATCGTTTATCGCCCTTAAAATTTCCACAGAATCAAAAATGGACATGGGTTTTTGGACAAATTCCCCGGCGTATTCATGCAGGTTGATGATGTCGCTAACATTTTTATCTATGATTTGATTTTTGAACAATACTACTTCAATGGCCTTATCGTACCAGAGGTCGCTGATGATTTTTATGAATTCGGTGGTTGCTTTTCTCCTGTCTGCCTGAAAGGCCAGCTCTTTTTCGTAAGATATGTTGTCACTCATGGATGAAGGTTGCTGTTGTATAGTTTATTTTTTGGCTAAATTATATATTTCAAACGTTTTCGTGAAACATAATCGACATAAAAAAACGCCTTGCTAAAAGGCGTTTGTAAGTGTTTTTTCAGCACTTTCTACTGGAGTATCATGTGTTCCTTTTCACCATTCTCATTGATCATGGTAAAACTGGTTCTTCCATATCTGGATAATTGGCCAAAACGTTCTTTGGCATCATTAATATTGTCGATCGGGTCGCCATCCAGAGCAATGATGACCTTATTGACTAGATTGTACCTAGCATAGGATTCGGGCACATCGGTAATCTTCACTCCTTTGGAAACCCCGAATTTTTTGATATCGGCTTTAGACAAGTTTTTTACCTTAAAAGAAGTAGCTGGGAGAATAACGCTGGTCTGTTTTTTCAGGGTTACGTTTTTTACCAAGCTTTTTCCATCTCGGTCCAAGGTTACTTGAACTATATCGCCTGGTCTTTTAGCGGAGAGATATCCTGTGAGTTCGGAAAATTTACCGATTTCCATATTGTCAATTTTTTTAATGACATCACCTTCCATCAAACCAGCATCATCCGCACCTGATTCTTCCTCCACACCAGCTATATAGACTCCTTCGAGTTGGTCCAAGCCCCTTTCAATAGCGGCTTGGGATTTTGTATTGGCTGCAGAAATACCCAAAAGCCCTTTTTGGACATTGCCGAATTCCATAATGTCCTCTACTACTTTTTTGGCAATATTACTGGGTACTGCAAAGGCGTACCCTATGTAAGATCCTGTTTGAGAGGTAATGGCAGTGTTGATACCAATAAGGTCGCCGTTTGTGTTTACCAAGGCGCCCCCACTGTTCCCAGGGTTTACAGCCGCATCGGTTTGGATAAAGGACTGCGCTCCTGTTCTGGAAAGCGATCTGGCTTTGGCGCTTACAATCCCAGCGGTAACCGTGGATGTTAGGTTGAACGGGTTTCCTACGGCAAGCACCCATTCCCCGATTCTGGCATTGTCGGAATCCCCAAAGGCCAAATAGGGCAGAGCCTCTTCGGCATCGATTTTTAATAGGGCGATATCGGAATCAGGGTCGGTCCCTATGATATCAGCTTCATAGGATTTATTGTTGTTCAATACAACTTCCAATTGACTTGAGTTTGCAATTACGTGATTGTTGGTTACGATATATCCATCTGGGGAAATGATTACTCCAGAACCAGTTCCCACTTGGGGGATTTGTTGGCGTTCGTACCCGTAAAAGAATTCAGCTATGCTGGATGGTCCTCTACTGCTCATCGTCATGTTTTTAACGTGTACCACCGAGTTGACCGTTTTTTCGGCAGCAATGGTAAAATCAGCTTCATTGATTCCAGCACCTTTGGCCGAAGTGTTCAAGTTGCTCGTAGTAACAAAGGGTGTTTCTTGTTCCGAAGCGACCAATTTATAGCTTTCTTTCTCAAAAAATAATTTGTAAGCTCCCAGCGTAATTGCACCTGCAAATACGGATACTAGGAATAAACTCGCTATTTTCTTCATAATTCATTAATTATTTAACATTAAGCTCCAACAAAATTAAAAGATTTCAATTTTCGATCAGGTTGGTTTAACGCTGTTTTAACTCCAAAAAAAACCTTAAAGAATCCCATATATTTGTTCCTTTGTAGATGTGAATATGGAACTACAGTTTTTTAAATATCAAGGAACGGGAAACGATTTCGTAATTATCGATAATCGTCAGCAAATATTTCCCAAAAACAATACCAAGTTGGTGGCACAACTTTGCGACCGAAGATTTGGCATAGGAGCCGACGGATTGATCCTGTTGGAAAATGACAATATGTCGGATTTTAAGATGGTCTATTATAATTCGGATGGGGCAGAAGCCAGTATGTGCGGAAATGGAGGAAGATGTTTGGTGGCTTTTGCGCACTATTTGGGAGTTTTTGAAAGAGAAGCAAAATTCAATGCTGTGGATGGGCTTCATTATGCAACGATTGATGGCGATGTCGTGAACTTGAAAATGGTGGATGTTGACAAGGTCCATGAGAAACAAAATCATAGTTTTTTGGACACAGGTTCCCCACATCATGTGCAACTCGTAAAAGAACTGGAAAAGTTTGATGTACAAAAAGAAGGAAAAAAACTCCGTTACGGATTGTATGGTCAGTCAGGAAGTAATATCAACTTTGTGGAGCAGACCAACGATGACACCTTCGATGTTCGAACCTACGAAAGGGGAGTGGAAGGTGAAACCTACTCCTGCGGTACTGGTGTAACTGCTGTGGCCTTGGCCATGTATGAATCAGGCAAAACCACTGCCAACGAAGTCCACATCCATACTATTGGAGGTAATTTGACCATTGCTTTTGAGAAAAAGGACGGGAAATACAGTAATATATTTTTAAAAGGTCCAGCAATACAAGTATTTAAAGGAACCATCGAATGCTCAATCTAAAAGGAAAGCAAGTCTATTTACGGGCCTTGGAGCCTACCGACCTCGATTTTCTATACAAACTGGAAAATGATACGGTGGTTTGGGAGGTAAGCGGCACCTTAAAGCCCTATTCCAAAAAAGTGCTGCAATTATATTTGGACAATGCCCATAGAGATATATATGATGTAAAGCAATTACGATTGTGCATCAGTAACCATCAAGATGAGTGTATTGGGTTGATTGATTTGTTTGATTTTGACCCCAAACACCGCCGAGCTGGTATTGGAATCATCATTGTTGAACCCGGGGACCGTAACAAAGGTGCTGGCGCGGAAGCTCTGTCACTGTTGTGCGACTATGCTTTTTCCACTTTGGACCTGCATCAACTGTACGCCAATATTTTGGAGGACAACGAAGCTAGTATCCACCTGTTTCAAAAAATGGGTTTTGAGGAAATTGGCGTTAAAAAAGAATGGATACGGACCAGTAAAGGGTTCAAGAACGAAATAATGTATCAAAAGATCAACACAGATGAATCTTAAAAAAGTACTTTGGGCAACCGCCATTCTTGGGCTGTTGATTTGTGGTTTTATCTCCTATCAAATCTATAGTGCCATTTTTAGCCCCAATACGCAGTTCAATAATGATGAGGCATATGTTTATATTGCTTCTGATGCTACATTTTCAGATGTAAAAGCCTCATTGGAGCCTTTGTTGAAGGACTTGTCCACTTTTGAAGCCGTTGCCAAGCGCAAAGGATACATGACCAATATTAAAGCTGGAAAATACGCCCTCAAAAAAGGGATGAACAACAACGAGATCATCAACACCCTACGTAGCGCCAATATTCCCGTTCAAGTATCCTTCAACAATCAGGAGTCAGTTGCATTGTTGGCAGGAAGGATTTCCGAACAAATTGAGGCCGATAGTTTGTCCCTACTCCAAACCTTTAACGATTCCAATTTTTTGAAAGAGACCAAGTTTGATGATGATACCAAGCTGGCGATGTATATTCCAAACACCTATGAGTTTTTCTGGAATACCGATGCAGAGAGCTTTCGAGACAGGATGAAAACGGAATATGATCGTTTCTGGAACGAGGAGCGTTTGCAAAAAGCCGAAGACTTGGGTCTCAGTCCGAATGAGGTTACTGCTTTGGCAGCCGTAGTGCAGAAGGAAACCGCCAAAGTGGATGAGCGTCCACGAGTGGCCGGTGTGTATCTGAATCGAATCAGAAGGGGAATGTTGCTTCAGGCTGATCCCACGGTAATCTATGCCATAAAAAAGGAAACAGGCAATTACGATACCATTATTAAGCGAGTGCTTTTTCGTGATCTTGAGATGGATTCGCCCTACAATACCTATAAATATGCAGGTGTGCCACCAGGTCCGATTACGATGCCGGACATATCATCCATCGATGCGGTTTTGAACCCTGAAAAGCACGATTACCTTTATTTTGTGGCCGATGTTTCCAACTTTGGATACCACATGTTTGCCAAAACTTTGGCACAACATAACCGAAATAAAGTGCAATACACCCGTTGGTTGAACCAACAAAAAGTTATGAGATAGCACTCTTTGTCGTTGATTTTCATCGCTTTAACGGATTTTAAGGGTGATTTAAGAAATCTTTATGAGCTTTAGGGTATCCGTTAAGATAACTCCCCCTATATTTGCCGGCCAAATTGATTTTTGATACGTATATATGTATTGAGATCACAAAAGAGAACATTATGAAAAGATGGATAGGTTTTATGCTGCATCTTGCCATGATTGTAGTTTTGACAAGTTTTGGTACGTATACCGTAATGAAAAAAGTGGATGTTGAAATTCCCGAATCATTAAAGGTATCGACCAATTTGGAATTTTTTGCTCCGCAAGATTCCATTGCACTTATTGACGAGGACGAGGTAACGCCTCCTTTTCTGGGCAAGGCCTTTAATGGCTTTAAGGAAGCACTTGCTTTTAAAGAATCCCAGGGCAAATATCATAGAGTGAACACATTGGGTTATTTGGGTAAATACCAGTTTGGTAGTAGTACCTTGCATTTGATGGGCGTTTACGATATGGAAGATTTTCTGGAAAACCCAGAACTTCAGGAAAAGGCTTTCGAGGCCAATATTGCCCGAAACAAATGGATTCTGCGAAGGGACATCAAGCGTTTCAATGGGAAAACCATTGGTGGTATTAAAGTAACAGAGTCAGGAATCTTGGCTGCGGCACATTTGGCCGGAGCTGGAAACGTCAAGAAGTATCTACGATCCTATGGGCAAAATGATGTAACAGATGCTTATGGAAGTAGTATCTCGTACTATATGAAAAAATTTGAGGGCTACGATATTTCCAATATCAAGCAGCAGAAAAATGCCAAAGTGTAGAAGGCAAAAAATGTAATGAAAAAAGCCCTGAATTTCGGGGCTTTTTTATGCTTGAATAATATAGATCGTCGGTCTTTTATCGAGATCTATCTCAATTTCGTTCCATTCATGCACACTTTTGGTGGAGATAAACTCTGTTGGCAAAGTAATATCACAGGCTATGCACAAGCGTGTTGATTTATGGAGTGTTTTCAGTAGTTCTTTTACCAGTTTATTGTTTCGATACGGTGTTTCCATGAAAATCTGGGATTGTCCTTTGTCTCGGGACAATCGTTCCAAACTTTTTACCATCTTCTTTCGTTCCGCATTGTCAATGGGCAAATACCCATTGAAGGCAAAATTTTGTCCGTTCATGCCGCTGCTCATCATGGCCATGAGAATAGAGGAGGGGCCTACCAAAGGAACTACTTGTATCCTTCTTTCGTGGGCAACCCGAATTACATCGGCGCCAGGGTCGGCAATGCCCGGGCATCCAGCCTCGGATAAAATCCCAATATCATGACCATGGATACAAGGGTCTAAAAATGATGGGATTTCTTCAGCGTTGGTATATTTATTCAGTGATTGTAAGTGAAGGTCGGGCTGGGGTTTACTGGGGCTTACCCGTTTGATGAAACGTCTGGCCGTCTTTTCATTTTCCACAATATAGTGGTCAATCCGCTCTATGGTTCCTTTTACCGATATGGGCAGCACCTCCAAAGGAGCATTATCCCCTAAGGTGGTGGGAATTAGATAGATTTTGCCCACGACTAAACCAGGTTTTTCCTCTTCCATGGGTTTAAGTTAGTTTTTTCGCAATTGCCTCACAAGCCCTATCGATCATTTGATAGACATTTTCAAAACCATCTTCGCCGCCGTAGTAAGGGTCGGGAACCTCTTGTGTGCCTACTTCAATCTCGTTCAATAGCAGTTTTACCTTGCTTGCTTCTTCTTGGTTCTTTGCAAGACTGGCCACATCGGAAAAATTGCTTCGGTCCATCACATATATAAGGTCGAACTCGGAAAAATCCTTTTCCGAAAACTTTCTACACTTCTGGTGTGTTATGTTCAAACCGTATTTCCGGGCCACTGCAATGGAGCGTTTGTCGGGCGGATTGCCAACGTGATAACCAGCAGTGCCTGCGGAATCCACAAAAACAGCATCAGAATCAACTTTGGATTGCAGAATGCCTTCGGCCAATGGTGATCTGCAAATGTTTCCCAAGCAGACCATCAAAACTTTGGTTTTCATAAATATTGTTGTGAAGTTATTAGGAGAACTTCTTGCTCAAATCCTCAATGTACTTTCTGAATTGCTTATCGGTCTCTGCCAGATTGTCCACCGTTTTACATGCATGTAGCACGGTTGCGTGATCACGTTTTCCAATTTGTGAACCAATGCTCGCCAAAGATGCTTTGGTAAATTTCTTGGCAAAGAACATGGCCAATTGCCTCGCTTGAACAATGTGACGCTTCCTTGTCTTGGATTGAAGTGTGGCCACATCCATTTCGAAGTAATCGGACACTACTTTTTGAATGTAGTCGATAGATACCTCGCGCTTAGTGTTTTTCACGAATTTTTCCACCACTTGTTGGGCCAGTTCCAAGGTAACCTCACGTTTGTTGAAAGAAGATTGTGCGATCAAGGAAATGATGGCACCTTCAAGCTCGCGAATATTGGTCTTGATGTTCTTGGCCACGTGGTCGACGATATCTTCGGGCATTTCAACCCCATCTCGGTACAACTTGTTTTTTAAGATGGACACACGGGTTTCGTAATCGGGACTTTGCAATTCTGCGGATAGCCCCCATTTGAAACGGGACAGCAAACGCTGCTCAATATCCTGCATATCCACGGGAGCTTTGTCCGATGTCAGAATAACTTGCTTTCCGTTTTGGTGCAAATGATTGAAAATGTGGAAGAAAACATCCTGGGTTCCAGATTTTCCTGATAGAAATTGTACATCATCTATAATAAGTACATCTATCAACTGGTAAAAATGGATGAAATCGTTTCTAGTGTTCTTTTTTACCGACTCTATATATTGTTGCGTGAATTTCTCGGCAGAAATATAGAGTACGGTCTTTTCTGGGTATTTGTCTTTTATTTCAACTCCAATGGCATGGGCCAAGTGGGTTTTCCCCAAACCAACTCCACCAAAAACCAATAATGGGTTAAAAGATGTTCCACCAGGTTTGTTGGCCACGGCCATACCAGCCGATCTTGCCAATCGGTTGGAATCCCCCTCCAGGAAATTGTCAAAATTATAGTTGGGATTCAACTGGGATTCGATTTTGATATTTCGAATTCCGGGAATCACAAATGGATTTTTTAGCTCGGGACTTTTGGAAGTAATCGGTACATCCAATTCCTGAGGTCCCACAGCGGTACGGTTGGAACTTGGAATTTGTTCCGTAAAAGGTTCCTTGTTACCGTACTTGTTCTCCATTTTTATAACGTAGATCAGCTTAGCGTTGCTACCCAATTCACGGGTCATGGCAACTTTGAGAAGCTTTACATAATGTTCTTCGAGCCATTCGTAGAAAAACTTACTGGGTACCTGTATACTGAGCGCCTTATCAGTTAGCTTTATAGGTTTGATGGGTTCAAACCATGTTTTGAATGCCTGCGGTTGGATATTATCTTGGATAAAAGCCAAACAGTTGTTCCATACGGAATTAGCAGTAGCACTCATAGAAGTTTTTCCTTGTTTTAATGGTTAGCTTTAAACTTAAGAGTAAGCATCTAAAGGATTACAGGATGCTTATTGGATGCGACAAATATGTGAACAAATCTTTTAAAAAAAAAATGAAATTGTCATTGAAAGTTTTGTTTTTTTTTCGCATGTTACTCTCGAAATAAGCAAGCCATTAAATATATAATTTTTCAGTTAAAAATGGGTCTAAATTCATATTCTTTTCGGGTTCGATATGCAGAAACCGACCAAATGGGGGTAGTTTATCATGGTAATTATGCCCAGTACTTCGAATTGGGTCGAGTAGAGTGGTTAAGATCTATGGGAATCACTTACAAGAGTATGGAGGATAATGGCGTAATGCTGCCCGTAATTTCTTTACATATTGATTACAAAAAGTCTGCGTTGTATGATGATTTGTTAACTGTGGAGACGCAACTGAAATCCAAACCCATGGTCAAAATTGAATTTGACTACAAACTATTGAACGAATCCGGGGAATTATTGGCCACTGCAAATACCGTTCTGGCCTTTATGGACAAAAAAAGGGGAAGACCCATAAAATGCCCAGATTATATCTTGGAGAAATTGGATGATTGATTTTTTTAGTCTGGAAGTGAAGCGGACTTGCATCTAACACCCAATCGGTCTTTACTCGATCATTCTATCGGTGTCACATCCACACCATGCATTTCATCGAAAAGTTGAAAAACTTCTTCCGATTCACTTAATCGTACCGAAATAACCAGCTCACAATCCAATTCCAATTTTTGGGAAACAATGTCCAAGTTTTTTTGTTTGATGGTACGCATCACGATATCCATAAATGGATATTCAAATTGTAACCGCAGTTGTACTTTAATGGTTTTTTTGACAATCTTGGCACTTTCCAACGCCATTTGAGCAGCCGTTTTGTAGGCTTGTATCAATCCGCCGACCCCAAGTTTGGTGCCTCCGAAGATTCGGGTGACCGTAATCAGTACATTCGTGACATCAAAGGATTGTATTTGTCCGTAAATGGGCATTCCCGCGGAATTGTTCGGTTCGCCATCATCATTGGCTCTGTACATAAGGTTTTCTGTGCCCAATTGCCAAGCGTAGCAAACATGGTTGGCCGTGTGGTATTTCTTCCGGAGTCCCTCTACAATCGGTTTTACATCATCTTCCGAAGAAATAGGATGGACTTGAGCATAGAATTTGCTTTTTCGGTCCTTATATAAAATCTCAGTTGAAGGTTTGGTTACTGTCCTGTAAACATCTTCTTTTTTCTCCATCAGAACAAAGCTACCAATATTATGCTCAAAACGGCCAAGGCAACACCGCTCCAATTTTTAAGACTGAGTCTCTCTTTAAACAATAATATCCCGAAGAGCGTGGAGAACATCACAATGGCAACATTATTTAAAGTAAAGATGGCGGCACTGCTATGAATGTCCGCCCGAAGGGCACGAATCAAAAAATAAATGGAAAAATAGTTGGGTACTCCGAGGGCTATTCCCCCCACAATGTTTTTCAGGTTGATTTTCAACGGGGTTTTAGCCGCTCTTATACCAATAAAAATGAACCCGGTCAAGGCAGCAAAGCCAAAAATCATGGAAGAGAATACGGGGATTTCCTGATCGGTCAAATGGATTTCCTCAAAATACTGGATGCTCGTATCGATGACTCCAGACCCTAGAAAAACCAATAAAGGGAGAATGAGTGCCTTTCGGTTTATCCTGATGTTTTTCTCTTTGATCGAAGCCAAATACACAGAGACCAAAGCCAAAACAATCCCGATAATCTGGAAAGCACTTAAATGTTCGTCGTACAATAGAACTCCCATCACTACAGGAATGGCCAACGACATTTTGGTGGCCACCGAAGCAACGGAAACACCAGAGACCTGTGCCGTTCGGGCCATTAAATTGAATATGACAATAAAAAGCACTCCCAATAATATGGGGCCTATGAGCCAAGGCTTATTGGTAAAGTCGCCCACGCCAACAGGGCCATCGTATAAAAAGAGTCCTACTATACAGGCGACCACGTAGTTGGTGATAATGGCGTAAAGCGTCTGGATTTTAAAGACATCAAACAGTTTGAAAACCACAAAAATAAAGGTGGAGCTTAGAATGCTCAGAATCAGGTACAGCATTTATAATTTTGATTTTAGTTGAGTTATATCCTCCTTGCCCACTTGCAGGTTCCAGACATGAATCCCCAGATTGGATGCGGAATCAGTGTTTTCGGTAACATCATCCACAAAAAAGGTTTCTTCTGGCGTTAGTCTGTTCTCTTGCAAAACAAAATCAAAAATCTCTGCATCTGGTTTGCGCATCCCCATTTCGTAGCTTAGATAAAACACATCAAAAGCATTTTTGAACCTGTTGAATCGCTCTATCCCCATTTGCTTTTTCACACATTCAATATGTAGGTCGTTGGTATTGCTCAACAAAATCATTTTGTATTGATTTTCGGCTGCAAGTTGTTCAATAAACTCCAAACGATGTTCGGGGAAATCCAGTAAAATCGAATTCCACGCTTGAGTTAAATATTCCCTGCTGGCCTTGGGGAAGTGTGAGGACACCTCATTCAAAAAATCCGAAGAAGCCATGAGTCCTTTCTCATAATTTTGAAATAGACTTTCCAAATTGGGGGTTACTTCGGTAAAACCGTGCTGCACCATAGCTTTTGCCGTAGCAGATTTATCCAGATTGATGAGTACATCGCCAAAATCGAGAATTACGTTTTTAATCATTGCAGTAAACGAATAGGGTATCGGTCAATATCTTTTTTTGATGCTGTAAAGTTCCCTGTAATTTGGGAGCTGGCAAACCATTTTTAAAACGGACAATGCCTTTAAAAACACGTGCTTCGTCCCACAAGTTTTCATTTATAAATGTTTGAAGCGTTTTTGCTCCGCCTTCAATAATTACGCTGGTAATGTTATGTTGATGGAGCGCTTTGCAGATTTGTTGTGCCAAGTTCTTCGAAAAATCGATTACAGTATAATCAACACCTTCTATATATTTTGATGCATCTTCGACCTCTGTCAAAATGATGGTCTGAACCGATTTGTCCAAAACAAGATAGTTTGAATCAATCTTCAAACTCCTGTCCAGAACCACGCGAATAGGATTTTTACCAGACCAATTCCGGGTCGTCAGCTTGGGATTGTCCTCCAAAACAGTATTGGTGCCGACCAAAATGGCCTGTTCTTGGCTTCGCCATTGGTGTACCAACTGTTTGGAATGGGCGTTGGTAATCCAAAACGGCTCGGGGTCATCGCTTCGTAAGGAGGCATCGGGAGCTAAAAAGCCATCATGGGACTCGGCCCACTTTAAAATAATATAAGGACGTTTCTTTTCTTGAAAGGTCAAAAAACGTTTGTGGTGTTCCCTGCATTCATCTTCCAGAACACCCACCGTGACTTTGCAGCCAGCATCCTCCAATTTTTTGATACCGTTGCCCGCCACTTTATCGTGCGGGTCCTTCAAGCCTATAAAAACTTCTTTGAGTTGGTGCTTAGCGATCAAATCGGCGCACGGAGGGGTTTTGCCATAATGCGAGCAAGGCTCCAAGGTAACATACAGGGATGCTTCTTGCAGTAAGTCCTTATCCTTGACCGAATTAATGGCATTCACTTCCGCATGTGGTCCTCCGTAAGGGTCGGTAAACCCCTCTCCGATGATGTTGTTGTTGTGTACGACCACACATCCGACCATAGGGTTTGGAGCGGTGGTTCCCAGTCCTTTTTTGGCCAGTTCAATGCAGCGAAGGAGGTATTTTTGATGTATATTCACACCGCAAAAATAGAACAATAAAAACAGAATGGGAGATACGGTGATTCGTGAAATAACCCCCGAAGACAATGCACAGGTGGCCCAAGTAATACGAAAAGTTTTTGAGGATATGGGTGTGCCCAAAGTGGGCACCGCTTATGCCGACAAAGCTCTGGATGATATGTACTCCAATTATAATGTGCCAAAGGCAACATATTTCGTAGTGGAGCACCAAGGAAAGATCATTGGTTGCGCTGGTGTGGCACAATTGGATAATTACGACGGAAACGTCTGTGAACTTCAAAAAATGTACTTTTTGGAGGAAGCCCGGGGCAAAGGGCTTGGTGCCAAAATGATCGAAGCTTGCCTGGGCAAGGCCAAGGAATTCGGTTTTGAGGCCTGCTATCTCGAAACCATGCCCTATATGGAAGCTGCCCAAAAGTTGTACAAAAAGAACGGTTTTGAATATATAGATGCCCCCATGGGAAATACGGGACATTATTCCTGCCCCGTTTGGATGCTTAAAAAGTTGTAATGCTCCTCAAGGAAATCAAAGATATTTTTCATAAAGAATTGGGTAAAATCTATCCCAAAGAGGAAATTGATTCCTTTTTCTATTCCTGTATTGAACATTATCTGGATCTGGAACGATTTATTCTGGTCATTCAGCCCGGAATTACCTTGACCAAGGAAGAGGAACAGCCCCTTTTTGAAGCATTGTCCGAGTTGAAACAGGAAAGACCCCTTCAATATATTTTGGGAACGGCCCATTTTATGGGTTTGGAGCTTCAGGTCAATGAAAACGTGTTGATACCTCGCCCTGAAACGGAAGAATTGGTGCAATGGATTTTGGATGATTGTCAGGTCGAGCGCAGTCGAGACCTTAAATTGCTTGACATCGGAACAGGAAGCGGCTGTATTGCCATTGCCTTGGCAAAGCACCTTTCCAATGCCCAAATCTATGCTTTGGATGTATCCGAAGGCGCATTGAACGTGGCTCGGAAAAATGCTGCATCAAATGGAGTGGATATCACGTTTTTGCATGATGATATACTTGACACGAAACTTGAACTTGATTTCGACATCATCGTTTCCAACCCACCCTACGTCAGGGAGTTGGAGAAAAAGGAAATCAAAAAGAATGTAAAGGACTTTGAACCTGATACGGCATTGTTTGTTCCAGATGAAGACCCCTTGTTGTTTTATAGGGCAATTATTGATTTTGCGGAAAATCATTTATCCGAAAAAGGAAAGTTGTATTTTGAGATCAATCAATATTTGGGAGAGGAGGCCAAGGCACTTTTCCATACCCGTAATTTTTCAGAAATTGAACTTCGAAAAGATATGTTCGGTAACGATAGAATGCTCAAAGCAAATGTCCCCTCGAGGGGACTTTAGGGGTGTTTTTTAATCCTGATAAAGAAAACCAATGAGTATAGAACAAAAAATAACTTCCCTGCGTGATGAGCTAAGGGAGCACAACTATAAATATTACGTGCTCGATGAGCCGTCCATTTCCGATTATGAGTTTGATATGAAACTCAAGGAACTTCAAAAACTGGAAGTGGAACACCCTGAATTTCACGACCCAACATCGCCAAGCTTGCGTGTGGGAGGGATGGTCACCAAAAACTTTGAGACCGTTCCCCATGAACATCGTATGTATTCGCTGGACAACTCGTACTCGAAAGAAGATTTGGAAGATTGGGAAAAGCGCATCCAGCGGATTTTGGGTGATGTCGAGGTCGAATTTACTTGTGAATTGAAGTATGATGGTGCTTCCATCAGTCTTACTTATGAAGATGGGCAATTGGTGAAAGCGGTTACCCGGGGCGATGGCTTTCAAGGGGATGATGTGACCAACAACATCAAAACGATTAAGTCCGTTCCCTTGCAGTTGAAAGGGGATTATCCACCAAAATTTGATATTAGGGGGGAAATTATCCTAACGCTGGAGGGCTTTGCAAAAATGAACGCAGAGCGTGTGGAAGCAGGTGAGGACCCTTATATGAACCCAAGAAATACGGCATCGGGCAGTTTAAAGCTTCAAGATAGTGCCTTGGTGGCCCAGCGACCACTGGAATGTCTGTTGTATAGCATTGCGGGCGATAATCTGGGGGTCGTGTCTCAGTTTGAAGTGCTGGAAAAAGCCAGGTCATGGGGTTTTAAGGTGCCAACTGTTGCAAAGCTTTGCAAATCCACCGAAGAGGTCATGCAGTTTGCGGATTATTGGGAGGTAAACCGTCACGACTTGCCCTATGAAACAGATGGGGTAGTGGTTAAGGTAAACAGTATCCAGCATCAAGATGAACTCGGGTACACTGCCAAGTCGCCAAGATGGGCCATGGCATATAAGTTCAAAGCAGAACAGGCAATAACCAAACTAAATAAGATCACATATCAAGTGGGGCGAACAGGGGCCATTACGCCCGTAGCTAATTTGGAGCCTGTTTTGTTGGCCGGAACCACGGTAAAGCGGGCCTCGTTGCACAATGCCGATCAGATTGCGAAACTTGATGTCCGCGAAGGTGATACCGTTTTTGTGGAAAAGGGAGGGGAAATCATCCCAAAAATTGTTGGGGTGGATTTTGCCAAAAGAGATACGGATTCAAAACCTACCCAGTACATTACCCACTGTCCGGAATGTGAAACGGAGCTGATAAGGAAAGAAGGCGAAGCACAACATTTTTGTCCAAACGATATTGGATGTCCACCACAGATTACAGGTCGAATCCAACATTTTATCTCCCGTAAGGCCATGGATATAGAAGGTTTGGGCGGAGAAACGGTGGAGCTTCTTTTTAAGGAAGGGCTAATTGGCAACTATGCCGATTTGTACACCTTGACCAAGGAACAAATAATGCCTTTGGAGCGTATGGCGGAGAAGTCTGCTGAAAATTTGGTGAATGGTGTGCAGGCATCCAAAGCAATCCCGTTTGAACGGGTCCTTTTTGCTTTAGGAATTAGATATGTTGGGGAAACGGTAGCCAAAAAATTGGCAAAAGCTTTCAAAAATATTGATGCTTTGATGGCTGCCTCACAAGAGCAATTGGTGGCTGTAGATGAAATAGGGGAGCGAATCGCGCAAAGTGTCATCAAATTTTTCAGCGAACCTGTCAACCAAGATATTATTGATCGATTAAAATCCTACGGATTGCAATTTTCGCTTTCAGAGGAGCAACTGGAAAATCAAACAGAGTTGCTAAAAGGACAAACTTTTGTGGTTTCCGGTGTATTCGAATCCATCAGTAGAAATGAGTTGAAGAAAATGATCGAGGACAATGGGGGCAAGGTGGCATCCTCCGTGTCCTCGAAAACAAGCTTTTTGGTGGCTGGCGACAAAATGGGGCCGAGTAAACGGACAAAAGCGGAAAATCTGGGAGTACCCATTATATCAGAACAGGAATTTTTACAAAAATTGGAAGTATGACACCCAGAACTTTCGATGAATTTGAAGTAACATTGGAACAAGATCAACCTGCTAAGGAGTGGTCCGAACCTTTAAAGTCCCTTTGGTTTGATGCGAAAGGGGATTGGGAAGCATCACATGATATCGCCCAAGACCTCCATTCCCAGATGGGTAGCTGGATACATGCATATCTACATCGTAAAGAAGGGGATAAGTGGAATGCTGGGTATTGGTACAACCGTGCCAATAAGCCTTTTCCAGAATACAGCTTGGAAGAGGAATTGAAAGTTTTGGTAGAGGCAAACCTTTAACCTGTTCCTATACTTAGTGCTAAACCGCAATACTTACCCCTTCGGCCGAAGCATTCTTATCCGAATCGAAGTAAAAATCAATCCTACCTAGGTTAATGCCGTAGCAGCCTACTTGGTTGACCAGTACGGAGTTCCCGCTTTGGTTGGTGCGTACATCAGGTTTGTCCAAAAAGGTGTGGGTATGCCCGCCAATGATCAAGTCGGTGTGATAGGTTTGTTGTGCCAAACGTATATCAGAGGGCTTGTCAGGATATTTATAATCATATCCCAAATGCGAAAGACAGACAATCAGGTCGCATTGTTCTTCATCTTTCAACTGCTTTTCCATGTCCAAAGCAATCTCGTACGGATTTAAATACTGGGTCTCTTTGTATAGTTTTTTGGTTACCAGACCATCCAATTCAATACCAAGACCGTACACGCCGATTTTCACACCATCCACCGTGTAGATTTTATAAGGCTTTACGTAACCATCCATCACAGTGTTGGAAAAATCGTAGTTGGCACTGATCATTTCAAAAGTAGCATGGGGCATTTGTGCCAACAAGCCATTGATGCCATTGTCAAAGTCGTGATTACCAATGGTAGAGGCATCATATTTGAGCTTGCTCATCAGTTTAAACTCCAATTCGCCTCCATAGAAATTAAAATAAGGAGTGCCCTGAAAAATATCACCTGCATCAAAAAGCAAAGTGTTGGGGTTTTCGTTGCGAATCTGTTCCACCAAAGTGGCCCTTCGCGCAACCCCGCCCAGATTCGGGTATCTGGAGTGGGAGGAAGGAAAGGTATCGATATGGCTATGGACATCATTGGTGTGCAAGATGGTAATCTGCTTTTTGCCCAAATTGGAGCAGGAGCTTAAACTTAGGCCTCCCAAACCAATCAAGGTGGAGGCTGCTGTGGTATTGGTTATAAATTCCCTTCTTTTCATGGTCTAATCAAGTTGTTTAATTCGTTCATCAGCTACGGCTTTTAAGGTATCCACTTTTTTAAAGTGGTCGATGATGGCATTGCGTAGAAGATAATCCGTTGCCGTTCTTGAAACAATCTCATCAAAAAAGCCAACGCTTGGTCCACCATTGACCAAATAGTCGGATGTGGCCACAAAGTAATTTCGACTTTCATCAAAAGGCTGTCCCTGAATGTTCACGGATTCCAGAGAGCCATCACTGTCCATGATGATCTGAATGCCAGACACCGGATGTCTACGGGATGACTTGGCCACAAAATTGATCAATTGTCGTGTGGCTGAACCGTTTAGTTCAACCACTTCGATATAATTTTCAAAAGGCATTACCTCATAAGCATTCCTTGCGCTTACATTTCCTTCGGAAATTACGGAACGAACCCCACCGGCATTGAGTACCACAAAATCCAGTTCCTTGCCTGTTCTGGAATTAAAAATAGGAGCGGATTCTTCAAAAACAATGTCCGCCATTAAATTTCCCATGGATGAGGTACGTTCCCCATCGTTCAGCAATAGAGGTTTTGGAGCGTAGGCCAAAGTACTGTCCAGTACCTCGTTGATTCGGTTTTTGTAGGGTTCCACGAAGCTGGCAATGGAATCCATCTGGGCTATGGTGGAATCAATCGGGATTTGTTTTCCTTCGATTTCAGTTAGTTTTCCCGTGTCGTTCTTACAGGACATCAAAAAACAAAAAGTTGTAAATACAACAAATTGTTTAAATTTTAGATTGTTCACGTGCGTATCTTTGTTAAGTCGTCTTGGTAGATTATTTACCTTTGTAAAAATCATCAAAAATATGTTTTTGAAAGGACTCCAAGACAAATTTAAGGTTAAATCCGGACTAAAATATTTAAGGGAGGAAATGGAAAAGCCTCCAAAGTCCGTGGCCAGGGATAAGGGGATTACAAGCATAGGCTGCATAGTGGATGTGGACAATTTCCAGAAAGCGGAAGCCTTTTACGAGCTTATCGATGATTTTGAGTTGCGTCCGAATGCCATAAAAATCATTGGATATAAGAGGGAGTACGACAAAAACTCTCCTTATGCCATCCAAATGTTCTCGGATAGGGACCTGGGATGGAAAGGACAGATAGAGAATGGTTACGTTCTTGAGTTTTTGGGTAGGGAATACGATATGTTGATCAATTATTACGAAGACGATAGTTTGATGATGAAGTTGTTATCGGTAAAAACCCCCGCTCGTATCAAAGTAGGTTTGGGCAGCCAAGACCCCAAGGTCAACGATTTGATCTTAAATACACCCATGAATGATTTTAAGTTGTTCAAAGGTGAATTGAAGAAATATTTAAAGATCTTAAAAGAAATTTGAGCAAATGGAACAATTGATCGGAACAGGAGTAGCATTGGTGACCCCGTTCAGAGAAGATTCATCGGTGGACGTGGAAGCTTTGGAAAGAGTGGTGGAACACAATATCCAAGGTGGTGTGGATTATTTGGTGGTGCTGGGTACAACGGCCGAGACCGCAACCCTTTCCCAAGCTGAAAAACAATTGGTGGTGGATGTTGTGGTGCGTGCCAATGCAGGACGGTTGCCGTTGGTGATAGGAGTTGGGGGCAATAATACCCTAGCGGTTGCCAACGAATTAAAAACATTGGATTTGTCGGATTTTGATGCCATTCTATCCGTTTCCCCATATTACAACAAACCAACACAAGAAGGGATTTATCAGCATTTTAAAACAATCTCGGAAGCATCGCCCATCCCGATTATCTTGTACAACGTGCCATCTAGAACAGGAAGCAACATGCTGCCCGAAACCACATTGCGCTTGGCACATGATTTCCCGAATATCGTTGGGATCAAAGAAGCATCTGGGAACTCCATTCAAATAGATAAGCTCATCAAGAACAAATCAGAAAACTTTTTGGTTATCTCCGGTGACGATGCCACGGCCTTACCTACGGTTTTGGCAGGCGGGGCGGGAGTCATCTCTGTATTGGGTCAAGGATTGCCATCGCTTTTTTCCGAAATGATCAAGTTGGGTCTGGAGGGCAATGTAAGGGAAGCCTACGGAATACATCACAGATTATCGGACCTCATGGCGCTTATTTTTGAAGAAGGCAACCCGGCAGGCATCAAAAGTATTTTTGAAAGCAAGGGTATTTCAGGGGCGGTGGTACGGTTGCCCTTGGTGGAAGCAACCTCAATTTTAAAACAGAAAATAGAGGTTTCTTTAAAGTCTTTGGATAAGGCACATGTTTAAAATTCGTTAAATGTTGCCCAAATTCTTGTTGATTGGCCGTGTTACCCTTTACATTTGAGCGGTAAAAAATCTTTTTTTATATCCATTCAATATCACTAATTTTGCAAAATGTTTTTGAATATGAGGTCAATACTCCTTTTTTGTTGTACAGCAGTACTTCTCGTTTCCTGTAGCGAGTACCAAAAGGTACTCAAGGAAACCGACACAAAAGCCAAATACGAAATGGCCGAAAAGCTGTATGATGAAGGTGATTATAAAAGAGCTGTTCGTTTGTTCGAACAGATTGTGCCCAAGTATGTGGGCAAACCCCAAGGAGAGCGTGTCATGTTCTTTTTTGCCGACAGTTATTTTAAAAACGGGGATTATTATTTGTCAGGGTATCAATTTGAACGTTTTATCAAGTCATATCCCAGGAGTGATAAAATTCAAGAAGCCAGCTTTCTGGGGGCGAAAAGTTACTATATGCTCTCTCCAAGATATTCTTTGGATCAGACTGAAACAGACAAGGCTTTGTTGAAACTCCAGACGTTTATCAACAATTATTCCGAATCTGAATATTTTGAAGAGGCCAACACCATGGCCGGGGAGTTGACCACAAAAAAAGAGGAGAAACAACTTGAAATTGCAAAGCAATTCAATAAAATAGGAGAGTTCAATCTTCCTGTTTTGGTTTCGGCCATAACGGCTTTGGACAACTTTATTACCGACAACCCAGGTTCGGTATATAGGGAAGAAGCTCTTTATTATCGAATTGAATCGGCCACAAGATTGGCTTTGAACAGTACCGAAGACAAAAAACAGGAGCGATTGGAAGACGCTCTTGAATCATACAATAATTTAATGCGTTATTTTCCAGAAACAGAATTCAAGAAAAAGGCAGATGACTATGCTGAAACAATTCGTGAGGAACTGAGCGCTTATGACAACACTTCCTTATCCAAATAAAAATTAGTTTTTAAACCACTGCATATGCAAGATTTGAAAAACACCAAGGCCCCGGTTTCCACAGTAACATTGAACAGAAACGAGTTTGATGAAAAAACCGGAAACATTTATGAAGCTATTTCCATTGCGGCCAAAAGAGCCATCCAAATCAATTCCGAAATAAAAAAGGAATTGTTGGAGAAGCTTGAAGAGTTCGCCACTTACAGTGATAGCTTGGAAGAAGTGTTCGAAAACAAAGAACAGATCGAGGTTTCCAAGTTTTACGAAAAATTGCCAAAACCACACGCTTTGGCAGTACAAGAGTGGTTGGAAGATAAAATCTACTACAGGAATACAGAGAAAGACGCTTAAGAAATGCTTGGCGGTAAAAATATCCTTTTGGGAATTTCCGGGGGAATTGCCGCGTACAAGACCACTTTTCTTGTCCGTTTACTGATTAAAGCTGGCGCCCAGGTCAAAGTTGTTATGACCCAGAGCGCCAGCTCTTTTGTTTCCCCACTTACACTTTCCACGCTTTCCAAAAATCCAGTTTTGATGGATTTTATCAATGAGGAGGATGGAAGCCTTTCATGGAACAACCACGTTGAGCTTGGACTTTGGGCCGATGTTATGGTCATTGCCCCGGCAACGGCCAATACCTTGTCCAAAATGACCAATGGAACATGCGACAATCTACTTTTGGCCACCTATTTGTCGGCAAAATGCCCAGTCTATTTTGCCCCGGCCATGGATTTGGATATGTACAAGCACCCATCCACAAAAAACTCTTTGGATAAACTACAATCTTTTGGCAATACCATGATTCCAGCGGAATCAGGAGAGTTGGCCAGCGGATTGCACGGAGAAGGACGTATGGCAGAGCCCGAGAATATTGTGGCCTTTATGCAGGAAGATTTGGCCAAAGGCCTACCGTTATCAGGAAAAAAAGTGCTTATTACTGCTGGACCTACCCAAGAAGCAATTGATCCCGTTCGCTTTCTGGGAAACCGTTCCACGGGTACGATGGGATTTGAATTGGCCAAAAAGGCGGCTAATCTAGGCGCAAACGTGATTTTGGTATCAGGTCCGACCCATTTGAACATCGAACATCATAATATTCAACTGATTCGTGTGACCTCTGCGCAGGACATGTATAGTGCCTGCCACGAACATTATGCAGATACCGATATCGCAATATGTGCAGCTGCCGTGGCGGATTATCGACCTAAAACCGTAGCTTCGGAAAAAGTAAAGAAGCAGGAAGGCGACATGAAAATTGAGTTGGAACGGACCCCGGACATTTTGATGTCACTTGGAGAAGCCAAAAAGAATCAATTCTTGGTCGGATTTGCTTTGGAAACCCAAAATGAACTGGAAAATGCCAAAGGCAAGCTCAAAAGAAAGCATTTGGATGGTATTGTGCTCAACTCGCTCAAAGATGATGGTGCAGGGTTTGGCGGAAGCACAAATAAAATTACTTTCATAGATAAGAATTCGGGGATAAAAACGTTTGATTTGAAGACGAAGTCCGAAGTGGCTTCCGATATTTGGGAAGAAATCATCTCCAGAATCCATGCGTAACACATTTTTTGCCGTTTTTCTTTTGTTTGCTGTCCTTGGGACTTATGCCCAGGAATTGAATTGCCAGGTTACTGTAAACTCGGACCAAGTAGGGCAGACCAATCAGCAGATTTTCAGGACTTTGGAGCGTTCGCTCAACGATTTTGTGAACAAGACCAAATGGACGAACAGGACATACCGTGAAAATGAGCGTGTCAATGCACGGATGTTCATTACGGTAACTCAATATGAATCGGACCGTTTCGAGGCCAATATCCAAATTCAGTCCACACGGCCCGTTTTTAATACGACCTACGAAAGTCCAGTGTTCAACTATAAGGACAACTCATTTAATTTTCAATATCAAGAATTTCAGCCTTTAGTGTTCAATCCGAACAACTTCGATTCCAATTTGGTTGGCGTTATCTCATACTACGTCTATATGATCTTAGGGTTGGATGCCGACACTTTTTCTTTAGAAGGAGGTAACGATTTCTACAGACAGGCACAAAATATCGTGACCCAGGCGCAAAGTTCCAGTTACAGCGGTTGGAGTCAGGAAACAGGGGATCGTAGCCGTTTTGAATTGGTGGATAACTTATTGAGCAACTCTTTCCGGGAATATCGGATTGCCATGTACAATTATCACAGAAAAGGACTCGATATACTGGCGGACAATAACAGTACAGGTAAACAAATCATCACGGGAAGCCTTCGTTTGTTTGAAACACTCATTAGCCGCAGGCCCAATGCCTTCTTGATTCAGACCTTTTTTGATGCCAAGTCCGAGGAAATTCAGAATATCTTCTCCGATGGCCCTAAGGTGGACATCGTAAAACTTAAAGAAACCCTTAACAAAGTGGCTCCATTTTATTCCAGCACATGGAATGAAATAAATTACTAGTGCAGCTCTAGGTGTCAGTTCGAGTGATTTTAAGGAACAAAAAATCGTACCTGCCTGCCAGCAGGCAGGTCGAGAACTTTTTTGGACAAAAATTCTTTTTCTCGATACAAATTTCACTTATGCTATCGTGAAATCCACTCGAAATGACGAATTTTTTCAAAATGCACAATGGGTTAGTGCAGTTCTATAAAGAAATTTATCTTTACGGGTAAATTCTTCAATATTGCTAGTAAATCTATCCATCCAAAATTATGCACTCATTGACGATGTAAGTGTGTCTTTTTCCAACGGTTTCACTACCATAACTGGTGAGACTGGTGCCGGAAAATCCATACTGTTGGGGGGGCTCTCCATGGTTCTGGGAAAGCGAGCCGATCTATCGTCTCTTAAAAACAAAGAGCAAAAGTGTGTGATTGAGGCAGAGTTCGATGTTTACAAATACGAACTCCAGCCTTTTTTTGAGGAAAACGACCTGGATTACGAGAAAACCACGATTCTACGGAGGGAAATATTGCCCAGTGGGAAATCTAGGGCGTTTGTGAACGACTCTCCGGTCACTTTGGATGTGATGCGGGCATTGGGAGATCAATTGGTGGATGTGCACTCGCAACACCAGACCATGCAGCTTACCGACAATGATTTTCAGATGAAAGTGCTCGATGCATTGGCTGACAATGCTGAAAACCTTTCGGGATACTCGCTGGAACTTGAAAAGCTGAGAACAGTCTCCAAAGAACTTCAAAAATTGGAAAATTTTCAGGCTGATGCAGATAAGGAGCACGATTACAATAGTTTTTTGTTGAAGGAACTGGAAGAGGCCAAGCTCAAAGAAGGTATGCAGGAGGAGCTGGAAGAAGAATATGAGCAGTTGAGCAATGTGGAGCAGATAATGGAACAATTGTCTGCAGGGCATCAGTTATTGAACGATGAGCAATTGGGCATTGTGGGTCGACTGACCGACTTAAAGCGGGCTTTGCAAGGATTAATGGACTTTGGCTCTGAATACAAGTCTTTGTACGAAAGGATTCAATCGGTTTTGATTGAAACCGACGACATCGCCTCCGAATTGGAGCAGTTGCAGGAAGGTGTTGAGGCCAATCCAGAACGTTTGGAAGTGGTCAATAGTCAATTACAACAACTATACGACCTTCAGAAAAAACATCAAACCGATTCAGTAACGGAATTGATTGATATTCGCGAAGATTTGTCACAAAAAGTGGATACCGTAGCCAACATTGAGTCCAAAATCAAGGAAAAACAAGAAGAGGTCAATGCCATTACCAAAAAAGTGGATGCTTGGGCCGAAAAAATAAGTGAGGGCAGAAAGAATGTCATCCCCAAATTAGACGAGAGACTGCAAGTGAACTTATCATCTTTGGGTATGCCATCCGCTACTTTTAAAATTGAAGTAAACCCATCCAAATCATTCAAAACCAATGGAAAAGATGACTTGGTGTTCTTGTTTTCAGCAAACAAGGGGTCCAGTTATGGCGAATTGAAAAAAGTAGCATCTGGTGGTGAACTGTCCCGTATTATGTTGACCATAAAATCCATTTTGGCCGAGTATGAGAACCTGCCCACCATGATGTTCGATGAGATCGACACAGGGGTTTCTGGAGAAATATCCAACCGAATGGGGGAAATCATGCAGCAAATGAGCGATACTATGCAAGTTTTTTCCATTACGCACTTACCGCAGGTCGCTTCAAAAGGACGTTATCAATTCAAGGTATATAAAGAAGAAGGAGCAGCCGGAACAAGCACACAGATTAAACAATTGAGCGCGGATGAGCGGGTACGGGAGTTGGCTGAAATGTTGGGAGGTAAGTCGTTGTCCGAATCCGCTTTGGCCCATGCCAAGGAGCTGTTGCAATAGGCCTGTGAACTCCTGTTAATTTCGCCATTAGATCAAGGAACGTTACCCTGGATTTATTTCAGGGTCTCATTAAATGGGGCTATTGGATGAATCAGATGTTGAAACAAGTTCAGCATGACGAGAATCTATGTATTTGGGTAGGGTTAACATTCAAATAGTTTAAATATCTTTGTCACACAATTAACAATTGCAAAAAATTATGGCATACAATCTTTTAAAAGGTAAAAAAGGAATCATTTTTGGTGCATTGGACCCTAATTCCATTGCTTGGAAAACCGCAGAACGCGTTCATGAAGAAGGAGGCGAGTTCGTTTTGACCAACGCACCCATTGCCATGCGAATGGGACAAATAAACGAATTGGCGAAAAAAACCAACTCAGAAATTATTCCTGCAGATGCCACTAACGAAGAGGACCTGAAAACCTTGGTGGAGAAGTCCATGGAGATTTTGGGTGGAAAACTGGATTTTGTGCTTCATTCCATAGGAATGTCCGTAAACGTTAGAAAAGGAAGACAATACACGGACGAGAACTACAGTTTTACCGAGAAGGGATGGGATGTATCCGCACTATCTTTTCACAAAGTAATGCAATCGCTTTATAAAGCGGAGGCGATGAATGAATGGGGAAGTATCGTAGCCCTAACTTATATGGCTGCACAGAGAACGTTCCCTGACTATAACGATATGGCGGACAACAAGGCCTATTTGGAGTCTGTTGCAAGGAGCTTTGGTTATTTCTTCGGAAAGGAACATAAGGTAAGAGTGAACACCATTTCCCAATCTCCGACCCCTACAACAGCGGGTCAAGGCGTGAAAGGATTTGATGGATTCATCAATTACGCGGAAAAAATGTCTCCATTGGGCAATGCCACGGCGGATGATTGCGCCAACTATACCGTGTCACTTTTCTCCGATTTGACCAAAAAGGTGACCATGCAGAACTTGTTCCACGATGGAGGGTTTTCCAACACAGGTGTAAGTCAGGAGGTAATTGATGAATTTTCGGAATAAACCGTAAAAAATATATGGGAAGCCATCCTTTTAGGGGTGGCTTTTCTGTTTCAAATGAATACATTTTTCTCCACAGTAGTTCCGGTGTTCAATAGGCCCGAAGAAGTTCGAGAGCTGTTGGAAAGTCTTGGGCAACAAGATTTCCAAGAAGATTTTGAAGTGGTGATCGTGGAAGATGGTTCCACAGAGCGTTCTGAGGACATTGTGGATGGATTTCGGGATAAACTGAACGTTTCCTACTATTTCAAGGAAAACTCGGGTCCTGGCGATTCCAGAAATTTCGGAATGCAAAAGGCCAAAGGGGATTATTTTATCATTTTGGATTCCGATTGTATCCTTCCCAAACAGTATTTGTCCGAAGTGGACAAGGAACTTAAAAAGGAGTTTGTCCATTGCTTTGGCGGACCCGATGCCGCCGATGCTTCCTTTACTATAATTCAGAAGGCCATCAACTATGTGATGACCTCTTTTTTGACCACTGGTGGTATCCGTGGAGGTAAAAAGGCCGTAGGTAAATTTCAGCCCCGTAGTTTTAACATGGGTATTTCCAAAACAGCTTTTGAAAAGGCAGGAGGGTTTGGGAGAATACACCCAGGGGAAGATCCAGACCTGACCTTTCGTATTTGGAAAGCTGGGTTTGATACAAGATTATTCCCAGACGCATACGTCTACCACAAGAGGCGTATTGATTGGAACAAATTCTATATTCAGGTCAACAAATTTGGGATGGTACGCCCCATTTTAAACAAATGGCACCCAGGAACGGCAAAACCAACCTATTGGTTTCCCACTTTGTTCATTTTGGGATTGGACGTTGCGATCATTCTTTCAATTTTCGGACTTTGGTTGCCATTACTACTATATGGTTTCTATTTTTCAATCCTGTTTTTGGATGCATTCATCAAGAGTAAGAGCCTAATTGTGGGGATTTTGTCCATTTTTGCCGCCTTGATTCAATTCACAGGATACGGAATTGGTTTTTTCAAGTCCACAATGTTGCTTAACTTTAGTAATAAGAAGCCGGAAGAACTGTTTCCTAAACTATTTTTCAAGAAGAAGTAAAAGTGTTCAAAAAGGTATTGCAAGGCCTCAATCAAAAGAAAGCGAAAGTGTTTTCGCTGTTCCTGATATGCTCATTTTTGGCTTGGTTCATTAGTAATCTATCCGAAACCTATGAGTCAAGAGCTTATTTTACGCTTAATTACAGAAATCTTCCCGATTCGTTGTTGTTGGGCAAGAATTCCAACAATCAGATTGAAGCTAAGTTGAGGACCAGCGGCTTTCAATTTTTGTATTATAAGATTTTTAGGAGTCAAATCGATATCGATGTATCCCAAGTCGACTACAGGAATGGGCAATACGTGCTCAGCGAAGAGGTGCTGAGGCGACAAATGGATCAACAATTGTCCCAAAATATATCTTTGTTGTATTTGGACAGGAATGTACTGGATGTGGATCTGTATCAGGTGGACTCCAAGAAAATACCCGTACAGGCTAGGCTGAACCTGCAACTGCAGCAAAACTATATATTGGATGGAAAAATCAAGATTTCGCCAGATTCCGTGGAGGTAAAAGGACCAAAAAATGAAATCGACACTATCCAATCCATCAAAACAGCTCCAATTCAATTGACCGATGTGAATGAGGATTTCTCTTCCGAAGTGAGCTTGGTCTTTCCGAAGGGCTTGGATAACAGTATTTTTTCGGTGGGGCGTGCCATGATTTCGGGTAAGGTTTCCAAATTCTCCGAAAAGGTATTTGATGTACCGATTCAAGTTGTGAATGCTCCTGAAGGATACCAAATAAGAACGTTCCCTAATTCGGTAACCATTTTATGCAAGGCGACCATTGAAAGATTGAAGGAGATATCGGCTTCCGATTTTGAAATTGTGGCCGATTATGGTCAGCTGGATGGTTCGGTAAGCAGTAAGTTGTTTTTGGAAATTACCGAGAGCCCACAAAAGGTCTACGATATTAAATTAGAAGAGAATACAGTAAACTTTGTATTGGAGCGACAATGATGATAGTTGGACTAACAGGGGGGATAGGTAGCGGGAAAAGTACCGTGGCCAATATGTTCCGGGAACTTGGTATTCCTGTATATGATTCTGATAAAGAGGCCAAAATATTGATGTCAACTTCTCAGGAGGTCAAAGAGGCCATTACAGATCTACTGGGCAAGGAAGCTTATACAGCAGATGGCTTGAACAGGTCTTTTATAGCAGAAAAAGTTTTTAGGGACACGGAACTACTGGAAAAGCTCAATGGAATCGTCCACCCTGCAGTTGGAAAGCATTTTATGCAATGGGCTGAAGCTCAAGAATCCCCCTATGTAATACAGGAAACCGCCTTGATTTTTGAAAATAATGCCCAAGGTAAATATGATTATACTATATTGGTAACGGCTCCTGTCAAAACACGGATCCAAAGGGTTGTGGACAGGGATGGGCTTGAAAAACAAGCGGTTGTCGATCGAATGCAAAACCAATTGGATGATGGGCAAAAGCTTGATTTGACCGATTTTTTGCTTGAAAACCTTGAACTGGATAAAACCAAAAGAAAGGTTAAAGAACTACACCTCAAACTTTTAGCGTTGACTCCCAAATTTTAACATTTATGTTAAGTTTTGGTTAAACGCTAAAAGTACTAAATGTTAAATTTTTAATTTTACATCAATGAACAAGAAGCTATTCGTTCTTCTGGTTGTTCTTATGAGCTTATCCCTTATAGGGATAATATTCGTGCAGGTTTATTGGATACGAACATCCATAAACGACAAAGAAGAACAATTCTCAAGAACAATCACGGACATATTGGATAAGGTAGCGAGTAGGGTGGAGAAGCGCGAGATGAAGGATTACTCAGACCTTGTAGCTTCCATGATCGATAGTATTGGTAAGCCGAAAAGTGCCCAGTTCAAAAATTTCATGTTTGTGGAAAGGGATCTCAATTCCGACGAAATCCTTTTTTACTCCCATGGAATTTTAGAAGAAGATTACAATATAACCTCGGCGTTCTTTGATAATACATTGGTTGGTAATGATACCACTACGTTCAAAAATTTCACCAGTCGAAGAACCAAACAGATTTTCAAGGAAGAGTCAGGTTTGGATGGTAGAATTTCGCATTTGACCCCCATTGAGAAAATAACGAAAATCGGAAACCTGAGCAGTATGGAGAAAGCTCAATATGAAGACGTTTTCATGGAATATGCTAAAATCCAGCCTATCCATAAACGGGTTTCCAAGCAAGAGCTGGAACTTTTGCTCAGTCAAGAACTTAGTAATAGGAACATCGATATTGATTATGAGTATGGAGTGTACAGTCAAGGTTATCCAACGAAGATAAGATCCAGAAAATTCAAGTTCTCAGGCTCCAAAATGTACAAGGCACCGATTTTCAAGGATAGTGAAGGGATGTCCAACTTTTCGCTATTGCTGACTTTTCCCAGTATGAAACGCTACATATTTGGTTCAGTAATGAAGATGGCTCTTTTGTCATTGATTTTTACTTTGGTGATTCTGTTGGCCTATTCCAGTGCTATTTACCAATTGATCAAGCAGAAGCGTATTTCCGAGATCAAATCGGATTTCATCAATAATATGACGCACGAGTTCAAAACGCCGATTGCCACCATCAACTTGGCCGTAGAAGCGATTCGAAATCCAAAATCCATTGAGGATAAGGAAAAAGTGTTGCGTTATCTAGGCATGATTCGTGATGAGAATAAACGTATGCATGCCCAAGTGGAGAATGTCTTGAGGATATCCAAACTCGAGAAAAACCAATTGGACATTAGCAAGGATAGGGTGAATATACACGATATCATTACCGATGCCATTGCCCATATCGAGTTGATTGTACAGGATAGGGGAGGATATGCAAAGGCCCACCTTGATGCTGAGCGGTCCGAAGTGTTGGCCAATGATATGCACATGACCAACGTGATAGTGAACATTCTGGATAATGCGGTAAAATATTCTCCAGAGACCCCGAAAATCGATGTGTACACCGAAGTGGTAAAAAACAGTATCATTATCAAGGTACAAGATCAAGGAGCGGGGATGAGTAAAGCAGTGCTCAAAAAAGTATTTGAAAAATTTTACCGGGAACATACCGGCGACATACATAACGTTAAGGGCCACGGTTTAGGATTGGCCTACGTAAAGCGAATTATAGACGATCATCAAGGTGAGGTTTATGCTGAAAGTGAAAAAGGAAAAGGAAGCACTTTCTTTATAAAACTCCCTTTAATTTAAAAAGAAACTATGGAAACAGAGAAAAAGAAGATACTTTTAGTGGAAGACGATCCCAATTTTGGAATCGTACTTAAAGATTATTTGACCATGAACGATTTTGATGTTGTTCTGGCCAAAAACGGAATGGAAGGTTTTGAAAAGTTCAAGAAAGACAATTACGATGTCTGTATTTTGGACGTAATGATGCCTTACAAGGATGGATTTACCCTAGCTAAGGAAATCCGTGAGAAAAACGAGAACGTTCCGATTATCTTTTTGACCGCTAAGACCATGAAAGAGGATGTGCTGAAAGGATACAAAGCAGGTGCCGATGATTACCTGAACAAGCCTTTCGACTCCGAGGTGCTGTTGATGAAATTAAAAGCGATCCTACAAAGAAAAGCCTCCAGCTCTTTGGCGGACAGCAAACAGTTCGAGTTCCAAATCGGAAATTTCCATTTGAACTCAAAACTTCGTTTCTTGAAATATAAGGAGGAAGAACCCATCAAACTTTCTCCAAAAGAGAACGAGTTATTGCGTTTGTTGGCACTTCATGAAAATGATCTGATGCCAAGGGAATTGGCATTGACCAAAATATGGAGGGATGACAACTACTTTACTTCCAGAAGTATGGATGTATATATAGCCAAGTTGAGAAAATACCTCAAAAAAGACGACTTGGTCGAAATTTTGAACATTCATGGCGAAGGCTTTAGGCTTGTGGTTAAAGCGGAGAACGAACAGTAAGATTGAATAGAAAAATAAAAAAGCCACCTTTAGGTGGCTTTTTTTCTGCCGAAAGTTGAGGGAATTTTTTATCTTAAAGTTCTTTCAATACTTTTTTGACAATCTTGGCGGGCGATTCTTCAATGGAAACAATAATTGCCTTGGAGGGTGGCTCAAGCGTGTCAAATTGGGATTGCAATAGGTTCATGGGCATAAAATGCCCCTTTCTTTTTTCCAAACGCGACTTTATCAGTTCAAAGGACCCATCCAAATAAACAAAGGCCATGCAATTGCCCATTCCAGCTCTCAAAAGGCTTCTGTAGTTCTTTTTTAAGGCCGAACATGCGATTATGGCTCCTTTGTGTCTATGTTCTACGGCAAGTTTGTTTATGGCAATCAACCACTCCTTACGGTCTTCGTCGTTCAATGGTCGGCCCGAACTCATTTTTTTCACGTTGGCCTCGGGATGAAAATCATCACCATCAAAAAAGGGTCTGGATAGTTTTTCAGAAAGCAGTTTCCCAATTTCGGTCTTACCCGAACCACTGACTCCCATGACCACTATCACGTTCTTACCGTTAGGCATAAAAGTTGGTTTTAAGTCGGTCTGTGACCATTTGGAGCACCTTTTTTGGTTCAGCATTGTAAGGGACCCACAAAATGGCTTCATTCTTTCGCAGCCATGTTAGTTGCCGTTTTGCAAATCGTCTTGTGTTCTTTTTGATTTCCGAAACAGCAAACTCCAATGTGCATTGCACTTCAATATATTCAAAAAGTTCTTTGTAACCAACTGTTTGCAGGGCATTCAGTTCTTTGTGGGGATAAAGTTTTTTTGCTTCGTCCAATAGCCCAGCATCCATCATAAGGTCCACTCGGGTATTTATCCGCTCGTAAATCATCTCTCTGGGGGCTTCAATGCCAATATAAAAGGCTTTAAAGCTTCTTTCCGCTTTGGGCCGGTTCAGGAATGATGAGTAGGGTTTATCTGTTGCCAAACACACCTCTAGGGCACGGATCAACCGATGCGGATTGTCCAGATCAACGGTTTTGTAGTATTCAGGATCTCGTTGGTTGAGTTCTTTCTGAAGACTTTCCAATCCTTCTTCTTCAAGTTGTTGATTGAGTTGCTCCCGTATCTTCGGGTCAACCTCTGGAAACTCATCCAATCCAGATACCACCGCATCAACGTACAGTCCACTGCCACCCACCATAACGGCAATATCCTTTTTCTGGAATACATCATCCAACAAATTGATGGCTTCTTTTTCAAAATCACCGACCGAATAGGGTTCAAAAATACTTTTGTGTTGTATAAAGTGATGATGTACTTCATTCAGTTCTTCATAGGAAGGAACCGCAGTACCTATTTCCATTTCCTTGAAAAATTGCCGGGAATCGGCGGAAAGTATATCGGTATCAAAATGTTTTGCCAATCGGATGCCGAGCGCGGTTTTTCCAATGGCCGTGGGACCTACCACAGCAAGTAAGATTTTTTTGCTCATAATGGGTGTCCACAATTATAACAATGGGTGGCATCGTCCCGGTGTCCCTCAATGCCGCAACTGGGGCAGGCCTGGGTATTTATGTGCACCATAAATTCATCATCTTCTTCGTCATCGTTCTTCCTGCTTCGGGCAAATTCCGCAGTGACAATACCAGTGGGTACCGCAATGATTCCATAACCTAAAATCATGATCACAGTGGCCAAAAATTGACCTAAATTGGATTGAGGGGCAATATCCCCATAGCCCACAGTAGTAAGTGTCACAATGGTCCAGTATATACTTTTGGGAATACTGGTAAAGCCAGAATCATCCCCTTCCACGATGTACATTAAGGTACCCATGATAACGGATAAAATCAAAACTACGTAGATAAATACGGCGATTTTCGTTCGACTTGCTTTTAATGCCGATTGTAGTTGCGAGGCTTCGCCCATAAATTTAACAAGTTTCAATATCCTGAAAATCCGCAGTAAGCGAAAAGCCCTTACGGCCAACAGAACTTGGGAACCTGCCAAAATATAAGAGAGGTAAAGGGGTATGGTGGACAAGAAATCAATAATGCCATAGAAGCTGAAAACATATTTCAATGGCTTTTTGATGCTGATCAAGCGCGCAATGTACTCAAGGGTAAAAAATATGGTCACGATCCACTCTAGGGCAAGGAGTGTTTTGTGGTAGTGCTCATCAAAATCATCAATACTTTCCAGCATTACCAAAATAACGCTGATGATGATCAGTATAAAAAGAAGAATGTCAAAAAACTTGCCCGATGGGGTGTCCGCTTCATAAATGACTTCATGAAGTTTGTTTTTCCAGCCGGGAAGTGGTTTGTTGTCTTTCAATGATCAGGTAGTTAGCTGTATGGTTTTGAGTCGGTTGTTTTTTCTTAAATAGGTTTCCACGATAAAAGTGGTGTTTTCATCACTGCGCATCGGGGTCATAATCGATTCCAAGATATGAATATTATTGATCTGATGATTGAGTTCCACAAAGCCAAACCCTTGAAGACGACCATTTTTAATCAAAATAAAACTGCGTTCCCCCGTTTCCCTGCCTTGGTCGGTCAGTGCGATATTCTTTTCTTGGATGCTGTACTTTTCAAAAGCGGAAAGCACTCTTTCGTTACAGTTGGATGCGCTTAACTCGGTTTCTTGGTGCAGGCATTCATTTTCTGTTCCCAAGGAAGAGGGGCAGAGCTCAAATTCAGAAGAAACCTTATTTAAAAAACTCTTTGCCGATTGCGTTCCGTTAAAGGCCATTTTTTTATGCTCCAACGACCGATTCTTTTCCACCTCCAATATAATATGCTCGGTTCCATTCTGATTGAAATCAATGGTATGCGAAAAGAGTTTCTTTTTGGATACGTGATTATAGCGCGGCTTGTTATTTTTTTGTTCCACATACGCCTTTAAAATGGCAATGAGCTCGCTTCCCGTGGTTTCGTATGTGACTTTCTTGGTTTCCTTTTGAAGTTTGCGTGCCAGTTTCCCCACATTGGTAAAATGTTGGTTGACCCGCTTTTTAATATTCTTGGTTTTCCCCAAGAAGATGATTTCCCCATCTTTATCGTGCATATAGTACACACCGGTTTCCGATGGTAGGTTAAAAACCATATCCAATTGATTGGGGGATAGTTCCCCATGGGTCTCCTCGCGGGTAATCTCGGTAATGATTTTCTTATCCGAGTCCTTATCCAGCAACAATTTAAAAAGCTTTAAGGTGGCCAATGCGTCGCCATTGGCACGGTGCCTATCGCTCATGGGTATTCCCAGCGAACGCGCCAATTTCCCTAAACTGTGCGATTCGGCTTCTGGGATGAGTTGTTTGGATAGGTCCACTGTACAAAGTGTCTTTCGTTGAAAATCATAACCCAGGCGCCTAAACTCGGTTCTGAGGATACGATAGTCAAACTGTGCATTGTGCGCCACTAAAACAGCACCATCCGTAATTTCCACAATACGTTTGGCCACTTCGTGAAACTTGGGTGCCGAACGCAGCATTTTATTATTAATGCCTGTGAGTTTGGCCACAAAGGGCTGTATTTCCCGTTCAGGATTTATCAAACAGATGAATTTATCCACTACCTGGCGTCCATCAAACCTGTGGACGGCAATTTCGGTAATGCCTTCCTCATTGTATTTTCCTCCCGTGCTTTCAATGTCGAGTATCGCGTACATGGAAAATTACTGGTTATGAATAGTTTCTAGCTCCAAATATACTGCTTCCAATCCGTACCATGGTGCTACCTTCCTCAATGGCAATACCATAATCACCACTCATACCCATGGAAAGGATGGTAATGTTGTTCAATTTTGTTTTAAGGTCATCGAACATGGATTTGAGTTGGGCAAACTCTCTACGGACTTGTTTTTCATCTTCGGTAAAAGTCGCCATGCCCATCAAACCAACAATTTCAATGTTTTCCATCGCTTTAAATGCCTCAGACTCCAAAAGCTCGTTCAGTTCTGTTTTGTCCAATCCAAACTTGGTATCTTCTTCGGCAATATGGATTTGGAGCAAACAGGGAATCACACGGTCATACTTTTTTGCCTGTTTATTGATTTCCTTCAACAAGCGAGGGCTGTCCACCCCGTGAATCAAGGAAACAAACTCGGCCATATATTTAACCTTATTTCGCTGTACATGACCAATCATGTGCCATTCGATGTCCTTGGGCAAATCTTCCCACTTTTGGACCATTTCCTGTACTTTGTTTTCCCCAAATACCCGTTGTCCAGCTTCATAAGCCTCCAAAATATCTTCATTGGGCTTGGTTTTGGAAACAGCGACCAAGGTAACTCCCTCGGGGAGGTCGGATTTTATTCTATTGAGATTATCTTTTATGGACATAATTTAATTGATGTCAATCCACACTTGATGCGGAATCTTTTAAAATCATGGGTTCCTGCTTTATTGTTCCGTTGAAGAACGGAGTGCAAAAACTACAAAAAGTATTAGAACTGCATTTTGATGAAAAAAATGTCATTTCGAGTGTTTTTTTGAAGCAAATTTCAAAAAAATGTATCGAGAAAAGAATTTTCTAAGGAAATAAACCTTGTTCTCGACCTGTCTGCCGGCAGGCAGGTACTTTTTCCTTCTGAAAAAACTCGAACTGACGGTTTACTTTCATGCTATCATCAAAATGAACTATGGGTTAAAATTTACAATTCATAAATAGCCAGCCCGCTACGGAGCTTAGGCTCAATATACGTGCTTTTTGGGGGCATTACCAAACCTGCGTCGGCAATTGCCTTGATTTCTTCAACTGTTGTGGGAACCAGACTGAAACCCACCGCATAGCTCCCGGAATCCACCATATCCTTCATTTGGATAAGGTTGTTTTTGCCATAACCATAGCAAATCCGTTTATCGTTTCTTAGGTCTGTAATGCCCAAAATGGGTTCTAAAATGGTTTTGTACAGGATTTGGGTGTCCAGCTTGCTCAGGGCATCGGTGAACTCATGATTGGTCTTCCTGAAATGCAGCGTGTAAAATTCTCCCTCCAAATACATACTGAATTCGTGTTTTTTGGATGGTTTGCGAAGTCCGTCTTCTCTTTTCTCTATCCTGAAATGCTCATCCAATTGAATCAAGAACTCCTTTTTCGAGAATCCGTTCAGATCTTTGACCATACGATTGAATTCATAGATTTTAATTTGTGATTCAGGAATCAAGTAGGCCATAAAATAATTATAGGCTTCTTCTCCCGAGTGACTGGGATTCTCTGATTTTTTAAGGTCTGCCAACAGGTTGGATGAAGCACTTCGGTGGTGTCCATCGGCAATGTAGAGTGCATCGAGGTCACCGAATGCTTTTTCCAGTTTCTCAATCCCTTCGGGATATGAGATTTTCCAAAGTTTATGGTTTACCCTGTCCGTTGTTGTGAAGTCGTATTCGGGCTTTCGTTCAATTTTACGTTGAAAGATTTCGTCGACCAGCTCATTATCCTCATAGGTCATTAAAACCGGTTCTGCGTTAAAACCTACTGTATGAAGGTAATCGGCAAAAAGCTCCTCGCGATCCTGAATGGTATCCTCGTGTTTTTTGATGACATTGCTCCGGTAATCATCCACACTGCAGGCGCAAAAGAATCCCAAGCTCTTAAAATCATCTTTTTCAATTTGATAGAGGTAAAAACTGGGCTCATCATCTTTTTGAAAGATGTTCTCCTCCAAAAATTCCAAATATCGATTGTGCACTAACCCAAATCGTTCCTTTCCCTTGATGTTCTTTTCGAACTTGAACCCCGGGTTGATGATATGCAAAAACGAGAAGGGATTGTATTGCAATACCGCTTTCAATTCCTCTTTGGAATATTCCTCGTAGGAGCGGGAAGCAACAAAAAAAGCTTTGTCCTTTGTGGGGCGGATGGCCTTAAAAGGTTTTACAATGGCCATGAAATTCGTTATCTAGTTAAAAGAGGGGTTTCCTCCTAATTTTTTATTATCGCTATTTTAGTTCTAAATACTTAGTGTTCCTTGTCATTTCGAACGTAGTGAGAAATCTCATTATAGATTTAAGGTTATGGGATTCCTCGTCGCTTTGCTCTGTCGGAATGACAACCAAGTACTTTGAATCTTATTTGAATTGTGCGGAAACGTTTTCTGCTTTTCTGGATTCGGAATAATCGTAAAACCCTTCGCCCGATTTCACTCCCAATTTACCGGCCATTACCATGTTGACGAGCAAGGGGCAGGGAGCGTATTTTGGATTTTTGAATCCATCGTACATCACATTCAAAATGGAAAGGCATACATCCAAACCAATAAAATCCGCCAATTGAAGAGGGCCCATAGGGTGCGCCATTCCCAATTTCATCACGGTATCGATTTCTTCAACGCCAGCCACGCCATTATACAAGGTCTCAATGGATTCATTGATCATGGGCATCAAAATGCGATTGGCCACAAATCCTGGATAATCGTTTACCTCTGTTGGGATTTTGCCCAATTTTCTGGATAGCTCCATGATGGTTTCCGTGACTTCATCAGAGGTGCTATATCCACGAATGATTTCTACCAACTTCATAATCGGCACGGGGTTCATAAAGTGCATCCCGATCACTTTTTCGGGACGATTGGTTGCAGCACCAATTTGCGTGATGGAAATAGAGGAGGTGTTGGTGGCCAAAATGGTTTCTGCTTTGCAGATTTCGTCCAAGTCCTTGAAAATCTTGAGTTTGATATCCAAGTTCTCTGTGGCAGCTTCAACCACTAAGTCCATGTCCGAAACACCATCTTTGAGGTTGGTGTAGGTAGTGATGTTGCCGAGCGTAGCCTCTTTTTTGGCTTCGTCGATGACTTCTTTGGAAATCATTCGGTCCAAATTCTTGGTAATCGTAGCCATTCCTTTGTCCAAAGAGGCTTGGGAAATATCCACTAAATTGACTTTATATCCGTTTTGTGCAAAAACATGGGCTATTCCGTTTCCCATGGTTCCAGCGCCAATTACTGCGATTTGTTGCATAGTATATTGTTTAAAATTGTTGTCAGTTCGAGCTAAGTCGAGAATGACGACGATTAATTTTTAAAAGACTCAATAATCTGAAGGGCGACTTTTAGTGCATTGGTCCCTTGCTCCAAACTTACGATTGGGGTAGTGTCATTGTTGATGGCATCGGCAAAGGTTTCCAATTCGTCCAAAATGGCATTGTTGACATCTATTTCAGGGTTTTCAAAATAGATCTGTTTTTTATCGCCTTCCGCATTTTGAAGAATCATATCAAAATCCCCAGGGTTTTCTGGAGCGTCCTTCATTTTTACCACTTCCACTTTTTTCTCCAAGAAATCCACGGAAATATAGGCGTCGCGTTGAAAGAAACGTGACTTTCGCATGTTTTTCAAAGAGATTCGGCTAGAGGTAAGGTTGGCCACACAACCGTTCTTGAATTGTATGCGCGCATTGGCGATATCTGGCGATTGACTTATCACGGAAACACCACTGGCATTTATTTTTTCCACTTCGGAAGGAACCACGCTCAAAATGGCATCAATGTCATGAATCATTAAATCCAGTACCACAGGGACGTCTGTTCCGCGTGGGTTGAATTCCGCCAGTCGATGGGTTTCGATGAACATAGGGTTCTCGATTTTGTCTTTTACAGCTAAAAATGCAGGATTAAAGCGTTCCACATGCCCAACTTGACCTTTTACGCTGTGTTTTTTGGAAAGCTCCAATAATTCCTCGGCTTCTTCAAGTGTGTTGGTAATGGGTTTTTCAATAAAAATATGTCTCCCTTTTTCAATGGCTTTTTTGGCGCAATCAAAATGGGATAAGGTAGGGGTTACAATGTCGACAACATCCACGGCATCTATCAAATTATTGATGTTGTCGAAATGAGTGTAGCCAAATTCGGCGGCCACTTTTTTGGCATTGATCTCATCTGGGTCATAAAATCCAATCAGTTCATATTTGTCCGATTGATTTAAGAGCCTTAGGTGTATTTTTCCCAAATGTCCTGCTCCGAGGACACCAACTTTAAGCATATTACCTGTTTTCGTCAAAAATACGGATATGATGTCAGTTTCCATAAATTTTTGAACGGAACTAAGGGGATATTTTGGGGAACTTTTTAAATTCGTGCCACCAGACCACACACCATGAAGGATACGCTCAAACATAGGGGAATGCGCAAGAACTTGGCGGAGATTGTTGCCGCCAAAGGGATTACGGATAAAAAAGTACTCGAAGCCATAAAAACAATTCCTAGACACCTGTTTTTGGATAGCAGCTTTGAAGATCATGCGTACCAGGACAAGGCATTTCCCATTGGTGCGGACCAAACCATTTCACAGCCCTATACTGTTGCTTTTCAAACAGAATTGCTCGAAGTGAAGCCCAATGCCAAAATTTTGGAAATTGGCACGGGTAGTGGTTATCAAACTGCTGTTTTGTTGCATTTACGGGCCAAAGTATACACCATTGAACGCCAATTGGAGCTTTTTAAGACCACCAGATTGTTCTTCAACAAGATGCATTATCGACCCAAGAAAATGATTTTTGGGGATGGATATAAGGGATTGCCCGAAGAAGCACCTTTTGATGGGATCATTGTTACCGCCGGTGCACCTGAAGTGCCAAGACCACTCTTGTCCCAGTTGAAAGTAGGGGGTAGGTTGGTCATCCCTGTTGGTGTGGATGAACAAGTTATGACCTTATTTGTTCGTAAATCCGAAAAAGAGTTTGAGAAAAAAGAGTTTGGTTCGTTCCGGTTTGTTCCTTTACTGGAAGATAAAAACTAGTTGTTGAAGCTCTTTTTGATTCGGGATAGGTTGCGTTTATTGTCCCTGTCCTTGATGGTTTCCCGTTTATCGTACAGTTTTTTACCCTTTGCCAGGCCGATGTTCATTTTGGCGAGCCCTCTATCATTTATAAAAACTTTCAGGGGAACAATGGTAAGACCAGTGGTGGCCACCTCTTTTTGAAGTTTTTTTAATTCCCGTTTATTGAGCAACAATTTGCGTACGGCCTTGGGTGCGTGGTTAAAATGACTTGCGTGACTGTATTCATCAATCTGCATATTGACGACAAACAGTTCGCCCTTGTCATTAAATTCACAAAAGCTTTGGGAAATGGAAGCCTTGCCGGCGCGAAGCGATTTTATTTCGGTACCCCCCAGAACAATACCTGCGGTGTAGGTGTCCAAAATTTCGTAATCAAATCGGGCTCTTTTATTTTTTATGTTGATACTTTGCTGCATTGGGACAAAAATAGGAACTCTTTGCCAAGAAAATTGTAATGTTATGGTGGATTTTACGAATAAGTACCCAAACAACCTTATGAAAAGAATTATAATTCCCCTGATACTTGTTTTTGCCATTGGATGTAAGCAGGAGCCCAAAAAAGAACTGACTGTACAAGAAATCGTTGATAATTCCATCGCGGATAGTGGTGGAAAACTATTTGACGATTATAAAGTGACTTTTGATTTTCGGGACAAGAGCTATGTTTCTGAAAATGTGGATGGACAACGTGTTTTTAAACGAATTTCCGATTTGGACTCCATTACCATTACCGATGTGAAGCGGAATGATGAATTTGAACGATATATGAACGATTCCTTGGTAATGGTCCACGATACCATGGCGGTAAAGTATGCGAACTCCATCAACTCTGTACATTATTTTGTGCGTTTGCCTTATGGTTTGAACGACGGTGCTGTCAACAAGGAACTTTTGGGCAAGGAAACCATCGATAATAAAGAATATTATAAAGTAAAGGTAACGTTTGACCAAGCAGGCGGAGGTGATGATTTTGAGGATACTTATTTGTATTGGTTTGATATAGAGTCATTCAAGCCCAACTACTTAGCGTATGACTTTCATGTGAACGGAGGGGGGCAGCGATTCAGGAAAGCGTACAATGAACGCTATGTCAATGGTATCCGATTTGTGGATTATGAGAACTATAAGCCAAAAAACGACGGTACGGATATTCTGGAAATTGGACAATTGTATAACAAAGGCGAACTTGAACTCCTAAGCAAAATTGAACTCAAAAATATTGTGGTAGAATAAACCTAGTCCATTTTTAAGCGGATATGGGTGGGGATACCATCAATAATTCGAACAATAAAAAGACTGCTGTTGTCCGAATCGTCCATTTGGGGGTATTTTTCCATGCCTATCATTTTGTTTACAAGCATGGGGGTGGTGTTGCTATGGCCAACGACCAAAACATTTTTACCTTCGTTTACCAATTTGAACTCCTCCATATCAAGTGAAGAGGGGTCGTAATATTTGATATCGATATCTTTTTTTACCGATGTTGGAGCGGCGGTCATGGAGGTGCGCTCGTAATTGGTGGAATAAACAAGGTCCAATGGAATGGCATCAAAAACCTCGGCCCAGCGAATGGCTCTGTCCAATCCATCTTGATTAAGCTCTGGGTCAAGGTTCTCTGGATTGGTTCTATCTTTTTCGGCATGCCGTATAAAATAGAAGGTGGAAATAACTGGGTCTTCCGCAATTTTCGTATCTTTTTTGCAGCCGATACTTCCAACGAGTATAATTGCCAGGGCAATTAAGGGTTTGATGGTTCGCATAGTTCTATTCAAAGTTCCCGTATATTTTTGTTATTCAGTTTTAAAAGTAACGTTTAATTTTCATTTTCTCGTATGCCCAAGTTTTTGGTTTCTTTGTTTGCATTGGTAATTTACGCCACAAGTTGGGGTCAAGAAGCTGTTTTACCATCTGATTTTAGGCAACATTCGCTGACGCAATTCAATGCTAGTTTGTTCAATCCCACCTACGCTTTGGATTGGAACAATCCTAATTCGTTTTCGGTCTGGACCCGTTGGCAATGGCAGAGCATTGATGGTGACCCAACTTCCATTTTTGCCAATTATACGCATCAATTAAATACTTCTTCTGTAGCTTCTGCTGGGTTTTTACAGCACAATACGGGAATATTTCTTTATACAGGGGTCAACCTGACCTTTGCACAAACATTTGAATTGGATGATGGAGTAAGTTTAATGGCAGGGTTGAACACTTTTGCTTTTCAACAAACGGTCGCGGACGAGCAATATGTGCAAGGGGATGAACTTGACCCTGTTGCACTGGAGGATTTGGAAGGCTTCAAAGTGCAATTTACACCGGGATTACGTTTATTGGTCAATAAGTTTAGTGTGGGCTTGGCTTTGGAAAATGCCATCGGTTTCAATGTTTCAGGAAATGGGGACAGTATGGAAAGCTTTCAAAGTGTTACCGTAACCCTCAGCAATGATTTCCCTTTGGTGTTATCCGAAGGTTTGGGAGATAGCTACGTTCGCCCTGTGCTTTATGTCAAATCGGTGCCCAATGGTGACACGCAATTTGGTTTGAATGGTTTGTTTTCCACTTCAAAATTTTGGGTACAAGGCGGATATAATAGTTTTTATGGTGTTTCCGGGGGATTGGGTGTTACTGTGTCCAATGCCTTTTCCATAGGTGGACTAATGGAATTCGGAACAGATAGCTCGTTGAGCGAAGAAGATTCCACTATCGAAATTGTTGCCTCCTATCACTTTGGAAAAGCAAAGTCAAAAGAAGTGCCTCCCGAAGAACCTGAAGAAATCTTGCCCGAACCCGAGATAGAGGAGGAACCGAATCGAAGGGAGGAAGAGATTGAACAACAACGTCGTGAGCAGGAGCAACGAGAGTTGGAGAGAAGAAGGCAGTTGGAGCTCGAAAGGGATTCTTTGGCAGAAGTACAACGTATTAAGGAACAATTGGAGCTTCAGCGCAAAAAAGATAGTATTGAACGTCTGCAAAATCAGAAAGTCGAGGTAAGGCCCAATGAAAGGTACGAGGAGGTTGAAAGCGAAGATGGTCTAGAACCAGGTTTCTATTTGATTGCCAACGTTTACGGGACCAAAAAGTACTTCGAAAACTTTATGAAGACACTAAGGGAAAAAGGTCTGGACCCAAAATCGTTTTACAGGAGTTTCAATAAATACAACTATGTGTATTTGGAGCGATACAATACCATGGAGGAGGCAAGAAAAGCTAGAGACAGTAAGTTTTTTGGTAAGTACGACGACAAGACGTGGATATTTAGGGTAAAGGGGAATTGATTCTTAGGGTATAATGTCATTTCGAACTTAGTGAGAAATCTCTTCTCAAATTCAATAATGCCAGATTCCTCGTCGCTTCACTCTGTCGGAATGACAAATGGTTTAAATTTTATAAGAGGGATAGTATACCTTACTTTTTAAGCTCCTGCTTTACAAGATACTCCAAATACGTAACTGTATTGACCAAATACTTTCTATCCTGCGTCATAGTACTCATGGCTACGGCGCCTTGAATCATGGTGAACAATTGTTTGGCAAATTGTAGTGGCGGAACAGGAAGTTTTATTTCGTTTTGTTTGGCACCATTTTCCAAGATAAGCGCAATTTTTCCTTCAATCTCCTTGATGGTTTCTTTTACCGCTGCAGCCAGTAGCTTGTTATTGCTTTGTGCATCCACGCCAACGTTCAATAATGGGCACCCGCCCAATGGTAGTGTGAAGACATCATATTGCTTATAGAAGCTCAGCAGTGAAAATAGCTTATCCAAAGCTTCAATCTCCATATCCAATTTGTTATCAATGGCTTGTAGCAATAAATTTCTATTGTGTTCAAAAGCAGATAGTGCCAGGGCTTCTTTATTTTCAAAATTGCCATAAATAGCACCTTTGGTAAGCCCAGTGGCCTCTGTAAGGTCGCTCATACTGGTACCAATATAACCGTGGCGATTAAAGATGGGTGCTACGGTCTCAATGATATAAGCGGTGGTTCTTTCTGCCTTCTTGGTCATTCTTAGGTTGCTGTTGGTCGAATCTAATATATAAAAAAACACATACTGTTTGGTATTAAAATAGGCAAAAGCCCCTATTTTAACAAGTTCCTTGCTTTTTGGAGTGAAATTTTAGGGTCTGGAAAGGTGTTTTTCCAGTTTGTTGATTGAGGGTCGGATTGAATTCAATGTTTAGGTCCAGACTTTTCTTAAAAAATTGATGAAATTTTGATTCATGATTTTTTCAATATCCGATCTGGTGTAACCTCTTTTGGTCAACATATTTGGAATTTTTTGAAGATCAGCGATAGTGTCCAAGTCCCATGGGGTCTGTTCTTTTCCGAAGGCACCGTCCAAATCGGTTCCAATGCCAACATGATCGGTGTTCCCAGCCAATTGACATATATGATCAATATTATCAATTGCAATTTCCAAGGTGACGTTCATGTCTTTTGGGGTGGATATACCACGAACCCAGTTGGGAACCATCATCCATGCATCCAATGCAACACCGATGACAGCATCCCTGTTGATAAGCTCCGTAATCTGCTCATCGGAAAACTGTCGATTGTGGTCCACTAATTTTCTACAATTGTTATGACTGGCCCAAACTGGGCCGTGGTACACTTTCATGGTCTCCCAAAAGCTCTTGTCGCAAAGATGGGTGGCATCCAAGATGATATTGAGCTCTTCCACTTTTTTGAGCAAATCCTTTCCTTTTTGACCTATACCTCCCACCGAATCCGTACCATGGGCGTATATGCCAGGACCATAATGGGCGGGACCGATGGCCCTGAGCCCCGATTCGTAGGATTTTTCCAAATAGCTCATATCCACAATGGAATCGGCTCCTTCCAAGCTTAAAATATATCCAATCGGTTTTTTTGGCTCATCACTCTTCCAAAGTTCGAGGTGGTTTTCCAGACCTGCAATGTCCTTTATTTGAACCATTTCGCCTGCGGCTTCCATGGTCTTGTACCAGGCAAGTTGCCCTTGTGTCTGCGCCCACGCTTGATGTTGTGAATGCCAACCGGGTAGTGGACTACCTTTTTCCACAAAGCGTGCAATTTGAGTGCCCATACACAACCCGATGTTGCCTTCTCGCATGGCTGGGAGGGAAACAGTGTTCTTGCCACGGTCAGGCTTGTCGGTCATGCCTTGCTCACGTTTTCTTATCTCGGAGACTGAAAGTCTAAGGTCCCTGTTCCACTCCAGGGCGTTCATGGCAAGGTCAAGATGGGCATCAAATATAAACATGTCAGGTGTTATTGGTGAAGTTCAAATACAGCTTCGATTTCCACCGCAATATTGTTGGGGAGCATCATACCGACCGCGCTTCTCACTCCGATACCGTTCTCTTCTCCGAAGATATCGACCATCAATTCACTAAAACCATTGATTACATAGGGTTGTTTGCCAAAGTCAGGGGTGCAATTTACCATCCCCAATACTTTTACCATTCTTTTGATTTTGTCCAAGCTCCCAAAATGTGTCGTAATGGTGGACAGCATGGTCAATCCTACCTGCCGTGCGGCGAGTTTGGCTTGGTCCTCATCGAGGTTGTCTCCAGCCCGCCCCGTGATTAGGGAGCCATCTGAATTAACGGGGCCTTGACCCGATACGTACAAAAAATTGTCAATCACTAAAACGGGTCGATACACACCAGCAGGTGTAGGAGCAGGGGGTAATTGGAGGTTTAATGCCTCAATGCGTTGCGATGGTGATTCCATAATTTATATTGTTAGGTTATACTATTGATTGCCAAAACGCCCAGGAGTCCCATGACGCCTACCAAGGTCTCCATAACAGTCCAAGTGGAAAGGGTTTCCTTGACCGAAAGGTTGAAATATTCCTTGAACATCCAAAATCCGGTATCGTTGACGTGGGAAAGCATTAGGCTTCCCGAGCCAATGGCCAAAACCATTAACTCTGGACTTGTTCCTGTGCCAGAGGCCAGCGGGAGTACAATCCCGGCTGCGGTAAGTCCGGCCACGGTTGCCGACCCCACACTAACGCGTATGGCAGTGGCAATGAGCCAGGCCAACACCAAAGGCGAAACACTGGAACCTTTTAAGCTGTCGGCGATATAGTCGCTTACTTGACTATCTATCAGAACTTCCTTTAATGCTCCTGCCCCGGCAATGATCAAAAGTATCATGGTAATACTGGAAACGGAAGCGGACAAGGAATCCATAATCGTGCTCATTTCCTTTCCCTTGGCCAATCCCAAGGAGTAAATGGCGATGAGTACCGAAATGAGCAAAGCAATCACAGGATTGCCGATAAAGGTCAGTATGTTTCTGAGTAGGCCTTCATCCAAGAATTGTTCTGCAATAATGCCTACTCCAATGAAGATGATAGGGGAAAGGGCAGTTAAAATACTTACTGCGGTCGATGGCAGTTCTTCTTCGGGTATGGGTTCGGCATTGTAAAATTCTTTTAAGGGCTTGGCCTCAATCTTTTTTATGGTTCGGGCAAACAATGGTCCTGCAACAATAATGGCAGGCACAGCAACAATAAGACCGTACATCAATGTTTTTCCAATGTCTGCATTGAACATGGCCGCTATGGCCGTTGGCGCGGGATGGGGCGGAAGGTACCCGTGCGTTACCGATAAAGAGGTAAGCATTGGCAATCCTACATAAAGCAGGGGCAATCCTGTTGAAAAAGCGACGGTGAACACTAAAGGAATCAAAATAACAAAGCCCACGGAATAGAACATTGGGATACCTACGATAAATCCTGTTATTACCATGGCCCATTGTACGTGTTTCACTCCAAATTTTGCGACCAATTGCGTTGTGATTTGTTGGGCGGCACCGCTATCGGCCACCAATTTTCCCAACATGGCACCAAGTCCAAGTATAAGGACCAGAAAACCCAGTGTATTGCCAATCCCCCGTTGTATGGATTGCACTAAATTACCCAATTCCATCCCTTGAAAGATGCCTACGAACAGGCATACGATGATAAAGGACAGAAAAGCATTGAGTTTAAATTTCGCGATAAGCAAGAATAGCAGTAAAATACCTAGAACGGCAATGATTAGTGGCATATTTAGGATATGGTTTTGAGCTAAAATAAGGATTTAAATGTAATGGCATACGAAAGTTGCGGATTTCTAAAATTTTGATTAACAAATATGATATAAATAAAAATCCCCTCCCAAAAAGTTAGGGGAGGGGATTTCCTGACTGAAATTTATTTGGAGAATTACTCTACCAATTCATCTTGATTTCTGAACACCAATTGATCATCAAAGGAATCCAAGAGCACTATACTGTCGGAGGTTATTTTTCCTGACAACAATTCTTTGGAAAGGTTGTTCAAGACCTCTTTTTGAATCAATCGTTTTACGGGTCGCGCTCCATACTGGGGATCGAAACCTTTTGCTGCTAAGTAGGAGACAGCTTCCTCGGTTGCATCGAGGGCAATGTTTTGCTTGGCCAACATTTTCTTCAAGTTCTCCAATTGCAATCCCACAATGTCCTTGATGTCCGATTTGCTCAATGGCGCAAACATGATGATGTCATCAATACGGTTCAGGAACTCGGGCCTGATGGTCTTGCGAAGCAATCCCAGTACTTCCACCCGTGCTGCCTCAGAAGCACTTTCCACATCTACGGCATCCTCAAATTTCTCTTGGATGATGTGGCTTCCCATATTACTGGTCATGATGATGATGGAGTTTTTGAAGTCCGCTACGCGACCTTTGTTGTCGGTCAGCCTGCCTTCATCCAGTACTTGCAATAAGATGTTGAAGGTATCGGGATGTGCTTTTTCAATCTCATCCAACAAGATTACGGAATAGGGTTTACGTCTTACGGCTTCCGTTAACTGACCTCCTTCATCATACCCCACATATCCTGGAGGCGCACCTACCAATCGGCTCACGGAGTGACGCTCTTGGTACTCGCTCATATCTATCCGTGTAATGGCATTTTCATCATCGAACAGATAAGCGGCCAAAGTTTTGGCCAACTCGGTCTTACCTACACCTGTTGTACCCAAGAACAGAAACGAACCGATGGGCTTTTTGGCATCTTGTAATCCGGCCCTGCTTCTGCGGATAGCATCGGATACGGCGATTATTGCCTCATCTTGCCCCACTACTCGTTTGTGCAGTACATCTTCCAGTTTCAAGAGTTTTTCCCTTTCGCTCTGCATCATCTTGTTCACGGGAATACCGGTCCATTTGGCAACTACTTCGGCAATATCCTCATAGGTTACTTCTTCTTTGATCAATGTGCCGGCTGTTTGCTGCTCTGCCAATTCATCTTGGAGTTTTTCCAATCGTTCTTGGGCTTCTTTTATTTTACCGTACCGCAATTCGGCCACTTTTCCGTAATCGCCGTTTCGCTCGGCACGTTCTGCCTCAACTTTATAGTTTTCAATGTCCTCTTTTGTTTTTTGGATATTGTCGACTACGGTTTTTTCACTTTCCCATTTGGCGAAGATTTCGTTGCGTTCCTCTTTGAGGTTGGCGAGCTCCAAATTCAAGGTTTTCAATTTAGCTTGATCATTTTCTCTCTTGATGGCTTCGATTTCAATTTCCAGCTGCATTATCTTTCTGTCCATAACATCCAATTCCTCGGGTTTGGAGTTGATTTCCATGCGAAGTTTGGAAGCAGCCTCGTCCATAAGGTCGATGGCCTTATCGGGCAAGAACCTGTTGGTAATGTAGCGTTGGGACAGTTCTACGGCACCAATTACCGCATCATCTTTGATGCGAACCTTGTGGTGTGCCTCATATTTTTCCTTGATTCCCCTAAGGATGGAAATGGCGCTCTCGGTATCGGGTTCATCTACCATTACTTTTTGGAATCGACGCTCTAGTGCTTTGTCTTTCTCAAAATATTTTTGGTATTCGTCCAAGGTAGTGGCTCCTATAGCTCTCAATTCGCCACGTGCCAAGGCGGGTTTCAGGATGTTTGCGGCATCCATAGCACCTTGTCCGCCCCCGGCACCTACCAAAGTATGTATCTCGTCAATGAACAGTACAATGTTGCCGTCCGATGAGGTTACCTCTTTGATCACGGCCTTTAGACGTTCTTCGAACTCGCCTTTGTATTTGGCCCCTGCGATAAGTGCACCCATATCCAAGGAATAGATAATTTTGTTCTTAAGGTTTTCTGGCACATCCCCTTGAATGATTCTGTGTGCCAAACCTTCGGCAATGGCAGTTTTACCCACACCGGGTTCACCCACCAACATTGGATTGTTCTTTGTACGTCTGGATAAAATCTGCAATACCCTTCGGATTTCCTCGTCCCTACCGATTACGGGGTCCAACTTGCCGCTATCTGCCATTTGGTTGAGGTTGTTCGCATATTTATCCAATGAGTTATAGGTTTCCTCTGCACTTTGTGAGGTTACCTTGCCGCCCTTGCGAAGTTCTTGAATAGCAGCCTTTAAATCTTTTTCTGCTACGCCTTGATCTTTTAAGATTTGAGCGATTTTACTCTTGGATTTGAAAATGGCCAATAACAGGTGTTCAACGGAAACATATTCATCACCCATGTTTTTGGCGACGATGCTTGCTTCGTTGACGGTTTTCCCAGCTTCCCTGGAAAGCATGATTTCACCTCCCGATACCTTGGCGAAGCTTTGGAGTTCCTTGTCCAGTATTTGATTGATAAGGTTGGTGTTGACATTCAATTTCTTCAATATGAATGGCAATACGTTTTCATCGACCTCGGCAATGGCCTTGAACAAGTGTTCGTTTTCGATTTGTTGATGCCCAAATTCTTGGGCCAATTGCTGGGCCCTTTGAATGGCTTCCTGTGATTTTATTGTAAAATTATTGAAGTTCATAGTTGTTGTTTTTCTCTGAAATGTCAACAACCTTACCAATGCACCCGCACCGCCAAAATGTCTGATAAAAGCAGTAACAACAAGACATTTAGTCAGTTGTAAGCTTTTTGCTCCCTAACGACTTATCCTATAAATTTGCGATATGGGAATATTTGACAGCGTCTTCGGAAAGAAGGAGAAAACAAAAATAGAAAAGAAAGAGTTGCCGTGGATTCAATTGGAATCCATGACCCAATTGGAAAACATTGGGGAAAACTCAAAAAATAAGACTCAGGTTATATACAAGCATTCCAGTACTTGTGGAATAAGTAGGATGGTGTTGGGCATGTTCACTGATTCGTATGATACGGATTTGGATATTGACCTTTATTTTCTGACCATTCAGAACCATAGGGATGTGTCCAATGCAATAGAGGAAAAGTTTGCGGTTCGGCATGAATCACCACAATTGTTGGTCGTTAAAAATAATGAAGTTGTTTTTCACACTTCGCATGGTGCTATATCTGATACGGATTTTACCAAGTATCTATAAAAAAACGAACGAGTGTATGTCAGTTCGAGCGCAGTCGAGAACTTAAGACATCTCGACTGCGCTCGATGTGGTACACACCATTTTTTAATTGAATTGATATTTTGAGACAATGCTCTTGAGGCGTAATTTAAGGTCCTCACCTGCATCGTAAACCATTTGTTCATTGGATGGGAATGGAACTTCCCGAGCATTCAAGTACAGCAATAGATCATCTTCCAAAGCTCTTTTGTCTCCTTGGTAGTTGGCAAAAATGTGTTCAAATACAAACTCACTGGATAGGGGATAGGAATTGATTTCCTGACCGCTTCTCAAATCCGTGAAACTGACTTTGGCGCCTATTTGCGCACTTTTGGTTTGTGTGAACTGGAATAATTTACAGGTAACAGTTCGCATCTTGTCCACTTTTATTTTATTGCCCAAACTATCTTTTACCACGTTTCCGTTGTTGTCCAAAAGGTATTTCCAGCCATCTTTTATTTGTCTTTCTTTGATTACTTGAGTTTCGCTAATGCGTTCAGGGGATACATTGATCTCCATGAAGTCAAGGTTCATCGCATAATCATATTTTACATTGGCCAATGGATTGGTGTGGTACTGCAACCAGAAATTGTCAATTCCGAAGGCGTTGAAATCCAACAGTTCGGTCTCCAAACGTTCTGGGATGATTTGTTGGGTCTGGTTTGCAATATCAACCCGAACAAACTCCAATCCTTTGTTATAGGCTTCGTCCATTTTGGCGATGGTTTCCCTGTAGCCTGGATTTATTTCCTGCAAATATTTCAAATCTTCGTAGGCAGTCCTATAATCCGCTTTGTATTTCGCGGATGCCAACAGATTCAAGGCGTTTTGGTATAGGTGTTCGGAAAGATCGTCCTTGGTGTTCAAAATCTTGTTGTCGTAGTTCACAAAATTGAACTTGGCCGTTCTTCCCTCGTCTTGGATATATAGTGGCAACAAAGGTCTTATGCGTTCCTGGATTTGCTTTAACTGCAAATATTTGTTGTAGATGGTCTCCAAGTTGGCCGGATTGCCATCATTCTGAAGAAAAGCAATTTCTTGCTGTTCCCTTGTGGTGTTCTTGGCAAATGCTTCTTCCAGCAAAAGAATGTATTCCTGATGTCCTTTTTTGGTCTTGTTCTCTGCCAGGTTGTTTATGGCCTTGTTCATCGCCGTGGTATAATTCCCCGTATTGATGGCCTCTTGGGTTTTCTTCACGCCACTACAGGCGCTTAAAACTATAATTGTGGTTAAGAGTAAAAGTCTTTTCATATTGGTCAACTTTATGGTTGTTCAAGGGAATTCAATAGCTGTGCCAAAAATCCTCACACTATTAACGGAAAAGGATGCACGGTAGTATATTTGATATGAAAAGTGCTTGAAAACAGGGGCTTGGGTTATATTTCATTTTTTTGAAAAATTGTTAATTGCCATTTGATAAAATTAGATTCCAAACTCATTTTTATAGATGGAAATCCCCTTTCAATTCGTAATTTTACGCCCTTAATCAAACAATGGGCAACATGCAACGAGACCACAAGATTTTTGAACTTATAGCGCAAGAGAAAGAAAGACAGTTGGAAGGTATTGAACTGATAGCTTCCGAAAACTTTGTAAGTCCACAAGTAATGGAAGCTGCTGGCTCTGTGCTTACGAACAAATATGCCGAGGGATACCCGGGAAAGCGCTATTACGGTGGTTGCGAAGTGGTGGACCAAGTGGAACAGTTGGCCATAGACCGTGCCAAGGAATTGTTCGGTGCCGTTTACGCCAATGTTCAGCCCCACTCGGGCTCGCAGGCCAATGCGTCCGTGTACCATGCTTGCCTTAATGCAGGGGATAAAATTCTGGGTTTTGATCTGTCCCACGGAGGGCATTTGACCCACGGTTCGCCCGTGAATTTCTCTGGAAAATTGTACAATCCCGTTTTTTATGGGGTGGACGAGGAAACAGGTTTGTTGAACTACGACAAAATCCAAGAGATTGCCGATAGGGAAAAGCCCAAATTGATCATTGCTGGTGCTTCTGCCTATTCGCGGGACATGGACTTTAAACGTTTCCGTGAGATTGCGGACAGTGTTGGAGCTATTTTATTGGCAGACATTTCGCATCCTGCCGGATTGATTGCCAAAGGCATTTTGAACGATCCCATCCCGCATTGCCACATTGTTACCACTACTACCCATAAAACCCTACGGGGGCCACGTGGGGGTCTTATTTTGATGGGAGAGAACTTTGAGAATCCATTTGGCATCAAACTAAAAAACGGAAACTTGAGAAAAATGTCAGGTTTGTTGGATTTGGCGGTATTCCCAGGGAATCAAGGAGGACCTTTGGAACACATAATCGCTGCCAAGGCCATTGCTTTTGGAGAAGCACTTACCGATGAATACCTGCACTATATGGTTCAAGTAAAGAAAAACGCAGCTGCCATGGCCAAAGCCTTTATGGACAAGGATTACAAAGTAATTTCCGGTGGAACGGACAACCACATGATGTTGATCGATCTTCGAAACAAGGATATTTCTGGTAAAGAGGCAGAACAAGTACTGGTAAAGGCAGACATTACTGCCAACAAAAACATGGTTCCGTTTGATGATAAATCACCATTTATCACTTCAGGAATACGTTTTGGTACTTCTGCCATCACTACTAGAGGTCTCAAAGAAGCCGATATGGAAACCGTGGTTGGCTTTATCGATGAGATCATCACCGATGCAGAAAACGAGAAAAAGGTTGCTGAAATAAAACAAAAGGTCAACGACCTGATGAAGTCGCGACCTTTGTTCAGTGCTTAGTATTTGCTAGAGGAATATTATTCGAAGAGGAAAATGCTTTCCTCGAAAAATTTCTTTTTGCCCAATGAGTAGATGAGGGCCTCGTGCTCATCTGGACCATCATTTTCAAAATAGAGTCCCCAATACGTGTAGTAGTTGGTCTCTGTATCCATTTTGGATTGATGGCTTCGTATGGTTTTATCTTCAAAAACGGGCACGAAAACCTCGTATGGCATTTCCGTCAACCCTTTGGTAAAATAAATGAAGTGTTGACTGACCGTTGTTAATATTTTTCCAATATGTTCTGGAATGCTGTTGAGGTATAGTCTGCTTATAACAATGGAAGTGTCTGTAAAGTGTAGGGATGTTTCCATGACATCGGCAGGATATGTGCTTTTTTGATTTAACTTTTTAAGAGCATCCTTCATGGCGGTGCACATATCGCAACTACTTTCCTCAGAAATGCTATAGTTGCCCCAGTCTCCATTGCTAAGATGGCTGAGGCAGTCCGCTATGCTGAAATTAAAGTGCAGGTCTACCACCAAATCCAGTCTGTTTTCCACAATATTGTGTTTGCACTTTAGTTTAACAGTGGCAAAAAAATATCTTTCCAAATCTTTAATGAAGTCATCCAAGCCCTCAATGGCCTCAAAAGTTTTTGGGGCCAATTGCTTGTGTTTATCGTTGGATTTGTTCGGGAATGGCATGTGTACAGAGTTCCTATTTCTTTGCACATAAAGTTAGGATGAATCTTTTTCATGGGATTGCAGATAATCCTTAAAAATTCTGGGGTTTTTCCTTTATTTGTAAGATTTTTTTGAAAAATTGGATTTAAATCAACCACAAAATGTGCCCATCCTGTTTTTTTTTGAGCAAAATACTGCTAAATGAAGCCTCTATTTTTAGCGGCCAAAATCAAGGCAAGATCATTTTCGTTTTCCGTTCCGAACAAACTCTTCAAATGACGTTTTCTATTTTCAATGGAGGAGGGGGACAGTCTGATGAATTTTTCCAAATCCTTGTTCTTGGTTCCCTTGGAAAGGTGGTAGAGTATCTGCATGTCTTTTTCATCGATGTCGATATCATTGGCCATTTTCTTTCTGATGGCACCCAAGGCCTTGGAGGAATAATAAGGAGGATCCAGCATTATGGTTTTTACCGCGTCTTCCAGTGTTTTGGGGTCTATATCCGTTTTTACCAAGTATCCGTCGGGGTCAACGGATTTAAGGATGCTGTTTATCCTAAAGTTATCGCTGAAAGAGGACATGAACACAATCTTGCTTTCAGGTACGATTTTGCGTGCCAAGATACCCAGATCCTCGCCAGTATGGGGTTGATCTTCGTTTGGTGCAAATAATTGTACGTCCAGGAACAGGATATCGTAATGGAAGGTGTTCACCGAGTCCTCGATAAGTTTTTTCCCTGTACTGTATGAGGTGGCGGTATCCACGATTATGTTGTGTCCATCGAACTCAATGCCCTCGAGTATGAATTTATACCCGAGCATGGTCATTTCGTGGTCGTCTATTGCTAGTATTCGTAATGTTTTCATGGTAGGTTCTGTTGCTGTATTTGGGGAACTAAGCATTTATTAAATCTATTTTTTCCGAAGTTTCCACATCCACGTATGTGACAGGCATGGTAATCTTGATGGTTGTTCCCTTACCTGGTTCACTGTCAATGTCCAAGGTTCCTTTTATCTTTTTGCATCTCGAAATAATGTTTTTGAGACCAATTCCTTTTCTTTTTTTATTCATATCAAAACCCACCCCGTCATCGGTTATGGTAAGTTTCAACTTGTTGTCCTCCATGGATTGAAACGATATGCTTATATGCTTGCTTTTGGCATGTTTCACACAGTTTTTCAACGATTCTTGGATAATCCTGTAGGCGTTGATCTTGATATCTCCCAGCAAATTGTCCCATGGAACCTTCTTGTCGTAGTTGAAGGAACAAGCTATGCCGGAAGATTTTCCAATGCCATCGATCATGTCTTCCAATGACACAATAAAATTATGAAATTTTTCGTACGATGCATGGTTCAGTTCATGGGAAATGGTCCTGATCTCTTCTTCCAACTCCCTGAGTTTTTCTATAAGAGCTGCTCGTTGCTCAACTGAAGCTGGGTCTTCCCGCTCGTTAAGTCCGCTCAGAATCAATCGAATACCTAGCATCTCGCCCAAAATGCCATCGTGCAGTTCTTCGGAAATCCGTTTTTGTTCCAGCTGTTTGCCTTCCTCGAATTTCCCCTGTTGGGAGAGCATGAGGTTGTATATTTCCTGGTTGCTTTCTTGCTGACGTTGTTTGAACTTGAGTTGGTTGTTGCTCACATAAAGGGAAACAATGATCATAAAACCCATCCCGAACACGATCAGGAGTATGGCGGAATAGGCCCATACTTGCTTTTCTTTGGTAAGGATCTGGTTTTCCTCTATGATTTCATCGGTTTCCAAACGGATACGTGCGAATTTGTCTCTTTTGGTGCGTTCCTCCTCGCTTATTGTCTCATCCAGTTCATAATATTCCTGTGCGTAGGCAGAGGCATTGCCCATATCCAATTGGGTCAACAATCTCAGCGCATCGAGGGAGCGGTCGTTGTTGTAGGTTTCCCTAGCGATGTTGTAGGCTTCCTTGGTTTGAGCGATGGCACTTATGGTGTCTCCTTCTGCCGCTAGGACCTCAGCGTAAAAATAGTTGATTCGTGCTCTGTCATACAGCTCTCCTGTTTCAGTATTCATTGAAAAAGCTTCACTTATAAGTTCTTTGGCTTGTCCTACATCGGCATCTGCCTTGAGAATGGAATATGCCAGACTACCAAGGGCTTTTTCATATATATCTGGGGCTCTATTTTTCAAATCTTTGCTTGAAAGTAATTGTTCGTAAGCTTGCTTTGATTTGGTAAAATCTTTATTTTTCAGATGAACACTAGCAATGTTGTTTTGGTTTTGCCAGATAAGTTCTGTTTTATTGGATTTGTTTGACTTATTTAGGTACTCTCGTGCTTTTTCATAAGACTCAATAGATTTTTCAACATTGCCCATACCCGTGGCTAGAATCCCCAAAACATTGTAAGCATTGTATAACCTATAATCATCATCCAGCTCATCAAATAGTTCAATCGCAGCTGTGGCACTGATTTCACCGCCCAAATAATCTTTGTAGGAGTCTTGTATTCGAGCCATACCGTACAGCATGCGTCCCCGTAGGGATTGTGATGTGGAATCCACAGGCAATTCTTCAAAATTGTCCAATGCTTTTTTGTAGTGATAGAAAGCACTGTCCACAACACCTTTGCCCTCTAAAAAGGTTCCAAGGTCCCAATAGGAATACCCCAATATTTTAGAGTCACCAGCTTCCTCGGCCATTTCCAATAGTTTGGCGTTAGACTTTCTAAAGCCTAAGGAATCTTTAAGCTTCATATATACCAAAGAAACCTTGGAGAGTTCCTCTAGCTGCATGGTGTCATTTTTCAAGCTGTATATTATGGATTCGGCCTCTTCCAAATACGATTTTCGATCTTCCAAGGATAATTCTTTGGCCGTTTTGGCAATAGTGACCAATTCTTGGATGGAATCCACTTGTGGATTGGAAGCTGACTCCTGTTTGGGTTCATGTTGAGCGCATCCCAAAACAAACAAAAATAATACTATAAAGGTTCCGGTTTTCAAATTGATTGGGTTCGTTTGTATATCCAAGGTAACAAAAAAAGCCCCAAACTTTATAGCTTTGGGGCTGAGATCTATTTTAAATGCTAACTAAAAAAGCTGGCGGGTATCATCGATACTTTGTTGCAATCTGATTTCACCATACTTTGAAAAACCAAGATGAATTCTTTTTTTGAACAATGCTTCTTCGCCTTCCTCTAAAAAATCCAGCCGATTTATAGTCGAATAATCATTTGATTCATCCTTTTGGCAAAAGAGCATAGCAAGCAGAAACGAGATTGAAACGGTATTTCGTGCTAAGTTGGTTATGGTAAAAAAAGCCATTTTTAATTATTCATCATCTCCTCTGCCGTCAACTTCGGCTTCAGCGTCATCAGTAGCATTCTGATCTACTGTTAGTTGTTGGAACATGGCTTCGGTATCTTGCACATCGGTTTCGGTTTCACAAGAGTAGAATCCAATTGTCAATAATGCCATGGCTAAAATGCTTAGTACTTTTTTCATAATATTAGGTCTTTAGGTAAAAAAATAAGTTTATACCGCTAAAGTATGTGGCATTTTCAGCAGGGGAAGTATTTCTGGAAGGGGCGTAGTATTCCTATACAGTCTGCTAGAATTCTACGATAATCTGCAAGAATTTTGCTAATTAAGGGCCTTTGCTGCCGTTTTGGAGAGCATTTCCTTTAATTGGTCCACTTTGTCTTTATATGTTTTGGAAAAGGGAAGTTCCTCTTCGCCATGGTTAAGGCTGCAAATGGATTTACCGTAATTGATACGGGACACATACCTACTATTGAGGATGTAGCTTTGGTGCACTCGAATAAAATCCTTGGGCAGTTTTTCCTCAAAAGACTTCAAGGTCTTAAAAGCACTGATGACATTACCATCCTTCATGAAGAAATCCGTGGTGTTGTTGTCGGATTTTAGGTAAAGGATGTTCTTGGTGTCCAAGTATCTGTAATCCTTGTAAGATTTAAGACAGATGGTAGAGGGGGTATCTTGTTTTGGATGTAGTTTCCTTAAGCGGAAAATTGTTTTTCTGATATCAAATTCGTTGTGTGGTAAAATCCAGTAATCAAAAAAACCACTTTTAATGGCATTGTATGCGTATTTTTTGGTTTTGGCGTATCCTATGATCAGTGGAAGTGTCTGCATGTACTGGTTCAGTTCCGAAATCATTTGGAAGAAATCCATACCATCTTCCCCAAGATTGATGAGTACAAGGTCAGGGTTGTATTTTAAAATGGAATTGAGACCACTTGAAGCACTGGTGTCCACCCCAGCACAAACCAAACCTTCGAACTCCTCCAAATAGAGTTGCAGCTGAAGCTTTGAGCTCGCATCCGAATCGATTATGTTGTAGGTATATTCCATGTGCAATTTGCTGATTGCAAGTTACTAACGCACAAAAAAAACTCATTGCAGTTTTCCCTTAAAAAAACTATGGGTTTTCCCCTAAATCGGGCTATTTTCCTACACTTTTCCATAAAAAAACGTTAAAACGAAATTATCTGTAATTGTCCCTTCGATTTTTCTGGTTCAATTTTGAAAAGGTATCAATCTCAAAAAATGACCGATTTTAAGATGTGGAAATCCGGAAAATTTGGAATGTAAATTGGGTAAAGATCGCGTTTAATTGGTTCAACAAATAGGTTTAGTTTGTGTTTGGTTTACCACTATATTACAATTTGTTGGGTACGCTTCAAAATTTTGGGGAGCGGATTTTAAAAAATAGGGTCATATTTCGATGAAATACAGCATCTTAATGTATTAGGTTGGTTTTTAATCCACAAAAAGAGCTTCAATTTCACCAGGAACCCGTTTGGGGCGAAAGGTTTTGGCATCCAACAAGCACCATTCCGTGACTGCTTTTACCAACAGCTCATCCGTTGCTTTGTTTTTGATTTCCACGATTCGTGTGGAAATAGGCCCTTTATTGCTCTCTATATATGTGTTCATCAGGATGGTGTTTCCCAATACGGCGGATTTATGGTAGGTGATATTATGGTTCCGAACCACCCAGACCATGGATTTTTGGGTTTCCTCTGAGGTTACATGCATCCAATGCTTTTTGGAGATATCCTGAATCCACTCCACATACCTAATATTGTTGACATGGTTGAGGTCGTCCAGGTCATTTGGTGTAACGTCAAAAACTTCCGAGTAGGTTTTCATTATTACTTTTTAAGGATTTTTACCTCAAAGAGTTTATCCCAGTTTTTACCGGTAACAAAAAAAGTTTCCCGTTCCGGATGGTAGGCCACTCCGTTCAAAACCGAATTGCCTTCGTCCCATTCCGCCCCTTTTTTCACTTTGCTCTTGAGTCCTCCGAAATTGATGACGCCCTCAATGGCACCTGAGGTTGCATCAATGATCATCATGCTTTCTTTTTGGTACACATTGGCGTAGATTTTACCGTTTACATATTCCAACTCGTTGGCCATGTTGAAAATGGATTTGTTGGTAGCTGTTTCAATATGTCCTTGCTCTTCCAACGTCTCTGGGTCAAGAAACCATATTTTTTCGGTGCCATCACTTTTGAATATTTTATTGCCGTCGTTGCAGAGTCCCCATCCTTGCTTACTTTCATTATAAGTGAAGTTCTTTATTTTTTCAAAGTTGGATAGATTGTAAACATACCCAAATCCACTTTGCCAGGTAAGTTGGTAAAGCTTATCGTTCATTATGGTAATGCCTTCCCCGAACACGGAAGCATCCATATCTATTCGCTGAAGGACTTCGCCCGTTTCAAAATTCACTTTTCTGACCGTGGAGGCACCTTTTTTGCCTGTGCTTTCATATAAAGTGCCGTTGTGAAACTCCAAACCTTGCGTATATGCCCCGGTATCATGCGGATAACTATTTATGATTTCATAGGTGTAAACCTCTGGGGCTGCGGCTGCCAATAGCCTGAAATCCTTTTCAACTTCTACGGTTTGTTCCTCAATTTTGAACTTGGCGATCAAGGTTTTGTTGCCCAAGGTGGGCAAATCTAAGATCAATTTACCATTTTCGACAGGTATTTGCTTACCATCAATATAATAATGAAGGTCCGAAATTTCAATTTCTTTTTTGTTTTTCAGCGCCACGCCAAGTTGCTGATTTTGCTGTATGGCTTTGTTTTCCAATTGAATGGAAAAATGCTTCGCTGGGTCGGCATTACCGCCACAGCCCAAAAAGAAGAGCAATGCCCCGGTTATAGAAAAAAGTTTGCCCATGGTTCTTACTGCTTGTGTCATAAATCGTTAATCCTGAAACACCGAAATTAAGAATGAATTGGGATTGCCACAAATATAAAAGGTCGTATATTTGCAGCCGGGCAAGTCCTACACGACCAGCTCCTGCAGAATCCCCCAGGGCGGGAACGCAGCAAGGGTATGTGGTCGTAGCGGTGCGATGTAGGTAGCTTGCCTTTTTTTGTACCCAAAAATCAGATGATCATGGATAAAAAAATTGTACTGATCACAGGCGGTTCTTCAGGTATTGGTAAGTCCATAGGAACATATTTGACCCAAAAAGGATTTACTGTTTATGGTACTACACGAAATCCAAAAAATTACCCAGACTTTAAGGAATTTGAACTTGTCCAGTTGGATGTCAAGGATGTGGAAAGCATTCAAAAGGCCGTTTCCCATGTGATTTCCAAGGAAAACAGATTGGATGTGTTGATCAACAATGCAGGTGTGGGTATCACAGGACCCATTGAAGAGACACCCCACGAAGAAATCCTTCATGTGTTCGATACCAATTTTCATGGTCCCGTACATGTGATGAAGGCCGTTTTGCCACAAATGCGCAAGCAGAGTGGGGGAGCCATCATCAATATTACATCCATTGCGGGTTATATGGGATTGCCCTATCGAGGATTCTATTCCGCCACCAAAGGTGCTTTGGGGCTTATCACGGAAGCGCTGCGTATGGAAACCAAGGATTTTGGAGTAACGGTGACCAATGTGGCTCCTGGGGATTTTGCCACCAACATTGCATCGGGAAGGTACCATTCTCCTGTGATCAAGGGCTCCGCTTATGAAGAAAAGTACGGTCAAACCCTAAAAGGAATTGATGAGGATGTGAACGGTGGGGGAGACCCCATCCAAGTGGCCGAGGCGGTTTATAAGATCATCAACCAGAATAAACCGAAGGTGCATAACCCCGTGGGTGCATTTTTACAAAAGTTTTCCCTTAGGTTAAAGAAGATTTTACCCGACAAAGTCTACGAAAAATTGCTCCTCAACCATTATAAGTTGTAATTTTACACGTATTAGTGAACAAATTATAAATACTTAGAAATGAAGTTTTTTATTGATACTGCCAACCTTGACCAAATTAAGGAGGCCCAGGAACTGGGCGTGTTGGATGGTGTGACCACCAACCCTTCCCTAATGGCGAAAGAGGGTATTACAGGAAAGGATAATATTTTAAAGCACTACGTGGATATCTGCAATATTGTTGATGGAGATGTTTCTGCCGAAGTAGTGGCCACGGAGTTTGAAGAAATGGTCAAAGAAGGCGAGGAATTGGCAGAACTGCACGATCAGATCGTAGTGAAGGTTCCCATGATCAAGGATGGCGTAAAAGCATTGAAATATTTTTCAGACAAAGGTATCCGTACCAATTGTACTTTGGTGTTCTCACCAGGTCAGGCCCTATTGGCCGCCAAAGCCGGAGCAACCTACGTTTCTCCGTTCTTGGGCAGATTGGATGATATTTCCACTGATGGTCTTAACTTGATCGCTGAAATCCGTCTGATTTATGACAACTACGGATTTGAAACCGAAATCTTGGCTGCTTCCATCCGCCACACCATGCACGTGATCGATTGTGCCAAGCTTGGTGCCGATGTGATGACTGGTCCATTGTCTTCCATTGATGGATTGTTGAAACACCCATTGACCGATATTGGATTGGCCAAATTCTTGGAAGATTACAAGAAAGGAAATTCCTAATTAGGAATCTTGATAAAACCAAAAAGGCCCTGAATGAAAATTCGGGGCTTTTTTATGTATTATAAGGAAGTGTATAAGTTGGCGAAGCCGTCGACCACCATACTGTCTTTTGTGATGACGCACTTGTTGAGTCCGTCAATGATCATGGCCATTTGCAATTCTTTGAAATCCTCCCCGTAAAATTGCTTGTTCGTGTCCAGTTTGTACTCTTTCATCAACTCTTGCCATTGTGCGTAGCTGGTCCTTAAATTGATGCCTACAAAGTTGTAGTGGGGATATTTCTCTTCTAAAGAGGTAATATGCCTATTGATGTTTTTGAAATGATTTTCTTGGTCCGCGGTCCAAAAATAGAAAACAGTATTCTTTTTGTTATTGGTCAAATCTTTTAGGGAAATCGCTTCATTGTTGAAATTCTTGACGGCAATATTGGGAACCGTGGTGTTGGGCTGCAAATTTTTTATCCCTGTATAAAGAAGGTCGATTTCTTCTTGGTGTTCCTCGTTGGTGGATAGGGATTTGAATTTGTCAATAAAAACTGTGGCTTCTTCGCTCGGAGTGTGTTCCACCAATAAGTAGTCCATCGCAACATTTCTGAACAAGATGTTTCTTAGTTCGGGCTGCTTTACAATACTGTCCACTAAAGTGAGTTTGTGATTATTGAAGTGCAAGCGGTCAATGATGGGTTTCTTGTCAGTACTGCAATTTTCCAGACAGGCCGTGTAGGATATGTTTCCGAAGTGCCACTTCATAAAATCAAAATAAGGCCTGAAATAGGTTAGGTCTTCATTGTTGAAGTCTATGTTCTTTCGGTATCCATAAAAATCCTCACCAAGTTCGTGAATGGTTTCTTCTCCGGTCTTCTTCTTATGGTAAAACGGGTATTTTTCCTTACTGATATAGGAGTGATAATCAATAAAAGCCTCTGCCATGCTCAAAGACTGGGTGGAGAACACGTTATCCGTTTGCAAATCCTTTAGAAGTTTCATCTTGTGGGAATGCAAGGAATCTATTTTTTTACTGAACACTTCAGGGTTTAAGGAATAGTAGCTTTTGACCAGATTCTCTTCCTTTTCATAGGCAAGGAACATTTCGGTCATAAAGTTGTTGATTTCACTTCCTTTACCAGAATAAACCAATGATTCATCAAATTCTACCGTATTCAATCGCGCCAACAGACTATCACCTTTTTCCAGATAGAGGTATTGATATTGGGGCATATGGTTGAAGTGATAAAGTCCCCCCTCAATATGGTCCAATTGAAAAGAAAAGCGGTTTTTATCGTCGAGCTTTACGGAATCCACATACGTGTCATTATGGTAAAGCACCACAAAATCACTTGTGGGATTAACGATTTCACCGCCAAAAAAAATTGAAGAACCGTTTTCCGAGGAATCGGAACACGATACAAAAGTCGACAATAAGGAAAGGCCGAGTAAAAATCTTACCATATATAGGAAGCGATTCATTTAGTCTCTCAAAAGTAAGCAACCCAAGAAGCCAAACTTGTTAAGGTGTAGTTAAATGTTGTTAAACGGTGATTTTTCATCGTTTAAATATGCTCATTTAAATTAGAATTACGAGTCCTATTTAGCTACTTTTGCAAAAAAAATAAAGATAGTTGCATGTTATCAGTATCGAATTTATCCGTACAGTTTGGCAAAAGAGTTTTGTTCGATGAGGTTAACGTAACCTTTGCCCAAGGAAATTGCTACGGCATCATTGGCGCCAATGGCGCTGGGAAATCCACTTTTCTGAAAATATTGTCGGGACAGATAGACCCAACCTCGGGCCATGTGCATTTGGAACCCGGGAAAAGGATGTCCATTTTGGAACAGAACCACAATGCCTACGACGAGTATCCTGTTTTGGAAACCGTGGTCATGGGGAACAAGCCCTTGTTCAGGATAAAAAAGGAAATTGATGCCCTATATGCCGATTATACCGATGAAAATGCAGAGAAAATAGGGGAGCTTCAGGTAAAGTTCGAGGAAATGAACGGATGGAACGCCGATAGTGATGCAGCAGCCATGCTTTCCAACCTTGGGATTACCGAAGACCTTCACTATACCAACATGGCCGATTTGGATTCCAAACTCAAGGTGCGTGTTCTTTTGGCTCAGGCCTTGTTCGGTAACCCGGATGTGCTGATCATGGATGAGCCTACCAACGATTTGGATTACGATACCATCAACTGGTTGGAGAATTTCTTGGCCAACTACGATAATACTGTAATCGTGGTATCTCACGATAGACACTTTTTGGATGCTGTGTGTACTAGTATTGCGGATATCGATTTTGGAAAGATCAACTTGTTTTCGGGTAACTATACTTTTTGGTACGAGAGTAGCCAATTGGCTGCCCGTCAAAGAGCCCAGCAAAACAAAAAGGCCGAGGAAAAGGCCAAGGAACTCAACGAGTTCATTCAGCGTTTTAGTGCCAACGTAGCAAAAAGCAAGCAAGCAACGTCCCGTAAAAAGATGTTGGACAAACTTAAGGTGGAAGATATCAAACCTTCTAGTAGAAGATACCCGGCCATTATTTTTGATCGTGAGCGCGAAGCAGGCGACCAGATTTTGAACGTGGAGAAACTTTCCGCAACATCGGAAGATGGGGATTTGCTGTTCAAAGATGTGAACATCAACTTGGCCAAAGGGGATAAAGTAGCTGTCCTATCCAAAGATTCTCGTGCCACCACTGCTTTCTATGATATCATTGCGGATAAGATCAAACCAGATAGTGGTAAGTTTCAGTGGGGTGTTACCACGACACAATCCTATTTGCCTGCTGACAACTCCGAATTCTTCCAGGAAGACATCAATCTCGTGGACTGGCTGCGCCAATGGGCCAAAACCGAAGAGGAGCGGGAAGAGGTGTACCTAAGAGGTTTTTTGGGCAAGATGTTGTTCAGTGGTGAAGAAGCCCTGAAAAAATGTACCGTACTTTCCGGTGGGGAAAAAGTGCGTTGCATGCTAAGCCGTATGATGATGCTCCGCGCCAATGTGCTTATGTTGGACGAACCTACCAACCACTTAGATTTGGAAAGTATCACGGCTTTCAACAACTCTTTGAAGAACTTTAAAGGAACGATTTTGCTCACTACCCATGACCACGAATTTGTGAACACAGTGGCAAACAGAATCATTGAGTTGACACCAAATGGTGTTATCGACCGCTACTTGAGCTTCGATGATTACATGTCCGACAAATCCATCAAAGAGCAACGCGAAAAAATGTACGCCGTGACTGCTTAAGCGTTGAAGTATTTGCTTTTCCAGATGGATGGGTTAAAGTTTTTACCCAAGGCAAATCCGTAGAAGATTACTATGGATGCTATGCATTTGAACATAAAAAAGTAAATGATCCAAAACTCCGCGGTAGTGTTTTTTTTGGAGAACAATCCTTCGGGGACCATCAGGGTTACAAAGTAACTGATCAATAAAACCACAAAAACCAAGTTGGCCATGTTCTTAAAAGGCCATGCGAAAAATTTTCGCATTGGATGCAAATCATTGCCCCATTTGTGGATCAAATAGTAATAATCGTTTCCGATAGGGGCGAAGAGAAGTGGGTCATCCTTGTCTTCCAGCTTGAACAATTTGGAAGGGGCCATAATCTTGAAGCCTTTGATCTCGGTATCATGGGCTGCCTCCAAATGTTTGATTTTGGAAATGGCTTCTTGGGGAATCCCGCCTTTAAAGTAAGAGCTATCCAAAAAACGTAATCGGTAATCAATACAGATGTCCTTGATTTGGTTAATATGGTAGATGTTGTCGGTTTCCAAAAGGTCAAACTCAAAGTCATTCGAACGAACATTGTTTTTTGAACCCAATTGATGAGTGATGTGCTCTTCTTTTAAAAAATCCTCCCTCAAAATTTGCTGGACTTCAGCTAGGATTTTTTCACTTTCCCCTTTCTTGGTCTTTAGGCTTTGAAGTTTGTGTTCGATGTTTGTTCCTTTCAAAATCATGCTGTTTTTTTAGTAATCCTCTCAAATTTAATGATTTGAATTTTCGATACTGACATTTGTCATAAAAACACAATGTTAAGTTTTTGTTAAATGAAATTTTAGAGGAATAAAATGGGATGGATGTCATCTAAAAAGGTGTATCTTATCGACGTTTTTGGTAGTTAGTCGTATAATCATACTAAAAGTACAAGCCCTAAAATTTTGACCAACCTCATGAATACCCCCGCAACCAAACTACTGCTCGGCCTTTGCTTGGCTTTTTCCTTTTTCGCCACTGCCCAAAACAATTCCAATGCACTTTCATATACCAGCAGATTGGATAATCACAAAATTCTTTTGAGTGCGGTAAATGCCACCGAATTGGGTACATTGCTTCAAAAATCAGGGCCATTTACCATTTTCGCACCTTCTGATGCTGCTTTTGAGAAATTTTCGAACAATAAAATTGACGAGCTCATCAAAGCAGAGGACAAAAGAGCTTTGAAATCCTTGTTGTCCTATCATATTGTAGCAGGTCAACTGACAGCCTCACGTATGCTCCGTGCCATAGGCAATGGTAATGGAACAGCCCGTTTTACCACCGTACAGGGCAAAAAATTAACTGCACATTTGGATGGTTACGACATTGTGCTTACGGACCCCGTAGGCAATACGGCAAGAATCACGGCAGCCGACCTTAATCTGGAAAATGAAGGGGTGGTTCACGAAATAGACAGCGTTATTCTACCTGCCCAAATGTAATTAGCGTAATTCCGCTCCCAATTCCTTTTGATACTGGGTCAATAGTTTGCCCATGATTTTATCGATTTGTTTGTCCGTCAAGGTTTTCTTTTCGTCCATCAAGGTAAAGCTTACCGCATAGGATTTTTTGCCGTCAGGAAGGTTTTTACCAGTATACACATCGAACAGATTTACCTTTTTAAGCAATTTTTTCTCAGTGCTCCAAGCGATATCGTACACTTTTTGGAAAGAGATCGAGTCGTCCAATAACAAAGCAAAATCCCTTGTTACTTCCGGGAACTTTGGAATTTCCTTGAAAGCCACGTTTTGTGTGCTCACGGATTCCAAAATGGCGTCCCAGTCCAAATCGGCATGGAATACTTCTTGCTTAATGTCGAATCGTTTAAGGGCAGCTTTGCCGACCAAGCCAAGTGATACCAAAACCTTGTTGTTTTTCACATAGGAAACCCCTTCTGCATAATCTGAATCCGATAAAGGCTTTGTGTCGATGTCTCGAAGGCCCAAGCGCTCAAAAACATTGTCAACGATACCTTTCAGATAGAAGAATTCAGATTTTTTTGAGGCAACGGCCCAACTATTTTGTTCGCGGTCACCAGAGATGAAAATCGCCAAATGTTGTTTTTCCTGATGTTGTCCGGCCATTTTGTGGTAGGTTTTCCCAAACTCGAAAAGCTTCAAGTCCGTTTTTTGCCTGTTATGGTTGTAGCTTACCGTCTGTAGTCCAGAATGAAGCATTGAAGTCCGTAGCACGGATAAATCCGAACTCAAAGGATTCAACATTTGAACAGTGCCATCATCATCCGAAGTAATATCCGATGAAACCAAACTATTGGTCATGATCTCGTAGAAACCTTTGGAAGCAAGCATACTTCCGACCACATCTTGAATCCTATAATTCTCGAACCGTGATGTTTTGGCAATGGAAGCGTTCAACTTTTCCTTGAAATCGATATTGTTATAACCAAATACACGAAGGATTTCCTCAATCACATCAACTTCTCGGGTAACATCCACTCGGTAGGTCGGAATGGTCAATCCAAGACCTGATTCCGTTACGTTGTTGATTCTGATTTCCAAAGAAGAAAGAATGGATTTGATGGTATCCTGTGGTATTTCCTGACCAATCAAGGAATTGATTTTACTAAAAGTCAAGAACACCTGTCTTTCTTGTGGTTTTTTGGGGAACAGATCGGCAATTTCGGAAGTGATGTAGCCTCCTGCAATCTCCCTGATCAATAGGGCTGCCCTTTTAAGGGCATATTTGGTCATGTTGATATCGATACCTCTTTCAAACCTGAATGATGCATCGGTGTTCAAACCATGTCTTTTAGCTGTTTTTCTTATGGAAACAGGATCAAAGTAAGCACTTTCCAAAAATATGGAGGTTGTATGTTCTGTAACACCAGAGTGGAGTCCGCCGAAAACCCCGGCAATGCACATGGGGCTGTTTGCATCACAAATAATCAGGTCATCTTCGTGCAGTTCACGTTCCACCTCGTCCAAGGTGGTAAACTTGGTTCCGGCTGGCAGGGTTTTAACCTCAACTTTACTTCCTTTTATCTTGGATGCATCAAAAGCATGCAAGGGCTGGCCCAATTCGTGAAGTACGTAGTTGGTAACGTCCACAATGTTATTGATAGGTGTCAATCCAATCGCCTTCAATCTATTTTTCAACCAATCCGGGGAATCCTGTACCACAAGGTTACTAATGGTAACCCCGCAATATCTTGGTGCAAGATCACTTTCCATAACTTCCACATCGACCTTCAATGAGCGATTGTCAATGGAAAAATTACTTACCGAAGGGGTAACCAATTCCTTTTGAATCTCTTTTTGTTCCAATCCAGCTTTAAGGTCACGTGCCACACCAAAATGACTCATGGCATCAGCTCGGTTGGGGGTAAGGCCTATTTCAAAAACCTCGTCGTTTTCAACTTCAAAAACTTTGGAACAGGGAGTGCCGGGAACCAATTCTTCATTGAGTACCATAATGCCGTCGTGACTTTCGCCAACCCCGATTTCATCTTCTGCACAGATCATACCTTGGCTCACTTCTCCACGGATTTTCCCTTTTTTAATCACCCAAGCTTCCCCTTCTTTGGTGTACAGGGTAGTGCCAACAGTGGCTACGGGTACTTTTTGGCCTGCTGCCACATTGGGCGCGCCACAAACAATCTGTAATGGGGCTTCTTGCCCTACATCAACTGTGGTCAATTTAAGTTTATCGGCATTTGGGTGTTTTTCGCAAGTGAGCACGTGTCCGACCACGATACCCTTTAATCCACCCTTAACTGATTCAAATTGTGATATGCCCTCAACTTCCAGACCTAAATCTGTTAAAAGCTCGCCAGTTTTTTGAGCATCCCAATCAATTTGCAAAAATTGCTTCAACCAGTTATAAGAAATCTTCATACCCCATTTTTAGAGGGCACAAATATATAACAATAGGGGAACAGATTCAACGTTAATAATAACCTTACACCGTTAGGAGTGTTTTGTTTTAAATCCAATTTCCTACATTTAGGAAAAATCTTTCACTTTATGAATAAGATAGTGACAGTTGCAATAGGGCTTTTGATCATATTTACTTCTTGTGAAAAAGAAGAAAAAATTGAACTCAAAAAAGGCCATTGGTTGGGAACTATGGAGGTTTCAGAATCGCAAAAATTGCCTTTTGAGTTCATTATCAACCAAAATGAAGAAGGTGGGTATGTGATGCAGGTCTATAATGCGGAAGAAGTTGTTACCGTAGATGAGTTTTCGTTCAATGGGGATTCCATCGATATTCGAATGCCCATATTCGAAGGTCACATTGCGGGTACCTATACCGCTACTGAAATCACAGGCGAATTCATTGAAGAGGACAAAGAACGAAGCGTTCCTTTTAGGGCAGTGCAGGGCAAGCTAGATCGTTTTGAAGCCAAAGAACCGGCTGCTGTGAACCTATCGGGTATTTGGGAGACCTATTTCCATATAAATACGGCGGATGAATATCCTGCAAAAGGTATTTTTATGCAGAATGGAAACAATGTCAAAGGAACTTTTAGAACCAAGACCGGCGATTATCGCTATTTGGAAGGAGTTGTCACGGGAGACAGCATGAAGCTGTCCGCCTTTGACGGTTCGCACGTGTTCCTGTTTTTGGCCCAGGTAACCGATAGTACCTTAAATGGAAAGTTTTACTCTGGAAAGCACACGGTTCAAGAATTTATGGGGGCGAGGAACGAAGCTTTTGAACTTCCCGATTCCGATGGACTTACCTATTTGCGTGAAGGTTATGATAAATTCGATTTTTCTTTTCCAAATTCTGATGGGAAGATGGTTGGTCTGGACGACCCAATGTTCAAAGACAAGGCGGTGCTTGTACAAATAATGGGTACTTGGTGCACCAATTGCTTGGACGAAACAAGGTTTTACGTGGATTTCATCAAGAACAATCCAGATTTGGACCTGCAATTTGTGGGACTGGCCTTTGAATATGCAAAAACCGAGGAAAAGGCTTTTGAGGGTATAAGCAGGCTCAAGGAACGTGAAGAAGTGCCTTATCCTATTTTATTGGCACAATACGGGACCTCAAACAAACAAAAGGCCAATGAGAAATTACCAATGCTGAATCATATACTTTCCTACCCCACTACAATCTATATTGATAAAACAGGGGAGGTGCATAAAATCCACACTGGTTTCAACGGACCTGCAACAGGTGAAAAGTTTGTTGAATTCAAGGAAGAGTTCCATAAAACCATTGATGCAATGACCAAGGAAGAAGAACCGGAAAGTGAATGTTGATTTAGATAATGGTCGACTTGCCCAAGTCGATGTTTTCATCGTTCATCAAAAAGTCATCTTCAATGTCCACGATGTTGTGCGCGATAAAGTCCCCAACCTGATTGGTTCCATACTGACTGTTTTCTTTTAAATCTGGCGTGACGATTCCTTTTTTTAAGGATTTGTCCACCGCTTTTTTGATGGCCCAAGCCTCTTCTGTAAGTCCAAAATGCTCCAACAGCATAGCTGCAGAAAGAATGGAAGCAATCGGGTTGGCAATATCTTTCCCTTTGGCTTGGGGATACGAGCCATGAATGGGTTCGAACAACGCGTTTTCGTCGCCAATCGAGGCGGAAGCCAATAAACCAATGGAACCACCGATAACGCTGCCTTCATCTGATATAATATCCCCGAACATATTTTCTGTCAAAACAACATCAAACTGTCTGGGGTTGAGTATGATTTGCATCGCAGCATTGTCCACAAACATAAAATCCAAGGCTACTTCGGGGTAGCTTTCCCCAATTTTGGTTACCACCTTGCGCCAAAGTCTTGAAGACTCCAGCACATTGGCCTTGTCAATCAAAGTGAGTTTCTTTTTTCTACCTTTTGCGGCTTTGAACGCCAAATGGGCTATTCGGCTTATCTCATCCTCGGTGTATTCGCAAAGGTCTGAGGCTTTGGTTCCTTCCTCGTTCAATTTTTTCTCTCCGAAATATATACCGCCCGTAAGTTCGCGGTAGATCACAAAGTCAGTGCCGTTGATTACTTTCTTTTTTAATGGGGATTTATCCAACAAAGTTGGATGGGACAGAACAGGTCTTATGTTGGCGAACAGACCCAATTCTTTTCGTAATTGCAACAAGCCTTGCTCAGGTCGTACTTTTGCTTCTGGGTCATTGTCGTATTTTGGGTCGCCAATAGCGCCAAAAAGCACGGCGTCTGAATCTTTACATAATTTTAGCGTGGCATCGGGTAGGGGAGTCCCTTTTTTGTCGATGGCAATGGCACCGACCGGAGCTTCTTTAAATATAAAATGTTGATTGAAGGTCTCTTCAACGGCTTCCAAGCATTTTACCGCCTGGGCCAATACTTCGGGTCCTACACCATCTCCAGGAAGCAATGCAATTTTCAATGCCATACAATAACCATTATTTAAGCCAAGCTTTTCATTCCGATATTGCTGGTCTCAACAATTTCGTGAATGTCCTCATCCATGATTTCTTTTTTAACGTCGGCGTATTTCAAGAAGTTTTCATACACTACATCCAATTGAAGCTTGGTGAGCTCGTAGCCTACTTTTTTAGCGCGGTAGGCCAAGGCGGCACGTCCACTTCTTGCGGTCAGCACAATGGAAGATTCACTTACGCCTACATCTTTTGGGTCGATGATTTCATAGGTTTCTCGTTGCTTGATTACCCCATCTTGGTGGATTCCTGAACTGTGGGCAAATGCATTGGAACCTACGATGGCCTTGTTGGGTTGCACCGGCATTCCCATTTTTTGGGAAACCATGGTGCTGGTGTCCCAAAGCAATTTACTGTTGATATCGGTATCCAAATTCAAATGTGGATGTTGTCTCATTACCATCACAACTTCTTCCAAAGATGTGTTTCCGGCTCTTTCTCCGATACCGTTGATGGTACATTCAATTTGTCGAGCTCCGTTGATCACACCTGCAATGGAGTTGGCGGTGGCCAAACCTAGATCGTTATGGCAATGACAAGAAAGAATGGCTTTATCGATGCCTTTTACGTTTTCCTTCAAATATTTCATCTTGGCACCATATTCTTCGGGCAGGCAATATCCTGTGGTGTCGGGGATGTTCAAAACTGTAGCTCCGGCTTTGATCACCGCTTCGCATACACGTGCCAAGAACTCATTGTCCGTTCGGCCTGCATCCTCCGCATAGAATTCCACATCTTCGACAAAAGTTTTGGCATAGGTCACGGCTTCCACGGCCCGCTCTATAATTTTATCCTGTGTGGAATTGAATTTGTATTTGATGTGTGATTCGGAAGTTCCGATTCCAGTATGTATTCTAGGTCTTTTGGCATCCTTAATGGCTTCAGCAGCCACTTCGATGTCCTTTTTCACGGCACGGGTCAGTCCACAGACCGTTGCATTTTTGACCAATTTGGCAATCTCGTTCACCGATTTGAAATCACCAGGGCTAGATATGGGGAACCCTGCCTCGATCACATCAACTCCCAGCTCATCCAATCGTTCGGCAATGATTAATTTTTGTTCGGTATCCAGTTTACAACCAGGCACCTGTTCTCCATCTCTTAGTGTTGTGTCAAAAATTTCTACCTTATCTTTACCCATTATTTCAACCTGTTTTTTTCTATGACTTACGAAAATAGGGAAGGTGGGCTGAAGACGAAAAGCGGTTGAGAATATGTTACAACGTTGAACTGCTTTTTGAATAATTTAAATAACTGAAAAACAATTGTTTAAATAATATTTTTTACGATGACAAATGCCCATAAGGATGCTTTGTTTGTGCTGGTAAAATCGCTGTCCAAATCCGAAAAACGTCAATTTAAACTCTATGTTGGCCGTTTGGGTGTGAATACGGATGCCAAGTTTTTGGCGCTTTTCAATCTCTTGGATAAGATGCGTAAGTATGATGAAAAGCAGATTTTGGATAGCGGCATTGTCAAAAAGTCACAACTGTCCAACCTCAAAGCGCATTTGTACAAGCAGATTTTGGTAAGTCTAAGGTTGAACCCCGTGAACCAAAATGTGCGCATTCAGATTAGGGAACAACTCGATTTTGCCACCATTCTCTATCAAAAAGGACTTTACAAGCAAAGCTTGAAGATTTTGGAAAAAGCCAAAAGTTTTGCCATCGAAAACGAGGAAAAGAATGTGGCCTACGAAATCGTTGAACTCGAAAAGGTAATAGAAACCCAGTATATCACGCGAAGTATACCCGATAGGGCAGATGAACTTGCCATTGAGGCCAAGGAGCTTTCTGAACAGAATGTCATCACTAGCAAACTTTCCAATCTTTCGTTGCAGTTGTACGGGATGATGCTAAAAGTAGGCTATGTAAGGAGTGATGAAGATCTTCAAAAAGTAAAGACTTACTTTGAAGAACATTTACCCAAGTACGATATGGAAAAGTTGGGTTTCCGTGAAAAATTGTGGCTGTACAAGGCACATTTGTGGTATAGTCTTCTGATTCAGGACTTTTTGTCAGCCTATAAATATGCCAGCAAATGGGTGGACCTATTTTATGAAAACGAACATATGATTCCACTGAACCCCGTGTTCTTTTTAAAAGGAAACCATTATCTGTTGGAGTCGCTTTTCTTTGTGAAATACGCATCCCAGTTCAAGGAAACTTTGGAGCGCTTGGAAGAGCAGGTTGAAGATCCTAAGTTTCCTAAGAACGATAACATCAGCTCGCTTGCTTTTTTGTACATCAACACCAACAAACTGAACCTACATTTTCTGGAGGGGACTTTTGATAAAGGGATTTATTTGGTAAACATTATCGAGTACGGCATCAAAAAACACAGGCAACAAATAGATGAGCATCATGTGATGCTGCTCTATTACAAAATTGCCTGCCTGTACTTCGGAAATGGAGACAACAAAAACTGTATCGCTTACCTCAAAAGGATTATTTCCAACAAAAAGTTGAAGATGCGAGAGGATCTCATGTGCTTTGCGAGGGTATTGAGTCTTGTGGCGCACTACGAAGCAGGGATGGATTATCACTTGGAAGTACAGCTTAAAAGCACATATAAGTTCTTGTTGAAAATGAACGATTTACACGAGGTGCAAAAGGAAATGATCAAGTTCCTGAGAAATCTTGGGGACATTTATCCAACGGACCTAAAAGGAGAATTCCAAAAGTTGTACAACGAGTTGAAAAAATACGAGAACCATCCTTATGAAAAAAGGGCATTCCTGTATTTGGATATCCTTTCGTGGCTGGAAAGTCATTTGCAGAACAAACCTGTTTCCGAGATCATTAGGGAAAAGGCCTTGGCACTTACTCGCTGAGGCAGGCGTTCCAAACGGGATCCTCTGGTGGTGGCGCCAAAAAAGCAATGGGCTCCTTTTGTACGGGGTGCACAAGGGCCAAACTTCGGGCGTGTAGGTGTATGCCGCCATCCTTGTTGCTGCGGTCTGCACCATATTTTAAATCCCCTTTTATAGTACAGCCTATCGCTGCCAATTGTGCCCTGATTTGATGGTGCCTGCCTGTTTTCAAATCAATTTCCAACAAGAAATAATTATCCAGTTTCTTTATGATTTTATAGTCCAACTCGGCCTTTTTGCTATTGGGAACCTCTTTGTTGTGCGTATAGGATTTGTTCTGTTTGGGATTGCGCACCAACCAATGGGTCAAAGAGCCATTTTCCTGTGGAGGAGCATTTTTTACAACGGCCCAGTACATTTTTTTGGTTTCCCCTTGAGCAAACATTTTGTTTAGACGTGGTAGGGCCTTGGATGTCTTGGAAAAGAGTACAATGCCCGATGTGGGACGATCCAAACGATGCACCACGCCCAAATACACATTACCGGGTTTGTTGTGCTTTTCCTTTAGATGTAGCTTAACAACTTCGCTCAAAGGGTCGTCCCCCGTTTTATCCCCCTGTACAATATCCCCTACGCGTTTATTGACCACAATGAGATGGTTGTCTTCATAAAGTACTTGAAGGTTGGAAGGGGTGGATCTATTGGATTTTTGAATCATTGAACTTCATACTTTTTCTTTCTCAAAGAGAGTGCAAGTATCATCAAGACACCAATGGTCACGGAAACGTCGGCCATATTGAAAATACCGGTCTTGAAAAAGCCTATTCGTATATGGAAAAAATCTGTGACAGAACCATATAGAATCCGGTCGATCAAGTTGCCTATTCCTCCTCCTATGACAAATGCAAAAGCGATGATGAACCATTTTTCCAAGTTTCTTTTTGTCAAAATTCTAATGGCCAGAACCACTAGTACAATCAAAGGAACGCCTTTCAACAAAATTGCTTTAATCAAGGGAGGGAAGTTTTGTCCAAATCCTAATGCGGCACCTGTATTTTCAACATTGGTTAAAATTAGATTATTGCTGATCAATTGGATATACTCTCCTTGATCAACATTGTTTCTAACTAATTTTTTGGAAACTTGGTCACAACTGATATTACTGAAAATCAAAATCAGTATAAGTATTTTGGACAGATGTTTTTTCATGTAAGTGTCAATTCTAGATCACGATTTAATATGATTCGTCCTCATTCGGAAAATCCCGGCTTTTCACGTCATCCACATATTGGGAAACTGCTTTGCTCATTTCGTCATAAAGGTTCAAATACCTTCTCAAGAACCTGGGGTGGAACTCGTGGGTCATTCCTAGCATATCGTGCACTACCAACACCTGTCCGTCCACATGGTTGCCAGCACCGATTCCAATAATGGGGATGGAAACACTTTCCGCGACCTCTTTGGCCAATTTAGCTGGAATTTTTTCCAAAACAATGGCAAAACAGCCCAATTCCTCCAAGAGTTTGGCATCGGATTTCAGTTTTTCAGCCTCTTCTTCTTCCTTCGCGCGAACCGTATAAGTGCCAAATTTATAAATGGATTGTGGGGTAAGTCCCAAGTGGCCCATCACAGGGATTCCTGCTTCCAAAATTCGGCTGATGGATATTTTGATTTCTTCGCCACCTTCGACTTTTACAGCATGTGCACCACTCTCTTTCATAATTCGTATAGCGGAGCGTAGGGCTTCCTTGGAGTCACCTTGATAACTTCCAAAAGGTATGTCCACTACAACCAAGGCCCTTTTTGCGGCCCTGACCACGGAGCTGGCGTGATAGATCATTTGGTCCAGGGTAATGGGCAATGTGGTTTCATGGCCCGCCATGACATTACTGGCGGAATCTCCCACCAAAATGGCATCCACATTGGCGCCATCAACAATTTTGGCCATGGAATAATCGTAAGAGGTGAGCATACTGATTTTTTCACCGGTCTTTTTCATATCCACCAACGATTTTACCGTTACCCTTTTATATTCTTTTTTAGCTGTAGACATTGTAATTCTATTTGATGGCTAAAAGTAAGCAGATTTGTTTAATTTAGACTTCAATCAAAAAAACTAATCAAATGAGAAAATTGTTCAGTTGTGTAGTGTTGTTTGTTTTGGGTGTATTTGGATATGCACAAGGCCCAAATCCTTCAAACGAAGAAGCCAAAGAAGAAGTTAAACAAGTCGTTGAAACTTTTTTTGACGGTTTCCACAAGCAAGATTCAACCATCATCAAAAGTACCGTGGCCGAGGAGATAGTACTTCAAACCACGGGAAGAAGTCCTGAAGGCAAGACGCTTTTCAAGACAGAGGAATTCCCCAAATTTTTAAAATCCATTGTCGGTATTCCAGAAACCACAAAGTTTGAGGAAAAACTCACTTCATTCTCCATTCAGGTGGATAGAACCATGGCCAATGCTTGGGTAGGGTACGAGTTTTGGTTGAACGGGGAGTTCAGCCATTGCGGCATCAATTCGTTCCAGCTCATCAATTTTGATGGCGAATGGAAAATCATCTACTTGATTGATACCAGGGGTAAAGAGGGGTGTCTACAATAGGTCTTGAGCATTGTTTAAATAATAGCAAAATTCGTACTGACTCATTCCAATTTTAGGATAGTATGAAACTGCTTCGGGTGCAGCAAGAAGTATAAGTTTTGTTGTAGGCGCTTCTAGTTTAGTCCTCCGTATCAATTCTTTGCCAATTCCTTTGTTCTGATACTTTCTATCAACTGCCAAATCTGAAAGATAAGTACAAAACGAAAAGTCAGTCAGCGAACGAGAAATTCCGATGAGATCTCCATTTTCTCTTGCGGTGATGATTAAATTTGAATGCTCAATCATACTTGACAGCCTTTCAATTTCACTTATCGGTCTTCTTTCTCCCAAAGTTGAATTTATAAGTACTTTTTTAAACTCTTCAATGTCAATGTTTTTTTCTCTTTTGTATTCTATCATGGTTGTGCGGTTTTGAAAAGATGACAAGTAACTAAGATCTAGTTTGAATTAACAATCACTTAAAAACACACCTACTGCAAGACCTCCTTCAGAGGTCTCTTTGTATTTGGAGTTCATGTCCTTTGCGGTCTCCCACATTGTGTTCACTACTTTGTCCAAGGGTACTTTGCAATCTTTTGGGTCCGTATCCAGAGCGAGTTCCGCAGCGTTAATCGCTTTAATGGCTCCCATGGCGTTACGTTCAATACAAGGAACCTGTACCAAGCCGCCAATGGGGTCACAGGTAAGTCCTAAATGATGTTCCATGGCAATCTCTGCAGCGATCAAAACTTGCTCGGGAGTACCCCCCATCAGTTCGGTTAACCCTGCAGCTGCCATCGCTGAGGAAACACCGATTTCTGCTTGGCATCCTCCCATAGCAGCAGAGATGGTAGCTCCTTTTTTAAAGATGCTTCCAACTTCGCTGGCGACCAATAAAAATTGTTTTACGTCGTCAAAATTGGCATCGTGGTTTTCGATGACCATATAATACATTAATACGGATGGTATTACACCAGCACTACCGTTCGTTGGGGCAGTAACCACTCTACCCAAAGAAGCATTCACTTCATTTACGCTGAGCGCAAAACAGCTTACCCATTTAATAATTTGACGGAATTTGACCTCTGTGTCACGAATACTTTCCAGCCATTCCTGCGGATTTAAATAGGGAACATCGCCTTTTAGCTTTTGATGTATTTCGTAAGCGCGCCGTTTCACATTCAATCCTCCTGGGAGTTTTCCTTCGGTATGGCAGCCGACATACATGCATTCCAACATGGTGGTCCATATTCGGGCGATACCTTCGTTTATTTCAGGTTCGGGACGTAAAGAAAGCTCATTTTCCATGACTATTTGAGAGATGGATTTATTTTGGGCGTTGCAATGTTGGAGCAATTCATCCCCTCTTTTTACGGGATGCGGAAAAGTTTTAAACGTTTCTTTGTTCTCCTTGGCATGGATGAGTTCTTCCTTTACCACAAAACCGCCACCAATGGAATAATAGGTTTCGGATATTTTTTTACCGTTGGACAGTTCAGCTTCGAACTGAATTCCGTTGGCATGAAAGGGTAGAAATTCCTTTTTGAAGAGGATATCATGCTGAAAACTGAAGGGAATCTCTCTTTTCCCACCAAAATTGAGTTTGTTTTCTTCCTTGATCCTGTCAATTCTTCCTGAAATGCCATCGATTTCCACAGTCTCTGGGTCGGTACCCAATAATCCCATGACTACAGCTATATCGGTAGCATGTCCTTTGCCCGTGAGGCAAAGGGAACCATACAAATATGCTTTGATGCTTTCAACATCGTCAAAAACATGCTGCTCTTCCAGTTCAGCAATCCAGCGCTCCGCTGCACGCCATGGACCGAGCGTATGGGAGCTGGAAGGCCCTACGCCGATTTTTAGCATATCAAACACACTAATGCATTCCATAAACTCAATTTACAGTTTCAAATATAGGAAGCTAGGTAATATAAATAAGTGGAATATTTTAATATCAAAGGTCCTTTTTCAACAATAATCATGACACCTCTTTTACTGCTAGGGTTTTAAAGGGTTTATACAATTATCTGACACCTTGTCATATTCTTGGCCATGGCATGATCATTGACATTTTAAGAGCGAGATAAAAAAAGAATTTTAAACAGATATAACTTTAGATACGATGAGCAAGATTATAGGTATAGACTTAGGTACGACCAACTCCTGCGTCTCTGTAATGGAAGGTAACGAGCCTGTGGTAATTCCAAATGCCGAGGGTAAGCGTACCACTCCATCCATGATTGCATTTGTTGAAGGTGGGGAGATCAAGGTCGGTGACCCTGCAAAAAGACAAGCGGTGACCAACCCGCACAAAACGATTTATTCCATTAAGCGATTTATGGGTAACAAATACTCAGAATCCAGCAAGGAAGCAAAACGAGTACCTTATAAGGTAACAAAAGGTGACAATGATACACCACGTGTGGATGTGGACGGTCGTTTGTACACTCCACAAGAATTGTCTGCAATGATTCTTCAAAAAATGAAGAAAACCGCAGAGGATTACTTGGGACAAGATGTAACCAGAGCGGTTATTACCGTTCCTGCATACTTTAACGATTCACAAAGACAGGCCACTAAAGAAGCTGGTGAAATTGCTGGCCTTACCGTGGAACGTATTATCAACGAGCCAACGGCTGCTTCTTTGGCATACGGGCTTGATAAAAAGGATACAGAACAAAAAATAGTGGTGTTTGACTTTGGTGGTGGTACACACGATGTTTCCATTCTTGAATTGGGAGACGGAGTATTTGAAGTACTGGCCACGGATGGTGATACCCACTTGGGTGGTGACGATGTTGACCAAAAAATTATCGATTGGTTGGCTGAAGAGTTCAAGAAAGATGAAGATATGGACCTTCGTGAAGACCCAATGGCACTTCAGCGTTTGAGAGAAGCTGCTGAAAAGGCAAAAATTGAGTTGTCTTCTTCTGCACAGACAGAAATCAACTTGCCTTATGTGACCGCTACGGCATCAGGACCAAAGCACTTGGTAAGAACATTGTCCAGAGCCAAATTTGAGCAATTGATCGCTGATTTGGTAAAAAGAACAATCGATCCTTGTGAGAAAGCATTGAAGTCTGCAGGACTATCCAAAAGCGATATTGATGAGATCATCTTGGTGGGTGGTTCCACTCGTATCCCTGCGGTACAAGAAGCTGTTGAGAAATTCTTCGGCAAAAAACCATCCAAAGGTGTAAACCCGGATGAGGTTGTGGCGATTGGTGCCGCTATCCAAGGTGGTGTATTGACTGGAGATGTAAAAGATGTACTCTTGTTGGATGTAACCCCACTTTCTTTGGGTATTGAAACAATGGGTAGCGTGTTCACAAAATTGATCGAGGCGAACACAACCATCCCAACCAAGAAATCACAGGTATTCTCTACGGCGGCGGACAATCAACCTTCGGTTGAAATCCACGTACTGCAAGGAGAAAGACCTATGGCTGCTGATAACAAGACCATCGGTAGATTCCACTTGGATGGTATTCCACCAGCACCAAGAGGTACACCTCAAATTGAAGTGACCTTCGATATTGATGCCAACGGTATCATCAAGGTTTCTGCGACCGACAAAGCTACTGGTAAGTCACAGGACATCCGAATCGAAGCTTCTTCTGGTTTGACCGAGGAAGAAATCGAAAAGATGAAAGCAGAAGCTGAGGCAAATGCCGAAGCGGATAAAAAAGCTAAGGAAACCGCTGATAAGTTGAACGAGGCAGATGCTATGATCTTCCAAACGGAAAAGCAACTGAGCGAGTTTGGTGATAAATTGTCCGATGACAAGAAAAAACCAATCGAAGATGCTTTGGAAGAGTTGAAGAAAGCTTACGAAGGCAAAGACCTAGCGGTTATTGAGCCTGCTTTGGAAAAAATCAACGAAGCTTGGAAAGTAGCTTCCGAAGAAATGTACAAAGCACAAGCTGAAGCACAAGGTGGTGGAGCAGGAGCTTCATCGGATGCCGGTGCTGGTGATACTGCTGGAGGTGCCTCTGAAGGAGACAACGTAGAAGATGTTGACTTCGAAGAAGTGAAGTAATTCAATTACGTTTTAATAAATAGAAAAACCCTGACGAAATCGTCAGGGTTTTTTTGTTGGGTCGAAGTTTCCAAATTACGCCGCGTTCAATTGCTGCATTTCCATTTCTTTGAGCTTTCGCAAAGCTTCTGATTTTGAGTTCACGTTCAACTTTACATAAATGTTCTGAATGTGAAAATTGACCGCGCTGGGAGTAACAAAGAGTTTGTCCGCGATCATTTTATAAGTGAAACCTTGGGTTAGGAGTTCAATGATCTCATTTTCTTTTTTCGAGAACACATCGAACGACTTGGTTTGGAACGAATCAATGATTTTTTTCGCCACATCCAATTCCAAGGCAATACCATGTTGGTCAAGGGCGTCCAACGCATTGAACAACCGGTCCTTGGTCATTGGTTTGATCAAATAGCCGCTAGCCCCTTTTTTAAAGGCTTCTTTAATGAGTTTAAAATCATTTTTTTGACTCATCATCAATACCTTGAGGTCTTTGTTCTTCCGGTAAAAATATTCCAGGCCATCAATGCCCGAGATTCCATTTAGCATGGCCTCACAGATGACAATATCTGGATGGGACCGCCCAAAATTGGACAAAAGACCGTGAACGGAGCCGTAAACACCGTGGAGTTCGTACTGCTCATTGTCAGTAAAGTACTGATGGTAAATGCCGCCAAAGGTATCATCGTTGTCGATGATGGCAATTTTTAAAACATTCTTTTTCATGATAAGAAAGATTAGGGGGATTAATGTTGTTACATATTTGTATTGTAGGTTAAGTTTTGGACAATATCGTCCGTCTCCACATTTTTGAAGTTGGGATAAACCAATGAAGTATTGCTGCGATGTTCACAATGAACAAAAGCAAGTGTTCCATTAAGGTTTACTCCAAAAATGGGTGTAATCCCTTTAGGGATTAAGTGCTGAAATTTGTGTTTAGTTGAGGTGCTGCCCCATCAAAAAAGGAAGATGTAAAGAGGTTTTGGGACGCCTTTTTTTCGAGTGTTGTAGTTTTTGTTCATGACTTAATAGATTTGGGATTGTATTATTTCATTAGTGAATTTAGAATTTTTTAACTATTGAGCGGAATTTTTGTAGTGATTTTCGTTCAAATGCACTTTCAGATATAATCCATCAGTTTGAAATAGAGTGGGATAGAAGAGAAGATTCGGTTGTAAATAGTTGTTTTTCAAATTGTTAAATAAAAAAAATAGGATGCCGTCCCATCAGCATCCTATTCTTGAAGTAAATCGGTCAGATTGAAATAATACAACCCGCTCTCTATGATAGTCTGTCAGTTTCCCCCTGTCTTTCTTATCATTGTCATGAGTGTTTCAAAATTCGGCTATGAAACAACGTCATAAGACACTTCAGGTTTATTGACCGATTCAATAAGTATTTAGTAATCAGGTATTATTCTTCATCTTGGAATGAAGTTTCCACATATTCGTAGCTTCCTTCATTCATGGCGGTTTGGAGTCCTGTATCTCGCTCGGCAACATCGTTGTACTGATCCTGCTTACTTGAACGTCCATACGCTACGGTATATTGTGCTACGGTATTATTGTAACCCCTATTGGATACCACAAATCCCATTTTTTTCTCTGGGCTCAACTGAATGGCGTACTCATCGCTATTACTGTTGATATGGGCTCCCAAGTTGACTGAAGTGGTTAGGGTGTTCTTTACCACTTGTGAGGCGTAAAGGTCCAATCCACCGAATCCATCCCTTCCTTCTGAAGCAAAGAACAATAAGGTTTCGTTGTAAATGCTGGGGTAAAGTTCATCTTCTTTTGTATTTACCTTGGGGCCAAGGTTCTTGGATACGCCCAAGGTTCCATCTGCGGCAATATCGGCCACATAAATATCGTATTTACCAAAGGTACCCTTCATATTGGAAGCAAAGAACAAACGAGATCCATCGGCGGTAACTGTAGGGTGTTTGGCCGAGTAGTGTTTCGGGCATACATCCAATTGGGTAATGTTGGTCCATTCGCCGTTCACTTTTTCCGCACGGTAAACGTGGTAAACCAATTCTTTTTTGGAGAACACACCGTAAAGAGGTTTTTCATACGTGCCTTTACTAAAGTAGGCCGTTTTCCCATCTTTGGTAATCGACATGGAGGGTACGTATCCATCAATAGTGGAAACGCTTCCTTCCAAAGTGTCGTTGATCATTTTTTCATCTGCCTGTGCAAAAGCATTTTGACTGGCAAGTATCATTCCTGAAACAAGTAGACTGTAAATCGTAGATCGTGTCATGATGTATGGATTTGGGGGTTAATACATGACAAAGATCAAAAACAATCGCGGCGGATACTTATCAATTTTTCATAGGTTTTCACTTTTAACGACTAAAAAGTGCAGTTTATCGAATATTTTTTCGCTGTTTAACATGTATTTGATCATCAAAGTGCATTTGAACGTTCTTTTTGTGTTTTTGGGCGAACGATAATCGAAGGGTATAAAATGACCCAAAATTGATTGCAAAGCCGATTTCCTGTCATTGATGTAATACCTTGCCTCTCTTAATATTATAAATCAGTGAAATTGAATTAACTTCGCTTTTACTGAAAAAGCCCCCCCTTTATGGAGTCTTTTTCGTCTACATCTTTAAATAACCTCAAACCCAAATTCATCCTTATTGAATGAATATTACCATAGAAAACATCATATTAATAGGTTCGGTACTGCTGCTCATCAGTATTTTGGCAGGTAAAACAACCTATCGCTTCGGTATTCCTACCTTATTGTTGTTTTTGACCATTGGGATGCTCGCAGGGTCGGATGGGATTGGCGGTATTTATTTTGATAATCCCAAGATTGCCCAGTTTGTTGGTGTGGTCTCCCTGAACTTCATTCTTTTTTCGGGAGGATTGGATACCAATTGGCAATCGGTAAAACCCGTGCTCAAAGAGGGAATAGCACTTTCCACCTTAGGAGTTTTGCTTACTGCTGTGGGGTTGGGGTACTTTGTGTATTTGATTACGGATTTTAGTTTATATGAAAGTCTGCTACTCGGAGCTATTGTTTCTTCTACCGATGCAGCTGCTGTTTTTTCGATACTTCGGGGCAAGAACTTGGCCCTGAAAAAGAATTTAAGGCCCACCTTGGAGCTGGAGAGTGGTAGTAACGACCCCATGGCTTATGTACTGACCATTGCATTTTTGACCTTGGTACAATTTCCTGAAAAGAACATTTTATCCGTATTGCCAATGTTTTTTCTTCAAATGGCACTTGGCGGAGCGGCAGGGTTTTTGTTCGGAAAACTCAGTAAAATAATCATCAACAGGATTCGGCTGGATTTTGAGGGACTTTACCCTGTGCTAACGATCGCCTTGATGTTCATTACCTTTTCGGCTACCGATTTTATAGGGGGCAATGGGTTTTTGTCCATCTATATCTGTTCCGTGTATTTGGGCAATCAAAATTTGATTCACAAAAAAACCATCATGCGGATGTTCGATGGGTTGGCATGGCTTATGGAAATTGTATTGTTCCTTACTTTGGGGTTACTGGTATTTCCAACCCAGATGGTACCTTATATTGGTATAGGGTTGTTGATTTCTTTATTTCTGATTTTTGTGGCCCGTCCATTGGCGGTTTTGATTTCACTATCCCCATTTCGAATGAAAATGAGGCGTAGATTCTATATTTCGTGGGTAGGATTGCGCGGTGCCGTGCCCATAGTTTTTGCAACATACCCACTTTTGGCAGGAATTGAAAAAGCCAATATCATTTTCAATATTGTCTTTTTTGTTTCCATTACCTCGGTTCTTGTTCAAGGAAGCACATTATCCCTTGTAGCAAAATGGTTGCATGTTGGATTGCCCGAGAGTGCCAAACCATTATCTCCCACCGATGAGCTATTGTCAGAACACCCAAAAGCGTTAATGAAGGAAATTACCATCAGTGAATCCTGCCCCGCTACAGGAGTGAAAATCGTGAACCTTAACTTTCCCAAGAAAGCGATTATTGCGATGATAGAGCGGGATGGCAACTACCTTACCCCAAATGGGTTGACAAAGATCAGAGCTAATGATAAATTGGTAGTGCTTACCGATAAACCAGAAATATTGGATAAGGTGTATGATTCACTTTCCTTAAAAAGAGTAAAGGAGAAGGAAGCAACTTCTGAGTAGATTGTATCAGTCAGCAACCTCACGACCTGTAAAAGGTTTGAAGATTCTCTGCACGAACCTTGGGGGGTCAAATCGGTAGCCTACATAAATTGAGCCGTAGAATTGGTCGTTTTCAGTAGAGGAAACACTGTCTTCGTTGTACCAATCCGCACTAAATGTAAGATTCAATCCATAAATTACCCTTTTTGAACTGTACCCTAAATTAAGGCCACCTGCCAGTCGTCGTGTAACATAAGTGTTGTTTTCAATAATAGGGTCACCATCAACTTCCGATTCTGATTTGGAAAATCGCAAACCCAGTGAAGGAGAAATATTTGCAGATAAAAACCAATTATCGTGAAGTACAAAGGTGTAATAATAGGCAGGTTCCAATCGAACATTAAAAAACTTTTCCTTGTTTACTATTCCTTCTTCATGTAAATCAAAAATATTGTAATCATAATGCAATGAGCCTATTAGGCTTCCGCTACTTATCTTTTGCCATTCGTTTTGGTATACAATGTTTCTATATGAAAAATCAGGGTTGAAAACATAAGAAGTCGACATACCGAATACCTCACTGAACAAATTGTTGAACTGTATGTAAGGGTCAGAACCTTCTATCCAGTTAGGGGCAAAATCTTTGGTGTTCCGAACATAATACCCTGAAATTTTACGATAGCTAAGTCCTTGAACCCATTTGCCTAGAAAAAATCTGAACTGATAGTCTGAAAAAGAAGATTCCCCTTTTAGGTTTTCATCGCTGTTTGCACCGAGGAATTTTGGCACAAAGCCGACACTAACTCCTAAAAACTCATAATCCAAGGACAGAAATAGACGATATCTATTATTGGGTTTTAAGTGAAGCTGGGTGTTTTCTTCTTCATTTTTATAGAAAAAAACATCGTTACGGGTATCAATATTAGCTTTGATAATAATTTTATCCGTGTAGTTGACAAGGGCCACCGTATCATTTTGCGCATTACATTCAAGCCCAAATCCAAAAAGAAATGGAACAATGCATCCTGCAAAGTGATTGGTAAATGGATGAAAGTTAGTGTAAAAGGCCATACCCTTACAAGATACACTGCTATTTGGTAAAATCTGGATTTTTACGTCCTATTTGTTCAGGTACGGGATTTGATTTCGGTTGATCCAGACAAGAATTAAGCAAAAAATAAAAGTGACCAAAGCCAAAATGAAAAGTGTACCTCCATCATTTTGCACCACGATGCCCAATTGGGTAATATGGGAAAATATAGCACCCAGCATGATCCCAATACCCAACAAAGCACCAATCCAAGTGGTTTTGGGAATAAGAATGAGCAGTGCCACGATCAATTCAATAATCCCCAAACCTATTCTTCCCCAAGGTTCCAATCCGAGCTGTTCAAAAATATAGACGGATTCTGGAGCTGCTGAAAATTTAAAATACAAGGTCTGCAATAGAATTACTGTAGGGACAATCCTCAGAAAGGCATGTACAATTGATTTTGTTGTCATGATGTTATTGATTATGTTGAATGATGGTTTAGTCGAAAAACATGGGTTCAAATAACTGTTACTCAGCAAATAATTCATCAAGAGGCGATTTCCATAAACGTCAATGAGGTGTTTCTTTGTAAAATCATCTTCGGAAATGGTTAATTTTATGGTCATGAAAAATGTATTTAAACTCACGTTGTTTTCACTGCTGTTGATGCAGTCCTGTTCCGAAAAACCATGGCTTTCAGGAACAATTGCTTTCGAGACTGAAGCAGACTGGAAACCTACTGTATATCTTGTTCAGCCAGAAAAGTTCGATGATGTGGTCCAAAGCTTTGTTGGAAAAGTATTGGACTCAGCACAAGTATCCCAAAACGGCCATTTTGAATTTAAAAACCTACCAGAATACAAAAAACCGGTTTTGCTGGAGCTTGTGGTTCAGAAAAATGGAGAGAAGTATCCCAACCGGCTAGTGAATGAAAATCCCCAAACGGATAATTATTTCCCTTTGATCTATCAACCGGGCACCCAAATGGTGATTGAATCGGATGTTGCCTATTTTCAATCCACTTTCTCTATTCTGGAACCGTCATCAGAAAATGAAGCACTGTTGCGATTGAGGGATTTGCGTTTGATGGCCTATGAAAAATATCTTGAAGGTCAAAAAGATGTTCGCGGGGCAGATGAAGATTTGTTGGAACGTGAAAAGAACGAATATAACTTTAAAAAAGAATTGATCGATTTTGCGGATAGCACGAAGGAGCTGTTACCTGCTATGGTGGCTTTGCGATGGGCCAGTCCGGAAGGGGACTACGAACGGATGGCCGAACTGGTTTACAATCAGTCTGAAAAATGGAACGCTCTGCACCCAGAACATCCATGGGTAAAGGAACTGGCTACAGTGGCCGATAAACAAAATCTCCCCATTTTGGTTGGAGATCTTATTCCCGAGATACAACTTCCGATCAGGGGTGGTGAAACTGCCTCATTGCAAACCTTGCTCAAGGGGCAAAAATTGATGGTGTTGGATGTCTGGGCCTCTTGGTGTGCGCCGTGTAGAGTGGAAAATAGAAATGTTTTGGTACCGCTATGGGAAAAGTATCATGCAGATGATTTTCAAATTGTGGCATACGGATTGGAAAGTAGTGAAAAGGCCTGGAACAATGCCATACAGAAAGATGGTGCTTACCGTTGGTCGCACGCTTCTCATCTGCGGGGAGACCAAAATCCTTTTATGGATGCCTTGCGTTTGAGTACAATTCCCGCAAACTTTTTATTGGATGGGAACGGGACGGTACTGGCCAAAAACTTACACGGAGAGGATTTGGTTGGTTTTGTGGATGAATACATGTCCAAGTAGTACTCCTTTTACAAAAACTGGTAGATATAATTGAAGGAAAGTTCAATGATAACCCCCAAAATAAAGCTTCCAAGTACCTCCAACAAAGAAATTCTTCCAAGATTGTAAGTGTTGGAAAATGCCAAGTACAGGGACCAAATAGCGCACACCACAAAAATAAAGGCCGCATAAACAGGGACATTGGAACCGAAGAGTCCCACCAAATTAAAAATAGGGTCCAATAAAGCAGTGAAAGCAAAAAGCGCAAGAGCGAAATTACTTTTTTTATGGCCTTGGAACAGATAAATACCAGCGATTAATAGCTCAATACATATTGCAATAGGACCAAATTGGTTGTAGTATTCGGGTTTAAAGTAGGCCTCTGGATTTTTTGGAAAAGCACTGTTTTGATAGAAGACTATCGCCAAGACCAAACCGATAGTCATAAAAACAAGAGCATTGGATTTTCTTTTTGTCATGATTTAGTTGTAGTTATATCAAAAATGATAGGGAAGTGGGATTATCTAATCCCTTGGTTTCCATATAAAATTCGGTGCTTGTTGATATTGGAAGGTATCATCGGTCAAGATTTCCATTTCCTTGGTTTCCCAATTCATCAGACCAATATGGAATTGTGATTGCTCGTCATCAAATAGTTCAATGGCGAGCCATTTCCCATCTGGACTCCAGTCATGCCACCCCTCGTTCTGGGTGTTTTCCGTCAACTTCCATGTTTTACTACCATCCAAGCTAACGGCATATAAACTGTATTTGCCATTTTGCTTGCTTTGGTAGGATACAAAATTTTCTGTAGGGTGCAATTTAGGGGCCCCTGCTCGGTATCCGAATCTTCCCGCAGTCGTATCCTTTTCTGGGTAATGGGTCAGTTGCTTTCGGTTTTGACCATTTTCATCAGTAATGTATAGCTCTTCATCAAACCCATCTATATTTTTACCACTGGTTTTGCCACCTCTAAAAACCACTTGCTTTCCATCATTTACGAATAGGGGGTCGGCCGCAAACGGTAAGCCTATTTCTAACCTGTTGACAATATCTCCGTTTCTATTAAGGATATAAAAGGTGGATTCTGTAATCAGTTTGGGTTTCACAATAAGTTCGGAGCCATCTTTTCTTGTGCTCATCCAGCTGTCGGCCAACTCCAGATTAGAAACTTTTTGGACATTTTCTCCTTTGAAATTGCTTTTGTAAAGAAAATAACATCGTTTGCAAGCGCCTCTATCAGAAATAAAATAGAGTGTGTCTTGGTATGAATAATAGGTCCACTCCACATTGTAAAGGTCAGTGATGTTTTTCTTATTGGTGCCATCCAGATTCATGGAGAATACCTCGTAATTGTCAATATCAACATCTCTCAAAACATTGTAAACCAGTCCCAATTCGTGTTCGGATACGTTCTCTTTTGTGTTGCAGGACAGCAACAACACCAAAAGTCCAAGAATAGTAACTCCTTTTGTCATAATGCGTTCAGTTTGATAGGGTTTTATGTAAGGTTGAAGATACTAAACTATCCGAAATTTTAGATCTGTTAAAATTTGTAGTTTATTTGTGGTGAACACTAGTGTTGCTCATACAGCGAATAGACTGATTCTTAAAACCGACCAATTATGCTATCTAGATTCTTTTCTTTCTACTTTTTGACTTTGTTGCTCCTCTCTTGTGAACATACTCAGAAAACCGATGATATCACATACGATCTATGGATCAAAAACGCCAATGTAGTGGATGGTATGGGATCAAAAAGTTATAGGGCACACGTGTTGGTCTTGGATGATGAAATAGCAAAAATTGAAAAGGATACCAAGCAAGAATTTCTGGCACAAGAGCAGGTGGATGCAACAAACAGCGTTCTGACCCCAGGTTTTATCGACACACATGCCCATGGAGATCCAATTGAAGACCCGGAATTCAAGAACTTTTTGGCCATGGGGGTTACGACCATTGCACTTGGACAGGATGGGTATAGCCCTCGTGAGAAAGATTTATCGGGTTGGATGCAAAAGGTGGATTCTGTGAATTCTGGCGTGAATATAGCAATGTTCGTGGGGCATAATACCATACGTCAACTTTCAGGGGTAAACTATGAGGAAGTGCCTTCCGAAGAAGGTCTTGCCGAAATGAAGAGGCTTTTAAACAATGCTTTTGAAGTAGGCGTTTTTGGCATGACCTCTGGCTTGGAGTACAATCCCGGTAGTTTTTCCAAAAAAGAGGAATTGGAAGAATTGGCAAAGGTAGTGGGTAAGCGTGGAGGACTGATCATGAGCCACATGCGTAATGAAGATGATACAGAAGTGGAGCAATCCATTCGGGAACTGTTGAGTCAAGGTAAGTATTGCCCGGTGCACGTTTCACATATTAAATCCGTTTACGGAAAAGGGGAAGAGCGTGGCCGAGAGATTTTGAAATTGCTGGATAGTGCCAAAACTGAAGGTGTGCAGGTTACAGCAGATCTGTATCCCTACACAGCCAGTTATACGGGAATTGCCATTGTTTTTCCTGACTGGGCCAAGAAACCCCATGATTTTGATGAGGTGGTGGCGAATAGAAAATCCGAACTACAGAAATTTCTTCGGAACAAAATAGCCCAGCGCAATGGTCCACAGGCTACCCTGATTGGTTCAGGTGAATTTGCGGGTAAAAATCTACAGGAGATTTCAAAAGAATTGAACAAGCCATTCGAAGATGTTTTGATTGAGGATATTGGTCCTTATGGTGCCAGTGGTGCCTATTTTATTATGGATGAAACCCTACAAAGAACCTTGGTCCAAAGCAATTTGGTCAACATTTGCAGCGACGGAAGCCCAACTATGCGACATCCCCGCGGTTATGGAAGTTTCCCGAAAGTAATCGAGAATTACGTGAACAAAGATGGGTTGTTCACTTTGGAAGAGGCAATTTATAAAATGACAGGGCTTGCGGCCAAGACCATGGGATTGCAAAAAAGAGGAGTGATCCAAGAAGGTTTTAAAGCCGATCTTTTACTTTTTGCCCCTGCAGATATAAAAGCAACCGCTACGTTCGAAAATCCACATCAGCTTGCAGAAGGTTTTGACGAAGTTTGGGTCAACGGCAAACGGGCCATAAAAAATGCTCAATTCTCTGATGAAAGATTTGGTAAAATACTGCGTAAAGAAGTATCACAAAAATAACCTTGAGCATAAATCAATCAAAATTGATTTATGCTTTCGCTTTATTGAATCCAAAATATTTCTTTCTAAACCAAAAAGAGACTTTGACCAACAAGATCAAGGCAGGTACTTCCACTAACGGTCCAATAACCCCGGCAAAGGCTTGACCAGAGTTCAATCCAAAAACGGCAATGGCAACGGCAATGGCAAGCTCAAAATTGTTACCGGCCGCCGTGAATGCCACAGAAGCTGTTTTGTCATACTCGGCACCCATAGCCTTTGTAGTGAAAAAGCCGATAATGAACATCAAAACAAAATAGACCAGTAGGGGAACGGCAATGATCAACACATCCATGGGTATTTGCACGATTAATTCACCTTTTAGGGAAAACATGATCACAATGGTAAACAAAAGCGCTATTAAGGTAATGGGGGAAATGGCGGGAATAAACTTTGTTGTATACCACTCTTCTCCTTTTGATTTTACCAAGATTTGACGGCTCAGAATCCCCATCAAAAAAGGAATGCCCAGATAAATGGCCACACTCTCGGCAATGGTCCCGATGGAAATATCAACTATCGCTCCTTCAAAACCAAAGTAAGGTGGAAGTATGGTTATAAAGATCCAAGCATAAAAACTATAGGCGAAAACTTGAAATATACTGTTTAGGGCGACCAGACCGGCACCATATTCGCTACTACCTTCGGCCAAATCGTTCCAGACCAAGACCATGGCAATACATCTTGCCAAGCCAATCAAAATAAGGCCTACCATGTATTCGGGGTAGTCACGGAGAAAGATGATGGAAAGGGCAAACATCAAAATTGGGCCCACAATCCAGTTCAAAACGAGAGAAATGGATAGAATTTTAGTGTTTTTGAACACTTTGGGCAACAGGGAATATTTTACTTTGGCCAGTGGCGGGTACATCATCAAAATCAATCCGATGGCAATCGGAATATTGGTCGTTCCGCTACTAAAGGAATTGACAAAGTCGGGAAAGTTGGGAAAAAAGTACCCGATACCGACCCCTAAAGCCATGGCAACAAAAATCCAAAGGGTCAAGTTTTTATCTAAAAAGCTTAATTTTTTGATGGCCATTAGTTTTGAATTAGGGAAAAGACATAAAGCATTTCGGTGGCAATCTGTTTGCTTCGCTCACTGTATTTTTCAGCTTGCTGAGGTGTATTGTCAAACGCTTTTGGATCGTCGTAAGTGATAGGTATGCGTTTTTCGGCCCCAGGCACAAATGGGCAACCTTCATCAGCCTGCGAACAGGTCATAATGGCCGCAAAGTCCGACTTAGGATTGAAATCATCATCCATCCGTTTTGAAAAACAGATGACAGGATGTTCGTTTTCCGAAAACTTGATACTGTACACTGGATTTTTTCCTTCGGAAAGCATTTGCACCTCAAAACCAGTGTTTGCCAAAGTTGAAGCCACCATGGGAAATAGGGCGGTGGCCTCCGTTCCTCCCGAGTAGCAGCTTACATTCTTAATTCCAAAATGATGAGCCATGGTCTGAGCCCAAATCTGGGACAAATGGCTCCGTCTGGAATTGTGTGTGCAAATTAGGTTTAGTCGAATAGAATCCTTGCTATCCACCTTTTCTTGAATGTAGGCCACAAGTGGTTTCAACATTACTTTTCTGTCTTCTGAAATGGATTTCATATCCAAATTTGAGATGAAATCGTTCAACACCGAATAATGTGACATGATTTTTGTTTTTTTAGCAACACCCACTTCCTGGAACACATCCAGAATTCTGAAGTTCGGAAAGTTTTACTTTGGGTTTTTCTTCAGGAATACCACATTTGTCCTTTGCCAAACAATCAGTTTGTTTGGTGGTCAACAAAAAGTTTTTGCCATCAAAATCGAGAGCAAATTTTTCAATGGTCTGTCCCTGATACTCCACTTCAACTTCCAAATTTCCTATACCTAAAGTTTCTTGGGACAGTTCAATGATGTGGACCAACTTTTCAGGATGGAGCCTGTGGTCATAATCATCAGCATTCCAAAGCTGAAAGTTGACAACTTCCTCATTTCGAACAGTTCCTCCACAATCAATAAAATGCTTGGTTATTTTACCCACTTCGGTTACGTGAAAATGATTGGGGACCAAATCCCCGTTGGGCAATTGAAACGCTATGGTCTCCAATTGGGACAATACTGATTTAACTTCTTCTAATTTCATATCTCTATATTTATTGTAATATTACGATTAATTAGTTCAAATTTTTTTAGCAACAATCTTTTTGGTTGAGGTCTTGGTCCAAAAATTCGGACATTATTTCTTTCATTTTCGTCCAATTATCGGCATCAATGCAGTAACAAACACTTGTACCTTCCACATTGCCTTTGATAAGACCAACTTGCTTTAATTCCTTCAAATGTTGGGAAATTGTGGGTTGGGCCAAACCGATTTCATCTACTAAATCCCCACAAACACAAGCATTCAGTTTATATAAATACTGCAGAATCGCCACACGAGCCGGATGCCCGAATACTTTTGCGTATTGGGCAATCTGATTTTGCTTATCAGTAAATATTTCAGTTTTGGCTAAGCCCATAAATAATCTTATTCATTGCAATATTACGATTAATAGGTTTGCTGACAAAGATTTTTTAGGATTTTATTTCTTAATGGTTTGAAAAACATAGGGGAATACTGATTCATTCTTATTAAATTGCGTTATGCACAAACAAACATAACGATTGTAATTTGTCGCCAACAAAAAAAATATATCTGGATTATAATGCAACCACACCTACGGAACCAAAAGTGGTGGAGGCGATGCTGCCATATTTTATTGAGAACTTTGGCAATGCGAGCAGTGATCATTCTTTTGGGTGGTGTGCCGATGATGTAGTGGAAACAGCACGTAGTCAGGTAGCGAAGCTGGTAGATTGTAGGTCAACGGAAATCACTTTTACCTCCGGAGCTACGGAGGCCGCTAATTTGGCCTTGTTCGGATTTTGCAAAAAAAATGGGAGCAAGGGGAACCACATTATTTCCTGTAAAACGGAGCACAAAGTCGTTCTGGATACATTGAAGGCATTGGAGTCTGATGGTTTTGAAGTCACTTATTTGGATGTGGATGGACAAGGAAACATTGATTTAAGCCAACTGGAAGAATCCATTAAATCATCCACAATTTTGGTCTGCTTGATGCTAGCCAACAATGAGACAGGTCTGATCCATCCTATAAAAACCATAACCAAAATTGCACATTCCAAGAATGTTCCTATAATGTCGGACATTACACAGGCTGTGGGCAAAATTCCAGTGGATTTGCAAGATTTGGGAATCGATATGGCTATTTTTTCTTCGCATAAACTTTATGGACCTAAAGGGATTGGCGCACTTTACTTAAACAAAAACAATAATATTTCCATCGACAAACATCTTTTCGGTGGAAGCCACGAAAAAGGAGTACGACCCGGAACTTTGAATGTTCCTGGGATTGTTGGATTTGGCAAAGCTTGTGAAATTGCCAACCAAAGCTTGAATAATAACCACGAAAAACTGGTAAGGCTTCAAAATCAATTAGAGGAGGAGCTATTGACTATAGACGGAGTAACCATCAATTGCCAAGATGAAGAGCGGTTGCCCAATACTACAAATGTGTCGTTCAAAGGCGTGGATGGTACCAAACTGCTTCGGTATTTGAACACTTTCGCCGTTTCTCGTGGTTCTGCATGTACCGCAAATCAAGTGAACCCATCCCATGTATTAAAAGCGATGGGAGTTGAAGATGAACTTGCCTTTGCAAGTCTCCGCATCAGTACAGGGCGAAATACCTCTTCGGAGGACATTGAAAAAGCGGTATTTGAAATTAAAAAAGTCGTCAACCAACTTAAAACCACTGCCGTATGAGGGAGTTGGATGTCGTCATAGCAAGATATCAAGAGCTAAAGTCGCAGGGCATTCGCTGTATTTTGGCCACCGTGGTGCATGTTGAAGGTTCATCCTATCGAAGAGCAGGTGCACGGATGTTGGTGGATGAATATGGAAATATCACTGGGGCCATTAGCGGAGGTTGCCTAGAGGGTGATGCCCTCAGAAAGGCACTTTTTGCGTTGGATAGACAGGAAAACAAGCTGGTCACTTACGACACCAGCGATGAGGATGATGCGGTTATTGGTGCGCAATTGGGCTGCAATGGAATCATTCAGGTGCTCTTTGAACCCATAAATTATACCGATGGGAACAATCCGTGTGAACTTTTAAAAACTGTTGCGAAACAGGAAGTTCCAATGGCCGTTTCAGTAGTTTTTGACTTGAACAAAACCCAACACCAACTGGGAACTTGTTTGGTTTTAAATGAAAATCAAGTTATTTCGGGTCAACAACTCTCAGATGATTTGCATCAAGCTTTGCTTTTAAAAAGCAAGGAAGTCATTAACGAAAATGCTTCCTGTTTTGCTGAGCTCACAACGGAAGAGAAAACACATTTTGTGTTCATCCAAATGCATCAACCTCCTGTAAAATTGGTTTTGGTCGGAGCGGGGAATGATGCCCAAATCTTGGCTCAACAGGCAGATTTACTGGGTTGGAAGGTTACTGTGACCGATGGTCGCCCCACGCATGCCAATAAAGAACGTTTTGTGGGGTCTTGCCAAGTGATTGTGACCAAACCCGAAGAAACGCTTAAAAATATCAATATAGATAATCGAACTTGTTTTGTATTGATGAGCCATAATTACAACTACGATTTATCGGTACTCAAGTTACTGCTCGGAAATCCCGAGACACCATATATTGGTATTTTGGGACCATTGAAAAAATATGAGCGCATGCTCAACGAGCTGGCAGATGAAGGCATCGAAGTATCCAAAGAGGATTTGGCAAAGATTCATTCACCCGTAGGGTTGGAAATAGGAGCGGAGACACCCGCCGAAATCGGATTGTCCATATTGGCCGAAATTCAAAGTGTATTGACGAACAAAGAAGTCCGACCATTAAAGCAAAAAACCGAGCCGATTCACGATACAAAACAGAATCAATTTCAAAAAATAACCCTTTGAGTGCAGAAGAAAACATAGCGGTTGTTGTTTTGGCAGCAGGTGGCTCTACTCGTTTGGGAAGACCAAAGCAGTTGGTGGAATTCAAGGGAAAAACCCTTTTGGACCATGCATTGGACAAAGTGGACTTGCTAGGTTTCCAGACCAAAATTTTAGTACTGGGCGCAAAGCGGGAGGAAATTATGGATAAAATTGATTCCAACGACTTTAAAGTAGTCGTTAATACCCATTGGGAGCAGGGAATGGCATCTAGTATCAAATTGGGACTCGAAACTGCTTTAATAGAAGAGGATGGATTGGACCACGTACTTTTTTTGGTGTCCGACCAACCCTTTTTGGAACGCGCTAACTTAATCAAACTGGTGCATACGCAGCTGACACAACGCCCAAAAGCGACCTATTCCAAATATGGGGATAATATTGGGGTGCCTGCTATTTTTAGTAAGGAAGCATTTCCATTGCTATTGGAATTAGAGGGAGACGAAGGGGCCAAGAAATTGATGCGCTTGGAAGATTTTAATTATTGTACGGAAACCTTTAAAAAGGGTGGTTTTGATGTGGACACCGAAGAAGATGTACAGCAACTAAAGCAAATGGACGTATGAAAGTAACCATAAAATATTTTGGTTTGGTGGCCGAAGCTGCCGATAAGTCCGAAGAGGTTTTGGAACTCAATGGGGCGCTTACTGCGTCGGAACTAAAAATACAATGTTTGAATGGCTTGGCTATTGCTGACAAAGATTCAGTCCAGATAGCGGTGAACCAAAATTTAGACGATACAATAACGATAAAGGACGGAGACGAAGTGGCCTTATTGCCGCCGTTCGCTGGAGGATGAGCAGATACGACAGACAAATAAAACTCACGGAAGTTGGACCTGAAGGCCAAGAAAAGCTTTGCGATGCCAAGGTATTGATTGTTGGTGTTGGAGGACTGGGCTGTCCTGCTGCCATGTATTTGGCAGGTGCAGGAGTAGGTGCCATTGGTTTGATGGATCATGATAAAGTCGATATGTCCAACCTGCATCGACAAGTATTATTTCAAGAGTCGGATGTGGGCAGGTCGAAGGCCAATGCTGCCAAAGAGCGCTTGGAAAAACAGAACAGTGAGGTGCGGTTTGAAGTATTCGAAGAGCCGTTGACCATTGAAAACGTGGAAAACATCATCAATCAATACGATGTGGTCTTGGATGGTACGGACAATTTTGAAACCAAGTACCTGATCAACGATGCATGCATATTGACTGATAAACCTTGGGTTTTTGCCTCCATTTATAAAAATGAAGGGCAATTATCGGTCTTTAATTACAAAGATGGGCCTACGTATCGTTGTGTATTCCCGAAAAGCACGCGACAGAACATTAGCTGCGAGGCTACGGGAGTTTTAGGTGTGTTGCCTGGTATCTTGGGAGCACTTCAAGCTGCCGAAGCCCTTAAAATCATCTTGGGAGCGGGCGAGGTGCTTTCTGGTAAGCTTAAGCTTATCAACATGATGCAGGCCAGCGAGCAGACCATCAAAATAAACAAACGCCCTGAAGAAGTGGAAAAAATTCGCAAGAATGGGATAGCCCCCGTTTATATTGATTGTGATCTAAAAAATAAAGAACAGTGGTATCTCGATGTACGCGAAGTGTTCGAACAGCCCAAACCGAAAGGGAAAAAGGTGCTGAGCATTCCTATGGGTGATTTAACATCACGATACCAAGAAATACCTAATAATCAGGAGGTTTTTGTATTCTGCCAATCTGGAAAACGAAGCAAAAACGCCATAGAAATCCTTAAAAATGAATTTGGCTTTCACAACTTGAAAAACGTGGAAGGCGGTATAGAAACAATTATTGATGGATAAGAAAAAACCAAAAAAAGTATTTGTACAAGGAGCGATTCCTCTCGAAAAAATAGCCAATTCGGTGGCCAACCACCAAAGCAAGACGAATATTGGCGCGCACAGTATTTTTTTGGGACAGATCAGGGCAGACGAGGTAGAAGGCAAAACCGTGACTGCTATCGATTACGCGGCTTATGAAGAAATGGCAGAGAAAGTCTTCCACGAAATACGCGAAGCAGCTTTTGCCAAGTTCGACATTACCTGTGCCCATATTTATCATAGTTTGGGCAAGGTAAACGTTGGGGAGTTGTGCCTGTTCGTGTTCACCTCCTCGGCACACAGAAAGATTGCGATAGAAGCCACCAACTTTTTTGTGGAGGAAATCAAGGCGAGAGTTCCCGTTTTTGGCAAAGAGATTTTTGAGGATGAAACCCATCAATGGAAAGTAAATAAGTAAATGGTAGACATTACACATAAAGTGACCACTTTGCGGGAGGCCACTGCTGAAGCTATCGTAAAAACGAGTAGTCAAGCTACGATAGATGCGATACAAAACAATAAGGTTCCCAAAGGGAATGTATTTGAAATGGCCAAAGCGGCTGGTTTGTTGGGCGTTAAGAAAACCCCGGACCTCTTGCCCGATTGTCATCCATTGCCCATAGAATACACGGGCATCGATTATGAAATTGACGGTTTGGACATTACCATTTCCATGACGGTAAAAACCATTTACAAAACCGGGGTAGAGGTAGAGGCGATGCACGGGGCCAGTGTTGTGGCCCTTACCATGTACGATATGCTGAAACCGATTGACAAAAGCGTGGAAATCGGAACCATTCGTTTGAAATCGAAAAAAGGAGGGAAATCCTCGTATAAAGTCAATGCAGAAGGACTGACTGCCGATGTTGTTGTCTGTTCTGATACCATTTCCAAAGGAAAAGGAGAGGACAGGGCAGGAGAGGCCATTATCGAGAAATTGAAGGCTTTGGGGGTAACATCCCAAAAAAACATCATTCCCGATGAAGCTGAGGAAATCATCAAAAAGGTGGAAAGCACTTCCGCAGACCTTGTGATTTTTACAGGGGGAACAGGCGTGGGACCACGAGATGTAACCCCACAGACCTTGGAGCCCTTGTTGGACATCAAACTAAAAGGAGTAGAAGAACAAATGAGAAGCTACGGACAAAATCGGATGCCATACTCAATGTTCTCACGCTCTATCGCTGGTATAAAGGACGGTAAACTGATTTTGGCTTTGCCAGGCTCCACAAAGGGAGCTGCTGAATCGATGGATGCGATTTTCCCGCACGTGCTGCACGCATTCAAAGTGATAGAAGGAAAAAGACATGATTGACAAAAAACCACAAATAATAGACAATTTCGGGAGGCCACATACCTATCTCCGCATTTCGTTGACGGACCGATGCAACCTGCGGTGCTTTTACTGTATGCCGGAAGAAGGTATTGAGTTGATGGAAAAACCGAGCATTATGACCTTGGAGGAAATCATTGAGATGACAAGAACATTTCGTGATTTGGGTGTGGATACGGTACGGTTGACAGGCGGCGAACCTTTGGTTCGGAAGAATTTCGGTTTTTTGGTCGAAGAGTTGGCCAAATTGGGCGTGACTCTAAAATTAACAACCAACGGAATTGTGCTCGATAAATATTTGGATCTTTTCGATAAAGTTGGACTGCGAAAAATCAATTTCAGTCTGGATACCTTGGATAAGGCCAAATCTATTTTCATTACCAAGCGAGACTATTATGAGCGCATTATGCGAAACTTGAATATGGCCTTGGATATGGATATGGACATCAAGCTCAATATTGTGTTGATCAAGGGGGTTAATGACAAAGAAATCAATGATTTTATCGCATTGACCAAGGATAAAAAGATTACACCCAAGTTTATTGAGTTTATGCCCTTTAAAGGCAACAAATGGGACTGGAGCAAAGGGGTGTCCAAAGAAGAAATTTTAAAAACTGTTGGCAATAAATTTGGGGAAATCGAAACCCTTGATAATCCAAAGCACAGCACCTCCACCAATTTTAGGGTGAAGGGCCACAAAGGGAGTTTTGGCATTGTGAGCACGATTACCAATCCGTTTTGTGATGAGTGTAACCGTATTCGTTTGACCGCCGATGGCAAAATGAAAAACTGTCTGTTTGCCGCCTCAGAAACCGATTTGTTAACGCCGCTTCGGAATGGAGAACAAATTGAAAACACCATTTTGGAGGCCATAAAATCCAAAAAGCATTCCCGTGATGGCATGGACGTTAAAATGGACGCCGACCACTACGAGCAAAACCGTTCAATGATTTCAATAGGAGGGTAATGGTATCAATTGAAGAAGCACTTCGTATTATCGAAGATCAAAAAATCGATTTAGAAAGCGAATTAAAACCTCTTGAGGAGGCACTTGGCTATGCGTTAGCAACCAACACTGCTGCTCCTTTTGATGTGCCCGAGTTTGACAATTCTGCGATGGATGGTTATGCGCTCTGCGGACTTTATCAGGAGTACCAACTGGTAGGGGAGGTAGCAGCTGGCGACTCGAATGATATTTCATTGAAGGATGGCGAGGCGGTTCGGATTTTTACGGGTGCGAGAGTGCCCAAGGAGGCTACTGCAGTTATGATGCAGGAGAAAACTTCTGTTAAAGAGAACACGCTATTTCTTGATGAAATGCCTAAAGCTGGACAGAACATCCGTAAAAAAGGAGGTCAATTAATCCAAGGGCGAGAAGTGTTTGAACAAGGACACATTTTAAATCCACCTTCCTTGGCCTTGATGGGTAGTTTGGGAATGGAAAAATTGGAAGTCGTATCAAAACCAACAATCAATATCATCTCCACAGGAAATGAACTCGTAAAACCAGGTCAACCTAAAACTGAAGGACAGATATACGAATCCAATAGCTATGCAATTTCTGGAGCATTGCAACAATTCGGGTTTCAGCACCATAAAAAAACACAGATAAAAGATGATTTTGAAGCAACAAAAGCGGGTATTAAAACGGCTTTGGATTCTTGCGATGTGTTGATTATTTCCGGAGGAATTTCAGTCGGGGATTACGATTTTGTAAAACAATCCCTTGAAGAAAATGGAGTCAATGAGTTGTTTTACAAGGTATTTCAAAAACCAGGGAAACCGCTGTATTTTGGTCGAAAGGAAAATCAGTTTGTGTTTGCCTTGCCAGGTAACCCGGCATCTTCGTTGACCTGTTTTTATGTGTACGTGCTTCAGTTGCTGCAACGATTATCAGGATATGAAAACGTTGGTCTAACCACCTACCAATTTCCTATTAAGCATGCATATAAAAACACATTTGGACGTCCATCCTTTCTAAAAGCCGCAGTAATAGATGGACAAGTTGAAGTTTTGGACGGTCAAGGTTCGTCCATGATTCAATCCATGGCAAAAGGAAATGCACTTGCTTTTGTAGATGATGGCGAGGCATTGAATGAAGGGGATTTGGTAAGGTGCAAACTAATATCCTAATACATGGGCGTTGAATATTTACCTATAGTTTTTTTTCTGATTGCACTGTTTTATAGCTCGGTCGGATTTGGTGGAGGGTCCAGTTATTTGGCCATTTTAAGCCTATTTCTCACTGATTTCTATGAGATTCGTTCAACCGCCCTTATCCTGAATATTTGCGTAGTGACCATTGGAACCCTATTCTTTATAAAGAATAGGGTCTTCAACCTAAAAAGGTTTTGGCCTTTTTTGGTGGTTAGCATTCCATTGGCGTATCTGGGAGCACAGTTGCGGCTTTCCAGAACTTCTTTCTTTTTGGTATTGGGTGGTGCCCTGATTTTGGCAGGTATTTTCATGTTATTGCGATTTGTAAAGAAAAAAATGGACACCAAGGAGTTTTCCAATCCAAAAAAACTCGTTTTGGGCGGGAGTATAGGATTGCTTTCTGGAATTTCCGGAATAGGAGGGGGCATTTTCCTGTCGCCTGTATTGAACCTTTTAAAATGGGCCAACCCGAGAACCATTGCTTCTTTGGCCTCGGTTTTTATCTGGGTCAACTCCATTTCGGGATTGATCGGACTAAAGGTGGCAGGAACTTTCAAATTGAACAATGAGCTGATGCTTCAACTTGTTGTTGCTGTGGTGGTTGGAGGAAGTATTGGTTCCTATCTGTCCAACAAAAAGTTCAATCTTAAGTTTTTGGGAGTGCTAACGAGTATTTTGGTGCTTTATGTCGGTTTCCGACTGATTCTGTTGCACGGTTTTGGAATAAAGATTTAAATCAACCTTAAAATTTCTTCCGTATGTTGCTGTACGGTTTCATTGATTTTATCGTTCATTTTTTGAAAGGAGGCAAGGACTTTTTTGCCCACTTCCGTTAATTCTGCACCGCCTCCTTTGATACCGCCTTTGTGCAGTTCGACATAGGGTTGTTGCCCCCGTTGGTTCATATCGTCCACCATCGCCCATGCTTTGCGGTAGGACATACCCATTTCCTTGGCCGCTTTGGATAAGGAACCATTTTTTTCAATCATCATCAATAATTGAGCGCGTCCGGTGCCAAAGAATTTCTTTCCGTCAATATCTATCCAGCATCGTATTTTGAGTTCTTTGCTTCTGCCCATGCTTTTGATTTTAGCTTCAATCAATATAATTAAAACTCTTTTAACCCTTGTGCACCATCATAAAAAAGGATGGCATTACCAAAGTAAGAAATATGGTAGTGTCATCCTTTTCCAATCAATGAATTCGATTAGATGGATATTTCAGCTCCCATCACCTTTAAAAATTCACGTATAAAGGTAGGGTGTGCAGGCCATGCGGGGGATGTTACCAAGTTGCCATCCACGTAGGCCCCATCCACTGGAATATCTTGAAATTGACCACCAGCTAATGTTACTTCTGGTCCTACGGCAGGGTAGGCGGTAAGTTTACGGCCTTTGACCACTCCTGCTGCTGTAAGAATTTGTATGCCATGGCAAACAGTAGCAACGGGTTTGTTTTCGTCAAAGAAATGCTTGACCACGTCCAGCACTTTTTGGTTTAGGCGAAGATATTCCGGAGCACGACCACCGGCAATAACCAATCCTGCATAGTCGGATGGGGTAACATCGGAAAAACTGTAGTTCAATGCGAAATTGTGACCTGGTTTTTCGGTGTAGGTCTGGTCACCTTCAAAATCATGAATGGCGGTTTTAATGGTGTCGCCCTTTTTCTTGTCTGGGCACACCGCATGTACTTCATAGCCGACCATCAAAAGCATTTGAAATGGGATCATGGTTTCGTAATCCTCGGCAAAATCACCTGTTAGGAAAAGAATTTTTTTCATATCTGGAGTATTTTAAGGTTAATAACTAAACTACCTTAAAGTTACGGACAGATATTAGGAAAACGGGAATCGGTTCTATTAAATTAATATCAAAATTTACTTGAATATCCTATTGGATTAGAATTACGAAGGCATACAATAAAGCTCACTTTTTCGAGGGCTTTAGGTATTCTTATTCTTCAGTCTTTAAGTTGCTTAAATACTCGATGAGGTCGCGCAGCTCCCTCTTGCTGATCATTTTGCCCATGGCAGGCATCCCCGAAGGTAAATTTCGTCTGGTTTGAATACGTGAGTGTGCTACTTCGAGTGGTTCGGCATCCGAAGTACGTAGAATGAGACCTTCTTCGTTCTCTTCTTCCAAAAGTCCTGTGACCTCTTGTCCGTTGGTCAGGGTCAAAGCCACGCTTCCGTAACCTGGAGCTATTCGTTTGGAGGGTTCTATCAAAGCTTCCAAGATTTGCTCACGGGTCAATCTGTTGCCAATATTGTCCATGGAAGGACCCACTTGGCCACCAGAACCATTCAATGCATGACAACGTACACATTGGGCCGTGGGGTTGCTTGTGAACACGCTTTGTCCGTCCCACCAATTACCACCGTACAAGGTTTCTGCATACGCATCGGTACCATAACCTTGATTGTTTAATGCAGCTAGTTCTTTTTTGATCATTTCCGAGTCTTTGTTGGAAGCTGCTTCCATCAAATCGAGCATTACGGCTTCATCAATGCCTCCACGTCCAGCTTTTTTTAAGACATTGGATAGTACCACTTCGCTTTTTTCCACGGGCATTTCTGAGAGCACTTGCAGCAGTGCTTGTTGTTCGCTAACTCCACCTTTGCTGAATATCGGATTTACGACGGCGGGCAATTCTTCTTTTGTCAATGAAAGTTCGCCGATCAAAGTCACGGCAGTTCGTCTTACCTGTGCATTTTCATCGCCCATTCCCATGCGCATTACCTGTGCTAGTTGTTCATAACCTGTGCTGCCCAGTGCGTTCAGGGCTTCCGCTCTTGCTTCGGGAGAGGAGTTTGTACGTAGGAGTTGTACCAATCGGTCTTCATGTCCTTTTAGTTGCAAGGCGGACAATAGCTTCAATGCACCGATAAGGACTTCTGGGTTATCATCGGCCAAAAAATCGGACACGCTTCCCGACACTTTGTTTTGTATGGGTTCCAATGGTCTTTCTTTTTCTCCCAAATGATAACCGTCCACGCGGTCCATTACTGATGGCGATGTCCAAGTGCTCAAAGCGGCCAAGGCCTCACCTCGTAATTCGGAAGGAGCATTCCCATTCTTGGCGTATGCTATCAAATTATCCAGTTGATTTTCTCCGCCAACTCGAAGCGAGGCATTAATCACACGTCGCATCAAGGGTTCGGAACTGAATTTTGGGTTTTCCAACAGTGCCGCCAAATCGCCAAGGGCTTCTTGAATCCCTTTATCATCATTAATGGCTCGGGCAGCTTCGGTAACAATGTATTCATCCGTGTCCTTTAGAAAAGCAGCTACTTCTGGGCGATTCATTCGTCGTAAAGCCAAAACAGCGGCAATTTTCAAGGAACGATTTTCACTATTGGCCAAATCAACCAACGGTTGGGATTTTCCGATTCTGGATAGGGCCAAAACAGCTGCATGGCGTAGGTAGACATCTTCATCGGCATTTTCTGCCAACATATCCAATAGCGGTTGCACGGCATTTTCTGCTTTGATCCGTCCCAATGCCTGGGCAGCAAAAAACTGAATCCTAGGGTTTTCGGAATCGAGTAAGGCTATCATTCTGTCACTTCCTTCGGAATGATACACATCGCCCAATACTTTTAAACTTTGTGCTATGATTTCGGGGTCATTATCATTTAAAAGCTTCACTAATAGATCTGCTTTGTCGCTATCGTTGGCCGCTTGTTGACCAAGACCCCAAATGGCGTGGATTCGAGCCAATTGATTCTCATCTTCTTGTGCGACCTGCTTTAATTTTCGATGCCCCCAGAAAGTGCTTTTGGCCAATTCAAACTGTGCTTTTTGACGGATACGCATATCGGGATAACGCAATAACTCCACTAGTTCATCATTGTCCAATTCGGAAAAATCCGTAGTCATCCATTTTTGGGTCTCTTTTCGCTGTTCGGCCAAATCGTTTTCCGAATCGGTAACATCCAATTTCCAAACCCTTCCAGAGTTTTTGGTTCCCCATCCATTGATCCAATCGGCAAGGTATAGGGCGCCATCGGGACCAAATTTAATGGCCGTTGGCAAGATACCACTCAACATATCCACTTCGGAATTGAGTTCAAACGATGCTCCTTTCGGTTTTAAATCGAAAGACCAAATATGTGATAGGGCAGGGTCGCCCACGAACTCCACCAAAAAGAATTTATCCACCCAATCGGAACCCAAAGCGGTACCCGGATTAAAGAGCATTCCCGTAGGACCATTGTGGTAGTTCATAATGGGAGGGATGATATGGGCGGCTTGCCCTTCCCATCTGGGCAGGTATAGTTTTTCGTCCATCCAAACTTTGTACCCGTTGTTTTTTGGGTCGGTATATTTTCCATATTGCCAGTTGGAGCGCCATCCTGCATCCGAACCTTCAACAATATGCACGAGGCGTTCACTTTCCCCTCGGTGATCACCATCATTATCGGAAGAAATGATATTACCGTATTTATCAAACACAAATTCGTGGGTATTTCGAAGTCCGTGGGCGAATACCTCAAAATCGGAACCATCTGGATTGCTGCGTACAATCACACCTTGGTTAGAATAGGGATATCGATTTCCGTCTTTGTCGGTAATATTGGCTCCAATATCGCCTATGCCCCAGTAGAGTTTACCATCAGGTCCCATTACGGCACCCGACATGCCATGTCCACCAAAACCAATATGAACGCCAAAACCGGTGGCCAAGGAAGTTTTGGTATCAAATACTTCATCACCATTGGTGTCTTCCATGTGCCACATATCAGGGGCAATTCCAACAAACAATTTTTCGCCATCAACAGCCAAAGCATTGGCTACATCGCTTTCTTCGGAATTAAAATCATGAACAACACGGGTCGCTTTCTCTGCAACACCATCATGGTCAGTATCTTCCAATCGCCAAACTTCATCTTCTTCCACGGCTAAATCCATCCAATCGTGGCTACCATCATTGTTGAGGTCTGGCAACCATGAGTTTTCTTCACTTTTCTCAGGAGCGAAGGTTTCGTGCAGAAAGGCTTTTCTATCGGCGACGGTTTCAAAACTGTTGGATGCTGTCATCCAATCCCGATAACCCCGAATATCAAATTCTGAGTTTTTTTGACGATTGGTACGGGTAAAAAAGATACGTCCCTGTGCATCGATATCCATTGCAATAGGGTCGGGAGCAAGGGTGTCTGGGGCCCATAGGTTGAGTTGAAGCCCTTTCGCCATTTGAACAGAGCCCATATTTTCTGCCTCGGCTACCTCATTGTTGAGGTAAGCTGAGTCCAATTCGATTGTGATAGGGGTTTCAGTTGGTTTTGATGATTCTTTTTTACAGGAAACTACTACAATGAGCAATCCAAGAAGGATGATTGCAAACACAGGTTTTATGCGCATCATTTTTAAGGTTTGGTTCAATTATGACGGAAAAGGTATGAAAAATGGGCAAACACCCTAGTATTGATTTGTTAGTATTTTGGAGAGCTGTTAAATTCAAATAACCGAGGGAAACATAAAAAAGCCCCAAGATGGGGCTTTTAAAATTTAAATGATATAGGAATACTATTCGATTACCAACTGGATATCCTATCTCTCTATGACCATTTGTTTTTGGAAACTATAACCGTCTTCATCAAGTATCCGAACGATATATACCCCGACTGGAAGATCAAAAACAGGTATTTGATAATCGTCTCCATAAACAGTTGCTTTTTTCCTTTTTATAAGTCTACCTGAAAAATCAAATATTTCAAACTGTATTACTGTTTTGGCAGTCTCAAAGTTCAAGCTAACTACTTCATTTGCTGGATTTGGGTATAAACTCATATTATTAGTAGTCTTTGCGGTCAAATCATTGTCCACGATACTGAAGCTGAGGCTCAGTGTCGTCCCTTGGTCCCCCCCGAGTCCTGGGGCGCTGTATGGCACGCCCGTGATCAGATAGGTTCCTGTTGTGAAGGTCGCCCCGTGGTAGTTCCCACTGACGTCCCCGAAGAGGGCGTATGGTGCGTAGCTCTCAGTCCTTGTTGCCACCATGGTCCCTGATAGTTCAAGGCGTACACTTCCCACATCGTTGGTCGTGATGGCTTGGATATCAAAATTGTTCGTTGGCAGTGAGTTCAGATCGAGTACATCCCCATCTGAAAGTTGCTGAATTATGATATCTGATTCGGCATCTATCAGGTTGAAGGACGTCACGGACAGCACCTGGGGCACATCCACGACGTTGACGGTCCTGACGGCCTCTGTCGCAGGGTTTCCCGCGAGGTCGGACACGTTGTAGGTCACCAAGTACGATCCCACGGAGTTGGTGTCGACGCCGGAGGCATCTATGGTTATGGACCCGGAGATGTCTCCATCATTGTTGTCGCTCGCCGTAGCTCCCAGTTCCGTATAGGTCCCTCCCAGGACGATGTCCTGTGGGTTGTCCCCGATCAGGACGATGGACGGTGGGGTGGTATCGGGTCCTGGGTCGTCCACGATACTGAAGCTGAGGCTCAGTGTCGTCCCTTGGTCCCCCCCGAGTCCTGGGGCGCTGTATGGCACGCCCGTGATCAGATAGGTTCCTGTCGTGAAGGTCGCCCCGTGGTAGTTCCCACTGACGTCCCCGAAGAGGGCGTATGGTGCGTAGCTCTCAGTCCTTGTTGCCGCCATGGTCCCTGATAGTTCAAGGCGTACACTTCCCACATCGTTGGTCGTGATGGCCTGAATGTCCAGGTTGCTGGATGCAAGGGCGGCCATATTTATGACGTCCCCGTCCGATAGCACCTGTATGATGTTGTCGGAATCGGCATCTATCAGGTTGAAGGACGTCACGGACAGCACCTGGGGCACATCCACGACGTTGACGGTCCTGACGGCCTCTGTCGCAGGGTTTCCCGCGAGGTCGGACACGTTGTAGGTCACCAAGTACGATCCCACGGAGTTGGTGTCGACGCCGGATGCATCTATGGTTATGGACCCGGAGATGTCTCCATCATTGTTGTCGCTCGCCGTAGCGCCCAGTTCCGTATAGGTCCCTCCCAGGACGATGTCCTGTGGGTTGTCCCCGATCAGGACGATGGACGGTGGGGTGGTATCGGGTCCTGGGTCGTCCACGATACTGAAGCTGAGGCTCAGTGTCGTCCCTTGGTCCCCCCCGAGTCCTGGGGCGCTGTATGGCACGCCCGTGATCAGATAGGTTCCTGTTGTGAAGGTCGCCCCGTGGTAGT
>NZ_JARFVB010000039.1 GCF_029193885.1 Flagellimonas yonaguniensis | reverse complement strand
ATTGGAAAACCGTAAATTGATAAAGAGAAGAACGATGCTCAAAAGAAGAAAAGAGCACCAAATTCAAAAGTTGAAACTATGACTTAACTTTGGACTGGGCCAGTCCTAATTCGTTTGAAGACGTACAGTGAGGTCAATTGCAATTAAACTTTATAAGTTAATTCCAGAAGAAGAACAGGATTCTCCAATGGATTGGCTTTCCAGACAAGAATCAATACCAGATTTAAGTGAAGCATACAATAGATATCTGAGAAGAAAAGGGTTTCTCCTCAAAGCATAAAGAAGTTCTAATGATGATTATTTTCAATCACCAACTTGATTTTAAATTGTTTTATTCTTCCTAATATAATTGTTAATTATGTTTATGGACTCAAAAAAGCTTTATGAGATTATATATGAAACTGTATTGGAAGAAGACAATGAACTTACTAATTTAACGGGTAAAGGTATTTTTTATGCTCCTGAACTATACGTTGCTTTTATTTTAGGAAAGAGTATAAAAAAAAATGAAATTTCAATTTTCAATAAAGAAGTTAGTTGGGTTAGAGAAACTAACTTAGGTAATACTGGACCTACTGATTTTGCGTTTGAAGTGGATGAAGCGACATTTGCGTTTGAACTTAAATTAAGGGATAATATTGGAAACGCCGGACATAGTATACCACCTTCGCCGGACCAAAGTGAGCATAGCTGGCCGGTGAAAGTGAGCCACCCGCGCCGGACGAAAGTGAGCCACTTTTGGACCTGATCTGTCTGTAATGTGCCAAAGGTTTTTTTTGTGAAAAAGGACCATGGCGAACAAGCAGATAGACATGCGAAAAATAAAAAGAATATTCAAGCTCTACACCTCGGGTGTGAGCAAGCGGCGGATAAGCCAGCAGTTGGGCATCTCCCGCAACACGGTGGCCAAGTACATCGATTTCTTCAAGCGTTACCGCCTGACGGCCTATGAGGTTGAGAAGATGACCCTGGAGGAACTGCACGGCCTCTTCAAGGCCGACCAAAGGCCGAAGAGCCCAAAACTGGTGGAGCTACAGCGGTACTTTCCCTACTTTGACAAGGAAATAAGAAAGACCGGGGTCACCCGACAGTTGCTCTGGGAGGAGTATTATGCCAAGCATCCCGACGGGTTCAGGCTCTCACAGTTCAAGTATTGGTACGCCGAATGGCAAAAGGAGACCTCCCCCGTGATGCGGATGGAACACAAGGCCGGCGACAAGCTGTTCATCGATTTTACGGGCAAGAAGCTCACCATTGTCGACAGGGACACCGGGGAGCTCAAGGAACTGGAAGTGTTCGTCTGCATATTGGGCAGCAGCCAGTATACCTACGTGGAGGCCTGTGCCAGCCAGAAGCTCGAGGACTTCATCCGCTGCACCGAGAACGCACTATGGTTCTACGGCGGTGTGCCGAGGGCACTGGTGCCCGACAACCTTAAGTCGGCCGTTACCAAGAGCAGCCGCTATGAACCAAAGGTCAACGAGGTGTTTGCCGACTTTGCCGAGCATTACGAAACGGCTGTCCTCCCCACGCGCACCTACAGGCCAAGGGACAAGGCCATAGTTGAGAACGCCGTGCGCATCATCTATAATTCCCCCCAATATTAGGACAGTAGCTTAAGTTTAATTTTTAACCTTAAATTCACTGTCAAATGAAACGAAGAAAGTTTACATCGGAGTTCAAGTTCAAGGTCGTTTTGGAGGCCCTGAGCGA
>NZ_JARFVB010000038.1 GCF_029193885.1 Flagellimonas yonaguniensis | reverse complement strand
ATGTCATGGTTCCCGTTGGGCACGTTCCCGAAGATCAGCGATATGGAGCCGTCGCTTCCGCCACAGGTGGTGGGGTCCGAGGAGAGGTCCACGTTGATGATGGGGATGTTGTTGATGTTCAGTGCCATGGCATCGAACACTGGTGGACAGCTACCGTTTCCGTTGGCGGTCAGTGTGAGCACCACGGACCCGTTCACGATGTCGTTGGGCCCCGGTGTATAGACGGGCAGCAACAGGTTGTTGTCATCGAAGGAGCCGTCGCCGGATGTGGCCCATGCCAGGGAACCGGAGCCATTGGCCGTTGGTTGGATGGCGGATGTGGCCAGGTCGAGCACGTCCCCTTGGCAGATCTGTTCGTTGGAACCTGCGTCCACGGTGGGTGCCGGTGTTATGGTCAGGGTCATCGTATCGAATGTGTCCGGACATGAGCCATTGCCGTTGGCGGTCAGTGTGAGCACCACGGACCCGTTCACGATGTCGTTGGGCCCTGGTATATAGACGGGCAGCAACAGGGTGTTGTCATCAAAGCTCCCGTCGCCTGCTGTGGCCCATGAGAGTGATGCGGTGTTGGATTCGGCGGGCACTGTCGAGGAAGAGGACAGGTCGATTGCTGCTCCCTGACATATTTCCTCGTCGGAGCCTGCGTCGACTGTGGGCGAGGGGGTTATGGTAAGGATGAAGCTCTCCTGGTCAAAACAGTTTGGCGTAGTGGCCGTTTGATCATAAATATAATAGGTGCCGGAAGTTGCGATCACATCCGTGGGGTTGTACTGTGTACCGGTCCCTCCCGGGGCATCGTAATAGGCTTCATTTCCGGAGAGGTTGTTTCCGTTGATGGCCGGCAATACGAATGAGTCGCATGCTTCGGTGTCCACAAGGTCGAAGACATCGGGGGTGTTGTTGATCGTCACGGTGAAGGAGTTCTCCACGTCTGGGCACGAGCCTGTGCCGGGGCTGAAGACGTAGAGTGTGGTGGTGGCGTTTATGGCATCCCCTGCCGCGAGAGCATTGCCGCCCCCGTTGGGCGCATCGAAATAGTTGCCGTTCGCAAGTGCCGGTAGGATGTACGAGTCACAGCTCTCGACATCTGTGGGCGCGTCGGCCAACGGTTGCTGGTCATTGGTGATCACGACCTGGTCGAACGAGTCGGGGCAGGTCCCGTTTGCGATGGTCCACCTGAGGGTGGCGGAGCTTCCCGCAGGGAGTCCGGTCACGGTTGTGGCGGGGTCGTTTATGTTGACAATGATCAGCGGGGGCCCTGCCGTCTGTGTCCAGGTGCCTGTCCCCACGGCGGGTGCATTGGCGGCCATGGCGAAGTCGGGATTGTCACATTGTGCGATGTCGGTCCCGGCTTCTGCCACGGTGGGCGGTTCGAAGAACTCGACGGTTATCTCATCGAAGTCGGAGCAGCTTCCGTTGATATCGGTCCACCTGAAGGTGTAGGTTCCGTAGGCGTCGACGGCCAGGGTCTGGTCCGGGTCGTTGGCATTGGTGGCGAAGGTCAGTGTTCCTGGTCCGCTCTGCTGTGTCCATGTCCCCGTTCCGATGGCCGCCAGAGCGTCCACCTGGTGCGTGAGCCCGCATTCCTGGAATGCCGTTGTTGCATCGGGTTCGTGCGCGTCCGCGGTGGGCTGTTGGTCTATGGTCAGGACAAAGCTTTCCTGATCGGAACAGGTCCCGTTCTGGTCGTATATGTAGAGGGTGGTCGAACCCACGATGTTGAAGATGGTCAGGGGGTTGTATTGGTTGCCGTTTCCCCCGGGCAGGTCGTAATAGGCCTGGTTCCCTGTAAGGTCGTTCCCTGTTATGGCGGGCAGGACATATTGGTCACATGCGTTGACATCGGGCATTGGGTCGATGTCCGGTGCCGCGGGAGCGGTAAGAGTCACGTCCGGGTCGTCCGTAGAGGTGCATCCCGCCACGGTGATCCTAAGGTTGTTGTAGTTACCTGCGGGGAGTCCGTTGACAACGGCACTTCCCGCATTGACAGGCACTGCATTGAACACGCCCGCATCGTGGAAGATGTCATGGTTCCCGTTGGGCACGTTCCCGAAGATCAGCGATATGGAGCCGTCGCTTCCGCCACAGGTGGTGGGGTCCGAGGAGAGGTCCACGTTGATGATGGGGATGTTGTTGATGTT
>NZ_JARFVB010000037.1 GCF_029193885.1 Flagellimonas yonaguniensis | reverse complement strand
AAACCAAACACAGATCAATGCAGATAATAGAGAACGGTACGGTCTACGATGCGATCATCGTTGGCTCGGGTGCTGGCGGGGGGATGTCCGCAAAGGTGCTCTCGGAGGCCGGCCTGAAGGTTGCGGTCGTAGAGGCGGGCCCATTTTTCGATCCGGCGAGGCCGGAGCACCAGACCCAGTTGAAATGGCCCTATGAAAGTCCAAGAAGGGGGAAGAGCACCCGTTTCCGTCCCTTTGGCGATTTCGATGCGGCCTATGGCGGATGGGATATTGAAGGGGAGCCCTATACCCAAAAGGACGGGACCCAATTTGAATGGTTCCGTTCGCGGATGCTGGGTGGACGGACGAACCACTGGGGGAGGATCTCCCTTCGTTTCGGTCCCAAGGACTTCAAGCACAAGGACGTGGACGGCCATGGGGACAACTGGCCGATAAGCTATGACGATGTGAGGCCCTACTACGACAAGGTGGACAAGATGATCGGGGTGTTCGGCACCAATGAGGGGTTGCCCAACGACCCGGACGGTTTCTTTTTGCCACCGCCCAAACCACGTTTGCACGAACTTTTCTATATAAAAGGGGCAAGGAAGACAAATATCCCGGTGTACCCTTCGCGCTTGTCCATGTTGACCAAGAAGATCAACAACGACCGAGGTGTTTGTTTCTATTGTGGACAATGTAACAGGGCCTGTCAGGTGTATGCCGATTTCTCGGCTGGGACCTGTCTGATCTTCCCGGCACAGAAGAACGGGGGACAGATCGACCTCTTTGTGAACTGCATGGTCCGCGAAGTGACCACCGATGAAGAGGGCAGGGCCACAGGGGTCTCCTACATCAACAAGGAAGACCGTAAGGAGTACAAACTGAAAGGGAAAGTGGTGGTCCTTGGAGCTTCAGCCTGTAGTTCTGCCCGTATCCTTTTGAACTCCAAGAGCGAGCGGCACCCGAACGGGTTGGGGAACAGCAGCGATGTGGTGGGCAGGTACCTGCACGATTCCACGGGAGCCGACAGGGCGGCCTTTGTTCCCGACCTGATGAACCGCAAGGTTTCCTATAACGAGGATGGGGTAGGCGGCATGCACGTGTACTCACCGTGGTGGGGCGATAATTCAAAATTGGATTTTCCAAGAGGATACCATATTGAAGTATGGGGCGGCATGGGTATGCCGAGCTACGGATTTGGTTTCAATGCGAACGAGTTCAACAAGTTCTTCGGGACGAAGGTTGGCGGTTACGGGGACGTGCTGCGCAGCGATGCCAAGAAATACTATGGAGCCGTTGTGGGAATGGCCGGTCGTGGGGAATCCATTGCCAGAAGGGACAATTATTGCGAGATCGACCCGACAAAGGTGGATGAATACGGTATTCCCGTATTGCGATTCCATTACAAATGGTCACAGTTCGAGATCAACCAGGCCAAGCACATGCAGGATACCTTTGAGGAGATACTGATCAATATGGGCGGAGAGCCGTTGGGCAAAAAGCCGGGCAAGGATACCAACTACGGCTTGCACAACCCTGGGAATATCATCCATGAGGTGGGAACCACGAGAATGGGTGATGACCCGAAGACCTCTGTGACCAACAAGTACCAGCAGTTGCACGATGTGGACAATGTGTTCATTGTGGATGCAGGGCCATTTACCTCACAGGCGGACAAGAACTGTACCTGGACCATACTGGCGCTCTCGATGAGGGCCTCGGAGTACATCGTGGAGCAACTCAAACAACAAAACATTTAAGGAGATGGACAGAAGAAAGAGTTTAAAGTCTATAGTATTGGGTTCCGTTGCCGGCGGACTGGCCATGCACGGGTGCAGGCCCTCCACTGAAGGGGCGGAACTGGTGGAGGCACCGAAGATCACCTATCCGGGCCGTGTGCCGCTGGAAGAGGAGCTGATCCAGGAACTGAACGATGAGGAATTTTTGAACCCGCACGAGGTGGAGACATTGACCGTTCTTTGCGACCTTGTTCTACCGGCTTCGGAAGAATTCAGGGCCGCGTCGGATGCAGATGTTGTCGGTTTCATCGAGTTTATGGCCAAGGATGTTCCAGCGTACCAACCCGATATCCGTGGGGGTTTGATGTGGCTGGACCATAAATGCAACACGGAGAACTCGATTGGATTCAAAGATGCCACACAGGAGCAACAGAGGGCCATTTTGGACGGGATCGCCTATTACGACCCCGAGGTGCCCGGCAACGAGCGACCATTTGAGGTGAATTTCTTTTCCTTGGTGCGTAACCTGACCATGACGGGCTTCTACACGAGCAAGATCGGTATAGAGGAGATCGGTTACAAGGGGAACCAGCCCAACGTTTGGGACGGCGTACCGGATGACGTACTGGAACAGCACGGTGTTGCCTATGATGAGGAATGGTTGGCCAAATGCGTGGACCAGAGCAAACGCGGCATTATCGCCGAGTGGGACGAG
>NZ_JARFVB010000036.1 GCF_029193885.1 Flagellimonas yonaguniensis | reverse complement strand
GGAGCCTGGTGGTCCAGCAACTTTATATTAAATTTGGGGAGAGGATTCCCTTGGAATTAAATCCCAATCCCTCTGGGGCTAGCCCCAGAGGGATTGATGGATCGGACAGAGTTTAATTTACAGACCCTCAAACAATGAAGTATTAACCATTTTTTTGTCACAAATAACTTAAGAATGTGGTTTTCAACTATCCATCCCATTTATAAAAGTATCTACAAAGTTAATCACCTTTTTAAGAAGACGATCACCTATGGTTTTACGTTTCAATACTGATGGCTTATCACCTTCAATAAGGTTTAAAAGTTCGTCTCTTAACGGTTCTCTTTCGGCATATAGATAATCTTCTATGAGTTTTTGTGTTCTTTCTGAAGAAAGATTTTCTTCTTTTACAAAGGTTTCAAATGCTTTTTTTTGTTCTTCTGTCCAAAACTTCTCAAATTCTTGTGGAATGTTATCTGAATCTTCTATATGTGGTAAATTGTCTTGAATGAACTTTTCAATTAATTCTCGTTTGCTTCTTAAATTGGCTTCGCCTGATAGTATATCTACTATTTCCTTTTTCTTAGCTTCCTGTTCTGACTTCTTCGCATCTTTTAATGCTGCCAGTAGTTTAAGAATATAAGTAACATTGATTTCATCTCTGTGAATTAACTCTAATTCAAAATCAACATCATCTAATATTGATACTTTTTCTTTTGCTGTATCGTGTTTTGTTTTTTGCCAAAGGTCTAAATACTTACTTCTAAAATCGTTAAATAACTGCTCATTCATCGCTAAATCTTCCCAATCGAAATTAGCAAAAGTGGTCATTGTGTTTTTTAGACGCATCAACTCTCTAAATGCTTTGATAAATTCTAATTCATCTTCTTCACTCACTAAGTCATTTACACTGTTTACAGTTGGTGTTACTTGCAATAAATTGATAAAAGCTTCATTGAATTTCTTTACATACTCTTCATAAGGTTTCATTATGATAATCTCAATAGCTTCTTTGTTGCTGAAGAGCGTAATAGCCTCATCTGTTGCTTTTTTAAGATTACGGAACACCACAATATTACCTTGTGATTTCTGTTCGTTTACAATTCTATTGGTGCGTGAATATGCTTGAATTAAACCGTGATATTTTAAGTTTTTATCTACATATAAGGTATTTAAAGCAGGACTGTCAAAACCTGTTAAAAACATATTTACAACCAACAATACATCAATCTTACGTTCTTTAACTTTCTTGGAAATATCATTGTAGTAATTGTAAAACGACTGACTGTCTTTTGTTGAAAAATTAGAACCGAACATCTGGTTATAATGCCCTATATAACTTTCTAATTTATCTCTTTTATGGCTGTTCATTCCGTACAAGGCTGCTGCTTCCTCGACTACCGACACTTCTTCTGGAATATAGCCGTTTGCATCTGCATCTTCCTCATTGGCTACAAAGCTAAATATGGTTGCAATTTTTAAATTGTGTTTGCCTTCTTCTTTTTTACGATGTAGAATATCATAATACTGCACCAACATATCTGTACTACCTACACAAAACATTGCTGTAAATTCTTTGTTGTGCGTTTTTCTGTTATGGTTGGCAATAATGTAATCTGCAATTTTTTCTAATCGTTTTGGGGATTCCATTAACTCTCTACGGTCAATATCTTCTACCTCAATATCAATTTCGGCTGCAGATTCTTTTTGTTTGTAGCGACCTACATATTCTACTGAAAATTTAAGTACGTTTTCATCTTTAATTGCATCTGTAATAACGTATTTATGTAAGCACTCACCAAATAACTCTTTAGTAGTACGCTTTCCTAATTCGTTTTTAACCGCATTATCTGCAAATATTGGTGTGCCTGTAAAACCAAACATTTGATGATTGTTGAAGAACGATTTTATACGGTTGTGTGTGTCTCCAAATTGGCTACGGTGACACTCATCAAAAATAAAGACTATACGTTCGTCTTTAAGTTGTTCCATTTTGGCTAAATAGTTCTTTTTGCTGATGGCCGTATTTAGCTTTTGAATGGTGGTTACGATAATCTTAGTATCATCGCTAAACTGCTTTACTAAGGCTTTTGTGTTGTCTGTGCCATCTATACTACCTTTTGAAAAACTATTAAACTCTTTGGTGGTTTGGTAATCTAAATCTTTTCTATCTACTACGAATACCACCTTTTTAACTTGTGGCATTTTCATAATAATTTGACTTGCCTTAAAAGACGTCAACGTTTTACCAGAACCTGTTGTATGCCATATATAACCGTTTTTGGTTGAGTTTTTTACTCTATCAATCAAAGCTTCAACTGCATAAAACTGATACGGTCTTAGCACCATTAATATTTTATGCGTTTCGTTTAATACAATGTATTTACATATCATTTTAGAGATATGACAAGGCTCTAAAAACTCACTTGTAAACCCATTAAGAATATTGGTTAAACGCTTGTTTTCTTTGTTTGTCCAATAAAATGTTTGTTTAAAGGATTGATGCCTGTTATTAGCATAGTATTTGGTATTTACACCGTTACTGATTACAAATATTTGTACGTATTGAAATAAAGCTGATTTAGCACCAAACGAATGCCTTTGATAGCGATTTATTTGATTAAAGGCTTCTTTCATTTCTAAGCCTCTACGCTTTAATTCTATTTGAACTAATGGTAAACCATTTACCAATAATGTAACATCGTAGCGATTTTTGTATGAACCCTCAATAGTTACTTGATTGGTCACTTGGTATTGGTTTTGACACCAATGTTCTGTATTTAGAAACTCGAAATAAAGGTTATCTCCATTATCACGTACAATATGTTGTTTTTCACGTAGTGTTTTTGCTTTTTCAAATACTGAACCTTTGCTAAGAATATTGAGTACACGTTCAAATTCTTTAGCTGTAAACGTAATGTTGTTATGCTTTTCTAACTGTGATTTTAGATTAGCTAATAAAGAAGCTTCATCTGGAATACTAACCTTAGTATACCCAATAGTTGAAAGCTGCTCTACTAATTGATTTTCTAATACTTGCTCTGGTTGTGTACTCATAAAAATTAATCTACGATTAAAGTTTCCTTGTAACTATCAATTTCAGAGATATGAGTATGACTAAAATTAATTTTATTATCAATTGCTGATAGAAAAGCTTGTAGATACCCCGATCTTTAGGACAGTTTCTCTACAAAACTAATATAATTCAAGCCGCTCTCTTAAATAGATCGATAGGTCTTTCATAGTCGATGGACTGGTGTCTTCTTTCATGGTTGTAATAATC
>NZ_JARFVB010000035.1 GCF_029193885.1 Flagellimonas yonaguniensis | reverse complement strand
TCTTGCCCGACATGAACTGCTCGAGCACCTTCTTTTCAAATTCTGTCTGTTCTTTCTTTGTCATGGTACTGTCTGAATAAAATTAATACTTCTAATCTTTTTCAGACAGAGTTCAGTTTACAGTCTCTTGTTTGAGTAAGAAGGGTAAATTTGTGTAATTTTCAAAATACTGATAATCAGTTATATATAACATTAAAGTATCGTTGCATTAAAAATTTAAGCTTGCCAGTAGAGCATTAATTAAATAATATAAGTGCAGTGTGACAATCACTATGGCTTATTTGAATAAATACGAATCTTTTCTATTAGCAGCTCTCGAGGATAAAAATGTATTAGTTAGTGGTGATATATGTAAGTTACTCGAAAATGAATTTGGAATTAAGAATAGTAATGCTCGAAAAATAATCCAAAGAGCGGCTCAAAAAGGCCTCATTAAATCCTCAGTACCTTTAACTTTTGGTAAAGGCCAGTTCGCTTATAGTAATCCCACCGTTAATTTCACTAAAGACATAATTAAATTAATTTCCAAAAAGCATAGACCTGTGCTTTTTCGGCTACTTGTAGCATTAGATGTGAACAAAGGAATTTTATCCTATTATGAAGCCTTGAAAATTACAGCTTCACCGCTGATAAAAGGTGTCTCAAAAGTTGATTATCTAGATGATTTGATTGGGTTGTTAACAAAGTTTGATATAGCTTATCAAAAAACAGATAAGAATTTAGTTAGGTACATCATCTTAAAAGGCAAAGGAGGAATTGAAGAGAGTCTGATGGATATGCATTTTGCCAAAATGTCAATAGATACGGTATTTATAAAGGATATTATTGATTGGATTGTTAAATCAAATTTGATTGATAATAGAAATGTTATTTATAGAAATAAAACCAATCCTTCCAAAGGAGCTAAGCATAACAATTTAGTTTGGGATGCATTTGGTTATACAAAGACAACGGGTCTTAACGATTCTGTTGCCAAAGATTCTAATTCTCCAGAAAAGCAAACTTTGGTTGTATTAGACATTTTAATTAATAGAGATTATGAACAAGTTGATTTAGACGGGTTTTTGAGTCGTATACAAATTAATCTTAATTCGGTTTCAAAAGGGAAGCGAAAAGTTGTTCCTATAATTGTCTATAAAAACAGTTCGAGATTAATTTTAAACAAGATTAAAAAGTTAGGGTTTCTAAGTTATAATGTTAGTTCTATATATGGCTCAAATATTTTTAATGTCTTAGAGAACATTTCAAAGCTTCAATTAAACAAAAAGCTATTAGAGCAAGATGATATTGAAAGAATTATAACAGATACTCTTGGAACAATTAATGCATCCGGACAAGATGATCAATTAAAAGCCATAAAAGGAACGCTCTTTGAGGTTGTTATGTATCAAGTGTTAAAACATCAATATCCAAATGCAGAAATTAAGCCTAATTACTATTTCTCTAAAAATATTGTAAATAAAGAAGATAATACTATCATAACTGAGGGGTATGAATATGATTATGTGATTAAATCAACAAATCCAAAAGAAATTATTGTAGTTGAGTTAAAGGGTTACAAATCAACTTATGAAATTCCATTAGGTGATTACAAAACAAAAAATACAATTAGCTGGTTTTTTAAAAAGACTCTACCCTTTATTAAAGATAAGTTCAAAACAGATATTGGTGAGGGTTATGTTTTTAAAGGCTGTTACATAACATCAAGTCAATATACTAAAGAAGCTATTGACGACTTAGATAAATTAAAAAAGGGCAGTCTAAAGCCAAAGCGATTGGATTTATTTTATAATAGGCAAAAATTGTTTGACTTTCTAGTGGAAAATGACTTCAGGAATTTAAAGGGAATTATTGAAAAATTTTATTAATGAATAAATTATGTTAAACATTTTAGGAATACATTGCTCGGTTTTAAATGGTTTTGGTAAGTTGGCTGTAGTAATACTTACCGACGAAAATGAAATCGTAACAAACATATTTAGAAGTCCTTCGGTGTTTTCATTTAGAGAAAACACAGGGGAAATTTTAAATTGGCACAAGGATAACGTATTGTCACTAATATCACTATATAAGATTGATGCCATAGTGGTTAAGAAGACCGAAAGTAATTCATTTAATGGAAGACCTAAGAAGTCCGACTTTTTCAAATTATATCTTGAAGGTGTTATGCTTTCAATAGCAGGAAGTAACGGTATGAAAAACAGACATTTAGTAAAAAACTCAATTACCGCACTATTGCAAAATAATGAGGTTTACGATAAGACTCTAAGTGAATTAGAAGAGATTTTTAAAATTGAATTAGATGCTGAATATTCAGCTGCTGATAGGGCGCCCATAACAGAATCATTATTAGCAGTCCTTGCTTATAAAAACTTTTTAACGCAATGATATTAACGACAGTTGAAATTGAAAAAATTAAAGATTTTGAAGAACAAGGTTTTTTTAGTTCTACATACCTTGCTATTGACAAAAGGCTTGAAAGAGAAGTTGCGGTAAAAGATATTAATGTAAATGGCAAGGAGAAAGAAGAAGAAGTTGAGAATTTTTTTCACGAGGCATTAAAACTGTCACAGTCAGAACATCCTCGTATTTTACCCATTTACTTTGTAGGGTTGTGTAATACAGATGGAGGTGAAGAAGTTATTCCCAGGGTAGTAACGAAGTATATGAGAAACGGTACTTTAAGTGGGGTTTTACAAGAACAATATGCAACAGGTTTCACACTTCCTTTAGACACTATCATACGATATGCACATGATATAATCCAAAGTTTAATTCATTTGCACTCATTAGATATATTGCATTTAGATTTAAAAGCATCTAATCTATTTATTGGTGATGATGGTAAATTAGTGGTAGGTGATTTTGGTCAGTCTCGTTTCTTGGTTGATGGATTGACAGCAGATGCAGAAAATTTATACCCAGCTTTAATACCTGATGAATTTTCTAAAAAAGGAGTTGTAGATAAAACGGCTGATATATATCAATTTGGTATCCTACTATACAGTATATGTTGTTATGATTATTACAGGAACTATTTAGAAGTAGAATATCAAATAGACGTTGAGGTTTTAAAAGGTTTATTTGCTAATCCAGAAGAGAGAGATAAAGAAGCAATTAAAGCATTCGGTAAAAACCTTAAAAGGTATAAATGTAGATACCCCGATCTTTAGGACAGTTTCTCTACAAAACTAATATAATTCAAGCCGCTCTCTTAAATAGATCGATAGGTCTTTCATAGTCGATGGACTGGTGTCTTCTTTCATGGTTGTAATAATC
>NZ_JARFVB010000034.1 GCF_029193885.1 Flagellimonas yonaguniensis | reverse complement strand
CGGAAAGGATTGAACGGCAAATTAAATGGTGCTAAACCAATGGAAAAGATACATTGGCCATTTTCAAACACAGATTATGTTGAACTCGTTTATGCGCTATGCTCAAAGGGATTGGGCAAACAGGACAATCAAGCCATAATGCAGGTTTCCAAAAAAATGCAACAGCTATTTGATATTGAGCCAAAGGACATCTACAAAACCTATCAGGACATCAAAAACAGAAAGAACAGCAGAACACTTTTCCTCGATGAACTTTCCACATCGCTTCTCATTGAAATGGACAAAAGCGAGGAATAACAAGCGGATTTTTCTCTTAAAAAAGACCGTACTACGGTTGACCTACGGTCTTCTGATTTTGGAAGCCGTCTTCATATAATTTGATATGATTTAGCACACCGTTTCTACTTCAGAAGCATCAAAACGCTACAAAACCCATCAAATTTCAAAATGTTAAATTTTGACCGTAGTACGGTCGTACTGGGGAATAAAATCCATTAAACCTATTCAAATTTGTAGAACGAAAGTCAAATCAGGCCAGGGACTATCATTTAAAACTCTAAACCCAGATAGTCCCTTTCCATAAAAACCGTTCTATTATGCCGACAAGTATTATTACCACAGACGACCTTCGGGAATTCAAAATGGAATTGCTCGATGACATCAAACAATTATTGACCAGACAAGCCAGCGGTAAGCTGAAGAAGTATCTCAAGTCTTCCGAGGTTATGGACTTGCTTCAGGTAAGTCCTGGCACATTGCAAAACCTTCGCATCAATGGCACATTACCATACACCAAAGTGGGTGGCATTATCTATTACGATACCGAGGAAATTCAAAAAGTGATGGATGCCAACCGTGTGCACCACGGTCTAAATTCTTAAGCGATGAACTATATAAAGCTACTTAATGCGGCTTTTGAGAAGTTCTATTTTGATGACCGCCTTAATCCAACGCATATCAGTCTGTATATGGCGCTGTTCCAAGAATGGAACAGTTGCCGCTTTATGGATGAATTCTACGTGAATCGTCGGGATTTGATGCGTTGTGCCAAGATAGGTTCTAAATCAACGTACCATAGATGTATTGTGGAACTGGATTCTTGGCAATACTTGTCTTATTTCCCTTCCAACAATCCATACAAAGGCAGCAAAATAAAGATGGCCATTATCGGGACAAGCGATGAACCGGTTGTGGGACAGTACAATCCCATTTTAGAACAGCTTGCGGAACAGTACCATTCCAGAGGTGTACCGCTTGAGGGACACCACCATCCCAAAAATGAACAGGTTGTGAACCTACACCGTCCCATAGATGGACAAGCATTGGTATCTAATACAAACAATATCAAACAAGAAAACTATATAAAACAGCCAAAGGGCTGGCAGGCCGTTTTTATTTTTTTTGAAGAAAAAGGTTTTGATGCTGATGAAGCAAAAAAATTCTATGAGCATTACCAAGCCCGAAATTGGCAAACTGGCGATGGAAAAGATATTCGGGATTGGCGAGCCGTAGCCATCAATTGGATGGACAGAACCGAAATATTCGACGAGGAAAACAAGCTAAACAAAAAACAAGCGTCCCAAATCAAGGACAACTTGCGAACCACTAAAAACAAAGATTATGGACAACCCCTCTAAAATAACCGAAGGTGGCGTGGAATATTCGCTCGGAAAATTTGATGGCAAAAGTGTACTCTACGATTTCCCAAAAATATTGATTTACCTGAATGCCAAGGGCAAACTTTTGTTTGGCGAAAAGTTTAGGATATATGACGAAGACAAAGATATTTTGTTAAAACTCTGTTCCTACTTCATCAAGGATAAAGACAACTGTGAGACTTATGGTATTGATATTGACAAAGGCATTCTACTTTCTGGACCTGTTGGCTGCGGCAAAACCAGTTTAATGAAATTATTGCGCCATTTAGTGCCTTTGCAACGTCCTTATGAGATGATTCCTTGCCGGAATGTAACCTTCAGTTTTAACCATTTAGGTTTTAAAACGGTAGAGGAATATGGTAATACCAAATTTTACTGTTTTGATGATTTGGGTGTTGAACCTTCTGGCAGATTCTACGGAAAGGATTTGAATGTGATGGGCGAAGTGCTTTTATCTCGATACGAGCTGTACCTACAAACCAAACACAAAATTAAAACACACGCCACAACAAACCTAAATGCTGAAGAATTGGAAGAACGCTACGGTAACCGAGTTCGTAGCCGAATGCGAGAACTTTTTAATTTGATTGCTTTTGATACTAAGGCTGGGGATAAAAGGAAGTAAACTTAAAGGATAGCTTTTTAGCAACAATTTTTGTTTTCTTGAATCGGTGGACAGGCGACAGTCCCATAAGAGCAAAACACACAACAATCCCCTTCTTTTGGCTTCAGAACCGTTTTGCAATTCTCACATTCATAAAAGAATTGGCAGGCCGTGGTTGGCATTTCTTCTTCTTTTTTGTGGCCACAGTTTGGACAAGTGATTTCAGATGTCGATATAGTTTCCATTATTTCTCTTTTTTATAGGTCACTTTGTAGCCAGTAGAATTAATTGCTTTCTCAATTTCCGATTCATCAATCTTGGTCTTATCAAATTCCACTACGGTGTTAGCATTTTCGTAGCTGGCTTTGACCGAAATAATTCCGTCCAACTTATTGACTTCACTTTCTACGTGTGCCTCACAACCTGCACAGGTCATTCCCTCAACGTCAAAAGTGTGCTTTTCGACATTGGATTGAGAGACATATACGATATCCTTGGTGGGTTGCGCATAAAATAGGTTGGAATAGTAAGGGAAGGTCAGCATCAATGCGGCGAATAGTGTTACGATGAACAAAAACTGTTTGGATTGCCAAAACGTTGGTTTTGCATCATCCTCGCAAGCGCAATCAATTTCTTCCTGAGTTTTCGGCCGTAGTTTCTGGTACCAGGCAAAGACCAAAACAATAATGGTCAGGCCGATAAGATAGGGTCTAAATGGCTCGACCCAAGAGAATGTAGATGCAATTCCACTTGTTCCGGCAATTAATGCCAAAACGGGTGTAATACAACATATTGATGCTGCAACTGCGGTAAAAATGCCGGTATAAGCTGCGGTATTCGAAGTTTTATTCGGTGCCATAATATAAAATGTCTAAGCTGTTTTCTTTCTTGTCGAAATTGAATTGAAAATTCCATTCAAAACATTGTCCTCACTCTTTACCAGCGAATAATATAATGTTTGCCCTTCACGTCTCGATGTAATAATTCCTGCATCCTTCATTTTTCGGATATGCTGGGATACGGCGGGAACACTCATTTCAAGAATATCGGCAATATCGCAAGGACACAATTCATTCTCTATGTTCAATAGGAATAGAATTTTCAGTCGTACCTCGCTTCCCGCGAGAGACAAAACTTTGCTTATTGCATTAAGGCTGTCCGAAGAATTCTCTATGGTTTCCTTGCATCTCGATATTTGCTTCTTGTCTGCTTCGTTCCGTGTACAAGTTATTTCCAAGCTCATCTTTTTTGATTTAAAGTGGTCACAAATATATCATTATTATATTATTTAAGCAAATACTTAAATATACTATCGGATATGTCTTTTTATAATGTGTAGATAATAAACTTAGGAAATCTAACTTCTATAGGATTTGTACAATAAAATCACTTCTGAAATAAATTGCAGTACAATGTCCTTCAAGCTCTTTGTTAACTCTAAAAAAATATCTTTCATAATTCTATTGATTTTTGAATGGATAATAATATGGATAGTGCGATGCGTTCCATATTGTTGTTATCTGAAATGTAGCTGCCTTCATCTTTATTGCTCAAAAAACCCAATTCCAATAGTATTGAGGCGCAATACTCAACAGTTTCCCGAAGTACCTGAAAGTTCGCAAACTTTACACCTCGACTTCCATAACCAATGGCTTCACAAAGGGCTCGTTCAATTTGATAGCCCATAAAAACCGATGCTTTTGAGAATTCCTTTTGTTTTCTTGAAGCATAAACCTCTATCCCTCTCGCATTTGGATTTTCAGAATGGTTGCAATGCAAGGACACAAATAACTCTGCTTTTAAGGCTTTGGCCAGCTTAGTTCTGTCCGATAAAGAAATTAGTGTATCACTATACCTGGTTAAATAAATATCCAAAGGCTTTTTCATTTCATTATTCAGCTTCAAAATGGCATTTGCAATGGACAAAACCACATCCTTTTCTTGAATGCCTTTTATGCCGATTGCACCAGAATCTTTTCCGCCGTGTCC
>NZ_JARFVB010000033.1:2500-5297 GCF_029193885.1 Flagellimonas yonaguniensis | reverse complement strand
ATTTGCACCCGCTTAGCTGATAAGGCAGGGCGCTTCCAAGGCATCGAAAAGGTGTTTTTTGAAGTAAAAAAGAAAAGAAGTTCATATACATATTGTAACGACAGCGTAAAGAGAATAAGAACCATTTTGATGCGAGGGCTCGGATTTCCGGGTGTCTGACAGACATTCAAGGAAATACAATGAAGAGTTTGATCCTGGCTCAGGATGAACGCTAGCGGCAGGCCTAACACATGCAAGTCGAGGGGCAGCACGGAAAAGCTTGCTTTTCTGGTGGCGACCGGCGCACGGGTGCGGAACGCGTATGGAACCTGCCCCTGTCAGGGGAATAGCCCAGGGAAACTTGGATTAATGCCCCATGGTACCGCGACATCGCATGATGTTGTGGTTAAAGATTTATCGGACAGGGATGGCCATGCGTACCATTAGTTAGTTGGTGGGGTAACGGCTTACCAAGGCAACGATGGTTAGGGGCCCTGAGAGGGGGATCCCCCACACTGGTACTGAGACACGGACCAGACTCCTACGGGAGGCAGCAGTGAGGAATATTGGACAATGGGCGGGAGCCTGATCCAGCCATGCCGCGTGCAGGATGACGGCCCTATGGGTTGTAAACTGCTTTTATACGGGAAGAAACGCACCCACGTGTGGGTGTCTGACGGTACCGTAAGAATAAGGACCGGCTAACTCCGTGCCAGCAGCCGCGGTAATACGGAGGGTCCGAGCGTTATCCGGAATCATTGGGTTTAAAGGGTCCGTAGGCGGGCCTGTAAGTCAGGGGTGAAAGTTTGTGGCTCAACCATAAAATTGCCTTTGATACTGCAGGTCTTGAGTCATGGTGGGGTCGCCGGAACATGTGGTGTAGCGGTGAAATGCATAGATATCACATAGAACACCGATCGCGAAGGCAGGTGGCCAACCATGTACTGACGCTGATGGACGAAAGCGTGGGTAGCGAACGGGATTAGATACCCCGGTAGTCCACGCCGTAAACGATGGATACTAGCTGTGGGGACCTCGGTCTCCGTGGCCAAGCGAAAGTGATAAGTATCCCACCTGGGGAGTACGTTCGCAAGAATGAAACTCAAAGGAATTGACGGGGGCCCGCACAAGCGGTGGAGCATGTGGTTTAATTCGATGATACGCGAGGAACCTTACCAGGGCTTAAATGCAGGCTGCATGGGGTGGAGACACCCCTTTCTTCGGACTGCCTGCAAGGTGCTGCATGGTTGTCGTCAGCTCGTGCCGTGAGGTGTCAGGTTAAGTCCTATAACGAGCGCAACCCCTACCGTTAGTTGCCAGCATGTCAAGATGGGGACTCTAACGGGACTGCCGGTGCAAACCGTGAGGAAGGTGGGGACGACGTCAAATCATCACGGCCCTTACGTCCTGGGCTACACACGTGCTACAATGGCCGGTACAGAGGGAAGCCACCCCGCAAGGGGGCGCGGATCTACAAAACCGGTCACAGTTCGGATCGGGGTCTGCAACTCGACCCCGTGAAGCTGGAATCGCTAGTAATCGGATATCAGCCATGATCCGGTGAATACGTTCCCGGGCCTTGTACACACCGCCCGTCAAGCCATGGAAGCCGGGAGTGCCTGAAGTCCGTCACCGCAAGGAGCGGCCTAGGGCAAAATCGGTAACTAGGGCTAAGTCGTAACAAGGTAGCCGTACCGGAAGGTGCGGCTGGAACACCTCCTTTCTAGAGAAAGAGACGCCCGGAGACGGGTTCTTGCGCGAGGTGGTCCTTAGGATCTTTGTGCTGTCGTTTATGATATGTTTTTTGATATACAGGCAAATTTAGGCCAAGACAGTCTCATAGCTCAGCTGGTTAGAGCGCTACACTGATAATGTAGAGGTCGGCAGTTCGAGTCTGCCTGAGACTACGATGAAACGTTCATTGAGTATTGAAATTAGGAAATTCTGGAAGTTGGGTATGTAGTTATGTACTAACTACTGACTACTCATTACTAACGACTAGTAAATGGGGGATTAGCTCAGCTGGCTAGAGCGCCTGCCTTGCACGCAGGAGGTCATCGGTTCGACTCCGATATTCTCCACCACGGCAAAGGTCGTCCGCTGATTGTTGAACATCAGTGGCGGTCCGCCACAAGTTCATTGACATATTGGGACGGAGCAGAGACGGTTTTCACCGTTTGATGCGAAGTCAAAGAAGAAACACGAAGTAGAATAGAATATATAAAGGATTACGAGAGGGCATCCGTACCTTGGGGTACGGGTGCGACAAGCAAAAGAAGGGCGTATGGGGGATGCCTAGGCTCTCAGAGGCGACGAAGGACGTGATAAGCTGCGAAAATCCACGGGGAGCTGCACATGAGCATTGATCCGTGGGTGTCCGAATGGGGCAACCCGGCTGGTTGAAGGCCAGTCACACCGTAAGGTGGGCGAACCCGCTGAACTGAAACATCTAAGTAGGCGGAGGAAGAGAAAACAAGAGTGATTCCGAGAGTAGCGGCGAGCGAAATCGGATCGGCCCAAACCGTTGTTGTTCCGGCAATGACGGGGTTGTAGGACCACAATGTTCTTTGCGCGACGAACCGGAAGCAGTTGGAAAGCTGCACGATATGGGTGATAGTCCCGTACGGGCAAGGAGCGTTAAAGATAGTGGTATCCTGAGTAGCGCGGGGCACGTGAAACCCTGTGTGAATCCGGCGGGACCATCCGCCAAGGCTAAATACTCCTGGGAGACCGATAGTGGACCAGTACCGTGAGGGAAAGGTGAAAAGAACCCTGAACAAGGGAGTGAAATAGACCCTGAAACCATACGCCTACAAGC
>NZ_JARFVB010000032.1 GCF_029193885.1 Flagellimonas yonaguniensis | reverse complement strand
GGAGCCTGGTGGTCCAGCAACTTTATATTAAATTTGGGGAGAGGATTCCCTTGGAATTAAATCCCAATCCCTCTGGGGCTAGCCCCAGAGGGATTGATGGATCGGACAGAGTTTAATTTACAGACCCAAACAAAATTCTACTTCCTAACACCAACCTTTAACCACTCATAATACTCATCAATCCCAGCATACTGTTTTGCCTCGTTGAGTATTTCAAGGTTGGCATTCATAGTTACATAGTAAGGTTGAGAAGCCGTCTGGAAGTTTACATATTGAAATGTTGACCATTTATCGCCTACGGTTTCAATAGATTTTAAATGATTTTCGCTAAGTTTTATTTTGAATTGCTCATCTTCAGAGAGTGCTTTGCGGTCGTCTACATAAAGTGAAATTAAAACATAGTTTTCCTTTAGTAGTTTATAAACTTTTGGGTCGCTCCAAACATTTTCTTCCATCTTTCTACAATTAACACAAGCCCATCCTGTAAAATCTAAAAGAATAGGTTTGTTATTCGCTTTCGCAAAAGCGAGACCTTCATCAAAATCTTTATAGCAGTCTAACCCTAGTGGACAATCAGATTCTTGTTCATATAGGCTGTAAAATGTAGGTGGCGGAAACCCTGCCAACAATTTTAGGTGTGAATTTTTAGTAAGTCCCGTTCCTAGATAAATGACAAACGCAACCACTAATATGGCAAATGAAATTTTTGGGAAACTCAATTTCTTTTTGCCATCGTGTGGAAAGCGAATAACACCAAAGAAGTATAATGCCATTAACAGGAATATGACCATCCAAATACCTATGAAAACTTCTCGTTTAAGAATTCCCCAATGTGCTACCAAATCCGCATTTGATAAGAATTTAAAGGCCAATGCTAGCTCCACAAAACCTAATAACACTTTTACTGTGGTTAACCATCCGCCAGATTTTGGTAAGGATTTCAACAAGTTAGGAAACAAGGCAAATAGTGCAAATGGTAGCGCAAGTGCAGCACCAAATCCAGTCATTCCTGCGGTAAGTTGAAACGCACCACCAGCACTAGTTAGCGAACCTGCCAATAGCGAGCCTAAAATGGGTCCTGTACACGAGAAAGAAACCAAAGCGAGTGTTACCGCCATAAAGAAGATTCCTATTAGACCACCAGCACTAGAAGCGGAATCCATTTTATTTGACCAGGAACTAGGCAATGTTAATTCGTAATAACCAAAGAATGAAAAAGCAAAAAAGATGAATATGATAAAAAATATAACATTGAGCCAAATATTTGTAGATATCGTATTTAAAATTTCCGGGTCTACCGAATCCAAAAAATGAAATGGAACACTTAAGCCCACATAGATAATGACTATAAAAGCTCCATATAAAATGGCATTTGTGATTCCCTTACTTTTATTACCGGATTGCTTGGTAAAAAAAGATACAGTAAGTGGTATCATAGGAAACACACAAGGGGTGAGCAACGCTACAAGGCCGCCTAAAAAGCCAAGTGCAAAAATTTTCCATAAATTACCTTCTGTGGTGATTTCATCTGAACCGGATTGTAAGCGTTCTTTGTGCTTTAAATCTAATAGCAAACTATTAGAGAGTGCTTTACTTTATTCGTCTAATACTACATTAGTAAGCTCAGCTTTAGTCCCGTCCAAGTTTATAATGAAATTTTCTTCCTTGTTAATACAGACGTCCTTACATACCTGATATTCCAAATGAACATTTACTTGTTTTACACCTTCTGAAAGTAAGCTTATACGCTGTGTGAATTGGGCTTTATTTAAAAAGTAGGTTTCCTCTACTTCGAAAATATCGTTAAATGCCTTTACGGTTTCACCTTCTTTTGCATTATCTACCAGTTCATAATTCCCTTCACTATTTTTAAAAGTTAATACCGAAGGTAAAGAACCATCTTCATTAGTAAATTGAGAAAAAACGTGCCATTCTTCATCAATACTACCCGTTAGAATAATATTATATTCGGTATCAGAAATCTTTTGCACTTTAGAATTCCAAGTAACAGGCTCAATAATTCCCTGTTGCGCATTTGCTAAAAAGCTTGCAAAAACAGCAAATATTATTATTAATTTCTTCATACATAAGGTATAGTTTTCCTGCCCTGTGGTTAAAAACCACAAGACAGTTATCATTTTATAAATCTTGAGTTAATCCATCACAAACTTAAATCCTGCTGTAATGATGCTAGAACTAAATGTGGTATCCCTATCATATTGATAGAATTTCAGGTCTATACTTTTAAGTCCAAATTTCCAGAGATGGGCTTTCGCAAAAATGTCTGTGTAAGACACTCCAAACCCAAATTGATTTGCCGAATATTCCGAAAGGTCATAATCTGAAGTGTAAAACTCATCTGTGGACAAAGCACCTTCGTATGGGTTAAAATAATCGGCTGCGGTTTGATTATAGAACCTGTAAGAAGGATACAGCGTAAACTTATCGGTAATTTTCACTGGCACTTCAATACTTGCAGTGTGTGAATTGATTCCCCAATCGTCAAAATAATAACGATAGAAGGTTCTTACTGTAAAGGTTTCATTGAGATACCAATTTAAACGACCACCTACAGCTACTTTAAATCTTGAATCGGGCAAGCGCTCAATAGCATCTGCAAGCTGAAAATCATCAATAAAGGAATCGGCTACATCTCCAAAATAGACGCGTTGAAATGGTGTAGACAACAACCCTTGTTGTTGCACAAAATCTAACGCCAATGAACCTTGTACATTTTTATGTAAAATTTGCGAGAAACCAAAGCCTAAGGAATAGGAATTACGCCCTTCACTATCAAAAGGCTCAAACCTCGGATTATAATTGGCATTTCCTGTTATGGTATTTTGGGTAAACAAACGATTATTCAATCCATCTCCACCAGCACCAAACGGCCTCAATTCTGTAGGATAAATAGCGTTCCAGGTATCTATATATACATTCCCGTTTACACTAACTTCAGTGTTTTTTTCGTTAAAAAGTTTGGTATAACTACCCCCGACACCTACCGAAAAGTAATCGTATTCAGTGGATACCGATAATTTGGCAGACCAAATATCGTTTCGGTCGTCAGAACTATGACTGTAACTTCCTGTTACATTCGCCCACAAGTCACTACTTGATGCACCTGATGACGCTTGAAAAGGGTCTGCAGGACCATCATCAAAAGGCCCCACATTACTTGATGAAGCAGAGGTGTATGCCGATACACCTGCATCAATTGTTAATACATCATCATCATTTAAAGGAATAGAGACTACAAATGTCCCTGTAACATCAGTCAATTCTTCAGTCCCGATACCACCGCTTACCGCTGCGTTATCTCCATCTTGACTATAATAGCTTGATAAAAAATCTACTTCAACAGTTTCTAATACACGTTTTTTATAGACTTTGGTTGAGTCTTGACTAGTTTGAGAGTACGCTTTCGCAAAAGCGAATACACACATAAAAAGAATAAATTTTTTCAATTGAAATTTTGATTTAATTACAGCCGCAGCCTCCTCCAGTTTTTCCTCCGTTTGCCCCAACGGCAGCTTCTCTATAAGAATGTGCAGTTGTTACATTACGGTCACATTTCTTATCTGCGAGTGCCATATCTGGGTCATTTATATTAACCTTCTCATATTCCTTAACCACTACGCAACTGCTAAAGAAGCACGTAATCATAGTGAGCATTATTATTTTCTTCATCATAGTTTATCGATTTCTATGTTCTTTGATTTTGTGATATTTCCTTTATCATCTATAATGATGCATTCTATTTTTGGCAATTGATTGATACGGTCCAATCCCGCTTCTTTTCCCATTACAAAAACGGACGTTGCCAGAGCATCAGCCAATTCTGCTTTGGGTGCAAAAACGGTTACGCTTATAATTCCGGTAGATGGATAACCTGTTCGTGGGTCTATGATATGTGAATACCGAGTGCCGTTAAAATTGACAAACTTTTCATAATTACCAGAGGTTACAACTGCTTCGTTTGTAATAGGAAGCAAAGCAAAAACTTTATTCTTATCTATTGGATTGGTAATGGCCACTTTCCATTCTTTTCCATTGGGCTGTTTTCCCCAAGTATTCATATCTCCAGAAGCATTTATGATTCCTGATGGCACTCCTTTTGAAATTAGTAAATCTTTGGCTTTATCTGCCGCATAGCCCTTGCCAATGGCACCGAAGCCAATTTTCATCCCTTCAGATTTCAAGAAAACCGTACTATTTTCTTTGTTAAGTATAATATTTTGATAACCCACTTTAGATACCGAAGCTGTAATTTCTTCTTCCGAAGGCATAGTGGTCATACTACCATCAAATTTCCAAATGTTGTCCATTGATGCATAACTGATATCAAAAGCACCATCGGTAAGTTTTGAAATTCCAATGGCTCTTTCTATTAACTCAAAAAGTTCTGAATCTACTTTTACAGGTTTTATTCCGGCATTTCTATTAATTTTTGAAGTTTGAGAATTTCCATCCCAAGATGAGATGAGTTTTTCTATTCTTGAAATTTCCGCAACAGCGGTATCAATATATTGGTTTCCTTGTACAGAATCGTTAGCAACAACCGTAATATCAAAACGACTACCCATTAATTTGAGTGTGCGTTTGTACGGCTCCTGAGCAATACAAGCTAATGTAAAAGACAGAAATAATATAAAAAAATGATGTTTCAAATTATTTTATAAATGTATTTAATTCTTTAATATAATTTTCTGGTGTTGTTTTTTTATAACTATTTTCGCCTAAAACGTTACCATTAGAATCAAGCACTACCACAAATGGGAAATAACCTTGTTTGTTGTATTTTTCTGCAAGTGTAGCGTTGGCTTTTGTTTGAGATTCTGATAATGCGTTTTTCTTTTTTCTAGGAAAATCAGCTCGTAACATTACATAATGTTTTGCTGCATAGGTTTTAAAAACTTCTGTGCTCCAAATTTCTCTATCTAACTTTATACAAGGTGCACACCAGTCCGAGCCTTGAAAAACTAGTATAATTGGTTTGCTTTCTTTTGCTGCTTTTTCTTTTGCTTTCGCAAAATTTGTTTGCCATTCTTGGGCATTTACTAAGGTAATTGTAGCTATAAATAACAATGCTACTGATAAATTTTTTTTCATAAAATAAAATAATTTACAAAGTTATATACTAAACGGTTTTTTTTATTAATATCATATAATGATATCAATTATTTTTAATAAAAACATAAACTTTTAATGGCTCGATATAAGCCTAATAAATTGCTTCTGCCTTTGGTAAATATACGTTCATCTTCTTTATAACTCTTCACATTCAACATAAAAGGCAATCGATTTACTTAATTTAATTAAACTAATTTGTCTCATATTTTATTTTTTTTTAACAAATGATAACACGTAATGACTTCTCTTTTAAATACACAGAAAGAGATTGTTCTTTTAGTTGAGCTAATTCTCCATCAATTTGAAATTCGAAAAAATTATTTTGATTTCGAGAAAGCAAAATTTCCTTTGTTTGAAAGCTTGTAGATACCCCAAAAATTAGGGCAGTAAGTTTAATCATTAAATTTACTGAATATGACACGAAGAAAGTTTACCCCGAAGTTCAAGACCAAGGTGGTATTGGAAGCCTTGAAAGAGCGGCATAGCCT
>NZ_JARFVB010000031.1 GCF_029193885.1 Flagellimonas yonaguniensis | reverse complement strand
AATCAATGAGAAGAAAATTGAAAAATAAAAACTAAGTTTAACCCAAGGATAGATCAAATCTGGGCAGTCCATTTGCCATGGTCAGTTTCATCCGGCGAAGGTGGGTCAGTTTACCCGGCTTATCCAGTCATTGACGAAGTTCACTGTTTGTCGGAGTGGGGGCATGATTTTAGAACGTCCTATTTAAACTTGTCAAACACAATTCAAAGACTTTGTTCAAACTTTAATTTTCTTGGTTTAACAGCCACAGCCTCAATTAATGTCTTAAAGGATATTCAAATAGAATTCGGGATTAAGCAAGAAAATGTAAAGACCCCAGTTGACTATACTCGCAAAGAATTAGAGTTCATAGTCCTTGATGACAAAAACGATAAGCCCAAAGCAATCAACTCCAAACTAGATGAACTCAAAGACTCAATTGAAGCTTTGCAGGTAAAAGGTTCGGACACAAAGTGTGGTATCATTTTCACTCCAACCGTCAACGGAAGAAACGGTTGTTATCCCTTATCTCAAAGATTGAGTGAGCATTTTGGAAAAGAAATTAGATTTTATTCAGGCTCAGTTCCGAAAATTGACCGCCAACCAATAATGTCTGAAACTCAATTTGACGAATACAAAAAGACCGTACAGAGTGAGTTTAAAAATAATAAGTTTTCACTACTAACTGCAACCAAAGCGTTCGGTATGGGAGTGAATAAAGGGAATATTCATTACACATTTCATTACGGAATACCAGGTTCAATGGAATCGCTTTACCAGGAAGCGGGAAGAGCAGGTCGTGATAAAACCAAATTTCAAGAAAGTAAGGCTCAATGTTTTGTTCTACTTTCAAAATCAGATAATGCAGATACTCTGAATTTAATTTGGGATAGAAGTACAACGCTTTCCCAAATCAATGAACTACAAAAGAAAATTAAAGGTGATATAAACACCAACCTTTTCCTCTTCTCATTAGGGCTAGATGTAATAAAAGATGAGTTTGAAGTAATCAAAAAGCTACATACAACCTATTCAAAACCAAATCAACAAAACGTACACGTTGAAGGAAGTGCCATAGGCAGCAATAAAGCTCGAACTGAAAAGGCAATATATCGCCTCAACCAACTTGGAGTGATTGAAGATTGGACAATTAACAACTTTTTCGGTGGCGGTTCATTTGAAGTTGATTTTGCCAACTTTTCAAATCAGACAATTCGGGAATCTCTCTTAAATACAATAAGGAAATACGATAGTGAGTTTTCTTTTGAAGCCGTCCTTGTCGATGAAAAATATTCATTGTACAAGAAAATTCTGAATGCCCCTAAATCATATTCAGAAACAGATAAACATATACTTGTTCTACTTCAATGGTCATACGACAATTTTGCATACAATAGAAGGCAGTCGCTGAAGAACATTTATGAGAACTGCTGTGATTTTGCAGATGGACAGATTACCAGCGAAGAATTTAAAGTACGCCTAGAAAACTATTTTAAATTTTCGCAATCTAGCTATGTTTTACAGCATATATCTGAAAGCCCTAGAGATTTTGTCCGGTGGTTTGAAGTATTCTATCAGATTGACAAGAACACCGTCACAGATAAATTCATAACAAAACGTCAACAAGAAAGCCTTCGAGATAATCTAAGCCGCTTCTTGGAAAGTTACATGCAGAATACGGGCTTGGATTTAATTAGCGGTTTCTTAAGGTTGCTTCTTGATGACTATGATAATGCAGACGGTAGAAATAGACTAGAAAGTTCTCTAGAACAAATTTCACATTTTGATCAGCGAGACATTGATTACATATTGGAGCAGATATTGAAAATTGGAAATGAGTTAAACCCAAAGAACAAAAACCTTCTTGCTGAATCTCTTTACAAGCATTTTAATTCTTATGAATACTTGATGCTAATATCGAACGCACTCGGAGACCAATTTTCAATGGCAACCATTATTGAGATTTCAGCAGAAAAACTTAAGACAATAAATAAGAAAGTATATGGCGGATTTAGTAAAGTTGGATAACGCTATCAAGGAACTTGAAGAGCAATCAAAAGACCTTAAAGAGTTCAATAAAGTGTATTCTGAAATCGGAAAACTTAAATCAGATATTTCTGAAAACTTGAGAATTCTCAAAGAGAATAATGATGGCTTTGAATCTTTGTCAAAAAGCATTCAGGAAAGATTGGAGCAATCCAATAAACAGCTTGAAAACTTGGAATCCGAACTGTTAAAAAAGATTCAAGAGCTGTATCAGGACAACAAAAATTTTCAGAAAGAACTAGATTCCTCAATAAATAGCCGACTTGAAAAGAACAAATCAGACATTCAAGTTGAAATACGAAATGAAGGAACACAAATACAGCGTGCTTTTGAGAATACCTTGACTTCCAGTTTCAACAACATGGAGTCAAAGTTCAAAGAGCAGTTTGAAGGACAAACTAAGCAATTAAATACTTTGAAAATCCTATTGTTTGTCGTGATGGCAATTGAAATTGGTTTAGCAATCGGACTATATCTAAAATGATATCTACCCTAAAACGATACATAATTGCAATTCGCACAAGCCAACTTTGCAACCATAATTACAAAAAAAAGGCATGTCTTCGCCAACGCTGAAGAAAAGACGAAATAAAAAGTACGACCGGCCAATAACTAAGCCTTCGTGTTGCTTATAAAGCCTAACATTAAGGCCGTGTTGAATGAGCCGGTCTCGGCCTATAGGGATTACCCCCTTTTTTTAGTCTCTTGTTTGTAAATTAGGTACCTGCTTTTGAAGCATCTCAGCAGATATGATACCGACCATTGGAGTTTAACCTCTTTTACGCTTCCCTTTTCAGTACTTTCTGAGCACTTTTACTGCAACACCGGCTCTATACTTAGATTGAATGAAAATAAGCCAATAAAGGTAAGAGAGAAATACAGGATTCAGGAAAAGAGAGTATGATTTAATTTTGTCTAGAGCCAAAGTAATAATAACTTACAAAAAGTTCAAATAAATGATAAACCAATAGCATGAAACAATGCCCATATTGCTCAGAACTAGTTCAAAAAGATGCTAAAAAATGTAAGCATTGCGGAGAGTGGTTTGAAAACAAAGCGCTAAGATTATTCAAGAAATCGAAAAATTTTTTAGATAAACAACGATTACAGCATCAAGCGAAACATATTGCAAATCAGGAGCAACAAATCAAAATAAAAGTTGGGCAAATATTAAATTTTCTTGATTCTTTGGAAGCTAAAAATTACATTTTATTTGTTCACCTTGAAAAAAAAGAAAGACTTTTTACTATAGTTTATGTAGGTGGTGGCGCACGGGAAAGTGTTGATGTGCAGATAAAGGATAGTCACACCATAAAGATTGAAAGTTATATGCCAATTGACTATAAAGGTCATTTGGGTAAATTACAATCTAATGATTTAGGCAAGAATATGTATGCCGTATTGTATGATTTATATGAAAGGATAAATAATAAAACCATAAGAGAAAGGCCGATTTTGAGAAATCAGTTAAAAGAAGAATCAACTTATGGATATAATTCAGAATCTGAATACAAAAATGCCGTTGATAAGGTTATCGATAATATGGTTTCAGGGAATATTAATAGACCAAATGACTTTACATTAGATACTAAATTTTACTATGTGGAAAGAGGAAATACATTTGGACCAATTACAGGAAAAAAATTAATTTCTTTGGTCAATAATCATCAGATTAATAAAAACTGCTTTGTTCGTCAAGAATCTGAAAAAGGATTTGAAAAAAGAGCTTACCAAATAGTTGAATTAATAAAAAAATAATAAGAAAGTATTTTCCCGAGCAAATACTAAGCTAAGGGCCTATTTCCTTTGCTGATTAAAAATGAATCCAATGGTTCGTTTTTGCAAACCAAGCCATTAAAATGCACGTTAATAAAAAGGTTTAAAAAAAAAGATGCCAAGGATAGAATTGAAAACAGAAATCGAAGCAAGAAAGGAAATCGTTTTTGATTTATCTCGCAGTATTGACCTACATAAAATATCTATTGAACATACTAATGAAGAAGCTATTGGCGGAAAAACTTCTGGATTGATTGGTACAGGAGAGTGGGTTACCTGGAGAGCTAAACATTTTGGAGTCTATCAAAAGTTAACTTCTAAAATTACTGATTTTTATAGACCAGATTTTTTCGCGGATGAAATGGTGAATGGAGCCTTCAAAAGTTTTAGGCATGAACATCATTTTAAAGAGTCTAATGGTGGAACTTTAATAACAGACTATTTCGATTACAAATCGCCATTCGGATTGTTGGGTAACCTTGCTGATAATATATTTTTAAAAAATTATATGAAGGTACTACTCGAAAAACGGAATAGAACCATCAAAGAGTTTGCAGAATCAAAAAGGTGGAAAGAGGTAATAAAAAATAAAAGTTCAATAAAAAGATGAATAATAACCCAATACAGACTATTGATTTTACTATGCTAGGAAAAAGTAATGATTCCACTGCCATAAATGATGTTCTCAGTAATCTGTTCGTTTATCTTATTCATCAGAATAATCTTGAAATAGGTCAGAAGGGTACCTTTCTAAAGATATTAGCAGAAAAAAACATACCCATGTTGGAGATGGCCAAGCAGTTTGCGATTCATTTGATAAATAATTTTTCGGATGAAGTTGTACAAGAACTTTCTGCCATTCAAACAAAGGGTTTAGGGTTTAAAAACATGCTGAATAATGACGGGCTCGTTGATTTTGTGGAAATGGAACTAGTAGACCCCACAACCACATACCGAAAGTGGGAATTTGGAAAATTTGCCATAGAACACTTTATCAATGATATCCACAATACAGAATTAGAGAAAATAAAAATTGATAACGAAATTGGATTTGAAGAGTTTTTAGAATTATTCGCTTCAAACTTAGATACCCAAGGAACTAAATTGGACGACCAAGAGAAGCTGTTCTTAATTGTGACATTAAGGCACAGGTTGTATGAAAACAAACTGAATATACCTACGTACGAGGTAGTGGGCAGTTCCGTGCACCGCAACCTTTTGGGAATGTCCCTACGTATGGATATCCTGAAAAATTCTTTCAGGGAATCCCTCTCCCTAACCATAGAAAACCAAAATAGAAAAGGACACAAGCGATAATGAACGCCCAAAAGCTGCTTACATACTTGGACCAACTCGAAAGGGAGCCAAACCTAAAAGTCAATGGGAACACCTACACTTTGGAACAAGTTAAACTTGCCAAAAAGATTACTACCGATATAGAAATTGAACTTGGAGTAAAACCTTCAAAGCCAAAATTATCAAGAAGAAGGGCATTTATAGTCATTTTGGAGGAGTTGTATTTTGATGTTCCTGAATACCCTAAGGAATTATCTTTGGATGTAATTAACAGGAGAGCACTGCAACGCTTTGAGTTTGCCCAACGCACCTTAAATGGACTGGCTGCCCCTCATGAAATCCATCCAAAAGATGCTTGCCGGTTTTTTGAGGACAACGGTAGTAAAAAAATGAACTACAGAAGAGCGCTATCCCATCTGGTAAATTATCGTTTCTTGTTCTTTCAGATTGCCCCAGCTGCAGAATCCCTTAAAGAGAAATAGGGTCTGTAAATTAAACTCTGTCCGATCCATCAATCCCTCTGGGGCTAGCCCCAGAGGGATTGGGATTTAATTCCAAGGGAATCCTCTCCCCAAATTTAATATAAAGTTGCTGGACCACCAGGCTCC
>NZ_JARFVB010000030.1 GCF_029193885.1 Flagellimonas yonaguniensis | reverse complement strand
GGAGCCTGGTGGTCCAGCAACTTTATATTAAATTTGGGGAGAGGATTCCCTTGGAATTAAATCCCAATCCCTCTGGGGCTAGCCCCAGAGGGATTGATGGATCGGACAGAGTTTAATTTACAGACCCTTGGGTAGCGCAAGCTTTTCATAAAATCAAGTTTTCTAGAACTCATCTGTCAATTGTCCATCACCCCAAATACCTTTTTGTAGTATTTTATGCTCATTGTTATAAAAAATACCAAGTCCAGTGCGTTTTCCTTGTGAAAAATCACCAAGATAATATTGTCCGCTAGGTCTATAGAATTCTTGACCGTAACCGTCATGCTGTTCATTTACAATTGTTCCGATATGCGCCATTCCAGATTTCCAAGAATAAGCACCTACATGATCTCTTTTACCATTGGTAAAAAACCCAACATAGCTATCTCCATTGTCAAACTTGTAGTACCCAAATCCATTCTGACAGTCACCTACACAGTTTCCCCGTGCAATTTTCTTCTTGTAATCATCGGTAAGGAAATCCTGAACCAACTTTCCTTTTTCGTATTTGCCTGCCTGCAATATTTCACCTTCGTTTTTAATATAGCCATAGCCATTCTGATACCCTTTTGCCCATTGTCCAATGTAATAGTTCTTACTGTCTATCCATGTGTATATGCCAAATCCATCTCTAAATCCATCAACAAAGTTTCCCTGATAGTATCCTGAATTGTCCTTGTAAAATAAAGTTCCTTGCCCATTTGCCTTTCCGTTGCTAAAAAAGCCTTCAATAGTGTATGTCCCAAAATCTGCTTTGCCAAAGCCATTGGAACAGTCACCATTTAAACATGTTATGGAGACCTCGTTTTTGGTCGCTTCGCCCTTCCCTTGTTTGGTGTCGTTTCTGAGCCTGGTAATGTCTTGAAGAAATTTCATGGATTTAGACATTAAAATGGGGTCGCTGAGTTTTGGCAGGTCTTGTAATTTATCTTGATTGGATGAATAAGCCAGTTCCGGAGTTGTTGGTATACTGTTACCGCTAATGGTGCCGTTAACGTAGGTGATGGTCCTGTATTTTACTTCGTCAATATTCCATTGATACTTACTTCCCGAATAGTTAGATGCTTTGAATTTTGTTCTTTTGATCCAATTGCCATATTCATCATACACATAATCGTATAAAATGCTTTCCCATATATCGGACATCCCCAATTCTTCCTCCAAATGGTTTTGGTCATTGTACCGAAAGTAGCGTATGTCATCTTGGTTATATGATTCATGTAATTTTAATCCATCGTAGGAATAATTGCTCGTATAGAAAACCGTGGCCTTACCATTGCTGGATTCGGCAAGTTCATAAACGATCACATATTTTTTATATTTAAAGATGGCCCCATATTTTAAACCACCCAGAACAATATATTGCCCTTCATCATTTTTTACGGTTTCTGGCAAGTCATCCGAAATTATACCAATAGGTGTTTTGTAGATGTAAAGTGTTTTGGCGATTCCTTCTTGTTTTCCCGATGAGTTGAATTTCTTCATAATGGCTTTTGAACTATCGGCCAAGTAATTATAGGAAGTACGTGTTTCGTAAATGTTGTCCAAGTAAAGTTTATCCTCTGTCAAATACCCATTGGAGTCGAACAGAAGTTCATTCTTTTCACTATATAAATGGGCTCCAATAGCATGATATTTGGTGATGGACATCGCTTTTACCTGTCCGTCCTTTATATCAAAATTGTTAAGGTGTAGGTTTTGAGCAGACCCGTTGTTATAAAAAAAGTGTGCAAGAATTATAAGTACGGTAGAGGAGAGTTTTTTGAGAATGGTTTTGGAATTCATCTGTTTTGATGGATTGGTTTCCAGCAAAACTACCGGAAACCCCACCTGTAGTGCAATAGGACAATTGCCCTATTGTATGGATTTGTACAGGTTCTAATTTTGGTTCTGCAAAATAAATGACTCATGCCCACATTAGAAACATTGCCCTTAGAACATGGAGACAAGACCAAGCTTAGGCGTCAGTTATATGGCATGTTGCTATTTCCGGTAGTCGTGATTGGAATATTCTGGTCGTTCCTTTCTATTATGTTCAATTCCAGTTTTGCCAATGATTCCTTTGGCATTTATATGATGATGGCATTCTCGGTTTTATTTTTTGGCGTCATAGCCTATATCATTGCATCTACAGCAATCGATTTAAAAAGAAGGGTTAAAACACGGATTTCTGGAAAGATTACGGATAAGAGGCTGCACAAATCCACTGTTAGTAATAGACCTGTTCATGGTCATAGAAATAGGACAAAAACCAGAAGTTCATATTATATCTATATTGATAATGATGAGTTTGCAGTGGACTATTCTTGTTACTCCAAAGCTAGGGTGGGTACAGAGGTGCAGTTGGACCGTGCACCCAAATCAGGAATCATATTAGATCTTCAAGTGGTGCGGCAGGTTGATGAAGCCAACGGTATTCCGAAAGAAGATGAAGAAGAAAAGCATCTGGAGAAGCATGTACCCCACGCTAGATATACTCTAAAAGATTATGAGGTTTTGAATCGTAAATGGAAAGCTGAAATAAAAAATCGCTTGGTCAAATCCAGTCCTTTTCTAGCCATCGGATTTCTATTGATCATAAATGGATTTTGGAGTTTTGTAGTTGTTCTTTTTCCGCTATGGGCCGTACCCCTTTATCAAGGATACACACTTTACTCAGTTTACCGAAACTATAATAAGAACAAGAATAGATCATACAAACGTGGCGTGCCCGCGGTATTGGAGGATAAATTTACCCATACCTCTAACCGCCATTCAAATAACAATCGGATAGTACTTACAACAGGGTCACTCTTGGTAAGTACGGTCTTGTACGATAAACTTTCTGTTCGTGATAAGGTGATTTTATATAAAACCCAATATGGTAATATACCGTTAAGTATAGTGCTTCCCAATGGTGAAGAAATCCATCTTCTCTAAAAGCTAATTATGCTCGGTAGTGTGTTGTTGTTGATTGCGATGATTGGACCTATGGTACTCTTGGCGACTTTTCTTCATTATCTTTTTCCTGTTGAGAATGTCAATGGATTTGATCAATGGGTTCCAGCGATGGTATCGGCGCTTTCAGCTTGGTCCTTTTTTACAAGTTGGTTATGGTTTTATCTGTTTAACCTCTATTTGAGTATGCCCGCATTCCTTCTGGCACTTGTACTACATCTATATACCGTCCGCAAAAAGCTGAATCCGAAGTTGATACGGATAAATACCGCCTTGTTAATGGCTACAATATTGATGGGGTTTGTAAGCTTCCTTTATTTTGATATTTAAGATGAAAACTGTCGGTTTTCCTTCATTTTACGACAATTGCCCTATTGAAACCAAGATACTGGGAGACTAGGTTTGTTCAAAACTTTAAACCAATAGTATGAAACGTATCAACTTATCTGTATTTTCTTTTTTATTGATCCTAATGTGTGTCTTACCAGAGGTCAATGCGCAAAATGTCAAGGATTTTAAAATCAAAATGTTGGGGCCTGCTAATTTGAATTTTAGAAAGAGTCCTAAGAGGATTGTTATTTCCGATTTTCAAGTCAATTTCCAAACAGCGCTACAATTAGAGGATAAGAAAAAAGGCGGAAAACTGTGGAGAGGTGGAATAAAGGGCGATGCCAAGGCATCTTTGACCTTGGTATTGGATGGGCTCAATATGGACGAGCTGCAGCAACTAACCGATAAGCTCTTTGAACAATATAAGGCAGACCTTGTTTCCAAAGGATTTGAGATAGCTCCCATTGAAGAGTTATGGAACCATAGCACCTATCAAAAAAACCGTGAGAAACGATGGGATTTAAGGTCAGGTCAAGGTGGGGAAAAAGGAGATGAGTTCGGGGCCATCGTGATGCGTCCTACCGGTCAAAAATTTATTGTGAACAAGCAATCCATGGAAAATAAGAAGACCGGTCCCTTGAAAATAGCCAATTATGAAGAGCAAGTCGAAATGAAGGTATCCAACCAAAAAACTGATTTTATATTCAATAAGGTAGTGTTGAACGTACTGGCTTTCGATAATGCATTGAGCGAAACTACACGAGCCTTGAACAGACATGCCGGATATGCACAGGTAAAGGCAGAGACCGATTTTAAGATTGATTCAAAAAGTTACAATAAGTTTAATATTGGGATGATGGTATCCAATCGTGGCGTAGAGGTTGAAGGCGTTCTTGAAAAACAAAAATTTGATGCTTCCCAAGGAGCAGATGTGGACAGAAGAGGAATGGATGCTGGGGTTTTTCACATTTGGCGTGTAGAGGACAAGGAAGATATAAATGTTTCAGTCGTTAAATGTGACCCCGAAACGTATAAGAAAGGTGCAGAACTGGCCATTACATCTTTTTTGGATGCCACTATCGAGAAGTTGGTGGACAAAGCGAATTAATTTTTCTGCAAAAACTTAAATTATATAATCAATTGGATTAGTTTTAAGCACCAACCATTTTTTTCTCTAATGACCATTTTTCAGAAGACCCTGATTCCCATTTTACTTTTCGGCCTAATGTCTTTGCATACTGTTGAGGCGCAGGATATTCAACAAGCTATCAATGCGTTGAAAGATACCTTTGAAGTCAAGGAAGGTGGGGATAGGATTCTTGTCTTGAAAGATATCGCAATGAAGTTTCGTTCCATAGATATGGACAGTGCCAGATATTATACAGAATTGGCATTTCATGAAGCAGAAGCTTTGGATGACGATTATTACAGGGCCAGGATATGGATTGTGTACGGGATTCTCTCTTGGGACGAGGGCAGACCCAAAGAAGCATTGAGTTTTCATTTGAAGGCGAAACCTATTTTGGAAAACTCCAAAGATTATTTTGTTTTGGGTAGTCTCTATACCAATTTAGCCAATACGTACGAAGCACTATCTGAGTTTGATAAGGCGGTAGATTTTCAGTTTAAGGCTTTGGAAAGCTTTACGGAAGGAAAGGATACCCTTTGGATAGCAGGATCCTATTTGAATTTGGGGAATAGATATAAGTTGATTCAAGAACCTGGTCTATCCATGGAATATTATCTCAAAGCATTGGATTTGTACGAAAGAATCGGGAACAACTATTTTATGGCGATGTGTTATAACAGTTTGGCCGTGGCCTATTTAGAAAACAAACAGTATAACAAGGCCATTGAATATGCCAAAAAATCGTACGACACCAATAAAGATGTAGGAGCTGTTTTAGAGCTCGCATATCCTTTGACGAATTTGGCCTTAGCCAGTTGGGCACTTGGTAAATATGATGAAGCGGAACTTTATTATAATGAGGCCATAGCCCTTCAGGAAAAAAAGGGAGAGCGTTTGGCCCTGATTTCCCTAAAAAATGACTTGGCCAATATATATCTTAATCAGGGAAAAACGAATCGTGCCGAAAAATTGGCGCTGACCACATATCGAGAAGCAGATTCTATAGATTACCTTCCAGGTATTGATGCACTTTCCAAGACGCTGTCCTTGATTTACGAACAAAAACCCGATTTTAAAAAGGCCTATGTTTATCATCAAAAACATAAGGCAGCAAGAGATAGCTTATACTTTACAGAAAAGGCCAAGGAAATGTTTAACCTAAAGGAAAAGTACGAGTCGGAACAAAAGGAAAATGAGATACTCCGTCAAAAGAACGAACTGGTCGAAGGCGAGCTTGCTCTAAAAAATAGGAACAATATGCTTATGGGCAGTGGGGCTCTTTTGGCCATACTGCTTATTGTCGGTTTTGTGATTTTTCGTGAGCAAAAGGTAAAGGCGAAGAACTTTGCTAGGGAAACCGCTTTGGAGAAGGCTATGGCCGAGGCTCGGGCACAAGAAAACCTAAAGGAACAACGTTTACGGATTGCCCGAGACCTGCACGATAATATAGGGTCGCAGCTCACATATCTTACCTCCATAACCGATTCCGCTAAACGGGGCATAGATAAGGGTGAGGTGTTTTTAATGGAAAAGCTTACCCAAATGAAACAATTTTCACTTGTCACTATTTCTGAGCTTAGGGATACCATTTGGGCCATGAACAAGGATGAGATCAGTTTGGAAGATATCAAAGAAAGAACCCAGCAATTGGCCGCGACCGTTCATGAAGCCACGGATGATAAAGTCAGGATGAAGGTTGAAGGGAGGCCGGATCATAAGGTGCTCAATGCCTTTGTAGGGATGAATCTTTTCAGAATTATTCAAGAATCCGTGAACAATGCCGTAAAACATTCCGGGAGTGAACAGATTCAAGTCAGGTTTACCGATATTGATGAAAAAGTACAAATTGAAATAGAGGACTTTGGCCAGGGGTTTGACACATTGCAGTCATCAAATGGCAACGGACTTCAAATTATGAAGAACAGGGCCGAAAAAGCCGGGATTGATTTCAAACAAGAAAGTATAATCGGTAAAAGCACCAAGGTAACATTACAGGTTAAGGCATAATTCTTTCAGCACAAAAAAAATACAAGACCATGAGCAAAATCAAATTGGCCATTGTGGATGACAATACGTTCTTAGCTAGGGCCATCAAAGAAAAATTGGTCGATTTTGAGGAATTGGACATCAAGTACATGGTTTTTAATGGTAGCGAGCTGCTTGCTAAACTGGAAAAAAGCCATAATCTGGATTTGGTGTTAATGGATATAGAAATGCCCATTTTGGATGGGATAGAAACTGTTCGTATCATAAAACAGAAATATCCCCACATTAAAGTGCTCATGCTTACCGTTTTTGACAATGATGAAAATATCTTCAATGCCATCCAGGCCGGTGCCGATGGTTATTTGCTCAAAGAGATTGAAGGGCCAAAGTTGCACAATGCCATTGTTGAGACCATTGGCGGGGGTGCGGCCATGAGCCCTTCGATAGCGGTAAAGACCCTAAAATTATTACGCTATCCCGAAAGACAGGAATCACTGTCCGTGCAAGAGGAAGAAATTTTGCTCAGCGACCGCGAAAAGGAGGTGCTGGAGCAACTGGCCGAGGGGTTAAGCTATACCCTGATTGCCAAAAATCTCTTTCTCTCACCAAGTACGGTTAGAAAACATATCGAGAATATTTATAAGAAGCTTCAGGTCCACAACAAGTTAGAGGCCGTGCAAAAGGCAAGAAGACAAAGTTTAATATAGTACTTCAAAAAGTGTAATTTATATTGCTTTAAGTATATTTGAAATGACGAAAGACAAATCAATCACAAAAGTTCACAAATCGTCAACATTTTGAAATCAAAAAGTGAAAACCCCAATAAAACTGGGGGTCCGGGGGAAAAGTTCGATTCTTGCCGGGGCTACTTTTTGATTTCTGAATGATTAAAATGGAAGCTCAATAATCATCCATTAAATATTGTTAAAAGCATTTGATGCCCTTGGAGGGACAAAAGTCCCAAAAAGTATAGCTTTTAAAGCGTTTATTGTTTAAATACCTGTTGTTTTCTCTACCCCCTCCCATTTTTTAATCAGAATCTTTATGTAGTGATAATCATCATGAATTCAGCCATTTTTTAAATTCCGAGGCCTTGTTCTTACTGACAATGATATTGATGTTTGATTCGGGTACCACCTCAATCTTCAACTGATTGTTACCATACCTCAAAATTTTATGAATGGCATTGATGGAGAGGATAAATTGCCTGTTGGCCCTAAAGAACACGGAGTCGTCCAAATCATTCAAAAGCTCTTCCAAACTATTATTGCTAGTAGTAACCTTGCCATCCAATCGCTTTACATAAGTAACCGTGTTTTCGGTATAGATATAAGCGATATCCTCCATGCCCAATGAAACCAACTCATTTTTCAAATAGGTCAGTATTCTCTTCTTGCTCTCAGTACCATAGGTTTCCCTTCCATTTTGGTCGGAACCATCCATTTTTTTCTTGTAAGTGGCCAAATCATGGTTCAATTTGGAAAGGCTCAGTACCTCTTTGGAAAGTGTTTCGTTTTTCTGTTCCAATGCCCTTTCATAATTACTGCCAATAAATCGAACCATTAAAACGGACAGGAACACAATAATCAGTCCAGTGATTACATGGACCATGAGAAAATTGGTCTTTACACTTTTGACTTCCTCATTGATTTTATCCATATTGGCATGGGCCGCAACAATCCAATCCGTATTGTTTACAGGGAAAAGATAAATGATTTCGGACTCTCTATTGGGATCATTGAAATCCCTTACCCCTCCACCTTTCTCTTTATCTTTTAAATAAGAATAAAAATCTTTGGAGTCCACTTCTTCCTCGATTCCCATAACGTAGGATTCGTCAGGCCCGGTTATCTTACCAATTTTATCTGGATTCGGATGACAGATTTCTTTCCCCGACCAATCAAACATGCACACAAAACCTGACTGCATGTTGGTATTCTCGATACTGCTTTGAAAATTCTCGATAATGGTTTCCTTGTCAACATTATTTTCAATTTGATAATTGATCATCTTCGCCAATTCTTGAGCCTCTCGTTTACTTGACTCCAGTTGAATCTTTAGAAACTGTTCTGTACTGAGACCGACCAAATAGTTCATACTGAAATAGGCCGTAACAAACACAATGGCCAATAGGGATAAAAATGTGAATAAGTAGAGTTTGTCTTTTTTCATGTGTGCCACAATTTGTAGCTAAAAATAGGAATACACTTCGAAAAGTTAAGCTACCATGGTCACAAAAGTATTTGTCCCAAATGTGGCTTTTTTTCAAGTTCGTTTTATCCCTTTTAAGGTGTTTTTTTCCCTATCGCGAAGTTTTCTTTTGAGGCAGGGGGTTGGTATAGGTTCATTTGCGGAAGTAAATCTATTAAATGTAATTAATCATGAAAAAAACAATTCTACTGTTCGTTACATCAATGTTCCTACTACATAGTTGTAGTAGTGATGACAATGGTGGGGGAACGATGCCCGAACCTGATCCAGATGGCACACCTGAACCAACCGTTAGTGTGCAGCTGGTCAACAATGCTACACACGGTCAAATTTTAACCGATGGTAATGGCAATTCACTTTACTTTTTTTCCAAAGATCAAGATGGACAGTCTGCTTGCGGCGAAGCAGGTGGCTGTATTGATATTTGGCCTGTTTTCCATGTCGAAGATTTGATTTTGGACGAAGGACTTTCCGCTTCCGACTTTGGTGAGATCACCAGAGAGGATGGCGACAAACAGACCA
>NZ_JARFVB010000003.1 GCF_029193885.1 Flagellimonas yonaguniensis | reverse complement strand
ATTGGAAAACCGTAAATTGATAAAGAGAAGAACGATGCTCAAAAGAAGAAAAGAGCACCAAATTCAAAAGTTGAAACTATGACTTAACTTTGGACTGGGCCAGTCCTAATTCGTTTGAAGACGTACACCACGATATCAGACATGTCCTCTTTCCAACGGGGTACGAATCCAGGTATACCAAACGTGATCTGGCGCCATTGATGGAACTGGTGGAGCGGTTCGGTGTCGACCTTCATGTATTGCACGCCCTGCAGGATAGGGCCATGACAGGAGATGAATCAATAAACCGGGAACAGCTCAAAAGGTTGTTCGTGGAGGTGCCGAACGTCACGTATGTACAACGTACTACACCCAATGTGACAAGTGCCGTATATGATTATGTAGGCGAAAACCGGATAGACCTGGTGGCCATGATGAACAGCAAGCACTCCTTTTTGGAGCGCTTATTGGTCAAACAGAAAGTGGATGTTATTGGCTACCACTCGAAAGTACCTTTTCTGGTCATTCCCGAACCCATCAAATCAGTTAGGATAACACCATGAAACAGATTCTCTTGCTCACCGATTTTTCAGATAATTCTTGGAATGCCCTGTTCATGGCAGTGAAGCTTTACGCCAAATGGGAATGTGAATTCCATATCCTGCACACCTTTGAACCCGATAATTGGCAAATTGTGAACAATGGTAAGGACGGGATGGAGATCGTTGCCCCGGAACACCAAGACCTTATCGATCAAATGGATGGGACAAAGGAATATCTGCTCAAGAACCACCAAAACCCGAAACATGTTTTTTCCACTTTGCTCATCGCAGGCGGTTTGGTTGAAACGGTCCAAAGGCTGGTCCCAAAATATGACTTGGACCTTGTTGTCCTGGGGACCCATGGGAAGACAGGTTCCAAAACGGTCTTTGCTGGCAATTCTGCCTTGAGGGTTATGCGACAGGTCATAAATTGCCATCTGCTCTTGGTTCCGGGATCCCATAACTTTCAAAAATTGGACAAGGTGTCATATCCCACTGAATTTTCACACTTTACCCCAAAATATGTGTTGACACCACTTCTTGAACTATTGGGGCAATGGAAATCAACGATGCACATCATCCATGTGGCCCTGGAATTTCATTTAACGGAAGAACAAAAAACGAACAAGGAAATCCTGAAAAAGCGCTTTGCTGATTTGGAACTGTTATTTGATCAAGTCAGCCTATCCAAATCCGTAACCTGGGATATTTTGGAGAAGACCAATTCGTTGGAATCGGATATGATCGTAATCACCAAATACTCCCATAGCGTTTTTGAAACCTTTTTGCATGAACCCATTTTAAAGAAGCTTGGTTCACGGACAAGGGTTCCCATATGGATAAGCCCGGATTTTCAGCCTTACGCATGAAGTAAAGGAAGGCTACTGGGAAACACTTAAAACGGATGGTTTGAAGCATCTTGTGTTTTGGGAAGACATACTGTCTTTCTATCGCTTGTCGATGGTTCCGCTATGCTCATTTTTCCCCGATTTGAGTGGTACACTATGCCATCTTTTGCACCATGTGGAGCATACACTTTGGGGATAGGCACAGGTCACAGTGCAGATGCCATTGAGAATGCATCAATTTGGGATCTCATGAAATCGAAGGCCCCCAACCCGAAACCCATTCATTGAAATCAGAAGGGGGTCCGGAATTTTTATGGACTGTATTGACTAGCTGTATGGTCTTGGGTTCATCTACTACCTATAATTCTCCTGGATAATAAAGGTCATGAACAAGGATTTTGAAAGGATGATGCATAAATTGCGAAATTTGTCGTTATGATGTTATATGACGGTTATTCGACATATATTTGAATGAAAAAACCTACACGTGGTATTGGACTAATTTTTGGATTGCAAAAAAAATTAATTATTGTCCATATCCATTGATCTTTCAATACTTGTTACGCCCAATAGACCCAATGATGAACGAATACGGTAATCTCTTTTACCACAATCCCCTACCCAACTGGATCCATGACATGGAGACCTTTGAAATTCTGGAAGTAAACAATGCAGCGATACATCTTTATGGATACAGTCGGGAAGAGTTTCTTTCCCTTTCCCTAAATGATCTTGCAACCAGGAACGAGGTTCCGGATATTGGGGCCTGCCCTGAAAATATCAACCCGGAAAAAGAGGGTATCCCTTTTGGAACATTTACCCACAAGAAAAAAAATGGAGAACAGATCCGGGTGGAGATAATAGGGCGTAAAGTGAATTTTCAGAACAGAAAATGTATCTTGGCCGTATGTCAGGATGTTACCTATAAGGAACAACAATACGTGGCATTGCAGCAGTCTGAAAAAAGATTGGAAACCGCTTCGGATATTGCCAAACTGGGGTATTGGAAATATGATATCCATTCAGGTTCATTGAGCTGGACAGACAAGGTCTATGAAATTTGGGGAAGGCCCAAAGACGAGTTCCAGGTAACCTTTGATGCCTTTTACGATAGCATACACCCCGATGACAGGGAACTTTTTGAACTGGAACAGGAGGCCGCGCTGTCAGGACAGGCGGAAATGGATTTTGTGCATCGCATTTTTCTGCCCGATGGCGGGATCAGATGGGTCCGTGAACAGGGAAGATTGAATAGGAATATCGAAGGAGATCCCATCTCATTTGAGGGTACCGTTCAGGACATTTCCGAACAAAGAAAGGAAGAACATCAGTTGAAATTGTTGGAAAGTGTGGTGACCCATGCCAATGATGCCGTTATGATCACCGATGCGGGTCTTTTGGAGGGAAAAGGCCCAAAAATTGTGTATGTGAACCGGTCATTTACCCAAATGACGGGATATAAGCCTGAAGAGGTCATAGGCAAAACCCCAGATATTCTAAGAGGGCCAAAGACCGATAAAGAGGAATTGGAGCGGTTCTACAAAACCTTGTCCAAAGGGGAGCCCTGTGAGGTGCTCATTACCAATTACCGAAAAAATGGGATGCCCTATTGGATCAACATCGCGGCCTCGCCCGTAAAGGATATCAAAGGTGTGGTTTCTCATTATATCGCTATTCAGAGGGATGTTTCATCAAAGATCAATGCTCAACTCGAAAAGGATTTCCTGACCAAGATCAGTACCTCATTCAAGGAAAAGATAGGTCTTGTCAGTTCACTGGAGCAGGTATGCAAACTGGTCACTGTTCATGGTGACTTCACTTTTTGTGAGGTTTGGCTGCCCAGTACCCACAAGAACAGTCTTCGGTTAGCAGCCATGTTCGGTAAAGATGGAGCCGGGGAAAAGTTTTACGAACACTCCAAGGATTTCAGGCAAGTATTCCCAGGTGCTGGGCTTCCCGGTACGGTATGGAAAACTGAACAATCGGCGCTTTGGGGCAACATTGACAAGAATAACCTTTTTATCAGAAAAAAGGCTGCGAAAAAATCGGGAGTAAAGTCGGTATTGGGCATTCCTTTAAAGCATCAGGGAAAGATTGTTGGAACCTTGGCCGTTGGGACCCAAGAGAGTGAAAGACAGTTTAAGGCACATTATCCGGTTCTGTCCAAATTGGAGGGCTTTTTGGGGTCGGAAATCAATCGAAAACGTTTGGAGGAAGACTTGACATACTTGTTCGAGACCCTTCCAGACCTTATTTGCTTATTGGATCTCAAGGGGAATTTCCTAAAAATCAACAAGGCGGGATGTGATATGTTGGGGTATAATGAAGCTGAAATCGTGGGCCATTCATTCTTAAGGTTCATTCTTGATGAGGACAGGGAAATTTCGGATAACCTGATTCAAAAGATAAAGGGAGGACAAGAAACCTTCGAAATTGAAAACCGTTACATTACCAAAACAGGCAATCTTATTTGGCTCAGTTGGCATTGCAAAATAGCCATGGAAGAGAGTATGGTCTATGCCACCGCAAAGGACATTACCAAAACCAAAAAATTGCAGGAAGTGATAACCGATGCTTCGCGATTGGCCAAAATAGGGGGTTGGGAAATAGACATGATCAATGAAAGGTTGACATGGTCGGACGGGGTGCACCAAATCTATGAGACCGATCCTGATAGTTATAAGCCGGAATTGGAACATGCCCTCAATTTCTACAGGCAAGATTATAAGGAAAGGGTAAGAAATATTGTAAGTGAGGCACAGGAAAAAGGAGGGGCTTTTGAATATGAGGCCGCTTTTATCTCCGCCAAGGGCAATGAAAAATGGGTCAAGGCCATGGGACAGGCCGAAACGGTCAACGGTAATTGTATCCGCCTATATGGGAGTTTTCAGGATATTACCCAACTAAAAGAAGCAGAACATCGCCTTTTGGCCCTATCCAATGACCTTCCCGGTGTTACCTTCCAATATTACCTTTATCCGGATGGGACCGACAAAATGAGTTCCGTTAGTCAAAAAGCCTTTGAAATATACAGCCTTACCCCTGAACAGTGTCAAGAAAACTCCCACTTGATTTGGAACCAGATCAAAAAGGGAGGGGATTATGAAAAGTTGATGCAGGATATCCAAACGTCACTTGATACACTCAGACAGTGGCACAGTCGTTGGCGGTATGTCCTTCCCAATGGTTCTGTTCGTTGGCACGAGGGCTATGGAACACCTTATAAGTTGTCCGACGGTACCATTCTATTCAACTCGATGGTATTTGACATCACGGACAAGGTCAAGTTGACCAGGCTGTTGGAGGAAACATCGGAGCTCTCCAAGATTGGCAGTTGGGAAATGAATATGATTTCAGGGTCTGGTAGCGATACCATGTATTGGTCGTCCATGGTCCGAAATATATTGGAGGTGGGCGAGAATTATGATGCCTCATTGAGCGGGGGGTTGGAATTTTACACTCCTGAAAGCAGGCCCATAGTGGAAAAAGGGGTAAAGGAGCTCATTGAAAAGGGCACGGAATATGACAAAGAGGTATTGTTGAATACCAGTTCGGGAAAGGAAAAATGGGTGAGGATCATCGGAAAAAGTGAACGTGCCAATGGTGTGTGCACAAAAATATATGGGAGTATCCAAGATATCCATTCGATGAAAACCACGCAATTGCAGCTTCAGGAAATACTGGGCAGTATTTCGGATGCGTTCTATGCCGTGGACAAGGACTGGAACGTTACATTTTTCAACAAGGAGGCCGAAAATTTACTTGGGAAGAAACGAGATGAGGTGCTGGGAAAAAACATTTGGGAATTGTTTTCCCCTGCCTTGGGCACTGAACTGGAAACGGTGTATAGAAGGGTCGCCAAGAAGGGTAATGCAGAAAGTTTTGAGTACCTATATCCTGGAAATGGATCTTGGTATGAGATCAACACCTATCCTTCCAATGGTGGGGTTTCGGTCTATTTCAAAAATATAGACGAGCGAAAAAGAGCCTCTGAAGCCCTTGAATCGGCCTATCGGGAAAAGAATATGATTCTGGAAAGTATTGGGGACGCTTTCTTCGCCATGAAAGAGGATTTCACGGTAACCTATTGGAACAAGACTGCTGAACGTCTGCTCGGAGTGAAGAGGGAAGACCTCATCGGCAAAAACCTTTGGGAGGTGTTCCCCGATGCGGTGGACCTGCCCTCCTACACCAACTACAACAAGGTACTCAAGACCCGAGAGCCCATCTCTTTTGAGGACTTTTATGGCATTTGGCTAGAGGTCAATGCATATCCCTCTGAAGAAGGAATCAGTGTTTTTTTCAGGGACATTACGCAGAAAAAGAAAGCCAACGAAAAAATCCTTCACAAGACAGAACAACTGGACATCATTGCAGAAATGAACAAAGAACTGCTCAATTATGATGATTGGTTCAGTGTAATCGAAAAGGCGTTCGGTAAGGTTGGACAATGTATAAAAGCCGATCGGGTTTACTATTACCAAAACTCCTTCAATGAAAAAACAGGGGAGAAGGAAACTAACCAACGGTTGGAGTGGAATGGTAAGGGAGTGCCTTCCAAAATAAATCATCCGAAGTTCCAGAACATTCCTTTTTCCAATATCCAGGACATTATAGAGGCATTGAGGGATCAAAAGCAATTTGTGGCGATCGTCAGGGAGATGGAGGATACCGAGACCAAAGGGCTTTTTCTTGAACAGGGCATCAAATCCATTATCGTGCTTCCCATTTTTATAAACAGATCATTTTGGGGTTTCATTGGATTTGACGACTGCCATATTGAAAGAGAGTGGAGCGACGATGATATTTCCTTCCTAAAGACCATAACGAGCAACCTTTCCACTGCATTGGAAACCTCCATGACCAATAAGGAATTGGAACACTCCTATGCCGAACTCAACAAGAGCAAAAAGATCTATCAGGATCTTTTCGATTTCAGCCCACAACCGATGTGGATATATGACCCACAAACATTATATTTTTTGAACGTCAACAATGCTGCCATAGCAAAATATGGCTACACCTTGGATGAGTTCAAGGCGATGACCATAAAGGACATCAGACCAAAAGATCATATGAAGTTTCTTGAAAAAAGTCTAAAAGAACGACAACAAAAGAAACGGGACAGCTATGCCGGAATGTTTTTTCATGCATTGAAATCAAATGAGACCATTTGTGTGGAGGTCTACAGCAACGATATTGAATATGAGGGTAGAACGGTGCGGTTGGTCCTAGCAAGCGACATTACTGATAAACAGGAATATGTAAGCACAATAGAAACCCAGAACAAGAAACTACGGGATATTGCATGGACCCAGTCACACGTGGTCCGGGCGCCTTTATCGCGTCTTTTGGGGGTTGTCAACCTTTTGGATTTGGAACTCTGTGATTCTGAAGATGTGCCTTTTTTGCTCGAACAGGTCAAAGTGTCCGGGGAGGAACTGGACAAAATTATCCAGGACATTGTCGCTGAGACACGTTCAATGGATATTAAAACATTAAATGATGAATAAATTGGGACTGTTGATCGATGACGACCCTATCTTTAACTGGGTCTCAACAAAATTGATAGAAAAGGTGGATCCTGACCTTACCATTAAGTCATGCGCCGACGGCAGGGAAGCGTTGGACTTTCTTTGTGAAAACTATACAGGGGAAACTTTCTATCATATTTTATTGGATATAAATATGCCTAGGATGAATGGATGGGAATTCATCGAAGCCCTTGGGGGAATACAAACCATTAAAGGCGATAACATTTCCATACATATTGTTTCCTCTTCCACGGACGAAACTGACATCAAAAAGGCGGATGGGCTCAAATTTGTCAGGGGCTATGTTAAAAAGCCGTTGTCAATCAAAGACGTCGAATCCATATTTGGATAGTTAATAGCAATTCAAGTTTGCTTTGTAAGGGTTTTATCAAACCAACCTTATTTTTTCATTCTGAACCAAAGATTGAGCTAATGGACGAGATTAAGAGAAACAATGTCGAATATGCACGAATCAAAAAACTGAGCGAGTTTGACCTCGATTATGGAAATCTTCAAAACGAGTTCCAAGGCTTGGTCGAATTGGCAGCCCATATTGCGGGCACTAGGATATCGCTTATCAATTTGATTGATAGCCATTCGCAATGGACCGTATCATCTTATTGCCACAAATTGTTCGAGATGGATCGTGAAGATTCCATTTGCCAATATACCATACAATCTGAAAGTCCAATGGAAATCCACCGTCTTGACAAAGACGCTCGATTCATGGATAAACCCTATGTTAAGGATGATGGATTCAAATATTACTTGGGAATCCCGCTCATGGTGGAGACGGGGGAGAGCATTGGTGCTCTTTGTGTAATCGACCATCAGGATAAGAACATATCCGAGGAAAAGAAAAAATTGTTGCGGCTTGTTGCGGACGAAATCGTAAAGAGGCTGGAGAGCAAAATGAAATTGGACTCACTGCAAGATCAGTTGGACAGGGCTATCGTCCAACGTAACCAAATGGCCCATGACGTTAGAGGTCCGGTAGGTGGTATTCTTGGTCTTGCATTAAGTGCCGAAAATGAATCACTCGAACATAGTGAGTTCGATTTGTACATGGGAATGATAAAAAGCTCTGCTTCCAAGCTACTGGAGTTGACCGATGATATCCTGGAAAGGCGCAAAGAGCAGCTTAAAGAAAATTATTTTACCCTCTCAGAATTCAAAAAGCATTTGGAGGACCTTTATGCCTTACCTGCCTTGAACAAAAAGATTGATTTTGGAGTGGTTTTCAACAAAGAAAAAAACCATCACAGTTTCCCACGAAGAAAACTTCTTCCCATATCGGGGAACATTATCGCCAATGCCATCAAGTTTACCGCCCCAAAAGGGAAAATAGCCGTAAACCTTGATATAATGGATACAGAAGGTAACGTATCCCTACTGATAGAAGTGAAGGATAATGGAAGGGGGATCCGCAAAGAAAAGTTACAAGAATTCATGGGGAAAAGTGTTGTGAGTGAGCGTGGTACAAATAATGAAGAAGGATATGGTATGGGGCTTCAACTTGTCAATGAAATGGTGCGGAGCATGAAAGGATCGCTAAATATTCAATCGGAAGAAGGCAAGGGAACCGTTGTTAAAATAAAAATACCTGTAAATAGAACCTGATTGCGCTTGTTAGTATTTAAAAGCGTAATTTTCCCTGGAGCCTTTTTTTATTTATAAGGGTTTCCGGCTATTAGGGATTTCATTGATACCAAATGTTTTTTTTTGTATTTATTCTTTTAAATGACTTGGCTAAGCTATCCAATGGTCAGTTTTTGAAGGATTCAGGTACAGATAATGTTCTACGCGGTAGTTTAGGTTGATTTTCCCAAAGGGATCTATGACCATCTCCTCGAACAATAAAAATGAAGTCTTGACCGTGGAGAAAGAGGGAAAAATCAAAAAGGTAAAAAACTATTTGGAAGAACTTTATTCGGAAACTCCAACAATAAAATTTTGTCACGGACTGTACTATTTATGAAATTCAATTAAAGAAGGGGGTTCAAGGGTTGTTTGTACAGAACTGATTCATAAGTGTTTAAATGGGCCTGTACTATGCCTTCCCAATCGAGGGTTTGGACCGAAAGAGATCGAGGATTGTGGGGTGCACTAGAAGCATAGAAGATCAAGTGACCATAACGGTGCTATTTGAACATCACAACCTCCATGCCGGCCATAACCTAGGTAAAGCCCCTCAGTCATTAACTATCCATGGCCTATTTGGAGAAGCATTACAAATGCTACGATTATTGATTGTCACAGCTCAATCATCAATCTATTGTGGAGTTCAAGGCCTAATCGCAAAAACCATATCCGATATACCATCATGGAAGGTTTTCGAACAAGGGTCATGAAACACATCCAACGCTTGAGAATAATGGTCAGAATGACCGCAAACAAAAGTATCCCTTTTCAAAGATTTAAAATCAGAATGAAAAAAATGAAAGGGGTTTTTTGACCTTGGGAGAGTTTCAAAAATCCAAGATCACCAAACCAAGGTTGAATGGCAGAGAACAAAAACATTTACGTGGCCATTAAAGATTAATTTGGATAAACTAGAGGTCTGGAAACAGACTCCCTTTTTTATTGCCCATAGGAAATCGATACCTCTTCGTAGTCCACTTTGTCGATGATACCGGGATAATTGGAATCCACTCTCCTACTGTACAGATCCTTGGTTACGGGATAAGCTTCCAGCTCCCCTTCCCAAAGATCGTCATCGATGAGATCTTGAACATCTGATTCGTTGTTGCCGTTATGTAGCCAAGCATCCAGGTTTTCATCATCGATGATGACCGGACGTCGTTTCTTTTCATTGTGGATATCGGCGAACATGGGAGTGGCCTCCTTGGTCAATACGGCAAAGGTTCTGCGTCCGTCGGAAGTGTTGGTGTAAATACCCGCTAGGTAAATGGGATCCCCATTCTTTCTGTTGAAGTAGAAAGGCACTTTGAAATCCTTGCCCTTGACCTTTACCTTGGTGTTGTGGGGTTCGAAGAAACCGTCCACGGGTATGATGCAGCGTTGGTGCTCCCAAGTATATCGATAAATGAAATGATCGAAGATTTTTTCGGACTTGGCATTGAGGCCACCAAAGGTCCTTGGATTCTTGAAATATTCCTTGTAACCCTCCTGTTTCTCCCTTGATGGCATGATGCCCCACATGGCAGGGAGGAGATTGTCCGGCTCCTCTTGGCCCAAGGTCCACATGACCGGGTGGCTCCAACCGTTGGCATGGAAGTAAATGAGTTCCAGGTCGGTGTCGAGATCGCCGTACATGGCCTTGACGGAGAGCAATTTCTCCAGTTCCTTCCGCTCGCGGGTCTGTCTGGTCGAGTAGCACATCTTGAGGTTGCTTTTTTATAGCAATAAGATAATCATAATTGTTAAAATTTTGAAACAGTTTATCGCTTTGCTTACATTTGGATATTTTCCAAAAAATAGGAATAAATCCAATACATCTTATGAAGCCCACCATTCTCCATCTCGATCTGGATACCTTCTTCGTCTCCTGTGAGCGGCTACTGGACAGCCGTCTGATGAAGCGGCCCCTACTGGTCGGAGGGTTGGGGGACAGAGGGGTCGTGGCGGCCTGCAGCTATGAGACCCGTCGTTTTGGGGTGCATTCCGGGATGTCCATGAAAGTGGCGCGGCGGTTGTGTCCCGAGGCCACGGTCATCAAGGGCAATGCGGGGACCTATATGAAGTTCTCGGACCATGTAACGGAGATCATCAAGGAAAGTGTCCCGGTCTTTGAAAAGGCCAGTGTGGACGAGTTCTATGCGGATTTATCGGGTATGGACCGCTTTTTTGGCTGTTATAAGTATGCCTCGGAAATGCGACAACGCATCCTGAAGGAGACAGGATTGCCCATTTCCTTTGGGCTGTCCCAGAACAAGGTGGTCTCCAAAGTGGCCACAGGGGAAGCCAAGCCCAACAACCAAATGAAGATCGACCTTGGATTGGAAAAGGAGTTCCTAGCGCCACTGCATATCCGTAAACTGCCCTCGGTGGGGGAGAAGACCTATGGGCTCCTGTCCAATATGGGGGTGTCCACGATAAAGACCGTACAGGAACTGCCCTTGGAACTACTGGAAAGTGGCTTTGGAAAGCATGGACGGACCATCTGGATGCGGGCCCAGGGATTGGACAATTCCCCATTGGTCCCTTTCCATGAGCGGAAGTCGATATCCACGGAACGGACCTATGGAAAGGATACCACCGATATGGTCAAATTGGAGACCACCTTGTTCGCCATGGCGGAGAACCTGGCCTATCAACTCCGAAGGGCAAACAAGATGACGGGCTGTGTGAGTGTAAAGATTCGATATAGTGACTTTAAGACCTATACCAAGCAGAAACGGGTTCCCTATACTTCTGCGGACCACGTGTTGGTACCCTTAGTGAAGGAACTCTTTACCTCCCTTTATGACCGAAGGATGCTGATTCGACTTGTGGGGGTCAACTACAGCCATATCGTAGGGGGGCACTATCAGATCGACCTCTTTGCCGATGATGAAAAACTATTGAACCTCTACCAGGCCATGGACCGGGTGCGCAGCCGTTTTGGGGAGTCCAGTCTGATGCGGGCCTCGGCCTTGGGCGCTCACAGTATAGGAAGGGGAGGTAATCCCTTTGACGGACAACCGCCCATCCTATTGGCCCATAGACAGCAATAATGTACTTGAACTGCCATACATATTACTCCTTGAACTACGGGGTCCTCTCCGAAACGGAACTTTTGGATCTGGCCCGTTCCCATGGGGTGGAAACCTTGGCCCTGACCGATATCAACAACAGTTCGGCAGGGATGAACTTTGTGCGCTTGGCCAAAGAGTTGGGCATACGCCCGATTTTGGGCATCGATTTTCGGAATGGGAACCTGCAGGAGTTCGTGGGCTTGGCCCAAAACAATGAGGGGTTTCGGGAAATCAATGCCTTTCTTTCCCAGCACCTGCACAAAGGGACACCTATTCCAGCAGTGGCACCGATCTTTGAACATGTCCATGTGATCTATCCCTTTGAGAAGATCCAGGAAGAGGAACGGACGGATTTCCGGGCCTATGAATACATAGGGGTCTCGGTGGACGAACTACGGAAATTGCGGTTCTCCCGGTATCGGGATTATACCGATAGATTGGTGTTGTTACAGCCCGTGAGCTTTCGTAACAAAAAGGATTTCAATACCCATCGCTTGCTTAGGGCCATAGGCTTGAACACACTATTGAGCAAACTGCCCCAGTCCGAGGAGGCCAGACCCACCGATACCCTTCGGCCCATGGTGGAACTGAAAAGGGCTTTGGTTGATTTCCCACATATCTGGGAGAATACCCAGCGGTTGATGGACTCCTGTTCCATTGCCTTTGGGTTTGGAAGTGAACGGGTTTCCCAAAACCAGTCCCGTTTTTTGCCGTCCAGAGCATTGGATGTGGAACGGTTGAGGGAACTGGCCCTGGAAGGGCTGCCTCGTCGTTATGCCCATCCCACGGAAAAAGTCAAGGAACGTATGTTCCGGGAGTTGCGTACCATCCAAGAACTGGATTTTGTGTCCTACTTTTTGATCAACCATGACATTGTCTCCTATGCCAAGTCCAAGGGTTATCCCTATGTAGGCAGAGGGAGCGGGGCCAACAGCCTGGTGGCCTATCTGATCGGAATCACCGATGTGGATCCCATTGAACTGGACCTGTATTTCGAACGGTTCATCAATCCCTTTCGGGCCTCGCCCCCTGATTTTGACATTGATTTTTCCACCTGGGACCGGGACGATGTCACGGCCTATATTTTTGAACGTTTCGAGCATGTGGCCCTCTTGGGCACCTACAACACCTTTAAGTACCGGGCCGCTGTTCGGGAACTGGGCAAGGTGTTCGGGCTGCCCACCGAGGAAATCGATAAGCTCAGTTCGGGTCGGTATGAACAGGGAGCCTTGGACGAACTGGCCCGATTGGTGCTGAAATACGCCACCTATATCCATGGGATGCCCAACTACATCAGTGTGCATTCCTCGGGGATCTTGATCTTGGACCGTTCCGAGCACTACTATTCGGCCACGACCCTGCCGCCCAAAGGATTCCCGACGGTGCAGTTTGACATGATCATTGCCGAGGATGTGGGCCTGTTCAAGTTCGATATTTTGGGACAACGGGGATTGGCCAAGATCAAGGAGGCAGTAGAGGTCATTAAGAGCAATCAACCCGATGCCGTGCTTTGGGACATCAAGAGTGTAGAGGCAATGAAGCAGGATACCAACATCAACCGGCTGTTGAGCCAGGGGAGGGCCATAGGGGCCTATTATGTGGAGTCCCCGGCCATGCGGGGGCTGATGAAGAAACTGCGGACCCATGACTACTTGGGGTTGGTGGCGGCCAGTTCCGTGATCCGTCCAGGAGTATCTTCATCTGGGATGAAGGATGAGTACATCCGAAGGGAGCGGGAACCGGAACGCCGCAAGGAGGCCAATCCCATCCTTTTGGAGATCATGCCCGAGACGCATGGGATCATGGTCTATCAAGAGGATGTGCTGAAAGTGGCCCACCTCTTCGCAGGATTGGACCTTGGGGAAGCCGATGTCTTGAGACGGGGGATGAGCGGAAAGTTCCGCTCCCGGGAGGAATTCCAGGCAGTGAAGCTCAAGTTTTTTGAAAACTGCAAGCAAAGGGGGCACGATGCCGCCCTGACCCAAATGGTCTGGGAACAGATCGAGAGTTTTGCTGGTTATGCCTTTGCCAAGGGACATTCCGCTTCCTATGCCGTGGAAAGCTACCAGAGCCTTTATCTGAAATGCTACTTCCCCTTGGAGTTTATGGTGGCCGTGCTCAACAATGGGGGAGGGTTCTACGATACAGAGCTCTATGTCCATGAGGCTAAGATGTGGGGAGGCATTATCCATCCACCATGCATCAACCGCAGTGATCATGTCAATGCCATTTATGGGAAGCATATCTATTTGGGACTGGGGCAGCTTCGGAGTCTGGAGCGTTTGGTCATCCAACGCATTTTGAACGAAAGGCAGCTTCATGGCAAGTTCAAGGATTTTGATGATTTCATTGATCGTGTCCCCATTGCCATAGAACAGTTGACCATCTTGGTGCGGATCGATGCCTTTCGTGTCTTTGGGGTACCCAAGAAGCAAGTGCTATGGCAGGCCGTGTTCAAGACCAAGGCCCATCGAAAGGATACGGTCCAGAAACTGCTGTTTAAACCCAACCACAGGCATTTTACATTGCCAAATTTACCTTCCCACCCTGTTGAGGATGCCTATGATCAAATGGAACTCTTGGGCTTTCCGCTTTGCGGGTATTATGAGCTCATGGACGGCAAGGTGAAGAGTAGGTTGACCGCCAGTGATTTTGAGGCCCATGTCAACCAAAAAATCTGGATCTATGGCTCCATGGTCCATACCCGTTTGAACACCACATCCAAAGGGGACACCATGCGCTTTACCACCATGCTCGATCTGGAAGGTCATTTTTTTGATTGTGTACACTTTCCACAAACGATGGCATCCACACCCATTCATGGAAAGGGTATCTATCTGTGCCACGGAACGGTGACCGAGGAGTTCGGGCACTACAGTCTGGAGGTAGTCTCGACCCTCAAACAGCCCTTGAAACCTGACCCAAGGCAGGTAGGTACGGGTGCACTGATGGCCAAATAATAGGGTGTAGAACCTATTCCGATCAATACTGCCCAAAGATAAACCCGGAAAATATTTCTCGGACAAGGGACGGCATAAAGTCGTTGCCGATGTCACTTTTTATTCCGTTTCCTTCCCACTCCAAAATTTTCCCTTGCGTTTGGCGGTCTGCCATTATTGTTCAATTTAAAACGCAGATCATGGAAAAACAAAACGTAGTGCAACTGGATTTTGGCTTTGAACAGGAGCCAACGAAAACACCGAATCCAAACCTAAGCCCCAAGTCCCTCAAAAAGGCCAAATCCGATTTTGTCCTTGACTTTATGGACCTATTGCAAAGTCCCATCATTGTGTGTCCATCCCAATGGCAGGATGCTGTGCCCAAAGACCTTTTAGACAATATCATCATGGCCCGGATGTTGACCCGGATGCGTGGGGAACACATGGCCTCCTTGACCGAGGTTGTGGCCTATATGATGCCCAGGACCTTCGAATCCCCCATGCCCAGTGAATGGGTGAACATATACACATGGTGCGGGCTCCAGTATGCAATGACCTTTAAGAAAGATGGACAAATTGAGGCCATGGAGGAAGTGGCACCCAAACAACTTTCTGAATATGAGATGGGCCTGTTGAAAGGGTTAAGGTTGTGGATCTATGAGAAGCGACGAAAGGCCTTAAAGGACAACATGAAAGCTTCAACGCCCAAATTGAGTGGACCTTCCCCTAACGATCAAGGTGAGCTGTTCGGGAAAGATTAGAAAGAAACCAAGTTCCAGGATTATTGGCCTATTACCATCGCAATAGTTGAGGTATCGGCATTTGGCCAATACGGAAGTCGTCCAAACGGATTTTTGGTGCGTCCTTCCTTTGCAAACCCTTCTTGGGGCTTTGCCGGGAAAGGCCGCAAATCCGTCAGTCCGCCCATCAAATTTTAAGGGGTCTATAATAAAAGAAGCCCTTGTTGTTTTTCGGGGCATCGAAAAACAGGGCAGGGCCCAAGGACTTCCTATCAGGACACCATCGCCCGCAGTCGCTTAACTTCCCGTACGCTCCCTTGCCAATGGGTCAGATGGAATTCCTAGGGCCCTCATCGAACCTGTCAAGGCCAAGACAGGTTTTGTCCATAAATAGGGTTTCCACTTCCTTGAAAATCCCAGGATTTTGCTACGTCGCGGAGCCTCCCGATTTCCGGCCAAAAGCCTTGACAGAACCCCCTTCTTTTATTGTGCTACGCACGTAAGAAGCAAACAAACGCCCCTTAAAATTTGGGAAACAATGACCAAAAAAATAGAGGGGAAATTTTTAACCCTGTTTGCTGATCTGTCCAATAAAGGAAGACGGCAGGCCTTTAAAACTTTTTATCATGAGTACATTGAGAAACAAAGTGCAACTTATCGGAAATGTGGGGCAAGACCCTACCATTACAGACCTTGAAAAAGGCAAACGTGTGGCACGGTTCACCATGGCCACCAATGAACATTACAAGAACTCCGAAGGGGAACGGGTGACCAATACCGAATGGCACACCATCATCGCATGGGGAAAACTGGCCGACATCATCGAAGGTTTTGTGACCAAGGGCAAGGAAGTTGCCATCGAAGGGAAATTGACCTCCCGTTCCTATGAGGACAAAGAGGGCAATAAAAAGTATGTGACCGAAGTGGTGGCAAGTGAGATTCTGCTTTTGGGCGGTGGTGATAACAATACCACCGAGTAAAATGGATAGGGGGTGTCCAACTTTTTGGACATCCCTTACTTTTTTCATCTTTAAAACAATTGAAATGGAACACCGTGTCAACGAAATACAGATCAGTTATAGGGAAAAACTCAGTACCCTGAAATCCCTTTCCGTAACGAACTCCAACGAGGTGGCGAACCTATTGTTCCAAAATTGGGACAACAAAACAATAGGTCTACATGAAACATTTAAAATCGTGTTGCTCAACCAGTCCAATAAGGTCAAGGGCATTTATCCATTATCCCATGGGGGTATCACAGGTACCTTGGTAGATATGCGCATTCTTTTTGCTATCATCCTAAAGACCCTTTCGGTGGGAATCATCCTGGTCCACAACCATCCCTCTGGGCAACTTAAGGCAAGTGAACCTGATAGGCAATTGACCCGAAAGATCATCAAGGCTGCACAGCTTTTTGATGTCAAGGTCTTGGACCATATCATCTTGGCCCCCGATGGACGATACTACAGTTTTGCCGATAACGGAATTCTTTAGGGAGAGTAACGGATTTGAATCCAATAAAAATTAAAACCATACATATGGAAACCCGTATTAAAAAATCACTGGAGATTCCGGCCCAAAAACGCAAAGGGCACCAGACCGAAACGAGGGCTACAGCAGAAAAGACCTTTCATATGGTCGTCAACCTTTGGATCATTCGTTTTGAATATACCAAGGAACAATCTAAAACCTGATGACTTCTTTCAGAACAACAGTAAGAAAGACGCTCGAAAGAGGGTCTTTTTTTATGTTCAATCCGTACGTTGCTGACGTTTTGATTTCACGATGGGCGGCCATCCCTAAAATAGCTGCACAATTGCCTGTGATCGTCACGGTTTTACGTTTTTATAAAACCCTCATTATTGCTATATTTAAGAGAAGGGCATGGCCTTTTTGGTACGGCAAGCCTTTTTGATTTGACTTTCCTAAAGTCCGTACCCATCGATTTGACTTTCACAGAACAGGCAACTGGCCTTGGCCAAGTTGTTCGAGTTTTTGGTCCCGCATCGCGGGACAAAGGAGAAGCAAGAGGGTAACAGGCTGTCGCCATGTTACAGGTTTGTGGTTTTTATCAAAACGTTGATATATAGATGATTATATGATTATTGAAAATGAATTTTGGGGAGTTGCTGTGCATTTTTCACGGAAAAACGCCGCCAGCCCCCTAAAACCGGCAAATTTTTCACGGAAAAATGGATAAAGGATACGAAAAGGAACGGTTTGAAAGCTTGAGCATCAAAACGTCGATTGCCCAAAAATTCAAGAAATTCAGTAAACAGATGGGAGCTTCCCAATCGATGACCTTGTTGTTGATGTTGGACTTTTTCGAGGCCAATGGGATTTCCCCAATAGAATCCCTGGGACCCCATATCCATACCTTGGAGAGCCTGATCAAAAAACGGATCAATGCAGTAATGGCCGTGATCAAGGACATCGAAAAGAACCAGACCAAACCCACCGCGGCCATGATGCATGCCCTCTTTGAAGGAGAGGACCCCTCCGAAAATAAGCCCCTGTTGACGGAACGCAAGCAAACGGCCAAGACCCTGGAATCCGAACTGCAGAACTGGATGAAGAAGAAGGAGGCACAAAAACACCAAGAACCTAAAAAATGAACCCCTATGTATATCACCATCACCCCACAGCAAACAAAGGGTAATTTCAGCCAAAGTGCTGCCGATTATGTGGCCTATCTGGAAAAGGAAAACGAATCCCTTTCCCTTTCTGAACAGGAACACTTTTTCAATAAGCACGGGGATAAGATCACTGCGGAACAGGTCATCTCGGAAATCGATGGCAATACCAAAAAACTCAGCAAGCACGAGCCCAAGTTCTATGCCATCACCGTCAGTCCAAGCCAGGCGGAACTGAGGCAATTGAAGGACCATTCCAAGGACCTGAAGGCCTATACCCGGGAACTGATGAAGGTCTATGCCCAATCCTTCCATCGGGAAATCCATGGACGACCACCGAACGTTGATGACATCAAATATTTCGCCAAGGTGGAACACCAGCGCTACTTCAAGGGAACGGATCGAGAAGTCCGGGAAAACCAGCCCATGGCCTCAAAGATCTTGGAGCTCCAACACCAGAGACGCAGGATATCCCGTGGGGAGGAAGCAGGTAATCTAGAACAGATCAAAGAACAAATTTTCGGGTTGGAACAGTCCGCTCCGCACCAACTGGACGGCAAACGTATTGTTCAAGGGATGCCCAAACCGGGCCACCAGACCCATGTGCACCTTATTGTCAGCCGAAGGGATGCCAGTAATTCGGTCAGCCTTTCCCCAGGGAGCAAATACCGGTCCTCAGAAGTGATGCTCCACGGAAAGATGGTCAAACGGGGTTTTGACCGGGACCGGTTTTTTACGCAAGCGGAAAAGGTATTTGATGCAAAGTTTGAATACCAACGGAATTTTGTGGAACACTACCCGTCCCGTAAACTAATGGTCCAGAACCCAAAACTGTATTATAGCACTATCTTGGGCCTGCCCGCCAATGAAAAGGCCCTCGCCCTAAAGTTGTTGGGCAAGTCAGGTGTCCATCTCCCACAGATTCCTACAAATAAAGTACAGCTAGCCTTAAAGACCATCAAGGCCCTGAAGCGGGGTGTGGAGGTGGCCCTTAAATCAGGATCTATTGGTATCTAAATACATTACTTATGGAAGGAGAATGGAACATACTTATTGCAATCACAGTTGTGGGGGCTTTGCTCTCACTTGCACTTTATCGCTGGATACGGTTTGCCTTGGGAATCGGTTTGCTGTTCATGGTCTGCTTGGGCATATGGCTTTATGTTTTTGCAGGATTCCCTGGACCGCCGTTGATTCTGGGATTGGTCTGTCCACTGCTTTTGATCAATGTGGTAGGTTACGTCTTTGTAACGCCGGAAGAACTTCCCATCAAACCCACTCCTTTTCTGGTGAATATACCCTTGCAAAAGGGGAAACTCGTTTTGCAGAACATCCGTAGGGGCATCTCCATCATAGGGGCCGCAGGTAGTGGTAAAACGGAAAGTGTGGTCGCACCCCTGTTGAACCATTTTGTCCAAAATGGATTTTCAGGGGTCATCCATGATTACAAGGATTTTGAGCTTACCGAAATCGCCTATCCCTTGATTGATGCTAAAAAGGTGGACTTTTACCCCGTCGGTTTCGATCCCATCCATTACCGGGTCAATCCCATTGCTCCACGGTATATGGATTCCGAAGAAAGTGTCAACGAACTCTCCCGCGTATTGGTGGAAAACCTTTTGGAACAGAAGGAATCCGGTGCCACGGGCAGCGGAAAGTTTTTTACCGATGCCGTGGAGGGATTGTTGGGCGGGATGATCTGGAAACTGAAATCGGACTATCCTGACTATTGTACCCTGCCCCATCTGATGGCCCTTTACCAATATCTGGACATGGAAAGCTTGGAAGCCTTTCTCCGAGGCAACCATACGGCTAAGGCCATGGCCGATGCCTTTGTCAATGGCATCAAGTCGGAACGCCAGACCGCCGGGGTGCGCAGTACGCTCTCCAATGCCCTAAAGAAAATCTCTACCCAACGGAATTTTTATGTGCTTTCCGCAGATGAGGTGCCCCTCGATATCAAAGAGCAAAAGAAACCCGTTATTGTGTCCGTGGTCAATAACCCCAAATATGAAACGGCATATAGCCCTGCTATTGCCACCATCATCCATACCCTGACCAAACAGATGGCGGTAAGGAATACCCAACCTTCTTTTCTCCTGATGGAGGAGGCCCCGACCTTACGGCTATTGAACATGCACCGCATCCCTGCTACCTTGCGGAGTTATGATATCGCCACGGTATATGTGATGCAGGACAAGGTACAGAACGATATCCTCTATGGGGACAAAGCCAGCCGCGCGATCCTGAGCAACCTTTCCTACCAGTTCTTTGGAAAAGTGAACGACCCGGAGACGGCCAAGTATTACGAGCGCTTTTTTGAATTGGTGAAAAAGCCAACGACCAGCATCAATCGTAGTCATACCATCAATTTTGATACCCGGGTGACCACAGGGGAGCGGGAAGTGAGCAAAATACGGGCCGATGTGTTTTTTCGGTTGCAACAAGGGGAGTTTATCGCCTTTGCTGATGGGAAGGAAAAAAAGGTGCAGTTCAAAAGGCCACAGCTCCAAAAGGAGTTGCCGGAAGCTCCCAAAAACATTGACTTGGAAGGGAACTTTTATCGCATCCATGCGGAAATCAGGGCCCTGTTCGGGAAATGAACTTTGGTAGTGGCCCTAAAAAAACAAATAAGGTTATAGGCTTTATTTGTTATGTCCAGTTTTTTAATAAATAAACTGGACATTTTTGAATATCTCTTTATAAATCATTTTTAATGAAATCCTTTGTATATAGTAAAGAAAAAATCTATAGGCTGCTCAAGGGGTCTGTGTTCACCTATATGGATTTTATAAGTAAGGTGACTAGGAGTGAGGCCATCATTAATCATTTGAATAAGATGGCCTTTTTGACTTAATGGGACCTTAATTGGAAAACAATCAACGCAACTTGAGGATAAGATTTCGGCTACCTTGGGCCTCCAATACCTTTACTTGTAGGCGTTGCTCTGCATTCAAGGTGAACTTGGGATAGACCACCACAAAACGAACTGAACTACTTGGACCGATTTGATTTGGCATTTTAAATTCGAATAGGGGAGTGATCGGCAATTCTTGATAGGAGGCCTTACGTTTTGGGGTACCCAATACCTTGGATAATTGAAACTGTCCAAGCGCATAGGGAATAGTGGAACGGTTCTTCAATTCAAAGACCATAAAGACATGGTCATTATGGTACACTTGGTCCATGAGTTTGACCCTTATTCCTTTTTGATGTTTGCTGTGGCGGGCGGATGATTTTTTGTGCAGCAATTGGGTACAGAAAAGTGTAAAGTGTTCTTCTTTGGTAGAAGCGGTTTTCTGTATGCAATCTTGTGCTGAAGGACCATTGGAAGAATGCTGAAAAGGGTTTGCCAAGCGTTGGTCGGGGTTTATGAAATAATGCAATTGGGGAAGGTGTTCCCGATAGGCGAGGTTAAAGGAATAGAGGTCCCCTGTGGTGGTCCGTACCAATAGATTGCTTTCTTGATCTTTTTCTGCCTGCAGCAATCCCAAGTTGTCCGCTTGTTCCCTATTGAAATTGAAGGCAAAGCTAGGGGAACCGGTCATGCCCGTTTGGATGGGATTAGAAAAGGAAAGGGACACCACCTGATGGTCATTGGCATAGATGGTGTCCAAGGTTTGACCTGGGGCTTGGATAGAGAAAAGGAGACATGAGATGATGGGGAAAAGGATATGATTTTTCATGGTTTTGCTTTTTATGTTACTGTTTTGGTTTTAGACGCAGGCGGTGACCATCCAAAACGGTCACTTTCTGCTTGCGTTGGCTACGTTGGAATACGCTCTTAAGACCCCTGATTTGGGGCAGACCGGCAATGTTGATATCCTGAACCATATCGTCCATGACCTCTCGGGAGGCTTCCTCCCGTAGGGAGTTTTCCAGGTAGAGGCCGGCAAGGCCATCCTGGAGGTCAAAGGCTTCCCATTGCAGGGGAACATGGTCAATTTGGGTGATGTTCAGGATGGTCCGATTGGGCCGGAAACGCACGGTGCCGAACAAAGTCGTGTATTTGGGTAAGTGATGGCCGTTGATTAGGGTAGGTTCCACCAAGCGCAACCGGATGCGGCTGTTTTTTCGTAAAACCTGTTTGCCATCCACTTCCACTAGAATGCCGGGATTGGTTTTACCTTCCGGAGCCTTGGGTTGGGAGGCAAAGAACAGTTGCTGTTCCAAAGCTAGTTCGGATATGGTTATGGGATTGGCTGATAGGGGTTCTTTGTTTTGTGTTGGTTCGGTTTTCGGTTCGCTTGGTAGGGTTTCTTTCAAAGGTTGAACGGGTTCTCGATGTGGGGCCAAATTGCCCGTACTGTAGACACTATCAATGATACGATGCTTCTCATATTCCATATAATCTGGATTGAAATAGCCCTTGTCATCGACCATATGATCGGGATAGACTTGGGGAGCGGTGGTCTCGCGCTCCTCCTTGAGGGCATCCAGGGCCTCCATCTTGGATTCATACACTTTTTGGTTTTCCTCCAGATCGGGCGTCGGAATGCGGTCTGGTTTCAGTTCGGTTTTCTTGTCCTTCCCAAGGGTGAAGATGGAGTAGGCCACGATAAAAAGGACTACCCCTATCAGGACCAATACAAATACAATCTTATTCTTCTGTGGTTTCATAGTCTTCTATTTTACGGAGGGAGTTTTCAAAAAAATCAGTGATCAACAACCCATGGGGGTTGTGGGGAAAATTTCGGGCCACTGGAATGAGCTTGCCCGTAGTGATCAATTCATAGGTGTCGGTAACAACGCCTCGGTTGATGCGGATCACGGTCCGGGTCTGGAAGGCATAGGGTTCCTGGGTCATATCAATTTGGGAATCGATGCGTTCCACCTGTTGAACCAAGGAATATTGCAACAATCGGTTATAGAAGCCATCGGCCTTTTTTTGCCGGTATACGGCATCCACGGAAGCATTGCCCAACCATAGGGCCTTTTCCATGTTTTTTTCATAGCTGTTGGCCTCCACGCCATAGAACCAGTTGTGGAACTGTTCCAAGTGGGCCAGAGCCTCGACTTCCAGATTTTCCCGTTGAGAGGCCAGTTGAAGGGGGATGACGGCTCCAGATGAACTTACTATAAAGGCTTTGTCCATGCTCTCCTTGTGTATCTTGACGACCAGAGTGACCGAGAAGATACAGACCAACCCTGTCATGATAATCAAGGCCAGGGCCACAAATCGGTTCAGCCGTAAAACCTGTTGGATGTTTTTAAATGGTGTTTTCATTTTTCATAGGTATTTATCCGGTGAACAAGCGCAACGTAAAACCTGTGGCCTTCCGGTACAGTTTGAATTTGAGCAATACGATAAATCCAATGGAGCCCAACTCGATGACCGGGGCAAAGAACTCACTGCCCCAATCCGAACCGAACAGGCTGCCCCAAAAGTTGGTGTTGATCTCGGTATAGAGGTTGTTCACAAAGACATTGACCAAAAAAAAGGCGGGCACCAGCATATAGACCCCGGCATAGAGCTTGAAATAGGTGTAGGCCAGATTACGGAACTTTTCAAAAACGGACAGACTGATGACCAAAGGGAAAAAGGCCTGGAGGATTCCCAAAAGAAAATAACGCTCCGCTAAAAAGAGGGGATATATAAAAATATCCAACAACCATAAGATGACGCCTATGATAAAGGCGAACATTTTTAGGCCGTACAAAGGAGTGATAAGGGCCTCATACAATATGGCCATGGCCTTTTTGGCGGCTTCCAAGGCACCCACATCCCGTTCCAGGTCGACATCCTGTAGCTGTAAGGGGAGGAGTGCCGGAGCCGTGTCCCGGTACTGGGATTCAATGGCGACTAAAATGTCGTCAAAGACTTCCAATACCTGTGTGGAAAAAATGACTAGTAGCACTATCAAAAAGTTCTTGGCCAGTTCGGTGGGTGTGAGGCCCCAAGTATGGCCATCGGTGGTTGCAATCCCCTCGTTGTATTTCTTCAGGATGTTGATCAGAAAGAACAATACGGCCAAGGTTTTCATCCCAACAATGGTGTATTGGGAAAAATCACTGCTCTTGATGGTCTGAAAGACCGCGTCCACATATTCCAATCCGATACCTAAGAATATACCTGCCATTAATAGTTGGTTTCGCGGTTATTTATGATGTCCTGCATTTTCCGAAAGGAGATGATTTCCCTGTAGCGTTTGGTCTTGACCTCCAGTTCGGCCACCATTTCTTGGGATTGGACCTTCTTTTCCATCAGGATGGCGGTGCGCTCAGCGTCGGTCATCTTCAAAAAGTCGCTGGAAAGGATCTGGTTGACAAAATCCAGATCATCGATGGCCGTATCCATGATCTGCTCAAAGGAGCGCGATACCTGCTCCACTTCCCCTGCCTTGATATAGGGGGAGTTCAATATATCCCGGAGATCGGTCCGGACGGTATTGAACAGGATCTCATTGTTCTTGGTCAACTCCTGTAGCGCTTTCAATTGTTTGATGGCATTGTTGACCTTGACAATGTTGTCTTTTTGTTCCTTTAAAAACTGTACGGTCTTCAACAGTTCCGAGGTCTGTTTGGCAGATTCGACCAAGGATTTGGCCATGCTGATGAAGTTCGTATTGTCATATACTGGCATCCCTTGGCAGGCAGCGCCTGCTGGCAGTAATAGGGCAGTGGTTAGGGCCAATAGTAAGATTAGGGCGTTTTTCCTGATGGACACATTCTTATTTGTTTTCATAGGATTTCTTTTTGAGGTGAATAAATGCTTTGATGGCTTGCTCCATATCCTGGGTCTTTTCATAGAGCTGCATGATCTCGGTGCTTTCCTTTCCGTCGGTGAGATAGGCAGCATAGACTTCGGGCGGGACTTCCAAGCGGAAGATGTTGCTCTCCTTCCCGATCTTGATAAATATCTCGGTGTACTTCCGATCCCCCGTCAGGTTGTTGCGGATGGACCGCAGTTGGTTCAGGTCGTGGGACGACAGATTTAATCTGGTTTTCAGCTCGTCATAGCCCTTTTCGTTACGGAGGCTGTAAATGACCTGGGTGTTTTCAAGTATACTGGCCGAAGTGGAATTCTGTGGCAACTGGTTAATGGATTGCAGGATGATCCCAATGGCCCCGTTCTGCTTCCGGATAGCCTGATAATAGAATTCCACACTCTCCAAGACGTTGGGGAACTTGAGCTGTTTCGCAAATTCATCAAAGAGGATGATTCCCCGTTCGGAACGGTTTTGCCAGATGGACCGTTGGATGGCAGACTTGATGAGTTTGAGCATTACGGACAGGATTTCCTTGTTGTCCCTGACCTCGTCCAGTTCAAAGATGATGAGCCGTTTGTCCTCTATGGTATAAGTTTGGTCTGCTCCCGAATTGAACAGAAAGCTGTAGGGACCACCTTCCACATATTCCGAGAGTATATGAAGGAAATCATAGGTGCTAAAATGTGCTTCCTTGATCTGCAGTTCTTGGATCAGGTTGTCTTTCCGGTCATCCACAAACTGATAGAGGGAAGCCAAGGAATGATTCTGTCTGACTTTTTTGTAATAAAGCAGCAACACCTTTTTGATGGCAACTTCTTGGGACTTGGAAGGCCTATCCGCCGCAAGGAGTTCCAAGAGGAAAACAGCGAGGTCTTCCAAACGCTCCGGGGTCAGGTCGGAATCCTCTGTAATATAAAAAGGGTTGATGCCCAAGTTTTTTCCCTGCTCGTAGCGTAGGATGATATGTTGGTCTGGATAAAGCTTTGCAAACTTGGCATAGGAACCGCCCAGATCGATAAGGACCAGCCGAACGTCTTGCTCAAAATACTGTCGCAAAATGTTATTGGCCAAAAAGGATTTGCCCTCACCTGTTGGGGCGAAAATCGCAAAGTTCCTGGCCTTGATACGTTGCTTTTGTTCGTCCCAAACATCCTTCAATACCGGGATGTTGTACTGGCGGTCATTGAAGATGATCCCCGTGGGATCCGATTGATAATTGGTGTTGTTGATATAGAGGCACAATGCATGCTTCAGATCGGTCACATACAGATCTTCGTTGGAGAAATTGGTGGCATGACAGGGATGGGAGTTCAGGAAGCAATGGTTGCGTTCCTCCCCATTGGGATGGTAGGGCACAATATCCAATTCCTTGAAACCAGCCTTGATTTGGGATGCAATCCGTTTTACCTGTTCGGATTCCGAATGCCAGAAGATGATATTGAGATGTCCCCGGATGATGCGTGACGAATCATCATGGTTGATTTGGTCCAGGATATGTTGGACCTTTTTAAGGACGACCTTATTCTGGGAACCAAAGTTGGAGCTTTTGCCAAGCTCCTCCACTTTCTTGTCCAAGAGCTTGCGCCATTTGTTTTTGTCATCGAGATAGAGGATGTGGTTGACGATATGGTTCTCGTTCAGGTCCAATCCCAACCCATCGATAAAACCCTGGTGAAAGGTAAAGTCATCCGAAGTGAATTTTTCATTGGTCTTGCTGCTCTGGACAGGTCCTCCGAAACAACCTTCATTGTTGATAGCTATCGCATCAAAATAATGGTCGCCAATCTCTATCTGTTTTTTATCCAACAATATATCGGTATCGAAATCTTGATTGAAGCCATTATAGTAGTTGTTCGAATGGGTGAGAATGTCATCAGGCACCATGGGCACCAATGACACACGCTGGCTATTATTGACAAAGGAGATGGCATCATTGACGGAAGTGATGAACTCCGCCACTTGGACATCCAGTTTTCGATGGAAGCCTTTTTCTGTTTTCCTGAATGGGTTAACATATTTGGAAGCGTTGAGAGTTTTGTCCAAGGGCAGTATAAAGAATAGATAGCTTTGATGGCTCAGATGTTCCCTGCCCTGAAAATGGTCATGGGTTGCCTTTTCCAAAAAAGTACGGTTAGGTAATTGTTCCGCATCATATCCCACTTTTTGGTAAATGTCCTGTTTATGGATGACCGTGCCTGTGGGAAGTGACTTGAATGCTTGAAACCACATGCTGTGCAGTTCCTCAAAATCTTGCTCGGAGAGGGAGTGGATCTCGGGAAGGTTTACCTCATAGCATAGAACGACATTCCCGTTGTTGGCAAAGACCACATGGTTTTGGATGTCCAGGATGGGATGATGGGAATGAAGATTGATTTTATGCATAGGAAAGAGGGCTTAGTTTTTTGTTGCTGATGATGCTGGGGGAAACCTTTTGAACGGAAAGTAATTGCGGGTTTTTGGCCCACTGTGCCAATACCCCATAGAGCAGGGCATTGAACAACAGCAGTGCAACGATGACACCAAGACTGAAAGAAAATATGGTAATCAATAGGGAACCGATGACCGATACCATCATCAGGGCAAAGAGGGAGATGGGCAGGCCCATGATCATGGCGCGCTTGCGGATATTTCGATAGATCTCGTACTTCTTCATTTTAAACCACGATTCCAATGAGATAGGTAAAGATGCCCACTACGGCCCCGGCAATAAGGACAAATATCAAAACACGGGTGATGCCTTTTTTTAGGTCAGCGTTCTCCCCGAAGAAGTGTCCGGCATTGAACAGGAAGCCCACTAGGAAGATGACCCCAAGTATGATGGGGAAGATGGTCCGGATGGTGTCTGAAATGTCATTGACAGAATCCTCGATGCCCCCGATCTGGGCCAAAATAGAGCTGGAAATAAATAGAAATAGAATGGTGAAGAACAGTGATTTTCGCATATCGTAAACGCTTTGGGATTAGACGATTTTTGATATGGGAAAAGTACAATAGAAAAGGATTCAAATAACTGATAATCAGTTATTTGTGAATAAAATATATATTAGTTTAAGATGTGGCTATTTGCTGGGGTTTAAGCACGGATTTTATGAAAATCAGCAGGTTGATGTTAACTAAAGAAAAATTCAGGTATGCCAAGGTTCGTCAAAAATGTATTTTATGACTGGAACCCACGTGTAGATTATGATTTATTTTTTAGTTCTAAGGTTTTCCACCAATAGAAAAATGCTTCTGGATTGGTTTTCTTTAATTTGTTCAATCTTGTCTCATCGGGTTGGTCAATAGTCCAATCCGCAATTTCTTCTGGATTTGAAAAGCGATGAATTTCTTTAGCTTCCATTTTTATCAGGGCAGATACATATGCTGCTTTGGCGGCAGGAACCATAGCCCTCTCAAGATAAAAATTTTCTGAAAAAATATAGTTTTTGATGTTTTGAATCCCTTTCTGCAGCTCGGGAAATCGGCCTTTGCCGGATTTCCCTCTTGTTGCAATGACCATGGCGGTTTCCAATATATCCTCCAAGACTGCATCGTTAGATTCCTTTATATTCCTATAAGCAAGTTCTGTTTGGGCAAATCGATTAAAAACTGCTGAGACCACTTCGATATCAAGTACCATATCAAATAAGTTGCCGACATCGAATAATTGCTTGATAATTTCCACTTCTTTACCCCTACCATAAGGAACGCCGGTAGTATTTGGTGCAAAGGCAGTCAATTTATCTCCTAGAATAGCTTCGGCAGTGGGCACTTCCACATCTAAAGGATCATCTTTCAATTTTAGAAAAGGGGAATTAATTGGTATCATTTCTGTATGTTCCCCATAATGGCTTTCTTCAAAAAGTATGTCCAATAAAATATACTCTTGGTCTGAAGGTGCATTTGTTACTGGTTTATAATAAAACTTGTAATGGGCTTTTTCTATACTCGACGTTGTTTTCCGGACGTCCTCTTCATAACCAATAAAATCCGAGCTTTTGATCAGGGAATCAAAAATAGGGTTCAAATTCTCTGGCTTTTTTGCAACTATAATATCTATATCAATAGAAAATCTTTTCGGCTCAGGAAGCAGAAGCGTCAAGGCGGTACCTCCCTTAAAAAGAAATTCCAAGCTGCTTTTTTTAAGTTGTTCCAATAAATAAAGTGCACGCACTACTTTTTCCACCAAAATGGAATCTGACCGGTGCTCTCCAGCCTTATGATTTATCCATTCTTTTGTTAGCGACCCTGTATCTATCATTTTTCTATGATTTGGCAGTAATTAATATTAACTGCCGTTTCTTTGTAGGTTTATTAGCAATTCTACTTCAGCCTTTTTTGTTCTTCTATCTGCATATCTAAGCATCTTTGCTTTATTAATATTATATCGACTAAAAGCCGTTTGGTAAATTCTTTTCAATTCTGCACCTTGAAATGTGGAAAACAATTCTGGGTCACAATAGATATCCACCAACATTTTTTCCAAAGAACAGGTAGCCACCTTATCTACTTTATGAATTGGAGCCTCTGTAATAAGCGGTATAATGATAATGGGGCTTTTAGAATGAGAAACATATTTGTTCAATATGTCGCGGGAAGGATTAAGGAACACTTCTTTGCCCAAATCGTTTAGAGCATAGAATACCGATTCGGTAGCATCCCTCTCCACCTCCAATATGGTGTAAAACCTTCCTGGTTGGTGCAACATGAATTCGTTAAGCCACTTTGTTGTCCACAAACAGGTATCGATATATGGAAATTGATTGTGAATTTTACCAGCTAGGATTTTGAGCGACCTCGTAATTTCAGGAGTGTAGGTTTTCTTTTTTTTCTCCGTAAGTGAATAGATTCCTCTAGACTGCCTATAAAGAATACCTTCCTGAGTCAGTTTATACAACCTCCAATCAATTGTTGAACGCTTTACCCTCTCCTCAAATTGACTATAGAATTCAATAATATCAGAAACGGTGATTTTTTGTCCCTCGTCGAAACTCTTCTTTAGCGCATTGATATGTAGGGATTTATTGGCGATTTCCTGTTCTTTTATACAAATATACTAAAAACTAAGATTCGGCAGTAAATTCATATAATTGCCAAATCTTAGGATAAAAATTATACTCGTTTATCCTTACTCTTTTTATCAAAGGCCACCAAATTAAACAACTCCCGCATCCGAGAACGCACACGATTGCCATACCGTTCCTCCAGCTCCTGGGCATTGAGGTTGGTGGTGGCGTGGGTCTTGCGTTTGTCGTTGATATAGAGTTCGTGGCGGGAGAGCAAGATTTCGCCCAAAACATTGCAATCCTGCCCAAAGTGTCGTCCGTTGGGTTCAACACCCAAGTCATCAAAACAAAAGAACTGGGAATTTCCATAGTCCTCGATGGTCTTATAGCCGATATGGTTGAAGCCAAATACAATATTCCGGCAAGGGATGACCTCATAGGGCCGTTGGTGGGGGACAATGTGTTTCAATAGTTTCATAAGGCTGGTCTTGCCACAGCCCACGGGTCCTGAGAGAAGAAGGCCCTTATGGATGTCAACTCCCATTTGAGCGCAGCGCTCCTTGTCTTGAATAAAGTAGAGGCAGAGCTTATAGAGAATCTCTCGGTCTTCTCGGTGGATTTTGAATTTTTTCCCGAATAGAAGTTTTCCCTTGGCATCAAGATAGATAAGGATCTTTTCAAAATCGTAATGGATTTCCCTGCCCTTGAGAGTACCCAATGGATACTGGACAGCTCCTTCCGTGATGATATGTGGGGCATGGTACTTCACGTTACAGGGGCTCGTTGTAATTTTTGTGTTTCTTGGTCTTTAGGTTGTCCCGATATGGGACACTGGCCATCTGTTTGTCTCCGTTTTCCAAACCATCAGAATCCAAAATTTTAAAATCAGCCTGTTTGTTATTGTTTTTTTCCTTTTCCAAGGTTTGTATATGTTTGTTTATAGGTACCAGTGCTTGTCCATAGCTTGTCCCGATTTTGGAATGGCTTGGGTCCACCACTTGTCCAGGAGTTGTCCCAAAATCGAACATCTTGATACGGCTTCCCTTAAAAGGATTGTGGGATGGGGTATAGACGATGTAGCTCCAATGGTCTAGTTCCTTGATGCATCGATGGTAGGTGGATTTGGACCCGATCTTCGCATACTGCATAACTTCATCCCGGTTGATAAAGAATTCCGGTTTAAAGTAGTTGGTGTTCCAGAACTGGAACAGCGCCACATAAAGACTGATATGGGTTGGGTTCAGTCGGCTGTCTTTGGAGAATTGCCCAAAAACCCCATTGAGATGCTTGATGTAATTGACTTCTTCCAAACCTAGATGCGGTTACGGATCTTGTTCTGCTCCAATACTTCCATAATCTCATGGTACTCGTAATAGAGGACCCCGCCGACCTTGGTGTAGGGGAGGGTGCCGTTGATGCGCAGGTTCTGCAAGGTGCCAGGCGAGATGCCCAGCAATTCCCGGACCTCGTTGGATTTGAGCCATTTTTTGTTCGATTGTTTGTTTTGGTTTTCCAATAGATCCTTGATGTCCTCCAGCAGTTCAACTTTGAACTCCATGAGGTCTTCGGTGGTAATGATGGTCGCTCCCATAGTTTTTGAGTTTTTAAAAGGGCCACCGCATTACTGCCATTTCATTTGATGGCCCTTCCATTGATTTGACTTTCACCCACAAAACTGAAAAAGGTTTTTGGAAAAACTTCCCAAGGTGGGTCCCACCTTGGGAAAGATTTTTGCAACATAAAATTTGGTCACAAATGGAGGGATTTGCCACATAGCAATCAATTCTACTGCCTTGTTGGATAAAAAAATGAGCCCGAATCTGGCCCAAAACCAAAATTCCCAAGGTGGGTACCAACTTGGGAAAACATAAACTCACTCATCCAAGGATTCCATGCGCTGGTTAAGCAGTTCAATGAGCTTGTCCAAAAACCTTGTTTTACTGGTCTTTCGTGACCTTATCTCTATAAAGGTATGGTAGTAATTGCCCAGGTCGATATTGTAAAAATGTTCAAAATGAGAGGCCATTTCCTTGATATCAACAGTTCCTCCATTTATGGATTCACTGGCATGCAGCGCATATAACAGTTCGATCAGGTCGGTCTTGCTCCCTGTCCAGAATAATTTAGAGGGTTTTTCCATAGGTGTGTTTTTTGTAGGTTCGAGGGTATTGTTCAAATCGTCCACTTCCTTTCTCAGGTACACGATCAGCATATCATAGGCCATAATGGTTGCCACCGTACCATCTTGACAGGTGGAGAACTTATCGTCGATCAGAAAATGGAAGGATTCCAAGGGGAGTCGCAGGTCTCGGTTGCCGCGGACAAAGTATTGTTCATCCAAAGACATGGCACCGCGTCGGTAATAATTATAGAATTCCAAATTGTCATTGAAGAAAGCCTGTAACTTGTCAATCTGGTTCTGGAGATACTTTATCTGAGCGGCATTGTTTCCACGTGGGCGCTTGCTCTCAATACTGAAGAGTCTGGCGTAGTAGATGAGCTTACTAAAGATCTGGGGCTTGACATGCTTGAAAAAGTAGATTTCATCGGCTTGTGTGGCGAAGGTTTTTCCTGTAATCTGTTTTTGCAGCTTGCGGATACACTTCTCCACCAGCACAATGCCCTTTTCCGCCTTGAACAGCACATCTCCGTTCCCGCTTTCCAAGGTGTCCAATTGTCCCTCAAATTCCGATAGCAACTTTTGGTACTTCATGACAATCGACCATTAGTGCTGTCCTTCCATGATCCCGATCATTTCCAAGATGAAATTATCATTGGTCTGGAGGTAGGCGTATTTTTGCTGTGCCGTGGCTCCCAGTTTTCTCTTTTCAAAGGAGGCGGTCATCCCAAAATCGATTTTGGGCAGTTTGATCGCCAAGGCCCTTTCAATGGTCCGGTACAGCAATTGGCGGTAGGTGGCATAGGTTTCCAATAGGCCATAGTCCATGCCCACAAAGGCTGGCACATAGACAGCACTATGGTTGGTATAACAAAACATCACCCCGAGGATGGTTTTGGGTTTCCCTTTTGGCGTAAGAACGATAGATTCCCAATGTTCATTATCGTTCATGTGTTCAAACAGTTGGTCAGGAAATGAAAAGGTGTTCAGGCCGAGGTTCCGCTTTTGCACCTCCCCAAAGAAGCGTTTGAACTCCTGTATTTGGAAAGCATTGGCTTTGGAGATAGTTTTGGATTGAGTCAAGTCAAAAAACGGTTGGATGTCCTTCCGAAAATGCCTTCGGTTTCTGGATGACAATTGTTCAATATAGTTTTCCATAGTATCAATCCCTTTCAGGTCAATGGTACAGGAGTTGGGCATCTGCACCCGCAAAAACCCATGGCCATACAGTGTCTCGTTCCAAGTTGATTCTGCTTCAAAATCACGTAAAACAGTCATTTTTGCACCGAACTGTCCTTCCATTTTTTCCATAAGTTCCAATAGGCCATCCCTTGCAGCACCTCCCAGTTCATGGGATTTGTCCCAGTACAGGTGGTCCCCCTCCGTGAACAGGCAACCCAAGGACAGTACCATGGAGGTCAAATGATAGGGATTTTCTTTCCGTTCTCGTTCCATGGCGGCAGATATTTCTGCTTGGGCGAGCATGTCATCCTTCCAAAGGGATAGGGTCACAAAGGTCATCAGGATGGGAGTGTCATTGGAATCCTTGATGATCACATATCGGAACAACCAATTGTGTTCCTTACAAGCGTTTCCTTGAAATGCCTCTTCCAAAAATTGAAGCCCCTCGTAATCATAAACACCTTGTCCTCCCATATAGCGGTTCCACTGTTTATCATCTACCTGATCGATGGTGTTCAAAATTTCAATCTCCAGTTCGGTTGTCACCTGCGGTTCGCTTTGGACCTTGGGTTCCAATTTAAAGGCGTGGAAGACCCTTTCGGGATTCGTTTGGGTGTCTTCCAGGGCCAATGGAAAATGATGTTCCATCGCTTCCACCAACCCTTTGATTTCGTTCTTTTGGTTATGTCTTGATATGGTGATCCGAACCCCGGTGTTCTTGACCGGTACTGCTGGAAAGATGCCCAGATTGACATAGTAACCTTCACGCATCAATCGGTTCACAAAATTATAGCCGGTCTTGGGCATCCCGGTCCCAATGTAAAATACAGGAGATTCGTTCTGATCAATCAATGGCAGCTCTGTAGTGGAAAGGCATGCATTAAAATAATCGATGCGTTCCCGCAATTCTTGCTGAAGATCATAAATCTCTGGAGAAAGATGGATCTTGGCCGATGCAATGGCCGCACCGACTGAAGCCGGTTCCAATTGGGCCGAAAAGGTCAGGGGGCCACCAAAGGTCTTAATCTTATCATACACTTTTGGGTTGGAACAGGCCAACACCGCACCACTGGCCCCAAAGGTCTTGCTCAGTGTACCGAAGAGAAGAACATTTTCGGGTAGATCACCCAATTGTTCCAATACATATCCCGTTCCCCTTTTGCCCACCCAACTCATTCCATGTACATCATCAAAATAAAAATGTAATTGAGGATATTTCTGGGAAAGTGCCATTAATTCCTTTACTGGGGCATAGTCCCCGTACATGGAATAGATACCATCGGCCATATACCAGATGTGTCGTTTGGAATGTTGATACTTCTTTATCTTGTCCTCCAACATTTCCAAATTATTGTGGCGAATCATTTCGATGGGAACGCTCCTTGTCTTGAGCATCTTGGCGGCATTTTGTACACTCCAATGCACCTGATGGTCCAAAATAATCACATCATTATCATCCACGGCACTGGGGATGACACCCAAATGTCCCAGTGTACTGTTCTTGGTAATGACGATGGGCTGATCATACATCTCCCTGATACAATCTTCGAGTTCCCTGTAAAGGGGGTTGGAGATATAGGACTTGGAGAGCGGAAACTGGGTGCCGTATTTTTCTATGGCATCTATGGCAGCAGTCTTCAATCGGGAGTCCTGCTCTAGGCCCAAATAACCCGTGGTGCCGAAATGGTACAGTTCCTTTCCGCTGACTTCTATGGTCCTACCTGAAAAGGACTCGCCCCCGGCATAAAGGTGGAGTACCCCGGCTTGTTTTGCATCGGTAAATACTTCATGTACGGTGTTCAAAAAATTGTGGTGTTTGATCTTGGCCATTTTATTTGATTTTATTTGTGATAAAAAGAAACGGATTTTGTCAGTCAATGTGGAATGAAAACTTATATTAATCCCTTTCAGATAACAAATACTCCTTTTCAGATAACGATGTTCCCCTTATAAAATGGGGTTTTACCATTACAATTAATTGAATTGCAATATTTTTGTAAATTGACCGTGCTAACCAGTTTTCAGGAGATGAAAGAAACACATGAAAACACCTATGCCATATATCTGTTGACCGAAGATTTGTTACATATCATTTACAAGAAAGTGCCCTGTATCAATCTTAAGGCAGCACAACTGATTGTCAAGGATCGGATGGAATTACAAGAAGGCAAAGCGATGCCCGTGCTCTGCGATATACGGGAGGTCAGAAATATTGATAAGGCTGCCAGGGACTATTTGGCCTTGGAAGGTTCCCTTTGGGTAGAGAAACTGGCCTTTTTGATAGATCCGCCGGTTACGGACATGATCAGTTCCATTTATCTGGACACCCATGCCCAAAAGGTACCTACTCGACCCTTTACCAAAAAAGCGGAGGCACTGGCCTATTTGGGCATTAAGGAAACAGATGACAATGGACCCATTAAATAAAACTATATGCCAAACAGTGATGACTTTAGGGTGAAGCGAATACAAAAGATGCTCTTGGAAATGGCCAAGGGCAATTTCTTCTATTCCATTGAACCTTCGGACAAAAATGACAATATTGCCTCTTTGGTGGTCATGCTGAACATGGTCAATGAGGAAATAGGGGCCGCCTTTATTCATCAAGGTTTTGCCAACGCGCACAACACCCCTCAATGTGTCATCCAACTGTCCCTTATCTTGGATGGCCAAGGTCGAATTGAATTGGTCACCAACGGAACCTGCTCCCTATTGTCCTGTATGCTCAAGGACATTATTGGAAAACATATTACTGAATTCATGACCGAAAGGTCCCGAGCAAGATGGAACAAGAAGATGGCCAAACATTTGAAGCGGGAGCGGTCTGAAACGGTATTGCTCCTGGAATTCAGTACGAACGACGGTCTTTTGCTGGCCAAGGATTGTCAAATATCGGTCTACCAAGCATTGGACGGGAGCGGTCAAAAAATCCTCTTGAACTCCGTCTTTTTTTCCAAGGGGGAACCTTTTGAAACTGGACTTCCCAAAAATAAAATCAAAGTGACCAAGGGGATCAAGCAGTATAAGGTTACGTTGACCCCGGAGGACATCCAAATCATCAGGGATGTCCGTGACATGATTCTCAACAACTTGGACAAGGACCTTCCCACCTTGAAGGATTTGGCGCGTCAGAAGGGCACCAATGAGTACAAGTTGAAATATGGGTTCAAACAAGTATACGGTACGACCATTTTTAGATTTCTGATCAGGGAACGTCTTCGAATGGCAAGGACCCTGATCCAGCACAGCACCCATACCATAAAGCAAATTGTTCAAATGACAGGCTTTAAGAGCAAGACCCATTTTTCAAGGGCATTCAAGGATAAATATGGAATGTCTCCTACTGATTTAAGGTCATAAAAACCTAAAAATCATACATTTAATCCGTTTGAGATAACAAATACTCCCTTAGAGATACATTAGACTCCCGAACTTTGTCATATCAAATCAAAAGATATGTCAAACAAAGGAATCCACACTAAACTTGCTACTCTGTCCAGCCTTTTGCTGACCATCCTTTTCGTGTATACAGCGGTAAGCAAATTGGTCCATTTGGATCTCTTTCAATGGCGTCTGGAGCGGATGCCCTATGTTGCACCCTATGCTACCTTAATCTCATGGGGGGTGCCCTTTCTGGAGTTGGTCATTACTGGTCTATTGTGGTTTCGTAGATATCGAACCATGGCATTTTATGCCAGTTTTATTCTTTTGGGGCTGTTCACCATCTATATCATTATAGTTCTTAGGTACAGCGACTCCATCCCCTGTTCTTGTGGCGGGGTCATATCGGCCTTGGGATGGAAGGATCACATACTATTGAATATCACTTTTATGGTCTTTGCCTTATTGGGGATCCTGTGGTCGAAGAAACAATACAACATGCAATCACATCAAAATACTACGTAGTCACAGGGGAAGCCGAAAACCTAAAAAAGAGTAGGCATTAATTTTAATACCAAGTATTATGAAATCTTATTTTTTAAAACTTGTTTTACCGGCCTTCGCCATTTTGTTGGCGGTTGGTCTGGCCTTTGCCACCGAGAATGAACGGGTGGCTCAAGAGGCTCATTATTTTCTTCCTGGACAGGGTTGGCAAACGGTCATGGTTGAAGATGACTGTGGTGCATCAGGTAACGAAGCCTGTGAATACAATGGCATCCAGTTGTATTCAGAACGTGATTTTGGCAGTATTGCCCTGCGCAAACCTTGATTGGTTTTACACTCCATTAACCGAAAGGTGCCCCTTCCAGGGCACCTTTTTTGACTAACTCAAACATCTCCCATGCATTAGTGTTGGTATACTTTGCTAAGGGAAAACTCTTCAACTCAAGGGAGGATTGTGTTGATTTTTTGAAGGCATAAAAGCCAATGCCCATTCACTTGTGTTCGCCGTCCTTTGTTTACTTTCTTTTCCAATTTGGTTTTTAGTTCCAACAATCGCTCTGACAATAGTCCTTTTGCATAATCGGTATAGTCTATCAGCTGTGCATCTGAATTATAGACCGAAGTTTCGATATTTAGAATGGCACCCAATCTTTCAATATAGGCCATTTGGAGTTCCTGCATCCGTGGGGAGAGGTCCTTTTCGTTGTCCAGATTTGTGAATAGGCCTTCCTGTACTTTTACCAGAAACTGCTCCAATAGATTGTTGCCCATCAGCCCTTGCATATATTCCAATCGTTTGAGCCTTGGGGCCAGCAATAATTCGGTCATTAACTTGATTTGGTATTCTGAGACCTTATCAGGAAAGGTGGTATACCTCACCTTTACCATAAAATCGGGATCGGTCAACCACTTTGGTGGTTGGAATGCATTTTGAATCAAAAAATCAATGGCTTTTTCCTGCTTGCTCCATGCAATGGGGTCGAACATATTTCCAGGCTGCCCCAAGGATTTATATTGCAAGTCATAGCCACCGATGACCGAGGCAACATGCTTCATATGATCGTACCATAAAACAACGGATTTGTTGTACAGACGGAACAATCTTGCGTTGCCTTTTTCATTCAAGGTGGCACTGTGTATCATGGTGATGGCGCGCTCCACATTCCGCAGAGCCATGGAGGTACTGCGCACGGGATCGTGGGTCTCGACCACTTCATCTGTTCTGGCGGGGCCAATGACCTCAAACTGTGAGTCATTATAACGATACCAAGGAATCGAATCCTGTGAACGAATCATTGCCTCCAAAAGTTGAGATTCTTCCTCTTTGGTAGTACCTGATGGAAACTCCCGATAACCCCATGTTATGGAATAATGATCTGCAGGACCGACCTTGGGAATCAATAAGTTCGGAGGGATATTGTCCTTGGGTTGTGGAATACTATTGTGCCTGGTATAGTTCATGACACTTGGGGTATGGCCCATAGTGGTCAACCAGTTCGGATCAGTTACTTGATCGACACTATAACTGTACTCTCCATAATTCCCATCTTTAAGACCTAGGGCGTGTCCTGTTTCATGGGCTGTCAGTGCTTGGAACAACCGTCCGGTCAATTCATCAGGGAAGGGAAAGCTTCGAGCCCTTTTATCCAAGGGAGCTGCCCGAATAAAATACCTTTCCTCCAGGGTCTCTCGGGAAGCGTTCAAAAAAACATCCCCTTTTAAAATCTCGCCTGTTCGGTCATCTATTACCCATCGTACAGTACCACCGTACTCTTCTCCATCAGGGTTCCTGAAATATCGCTCCTGTCCCCAATAAACTATATTGGTATTAACACTGTATTTATCCCATTCACTTAAACTATCGGTTTCTATCACCCGTATAGCATCATTGAAGCCTGCAGTCTCAAATGCAGGCAACCATTCCTCGATTCCCGCTTTTACATAGGGGCGCCATTTTTTAGGAATTTCAGGAGACAACAAAAAGGTAATGGGTTTGATGGGGACACTGAGGTTTTTGTCTCTATATTTTTTATTCAGTCGCCACCTGATGATATTGGCCTTGCTATTATGGGTCCCCCTAACGTGGATGCCTTGAGGGATGCCCATGTAATCCTCATTGAAGTAACCCATTCGATAATCATGCGTTCTTGATTTCATGGGTTCGGGCAACGCTGAAAAGCCAAAATACATGGGAAAGGATACCTTTTCTTTTTTAGAGACCATTCCTCTTCGAACTTTGATGATTACCTCGTTGTCACGGTCTTTGCTATCCTCTACAAATGAGATATCAGGAATGGAGGGGCCAAAGGATACGCCAAGATTTTGGGGCCATTCGACAATCTTGTTCAAGATTAAATCGGTGATATCGATGCGGTATCCCTTGGATTCACTTTGTTGCTGTTCCAAGGGAAAAATAGCCAGTACATTGTCCATCAAGGTCCTGTCCGTTACCACGGGCAAAATAACCCCTGAAGTAGATGGAACACTAAGTGACTTTAATATGATATTATCCCTATGACGGGTCCATGCTATTTGCATATAGCTGTAGGACCTTCCTTTATTGCAGTTGAACAGTATGGGTTGGTCCAATAGATTATCGGGAATATTGAGGAATAATTGCTCCCCTACGATTTCCGTGGTAAAAAAAACAGGGCTGTGATCACTATCTAGGTTTGTTTTGATTTCCAAATTAATCGGGGAAGCCTCAAACTGCCCAAAGAATAGGAATAACAGCATAAGGGGTAACTTGATATGTTTCATCCTACATTATGTTTTACTATTGAATTGACCATTGAACAGGACCGTGTTGGAAGACAAGGTCCTGTTATTGGTGTTTTTTGTTTTAATAGCCTGCATTTTGCGGCAGTAGATTTGGATTGAGTTCCAATTGGGATTCTGGTATGGGTAGTACTAGATTCGTTTCATTCCAATTGGGCTTGATGGCTCCCAATAGGGTTCCCGCATTTCCGGTGCGTTTAAGGTCGAACCAACGATGTCCCTGTTCTGTAAATAGTTCCAGCTGCCGTTCTTTTAGGATAGCTTCCAACAGTTCAGTCTGGGTGTTCGCTTGCGTGGCAGCAAGACCTGCCCGCTCCCTGATACGATTGAGATCGTTGGCGGCCCCAATGAGATCTCCCAGACGGGCCCTTGCTTCTGCCCGGATCAAATACTGTTCGGCCACTCGGAACAAAATGGAATATTCCAAGGATTCCGTTTCATTGTAATCGGCCTTGTATTTATGGGGGTAGTAGAAGGTAATGGTGTTGTCCGTATCCGAGATGGGTTCGGTCCATTCCTCATACCTAAGGTCATTTTCTTCAAAAGACGACAACAGCTGTTCTGTAAGGGCATAGGTCTGACCCGGCACCAACTCAATGGTCAATGTGCCTCCTTCACTTGTATTGATGGGAAATTGATCATCGGCCTGTAGCTGCCAAATGGTTTCTGATGACGCTTTTAAGAATACACGGTCCAGATCCGTTTCCAATTGAAAGTTCTGTATGAGATCCGTTGCATAGGATACAGCCTGTGCCCAATCCCCGACGTACAAATGCATTCTGGCCAATAGCGCCTTGGCCGTATAGGCATCCGGAATGACCTTGTTGGACGTAACAGGTTCTTGGCCTTCCAAGAGCCCAACGGCTTCTTCCAAGTCCATAATGATATGGTCGTACACCGCAGATTCAGGCAATCGCGAAACCCTATTGTTCTCTTGATAATCCGTGGTCTGGATATAGGGCACGTCCCCAAATAGCCCAACCAATTGACTGTGCATGTAGGAGCGAATGAAAAGGGCCTCTCCCTTGAACCTGTTTCTTTCGGAATTGCTCAAGGCTTTGGATGACTCCTCGCCTTCAATGATGGCATTGGCGCCGTAAATCAGGTTATAGGCCTGGTTCCACCAAAGCTCCACTCGATTGTTGGTGGCAATGATATTGTGATTGTAGAATTGGGCCAGATCCACATTGAATCCATAATAGTCCAGTTCATCGGTATAAATGCCAAGGGTAGGGGTCAGGCCAAAGTTTCCCGATACCATGCCCTGCTCCCTCATGTTAAAGTACAGATTGGCCATTGCGGATTCCACCGTGGCAGAGTCCTCAAATACAGTCTCGGCTATGAGAATGTTCTGTGGCGGATCTACTTCCACAAAATCAGTGCATCCCGAAAGCAACATGCATTGCAGGATAAGGATGTGATAGGGTCTAAAGAAAATAGTGTCTTTGATAAGGGACTTTATCGTTGTCCTTTTATGATATGTTGTTTTATCTATTTTTTTCATCTTGAAAGGATTTGATTAAAAACTGATTTGTAGGCCTAAAGTGAGTTGTCTTAGCGGGGGCAAGCGCGTGCTTGAGGGTTGTTCTGGATCTGGCCCGTAGTAATTGGTCAAGGTCCATAGGTTTTGCCCCTGCAGGTATACATTGATATCCAACCCATTCTCCATGGTGGGTAGTTTGTAGTTCAGCGCAATGTTTCTGAGACGGAGAAAGGAGGCATCGGAGACCGCGGCATTGCTACTTTGCTGGCGGGCACCCAGATCCTCGACCGTTGTGAAACCACTGGAAGAACGCTGATAGGTCGCGATATCCCCGGGCTGTTGCCATCTGTCCAATAAGGCAACTGGGATATTGCCCTTGAACCCGGGAGTGGCATCAAAACGAACCGCATTATAGGCCCTTTGCTTTTTGAACTGGAAGAACACATCCAAGCTCAGGTTGCCCAAACTGAAAGTGTTACCCATACCTCCATACCATTTTGGGGCCAGATCTTCAATCCATTCCAAGTCGCCCGGATTGCTGACCTCCCCATCTCCATCATAGTCCTCAAATTCATAGATGCCCGTTTCTGGATTGACACCTAGGGCATTGTAGAGTTTTACGATGGTCAAGGGCTCTCCAATAACATACCGATTGGCAAAAGTGGATGATTCAAGGTTGTCGAACTCGACCAACTTATTTTTGGGAACGGTCAAATTGAGGGTCGTGGACCATTCAAACCTTTTGGAACGGATATTGACCGTTCGCAGGTCCACTTCAAGTCCTGTGTTCTCGACCACAGCATCAAAATTGCCCGTTAATTGGGAAAAGCCAGTGGTGGCCGCCAAGGGAATCCCCACCAACTGATTGGAGGAACGGTTTCGGTACCAAGAGGTGTTGAGGAAAACCCGGTCGTTGAAAAAACCAAGTTCCAGGGCGGCTTCCAATTTTCGATTGGCTTCCCAGCCAAACTGTGGATTAAATATGCCTGAGGGTTCCAAAAGGGTAGTGCCTGCGTAGGATTCCCCGGAGACATTGTAGGTGTCCAAATAACGATAGTCCCCAATATTGTCACTTCCCGTGATGCCATAACTGCCCCGAAGCTTTCCATGGCTCAAAAAGGAGCTTTCCTTAAAGAGGGCTTCCCTTGAAAAGATCCAGGCAAGGCCCACGGCACCAAAGTTTCCGAACTGCCTTCCCGGACCGAAGCGGGATGACCCGTCGCGACGGCCCGTAAGGTTCAGGATATATCGGTCATACAGCTTTAGGTTGATGCGACCGAAGAGCGCACTGTAGCGATAATCGGCATCGGAGGTGGAAAAGATTTCCAAGGACTGGGCAGCGGCCAAATTCTTGATCAATCCATTGTTGGGAAACCCCCTGCCCCTAAGTACCAATTGACTGGAACTTTCTTGTTGGAAGGTGGTACCTACCAGTATATCCAGCGAAAGTCTGTCCCATTTCTTCTTCCAGTTGAGTTGTGGCTCCACAATCCATGATTCCCGCTCTGAGGCATTGGTGGTCAGGTTGGAGAAGTTTTGGGGTGTGAGTCCCAGACCTGGGTTTCTGGCCGTGTTGGGATTGGTGGCATAGGAGTCCAATCGATAGCGGGTAAAGCCCAAACTGGACTTTAGTTCCAAATTGGGCGCTATGGCATAAGATAAAGTTGCATTGGAGATAATGGTATTCGTAGCAGCTACAAATTCCTCCTCCAATGCGGCCAAGGGATTGTCCCAAGTATTGTTCTCCCAGTTCAGGTTGCCCTCCTCATCGAACAGGGCAGGGGCATTGGGCTCCAAGGAATAGGCTTGCTGGGTAAAGTCTGCTCCAGGCAACTGGTTGTCCTCTCGGGTGTAACTGGTCGAAAAGTTGATTTTGAACTTCCCATTGTTGGATCGGTGGGACAGATTACTGTTCAAACTCGCCTTTCTGTAATTGGCATCCCCGGGAAATACCGTGGTCTCCTTTAAATAACCGCCACTGACCAAGAATTGGGTCAGCTCATTGCCCCCGGAAACGGAAAGCTGTGCGTTCTGGCGATAGGCGGTACCCCCGATCAATTCCTTTTGCCAATCCGTATAACGATTGTTGTCCCATACCGTAATATCGGGCCAGAACCCGTCAAGGGCGGGATTTTCCAATAGCGGGGTAAGCCCATCATTGTCAATGCCTTCCCTACGGATTTCCAAATATTGTTGGCTGTTCATCAAGTCCAGCAAATTGGAAACCCCGCTCAATGTGGTGCTCAAATGGGCATCAAAGCGGGTTTTGCCTGCCTTTCCTTTTTTGGTGGTAATCAATACCACTCCATTCGCCCCACGCGAACCGTAGATGGCGGTGGCATCAGCATCCTTCAATACCTCAATGCTCTCGATATCATTGGGGTTGATGGCGTTCAGGGGACTGATGTTCCCGATGATTTCCGTGGAGACACGAGGGGCCGCCAATGACTGGGAACCGTAAGGTACGCCGTCCACGATGTAGAGGGGGTCGGTAACTCCGTTAAGGAAGTTGCGGCCGCGGACCTCTACCGAAAAGCCACTTCCGGGCACCCCTGTGGTCTGGACAATGTTGACGCCCGATAGATGTCCCTGCATGGCCGCCAGTGGATTGGCCACAGGCTGTTTTACCATGATTTCTGATTTGATGATGGCGATACTTCCTGTCCGTTCCTTTTCGGAAACGGTATAATAGCCAGCATTGAGGACCACTTCGCCCAACTGGGTGACATCCTCTTCCATTTGGACATTGATGGTATTTCTTCCATCGATGGGGACTTCCAAGGTCCTAAAGCCTATTATGGAAAAGACCAATAGGTCATTGGGGCCAGCTTGAATGCTATAGGTGCCGTCCATATCGGAAATGGTTCCTCGGTTGGTGGATGGTACCCTTATGTTAACACCAGCTAATGGCGACCCATTCATATCGATAATGGTACCAGAAATGGCATTTTGTGGTAGGTCAAAGGTTCCTCCAGCTACTAGTTTTTGGTGGAGTAGGGGAGCTAAGAGGAGATATAGGAACAGGAACAGTTTGGTCCTGTTTAGATGTATTGATGAGTTCTTCATTGTTTTGAGTTCTTTTGATTAAAGCGTGAGTTAGATATTGCTTTTTCCTATGGGCAATACTTAGGCCCATAGGTTTTTAGCCACACTGTCCAAAAAGTCAGGATAAAGCCGTAACTTCCTGAAGGGCATTAAGGTTCGGACATAGGCTACCCTGTCCAAGTAGCATAGGCTCTTGGAAATCGGATTCCTAAATGGAAAATGACTATGATATTGTATTAGGGCCGGTTGCCCTTAAAATGGATGTGGTAAGCTATGGGACAAAGGATATCGTGAACCGGAAAAGTGTTTCGTGTATCCCATAACTATAGTCATGAATGGATCAAATGGGATTCTTGGGCTTTTTCTTAAAGAGAATATCAAATAGGGTCAGGCCCGCTCTAGAACTGGAACTGACCGATGATAAATGCTCTATAAAAAAAACAAGCCCTTTGTTTCCCATAAACCATTGGTTGGACGATGCCTCGAAAAGCAAAAGAAATCAAACGCTAAGAAAAAGTTGGGCGTGAAAACTCAACTTACCCGCTAGCGGTACTGGTATACCTTGCACTGATAAGAAGAGCTCACGCCCGGGTCGTGAGCCAATCTGCTTATCATCTCTAGTGCAAAAATTACCAGTTTTCTAGCGAGAGATTCAAAGCGATTGCTTCAAATGTTTTACACGAAGTATCGCAAATATATTTCTAACTCCAAACATAAACAATTGGAATTAAAAGACAAAATTATATTATATGTAATTTTTTGTCTCTGATTCTATTGCTCACTTTGACTTATGTCTAGATATAAGAAGACAAGTGCACTAAAAGCAATAGGTAAACGGTTAAAAAAGCAAAGGGAGAAAGAAAAACTCCAAATTGAAGATGTTGTTGAAATGACCGGATTTACTTATAAAAAAATTTCGGATGTAGAATCTGGGGAAGAAACTTCTTTGTCTTATTTTATTGAAATATGTCTAGCAATCAACATTCAACCTAAAGATGTTCTTGATTTTAATGTTGGATCTAAGCCCAGATTTGGCCTTTCTTCAACAAGAAAGGAAAAAACAAGATTAACATCAAGGATTATTGAATCCATAAATCAAGGTTTTTTTAAAAAACCAAGATATAACAGTGAAGTCGTTATCAAATTAAAAGAAGATTTTGGTGTAGTATCATCTTCATCAAATGTTTCAGCAATTCTAAGGCGGCTGGTAGACGAAGGCAGTTTAGAAGTAATTAAGGTCAATAATCGCAATCAATATTATAAAAAATAACGATTATATCTTTTGGCACTTCCTGATTTTTTAGAAAATTATTGCATTTAGAAACACCTCCAAACTTTATTGAACAAAAAAGCTATGCTTTTTCATTTTACTGAAAAACTTGTGCATAGCCGACCAAATTGGCGGTATACGCTGAATAAAGTTAGGTATATAAACGGGTTGTATGTCATTACCACCAAAAAACCAAAATTGGAAACCTTTAAATCGCAAATTTCTTGAGTATTAGTTTTGATATTTTAATCCTCCCAAATAACACTTATAGTTAGATTGGTTCCGGAATGAACTAGACAATACTCATAAAAAGTATCATCCGCATATTCCTCTTTAACCTCCAACCACGTCGACTTTGATATTTCCTGTTTTGATTCATTTAACGGATATATTGTGCCATCATCAAAAAATTCCGCTGCAACTGAATCATGAGGAGGGGGAATTCTGGTGCACTCTTTTATTTTGAAATTGAAATCCTTTGACCTTTTCCAATAACTCACTTTGTTATCCTTTGTGTAAAATACGCAGATTGGATGATTACCCATTTCAACAAATCTGTATATTATGGAGGATCGACTAACGTTGTATTTATCAGATATGCTTCGAATTAAATTAGGGTCAAATGGTTGCTTATATACCTCTTCTGTAAACAAATGAGTGGGGAGCAAAATTTCTGCTGCAAAAGTATTAGCTTCTATTTCCTGTTGGGAAATCTTTGTTTTGTTTTTAGTATCAAACCAAGCTAATGAAGCCGAATCATCCACATGTTGTATAAGATCATTTCTGTGCATAAGGTAATGTCCGAGCTCATGGGCTAAAGTAAAGTTACGTCTTGTCTCAAAATCAATACTGTCATTTATGACAATTAATGACTTTCCCTCACCATGGATAATTCTTCCATCACAATTCGTAAGTTTTGAATACTTCAATGGAATATTAAGTGCGTAGATTACATCTTCAATGGTTACATCCCTTGGGTTATCAATTCCAAAGTTAGTCAATATTTCCAGCGCTAATTTCCTAGGGTTATTCTTCATCATTCAGCTCATCCAACATATAAAGATCTTCTAGTATCTCTCGCAGTTGATTTTCATCAAGTTTTTCAAGATTCCTGAACTGAAAATTTACATCTCTTTGCTTTATCAATGTCAAAAGAGCTTCAGTTGAAAGATTCTTTAACGCTTCTATCTTTTCCTTAGCTGCATCACTAACGCTATTGAGGAGAATAGCGTACTTCTCTCTATTCAACTGAACCTTCTGCTGGAACTTTTGTCGTCTTATAAACATGATGCTTCTAACATTATCAAATGTCTCCAATTCACTAACGGGCATTTTTTGTGCTGCTTCAACCTCCAGAGAGGATATAACATTTAGTATCTTCTTACCTTCCATGTCTATATGTCATGATTAGTCAAGCATTTGGTCTTAGCGTGATAGATCAGTTTTTCGTTCTGCCTGTATACATAATTAACCGGCTTTTCAATAATTTCCGCAATTTGGCTGGACTTTAATCCTTCCTTTATAGATTCCCAATGCATCTGCAGAAACTCATCCCCTTCTTTCACTATTCTCTCAATGCAGTCTAAGAGTTCGTCAATACCGGCGTCATAAACCTCATCAAATAAATCATAAGCCATGTCATCGTTATATTCTGTTTCAACTAATCCGTTTTCTGCTTTTCGTCTATACTTGTCAACCTTTTTTGATATCAAGCTACCTGCAATTCTCATTACTTGTTGGACAATCGTGTACTTCTCAAACTGCCACTCCCATTCAAAAGCAAATATTTTTGATACAGCCTCTTCAAAGTAATAATCAATTGCGGGTACACCAAGCTCTTTTTCTGAATGAGCTCCAAAGCTGGTTTTATTGAACAACTTTTTTTTAAGAAAAGATTTACATCGATTACATATCTCTTCCCACTCTTGTTCTGAGATCTTATCTAATTCGACCTGTATTTGTCTTTTTCTAATAAAATCCACTTTGTTTTCCGGAATAGTGAAAATGTTCGGTTAATACCAAAATAGAGATAAGTATTAAAATTAAGTCAAAAAAAAAGTAAAAAAGATGAGTTTAAACAAAAACAACTACCTCCAGCAAGTGCTGGAAAGTTACAAGATGAAACATGTATCTGATCTGATGGAGAATTACATTGAGAAGAGAGAAATTGTAAAAGACGCGTTAGCTGAGAAGTTTAAGGATCAAATTGTGACAAGAGCGATTAACTCCGGATCATACGCAAAGCATGATGCAATTAATACCAAATTCGACTTAGATATATGTCAGCCATTTAAACGCAATGCCTTTGATACATTGGAAGAAATGGCAGATGCCGTCTTTGATTTTTTCAATGAAGAATTTGAAGATGATGATTTGGTGGCGTATGCCACGCGAAAGCAACGAGTATCAACAGGTATTACATTCTTCATTGATGGTGACGAGATTCAAATGGACATTGTTCCAGGAAGAGAATTGAGTGCCGAAGATTATTTGGACACCCACAGACTGAATTTATATGTGCGTCCAAAATTGTTGGAACCTGCGAGTACCACCCAAACCAATATCCAAAAGCACATTGATCTTGTAAAAGGCAAGAGTTCCGAAAGAGAAATCATCAGACTGTTGAAGGTTTGGAAATCAAATAAGAACAAGAAAAGAGTAAAATCATTCTTTGTAGAACTTATTACAATTAAGGCTTTTGAAAAGTGTTCTGACGTCCCTAGTGATATTTGGGAAAAGCTTGAAATGGTATTGGAATATATCAGAGATAATATACAAACCATCCGTCTGGAGGATCCTGCAAACTCAAACAACGTGGTGTCCAATACAATGACAGATTCAGAAAAGGAAGACTTACAGCGGGATATCAAACAGATGCTCGAAATGATTGAATCATCTGGTGACAATCTCAAGTCCTACTTTCCTGTGAATGATGAGTTTTTTGAAGAAGATGAAGAGGAAAGAACTGATGCTGCCTTGGACATTGCTAGATCGGGAATAATTCAAAAACCATGGTGTCATTTCTAAATGAGTAGAGTCATTAAAGATATTGATGCTGCCCTAAAATCATACCCGTATTTACAACGGGTGACGGAAGATGGATACGTACGCGTTAGGGGTAAGATTCCATTGATCCATCCTGAAAAAGGAGAAATTGATCGGTATGAGGTGTTGATTAAATTCCCAGAATCGTTCCCAAGATGTTTCCCAAGCGTAATCGAAACGAGTAATAAAATTCCAAGGATTGCCGACAGACACGTCAACCATGACAATACATTATGCCTAGCCGTCCTTCCAGAAGAACGTGTAGTTTCCAAGAACGGAATATCGTTCAAATTCTTTCTGGACAAAGTACTGGTTCCGCACTTGGCCCGTGAAACCTACCGTGAAAGAAAGGGATTTTACCCTGATGGAGAATATGCACATGGATATGAAGGAATATGGGAATACTATGAAGTAAAACTTGGTCTGGATGATCGCACGAAAATTATTGAGGAGCTGGAAATGATTGCCCGCTCTAAATGGCCTGAAAGAAATCACAAATGCCCTTGTGGTAGCGGATTGAAATTCAAGAAATGCCACAATGAAAAGTGGAACGAAATAATTAAACCTGGACACGATTACGTGCATAAGATACTAATACTTTTAAAAGGAAATTTAAATGAAACGAATTGATATCAAGTCTCTTTTTACTGGGCTTCAAACCCAAATGAATGCAACGTTAAATACAAACCGTGATTTTATCACACACCCTGGTTCCAAGGGGGACTCTCTTGAAAATGCATGGATAGAATGGTTAAGGAAATACTTGCCCAACAGATATAGTGTGGACAAGGCAATTGTTATTGATCACGAAGGAAATACAAGTCATCAAATTGATGTGGTTATCTACGATAATTGGTTTACTCCATTTATTTTTTCGCAAAATGGTTTTCACTATATACCGGCCGAGGGGGTTTATGCAGTTTTTGAAGTAAAACCTGATATTGGAGATAGTTCAGATGGCAAGTCAAATATTGAATATGCAGGGGAAAAAATTGAAAGTGTAAGAAGGTTACTAAGGACAAGCACCAACATGATTAATTCGGGACGAAAGTTTGACCCAAGACCATTGACAAAAATTATTGGAGGAATTTTGTGCAGCGCTAATTCTTACACGCACAAAAATAATAGGACGATAGAAGGTCATCTCAAGGCACAAAAAGGGCTTAAAAGTATTGATATTGGTTGTATAGCGGACTATGGGGCTTTCTTTGTTGATTATGAACCTTCAGAAGAAATAAAAGAAACTGGTCAGGATAAATATCTCGAATTCTATGAGAATAGAAAGTTCCGTGAATTACGTTTTAGCAAAGAGGAAAATTCGTTAGTAACGTTCTTTATGCAACTGACTAGATACTTACAACAAGCTATTGGTACGGTTCCAGCGATCAACCTTCAAACTTACTTAGATAAAATTGATGAAACTATTGATGAGGAAATCTAATTGATATTCATACTATTCATTTTTTGATAAGAAGTAAAATTTATCAAAATAAAATGTGTTGGATTAGTCGCGAAACAAAAAATAAACAAACGGAATACAATAAAACCTATTCGCAATGCCCTTCGGGAGGACACAGCGCATAGACAAACCGTTGGGCGTCATTAAAGAATGTAAACTTACCCATCTGAGGACATAGTTAAATTCATATTGATTTAGCCAATTCCAATAAGCTAGGGTCATTTTTCAATTTTTCCATATCATCCGAAATTTTACTGTCCAATACTTTGGTATAGATTTGGGTCGTCTTCAAATAGTTATGGCCAGGAATTTTGCTCACCGATTCTATGGGTACCCCACTGGAAAGGGTTACGGTGGTTGCGAAAGTACGTCTGGCCAAATGCGTGGTCAATGTCTTTTTGATCTTGTATGCCGTTGCAATTTCCTTAAGGTAAGAATCGCCTCAATGATAATCAGAATCTACATCTTTTCAATTTTAGCCGTACTTTGATTTCCTAAAATGTCTTTCAATGCGGCCATATCCTCGCTCACCTTCCTATCAATGATCTTGGCGTAATGTTGAGTAGTACGAAGGTTTTTATGTCCCAGCATTTGCCCCACGGTTTCTATGGGAACTCCATTGGAAAGTGTGACGGTAGTTGCAAAAGTGTGTCGCGCTAAATGGGTGGTCAAATTCTTTTTAATCCCGCAGAGATCTGCAATTTCCTTTAAATAAGCATTGGATTTCTGGTTGCTTAAAACAGGCAATACACAATCTCCATTGACAACTTTAGGGTGGCTTTGGTACTTTTCTATTATTGCTAATGCTGTCGGGAGTAGGGGAATACCCAATCTGGATTTGGTCTTTGTCCGTTTGGACTTTATCCATAGACTTCCATCAATATGGGTTACGATGTTGTCTGGATGTAGTTTCTGAATATCAATATAAGAGAGGCCGGTATAACAGCAGAATACAAACATATCCCGGACTACATTTAGACGTTCTCCACTAATTTTCTTGTCTACTAAGGCTTGTAGTTCTTCCTTGGACAAGAATTCCCTTTCCACTGTTTTGAACTGTACCTTATAATTGTAGAAAGGATCTTTGCTTACCCATTCATGGGCAACTGCCATGCGGATAATCTTTTTGAAATTGTTGATGTATTTCAAAGCCGAGTTGTGGTTGCACTCTTTGGCTGTTTTCAAAAAGTATTCAAATCCTTTAATGAATTTTAAATCCACATCTCGGACCGGGATATCTGATTTTTTGAATTCAGACTTAACAAACTCAGCTACATGGTTCCTTGTGGTGTGGTATCTTTTATAGGTGCCTAGGGCGAATTCAATATCAATCAGCTTCTTCATTTGCCGGTTATGTTCATCGAAGAGTTCTAACAGCATCTTAACCCTTTTGTCGTTGCCTAAAAACTTATCCTTTACATCGTGTACGGTGAAAAACTCTCCTTCTTCTACCAATTCGTGGTGAATCTTATTGATCTTATGGCGTACGGTGGCCATAAATCGATTCAATTCTTCGGCTTCAACTCCCTTTCCTTTCAATTTGTTCATTCTAGAATCCCATTTTTCAGGGTCAATTTTTCGATGAAGACTAATTACAGAGCGTTGGCCATTTACCGTTAATCTTAGGTATAGTCCGGCCTTTCCGTTCTTGTCGAGGCGTTTGTCCTTAGGGTAAAATAAGACGGCGAAGGAATTTGACATATTTTGGGTATCGATTTATGTCAATAAAGGTATAAAAAATAACTTATTAGAGTTTTATAAAACGTTAAAAAAGAATAAATTACAGAGAAATCGATACCTATTTTTGATTTTTAAAATAGGTATCGATTTGGTGCCTTTAAAACTGATTTTAATTGAGTTTAAATGAAACTAAATAAAATAAAAAAACCTGTAAATAAGTAATTTACAGGTTTAATGTGTTGTTTTGATAGTGATTTAGTGGAGCCGGAGGGATTCGAACCCTCGTCCAAACAAGCAATAACCATGCTTTCTACATGCTTAGTATCTGCTTGATTTTCGATGTATGCCTGACCAGATACTGCCTAACATACACTTATCTTCTTAAGGTTTTAGAGGTGTCGCCAAAGCGAGCGGACACCCTTGTGTTGACTTTTTTGGTGCTCCTAAACGAATCGCCGTCAACAAGGGCTATTCAGGAACATCTCGCTTCCCTACCTTGTAGGAACGAGGCAAATCCTACTATAATTCAGATTATGCGGCAAGAGCGTAATTATTTTCGCCAATTAAAAGTGTGAAATATGAGATTAACGAGCTATATCCCAGCGCTCGACATGCTTACATCGCCATTGGTCTTGCTGTCAAAACCGGTCGGCCCCGTAATGAGATAGCAAATTTCTAATTTGCGCGATTGAATTATGCCCTGAGCGAAGTCGAAGGGCCTAAACGCATTCTCATTTTTTTATCAAAGAACTTGGCCTGCACCGAGTGCAGTCAAAGTGTGGGCGTTACCAAAATATTGCTTCGCAATATCTCGGTCGGGCTATCGGCCGTACACGGTACCTGCCTCTATCCCTAACGCGGTCGGCAAAGGTAACGCATATCCATCAAACAATAAAAAGTTTGCTTACCCTGCCTATTACTCTTATTTTGGTCAACAATTATACCAAAATAATCTATGAAGTTCGGAATCATCAGGGAACGCAAAAATCCGCCCGATCGCAGGGTGGTACTATCACCAGAGGAATGTCAAAATGTCCTATCCAAATTTCCAAAAGCCGAAATTTTAGTGGAATCGTCTCCTATTCGGGTTTTTTCTGATAAAGAATACTCCGATAATGGGCTACAAGTGGTCTCTGATATACAGGACTGCGAAGTACTCTTGGGCGTAAAGGAAGTTCCCATTGATGCATTGATTCCCAATAAAAAGTATTTCTTTTTTTCCCACACCATAAAAAAGCAACCGTACAACAGGGAATTGCTCCGAGCCATACTGGACAAAAATATCGAACTGTACGATCATGAGGTCATTACCAACGCCAAAGGGGGCAGATTGGTGGCTTTTGGTCGCTACGCTGGTATAGTAGGGGCCTACAATGGTTTAAGGACGTATGGTTTAAAGTACAATTTGTACCAATTGCCCAAAGCGGAATCTCTTTTGGACCAACAAGCTTTGATTGCCGAGCTTAAAAAAATACAACTGCCCAACATTAAAATACTGCTCACAGGAAAAGGGAGAGTGGGCAATGGCGCCAAGGAAATGCTCGATGCCATGGGGTTGAGGCACGTTTCTCCCAACGAATATTTGTCCAAAGCCTTCAACGAGCCCGTATATTGTCAAATTGATGTGTCCCAGTATGTCAAGCGAAAGGATGGGAACAAGGGCAACAAAGCTGACTTTTTCGAGAATCCAGAAGATTACAAATCCGACTTTTTCAGGTTTGCCAAGGTAACCGACTTTTATATTGCAGGACATTTTTATGGCGACGGCGCTCCTTATCTGTACACACGGGATGATGCAAAACAGCCTGACTTTAAAATAAAAGTAGTGGCCGATATCAGTTGTGATATCGATGGCCCCGTAGCTTCAACCATTCGTCCGTCCACCATTGCAGAGCCCATTTATGGTTACGACCCCGAATCCGAAACAGAGACCGATTTTAAGGCTGAAAATGCCATTGCCGTAATGGCCGTGGACAACCTGCCTTGCGAATTGCCAAGGGATGCAAGCATTGGTTTCGGCGAAGCATTTTCCAAGCATGTGATTCCATCCTTTTTCGATAGCGATAAAGACGGTGTACTCGAAAGGGCCCGTATGACCCAAAATGGAAAATTGACACCACGCTACGCCTATCTTCAGGACTATGTGGACGGAAAAGAGTGACTTTAGGACTGAAAACAGCACTCAAAAGTTGGTAATGTGTTGTTTTTTAGTATATTGTATGTCCTAATTTTTGAAAGCAAGTGAAGTTCAATTGGATGTTTTCTGGAGATGACAATCCAGCAATGAAACGTGCCTGTATCGATTTGGAATACAGCCTCAGGCCAAGGATCATGCGATTCCTGTTGTCTCGATTGGATGTGGATGCTGACTTTTCCTCTTTTCACTTTGATGTCAATGTCGACAAACAATGGGTATCGATCTCGGAAAAGACTCCCAAGGAATACATCCGTAAAATATTGCCGGATTTTGATCAGGCCATCAATGGATCCCCGTTTTCCTCTGTTGCTTGATTTACTTTTCTTGAAATTTAACCTGTTGACCCCAAGGGTGTTTCAAAACCAAAAATCACAATTAATAAATATTTAAGTGTGAAAAGGGTTGCCGAATGCAAATTCCTTTCTAGGTTTGCCGGTTTAAAACCTCGATACTTTGCACATTGATTTAATAATAGCGGCATTGTGGAGCCTATCGCCATTTGGAGAGGCCAAAGTTGGCATTCCTTATGGGATGTACCAAGGGGTAAACGAGTACTTGGTGTTTATTGTGTGTTTTGTAGCCAACGTGCTGGTATTTCCGTTGATGATGTTCTTTTTGGAGTACATCAACCGTCATCTGATCAAATGGCGTTTCTATAAAAAATCCGCTGTTTTTGTTGGTCAAAGGGCCAAAAAAGGGTCTGGTAAAAAAATACAGCGTTTCGGTTTTTTGGGTATTGTACTCTTTGTGATGATTCCTCTACCGGGTACAGGGGTCTACGCAGGAAGTATCGCCGCCTATCTCTTCAAAATGAAAAAACGCGAAGCCTTTGCTGCAAATACCATTGGAATTTTCTTCTCCTCGGTAATTATTTGGGCAGCTACCTTAATGTCCATGGAAGGGGTTTAGAAATTTAGCCTGTATTTTGTTGCTTTTCGTGTTTGTTGTGATTGGATTTAGTTATTTTGCTTCCAACTTGATCACTAACTTTAAAAGATTTCTATGGCTTCAGGTTTTTTTGCTGTTTTGGACGACATTTCCGTATTGATGGACGATGTAGCTACCATGAGCAAGGTCGCAACAAAAAAAACAGCAGGTATTTTAGGTGATGACTTGGCCGTGAATGCCGAAAAGGCCACGGGTTTTTTGTCCAGCAGGGAAATTCCCGTGCTTTGGGCCATTACCAAAGGTTCTTTTTTGAACAAGTTGATCATTCTCCCCATTGCATTTCTGTTGAGTGCCTATCTGCCCGTGGCCATAACCGCTATTTTGATTTTGGGTGGTGTCTATTTGGCCTACGAAGGAGCCGAAAAGGTATATGAATATATTTTTCACAGGAATGGGGAAGGTCATGCGGAAGACCCTATGGATATTCCCGAAGAAGAGTTGCCCGAGCTGGAAAAGCAAAAGATAAAACAGGCCATCATCACGGATTTTATCCTTTCCATTGAGATTGTCATTATTGCGTTGAGCACCGTGGTCAATGAACCCTTGACCGTTCAGATTGTCACAGTATCCGTAGTGGCGTTATTGGCCACTGTTGGGGTATATGGCATTGTTGCCCTGATTGTTCGAATGGACGATTATGGCTATCGACTCATCAATCTCAATGAAGAAACGGATAGTTTCTCCGACAAAGTCGGTATGGTGTTGGTAAACGCGCTTCCCAAAATAATCAAGGGATTGTCCATTGTGGGGACCTTAGCGTTGCTTTTGGTATCTGGGGGTATCTTTAACCATAACATTGAATTTTTCCATCATCTGTTCCCAAGCCTGCCGACCTTGCTCAAGGATTTTATTTTTGGGTTGGTCATTGGTTTTGTTGCGCTTCTTTTGATGAAGTTGGTCAAAAAGATATTCAAACGTAGATAATGTATAAGCTGTTGTAATGAACCCAGCTGAAGATTATATCATCAATCAAGAAGAACCTTTTAAAAGCATATTGCTGCAATTGCAGGTTTTGGTGGAGACTTCGGTTCCCAACTTGGAACTGAAATATAAATACCGACTGCCATTTTATTATTTGAACGGGAAACCTTTCTGCTACTTCAATGCTTCCCGAAAAAAAGGCTACGTGGATGTTGGCTTTTGGAGTTCGGCACACCTTAGCGTTCATTTGGACAAAATGATCACCGAGGGCAGAAAAGTAATGCGTTCGCTCCGTTATCATACCCTGGATGATATTGATGCCGAAGTTTTTGTGGCGGTCATCAAAGATGCGGAATCCGTCAACCACAAGGGCTTTTGGCAATAATCAACCTTTGGTTGGAATCAGTTCGGACCTTTTTGTCTTCAGTTTAAAGAAAGCTATCCAGAGCGACACAATTCCCAAAATCAACCAAAGCAAATCCACCAAAAGGATGTGCTGATACCCATTTTGATAAGCTGCCCACATCCAATTGCCTGTTGCAATTCCGTTGGCAATCGGAACCAACAAACCCAAAATACCACCAGTAATCAAAGTCCACTTATTGGTAAAGGTAATATCCTTTTTAAGGATGAAGAACACTGTGGCCACCAACCAACTCGAAAAATACGTTTGGTATAGAAAGCCCATGTTCACTGTGGGAGCAAACTTTACGATAATGAATTCCAAAGCGGTAACAGGCAACATGGTAAGGCAGGTGGCCATATACCAATTGGCCACTTGTTGGTTGAACTTTCGGCGTTTTTCTGGAATGTTTTTTTTGTCACGTGCCACGAGCCAAATCATGATTCCGGACAGAATCACAAAACAGGAAACCAATCCCAGGATAAAGGAAACCACTCGTAACCCATAACCTGCGTAATCGCCAAAATGAAGGCGGAACATCATATTTTTCACTCCGTCCAAATAGGAGGTTTGGGCAATCGGCACTTTTTCTTGTGCAATGGAGCCATCGGCAATTTTGTAAATACGGTAGCCCAAACCATTCAGTTTGGTATCGTAACCGAGATATCCGCTAATGGCGGCGTGCATGTTTTGGTCGCCGTAGTTGAAAATGTGAGTTTCCGTGACTCTAAAATCGCCCCATTCTTCTTTCATATCCGAAACATATTGGTCCAAGTTGATGGCGATGTCCATTTTTTGATTCTGGAATTCGTAAACGGGGTGGTTGTACTCCAAATCTTCGTACAATTGATTTTGGTCGCCATCGTATAGCCCCATTACCATAGGAAGTACCAAAATACCTTTGAGTAGGAAGAAGGCTCCGGTTACGGCATATACAAACTGAAATGGAAATCCAATCACACCAAGTGCGGTATGGGCATCCGTCCACATGGTTTTGAGTTTGGCCCACGGCCTGAAGGTGTAAAAGTTGGAAATTATCTTGTTCCAATGCACCAAGATTCCCGTAATTATGGCAAACAGGAAAAAGAAGGCCACAAATCCCGCCAAGGTCCTACCATAGGGGTAGGGGATTTGATCTAAAAAGTGCAGGCGATAAAGGAATTCCCCTAAATGGTAATTGCTTGCATAATCGGTTGTTTTGGTTTTGGATTCCGGGTCCAAATAGAAAAATACGGGAGCTTTGCTCTCCTTCGATGCCAATGAATCTTTGGAAGCGCCCAAGTTGACGGAAATGCTTCTTTCATTGTAATAATGCCTCAGTTCCACATCCCGTCCATACAAATCGTACTCTTTGGAAAGGTCGTTAAGGTGCCTGTCCACGCTACCTGGCAATGCATCTTCCTGACTCACGGAATGTCCGCGTTGCCAATTGGCGATTTCATCCCTGAAAAAAGAGAAAGATCCTGTAAAGAAAATAACGTATAGGGCAACGCTTATAACTATGCCACTTACGGTGTGTGTATGGAACAATATATTGTAAATGCGATTTCCCATAGTTTAAACAAGTGGGTTGGTTTGGTTTCCAAAATAGAATATGACAAAGAGCACTGAACTGGCCAAAAGGTATATGCCCCAAACTTTCCAGCCATTTTTGCCCAAAAAAGCAACAACCATCAAAACGGCCCAAAGCACAAATGCTGAAAATGTGCTGGTAATGATGACCGCTACATGGTTGAACCAACTGGCCAAGGCCATATGGAACAACACAGTCACGATGAGACCACCCAAAATGGCAGCGGTTATTTTGGCAAATCGTTGCGAGATCGATGGGGTCAAATATTTTTTGTTGGCTGGCATAGGTTAAAACAATAAGGTTTCAAAAAGAATGGAACATAGAAAAAGGATCCCCAAAAGGCGATAGTTCAATAAGCGTAAAGGTGCCAAGAGAATTACCAAACTGGCAACTGTCATCAAAATGATGAAAAATGTGAACGTACCCGAGCCAATGCCCCAGTAAAAGCAGCTAAGCCCCAATGAAAAAATCATTAGGGCCAAACCGACATATTTTGAAGCTTTTCTGTGCGCACCGATGGGTTGCTCAAAACCAAGATTCCCCATTGTCGTCATTTTTTTTGATGAACAGTACAGCAGATAAAAAGCTATAAAAGCGAGGAGGGAAATTCCAGTAGCCATACTTATTGTTTTATGCAATAGGTGGCGCAATGCCAAATAAATTCATAATCCTCACCGTTGTAGGTGCCAGGAATTTCTTCCTTGGTCGTGGTTTCAACAATGTACTTGGTGTTCCATGGCAAGGCAAAGGAAACCTCGCCATTTTCATCAGTATACAAGGTTTTGGACCATAGGTCGGAAACATAGACCTTAAGTTCGTTTTTAGAGATGGGCTCACCTTTGTACAACACTTGAAGTTTGATTTCCTCTCCATCGTTCTCCAACTGCTTTACCACAATTCCATCAGGATTTACTGTTTTTGTATCGCCATCGGTTCCCACCTGAACTTTTGCGGTGGAATGATAATGTGTCTTGAAAATCCCAAAATCGTATTGGGTATAATCAATCACATCAATTTCATTGTTGTTCAAAGCAATGGTGTACACGCCATTTTGTAATGGGGTAAAGCTGGCCAAATAATGGTCTTCCTTGGCTTCAGTACCTAACTTGATCTTTGTGCCATCGGGAGCAATTACCCAAAGGGTAAATTTGGAAACCAAAGGGAAAGCTTCGCCATCCACTTTTTCAATCACACCATAAGTGTACTCTCCATAATGAACACGGATTTCCTGTGCTTGGCCCAAGGTTCCTGTACCGTAGGTCTCTATCCACAAATAATGGGCGTTGGCCGTAATTGCACTCAAACAAAGGAACAGTACAAATAATATTGTTTTTTTCATGTAATTTACTTTTCAAGGTCCTTGTATGTCCAAGGACCTTATTGATGAATTGTTCTATCTTTTAGAAGGAATAGCTTACGGTTAATCTGCCATTAATCCCAGGTTCGGATTGCCAGTACAGGTAGGTGCCGTAATTGGCTCCTGAATACAAGTACTCGTCCAAAATATTGTTGATGTTCAACTGTACCCTGAACTTGTCATTTTTCCAGGATAGTGCACCATCCATTCTAAAGTAGTTTGGCAGGTCCGATGTATCGTCCGCTGCCCATGCCCAAGTAGAACGGTCTACTTGATATTGGTATCCTAATGACGCACCGAATCCACGTAGTACGGATGTATTGGCAAAATTGTAGTTGACCCAACCGTTGGATACGTGCTTGGCAAACCCGGCCACAAGGGAACCGGATTGGTCCTCTACATTGGTGTTCGCATAGTTCAGAATAACGTTCAATTCCGGGGTAATCTGCCCTTGTGCGTCGAATTCGATACCCTTGGATTCAATTTCGCCCGAATACACGGAGAAGTTATCGTTAGGGTAAGCAGGGTCGCCTACAAGAATTTTGTTTTTATGGATTTTATAGACGCCCAAGGTGGTAGTAAGCTTACCATCAAAGAAATTAGCTTTTATCCCTCCTTCAACATCCTTCGCATCCACAGGGTCGTTCAAGATTTCACCTACGCTATTGATACCGCTTTGTGGCAAAAAGGATTGGTCGTACAAAGCATAAGCGGTAAATTGAGGGGATATGTCTACACTTAGACCAGCCCTTGGGGTAAAGACGTTATCGGTTTCTGTCTTACCGATGGTATAAAGGTTAGTGTATCTACCGGCCAGGGTAACCCTTATGTGGTTGTCCAAGATTCCTATCTCATCTTGGGCATAGTATGCTCTTACCGTATTGGCACCATAAGGTGTGCCACCATTTCTATACTGTACCGAAGTGGAGCGGTCAAAATTGGTTTCGGGACTGTCACCGTATACAGGGTTGTAAATATTAAATGGTGTTGTGGTATCCACTACAGAGGATTCAAACCAGTCCGCCCAATATTTTTTCTCACTATAGTCAAAACCTCCCATAACCTTATGGGTAATACTGGCGGTGTTGAACTTACCATAGATATAGACCTGTCCAAATTTACCTAACGAAAGGGCGTCCCATTTGGAAACATAACGGGTAGCATCTCCATTTTCTTCCAAGCCCAATAGCCAAGTGGAATTTCCTACTTGATCATATCTTAAATAGGCCAATTGACCTTCCACACTCCAGTTTTTGGAGAATTCGTGCTTTGCGTTCAAAAAGAAGGTAACTTCTTGAATATCCGTTACGGGATAGTCGTTGTTGGTGAATTTAAAATCTCTGTCCAAGCTAGCGTAGCCAGCGCTGGAAGGTGCAAATACATAAGCGGAACCTACATACGATTCGGCTTGTTGTAGATTCATTTCTGCGGTTACCGAAGTTTTATCGGAGAATTTATAGGTTAGGGAAGGAGCTATACCATATCTTGCAGCATCCTCATTTCCTCTGTGGCTATCACTGGTTTGGTACATAGCGTTGAATCGGCCCAATAATTTTCCATTTTCTGACAGTTTACCGCTGACATCAATGGTACCGCGATAAAAGTCAAAGCTACCTACAGAAAAAGATGCGTTGGCTATAAATTGTTCCGTTGGTTTTTTGGTTACCACGTTATAAAAACCTCCAGGTTCACCTGCGGTCATCATAAAACCTGCAGGGCCTTTTACAAATTCAATACGCTCAACGGTATTCATATCTTCAGAAAGTGGACCCCATGTATCTTGAACATTTACGCCATTTCTAAAAGCGGGCAAACGGAATCCGCGCATGTTGATGCGGGCAAAATGCCCCCAGTGCTCCAGCATGGTCACGCCGCTCACATTACGGATAACACCATCCATAATGCTAGTTGCCTGTTGGTCTTGCAATAGGTCGGCACTGATTACCTGTACATTCTGGGGCAATTCGGCAATATTGGTCTTTAATCGTAGTGATGTGGAAGGTTCTCTTTCCAAATATTTATTGTTCTGTCCTTCAACTACAACCTCGTTCAATTGTTCTTGTTGTGGGTTAAGGGCAACAACGGGTACATTGGTTGTCTGGTTGGCGTATACGGTTACGGATTTGGTTTGTGTGCCATACCCTACCATAGAAAAGGTAAGCGTGTAGGATCCAGGAGCCAAATTGTTGATTTGATAAGTTCCGGAGGTATTGGATGTAGCTCCCAAACTTGTATTGGAAAGTGCTACGTTAACATCGGATAGGGGAGCGTTGTTTTGATCGGTTACTTTTCCTTTTAGGTTTCCTGTTTGTGCTTGAGAAGTAAAAAAAGCAGCGAAACCAAAAATGAGTAATATGTGTTTCATGTTATTTGTAATTGGTCTAAATAAGATTCAAGTGCAAATGTATATTCCTGCACTCAATCAAACAAAAAATATTTAGACTAATTATAAATAAATCTAAAAATAGAATGTAACTTGTTTTAAATCAGTGATTTATTTTTATAAGATTTAAGGTTCTTGAAAAGCCTATAGTGAATTGATAGTCTTTCGGATGGCAGTTAAATCCGTCAATAATTTCTCCAATAAACTTAAATCCAGCATGTTGGCGCCATCACTTTTGGCATTGGCAGGGTCAAAATGGGTCTCCATAAAAAGTCCGTCCACACCTGCAGCGATTCCGGCCCTTGACATGGTACCGATCAATGCAGGTCTTCCGCCGGTAACTCCAGAAGACTGGTTGGGCTGTTGAAGGGAGTGCGTAACATCCAGCACCACGGGAGCATATTGTTTCATGGTGGGCACACCACGAAAATCCACGATCATATCCTGATATCCGAACATGGTTCCGCGATCGGTAATCCACACTTGTTCATTGCCTGAATCGGTCACTTTTTTTACCGCATGCTGCATGCTTTCAGGGCTCATAAACTGGCCTTTCTTCAAGTTGACGACTTTGCCTGTTTCGGCAGCGGCCACGACCAAGTCGGTCTGTCTTACCAAAAAGGCTGGAATCTGAAGTACATCCACATATTCGGCCGCCATGGTGGCATCGGAAATTTCATGAATGTCGGTGATCGTCGGAACTTCAAAAGTTTCCGAAACCTTTTTCAAGATTTTCAGGGCCTTTTCATCACCAATCCCTGTAAAGGAATCAATACGGCTACGGTTCGCCTTTTTAAAACTTCCTTTGAACACATAGGGAATGTTCAGCTTGTCCGTAATGGCTACAACCTTCTCGGCAATACGCATGGCCATATCCTCGCCTTCAATGGCGCAGGGGCCTGCCAACAAGAAAAAGTTGTCGCTGTCCGAGTGTTTTATCTGTGGAATTTGGGTAATGTCCATTTCTTAAAGTTTGCACAAATATAGTATTAAACGATGGTATCCTTTTTAGATTTATCAAACTAAACCATCAACTATGAAGGATAAAATTGTTTTGCTCGCCCTTGGTCTGTTGCCTGTGATTTCCACTGCACAATGGCAGGAACGGGGCGGTGCCTTTGATTTGGCTCATTTGGAGCGTCATCAGTTTAAATTGAACCTGTTGAGCCCGGGATTTACATACGAGCTGGGCCTTTTTAAAAACCAAAGTATATCCACAAACTTGGGTTTGGCCACCGCGACCTATGAGGAAGGCTACGTGTTCGGTTTGGCATCCAATAACCGGTATAGGTATTACCATAATTTTGATAGGAGGGAAAGACTGGACAAAAATACCTCAGGCAACTCAGGAAACTATATTGCAGCCGCCCAAGCTATCTTCTTTTCACAATTACGGATTTCCACGGATGTGGAAGGTCCAGACGATTTTAATTTGGGATTTTACGGAATGGTCTATGGTATTCAGCGTACCTATGAAAAAGGCTTCAATTTTAATCTAGAACTTGGCGCAGGATATTATAAAGGGGATGGTGTACCCGATGGTTATGGGCCGTTGATCAACTTTGCCTTTGGCTGGGTGGCGACCAAAAGAAAGAAAAAGGACCCTTATCTTGATTAAATATAGGCATCAAAACATACTATTTTAACGAAGTTGAGGTTATAATACTACCAAATTAACCTACAATGCGTCGCTTACTACTTTTGGCATTCTTGTCCGCAGGATTTTTTGTGCATGCCCAATACGGGACAAATTGCGAGGTTCGTCAGTTTAAGCTCAATGCTGTCAATCCTGGTATCGAGTACGAAATGGCGCTTGGCGTGAACAGCACTTTGGATATTCGAGTGGCCTACCAAGTGGCTTTGGAGCCTGCCAGTACCCAGCCACTGGAAGATTTTGATTTTTTTCCAGCTATTACTGTTCAAAACAGATATTATCACAATCTTAATGGTCGAGAAAGACGAAGAAGGTCCATTTATGGGAATTCAGGTAACTACTTTGCACCATCTGGAGCAGTTTTTTCTCCGGGAAGTCGTGTGGTCGAGGGGAGATTGGTAGATGGTATTCACGGTTACGGCGGTCTGGTTTATGGCATTCAACGCAGTTATGATTCGGGCTTTAGCTTTTCCATTGATGCAGGCGCTGGTTATTATGTGGGGCCGTTCAAAGGCACCATTCAGCCTGTGGTAAACCTGAGTATTGGATGGATTATCAGCGAAAAGCGTTGGTGTGTTGGTTTGTAAGATTGGAACTTCCACTAAATCAATAAGATAAAAATAACATTTAGGTGTGCCAACAAGTGAAAAATAGCAGTATCTTTGCGGGCTTAAAATTTAGGTTATGTCCAAAATCAAAAACATTGCAATCATTGCACACGTAGACCACGGTAAAACTACCTTGGTTGATAAAATTATGTACCATTGCCAGTTGTTCCGTGATAACGAGAACAAGGGCGACCTGATATTGGATAACAACGACCTGGAAAGGGAGCGTGGAATTACCATCGTTTCCAAAAACGTTTCCGTTGTTTACAAAGACACTAAAATCAATATTATAGATACCCCTGGTCACGCCGATTTCGGTGGGGAAGTAGAACGAGTGTTGAACATGGCCGACGGGGTTTTGTTGTTGGTGGACGCCTTTGAAGGGCCTATGCCGCAGACCCGTTTTGTGCTTCAAAAGGCGATTGATCTTGGTTTGAAGCCTTGCGTGGTGATCAACAAAGTTGATAAGGAAAACTGTACGCCGGAAGAAGTACACGAAAAAGTGTTCGATTTGATGTTTGAATTGGGTGCGGAAGAATGGCAGCTTGATTTCCCAACCGTTTACGGCTCTGCAAAGAACAACTGGATGGGCGAGGACTGGAAAACTCCGACCGAGAATATAGAGCCGTTATTGGACATGGTCATTGAGCATGTTCCTGAATTCAAACCTGAGGAAGGAACCACCCAAATGTTGATCACTTCATTGGATTACTCTTCGTTTACTGGGCGAATTGCCATTGGTAGATTGCAAAGAGGAACACTTCGAGAAGGACAACAGGTTTCTCTGGTAAAAAGAGATGGTTCCGTTGTGAAAACTCGAATCAAGGAACTTTACACTTTTGAAGGTTTGGGCCGTTTGCGCGTAGAGGAAGTGGAGGCAGGAGATATTTGTGCCATTGTTGGTATGGAAGGGTTTGAGATCGGGGATACCGTTGCCGATATTGAAAATCCAGAAAAACTGAAGACCATCGCTATCGATGAGCCTACGATGAGCATGCTTTTCACCATTAATGATAGCCCGTTTTTTGGTAAGGATGGAAAGTTTGTTACTTCCCGTCACATCAAAGAGCGTTTGGAAAAGGAATTGGAGAAAAACTTGGCGCTTCGTGTTCAAGAAACCGATAGTGCCGATAAATTTTTGGTGTTCGGTCGTGGGGTATTGCACCTTTCCGTATTGATCGAAACCATGCGTAGAGAAGGTTACGAGCTCCAAATCGGTCAGCCTCAGGTGATCATTAGAGAGATTGATGGCGTAAAATGTGAACCCGTTGAGCATTTGACTATTGATTTACCGGAAGAAGTATCTGGAAAGGCTGTTGAAATGGTATCCATCCGTAAAGGGGAAATGACCAGTATGGAGGCAAGAGGTTCCCGAATGGTTTGTGAATTTATTATTCCCTCCAGGGGAATCATTGGTCTAAGAAACCAATTGTTGACCGCCACGGCAGGTGAGGCCATTATGGCACACCGGTTTTTTGAGTATCAGCCATTGAAAGGGGATATCGCACAGCGATTGAACGGGTCTTTGGTTTCCATGGAAAATGGAACCGCAATTCCTTATTCCATTGATAAGCTTCAGGAGAGAGGTAAGTTTTTTATCGATCCAGGAGAGGATATTTACGAAGGTCAGGTCATCGGTGAGAACTCCCGTCAAGATGATATGACAGTGAATGTGACCAAGACAAAAAAATTGTCAAACGTGCGTTCTGCAGGGGCCGATGATAAGGCCAAGATTGTTCCTGCAATCAAATTTTCATTGGAAGAAGCCTTGGAATACATCCAAAAGGATGAATACGTAGAGGTAACGCCAAACCACTTGAGGATTAGAAAAATCTATCTAAAAGAGGTGGACAGAAAAAGAAACAAAGTGGTTTAATCAAAACAAGACTTTGTTGTTTAGAAAAGCGAGTGAGGGAATCTTCATTCGCTTTTTTATTGTAAAAAAGAGGTCTGTTTCATTCTGTGTTTCAACACGGAATCCATTTTTATTGAACGTAGAGATCAGATTCTTGAGATTCTTCACTCTCTTCAGAATAACAATGGAGGTCTTGTATCAAAAGTATTAATGCAAATGCCCATGGTGCTGTTCTCGTAGACATGCTACGGCAGCTCCAATAATTCCCGCATGGTTCATAAGTTCCGCTTTGACCACCTCGGTTTCAATTTTGATATGATGGCTGAACTCTTCCCACTTTTTTGAGGTTCCCCCACCTACAATAATGAGGTCCGGGCAAACGATGAGTTCCACCAATTTCAAAAATTTGTTGAAGCGCTTGCCCCATTTTTTAAAACTGAGGTCTTCGCGTTCTTTGGCTGAGGCTGCGGCCCATTTTTCAATCTTCTTGTACTTTTTGTAAGGAATTTGACCCAGTTCAAAATTGGGAATGAGTACGCCATTGTAAAAAGCGCCACTGCCCAATCCCGTTCCAATGGTAATCATGACCACCAATCCGTTCTTGCCTTTTCCCACGCCATAGTTCATGGAGGCATAGCCAGCCGCATCGGCATCGTTCAAGACGGTAAATTCGTGACCGGTGTATTCAGTGAACAATTCGTCGATATTGACGCCGACCCAACTGGGGTCCAAGTTACCGGGAGATTTGCAAACTCCATTTTTCACTATTGAAGGGAATCCACACCCCACGGGACCTTCATAGTTAAAATGCCCCACGATTTCGGCCACTACTTTGGCCATGTCTTTTGGTTTTTTTGATTTTGGAGTTGGAATTCGGAAACGTTCAGTCAACATTTCCCCAGTTTCGGCGTTTACAAGGGCACCTTTGATGCCCGAACCGCCTATATCAATACCAAGAATTTCCATATATAGGAAGCGAAATTAGTTTAGACAAAGTAACAAAAACTTTTTTTGGTTTGGCAATCACTCAAAAAAGCGGATATATCTTTAAAAAAATAAACCCAGAGCCTTTGAGGTGTCCGGGTTTATCTGGCAACAATAAATAAAAACCAAATTCAACATGTATTATTTTTTTCCAGAATCAGAATGATTGCATTTTCGGAGAGTGCCTCTATTTCCAATTCATCCAAATTTTTAAGGGCCAAACTGTCCCTAGATTCCAACAAGCGATTTTGGACCTCAAATGCTCCGTTGATCACAAAGGGGATGATTGAACTGTTTTTGTTCGAAAGAACCAAAGTTTCTTCCATTCGACCATCAAGCACCCCAAAATGTAGTTTTGCCGTTGTATTTTCAAAAAGAATGTTCAAGGCATTATGGCCATAATCGAAAAAGGAAATCTTTTTGTCCAAAACCTCTATTTTTATTCGGATTTGGAGATAGTTCGCCAAATTGTTTTGATGTGGATTTTTTATTGAAAAAGACATGCCTTTTTTAATCGATGCCACTTGTAGTTCTTCTGGGGCGATTTTGACGGAGTGACCTTTTTCCAGATTTCCATAGATAATGTTTCCAACCAAGGGTATCAATATAATTGCGGTGTCATTCTCTGGGGTAAAGAATTTGCTTTTTCCTGGGGCAAGGGTTTCATCAAAAAATTGAATATTGTCTTCCCTTGCCCAAGCAGCATCGATCAAGGTGGTAAAACAGCGATATTGGTTGGATTCGAATTTGTTCCGATTACCTGCCAAGAATATTTTGGCAGCTTGTTGTACCATGTTGCCCATAGGTTTTTTTGTTATGCATTTACATAAATATCGTGGGTCAAAGTGAAGCCTTCATCCACACTCCCGCTCACACTGGCCAGTTCTTCTTCGACCCCATCGCCAAAAACATTGTCCTGGGAATGGTAGGTGTAGCCGCTCATACCTTTGGTATATCCATAATCACTTGCCGCATTTACCCGAACTACTGCACTGTTCTCGCCTTCGGGGAATGCAATTTGGGTAACTAAAAGTGAGTTCCCACTGGCATCGTATATATGGACATGGATATGGGTTGAACGGCCATTGTACCATCCGGGGAAAATACTGGAGAATTCTACTAGGCCGTTGGAATCACTGGCTTGCCTTCCCCGAAGAAAATGGTTATTGGTATAATTGGTAGACTGCATTCCACTACCACCATATTCGGAATAATTACCATCCTTATCGCAGTGCCAAATGTCCACAATTGCCCCTTCCAGTACATTACAGCTATCATTGACATTTCTAATGGTGATGTTCATGTCCAAATCGATACCTGTGCGATCGCCAACAATATTCACTCTTTCATAATCTTCTGGATCGTGTGTGGGAAATGGTCCTTCTGTTTCGCTCGGGGTCACTTCACAGTCATCCACGGTATCGCTACTGGACGAGGTGTCTGTGCTGGTATCGGAAGATGTGTCCGTGGTCGTGTTGGAGGAAGAGTCTGAAGAGGATTCTTCTTCTTCCAGGAAATAGTCGTCACTATCACTTGAACAGGATCGAAATAGTGCCAAGCTTGTAACTGAAAGTCCTGCAAGTCCTACACCCTTTAAAAATTCTTTTCTTTTCATAGTTTTTTAATTAATTATCGTAAAACTATGTATGTCAGGGTATCGTATGTAATTATTGAGGTAAAAGCCCCTATTGTTGAGGTAAGTTAAAGGGAAAAGTTAAAGGTTTTTTAAAATATCTGCTTTGTACGATTTGCTCAATGGTACGGTAAAAGTTCCAATTTTGGCCGTATCCTTATAAATGCTACTTATTTTTTTTATTGATACGATATAGGAGCGATGTGCACGTAAAAATTGTGGTCCGGGAAGTTTATCCAAAATGCCCTTCATGGTCATTCTGGCCACAATTTTGTTCCCGTTTTCCAAATGGATCTGTACATAATCGTCCAAGGCTTCGATCAGGACAACATCCTCGAATGCAATCTGATGGAGTTTGAAATCGGCCCTTATGGAAAAATGCGTCTTTTCCTTGGAGTTCGCCAACTCCAAATCCAATTGGTTCTTTGCTTTTTCCACTGCTTTTTGAAAGCGCTCAAAAGAAAAAGGTTTCAACAAGTAATCGATGGCATCAACATTGAACCCCTCTATGGCATAGTTGTCAAATGCCGTCGTAAAAATCACCTTGGTTTTTTGTTTCAACGATTTGTATAGGTCAATGCCATTGAGCTCGGGCATTCTGATATCCAAAAAAAGTAGATCAACATCAAATTTATTAAGGTAGCGGATGGCTTTGCCTTGTTCGGTAAAGGTGTGGGTCAACTCCACATAATCGATTTGGCCACAATAGGCTTGGATGACATCTAGTGCCAAGGCTTCATCGTCCAATGCAACCGCTTGCATCATACTATACTAGGTTTATAAGAAGTTTTACAGAATAGAAATCCTTTCGATGGTCTATGTTGAGTTCGTATTTGTCGGGGTAAAAATAATCCAATCTCTTTTTAGTGTTCTTATTTCCTTCGTTTGTTTGTTCCACTAGTTCGTTTAACTTGACGGTAATCTTGTTTTGTACAAGGAGTTCCACACCTTTGGTGTCAATATTGATAAATATATCAATTTTTGAGGCTTCGTCTGGATTTACCCCATACTTAAAGGCATTTTCAACATAATTTACCAGTATAATCGGGGCGATTCTCTTGCCAGCAGGGTTGCCCTTGATTTCAAAAGTAAAATCTGTATGGTTGCCCATGCGTAGTTTTTGAAGCTCGATATAGTCGGAAATGTATTGGATTTCGTATTCCAAAGGAACTTTTTCTGAATGGCTTTCGGTAACTACATACCGCATCATTTCTGAAAGTCTAAGTACAGCCCAAGGAGCCTGATCGGATTTTTTTAAAGTAAGTGCGTAGATACTGTTTAAGGTGTTGAAGAGAAAGTGTGGATTTATTTGTGCTTTTAAGTAATTGACCTCGGCTTTTAATTTTTCGTTTTGTATTTCTTTGAGCTGATTGTCCAATCTAAGTAAAATGGATAGGATGGTCACTGTGATAAATTGAATCAAAAACGAATCCCGAATCTCAAAAACATTGATCAAGGGTTGTCTTCTTCCAAATTCCTCCGGTTTTGGTGGCCCGCCTTGATTTGGGGGAAGCATGCCTTTGCCTTCCGGTCGTCCTATTGAATCTTGAATTTGTGGAAAATCCAGGTTTTGGAACAACAGGTCTGGTACATAGGTAACCACAATAAAACAAAGAAGTAAGGCTCCCACATAAATAAAGCGCTTTTTTTTTGTGTAAAAATTGGGTACTAATAAATAATAGTTGAAATAATAGAAGACCAGGAGTAAAAAGTAGCCCAAAAAATTTCGTTGGAAACCAACCGCCTTGATCATCTCTTTGAATGAACTAAAGTCCGGGGAGGTAAGAATGGGAATGCTCAACAGTCCCAATCCAATAAGAAGGTTTACCCAAAGATTCCTGTTTTTCAATGTAATACTTTTGAAATTGGCCTAAAACTATGTAAACCAAGGTTAAAGGGTTAATAATTGAGGTGAATGACTCATTTGTTGCGGTTAAAAAAGATTGCTGTCAATTTAGCATTGGCCTATACCGCTTTTTGAATCACTTCAAAAACTTTACTGCCATCACATTTCAGGGTTTTGTGTGGATATTTCAAAATCAAGGCGTAGTCGTGTGTGGCCATAATGATGGTCCGTCCGTTCTGATTGATATCCTGCAAAACTTTCATTACCTCTACACTGGTCTGGGGGTCCAAATTTCCTGTGGGCTCATCGGCCAAAATAAGTTCCGGATCGTTCAGCAGGGCACGGGCAATGGCAATACGTTGTTGCTCGCCTCCGGATAGTTCGTGAGGGAATTTAAAACCTTTGGTTTTCATACCCACTTTATCCAAGACCTCCTCAATTTTGTCATCCATTTTTTTGGGGTCGGTCCACCCCGTGGCTTTGAGGACAAATTTTAGGTTGTTATTGATATTTCTATCGGGAAGCAATTTAAAATCCTGAAAAACAATACCCAGTTTTCTGCGCAGGTAGGGGATGTCTTTTTCCTTCATGGTTTTCAAATCAAAATCCACTACATTGCCATTGCCTTGTTTCAGAGGTAAATCGGCATATAGTGTCTTCATGAAACTACTCTTTCCACTCCCCGTTTTACCAATTACATAAACAAATTCCCCTTTCTTGACCTCAAGGTCAATATTGTTGAGAACCATGTTCTCGTTCTGAAATACGGCTACGTCTTGTAATTTTACAATGGTCTCGGGCATAACATCGCTTTATGGAATAAAGGTACTAAGTTCTAAAATTATTCATCATTATTACATAACCAAATGTTACAACTTTTAGGTGTTGACATACTTTGGCCTTAATTTTGACGTTATGAGTAAAGTCAATCGAGAAGAGCGTAGAACACTATGAATCGAAAAAGCCTCCTTTTACTTCCCATTTATATGGGAACTTTTTTTGTGCTTTCTGCACAGGAAACCAAAATATACACCCACGAAAACAAAGCCTATCAAGATGCTCTGGCGCTCTACAATAATGAGCAGTACCAAGCGGCGCAAAACATTTTTGAGTCGGTAAAGGCCAACACCAAGGATGGGGAAACCGAAGCCAACAGTGCCTATTATGCTGCCAATGCCGCCATTCGACTGAATCAACGTGGAGCGGATAAAATGATGGAGGATTTTGTGGAGCGCTACCCTACATCCACCAAACGCAATTCAGCATTTTTGGATGTGGCCGACTACTATTTTGAAACGGGAAAATACCCCTATGCCTTAAAATGGTACAAGAAAGTAGATGAAAATTCGATGCCGTATTCGGAGCGCGACCGTTTTAACTTCAATAATGGCTACGCTTTATACGCATCCAAGCGTCCGCAAGAGGCCGAGCGTTATTTGAACAAGGTCACCACCTCTCAAAAATATGGTTCGCAGGCCAAATATTATTTGGGATATATCGCTTACGAGCAGGACGATTACAATTCTGCCAGTGCGCGTTTTGACCAAATACAAGACCCCGAATTACTTGATGAGAAGCTAACCTACTACCAAGCCGACCTGAATTTTAAACTCGGTAAGTTTGAAGAAGCCATCGCGTTGGCCAAAAAACAGTTGCCCAAATCCAACCGTCAAGAAGTTTCAGAATTGAACAAGATTATAGGTGAAAGCTATTTCAATTTGGAACAATACGCCGAGGCCATTCCATATTTGGAAGAATACAAGGGCAAACGTGGCAAATGGAACAATACCGATTTCTATTTGCTCGGATATAGTCATTATAAGCTAGGTGATTACCAAAAAGCCATTCAGCAGTTCAACAAAATTATAGGGGGCAGCAATGCCGTTTCCCAAAATGCCTACTACCACTTGGCCGAGTGCTATTTAAAATTGGATAAAAAATCCGAAGCCCTGAATGCGTTTAGAAATGCTTCGCAAATGGAGTTTAGCCCAGAGATCCAAAAAGATGCATGGCTGAACTATGCCCGTTTGAGCTACGAAATCGGTAATGCATACGAGCCTGTTCCACAAGTATTGACCACCTATTTGGAAACATATCCTAAAGATGGGCATCAAATGGAAATTCAAGAGCTTTTGGTGGACTCCTACATAACCTCGCGTAATTTTGAAGGTGCGATGCAGCTTTTGGAAAAGAACCAGAACTATGCCAGCAAGGAAACCTATCAGAAAGTGGCTTACTACCGTGGGGTGGAACTTTTTATAGATGGAGATTACGAAGGTGCGTGGGAGCGTTTTGATAAGTCACTGAAAAGTGCGGAAAACCCCAATTTTGAGGCCCGTGCCCTGTATTGGAAAGCAGAGTCGGCTTACAGATTGAACCGTTTTGAAGATGCCTTGGTGGATTTTGTACGGTTTCAGAACTCGCCAGTAGCCAAATCGCTTTCAGAATATGGTCAGTTGGATTATAACTTGGGCTACTCATACTTCAAACTAAAAGATTACAACAACGCCATATCCTATTTTAAGAATGTGGTGAGCTCCAATGCCATAGATGACCAAAGAAAGAACGATGGTTATTTGCGCTTGGGAGACAGTTACTTTGTGAACAGCAAATACCAATTGGCCAAGAGCGCTTATGATGCTTCATCAAAGATGAACGGTCCAGAACGTGACTATGCGGCCTTCCAAAAAACACTTTGTGATGGTTTTTTGGGTAACAATTCATCAAAAATCGATGGTTTGAACGAATTCTTGAGAATGTTCCCAACATCATCATTACGGGATGATGCCCTGTTTGAGCTGGGCAATACCCTCATCAGTAATAATAAAGAAAATTTAGGGCTTCAGACCTACGACCGCATTGTGGACGAATTCCCAGGAAGTAAGTTTGCACCTCGTGGATTGTTGCGATCAGGCTTGGTATATTATAATTCTAGCCGTAACGACCAGGCTTTGGATAAACTTAAGGAAGTGGTCCAAAAATATCCGAATACGCAAGAGGCCAAACAAGCAGTGGCCACGGCCAAATTGGTTTACGTGGACGAAGGTCGGGTAAGCGAATATGCCGCTTGGGCCAGAAATCTGGATTTTGTGGAGGTAACCGATACCGAATTGGACAATGCCAGTTTTGAATCCGCCGAAAGAAAACAAATTGAAGGTAAAACCGCAGCCGCAATCCGTGGCTATGAAGATTACTTGAACGAGTTCCCCAACGGACTGCATGCACAGAACGCGAATTTTGCATTGGCACAACTTTACTTTGCTGATGGCGAGAAGGACAAAGCTTTGCCAAAATACAAAGCCGTTGCCGATGGTGGGAATGGAGAGTACACCGAACAGGCCCTGACTCGCGTTTGTGAAATCTACGTGGATAAGCAGGATTATAGTAGCGCCATTCCCTATCTGAAAAGATTGGAAAGCACAGCGGACATTTCGGAGAACAAAACCTTTGCCCAATCCAATTTGATGAAAGGGTATTACGGCCAAAAGGATTATTCACAGACCATCGCTTATGCCGAAAAAGTGTTGAATGCTCCTAAAATTGATGATCGCATCAAAAGTGATGCGCAGATCATGATCGCGCGTTCCGCCATTGCCACGGGCAACGAAAATTTAGCAAAAACGGCCTACCAAGATGTTAAACAGATTGCATCTGGAGAGCTCGCTGCTGAAGCGTGGTACTATGATGCCTATTTCAAGAATAGGGAAGAGGCTTTTGAAGCTTCCAACGAGTCCGTTCAAAAGTTGGCCAAGGATTATGCAGCGTACAAGGAGTGGGCAGGAAAAGGCTTGGTGATCATGGCGAAAAACTTCTACAATTTGGGAGATGCCTTCCAAGCAACCTACATTTTGGAAAGTGTCATTTCCAATTTTTCCGAATTTGAGGAAATCGTTTCGGATGCAGAAAGTGAGTTGGCCACCATTAAGGCCAAAGAAGCTGAGAGCAATTCATCCGTAGATCCCAACGAAAACTAAACGAGACACAAGATGCAAAAGAGAACCTATATATTTTCATTACTTTTTTTGAGCCTTTGTGGAATGGTTATCGCCCAGGAAGAGGATAACATTGGTACGGAAACGGTAACGGTGGTTAAACCGTATTCCCCGACCGTTTCGGATGCCTTTAAAATCAAATCGTTACCTAGCTTGAACGATTCCATTGTACTTCAGAAGAAAAAAATCAATTACAGTATATTTTCCGTACCAGTGGCATCCACTTTTACCCCGGCAAAGGGAAAGGCTTCGGGAGTGGAAAAAACACCACCGCCCACTTTGTACAATTCGTATGCATCGGTAGGTTTGGGCAATTACAACAATGCCTTGGTGGATTTTTATACCAGCAGGGATTTCAACAGGGGTGAGGACCTGTTGGATTTTGGCCTTACCCACAACTCATCCCGTGGTGATTTGGACTCCACACCCTTGAAAACTGATTTCTACGACACCCAATTGAACGCATCCTATGCCAAAAAGGATCGCTATATGGATTGGGGTGCGGCCATTGGTCTGCAACACCAACTTTACAATTGGTACGGCATCCAGAGTGAATTGTTCAGTGAGGATGAAATCAATGCCATGGATGAGACCCAAAACTATTTCAATGCGGAAGCCAAGGCCCATTTTAATATGGAGGACTCTTATTTTAAGAGCGGGAATGTTTTGTTAAGGCGCTTTTGGGATGCAACCGAATCCGCTGAAAACCGTGCATTGATCAACCCAACTTTTGAACTCCCCATTACCGAGGAATTGATTATTATTTCAGCCAAGGTCGATTATGTTGGAGGTAGTTTTCAAAATGGCTCCATTTCCGATGCGGTAAATGAAGGAGAGAAAAAATACAGTAATCTACAGGCTGGGGTAACCCCAAGCTTATTGATTTTGCGTGATGATCTTACGTTGAACTTGGGTGCCAATATCGTCTACGGATTGGATATGGAAAACAGTGAGAACAACTTTTATATTTATCCAGCTGTGACGGCATCGTACCGTGTGATGGACGAAAATGTGATTGCCTACGGAGGAATAGAAGGTGAGCTAAAGCAAAATTCCTATCACGATTTTGTGGATGACAATCCTTATGTGTCCCCTACATTGGACATTGTTCCGACCGATCAACAGTATGAAGGGTATTTGGGACTGAAAGGTCAGTTGACCTCCAATGTGGGATACAACATCAAAGGTTCTTATATGGCAGAAAACAGGAAACCCTTGTTCTTTCATAATCCCATCAATACAGTTAGAGATGATGAAAAGAGCTATTTCTACGGCAATTCCTTTCAGGTGTTTTATGATGATGTAAAAACCTTGGGTGTGTTCGGCGAAATCAATGTGGATGTGAACCGTAACTTTTCCTTGGGTATCAACGGTGAGTTCTACGACTATGACACCGAGACCGATAATCCAGCGTGGAACCTACCATCCATAAAAGGGTCGGTATTTATGGATTATCAAATTACCGATCAATGGTATATGGGTGCCAATTTGTTCTATGTGGGTGAAAGGGATGATTTGTTGTCCCAAGTCGACCCACTTGATTCAGAATTGCTATTCCAACAAGTGACCTTGGATGGTTTTTTTGATGCCAATGCGCACGTAGGATATCGGTTCAATGAGCAACTCTCCATTTTTGTAAAAGCATCCAATATTGCCAATAACAATTACCAGCGTTGGGCCAATTTTAGGGTCCAAGGATTCCAGGCTTTGGCAGGGGTGTCCTATAAGTTTGATTTCTAGTCTGTGGGAGAATAAGCAATAAGTCGTTAAAAATACCGTTCATTATTTTCGGTTAACTTATTGAAGATCCAATGGTTGGCCGTTCCCATTTAAATGGAAATAATGCAACCAAGACCAATACATACGCTGCTTCTCCATCTGTTTTTGATGATTTTTTCCTTTGGATTTAGTCAAAATTTGGTGCAAAACGGTGGTTTCGAAGATTTTGTCTCATGCCCTATTAAAATGAGCAACCTGAATAAGGATGCAGCGCATTGGAGTGCCCCAACCTTGGGAACAACCGATTATTTTAACGAATGCAGCCGAACCAAACTTGGTGTGCCGATGAACTTTAAGGGAAAGCAGGAGCCTTACGAGGGTGCCGCTTATGCAGGACTCTATCTCTTTGCACCCCGTGATTACCGTGAATATATTCAAGTGCCTTTAACGGAAACACTCGAAAAGGGAAGCCGATACCGATTGACTTTGTTCATCAGTCTTTCCGAGAAATCGGATGGGGCCGTTATGGATATGGGCGCCGTGTTTTCAGAGAAACCACTTTCGGTACATACCAAACGAGAACTTTCACAAAGGGAACTTATGGAAGCTTCTACTCAAACGACGCACATCAAACAGTTTCCTGTTACGAGCTATTATCAAGATAAGCAGCATTGGATGGAATTGAGTTTTGATATGGTGGCCAAAGGATTTGAGAGCTATTTGATTCTTGGGAATTTCAAAAGTAATGCGGGCACTTCCTATCTGGATGGCCAAAATCCATCAAGAAATGAGGAAGGCTATGCCTACTATTATTTGGACGATATTTCGTTGACCTACTTGGGACCTGAATACAAGACCGATGAAGTGTATGTACTCGACCATGTCAATTTTAATTTCGACCGTTTTGATCTTCAGCCCAAAGCAGAGCAAAGTCTTCGGGATGTGTATGAGCATCTAAAGAAAAACCCCAACCTAAAGGTTGCCATTAACGGACATACCGATGATTTGGGATCTGATGAATATAATGATATCCTCTCTCGAGAACGTGCGAGCTCGGTTGCACAATATTTGATCAATCTCGGATTGGATAAAAACCGTATTACCTCCAAAGGATACGGCGATAGCAAACCATTGGACACGACACTTACCGATGAAGCCCGTAGAAAGAACCGTAGGGTGGAATTTGTAATGACAAAGTTTGAGGACGAAAACCCTTAAACATATCCCTGCTTTTTCTATTTTTGATGGAAACCATCAGAAATGAAAAAGTTCCTTTTAATTGCCACAGTCCTTCTAGTTTTTTCGTGCACCACTAAAGAAGAGGTGGACCTTGTCGTTACCAATGCGAACATTTACACGGTAGATGCTGATTTCTCCAAAGCGTCCAGTATAGCCATCAAAGATGGAAAATTTATTGCCGTTGGAGATTCCGATGAAATTTCCAAGAAATATAAAGCCCAAGAGCAGTTGGATGCCGAGGGTAAGACCATTGTTCCAGGCCTTATTGATGCCCATTGCCATTTTTATGGATTGGGACAGAATCAGCAAGTGGTGGATTTGGTCGGCACCCAAAGTTTTGATGAAGTAGTGGAAAGAGTGGTGGCCTTTCAAAAAGAACGTCCGTCCAACTTTATTCAAGGCAGGGGATGGGATCAAAACGATTGGGAAGTAAAGGAATTCCCGACCAAGGATAAATTGGATGAGTTGTTTCCGGATACACCGGTGGCATTGCGCCGTATCGATGGCCACGCCCTTTTGGTCAACCAAAAAGCATTGGACATGGCAGGCATTACTGCTGATACCGAAACCGAAGGTGGTGAAATCGTGAAGGAGGATGGAGAACCTACCGGAATTTTGGTGGATAACCCCATGGGACTGATTAGTGCTATTGTGCCCCCATCCACCAAAGCACAAAAAATACAAGCCCTCAAGGATGCAGAGGAAATCTCTTTGGATTACGGATTGACCACGGTAAACGATGCGGGATTATCCAGGGAGGTCATTGAGCTAATCGATAGTCTACAACAATCTGATGAAATGGCTATCCGAGTATATGCCATGGTGGCAAATTATCCCGAGAATCTGGATTACTTTTTGGACAAGGGCATTATCAAAACCGAGGAGTTGAATGTCCGTTCCGTAAAAGTATATGGCGATGGTGCCTTGGGTTCCCGGGGAGCTGCGCTACGAGAGCCATATTCTGATAAACCAGGTCATTTTGGGGCCATGGTAACCCCCGTGGACCAGATTGAGGCCTTGGCACAGCGCATTGCGGCCAGCGATTACCAGATGAACACCCATGCGATTGGCGATTCCGCCAATATTGTGGTGCTAAGGGCTTATGAAAAAGCTTTGGAGGGTAAAACGGACCGTAGATGGAAAGTGGAACACGCACAGATAATTTCACCATCCGATTTCGATTATTTTGAAAAAGGTATCATTCCGTCCGTTCAACCGACCCACGCTACAAGTGATATGTACTGGGCTGAGGATAGATTGGGCCCTGAGCGTGTAAAAGGCGCTTATGCCTACAAAGACTTATTGGATAAAGCAGGGCTAGTTGCTTTGGGAACTGATTTCCCAGTGGAGCAAGTGAATCCATTTTTAACTTTTTATGCCGCGGTGGCCCGTCAAGATGTGGAACAATATCCCGAAAGTGGTTTTCAAATGGAGAATGCCCTAAGTAGGGAAGAAACTTTGAAGGGTATGACCATTTGGGCGGCCTATTCCAATTTTGAAGAGGGCGAAAAAGGTAGCATTGAGCCGGGTAAATTTGCTGATTTTGTGATATTGAGCAATGATATTATGACGATTCCATCTGAAGATATTCCCAATGTAACGGCAGAGCACGTTTTCTTGGGCGGCAAGAAAATGAAATAAGGGATGTCATTCTGAACAAAGTGAAGAATCTACTCAAGTCTTTTTTGAGTAGTGAAAGAAATAAAAAAAAGCCCCATTTAGGGGCTTTTATATTGTAAAAACTATAGCTTTCTAGTAGTTGATAGGCAAGGTAACCCTTGTGGTTCCCCAACCCATGACCAAGTTTCCATCATCATCGAAGGCCATTCCAAAAGCTTCCAATGCTTCACTGTCGGTAGAGGCTTTGGCAGTGGCACGAACCACATCGCCATCGCTATCATATGAAAAAGAGCCCCATTGGTGCAGGTTGTTGTTCAGGATTACGGTCCATTCATCTTCACCAGGAATGGTAAACAAAGCGTAAGAGCCAGCTTTAATGGTTTTGCCGCCAACGGTGGCGTCCTTGTAAAATGTGATTTCGGTAGCTTCGTTTGCACCAGTTCTCCAAACTTTTCCAACGGGAGCAAGTTCTACAATGCTGCGCCCTTTTAATTGTGGACGGCTGTAGATAACACGTGCAGCTTTATCAGTTTCTCTGGAGCTGGCAGGGTAATAAGCAATATCCGCAGGACTTTTGTCAAGTCCGCTGAATTTCTGGGCCGTAGCTTCGGTGGTAAATACCAAACTGGTACAAAGTACTAAAAGTAATACTGTTAATTTCTTCATGATTGTGATTTAAGTTCCTTGTAAAACTAGTTAATTATAATGTTGTTATGCATATACAGACGAGAAAATTAAGCAACCTTACAAAGCGTTCAGGTTAAAATCAGAAAAGATAAAATAGATTACATTATTTATACTTATTTATTAAAAAAATGATAAAATGTAACTTAAAATAATTTTAGGGTTTTATATATTAATCTTTAAGTTCATTTTTGTTTCGAAATTGTTATTAAATCTATTTTTATGTGTGGTATAGTATGCGCATTTGATGTGAAGGAAAGTACGGAAGTACTTAGGCCCCAATTGTTGGAGATGTCGAAGAAAGTAAGGCACCGTGGGCCCGATTGGAGTGGTATTTACTCCGATGACAAAGCTATTTTGGCCCATGAAAGATTGGCCATTGTGGACCCTGCTTCAGGAAAGCAGCCATTGTTCAGTGCAGATGGTAAATTGGTTTTGGCCGCCAATGGTGAAATATATAATCATCAAGAGTTGAGAAAGCAGTTTGATGGGAAATATGATTTTAAAACCCAATCGGACTGTGAAGTTATTTTAGCCCTATATCAAGAAAAAGGTCCGGCCTTTGTGGATGAAATGAACGGAATCTTTGGTTTTGCCATTTACGATTCCGAAAAGGATGAGTATTTCATCGCCCGTGACCATATGGGAATCATTCCCTTGTATATTGGTTGGGACAAGAATGGAACCTTTTACGTGGCTTCCGAGTTAAAGGCTTTGGAAGGAACTTGTTCCAAAATCCAACTATTCCCTCCAGGACACCACATGCACAGTTCCGATGGCGAATTTGTGAGATGGTACCAGCGCGATTGGATGGAATATGATGCTGTAAAGGAAAACGAAACCAGTATTCAAAAAGTAAAGGACGCTTTGGAGGCTGCTGTACATCGTCAGTTGATGTCAGATGTGCCTTATGGCGTATTGCTATCGGGTGGGTTGGATTCTTCCGTTACTTCCGCAATTGCCAAAAAATATTCTCAAAAACGTGTGGAGTCCGGTGATACTGTCGATGCATGGTGGCCGCAATTGCACTCTTTTTCAGTAGGATTGGAGGGATCGCCCGATTTGGCTGCAGCTCAAAAGGTGGCCGATCACATCGGAACGGTGCATCATGAAATTAAATTTACCATTCAAGAGGGCTTGGATGCCATTAAGGATGTGATCTACAACTTGGAAACTTACGATATCACAACCATAAGGGCTTCGACTCCAATGTATTTAATGGCTCGAGTGATCAAATCCATGGGAATCAAAATGGTTCTTTCTGGTGAGGGGGCGGATGAGCTTTTCGGTGGATACCTGTACTTCCACAAAGCACCAAGTGCAAAGGATTTTCATGAAGAGACAGTAAGGAAATTGGATAAGCTCCACATGTACGATTGTCTCAGGGCCAACAAATCCTTGGCTGCTTGGGGTATTGAAGGACGTGTTCCATTCTTGGACAAAGAATTTATGGATGTGGCGATGAGCATCAATCCAAAAGATAAGATGATCAACGGGGAACGCATGGAGAAATGGGTGGTAAGAAAAGCCTTTGAGGATTATTTGCCCGAAAGCGTGGCCTGGAGACAGAAAGAACAATTTTCGGATGGTGTTGGATATAGTTGGATAGATACCTTGAAAGCTTTGGTGGAAGAGGAAATTACGGATGAGCAATTGGCAAATGCCCATTTCAAATTCCCGATTCAAACCCCAACCTCGAAAGAAGAATATTATTATCGTTCAATTTTTGAAAGTCATTTCCCATCGGATGCGGCAGCATTGAGCGTACCACAGGAGCCATCGGTGGCCTGTAGTACCAAGATTGCCTTGGAATGGGATGAAGCTTTCAAGAACATGAACGACCCATCGGGAAGAGCTGTGGCTAAGGTTCATACCGATGCGTATGTGAAATAACCCCCGTTTAAACCAACCAAACGATATGAAGCAGAATTTCTAAAATTAGTTTCATTTTTAATTAGTCCGAAAAGCCCCTTGCCCAAGGGGCTTTTTAGTGGTTTGAAGGGAAGTGGCCGAACCCGTGTTGAATCAGTCTGTTTTCCACAGGATTTGTTGATAACTTAAGCTGTTCAATGGGCTCTTAGAGGGCATTTGCACGGGGTATTGATTATATTTGTAAGATTTGAAAAATTGAGGCAAATACTTAAAAATATATGAGCGAAGAAGCGAAAAAGAAACAATACTCGGCGGATAGTATTCAGGCCCTTGAGGGAATGGAACACGTACGTATGAGACCTTCCATGTATATTGGGGATGTAGGGGTCAGGGGATTGCACCATTTGGTGTACGAAGTAGTGGATAACTCCATTGATGAGGCCATGGCCGGGCATTGCGATAAAATCGATGTTGTCATCAACGAGGACAACTCCATAACCACCCAAGATAATGGTAGGGGTATCCCCGTGGACTTGCACAAAAAAGAAGGCGTTTCTGCATTGGAGGTCGTTATGACCAAGATTGGTGCCGGTGGTAAGTTCGATAAGGATTCCTATAAAGTTTCCGGTGGACTTCACGGTGTGGGTGTATCCTGTGTGAACGCTTTGTCATCAAAATTGAAAGCCACTGTTTATAGGGATGGAAAGATTTGGGAGCAGGAATATGAGAGGGGAAAGACCCTTTACCCTGTAAAAAGTGTTGGTGAGAGCAAGGAGACAGGTACCATCGTAACTTTTGTTCCGGACAATACCATTTTCACACAGACCACCGAATATAGTTATGAGACCCTTTCCAACAGGATGCGTGAGCTTGCCTATTTGAACAAAGGGGTGACCATAACGCTGACCGATAAAAGAAATAAGGACGAAAAAGGGGAATTCATTTCAGAGACTTTTCATTCAAATGAAGGTCTTAAGGAATTCATCAAGTTCTTGGATGGTACACGGGAGCCATTGATTCAGAATGTCATCTCCATGGAAGGGGAAAAGAACGGCATTCCGGTGGAAGTCGCCATGGTGTACAATACAGGTTACACCGAGAACTTACATTCCTATGTGAACAATATCAACACACACGAAGGAGGTACACACCTTTCCGGTTTTAGAAGGGGATTGACATCAACCCTTAAAAAGTATGCCGACAACTCGGGAATGCTGGACAAGGTAAAGTTTGAAATTTCAGGAGATGATTTCCGTGAAGGACTTACCGCCATTGTTTCCGTAAAAGTGGCGGAACCACAGTTTGAAGGACAGACAAAGACCAAATTGGGTAACCGTGAGGTGACCAGCGCAGTGAGTCAAGCCGTTTCCGAAATGTTGACTGATTATCTGGAGGAAAACCCAGATGATGCCAAGCAAATCGTGGAAAAGGTGAAATTGGCAGCACAAGCAAGGCATGCCGCTGCAAAGGCCCGTGAAATGGTCCAGCGCAAGAATCCAATGAGTGTCGGTGGATTGCCTGGAAAATTATCGGATTGTTCCGAGCAAGACCCGACCAAATGCGAAGTGTTCCTAGTAGAGGGTGATTCCGCAGGGGGTACGGCCAAGCAAGGTAGAGACAGGAATTTCCAGGCCATTCTTCCGTTGCGTGGTAAAATCCTCAACGTGGAAAAAGCCATGCAGCACAAGGTTTTTGAAAATGAGGAGATCAAGAATATTTACACTGCCTTGGGTGTTACCATAGGAACTGAAGAGGACAGTAAAGCTTTGAACTTGGAGAAACTGCGTTACCATAAAGTAGTGATCATGTGTGATGCGGATGTCGATGGTAGCCACATTGAAACTTTGATTTTGACTTTCTTCTTCCGTTATATGAGGGAGTTGATTGAGGGAGGTCACGTTTATATTGCCACACCGCCACTTTATTTGGTGAAGAAGGGAGCTAAAAAGCGTTATGCTTGGAATGATAAGGAACGTGATGAGATAAATAAAGAGATGAATGGGGGAGCAAGTATCCAACGATACAAAGGTCTCGGGGAGATGAACGCCGAGCAACTTTGGGATACTACGATGAACCCGGAATTCAGGACATTACGTCAGGTAAGCATCGATAATGCCACGGAATCAGACCGAATATTCTCTATGTTGATGGGTGACGAAGTGCCGCCACGACGTGAATTCATAGAGAAAAATGCCGTTTATGCAAATATAGATGTATAGATAACAGGTGTTTCACAACAAAAACTCGCCCTTCAAAGGCGAGTTTTTTAGTTTTGGGAAAAATCTCACATCATGAAAAGAATAATTTTAATAGTAGCACTGGTTTCCGTGACCATGGGAAAAGCCCAAGACCTGAACGATATTTTTGTGTCAGGTGTAGCGGATGCCGAACGATTTGCCAATGCATATTTGTCGCCTGTTTCAGAAGGTGCCATTTACAGTATTTCCAACGGATGGTACAATACTGCAGATGCCAAACCTTTGGGAGGATTTGAAATCTCCATTATTGGAAACATGACAGGGTTTAAAAATAAAGACGATAAGAAAGCTTTTTTGCTGGACCCTGCTGATTATGAGAACTTGGATTTTGTAAATAATCCCGGTCAAGCCAGAATGGTCTCTACCGCTTTGGGGGATATCGAAGGGGTCGAAGTTTTTGTGGAGGATGAAATCAGTTTGTTCCGTGAAGAGTTTGAACTCCCTACGGGTCTTTCTGCCGAAAATCTCAACTTTATCCCATCAGGATATCTTCAAGGGAGCGTAGGTCTGATAAAAGGACTTGAAGTAAAGGCACGTTTTTTACCAAAAATCAAATTTGATGATGATGCAAAAATAGGACTCTTCGGAGCTGGATTGCAATATGACTTTACCAAGATGTTGCCAGCGGACAAGGTGTTGCCCGTAGCTATCTCAGCGGTCATAGGGTATACCAATTTAAATGGAGAGTACGATTTTACAGATTCTGATTTTATAGATGGTAGCAACCAACGAATCGACGCAAAATTCAAAACATGGAACTTCAGCGCTGTAGTTTCCACAAGGAATATCCCTGTCATCAACTTTTATGGGGGTGTTGGATATATTACAGGTAAATCCGATATTGATATGCTGGGTACTTATGAGGCCAATGGACCATTCTTTTCAGAAACCGTTGTAGATCCATTTTCCGTTTCCGAGAAAGCAAGTGGGGTTTCCGCCAATTTGGGTACAAAATTAAAACTGGGCTTTTTTAGGCTCAATGCAGAATACAATATCTCTGAATTCAGTACTTTTACCTTTGGTGTCAACTTCGGGTTCAGGTAGAAAAAGACCAAATCAATCAACCAATAAAGAAGGCCCCGATTATGGGGCCTCCTATTTTCATATATGTAGTCTTCACGTCATTCCCTGGTGGCGAAGACCGAGCCATTGTCCAGGGTCAATTGTTCTGGTTCTTTAGCTTTTTCCAAGCTTACGGTAATATCCGTTACTTGAGGATCCCCATAGGTAATGGAATAGGTTCCTTTTTCTTGGGACCATTTAAAATCAGTGTAAAAAATTAATTTGGAGTCGGAATATCTTTGATACCTGCCCAGATATACATCGTTGAAAATCCATTCTTCACGAACAGTACTGGTGCTTTTACCTTCAATACTGGAAGATTCGGTTTTGGCCCAGATACCAAGAATGGGGTCGTGGTTCTCTGGTACGCTTGTACAGTTGCTTATGGCAATTATGCCAACAATGGACAACAATGAAAAGAGCTTTTTCATAGGTCAAGTAGGTTAAAATGATTTTGGGACTAATAGAACGTAAGTTTGTAGGAATCTATTGCGTAAAAAGGATAAAAAATTTGTGTTTGGTTTACACCCCTGTTCAATCGAAATGTTTCCATGCATTTTTTATGTATATCAACTTTGCATGATTTGGTTAAATAAGGCCTCTAAAACTGGTAAAAGTCAGCCTTTTTCTGAGTCAAATGCCTTATTTTTGATGTCTAAAATTTAAATCTATACAAATGAAAGTTACCGTAGTTGGAGCAGGCGCAGTGGGAGCAAGCTGTGCTGAGTACATAGCAATGAAAAATTTTGCATCAGAAGTAGTTTTATTGGATATCAAAGAAGGATATGCCGAAGGAAAGGCCATGGACTTAATGCAAACGGCATCCTTGAACGGATTTGATACCAAAATCACGGGAAGCACCAGCGATTATAGCAAAACTGCAGGTAGTGATATTGCAGTGATCACTTCGGGAATACCACGTAAACCGGGTATGACTCGTGAAGAATTGATCGGGATCAACGCTGGAATTGTAAAAACCGTGGCAACTAGCCTTTTGGAGCATTCTCCCAACGTGACTATTATCGTGGTGAGCAACCCAATGGATACCATGACGTATTTGGTGCACAAAGCAACTGGGCTACCAAAGAACAAAATTATTGGTATGGGCGGTGCTTTGGACAGTGCACGTTTCAAGTATAGATTGGCCCAGGCCTTGGAAGCGCCAATATCAGATGTTGATGGTATGGTAATCGGTGGGCACAGTGACAAAGGAATGGTTCCTTTGATAGGGCATGCTACCAGAAACAGTGTCAAAGTTTCTGAATTCTTGTCCGAGGATAAAATGAACTGGGTGGTGGAAGAGACCAAAGTAGGTGGGGCTACCCTTACAGGTTTGTTGGGAACCAGCGCATGGTACGCGCCCGGTGCCGCTGTATCCGGTTTGGTGCAGGCCATTGCTTGTGATCAAAAGAAAATGTTCCCATGTTCCTCACTTTTGGAAGGAGAATACGGCTTGAACGACATTTGTATCGGTGTGCCAGTGATTTTGGGCAAAAACGGAATCGAAAAAATCGTTGAGATCGAATTGTCTGATGCCGAAAAAGCCAAAATGCAGGAAAGTGCCGAAGGTGTTAAGAAAACCAACGGACTACTGGACGTTTAAAATATATCGACAATAACCAACTGAATTGTCATTTCGGACGTGACCTCGAAGAGATAGACCATCAATTTGTGTGGAAATTTCTGGGTTTGTCCGGAATGACAATTTCATTTTAACAGCATAACCGTCAACTGTAATTGCAATTACATCAATTTCTATTGTCAAATCTTATCGGAAATGATATATTTGCACGCTGTTTAAGAAAACTTCTAAAAAATTAACAATCAATGCAGAATAAAGGACTTATAAGGCTTTTCGCTATCCTTTTTGGCTTGGTGAGCATCTATCAGCTGTCTTATACTTTCATCACTAACAAGTTGGAGGGAGACGCTGAAGCTTATGCAGTTAGCCAAATTTCGGAAGCTGAGGAAGATTATGTTGCAAAGCGTGAAGCTTTAGGGGCATCGTATTTGGACTCCATCAGTGATAACACTGTTTTGGGCTTTACGAGCTATGAGGAAGCCAAGACTAAAGAGTTGAACAAGGGATTGGACCTTAAAGGAGGGATCAACGTTACCTTGCAGATTTCCGTGAAGGATATCTTGAAAGGCTTGGCCAACAATACCAAAAATCCAGTTTTCAACAAAGCATTGGCCGATGCCGATGAAGCATCAACCAATAGTGATGATACTTATTTGGAGCTGTTTTTTGATGCCTTTGACAATATTAAAGGAGATACCAAACTGGCCTCCCCTGATATTTTTGCAAATAAGGGACTCAGCGATGACATCAATTTCCAAATGACGGATGATGAGGTAAAGCCTATCATCAGAAGAAAGATTGATGAATCCATTGTTTCTGCATTTGAGGTACTTCGTGAGCGTATCGACGGCTTTGGAGTAACCCAACCAAACATCCAAAGAGAAGGGAACTCAGGAAGAATCGTAGTGGAGCTTCCCGGTGCAAAGGATATTGCACGAGCCCAAGAGTTGTTGTCCAGTACAGCACAATTGGAGTTCTGGGAAACATATCCACAAAGCAACCAAAGTATCGGAACCTTTTTGGTAAACGCCAATGAGCGTTTGAAAGAGATTTTGGAGCCTGTGACCACTGAAGAGGAAGTTTCCAAGCCAGAATCCGAAATTGATTCCCTACTTTCCGATGTGTCCCAAGACTCTTTGGACATGGCAGAGAATGTTAACCCGATATTGGGAAAATTGATTCCTGCCAACCCCGGTACACACGCCATCGCCCGTGCCATGGTTTCCGATACTGCCGAGTTGGGCGAGTATTTGAGAATGCCAGAGATCAAAAGGTTGTTGCCGAACGATATTCAATTTACCAAGTTCCTTTGGGAGCGTCCGGGCAAAGATGCTGAAGTGGCGGATTTGTACGCACTGAAATCCAATAGGGAAGGTACTCCAAGAATAAGTGGGGATGTGGTTTCCGATGCACAGGACACCTTTGACCAATTCAACAAGCCAGCGGTAAGCATGACGATGAATACGCGCGGTGCGAAAGAGTGGGAGGAATTGACAGGTGATGCCTATAATAACCAAACGGGTATTGCCATTGTTTTGGATAACAAGGTGTACACCGCACCAGGTGTTTCTTCAGGACCTATTTCTGGAGGACGTTCCGAGATTACAGGAACATTTACCGTAAATGAAACCAAGGATATTGCCAACGTACTGCGTGCAGGTAAACTTCCTGCCTCTGCTGAGATCATCGACTCCTTTGTAGTTGGTCCATCATTGGGTCAAGAAGCTATCGACAGCGGATTGATGTCTTTTGTGATAGCGATGCTGTTTGTATTGGTATGGATGATCTTCTACTACGGTAGAGCAGGGGTATTTGCTGATATCGCGCTATTGTTCAACATTCTATTGATTTTTGGTGTGTTGACCAGCCTTGGAGCCGTATTGACGTTGCCAGGTATTGCGGGTGTCGTATTGACCATTGGTATGTCGGTGGATGCCAACGTACTTATTTTTGAAAGGATAAAAGAAGAATTAGATCGTGGTAAAGGAAAAGCCCAGGCTATCGCCGATGGTTTTGGTAACGCATTGTCATCTATCTTGGATGCCAACATTACCACAGGACTAACTGCGATCATTCTGTTCATATTTGGGTCAGGACCTATCAAAGGTTTTGCCACTACTTTGATGATTGGTATCGTAACATCCTTGTTCACGGCCATTTTTGTGACTCGTTTAATGATCAATGCATATACGAACAAGAAAGGCCGTCGATTGGATTTCTGTACTGGAATTACCAAAAACCTGTTCAAAAACTTGAGCATTGATTTCTTGTCCAAGCGTAAAGTAGCTTACATTGTTTCTGGTATCTTGATTGCTGTGAGTGTCTTCTCATTGGCTACCAAGAGCCTTCAGCAAGGTGTGGATTTTGTGGGAGGTCGTTCCTATCAGGTTCGATTTGAACATGCTGTGAACCCTTCGGAGATCGCTGCGGATTTGAATTCGGTATTCGGAAGCGGAACCAACGCCAAAACGTTTGGTGCTGCCAATCAAATTATCATCACAACGAATTATAGGTTTGAGGAAAACGGACCAGAGGTGGATACGGAGATTTTGAACGAAATGTTCACGCATCTTCAAAAATACTTCCCCGATGGAACCAGTTATGATGACTTTAAGCCAGGAGGAACTGCAGAGGATTTGGGAGTGTTGAAATACCGAAAGGTGGGACCAACCATTGCCGACGATATTAAAAAGAGTGCCGTATTGGCCATTATTGGCTCATTGGCTGTTGTTTTCCTGTATATCCTGTTGCGATTTAGAAAATGGCAATTCTCTTTGGGTGCCGTTATTGCGGTATTCCACGATGTAATGATCGTATTGGGAATCTTCTCTTTGACAGGGGACATCATGCCCTTCAACATGGAAATCGACCAGGCCTTTATTGCGGCCATCCTGACAGTAATCGGTTACTCCCTGAACGACACGGTGGTCGTGTTCGACCGTATTCGTGAAATTACGGGATTAAAAGGTTGGGATAATGGTAAAAATATCAACTTGGCGTTGAACAGTACTTTGAGTAGAACATTGAACACCTCGCTTACCACATTGATTGTGTTGTTGGCCATCTTCATCTTTGGAGGTGAGAGCCTAAGAGGATTCATGTTTGCAATGATCGTAGGTGTGATTGTGGGTACGTACTCTTCGGTATTTATCGCAACACCTGTGATGTTCGACTCATTAAAGAAGAAAATTGCTGCTGCTACAGGAGCATAGTTTTTCGTTTTTTTATATTACACTTTATAATAAAGGCCCTCAAAAAAGGGCCTTTGTTTTTTTTGATGGTTTATGTTCTGTTGGCTGATAACGTCTCCAACCACGATAATAATTGACTGAACAAGGTAAAGTTCTGAATCACTCTGAGCTGGCCATTAAAACCCCATTTGTCCCTTTCTTTGGGATGATTGAGCATATAAGCCAATGTTTTGGACAAATTCTCAATATCTGTAGGGTCGGGATTTATTTGCCCTGTTTTGTTATGAACCACTTGATATTTGAGTCCAGCCGCATTTGACACCAGTACAGGCTTTCTTTTCCACATCGCTTCCGTTGCCGTAAGTCCAAATCCCTCTTGAATGGAGTTTTGTACAATGATGCTCGATGTGCGCTGAAGCGCATTTACAATCAAAGCATTCTGTTTTGGATTGTCCAGAGGTAACAGCAAAATGGCAATATCGTTCTGCATGCTTTTATCCACCTTCTTGTAGGTTTCCGTCAATTCCTTTAAAACCTCTTTGCCTTCTGGGTCATCGGACACAAACGCAGGGTCAGGTCCGCCCATAACCAGAAGGGTCATTTCTATGCGTTTGTATTCCAGGCTTTTTGGGTCTCCATTTTTACGGTTGTCCAACTTCATTTTAATGAATGCCTCCATCAACTCCTTGAAACCTTTGAGCCTGTCCCATCGTGAGATTTCGGTCACTATGGGCCGATATATCAAATCCAAGTTTTGATCGGCATCCAACACATCAAAAGAGCCATCGGGCATTACTTTTCTGACCAAATGCTCGTATCTGTGGTAGAGTATGGCTTTGTGGTCGTCCAAAATCCCAGATTGATACAAAATACCAATACACTTGTGCAATTGCAGTTCACGGTTTTTATGGCTCAAGGGATCAATAGCGGGAGGAATAATGGAAGTTCTGTTCTTTAGGGGCTTTGGGACATAAGAGGGAAGACTGAATGCGAAATGGTCATAATCATTTGTGTAGGGCTCCAAAAACTTCCATACGGCATCGGTAACCTCAGTATCCTCTTCCAAACCGATATGGCATCTCCAAATAATGGAAACCCTCTTTTCCTTTTTGATCATGGCAGCCAAGGGCATAGGTTGAGGATCGTGAACCACCACAATATCACCATCTTTGATCAATTCCAATGCCTTGGGAAGGTTGTTTCGGTTGACTTCTTCATAAATCTTGCGATCTTCTTCAGTGAAAACACCCTTGCCGCTTCCATGGATTGCATTGTGGATGCGTTTGGTCAAATCAAAAAAGGCTTCTTTTTTTGCTTCGATCACGAGCCATTCAATGGATACCCCGAGCTCGCGTAGAATACGCATTTGACTGGGGAGCATTTCAGCAACTCCACCTCCAATGGCGGTGGAATTTATCATCCAAATGGTACAGTCTTTTAGTGTGTCAATAGGTTCTTTGGACTGTTCCATAAAATCCAGAACAGAGGAGTAGAGGGAGCCATATGCCTTGTAATCCACAAGTTTGGCGCCAGGCTTGACGTTAATTTTTTGCATGTGCGGGAATAGTTAACAGTTGAATTCCCTTTAAGATAGCAAAAAAACAGATGAGTTGGTTAAATGGTTGTGTTTGAGTAAATTGATATTTCCTCGTTGTGTGTTTTTTAAGGCTTCTTATGCAAAACCCGTCAATTCGAGTAAAATTCCCAAAGGATTTTGTATCGAGAATCGGTTTTGGCTTGAAATTCTGGTTCTCGATACGATTTTTCATTTCTCAAAATCACTCGAACTGACAAATTTCAATCAAATTACATGACTAGCTTAAGATTGTATTTTGATACCTGTTGAGCCTGATTTTGATGGGTGGAGCTCAAATATGTGTTGAGGAGTCAAATGAGGTTCTTTTCTGTGCGACACAAAAACAATGGCTGTATGACTTTCTTTGGCGATTTTATTGACCAAGGTCACAAAAAGATTGGCGCTGGCATCATCCAAACCGGCAGTGGGCTCATCCAAGATAAGAAGTGGCGGATGTTTTACCATGGCACGGGCCATCATTACCAAGCGTTTGTCCCCAACGGAGAGGTCACGGAAATAATCATTATTTCTATCGCTTAGTTGTAAAAGGTTCAGCCATTGGTTGGCCAGTTGTTTTTCGCTATCGGTTGGTAATACATAAAGCCCAATGGAATCATGTAGCCCTGAGATTATCATATTTTCCAGTGTGTGATAGCCTCGAAACTTGTTGGTAACGGCAGGGGTGTAGTAGCCGATTTTCTGTTTGAGGTCCCAAACACTTTCGCCACTCCCTTTTTTATGCCCGAAAATGGTCAGATCTTGGCCGTAACCTTTGTGGCTATCTCCTGTGATCATGGAAAGGATGGTGGATTTTCCGCTTCCATTGGGGCCAATCAGTTGCCAAAATTCACCTTTGTTTATGGTCCAATCAATTTCGTCAAGTACTTGGCGGCCATCATAACTGACGGATACCTTTTTTAGACTGACCAATTCTTCAATTTCGACATCGATTGGAGATAATGGGGCTGGTATTGTACCATCAAAACCATTGGAATCGTGCTCATTTTCATTCCAAAAAGCATCTGGGGATTCATATTGATGCAATGTATCGCCATCCAGTTTGAAAAAGTTTGTTGTGTTGGGCAATATATCATCCAATCTGCTCACTAATTGCACCAAGATCTTGCTGGAAGCAATATCGATGAGTTGTCCTTTTAGTAGGGATTGTGTGGCAACGTCCAAATTGTCAAATGGATTTACCAATACCATAAAACCGGGGTCTTGTCGCAGTAAATAGTTGAGCAGTGCCTTTTTTTGTTCCCCGCTGCTCATCGTTTTTAAGGGTTGCTCGCTATTCTTGGTCAAAATTTTGATGTCGTGACGTTCCTCTTCGTCCATGTACCGATTGATTTCCGAACGTGAAAAAAGAAGTCCATTCAACGGTTGAAGTTCACTCAACCCTTCGACAGGATGTTTCTTGAGCAGGTTTTGGATCAATAGCTGGGTATTGGAATTGTTCTGTGTGAGGATAGCATAGCATTTGGGTCGTTTCATGAGGCAAAAGGTATTGCTTCAAAAATACGATTATCCTTGGTTCACTCTAAAAATATGAACTGGATTATCCTTGTAGGTAGTGGTTTTGTCCAAATGCATGCCGTTTTTTAGTGCCACCTTTTGAGATGGGACATTATCCACATGGATGATGGAGATCAATGAATTTGCGAAGTTGTTTTCGAACGCGTACTCTTTACATTTTTTGGCCGCTTCGAATGCATAACCTTGCAACCAAAATTCGGGAAGTACGGAGTAGCCGATTTCCAGTTCTTGCATGTCGTCGACCGTTTGGACGAGCAAACCACAAATACCGACCAACTCTCCCGATGCTTTTGAAACGAGAGCGTTCATCCCACCCAAATCGTTTTCATAGCGTTCAAAAACCCTATCAAACTGTGTTCTACATGCTACAATGGGGTCTGAGGGAAGTCCTTCCCAAAACTGTGTGGATTTCGGGTTGTGGTAAAAGGGCAACCAATCATCAAAATCAGATGGTTTCAGTCTGCGAAAGACCAATCGTTCCGAAGTCTGATTTTCCAGAAGGTACTTTGACATTTAATTACGGGAAAATGAGATGCTGTCCCCTACTTGTAATCCCAATTGTTCCGAAAGCCCAGCATTGATCTCCAAAACATATTTTGCCGGAGCGTTGGAGGGTAGGCTACTCTCGTTGTAAGGTTGGGCATCTTTTTGAAAGCTGACGATTTTTTGCCCCTCGTCAATGTAAATGATGTCCAATGGAAATTCGGTGTTCTTCATATAAAAGGAACGGGCACTTACATCAGGAAAAATAAAGAGCATACCACGTTTTAGTTGCATGGATGGACGATACATGAGCCCCGTTTGCGTCTCGTACTCCGTCTCGGCAATTTCAATATCGAAATGGGCCTTGGCCCTAATGGAATCTGCTTCTGTGGATAGGATGGAGAGTTCCCCTTCTTTTGTGAAGGATATGGTTTCTGTTTTAATTGCCTTTTTTGATTCGGTTTTGCATGAACCCAATACCAAGATAAAGACCAAAAGCACTATTTTTTCAAGCTTCATCATGCCATTACAGTTCAACGGGTGCAGGTTTTACCATAAAATATATTCCGATAGCTATCATGGGAACACTGAGCCACTGCCCTGTGGAGAGCACTCCCAAAGCCTCTTCGAATCCACCTTGGCTCTTTTTGTAGAATTCGACAAAAAATCGAACCAAGAACAAGAGTGCCATGAACAATCCAAAAAGAAAGCCTGGTTTATCTTTCCAATCCGTTTTCCAGTATATGAGATATAGGGCAATGAACACGAATATATAGCAAATCGCTTCATACAGTTGTGCGGGATGGCGGTAGGGAATGGATTGTAGTATTTCGGAGAATTCCGGATTGTGTTGAATGGCCTTGTAGGCAGCGTTCGGGGTTTGTTCCTTGGTAAGAGCCATGGCCTGATAGGCGGGCATGTCGTCCGAATCGCGAATAAATCGTGTGGCCAAAAAATAAGATTTGTCCACTACTTTTCCATTGATTTCGGAGTTGAAAAAATTCCCGAATCTTACAAAAGCTGCTCCAATGGCTGAAGGAACAACTAACCTGTCCAATAACCACAGCATTTTGATGTCCTTCCATTTACGGGTGTACAACCAAATGCCGATGATGGCCGCTATGGTGGCTCCGTGGCTGGCCAAGCCCGTGAAACCGGTAAACTCATACCCATTGATGATACCAAAAAGAGAGCTGTCGGCACTTTCGCGAATGGGCAGGAGGATTTCGGCCAAATGATCCTTGTAGTAGTCCCAATCATAAAAGAACACATGTCCCAAACGTGCTCCGAGCATAATGGAAACCACGGTGTAAATGAATAGGGAATCCAGTTTTTCCATGGATTTCTTTTCATTCAGGAAGATTTTCTTCATGATGAACCAGCCAAGTACAAAGGCTGCTATCCATAGTAGATTGTAATATTTTATTTGTAAAAAACCCAGTTTAAAGAGGGTTCCTTCGGGGTTCCAGTCAAATCCTAGAAAGTACATTTAAATAAATTTTGGGACTAATATAACGACTTTGAACGGTTGCAGGATGTTAATTAAAGTTCAATTTTTCAGGGAACAGGGTCATAACCGCTTCCTCCCCAGGGGTTACAGCTGACGATACGCTTGATGGATAGCCATCCTCCTTTAAAGAGTCCGTGCTTTTTTAAAGCTTCCAAGGTGTATTGCGAGCAAGTGGGGGAATAGCGACATGTGGAGGGAAACATAGGGGATATAAAAAGCTGGTAAAATCTTACCAACAAAACAAATGGCGCTATCAAAATTTTCTTCATGTTGTCTATGGTGTGAAACAAAGAACAAGGTATGAAAAAGCCCCGAATTTGTCGGGGCTTGGGTTAAACTTCTTCAGCGGGCTGCACGGCCTCCAAATGTTCACGTTCCTCGTCCGTGTACAATCGCGACTTGATGACAAAACGTAGTCCCAACGGAATTTCCAGACTAAAACTGGCACCACGTCCCGTAGTCACATCGACCGTAAGCTGTGTGTGTTTCCAGTATTCGAACTGGTCCTTGCTCATAAAAAAATCACATCCATGGATGGTGCCCAATTTCACATCGTTCTCATTGAGCATCAACTCACCTTTTGGGAAGCACATGGGGGAGGAGCCATCACAACAGCCTCCACTTTGATGAAACATCAATTCGCCATGGCGTTCCCTTAATTGGTCAATGATTTTTATGGCATTGTCCGAAACCATTACACGTTTTATCAATTTTTCCATCCTAGAAAAAGCCCAATTTGTTCTTGTCGTAAGAAATCAGCATGTTTTTGGTCTGTGTATAATGGCTGAGCATCATTTTGTGATTTTCTCTTCCAATACCTGACTTTTTATACCCGCCAAATGGTGCATGGGCTGGATAGTTGTGATAGCAGTTTACCCAAACTCTACCTGCTTCTATCTGTCTCGAAATTTTATACGCTTGGTGCATGTCGCGTGTCCAAACCCCAGCACCCAATCCATACAGGGTGTCATTGGCGATTTCCAAGGCTTCGGCTTCATCTTTAAAGGTAGTAACGCAGACAACCGGTCCAAAAATTTCTTCTTGGAACACACGCATCTTATTGTTTCCTTTCAAAATGGTGGGTTGAATATAGTATCCACCTTCCAGGCCTTCATTGTAGGCAGCTTCACCTCCTGCAAGAACCTCGCACCCTTCCTCTTTTCCTATTTGGATATAGTTCAGGATTTTCTCGTACTGATCATTGGATGCTTGGGCGCCCATCATGGTGGTTGGGTCTAATGGATGTCCCAGTTTGATGGCTTTGGTGCGCTCCACAACACGCTCAATGAACTTGTCATAAATGCTTTCCTGAACCAATATTCTGGATGGGCAAGTACAGACTTCGCCTTGGTTCAAGGCAAACATAACCGCACCTTCCAAACATTTATCGAAGAATTCATCATCCGCATCCATAATGCTTTCGAAGAAAACGTTAGGGGATTTACCGCCCAATTCCAAGGTCACAGGAATGATGTTCTTGGAAGCATATTGCATGATCAATTGTCCTGTGGTGGTCTCTCCCGTGAAGGCGATTTTTTTGATTCGTGAACTGGAAGCCAATGGTTTCCCTGCTTCCAAACCAAATCCGTTGACTATGTTGAGCACACCTGCTGGTAGAATATCCTCGATGAGTTCCATAAGGATCAGGATTCCCACAGGGGTCTGCTCTGCAGGCTTGAGCACCACACAGTTACCTGCGGCCAAAGCGGGGGCCAATTTCCAAGCGGCCATCAAAATAGGGAAGTTCCAAGGGATGATTTGACCTACCACGCCAAGTGGCTCCATAACGTTCATGGAAACCGTGTTGCTGTCCAATTCGCTTACGGAACCTTCTTCCGCACGGATTACTCCTGCAAAATACCTAAAGTGATCAATGGCCAATGGCATATCTGCGGCACGGGTTTCCCGTAAGGCTTTACCGTTGTCCCATGTTTCGGCACGGGCCAAAACTTCCAGGTTATTTTCCATGACATCAGCAATCTTTAATAATAAGTTGCTTCGGAAGGTCGCTGATGAATTGTTCCATTCAGGTGCGGCGGCCCAAGCTGCATCAATGGCCTTGTCCACATCCTCTGCTGTTGATCGTGCAATTTTGGTAAATGCATTTCCATCAACGGGTGAAATATTGTCAAAATATTCTCCCTTGGTCGGTGGGGTCCATTTTCCACCGATGTAATTTTCATACTGATCTTTGAATTTTGGTTTTTCCAAAATACTGCGCTCAGTAGTTTGTACATTGCTCATAATATTCGTTGTTAAAGTTAATTTTATGTGTCGGACAACCTTTGTCCAAGTGACTGATTCTAAAAGTATTGATTTTGAATCCCTAGCATCTGACGAATTCTATTAAAGATATGACCAATTCTCTTTGTTTTTATATTTTTAACAAAATATCATGTCATATTTTTTATATTTAGTAGGTATTTATATAATAAATTAAGGAGTAGATATTTTATATGCAGCTGCCAGAACGATTCTTTAAGGAAAGAAAACTTGAGCATTTGGTTGAGAACCAAACATCATATACGCTGAATAACGCCTCGATGCATGTTTTTGAGACGCATTTACAGGCTGAAAAAGTGCTCCTCCAGTTTGACCAACCTGTGCTGGCCTCTATGCTGATCGGTAAAAAAGTGATGCATCTAAGGGATAAGAAATCATTTAATTTTCTTCCAGGTGAATCTTTGATACTTCCTTCCAACGAAGTTATGTGCATTGATTTTCCTGAAGCTAACGAAGGCAATCCGACACGTTGCCTGGCCATGGCCATTTCCGATGAAAAAATCAATAAGGTCATTAATTTGATGAACGAAGTAATGCCCAAACACGATGGAACCGAATGGGCTTTGATGGATTACAACTACCACTTTACAAACGATGCCAGTATTTATGGCATCATCCAGCGATTGTTGTACTTGTTCACGGAAAACCATCCGTCCAAGGACTATTTTGTGGATAATATGCTCCAAGAGTTGATTATTCGCATTTTGCAGGGCAATACACGTGAAAAATATACCCAAAACGCGTCCAAATTAAGTTCAAACAATAGGTTGGCCTACGTAATCGAATATATTAACCGGCATTTGCACGAACCCCTGTCCGTCAGTGATTTGAGTAAGAAAGCCTGTATGAGTGAATCGCACTTTCACAAGACTTTTAAGGAAGAATTGGGGGTAACACCGATTGACTACATCAATAGCGAACGCATAAAAATGGCCATCAACCTATTAAAAGATCCAGATAGGAAAATAAAGGAGATTTATTTGGAATGTGGATTTGAAAACCGTTCTTATTTTAACCGTTTGTTCAAGCGAAAAATTCACGTTTCGCCAGGGCAGTACCAATCAAAATTTGTGAAGCACTAGTTTACGCTGAAGGTAGTTCCGTCCTTTCCATCTTTAATCTGAATGCCCAATTCAACCAATTGATCTCTGATCTTGTCAGAAGTGGCAAAATCCTTTTTGGCGCGGGCTTCGTTTCTGATATCGATCAATAATTCCATCACTCCATTGAGTGTATTGGAATCATCTTTGGTCATGGACTGATTTTCAATGCCAAGCACATCATAAACAAAGGCTTTGAGTGAACTTGCCAGATCCTCTTTATCTTCCGTGGATATGGTTTCTTTATCCTCTTTGATCAAGTTGATGTGTTTTACGGCCTCGAACAATTGCGCAATCAAAATCGGCGTATTGAAGTCATCGTTCATGGCATCGTAGCATTTTTGCTTCCAGACAGCCACATCAAAATCTGATTTATCGCCTGTTTTCAATTTATCGATGCTATCTAGGGCATCCATCAAACGGTTATATCCTTTTTCGGATGCTTGCAAGGCTTCATCACTAAGATCCAAAATACTGGTGTAGTGGGCCTGCATCATAAAAAAACGGACTACTGCTGGGGTATAGGGCTTGCTCAAAATACTGTTGTCGCCGCTAAAAATCTCTGCAGGATAGATATTGTTGTCCGTGGATTTGGACATTTTTCTACCATTGAGGGTCAGCATATTGGCATGCATCCAGTAATTTACCGGAGATTTTCCTGTGCTGGCCTCTGCTTGGGCAATTTCGCACTCGTGGTGGGGGAATTTCAAGTCCATTCCTCCGCCGTGAATATCAAAGGTCTCGCCCAAATATTTGGTGCTCATGGCAGTACATTCCAAGTGCCATCCAGGGAAACCGTCCCCCCAAGGGGATGGCCAACGCATAATGTGCTGGGGTTCCGCTTTTTTCCAAAGAGCGAAATCCTGTGGGTTTCTTTTTTCGTCCTGTGCGGTAAGCTCACGGGTGTTGGTGATCATATCTTCCAACTTTCTACCGCTTAACTTTCCGTAATCGTGGTCTTCATTGAACTTGACCACATCAAAATAAACAGAACCGTTAGCCTCGTAGGCCAATCCTTTTTCAAGGATTTCCTTGATGATCTCTATTTGTTCTATAATATGACCAGTGGCCGTAGGTTCGATACTTGGGGGCAAAAGGTTGAATTGTTGCAAGGTGTTGTGGAAGTCCACCGTGTAACGCTGTACCACCTCCATCGGCTCGATCTGCTCCAGTTTGGCCTTTTTAGCAATTTTATCCTCCCCTTCGTCGGCATCGTTTTCCAAGTGTCCAGCATCTGTAATGTTACGGACGTAGCGCACTTTGTACCCCAAATGTTTGAAGTATCGGAAAATCATATCAAAAGACATAAACGTGCGGCAGTTCCCCAAGTGTACGTTGCTGTAAACGGTGGGGCCGCAGACGTACATGCCTACGTGACCTTCGTTTATGGGTTCGAATACATCTTTTTTTCCAGTAAGTGAATTATGGATTCTTAAGGTTTGGTCTTTATACAATTGCATTTAAACAGTCGGTGTTTAAAATTCGGTATCCAAGTTGATGTAGTCCAAAAACTCTCTTCGTACTCCTTCATCTTTGAACTTACCGCCGTATTCGGCGGTTACCGTGCTACTTTCAATGTCGCGTATTCCCCTGGAATTAACACAAAGGTGCTTTGCATCAATCACACAGGCAACATCTTCTGTGCCCAATACTTTTTGGAGTTCTTTTACAATTTGGATGTTCAAACGCTCTTGTACTTGGGGCCGTTTTGCAAAATAATCCACAACACGGTTCATTTTGGAAAGACCAACGACTGTTCCGTTTGAAATATAGGCGATATGCGCCCGCCCAACAATAGGGAGTAAATGGTGTTCACAAGTGGAGTAGACCACAATGTTTTTCTCGACCAACATTTCACCATACTTGTACTTATTGTCAAAAGTTGATGATTTTGGCTTTCTGTCAGGATGCAATCCTCCAAAGATTTCCTGTACATACATTTTGGCCACTCGTTTAGGTGTGCCTTTTAAACTATCATCATCCAAATCAAGACCAAGGGTAAGCATTATTTCCCTGACGCTTTTTTGTATTCTTTCGATTTTTTCTTCATCACTCAATACGAAAGCATCCTCCCTCATTGGAGTATCCGTGGATGAAGACCCAACGTGGTCGTTTCCTCTTTCTTCGTATTGCTCTTCCAAAGTCTGTTCAAGTTTCATAGCTACTGCTTAAGGAGAGCAAAGATATACATTAATGACCGATTTAACATCTGGTATCGGAGGTTTGACAACATAAATTATTGTTAAGGCCAATGCCACGGTACTTTTATAATGCCCAAACCTACAGTCTTTTATGTTTAAACTCTTTTTAAAGACCTTATTAATACTATTGTTTTGGCAGGCTGCGCAAGCGCAGGTTGTACAAGATTGTGTGGATGCAATTCCCATTTGTAGCAATACGCCCATAAATGGCGGTACCAATGGTTTTGGCGCTGATGATTTTTATGGAGCTGCGTCCAGTGGATGTTTGGAGCAGACCACTACGGGCGCCATAGAATCCAATTCGGCCTGGTATCGATTTAGAACAGCCCAAGCAGGGCAATTGGGGTTCAATATTGGGCATAACAGTAATGAGGATTGGGATTTTGCGCTGTATCGTGCAAGTGATTGCAACGATTTAGGGGAACCTGTCCGTTGTAACTTTTTTGATAATAGTGAGAACACCAGTTTCATTGGGGTAGGGGAAGACCCTACGGGCGAAGGGGATTCGGTGCACTACGAGGATTGGCTCCAAGTGGAAGCCGGGGAGGATTACTACCTCTTCATCAATAATTTCAGCAATGTAAATTCTGGATTTTCCATTCAGTTTACGGGAAATATTTGGGTGGATCATCCCAATAGTGCTTTGGATTGTTCCATTGTCAGTAATTTATTGGGTCCGCCCATTGCCGCTTGTGAAGGCGATAATGTGGTTTTGGATGCCACTAGTTCTGGGACCATCAATTATGAGTGGTATAGCGATACGGGAAGTGGATATCAACTGATTGCCGGTGCCAATGGTGCTACGCATAATGTTCAAAATACAGGGCAGTATCGTGTGGTGGTTACCACATCTGTCGGAAACATTGTAAGTGATGTGCAAGTAGGGTTCAATGAAGTGCCGATTACAGGTGTGCTTACGGATGAGATCTTATGCTATGAGGATGATATGGCTTTTGATTTGAACGGTAAAAACACCGAGGCACTAAATGGTATGGATCCTGATGATTTTGTGGTCAGCTACCATAGTTCACAAACCGATGCGGATGCAGGGATTCATCCGTTGGAAAAGCTATATGTATTGGCAGTGGGTTCGGAAACCATATATGTTAGGACGACTTCTCTGGCCAATCCCGATTGTTATGATGCATCCCAAAGCTTTGTGCTGAACGCTATTGAAACCCCTGTTTTGAGTTTTGACGGACAAGTGGTTTTTTGTGAAGCTGCAGGGAGTTTGGAAATTGGTGAGATGCAGTCCAACCCACATTATACCTATCAATGGAGCACAGGGGCACAAACACCTTCCATTATGGTTACGGAAGCGGGTGAATATACATTGACGGTAACCCATCAATCTAATGGGATGACTTGCGAGGCCAGTAGGACGGTATCAGTGGAAATTTCCAATATGCCCCAGATTTCAAGTGTCGATATTGATGATATGAGCGTCAACAATACAGTGACCATCAATACGGAAAGCCATGGCATGTATGAGTTTAGCTTGGATGGGGTGGATTTTCAAACGAGCAATGTTTTTGAAGGTGTCCCTCCGGGAGTGCATACGGTAAGTATGAGAGATCCCTACGGGTGTGGTGTGGTCGAAGAGGACATTGTTGTGGTTGGATATTTGGCCATTTTCTCACCAAATGGCGATGTAATGAATGAAACTTGGCAGGTTGATGGGCTTTCGACCTTGAATTCACCCATTGTAACCATTTATGATCGTTATGGTAAACTCATCAAGCAGATGAACGAGTTTGATGCAGGTTGGGACGGAAGCTTTCAGGGCAAGCCATTGCCATCCACCGATTATTGGTTCAAACTATCCTATGTTGATGATGATGGCAACCGGACGTATGCCAAGTATTTACAAAGCCATTTTTCATTGCGACGATAATAAATTGGCCGTTTGTCGATTAACTGCAAATTTCTTCGATAAACATATACTAAAAGGGTATTACAAAGAGTTATAGGGGATGTAAGTAGCATAATCATTAGCCCCAAAACTCTATGAGAGCTCTATTCAGCGCTATCTGTTGTCTCTTTCTATTACAAATAGTAAGCGCACAAAACTCCCCGGATTGTAGGACAGCCATACCTGTTTGTGCCGATGGCCCCATTATGGGCACCACCGATGGAAGTGGTGATATCGATGATTTTGACCCAGAGGTCATTACCCAAACAGGCTGTTTGGAAAAAGGAAGTGTGAGTTCTGCCAATATTGAGAACAACACGGGGTGGTATGTGTTTAGGGCTGGAACGGATGGACAAATTGGTTTTGATCTTGAAGCATTGCCCGTTACCCCTGGTAGTCCAATTACTTCAGAATGGGATTTTGCGTTATACGGACCTTTTGATGAAACTTCGAATGAAAATTTCTGTACCATAGTGGGCAATGGTACAGCACAGCCCATTCGGTGCAACTATGAGTACAACGAGACGAATTTTACGGGAATAGGAGTGAATCCAGTTGATGGTCGTGAAGGTGCGCCTTTTGTAAAAGGAAGCCAGAACACTTACGATGAATGGTTGAATGTGCGGCAGGGGGAAATTTACTATCTGTACATCAATAACTACAACACCAATTTTGATGATGAGGCAGAGTCTTTTATGTTGACTTTTACCGGTTCTTCAGTGGATGAAGATCAAGATAATGCCTTGGATTGTACGCTAAGAGATGAATTTTTAGGGTTTGATATCGTTGCTTGCGAAGGCGATCCGGACATCACTTTGTCAGCTTTGAATTCGCCAGCTGGTCCGAACATTGCCAATGTGACTTGGTCCGTGGATTGGGATGATGATGGGACAATAGATCAGCCGTTGGCCACAGGGGTAACGGAATATACGGTCTCGAGTCCGGATTCAGGAAGATATTATGTTTCGATTGAAAATAATCAGGGGCAAATCATTTCAGATGATGTATTGATTACTTTTTACGGCACTCCAGAGCTGGATGAAGTTCGGGTCATCGATGATTTGGTGCACAGTGATCAGACCGATCCATACAATGTGGAGATTGTTCCCGTAGGGGATGGTAATTACGAATATGCCATCAATGGTGGGGAGTTTCAGGATGACCCTGTTTTTAGGGATGTTCCTCCTGGGATAAACACGGTGGTCATCAATGACAAGAACGGTTGTGGAACATCCGAGCCCGAGGAGTTTTTGGTGGTGGGGTATCCAAAGTTCTTTACGCCCAATAGTGATGGTTTTCACGACAATTGGACGGTTTATGGTGTAGAGGAATTAGGGAACCCAGTGGTTTATATTTTTGATCGTTTTGGGAAGTTGTTAAAACAGATCAATGTGAATGTTGGTTGGGACGGTACCTTTAATGGGAGGGACATGCCTTCTTCGGATTATTGGTTCCGTTTGGAATACGAGCGGGAAGATGATGGTGTTTTAGTGGCCAAATCCGTTCGACGACACTTTTCTTTGGTTAGATAAAAAAGTAGCAAAAGTTTGAATTTGTCAAGTTGAGCGCAGTCGAAACTAATTTGATTGTCGTCAATATGTTTTAGGTTCTCGACTCCGCTCGAACTGACAGGCAATGAGCTTTTCAAACAGGCTCTTCTTTTTATAGGTTTTAGAATTTTAAAGTATATCCCAACGAAATATTAGTGTTGATTCTATTGATCAGTACAGCACTATCGATACCTCCATCAAATAAATAAGAGTTTACATCTTGCTCCGTTCTACTGTAGGCCAAATCCAAACGGCTTGCACCAAAATTATAGCCGACACCTGCAGAGAATCCGTTAAGGTCGCCTACAAAATCACTGTCGGCATAAGGGCTTTCCTCAAAACGGTATCCAGCCCTCAGACTTACTTGTTCTATACGGTATTCGCCTCCCAAACGATAGGAGTTTACCGCACCAAGTGTGCTGGTGATAAAATCATTTTCTGCAGCAAAGTTCGGGTCGGAGGTAGGCCTGAGTTCTGCTTTGGACATGTCTTGGTAGGAGTAATCCAAACTGATGAGCCCATCTTGTCCAAAAACCAATGCCATGCTGCCCGTGAATTTTTCAGGTGTTTTTATCCTGTATTCATCATACAGGTTCACAATGCCAAAATTGATGTAATCAATATCGGAAACCGCCAAATTGGAATTGATTCGCTGTGAGGTGTCATCTGTCAAGGTATACCATGTTGGTGATTGGTAGCTACCGCCCACGCGAATGGATTGGTTGAGTTTGGCAATGGCTCCCAAGCTAAAGGAGAAACCATACCCTTCTGTGTGCAATAAGTTGTCAAAGGAAGCATACTGGATTGGCGATTCGGCATCGTAACCCTGCTCGTCCAAATAGGTAGTCCTATCATACAATACGTTATGGAAGTTTACGGAAGCCCCTAAGTATAAGTCGTCTTGATATTGGGTGGCAAAATTAAGAGTGAATTTGCTGTTGTAGCCGGATGTATTCTGTAAAAACCTTTGGTCAACACTGCTGTATTGTGCATTGGAAAAATAGGAAGTGTTTTCATCAACGTCATCAATTGGTTCAATGATTCCTGCTTGGAAGCCAAGAAAGGCCTGCTGTGCGGAATAACCGAGATTGGCCCCGATATCCAAATATGCATCTTCAATATATTCGCCCTGTTGTGTGCGCAACGGCCCCAAAGGCTCTCCTTGCGCAAAGTTCAAAAAGTAATTGTCTATTCCTACAGAGGTATTGCCCGATGCAACGAATTCGTCATCGAAATTCCGTACCAAATCGTAATTGATGGCCAATGCAATTTTTTTCCAGGGGCTATCAGTTGATGAGTTGAACACGAATACTCCTCCCACCTGATTAAAATCCAAGGAATTGGAGGTGGTGTTCCTTAAAGTATTTCCATAGAGTGCATCGTTGTTTCTGTGGTAATTGGAACCGGTGATGGAGATTTCACTAAAATTAAAGACCGCTGAACCTGCCGGATTAACATTCAAGGCGGATAAATCACCGCCCAAAGCTCCAAATGCACCGCCCATAGCCTGAAACCTTGCGGTTCCCTGCAGATTTTCGGTGCTATAGCGAAGTACATCATCAATGGTCTGTGCACTTGCGAAAGTGCATGCCAATACCATTATGAAAGTCAAGATTCTTTTCATTTCTTATGATTTAGATTAATCAATATAATTATAGGGATTGTCGGATTATTATCTGCCGCCTCTACCGCTTCGGCCTCCTCTGCTTCCGGAAGACCTGCTCACACCGGAACTTCTGGAACTGGAACTGCTTCTGGAGCTTCTTACACTGCTGGAACTACTGTTTCTCGAAGTTCCGCTACTACGGTAGCTTCCAGAACTTGACCTACTGGAAGAACGGCTATAGTTTCTACTTGGCGCGGTACTTCTTGATTGATAGCTCCTAGTGCTCTGTCCAGAACTTCTATAACTCTTGGAAGAAGAGCTGCTTCTGGTCGATGGTGTTGTTCCATACGAACGGCGGTAGGTTCTTGAACTTCCACTGTAATTAGGGGAAGTCCGTGTGGTTCTACTGGTTCTGTAGTCTCTATTTCTGGCAACAGCATCTGCGCTGATGGATCTTCTTACATTTGACCTATTGCTATAGCCTCTTGAGCTTCTGTTTGCCAAATTATTGTTGTTTCGGCTTAGTGTGGCATTGGAACGCCCACTATTATTTCTGAGCCTGCTGGAATATCCGCTGGTTCTGGAAGTTAATGTGGTTCCAGGGATGCGAGAGGAATATCCTCTTCTGCCTGACATGTAGGCATAGTCTCTTCCATAGTATCCTCTATTGTAATATGGATGGTTCCAGTAACCGCCGTAGTAGCCACCCCAGCCATAGTATCCACCGAAGCCGTAGTATCCGGCCCAGCCCCAGCGATAGGAGCCATAGATGCCCCAACGATTATATCTCCAAGGGTTGTTCCATCCCCAACCCCAACCGTAGTAAGGATAGTTCCATCCCCAACCCCAAGAAAGGTAAGGGTCGTACCACCCATAATATCCGCTCCATCCCCAGCTGTTGTTATATACATTTATGGATAAACTTGTAGGATTATCGCCCCAACCAGGGTTTCCGTTGTAATTGTTATTGTATGCAAAGTAATCGGTTTGCTCACCATAGGGAATGGTGTCGTTTGGCATTTGGCTGGAGTAACTGTCGATGTCGGTAAAAACCTCGCTGTCCAAGATCTCGCCATATTCGTTTGCTTTGTCTCCAAAGTAATCCCCGTAGATGTTACTTTCTTGCTCCTCGATTCTTAGAGCTTCGGCATTTTTCTTTTCAACACTAAGAACACGGTCGTTGGCGGAGTAAATGCCATCATCGTAATAGGAAGCTTGCTGATAGGAACCACATGAAACCATAAAGAGGGCACTGACCATCAATATGGAGGCGGTTCGTAGTTTATTGTGAAGTAAAGACTTTAACATGGCGCAATTTTTATTGTTGAACATACTAAAAATAATTAGTTTTACCCAATCATTTCATGATTAAAGTCACAAGTTTTGTGCCAAACTAAAATAGATGGGTAAAAATTTAACGAGTAGAGCGGAAGATTATTCCAAATGGTATAACGAGCTGGTTGTAAAGTCGGATTTGGCTGAAAACTCCGGCGTTAGGGGATGTATGGTAATCAAACCTTACGGGTATGCGATATGGGAAAAAATGCAGGGACAATTGGACAAAATGTTCAAGGAAACAGGGCATGAGAATGCTTATTTTCCATTGTTCATCCCAAAATCATACCTGAGCAAAGAAGCCAGTCACGTAGAGGGGTTTGCAAAGGAATGTGCGGTTGTTACCCATTACCGATTGAAGAATGCGGAAGATGGCAGCGGTATTGTTGTGGACGAGAATGCGAAACTTGAAGAGGAGCTCATTGTTCGCCCAACGTCAGAAACCATTATTTGGGATACTTTTAGAAAATGGGTGCAGTCGTACAGGGATTTGCCGCTAAAAATCAATCAGTGGGCCAATGTGGTGCGTTGGGAGATGCGAACACGTCTGTTTCTTAGGACTGCTGAATTTTTATGGCAAGAAGGGCACACGGCACACACCACACGAGAGGAAGCTTTGGAAGAGGCGGAGCTTATGATGAACGTATATGCCGACTTCGCTGAAAAATATATGGGAGTTCCCGTAATCAAGGGAACCAAAACGGAGAGTGAACGATTTGCTGGTGCCGAAGAGACATATTGTATCGAAGCTTTGATGCAGGACGGAAAAGCGTTGCAGGCGGGTACTTCCCACTTTTTGGGTCAGAATTTTGCAAAAGCATTTGATGTCAAGTTCGCTAACAAAGAAGGTGAGCAGGAGTACGTATGGGCAACCTCTTGGGGTGTTTCCACCAGATTGATGGGGGCCTTGGTCATGACCCATAGCGATGATAATGGTTTGGTATTGCCTCCTCAATTGGCGCCTATCCAAGTGGTAATTGTACCTATTTATAAAGGGTTGGAGCAATTGGATGCTATTTCGGAGAAAGTGGAGCCCTTGGTAAAGGAGCTACGTGCCAAGGGACTTACCGTAAAATATGATACCCGTGACACCCACAAACCAGGATTTAAGTTCAATGAATATGAATTGAAAGGTGTTCCAGTACGTTTGGCGGTCGGGCAGCGCGATTTGGCCAACGGAACATTTGAAGTTGCCCGTAGGGATACCTTGACCAAGGAAACCGTTGGTGCTGATGAGGTAGTGGGGAAAGTGGTGTCATTGATGGACGAGATCCAAGAGAACATCTTTCAAAAAGCACTGGATTATAGAAAAGAACACATTACCGAGGTGGATTCCTATGATGAGTTTAAAAAAGTTATCGACGGGAAAGGCGGTTTTGTTTCCGCTCATTGGGATGGGACCACTGAAACGGAAGATAAGATAAAAGAAGAGACAAAAGCCACTATTCGCTGTATTCCATTGGATGCAGAAAAGGAAGAAGGCAAGTGTATTGTAACGGGAAAACCATCCAATAAGAGGGTATTGTTTGCAAAGGCCTACTAGACAGGGTGCAAAAAATAAAAAATACTGTTGCAAGACTTAAAAATAGTTGTATTTTTGCATCCGCAATTATGCAAGCATAACGGCCCGTTCGTCTAGGGGTTAGGACGCCAGGTTTTCATCCTGGTAACAGGGGTTCGATTCCCCTACGGGCTACAAGACAAGGTTTAAGCAAAAAAATGCTTATTTTGGGCTAGTAGGCTTTTAAACTTTGAGATTGAGATAATGGCCCGTTCGTCTAGGGGTTAGGACGCCAGGTTTTCATCCTGGTAACAGGGGTTCGATTCCCCTACGGGCTACAAAAAAAGGATTTAGAAAGAATTAATTTTAAGCAATGGCAAACCATAAGTCAGCATTAAAGAGAATCAGAAGAAACGAAGCAGTACGTTTGCGTAACAGGTATCAGCACAAAACTGTGCGTAATGCCATCAAAAAATTGCGCAACGAGGAAGACAAAAAAGCTGCTGAAGCTTTGTTGCCCACTGTAGTTGGTATGATTGATAAATTAGCAAAGAAAAACATCATTCATAGCAATAAGGCAGCTAACCTTAAGAGCAAATTGATGACGCAGGTTGCAGCAATGTAAACCTTGTGAAATCGACAATATTTTAACGCCTCCAACCTGGGGGCGTTTTTATTTGCATCAATTTTACCTAAAAGCCCTTCGCTTGTGAACAAGTACTCCCACAAGAAAGGAGCCGTACATCATCAGGATCAATATCCTTAGGATGGTTCTAAAATGATAATCCACCCAAATTTTCGGTGCTTCATACCCAACCCAAAACAAGAAGGGGAAAATCGAATAAAAGATTACCAATCCCATACTCATCCAATACATGAGATTGTGTCTGTTGGGGTAAGGTGTGGGTTTGCTCCTTTTTTCTTTTAAATAAAGCCAGATATTAAAAAGTAAAATAAATGAAGCAATCATATCGGCATAGTAGAGGTTGCTGTAGAATGGATTTTGAAAAAATAGACTTATGGTGTAACCTAAAATACTTGCCGCAGCCCCTAATTGTATCCACTTTTTATGTTTTCTACCTTGAACCATCCGCCAGTAGATATAATAGAAGAACAAAAATGAAATCACGGAATAGATGTTGAATATGACAACATTGTACCAGCTATACTTTTCAATATCCACTACTTGGAATTCATCAAAATGTTTAATGAAATATCCCAGCAATTCATTTAGAAAAGTATACATCAGGTATATGGGGTAGTATTTCAGGGGAGTATCAAAGTAGGTGCCATAACGGGCCATGGCCACAATCCATACGATAAGATAAAACGGAAGAATGTACTGTTCACTAATAAATATATAAAACTCCTCCATTGTAAATCGAGTGGGCGAATGATTTTCTAAAGGTTAAAATAACAAAAAAAGCCTCCATGGTAGGAGGCTTTTTTTTAAAAGGTCGATTTACCGAAATGCCTTTCTCTGTCCCAATAAAAGCCCTAGCATATAAAAACCATACATTATGGCTATAAATACAAACAATATTTTTTGAAAGTGGTAATCATACCAAACATGGTCATCTATGGATCCCAACAAGAAAATATATGGGGTTGCCAAGTAAAAAATGAATGAGCCCATGCTAACCCAAAAAAGTAAATTTTTCCATTGTGGATAAGGGGAAAGCTCCGTCTTCTTTTCTTGAAAATAGAATATGATGCAAGCCAATAGTGTCCAAGATCCAATAAGTTCTGCATAGTACAGTCCTCTATACAATGGGTTTTGGAAAATCATGTTTGCCACATATGCCACAACGGTAATCAATGTCCCGTATTTTACCAATTGCTTGTGTTTGGACTTTTGCAAAGTTTTGAAATACACCCAATAGAAAAATAGATAGGCTGCAAATTGGTATATATTGTAAATTACGATGTTAAGAGATGCGTATTTGCCCTCTGAAAAGAATTGAAAGTTATTATCGAATTTGATGAAATATCCTAATAAGTCGGTAAAAAACGTGTAGGCAATGAAAATTGGGAAAAATTTTAACGTAGTGTCAAAATACTTTCGATACGTCAACACCGATATAATCCAAGTCACCAAATAGGTAAAAAGGAAAAATTGCTCTTTAAGAAAAGTGACCAAGTCTTCGATTGCCGTAGGATTTAATCATCATAATCGCCGTTGGGTGGTGGTGACGAATTGCCTTTATTTAAAACTAAGCTTTCATCGTCATCTGCAAATACGGCCGGGGCAAAACTTGCATTGGACATGTCTTTCTCTCCATTTGGACCAATTTCAGAACCGCCAACTGCATTTTTGATCAATTTGGCTTTGCCATCGGCCCCAATGTAAAATCCATATTCTTCTCCATCAACCATCATGGTGGGCACAATAAAAATAGAGTTTTGTCTTGGATGCACTATTTTTTTTCCATCGGGAAAGTCTGGTTTGTCAGGGTAATTTGCGAAGTATAGGCGGAAGGAGGCGATTTTCACTCCGGCTTTTTTGGCTTCTTGCTCAACATAGGCAGTATAGTTCTTTATTTTGTCAAAACTGAAAGAGGTAAATCGAGATGGAATAAATTTTTCATCTGGATTACGTTCAGTTTCTTCGAACTGCCGTATCATATCCACCCTGTTCTTGGTATAGTTGTCATAAAGTGATTTGGATTCTTCCAGGGAAATGATACCTTCAGGAGGTAAAACTTCTTTTTCTTCTTCTTGTTTAGGGCTGGTTGATTCTTCTTTTTTTTGCCCTTGCTGACAAGCTCCCAATAGCAAAAATGAAGCTCCAAAAAAAGCAATTACGGCTTTTCTGTTGTTTTTCATAGTTAACGTGTTAAAGTTTAGTTTTGAGGAAACTGAAATAAAGATATACCTTTTCTATAAATTGACTAAACAAAAAGCCCTTCAAAAATTGAAGGGCTCGTAATCTTATGGTGTAGAGTGCTGTAAGTTTTTACTCGTTCATAGTGAGCAAAAACTCCTCATTGTTCTTGGTCTGTTTTATGCGTTGCTCCATAAATTCCATGGCTTCTACAGGGTTCATGTCAGCCAAATATTTGCGCATGATCCACATGCGTTGAATGGTGTTTTCGTCCAATAACAAATCGTCTCTTCTTGTAGATGAAGAAATAAGGTCGATGGCAGGGAAAATTCTTCTGTTGGAAATTCTTCTGTCCAACTGAAGCTCCATGTTACCTGTACCCTTGAATTCCTCAAAGATAACCTCGTCCATTTTGGAACCAGTCTCCGTTAAGGCCGTGGCGATAATGGAAAGCGAACCGCCATTTTCAATATTACGTGCCGCACCAAAGAAACGTTTTGGCTTGTGCAGTGCATTGGCATCCACACCACCACTCAATACTTTACCAGAAGCTGGCTGTACGGTGTTGTAGGCACGGGCCAGACGGGTAATGGAATCCAAAAGGATCACTACATCGTGACCGCATTCCACCAATCGTTTTGCTTTTTCCAAGACAATGTTGGCAACCCTTACGTGCTCTGTTGCTTCCTTGTCAAAAGTGGAGGCAACTACTTCGCCACGTACGTTACGTTGCATATCGGTAACCTCCTCAGGACGTTCATCGATCAAGAGGATGATTTGGTATACTTCTGGGTGGTTGGCGGCAATGGCGTTGGCGATATCCTTCAGCAACATGGTCTTACCCGTTTTGGGTTGGGAAACGATCATTCCCCTTTGTCCTTTCCCGATAGGAGAGAACAAATCCATGATTCTTGTGGAAATGGTACTTTGTTTTTCCGCCAATTTGAATTTTTCCTTTGGAAACAATGGAGTAAGGTGCTCAAAAGCTACCCTGTCTCGAACCACTTGGGGGTCGAGGCCATTGATTTTGTTCACTTTGATGAGCGGGAAATATTTTTCACCTTCTTTTGGTGGACGAATGTTGCCCAGAATGGTATCCCCTGACTTGAGTCCGAACAATCGAATCTGTGATTGGGAAACATAAATATCATCTGGAGAAGAAAGATAGTTGTAATCAGAAGACCTTAGGAACCCGTAACCATCCTGCATGATGTCCAACACGCCTTCACTCTCAATAATGCTATCGAACTCGAATTCAGGTTCTTTGTACCTGTTTTTTAAGTCCTTGTCAAAATTACTGCTCTTTTTATCGTGGTGGGACTTGTTGTGCTGGTTGTTTCTCCTATTGCTATTTTGGTTCTTTTGAGAACTGCTGCCTTGTGACTTATTGTCCTGCGGCTTGTCATCCCTTTTTTGAGGCTTGCCTTGAGGTTTGGTATCCTCTTTGGCTCTGGCCTCTCTTTTTTGAGGTGTTTTTGTTGGGGCATCCCCTTCTGCTTTCTTGGTCTCCGTGGCTTTAGGGCGTGGAGTTCTGGCTTTTCTTGGTTTTGGTGCTGGCTTTTCGTCTGCTGTTGCTGTAACTGTTTCCGCTACAGCCTTGGGATTGGATGCTTGAAGGTCCAGTATTTGGTATACCAGATCCAATTTTTTCAATGATTTGAATTTGGGAACATTTAGACCCTTTGCAATTTCTTGCAACTCAGGAAGCTTTTTAGCTTTTAGATCTGAAATCTCGAACATTAAGTAATGGAATAAGTTAAACTTGTGTGATTCTAAATTTGAAGTAAAGTTATTTATGGGTGCTACTGGAGAAAGAATTCCGAGGTAGGTGCTAATAATAACATGACAATATTACAAATTATTTTTTAAGAATAAGGCCTTATTTATCAAAAAGACGCCTATTTTTGCGATTCCAAATCGATTTGAACAATGATTCAGCGGATACAAACGTTATTTTTACTTATAGTGGGCCTTATTTCGGGCGTACTACCGTTCTTTCTCAATCTATGGGTAGAAGTGGGAGGTAAAGAGGTTTTTGCGCAAGATCAAGTTCTGGTAAGCCTTGTTTTTTATGTGGCGACCGTGCTTGCCGTGGTATCGATTTTAATGTACAAGAAAAGACAAAATCAATTTGTGGTAAACAGATTGAATATGATATTGAACCTTTTTTTACTAGGATTTTTCGTTTATCGATCGCTAAGCTTATCCGGAGAAACTGTGGTTTCCGAGAAGGGTATTGGGATGCTGATTCCTGTATTTTCTATCGTTTTTCTTGTCCTGGCCAACAGGGCTATCAAAAAGGATGAAGATCTTGTAAAATCTGTTGATCGCTTACGTTGAACCTAACATCTTAGTAGTATTAGTGCGAAAAAACCCTGGCTTCGGCCGGGGTTTTTATGTTTGTAAAGTCTCTACAAACTTATTTTTTGATCAAAAGCCGACACCCTAAAGCCGGCCTCCAGAACTTTTTTATAGGAATCACTGTTCTGATTCAAAAGTGCGTTGGTGTGATTGAAATGGATAAAGTGGACTTTGGATTTTTCGCCATCAGGAAGGTTGTGGAACAATTCCATGCTTTCCACCACAAAGGGGTGGGGTATTTCAGCGATATTTCTTGAGTTGATTTCGGGACCATCGAAAAATGTGGCGTCCAGAAAAGCATAATCCACACGTTGTATTTCTTTCAAAATATCCTTCTCCCATTTGGACCACTTATCAATATCAGGAATGAACAATGCTGATTTGTTTGGTCCAATAATCCGATAACCTACGGTTTCTGAATATTCATCCCTGTGTGGTACAGTAAACGGAACAACTTTGATGTTTGGGGTAAGTTGAATGCCTACTTCATTTTTTATGGGTCGTATATCTATATTTTTCAATGAGACAAGTTGTTCCCAAGGTCCATTGGTCTCCAAAAACTTTTTCATTCGTGGCATTGCATACACAGGAATGTTTTTTCCGCCCAAGGCTTCCCTGCCTAAATACATCAAACCAGTGTAATGTCCAATATGGGCATGTGTGACAAAAACACCATCGGGTGTTTCTTTGTTTTGTCGTGAGTGCTCCTTTAACAATTTCAATTGAGAAGTCATATCTGGAGTGGCCTCAAAAAGATAGCTTTTTTGATTTTGATGGTCCACCAACCCTAAGGAAACCACCTTTCGGGTAGGGTCCGGGTTGTTGAAGAGCTCTGCACAACACGATTTTTGGCAACCTACGTGGGGACTGCCCCCATCTTGAACAGTGCCCAAAATATAAAGTGCGACTGAACTTTGTTCGGGTTGCGAAGGGGAGTCCGCATTTTTAGAAGACTTGGTTGAACACGATGCCAAGAAAATTACCAGTATGATCACATAGTGTTTCATTTTTACCTTTTTCCCAATTCAATAACCTCCAAATCCGTGATCTTTTCCCCATCTATAACAAAGCGCAACATAGTCCGAATTTGATGAAAACCATGTTTCCCACATGCTCCGGGATTCATGTACAATAGCCCCAACTTTTTGTCATGCATTACCTTTAAAATATGGGAATGCCCGCAAATAAACAATTTGGGCGGATTGTTCCTGATTTCTTCACGCACTCGAATATTGTACCTATTGGGGTATCCGCCAATGTGCGTGATCCAAACATCGACCCCTTCGCACATAAACCTGTTGTTTTCAGGAAATTCTTTTTGGATCACATGGTCATCAATATTGCCATGTACCCCTCTTACAGGATTTAGGGCTTCCAATTGGTCGGTTACGGATAGACTCCCAATATCGCCCGCATGCCAAATTTCATCGGCCTGGGCGGCATACTTTAAAATGGTTTTGTCCATGTGTCCGTGTGTGTCGGAAAGCAATAAGATCTTCGTCATTTCGCTAAAAATATGCTAAAAACTATCCGTTGGATTTATCTTGGAAAGGATTGAATTATCTTTATCGACTTAAAAGTAAGGGATCCCATTGAGATATTTTATCCAATTTTCTTATTTCGGAAAAGCATACCACGGATGGCAGAACCAACCCAACGCCATAACGGTGCAAGAGGTTTTGCAAAAAGCCCTATCCACACTTCTGAGAAAAACCGTGGAAGTGGTGGGGGCTGGAAGGACCGATGCAGGGGTGCACGCCAGACAAATGTATGGTCATGTGGATGTTGATGCCATTTCTGACATTGATGATTTGGTATATCGATTGAATGCCTTTTTGCCCGATGATATCGCGGTGCAGGGAATCCATAAAGTTGTCGATGGTGCCCACGCCCGTTTTGATGCTGTGGAACGCACGTACGAGTATTGGTTGGTCAAGGAAAAGGACCCTTTTTTGTTTGATCATGCCCATTTTGTGAAGCATCCTTTGGATGTGGACGCCATGAATAAAGCTGCAAAGATGTTGTTGGAACACAGGGATTTTGAATGTTTTTCCAAGTCCAATACCGATGTGAAAACATTCAATTGTGATGTTCGAGAGGCGTTTTGGGCAATTGATAAGGAAAAATGGGTGTTCACTATCACTGCCGACCGATTTTTACGGAATATGGTCCGTGCCGTGGTAGGTACATTGTTGGAGGTTGGTATGGGAAAAATGTCCCCCGAGGATATTCACAGGATTATTGCAAGTAAAGATAGGGGAGAAGCAGGAGCCTCTGTCCCCGCAAAAGGATTATATTTGACCAAGGTTTCATATCCAAAAGAAATTTTTGATGAGCAAAAAGGATGATGTAGGAAAAGCGTTTGATTTTCGCCTGTTCAAGCGTGTTTTTTCACGAACCAGGCCTTACATGGGCATCTTTTGGTTGGTGGCCATCGTGGCCATTTTATCTGCAGCATTCGCCATAGGAATACCGTTGTTGGTCAAGGAAATCATCAACCAATCCCTGGAAAATAAGGATGCAGGACAATTGCTCAACAATGTGTTGTTGATGTTGGCCTTTTTGTTCGGTCAGGTAACCACCCAGTTATTGTTCAATTATTATGCGAACCTATTGGGCGAATCGGTCATCAGGGACATCCGAATAAATCTTTTTGAAAAGATGACCGGCTTTAAAATGACCTATTTCGATAATTCCTCCATTGGGGTTTTGGTCACAAGGGCGGTTGCGGATATGCAGCGTATCGGCGAGATTTTCAGTCAAGGCTTTTTCATGATCGTGGCCGATGCCCTTAAAATGTTGTCCGCAGCCATTATCATGGTGATCATCAACTGGAAATTGGCATTGATCGTATTTGCCATTATGCCAATTATTCTTATCGCTACGCGATTGTTTCAGCAGGCCATGAAAGTGGCTTTTGTTGAAGTGAGGGCCCAAGTGTCAAATCTTAATTCCTTTGTACAGGAACGGATTGCAGGAATGAAGATCGTTCAACTCTTCAACCGTGAGGAGATTGAAAAGGAAAAGTTCCGTGTCATCAACGAAAAGCATCAGAATGCATGGTTGAAAACGGTTTGGTACAACTCCATATTTTTTCCGATAGCGGAAATATCCAACTCCATAGGTATTGGGTTGGTGGTATATTTTGGTGTGATCCAGAACATTGAAAATGTGGGGATGGACAACAAAGGTGCCATTGTTGCCTTCTTTTTCCTGATGGATTTGTTGTTCCGACCACTTCGTCAGATTGCGGATAAGTTCAATACGCTTCAAATGGGGATGGTGGCTGCCAACCGCGTGTTCAAGATTTTGGATACCGATAGCCATATTGATGATAGTGGAAAAGTTGAGAAAAAGGATGTAAAAGGAGATATCGAATTCAAGGATGTACATTTTGGCTATGTGCCCGATGAAGAGGTGCTTCACGGCATATCGTTCCAAGTGGAAGCAGGGGAAACCGTTGCCATTGTCGGTGCCACGGGGGCAGGAAAATCGACCATCATCAACCTGCTCAATCGATTCTACGAAATCAATTCGGGAAAAATCTTGGTGGATGGTGTGTGTTTGGACGATTTCACATTACGATCACTCCGTTCGCACATTGCGATTGTGTTGCAAGACGTTTTCTTGTTTGCCGATACCATTGCACACAATATTTCGCTTCGTGATGAATCCATTACCACGGAACAAATCGAAGCAGCTGCAAAGCAGATTGGCGTGCACGAATTTATTTCGAGCTTGCCAGGTGGTTACCGATACAATGTAAAGGAACGTGGAACCATGCTTTCCAGTGGTCAAAGGCAATTGATCGCTTTCTTGCGCGCCTATGTGAGCAATCCTAGCATTTTGATTTTGGATGAGGCCACGTCATCAGTGGATACCTACTCCGAACAATTGATCCAACAAGCTACGGATAAGATTACCGAAGGGAGAACCTCGATTATCATTGCACACCGCTTGGCGACCATCAAAAAGGCTGATAAGATCATTGTAATGGATGCTGGTAAAATTGTTGAAATTGGCACCCACAAAGAACTATTGGAAAAAGGTGGTTATTACAACGATTTGTACACGGCCCAATTCTTGGCCGAGGAGGTGGCTTGATTATTTTGGAGGAGCTGGCATTAAATCTTGCGGGCTTATTTCTCCCAGTAAAAGCATAATGATCGGAACAAGTGTGGAAGACAACAAGAAGAGAATTCCAAAAATCATAAAAAATAAGAGTAATCTTGCCATGAGGGAAATACCTTTGGAGTTGCTGATTCTTACAATAATGTAAACGGTATATACTAACATTGCCAGAAAGCCGATCATGGAAAACGACATGTAAATTTCTGGGTTAAACAATAGTATCACTAGCGAGGGAACAAAAATGAAAAGGCTATAATGGGCGAGTGTGTATGTGAAAATAATGGTCCGTTCCGCAAAATTGTATTTCTTTTCATCAAAACATAACCACCCTGAAATGGCCATCAAAGGAATGTAAAATATGAATATCAGTGCTTGATAATCCAAAGTGAAGGACATTAATTTTTTTTGGTAAACCGTTTGTGTTCCAGTGTCCAACAAATCAAAATTCATAGAGTCCAATGATTTGGACATTATGAAAACAATCAATCCGGAAAGTGTCAACGCTATACCGATATAACTTATGGGGTTTAGGTATTTTCTTCGAAGCCCTTGCAGATACCCTTCAATGACCACTTCTGGTTTTGTAGTTAAATGAATAATGGTCTTGATGAACGAATTGTCCAAATTAAAATATCGTTCCAGGACATCCACCCAAAGATTCTTAATGGTAATTCTGTTGCGAATCACTTTTGCTCCACAAGCTGGACAATAAAGAAAATCCGTTCGTAGTCTTGCTTCACAATTTTTACAGATCATTGCTCTAGGTCCTTTTTAATGCGTTTTACCAATTCCTCCCTATTTTTAAAAGGAATAAAGTCCCCATTTTTTATGTAGGATATAGACCCTGTTTCCTCACTGACCACCAAGCACAATGCATCGGTTTTTTCTGTGATTCCCACAGCTGCTCTATGTCGTAACCCGAAGCGGAGAGGAATGTTACGGTCGTTGGAAACAGGTAGAATCACTCTAGTAGCTGTGATGAAATTATCCTGAATCACGATGGCGCCATCGTGCAGTGGACTGTTCTTGAAGAAAATACTTTCTAAAATGGGCTGGGTCACTTTAATGTTCATGGCATCCCCGGTGGATTTTACAAAATCCATGGAATTGTTACGTTCGATAACGATCAATGCCCCGGTTTTGGAAGTGCCCATGCGCTCACAGGCCCCAATGATGGCTTCAACATCGGTACTGGTGGAAATGGCTTCTTGCCTTAAGAATTTGAAATGTTTGAAAATGTTGCGCTTGGAAGCGAAGTTGGTGGATCCGATCATCAATAAAAATTTTCGAATCTCTTGCTGGAATACAATAATCAAGGCAATCAGACCAATGTTCATGAAACCACCGACCATGCTACTTATCATTTTCATTTGGAGCAACTCGGTAAGTTTCCAAAGGGCCCAAACAATCACAATGCCGATAAAAATATTGATGGCCACCGTGCCTTTGACGAGCTTGTAAATGTAATACAGGAGTGCGGCCACAAGGACTATGTCGATGACATCCGTAATCTTGAACTCTAGAAAATTTAAAAAATCCAACCGCAGCGTTTTTGTAAAATTAGCAAAAATAGGAGAACCTCGAATTAGAGGGCATGCTCTTTTAAGGTCTCTACAAGTTTAACACATTCTGAAGCTTCTTTTACATCATGCGCCCGAATAATGTTGGCGCCTCTTAGGAGCGCAATGGTGTGTAGGGCCGTTGTGCCGTTCAAGGCTTCTTTTGGGGATGATTCCAGCACTTTGTATATCATGGACTTTCTGCTCAAGCCTATCAAAATGGGCAAACCAAACGTTTGGAACATGTCCAAATGGTTCAAGAGCGTGTAGTTTTGTCCCGTTGTCTTCGCAAAGCCAAAACCGGGATCTATAATGATGTCGTTGATTTTTTTTGAAGTGGCCTCTTTCACTTTCTCTGAAAAATAATATCTGATGTCGTTGACCAAGTTGTCATAAGTCGCTTCTTTCTGCATGGACTGTGGAGTGCCTTTCATGTGCATCATAATGTATGGTACTTGATATTTGGCCACCGTGGCAAACATGGCTTCGTCCAGATTTCCTGCTGCAATATCGTTGATGATGGCCGCACCGTGTTCAATACTTTCGGATGCTACTTTACTTCGAAAGGTGTCCACGGAAATCAAAGTATCAGGAAACTTTTTAAGGATAAGATCGATAACGGGAACCATCCGTTTCAACTCTTCATCTTCTGGGACGTGTTCTGCACCTGGTCGGGAGCTGTAAGCACCCATATCTATAAAAGTGGCCCCATGGTTGAGCATAAATTCAACTTGACCAAGGATGGAAGCTTCGTCCTTATACTTTCCGCCATCAAAAAAAGAGTCGGGGGTAAGGTTGAGGATGCCCATGACTTTGGTTTTTTTTAAGTCTACAAGATTGCCTTTACAGTTTATGGTCATAAAAAATATATGCTTTGTTGGGTTTCATTATCTTTGGCAAAGTGCTTTTGGGCACAGATAAGTTGGACGAAATTTACGCAAATTAGCAACAATACATGCAGCAGACTTCCCAACAATACGATGCGGTGATACAAACCTGTCGTGAATTGTTTTCAAAAAAGGCCAAGGATTATGGCACTGCTTGGCGAATCCTTAGGTTACCCTCTTTAACGGATCAGATTTTTATCAAGGCACAGCGCATTCGTGGCCTTCAACAGAACGATGTGCGAAAAGTGGACGAAGATGAGCGTTCCGAGTTTATCGGAATCATCAATTATTCCATTATGGCACTGATTCAGATTAAAAAAGGAGTGGTGGAACAGCCAGACCTGACAGCCGAGGAGGCCATAGCACTTTATGATGAGCAAGTTGCCATTACCAAAAGATTGATGGAGGACAAAAACCACGATTATGGGGAGGCTTGGCGCGATATGCGGGTCAGCTCACTTACAGATTTGATTTTGCAAAAGTTGCTGCGGGTAAAACAGATTGAGAACAACCAAGGGACTACCTTGGTGAGCGAAGGTGTGGATGCCAACTATCAGGATATGGTTAATTATGCGGTTTTCGCGCTTATACATTTAGACGCAAACTCCAAATGATAAAACCCAAATCACAACGAATTTAATTTGGAAAAGAAGTATGATTTAGAGGAAAGAACATTCAATTTTGCGAAGAATTGCAGAAAGTATGTCAAATCATTGAAAGTTTCTGTCCTCAACATTGAGGATGGAAAACAATTGGTTCGGTCCTCCGGGTCTGTAGGAGCAAATTATATTGAAGCAAATGAAAACTGGGAAATAAAGATTTTCAGTTTCGGATAAAAATTGCAAGAAAAGAGGCAAAAGAATCTGGTTATTGGCTGCGTCTATTGAAAGATGCTAACCCGAATAGTGATTTTGCTGAAAGTTTAATCGAAGAATCTGTAGAATTAAGAAAGATATTATCATCAATTTTGAAGAGGGTTTGATCAAAGAAAAATTGGATTTTGGCTTTTTAGGATTGGAAATTTATTATAGTAAAATATGAAATATTTGGTCTGGATATCCAGAATTATTGTTGGAGTGTTGTTCATCATCAGTGGACTGATAAAATTGAATGACCCCATGGGTTTTTCCTTTAAACTGGAAGAATATTTTAGCCCAGGGGTATTGGACCTTCCTTTTTTAACTCCACTTGCATTGGCCATTTCTATTTTTGTGGTCATTGTTGAGGTAATTTTAGGTGTTTTGCTTTTGATAGGGTTTAAACCCAAGTTTACGGTTTGGAGCCTTCTGCTTATGATTGTATTCTTCACTTTCTTGACTTTTTATTCTGCCTATTTCAATAAAGTGACCGATTGTGGATGTTTTGGAGATGCCATCAAACTGACACCGTGGGAATCCTTTACCAAAGATGTGATTCTGCTGGTATTTATTCTGATACTGTTTTTCGGCAAAAAATATATCACGCCTCTGTTCAGTCCAAAAACCAACTGGATTGTTGGAGGAGTGGCGTTGCTGGCGTGTATTTTGTTTGCCAATCACGTATTGGCCCATTTGCCTTCGGTGGATTTTAGGCCCTATAAAATTGGTGCCAACATTCAGGAAGGGATGTCCGTGCCCGAAGATGCCCCGAAACCCATTTATGAGTATGCGTGGCGTTTTAAGGTGGATGGGGAAGAACAAGTTTATGTGACCGAAGGTGATTATCCCACGGTTGATGGAGAATTTGTGGATGTGGAAACCACTCAAATACAAGCAGGATACGAACCGCCCATACACGATTTCACCATAGAGCAAGAAGGACAGGATTATGCTGCCGAACTACTGGAAGAGGATAAATTGGTAATGGTCATCGCGTACGATATGACAAAAAGTAATCTTGAAGCTTTTGAGGAAGTTGCCGAGGTAACTGCCAAGGCAAAACAAAATGGCTACAAAGTCATTGGTATGTCCGCTTCGAGCAGCGATATGGCGAATAAGATCATCGATTCCTACGGACTGGATTTTGAGTTCTATTTTACAGATGAAACAACTTTGAAGACTATTGTACGTTCCAATCCAGCTATTTTAGTGCTCAGCAAGGGAACCATTCAGCAAAAGGTGCATTACAACGATTTTGATGAACTTGGGTTCTAAATTATATTGAAATATAGAACAGTAAAAGGGAAACACCAAACAGTATAACATAACAGCAAATAACATGAGAACAAAGATCGTAGCAGGAAACTGGAAGATGAACAAGGACCTTCAGGAAACAGAGGGATTGTTGGCCGAGCTTTCCGCCAAACTACCCGATACCGATGCCGATGTAATTGTAGCGCCAACGTTTGTAAACCTTCAAGCGGCAAAGCAAGCGTTGCAAGATTCAAAAATACAAGTTGCAGCACAAAATATGCACTTTGCCGAAAGCGGAGCCTACACAGGTGAGATTTCAGCTGATATGTTGCTTAGCTTGGGTGTGGATGTTGTCATCCTAGGTCACTCTGAAAGACGTGCCTACTTCGGCGAAGATGATGAATTATTGGCCAAAAAGGTAAAAACTGCCATCGAAAAGAATCTAAAAGTGATTTTCTGTTTTGGTGAAGAATTGGAAGATAGAAAATCCGACAACCACTTTGCCGTAGTGGAAAGCCAGTTGAAGAATGCCTTGTTTGACCTTGACGCCAGTGCTTGGAGCAAGATTGTCCTGGCCTACGAGCCTGTTTGGGCCATTGGAACAGGGGAGACTGCCAGTCCAGAGCAAGCACAGGAAATGCACGCGTTCATCAGAAAAACCATTGCGGACGGATTCAATGCCTCCATTGCCGAGGATGTTTCCATTTTGTATGGAGGAAGTGTTAAACCTGCCAACGCCGCAGAGATTTTTTCCAAGCCCGATGTGGATGGAGGGTTGATCGGAGGTGCTTCATTGAAGGCAGGAGATTTCACGGATATTATCAAGGCGATTTGAACAATGTCATTGGTTTACCTCGAATACGATTTTAAAATAAACCCGCTCCAACCTGCAACAGATATTTTGATTGCAGAGTTGGGGGAATTGGGTTTTGAAAGTTTTGTGGAAAATGAAACAGGACTTTTGGCCTATATTCTTAAATCCGAGTGGCGGGATGATGTATTGGAGGATCTTTTTGTGTTTCAGAACCCAAACTTTGAAATCAGTTGGACCAGTAAGGAAATTGAACAGCAGAACTGGAACGCCGAATGGGAGAAGAACTTTCATCCCATAATTGTAGATGATAAATGTATGGTCCGAGCCCCGTTTCATGAAGCTGTTGAGGTGGATTATGATATTGTGATAGAACCCAAAATGAGTTTTGGAACAGGCCACCACGAAACCACCCACATGATGCTACAGCATATTCTGGACCATGATTTCGACGGAAAGTCGGTCTTGGATATGGGTTGTGGAACTGGTGTTTTGGCCATTTTGGCCAAAAAGCGGGGAGCCGGGGATACAGAGGCCATCGATATTGATGAATGGTGTTTTCTGAATACCCAGGAAAATGTGGAGCGTAATGATTGTTCGGACATCAAAGCTTTTCAAGGGGACAGTAGTTTGTTGAATGACAAAAAGTTTGATGTCATCTTGGCCAATATCAACCGAAATATCTTATTGGAGGACATTCCCGTTTACGTGGATTGTCTCAAAAAGGGCGGGACACTTTTTTTAAGTGGCTTCTATTTGGAGGATTTGGATGCAATTTCTTCAAAATGTGGTGCCTACGGTTTGGAATTTGAAAAAAATCTGGAGAAGAACAGTTGGGTTGCGGCAAAATATGTAAATTAGAAAGAAGTAAACTCCATTTGATATGAGTACTAGAGAAAAAGAGTTGGAAGATGTTCTTCTGGAGGAAGAGACCACCAATGAACATGAAATAGTTCTTTTTAATGACGATGTCAATACTTTTGATTACGTTATAGAAACTCTTATCAAGGTTTGTGAACATACTCCCGAACAGGCCGAACAATGCTCCCTGATTGTGCATTACAAAGGAAAATGTACAGTGAAAACAGGGGAGTATTCTTTCCTGAAGCCTAAATGCAGCAAACTGTTGCAAGCTGGTTTGAGTGCCGAAATTGTATAGTGTATCCAGTTCCATGTTTCATCTATCTAGAATTTAATATCCCTAAAAAAAAGTTCATGAATTCTTTACCTTGACATAGAGTGCCTTACCGTCCCAATTCTTTACATTTAGCCAAAATGATTAAAAGACCAACCAATAACCGCCCATTCTGAAAAATGAGTGAATTTTTTAAGGCCGAATTAAAAGATCGTTTTTTGGAATATGCTTTGGACCGAAGTGATTATTTTCAAATCCAAACCCTTTACGATGAGTTTTTGCGACCCAATTACAGCTTGGAATATGTCCAGAAATTGGTTCAGGAGATTTTAGCTTATGACACCAGCCTATTGGATGTAATGGGAGGGAATGGCTTGGATGTCTTTATGGTGGCCTCCACGCCGAGCACACAGGATTTTTTGTGCGACGAGGGCGGCTTTATGAACCTTTATGTAAAGGAAGAGGAGAAGTGGGATACATTTCTGGACCAGTTATCGGGAACCCCAAAACTGACCAAGGAGGAAAAAAAGCAACTGAAACGGAACACCTCTGATCTAAAACGCGAAAAACTGATGCTCGTGGGATTGATAGTAGCGGTTGCAGTAAGTTTTTTGTTTACGTTGATCAGTATTTTCAAAGAAACACTTTTGGAACCCGAGTATGTTCCCGCCGACGAATTTGAACGCAAAATGAATCAGTTGGAAGAACAATACATTTTGGAGAACCAAAGACTAAAGTTGGAATTGAAGGAAGCGCAACGGGTACTGGATTCGTTGGATAGGGAATAACACATTGTTTTCACGGGATTCAGATTTTTAGCTGCTCAATTACATTGCCCATATTTTGGATGGTCTCCTTTATCTGTTTTGGATTTACGGAGCAAAACCCCATGACCATGCCATTGGCACTATTGGGGCCTATGTGGTATTTGCTCAAGGCGTGCACCCGAATGTTGTGCTGTAGGAGTTTTTGTTCCACAAATGTATCGGTAGTGTTGAGCTTGTTGTGAGCAATCAGGTGGAGTCCAAGACTGTTGTGGTCCAACGAAAAGCTATCGCCCAGTACGGTGTTGAAATGGTGGACAAAAACCTCCTTTCTTTCTGTTGCCGTGTCGATTACCCTTCTCAAATGCTTGTTCAAGTAATCCTTTTCAATAAAGGTGCTCATTGCCTTTTGATTTTCTCTGGATGCAAATCTACTGGATTGTTTGTACAGTCCGATAACGGCGTCCATAAGCTGATCTGGAACAATCATGTAGCCCAACCGTAGTGATGGATGTATCAGTTTGTTGAACGTGCCCAAGTAAATCACTCGCTGTTGGGGGGCCATGCCATATAAAGATCCAAGTGGCTTTTCCCAATTACTGAATTCATGGTTGTAATCGTCCTCAATGACATAGGTTTCTTTTTGGGCGGCCCATTTCAATACGTCCCTGCGTCTTTTCATGCTCATTTTAATGCCCAAAGGATACTGGCATGATGGTGTAGTGTACACAAATTTGGGATGTTGACAGCAAATGGTGCTCAAATTGAGTCCTTCCGCATCAACCTGTGCAGTACAAATAGACGCTCCAAGACTTTTGAACAGGTTGTGTGCCATGGGGTAGGTGGGGTCTTCCACGATGACCTCATCATTTTGTTCCAATAGAACATTGGCAACCAAATAAAGGGAATGCAGGGATCCTGTTGTAATGATGATTTGATCGGGATGGCAATGAATGTCACGATAGACCCTCAGGTAGTGGGATAGATTTTCACGAAGGCATTGCAGCCCGATTGTATTGCAATAGGACAATTCCGATGGAGTAGTGTGTTTCCAGTATTCATCAATCAGTTTTTTCCATATCTGAACAGGGAAAATGTCCAAAGGGGGAAGACCTGGCCTAAAGGCCACACCTGTATTGTTATCCTCTACCATCCATTTGGCATTGTTGCCAAACGCCCTTCCTTTTTTGGAGAGGGTGGGGTAACCACCCTTTTTTTCGATAGCAGAGAAGTTGAGTTTGATCTTTTTATCCTGAGGTGGGCACACATAGTAGCCAGATCCTTTTTTGGAAACAACATAATTTTCCACCAAAAGGAGGTCTATTGCTTTTAAAACAGTACTTCTGGAAATACCCAAATCGTTTGCCAATACCCGGGAGGGCGGCAGTTTGGAACCGGTTTCAAGAGATCGGTTCAAGATAGCTTTTTTGAACGCCGTATAGAGGTTGATATAGATTTGAGGCCGATTTGCATCCAAAAAAAACCCATTCCTTATTAGAAGGCCTTTTAAGTTAAAATGCATAATTGGTATGCTATATCCGATAAGATTGGTATGCGGAAGGTAGCGGATTATCTTTTAATTTCCAGTTTTTTAACATAAAAGTTAAGCATGCAATTCCCAAATCGTACCAACAGAACTTTGTTGTCTTCACGTGGCCATATTCCAAATGCTGTACGTATTTCGGAAGAGTTGATAGCTTCGGTATCATGGATTGAAGACCTGTGTCTCATTGGAGGTTCAATCATTCTAAAAAGCTCTTTTGAAGCGGTTGCCCCAATAGATGTGCCCTATAGGAGAACAACATTTCCAACCCCTAATTTAAACCAACTTGCTTATGCATAAGAACCAATTAATATGCTTGTGTTTCCTTTTGATGCTTTCCTTTGCCATAAATGCACAAAGACAAATCACAGGTAATGTGAGTGATGCAACTGGACCTTTACCAGGAGCGAGCGTAATATTAAAAGGTACATCCGTAGGGACCATAACGGATTTTGACGGCAACTATGTAATTTCCCTTCAAGAAGGTTATGAAACCTTACAATTCAGCTATGTAGGCTATAAGACCGAAGAGGTGCAAGTCGGACAACAAAATGCCATTGATGTCGTCTTGGAGGAGAATACCGAACTTTTACAGGAAGTGGTGGTTACCGCACAAGGAATCAAAAAATCCAAAAAAGCCTTGGGATATGCGATTGCCAATGTAAGTCCCGAAGAAGTGGAAAAACGTCCAGAGGCAGATTTGGCACGGACACTACAAGGTAAGGTGGCTGGGGTGGCAATTACCCCGGCCGATGGACAGACGGGATCATCATCCACTATTCGAATTAGAGGAAATATTTCGATTACAGGATCAAACGCTCCCTTGATTGTGGTCAACGATGTGCCTTTCAATGGTCTTTTAAGGGATTTAGACCCCAATGACATTGCCAGTATCAGTGTGTTGAAAGGATTCAATGCTGCCGTGCTGTATGGTAGTGAGGGGCGGAATGGTGTGATCCTTATCCAAACCAAGAGCGGTTCTGCAACTATTGGAAAAGCACGTACTACCGCAACATATTCAACAACGGTCTATACCAACACCGTTTCCCAATTACCTGAATTTCAGAACACCTACTCCAATGGACTGGAAGGTGTTCAATTTGGCTCGACCATTTATTCCAACTTCGGCCCGGCATTTTCTGAGATGGATGAAGTGCTTCATCCCTATGCGCAGTTAGGGGATGTTTTTCCCGAATACGCCGATAAAATGATTCAGATAGAGGCCAAACCAAATAATGTAAGGAATATTTTCAGGATGGGCATCGGAACCAATCACTCCTTTACGTTTGCCACTTCCAAAGAAAATGTGGGGTTCAATCTTTCAACAGGATATACCGATGAATCGGGAATAATCGATCACAATGATCTAAAGCGCTTTAATTTAAGTTTGGGAGGTAGGGCCCGTCTTGGAGAAAAACTGAATATCTCCGCGAACATCGGATATTCCACCAGAAAGATAAACCTGATCAATGATGAAGACATATTCAATCGGATTTTTTATATACCTCGTTGGATCGATCTCACGGAATTGCCCTATCAGAATCCTTTAACGGGGGAGTCCGTTTACTATAGGAACAGTACCAACCCTTTGTGGATGCTTCATAATTCAGGTAATTATGATGATAAAGTCCGGGTATTTGGCAATGTTACCGCCGACTATCAGCTTTCCAATGCTTTCAACCTAACTTATCGAGCAGGTTTTGACAGTGAAAGTTACACAGGTTTTGACTATTCCAACAAAGGAGGAGAGGAAGATGATAGCTATAGGATAGGGTATTTAAACTTGGGGGATAGTAAAGAAGTTGTCGTCAACCAAACATTGATTTTGGGTTTTAAAAAGGATGTGTTCAAGAATCTTAATCTTGAGGCTCAATTAGGGGTCAATAGCCAAATCACACGATATGCCGGTAATTCTTCCAATTCAGATGGGCAAATCGTATACGGTTTCCTGCGGCCCAGCAATTTTACGGCAACTGAATCCAGTTATACCAGTACCGATGAAAATTTGGCGGGAGCCTTTGGTCAATTTCAGTTCGCTTTTAAAAATTACCTGTACACAACCCTTTCAGGTCGTAATGATTGGGGAAGTACTGTGGAACGAGACAATCGATCTCTTTTCTATCCGGGAGGATCCATATCGTTCATTCCGACTTCCGCATTCAATTTTGGAGGAAACACCCTCAATTATCTAAAGCTGAGAGGGGCGTATGCCACTTCTTCGGGTTACCCCTTGCCCTATAGAACACGGAGTACGTTGATTATTGACCCTTTAAGGTTTGCGGCACCGGATGGTACTTATCCCGTGACCAATCGGTACAGTACCCGATATGCCAATCTGAATCTAAAACCAGAACTGCACAAGGAACTGGAATTGGGTATTGAAACCAAGCTTTTTCATAATCGGGTTACGTTGGAAGCCTCCGTGTACCAGCGGGTTTCGGAAGATCAGATTGTACAGGCCCCAGTTGCACCCGCTACGGGATATGATGATCAGTACATCAACTTGGGACAAATAGATAGTGAAGGAATAGAGGTGGATCTGGGTGTTGATATTTTTCGGGGAGACAAATTTAGATGGAACTTTAGAAACATACTCACGGCCAATGAATCCGTTGTTAGGGAAACCACTCCAACGGGAGCCGATATCAATATCCAAGAAGACAGGTTTGCCGTGGAAGGAGAACCTTTTGGAGTAATAAAAGGTGACTATGCCTTGCGTGATGAAGATGGAAACCTGCTTATTAGCGGAAACGGCTCGGCAACTCGGGTGGGAGAGGTAATTACCAGTAGCGATGTGGGGTTGGAAACCAAAGTCATTGGAGACCCCAACCCAGATTGGAGACTTACCTCCATAAATAGTTTCGGAATCAAAAACCTCACGTTCAGCGCCCAGTTAGAATACCGTCATGGAGGGGAGATTTACTCCTACGCAGTGAAGAATATGTTGGAACGTGGGGTTGCCAAGGAAACCGAGGATAGGGAAGGCTCTTTTGTAATCCCAGGCTTTTTGGCGGATGACGTTACTGGAGCCCCCTTGTTGGATGGTAACGGAGACCAAATCCCCAATTCCATCCAGTTGAATGGTGGTAGGATAGGCTATTCCAACTATTATAATGCCAACGACCTGGCCATGTGGGATACCTCCATTTTTCGAATAAGGGAAGTCGCCGTGGGGTACACGCTAAAACCTGAGAAAGTGGACAGGCTTCCGTTCAAGCGAATGGATTTTACCCTATCGGGTAGAAACCTATGGTACGTAGCCCCCAATTTTCCCAAATATGTGAACTATGACCCTGAGAGTGATGGGCTGGAAGGCGATAGCACGGTACCCTCCACTAAACGGTTTGCCTTTAGCGTATCGGTAACATTTTAACTCAAGCTTAAAACAAACATCATGCAGAGAATCATGAAACATTTTAAAACAGTGGCGTTGATGTCGGTAGTGTTGTTGGGTTGCGAGGTTTCCGACTTTGACCTGCAGGACAATCCAAACTATCTGACCCCAGAAAGCGCAGATCCAGAATACCTTCTCAATGAAATACAGTACCTATTTCAGTCTGTTATGGCACGTATGATATTGAATACGGATGATGTGATGCGGTATGAAGCTATGACCGATACCTACGCCGATGTGGTTTCGGTCAGTGTTTTGGATGGCGAATGGGAAAGTTACTATGAAGCATTGAACAATTCCAAAACAATTGAAGCTTTGGCAGAGAATGACGAAACCCTGCTCTTTCACAATGCCATTAATAAATTGTTGATGGGCTACCTTACTGTAACCATGGTGGATTATTTGGGGGCAATACCCTATTCCGAAGCTGCGATACCATCGGAATACCCAAATCCAGGTTTGGACAGCGGACCAGAGATTTATCAGCTGGTGCTGGAGGACATCGATCAAGCCATTGAGGATATAGAAGCATCTACCTTCAATTTTTCCACAGATTTGTTTTACGGAAGCGATAAGGATAAATGGATTGCATTTGCCAATTCCCTTAAACTTAAAATTTTGGTGCAAACAAGGTTGGCCAGCTCTGAAATCGGTGTTTCCGACCCCGTTCTAGAGATCAATGCGTTATTGGAAAAGAATTTGATTGATAAGGAAAGTGAGGATTTTCAATACACCTATGCCACGATTGAGGAACCCGAAAGCCGACACCGTTACTTTCAACGAGGATATGTAAGTGGTTTTGGGCAGTATATGGGCAATTATTTTATGTTCATGCTCAAGGATTACAAAAATATACGCGATCCAAGACTGCGTTACTACCTGTATCGCCAATCCGATTCAAACCCATTTGGTATACCACCTTATTCGACTTGCCCGCAAGAGTCCAATGTGGATTATTGCTATATAGGTGATTTTTACAGAGGATTGGATCATGGCGAAAATAGAACGGGTTATGGTGATAATGAAGAAAGGACCGTTTATGGGCTGTACCCGGGCGGAGGTACTTTTGATGAAGATCAGTTTAATGGAGCGCCCGATACCTCCACACATTTGGATGGAGCAGGAATATTGCCTTTGCTCACAACATCTTTTGTGAAATTTCTAAGGGCAGAGGCGGCCCTAATGCTCGGCACCAATGACAACCCCGAAATATTGCTTGAGGAAGCCATTCAAGCTTCAATGGACAAGGTGTTGGATTTTGGCAATGTAGACTCGGAATACGAGGCCACTTCCGAAGATGTGGAAGCCTATATGAATGAGGTGCTCTTCAATTACAACAACGTTGCCACGGATGAGCAAAAACTCGATATTATCATCACGGAGTATTATTTGGCCGCTTTCGGAAATTCAACGGAAGCCTATAACGCATACCGGAGAACTGGATACCCTTCCAATATACAAGTGCCCATAGATAATGATAATCCGGCATTTCCCAGGAGCTTCCCGTATTCGTCCAATGCAGTGGAAATCAATTCTTCCTTGACGCAAAAAAGGAATACCGAAAGAGTCTTTTGGGATAATAACCCTGAGGGATTCATTAAATAATTAGGAAAACAAGGCTTTATGAAAGGAATAAAACATTTGATTTTGGTACTTACATTGCTTGTGGGTTGTGCACATGAGAACAATACTTTGGAGGACATAACCTTTAGAGGAGGCTATGTCAAATTTTCTGAAGTTCCGAATCTTAGCTTTAATATATTAAAATTGGATACCGAGGTCTTTACCGCAACCTTGCAAGATCCCAATAAAAATGCAACCAGTTATACGTTGAATGCTATGTATGAAGATGGAGAAGCCATAGCTGAAAATTTGGTGGAGATAACCAGTTTCCCACACACCTTGGAGTTGAACATTGGTAAAGTTCTTGAAGCATTGGGGGTTACGGAGGATCAGATCGATTTGACTGACAGGATTACGTTTGTGGCCATTGTAACCACACCTACCGGAACGTTTAATGGTATGTCGCCTGATTATGATTACAACAATTTCAATCAAGGAGGGCAAACCACAGAACGTCTGAAGGAAGTGGAACATAATAATGCCATGGAGTTTTCACTGGGTTTCTTTCAACCTCAGGGCAAAAAAATACGTGGAACCTCATTTGAAGAGCTTTTGGTAGGTGGGGAAGAAGATACCTACGATAGAAATGGGGCTAACGATGAGACCCTGGATCTCATTAACGGCGATGCTCCGCCCTATGTGGACTATGTGGCAAAAGGAACAGAAGCTGATAACGAGCTTGGTTTCAACTCGGAATATGTGGCCATAAACAATATAAGTACCAGTAGTCTGGGGTTTTCTGCAGAGCGTATAGGTGTCATGTCCCTATTTGAAAATTATGAAGCATACCCAGATGGAGTGCAGGGATTCCATTCGGAAGATGCGGACGGGGCCATTAGAATCACATTCGATACAGTAGAGGTGCCAGAAGGACAGAACAATTCAGGTATTTCCTTTGAGGTCTTTTTCAACGATTCCAGTTGGGAAGAACTGGATGGAATCCATGCCTATGCGAACATCACAACCGATAATGGTGATGAGGTTCTGGAACTCATCAATATTTATGACGATGACATTGAAGCAGTAGCAGGACAGTGGTTCGAAGTCAATAGTGGATACCAAAAAGGAGTTCGCTCCTATCAATTGATTATTCAAATACAATCTGGGGCAACAGCAGAGTCTTTTGATTTGGACAATATTATTGTTTACGAAGCAGAAGATTGAATCCAAAAACCTACGTAACATGATTAAAATCAAAAAAAGAACAACTATGGATACAATTGTAAAAAGAAAATGTATTGTTCATGCTGAAATACTTTTTTGGAGTGTCATGCTGGTATTTGTGGTATTGTCGTGCACATCCGACAATGATAATGAAGAAACCACGATTGTCGATACGGAAGCACCTACAAAACCATCTGGTCTAGTGGCTGAAGATGTTACCCAAACCTCCTTGTATTTATTCTGGGACCCCGCGACTGACAATGTAAAAGTGAAAAATTATTCGTTGTACCAAGACAACGAGTATTTGGTTGGATCGGGCAAGGCCTCCTACTATTTGGAAGGTCTTGTCCCGGGAACCAACTATACATATCAAGTATTGGCAACTGATGCTGCGGGTAATTCTTCAGAGTTGAGCTCTCCGGTCAATGTGAATACTTTAGATCCACTTAAGGCTGAATTACAATACGCTTCAGGTAATTTGGAGGAATATTTGGGCAATCTATTGGATATGGTTCCAGGTATTTCGGCCAATAAATACAGAGTTCCTTCGGAAAATGATTTGGACCGATGGGGTGGTATCATCGATGCGATTTTGGATGAGAATATTACCGCAGCGGTAGATGAGGCTGTATATATGAACTACCAAATTGTGGAATTTACGGATACATACTCCACTCCCAACCAAGTATACTATATTTTAAAAGAGTATAATGTCCAATCTAATTATTGGGGTACCTACGTGTTTAGCAAAACCCCAAAAAGGGAAAATTTGGTATTGGCAGCACCGCACGTGCTTCACGATCAGAAAACCGGCTACCAGGCAGCTTACGTGTTTAGGAGAAATGTAGGCAAAGCGCTTTTTCTGAGTGGAGCCCATCGTTGTGATACTGATGAACCATCTTCCTGTGATGGTACCACTAAATCTTGTAGTTCATATTTTGGGGCATACAGGATATCGGATATGCCCCATAACGTAAATTCAATGTTACAAGTAACAACGGAAAACCTTTATGATGCTTTGCCGAACAGTGTTTTTGTGCAACTGCATGGATTTGGCAAAGAATCAACGGACCCCTATGTGATTTTAAGTAATGGAACCGATAAAACCCCGGCCAAGGATTACGTTGCTGAGCTACGGGATGCTTTGTATGAAGAGGATAATACGCTGACCTTCAAAATTCCGCACATAGATATCAATTGGACGCGTTACGCTGCTTTTGATAATACACAAGGAAGATACATTAATGGTTCCGCATCCCCCTGCAGTGTTCCAGCAACGGGAACCACAGGAAGATTTGTACATATGGAACAAGAGCGATCAAAACTTCGTGAGGATGAGTCGGGATGGCTAAAAGTGAGCAATGCATTGGGAAAAGTCTTTTAATGATTGATTCAGGTCTGGCTTGATCCACAATATTTTCAAGGTTTCCGATAACTTTTGTCCACATATAAGTTTAATTCTTTAATATTGATTGGGTCAAAAAAATAAGAGGATGAGCCATAATATTTCCTTCGGTTGTTTTGTCGCTTTTGTACTGTTGATGCTATCCTGCACCAAACCAAAAGTGGAAGCTGATATTTTGATTGAAAACGGAACAGTCTATAATGGTGTGGATGCTGAACCAAAAATGATGAGCATTGCCATAAAAGAGGATAAGATCATTTATGTAGGAAAAGCCGAAGATGTCAAAATTATGGCTTCCAGAACAATTGATGCCTCAGGTATGGTAGTATCTCCTGGGTTTATTGATCCCCATACGCATGCGACTCTGGATTTGGACAATCCAGAGCTATCGGACAATCGGCCCTTTCTCTTTCAGGGAGTTACCACGGTCACTGTTGGTAACGATGGAAACAGCCCGTATCCTTTACAGATATACCGAACAAAATGCGAAATCAACGGTGTTGGTACCAATGTGATTCTGTTGGTGGGTCATGGGACCATAAGAAATCGGGTAATGGGTATGACTGATCGCGAAGCCAGTGGGCGGGATATTCAAAAAATGGAAGAACTGGTTCAGCAAGAAATGAATGCAGGTGCCTTTGGGATGTCAACAGGGCTATTTTATGCCCCGGGAAGCTATTCCGATACCGAGGAAATCGTGGCTTTGGCCAAAGTGGTCGCTAGGAACAACGGTATTTATGACACCCACATGCGAGATGAAAGCACTTATTCCATTGGACTGATTCCGGCCATCCAGGAGACCATTGAAATTGGGCAAAGAGCACAGTTGCCCGTGCATATTTCGCATATTAAATGTTTGGGGGTCGAGGTTTGGAAGCAGAGCGACTCCATCATCAATATCATTGAAGATGCACAGAGAAAAGGTGTTGATATTACTGCGAACCAGTATCCATATGAAGCATCCGCAACAGGACTGCAATCGGCAGTGGTTCCCCGATGGGCGGAAAGTGGCGGCAAGGACTCTTTGTTCATTCGTTACCAAGATAGCAGATGGAGGAATCGAATACTTGAAGAAACGCAAAACAATATAGCCCGAAGGGGTGGCCCCCAAACATTGCTGATAGTCCAATCCCCAAACAAGGATTATGAAGGTAAAACCCTGCTGGAAATTTCGGAAACCTTGAATATGGGACCAGAAGAAACTGTCTTCAAAATTTTAGAGGAAGGCTACATCAAAATTGCCTCCTTTAACATGAATCCGTATGATATTGCCAATTTCATGGATGAACCATGGGTGGTCACAGGATCCGATGGTGGTTCGGGACACCCTAGGAAATATGGGACCTTCCCTAGAAAGTACCATAAATATGTAAAACAGGACAGTGTTTTGGATTTAGGTTCCTTTATCAAACAAAGCACCTCGGTTACTGCGGATATTCTTAGGGTTTCTAAACGAGGCAAATTATTGGAAGGCTATTTTGCGGATATCATCATTTTTAATCCCAATACCTTCGAGGACAAAGCCACTTACAATGATGCCTTTCAATTGGCCCAAGGCGTGAAGTACAGTATCATCAATGGGGAAATTTCCATTGATCAGGGAGAATATACAGGAGGAAGAAACGGGATTGTACTGAAAAAGTGATGGCTGAACCTCAATGAGCACTTTTTTGATTTTTTCCAGCAGGAATAGTTGTATTTTTATAAGGGCAATATTGCAGCAATAAATACCAAACCGTTATGAAACTATCCCGCTTTTTAATTCTCGTAAGCTTCTGGACCTTTATGACCGCATCCAATATGTTCGGGCAGGACAAACTGGATGCAGCGATTGTATCCGATTTACAAAAGACAACCCAGTATGCTTTTGGGGTCAGTGAAGAGCGTCACTTTAAAGGTGTTTTGGGTTTGTATGATAAACTCGTGGCCAGTGGAGTAGAGGTGGCCGATTACGAAATTGTGGTTAAGGGCAAAGTCGTGAAGCAATTGGTGAAAGGTTCCGAGTTGGAAATCTTATTTCAAAAATACAAGGGTAAAGTGCGGGTAGGTGTATGCAGTGTAGCTATGGAGAAACTGGGGGTTTCCGAAGACCAATTGATTCCTGGTATGGAACCCGTTGCAACATGGACAGTGAGAATTCTTCAATTACAGGCCAAAGGATATAATACCGTGACGTATTAGATATAGGTTTTAAGTGAAAATAAAAACGCCGAAGCTAAGCTTGGCGTTTTCTTTTTGAACCATTTATTCGTGACCATGGCAGGACAAAATTCAAATTTTTGAAGGACGATATTGAGATGATTATCAATTAATCATTTCATATCAAAAGTATTTTATTTTAATACATCAATAAGTTTTATGTCCAAAAAGGAGGGATGTGAGGGTTCCATTGAACTAATTTATGGAATACATCCTTGCCGAGTCCTATGCATAAGGTGCGGAGTCATCTAATATATCCTATGTAGGAGAAAGAGAAACTTTGGTTTTTGGCCCCTTCCAAGAATAAATATGCATTTCCATCCTTTGCGACATCACTTAGTCCATGGCTATATTTCAATACAATTTTACCATTTGGCATATTGATTCCAATCCCGGTAATTAAACCTAAATCCATTTTTTCAAACTGGTCATTGTCCAGTTCTCCATATCCGTAGTAATAATATGTGCTATAGTCAAAATTGGTATCGACCAAAAATCCCGTATAGCCTCCGATAATGATATCCACAACACTCTTAGTATGAATATTCAGCAACAATGGGGTTTCCAAATAGTGCAATTTGAATCGGACTGAACCTTCATAAAAATTATTGATGTAGTAATCCCCTTTCCCTCCTTTTCTTGAATACACCAACTGAGGCTCCAGAGAAAATCTTTTGCTTAATGGAAGGCTGAACGATCCACCTAAAAAAAAACCAAATTGAAATTCCGAATCATAAGAATCACTATGAAAGCTTGTGGCCTGTGGCCCAAATGTAATTCCAAAATGGGGGTCATGAATGCTAAACACTGGATAATAGCCCAAATTGTTCTGGGCTTGTACACCATAAATCATCATCGTTAAAATGGCAAATACTACTATTCTTTTCATAGTCTATAAAAAAAGGGTTGAAGATTATTTTTGCCAAAAGTATTTTGAGTGGGGCGCTCTATTGAAGAAAAATAATTTGAAACGGTGATTTTTCGGGCTCAAGGCACCCATTAGCCCCCTTAAGTGTTTCTATTGATTTTTAGCTTTTCGGAAACATTACCAACAATATTTTTGGTTCAACCTTCACTTGGGTTGTTTCATCCCAATATGTATCCGTTTCAGACAGCCATATCTTATTTTCAAATGGAGAGCACCTTAATTTCGCGACATGAAAAAAGTAAATTGGAGAGTCGGACTTCCGTTCACTGTGATAATTTCCATATTGGGATCGTTCCCCATATTATTACATTTTTCCACAAATGAACTGAATTTGTTCATACGGTCCACATGCTACAATTTGATATTGACCCAACTTTATTGGTATGCCTTTCACAAGGTCTTGGACAGTAGGCATTTGAACTTTTCCAAGGGCAAGGCCATCTATTTTATGCTGTGCAGCCTGATTGCCATATCCTTGGCATTTCTACTCAATTTCTTCTTGAACGCCATTGTCGGGCCTACCATAAAACCCCTTTTGGAACCCAATGGTACAAGATTTATACTACTGATTGCTTTTAGAGGACTGATGTTGGGCGGACTGATTGCGTTCATAGTAAATTATTTGGATGTGATCAGGGAAAAGCAGGCCAATACCTTAATTATTGAGCAGCTGAAACAAAAACAGTTGGAGGCCAACCTTTCTTCCTTAAAAGAACAAATGAGCCCACATTTTTTGTTCAATTCACTCAACTCGTTGATTTCAATAATAACAACTGATGGAGAGGGTGCCATAAATTTTGTCATCCGTTTGTCCGAGGTCTATCGATATCTTCTCCAACACAGGGAGCACCAAACTGTTAGTTTACATGAAGAATTGGATTTTATCCAAGCCTACATTTTTCTCCTCAAGGTCAGATTCAAGAACAACATTAAAGTAACCGTGGATATCCCAAGGCAATTTTTCCGTACAAGAATCCCTCCATTGACCTTGCAACTGTTGCTCGAAAATGCAGTGAAACACAATATCGCTTCTAGGACTAAGCCTTTGGAGATTGGAATTACCATAGAGAACAATATGATCGTGGTTGGCAATAACATTCAACCCAAGGTTTCATTGGAAACCTCCAACGGTTTTGGTTTAACGAGCATGGAAGAGCAATATCGAATGCTGGTACAGGAAAATATTGTCATCAAGTCTGAGAACCAAAGGTTCAAGGTGCTTTTACCAATTATTATTTAAAGAATTATGGATATTTTGATCATTGAGGATGAGCCAGGGACGGCAGCACATTTAGAAAACATGATAATTGCTCTGGATTCTAATCTACGGGTTTTGGATGTTGTGGACAGTATCTCCGTAGGACAGGTTTGGTTTAGTGAAAATAAACAGCCAGACCTTATATTGAGCGACATTCAATTGGCGGACGGCTTGAGTTTTGAACTGTTCAAAAGTGTGGAAATCAGTTGCCCCATAATATTCTGTACTGCTTATGATGAATATGCCATAAATTCATTTGAGACCAATGGTATAGATTACTTGTTAAAGCCCATTGATGAGAAAAAATTGTCTGAAAGTTTAAAACGCTACCACCTTTTGAGCAATCATTTTACCATGACCAGCCCATATCTGAACCAACTTTTGGAAAAAGTGGAACACCAGCTTCATACCTATAAGACAAATTTCCTGATAGCCTTTCAAAATAAAATGATTCCTATTGGAACAAAGGAAATCGCCTTTTTTTATACCGAAAATGGGAATACCAAGGTATATACCCTCTCAGGAAAAGGATATACGGTTTCTTTCACCTTGGAGCAATTGGAGCAATTGTTAGATCCTAAAATGTTCTTTAGGGCCAATAGACAATATATTATTTCGTATGGTGCCATCGGTTCTGTTGAGCCTTGTTTATCACGAAAAACCAGTGTGAACATTATCTCGGAAACACCTACTCCCTTATTGATCAGCAAAAAAAGGAGCCCCATATTTCTCAATTGGCTCCGCGAACGGTAAAGCTAATAGCTCCGGTCAAAATCATCCTTCAGCTATAAAAACTTCATAAGCCCTATGGGTAACTTCAGCCTGCTATTTGCCTGCTTGCGCTATTTCAACCTAATTTTTGAAGTCACGGAGGGGTAATATTGCTCAAGAAATAAAAACAAGATTATGAAAAGAAATTTTTCCACACCCAAATTGTTGGTTGCAGCACTATTATTCTTTGCAACCATGTATCAAGTGAGCGCGCAAGTGGTAGTTAGAAGACCAGTTGCAGTTGTACGTAGACCGGTTCCCGTGGTAAGACCTTATGCTCGGCCAGTGGTATACCCCGTTGTGGTAGCTCCGGTACCATTGCCGCGATATTATGTGCCCGTTTATTATGCTGGAAACCCCTACTACTATTCCAATGGTGTTTTCTATGTGAAAGTCGAAAATTCAGAGGGCTACAAAGTAGTACTTCCCCCTGTTGGAACCATAGTGCCAAGTCTTCCAAATGGAGCCAAGGAAACCGTAATTGATGGCAAGATCTATTATGAATATGAAGATGTGATCTATAAAAGTGTGGTCATCGAGGAAACGGTAAAATATGAAGTGGTGGGATACACCAAATAACCGATTGAAAAAGAGTACGATGAAAAAAAGAATTTTAACAGTATCCGTTTTCCCCCTCCTTTTTATGTTATTGGGCATTCTGCAAGGTTGTGAAGACGATGATGACGTCATTATCATAACCCGTTACTATGCCTATGAAGATGCAGAAGAAGCTATCGCAGTCTCCTTGTCGTATGGAACCTATGGAATGGTCTCCAATATGAACAGGGCCAGTGAAGAAATCCAGGAGAACAATGATTGCGATTCGCTATACCAGAAAACCGATTCATTCTATGATGAGACTTATACGGGTTATATCAGTTATGAATATGAATATCAAGAGGCATATATCTGGTCATGCGAACCAGATTCCAAAGTGGAATATGACCTGTCTGCCACCCAACATTTGGAAGTTGTCAGGGCCAATTATGATCATGAAATTGAACTTGATTTTGATATTACGGGTCTGGATGAGGCAAATGAGGCCGAAGCATATAGCGGGACCTATAAAAGGACCGGTGAATGGGAGTCCAACTATAACCAAGAGACCTACTCTTTTGAGTTTGATAGTACGCTCATTGAGACTTTGGTCTCCAAAGAATCCAATAAGATTTACGCTGGAACCGCCACCTTTACTTTAGTTCAGAACTACAGCTATTCAAATGTTACCTATACCTATGAGGGCACAGTTGAGTTTGTGAGCGATGAAGAGGCCAGGGTGGAGTTTGACAGTGGTGAGGTGTTTTATGTGGATTTGGGCAATATCAGTATTGCTGAAGACTGACATATAACGATTGTGATCCCCGCAATTTCCCCAATCCCGGGTGCTGTTCAATACAGTATCCGGGATTTTTATTGTGAAGCAAGGAAAAGGGGACCCAAATGAAAAAGCCCCAAGAAACTATATTTTCTCAGGGCTTCAGTAAATAAACCAAATAAAACTAACTTAAATTATAATTCTTCACATTCAGGCTTACTTCGATAAAACAATGAGCTAAAAAGAATAAAAAAGTCCTATCTGTAAGAGCGGACCATTACTTTCCAGCTCTTCCAGGGGATCATGCTGATTTGATAATGGTATGGTAACTATGGTCCAGCCATTGGAATCGTCCTTACTAAACCGTTGATATTTCTGTCCAATGACCCCTCCAAATAATTTTAAGTGCAATCCTTTGTAAAACTGATATTGGTAAAAAAGGCCGCTATTTAGATTCGAGTGTCTTATATATTCACTGTTATGGTCCTCTTTGGATAATCGAAAACTATTCACGCCAATGTTCCATTCAAATCCCAATGAATTTCTATGGTTCATTGACCAAGTCAGCTTACCTTCAATGGGGAACCTTCCATTAAAATGGATTTGCTCCTTTGGTTTGTAATCAAAATTGATAAAAGGCAATAACTGGTTCCCAAAAAGTTGATGGGAATACCCGAGACCCAGTCCCATGGAAAGTTTTTCGGAGATTTTTCTTTTTATCCCCACCCCTAGAGAAAAGGTGAGATCTTCACTGGAAATATGCTCCAAATCACTGCCCAAGGATACCCTTGAAACCAAGAAGAGATTATCCGTTGCATTTAGTTTCATTCGCAAACCGCTTGGCACTTCAATGGTATAAAGCCGCTTCCCAATGGTCAAGGGGAAATTTTCCAATGATTGACCATTATAATGAAGACCAGTGAACAGCATTAGCTTGTCATCCCTTAAAATGGGCAATACTATTTTGACATCCCATTGCGATATAGATCCATCCTCGACATTTTCCAGAGGGGTATGGCTATAGTTTATTTGTACAGGGCTCCCTTCTTCTTGACCCAAACAGGCCAAACTAATACTGGTCATGGTTAAACTGAACAGTCTTTTGATGTATTTTTGGTCCACTGGTATTCTATTTATTGAAAAATCAGTTTGCCATCCATTAATTCCAGGGTTCGGTCACAATTGTCGGCAAAATCATCATCGTGTGTTACCGCAATAATGGTCTGACCCCTTTCTGCAGCAAGCTCTCGGAAAATATCGAATACGATCCGCGTGTTTTTGGAATCCAGGTTGCCGGTGGGTTCATCCCCCATGATTATCGCGGGTTCGTTGATAAGGGCTCTAGCTATGGCCACCCTTTGCTGCTGCCCTCCTGAAAGTTTACTGGCCGATTTTAAAGCTTGGTCCTCTATCCCCAGTAGTTTTAGATTTTCCAATGCTTTTTCCTTTATTTCTTCCACAGGCCTTTTTTCGAGCTTCAAGGCGGGTAGCATTACATTGTCCAGGGCGGAAAATTCCGGGAGCAAGTAGTGAAATTGGAAAACAAAACCAATATGCTCATTTCTGAAGGCAGCCAACTCATTTTGTGGCTTTCCGGTCAGCACTTCTCCATTGATGGTCAATGACCCGTCGTATGCCGTATCCATGGTGGACAGAATGTACAGCAAGGTAGACTTGCCCGAGCCTGATTTTCCGGTCAATGCCAAAAACTCGCCCTTCTTGATATCAAATGAGATGTCCTTTAGCACATGGAAGGTTTGGGGTTCATAAAAGTATTTGTTCAAATTTTTCACGGATAGTGATAAGTCTTCCATATCTCAACCTCTTATAATTTCTACTGGATCCACTTGTGATGCTTTCTTGGAGGGTAGGTAGCCAGCAATAAAGGTGGTGATCAATCCAAAAAAGAACGCCATGATATAATCGCTGGTTCGATAAGTAATGGGCAAGGTTTCCAGAGAGGCGATTTTAAAGGGGATATGGTTGACCAACAATGAGACCAAATACCCCAGCACAATGCCTACAATACCACCCAAGATTCCAATGATCACGGATTGTGTCAGGAAGATTTGTATGATGTCCTTCCCATCAAAACCCATAGCTTTGAGAATGGCTATTTCCCTAATTTTCTCATTTACCGTCATGTTCATGATGTTGTAAATTCCAAAACCCGCCACAATTAGAATCGTCAAAGACACCGCGATTGCAATGATATTCCGAAGTTTGTTGGCTGCTTCCAACTGACCATTGGCTTCCTGCCAGGGTTCTACTTTGTATTTTGTCATCTTGCCCAGCGTTTTGGACAATTCTTGGGTATGGCTGTAATCATCAAGATTTATCTGGATATCGGTTACATATCCCATGTTCTTGGAAATCAATTGCCGTGCAAAACCAATCCTTATATAGGCCTTGGTATTGTCCACACTTGCCAGTGTGGTTTCCACAATACCAATGACCTTGTAATTTTTGGTTATTCCCTCTTCGGTAAGTACTACCACATTATCATTAAGGTTAAGGCTCAGTTTTTTTGCCAATCCGCTGCCCAATAAAATACCATCGCTCCTACGGTTGAGCTCCATCCAATCCCCTTCAATAACATATTGTGATGTGCCAAAAAGCTTGTCTTCATTAACCACATCAATGCCAGAGAGCATTCCATTGACCTTGGTGGCACCATTTCTAAAAAAAACGTTGATGTTCAATTGGGGCGTAATTCCATTGATTTCTGGAATGGTGTCCAACATGTTCAGAATCTTTGCCGAATTTTTGATGCCGTCGGTGTATTGAATCACTTTGGGATTTCTAACATTTACCAACGTGTTTTCATCCACATGTCCTGCAAAGAGATCGGTGTTGTCCTTGGGGATGTCATTATATATTCTGATGTGCGCCAAGGTACTGAAAGCCAACCCTGTTTGGGTATCGTTGACCCCTGTCATGAAACTGTTCATGAATATGTACATCGAAATTCCGAAGGTGACACTCAGAATGGCCACTAAGGTCTGTTTCAACCTTGAGGTAAGATGGGCATTGGCAATTTTGTAATTGGTCTTACTTACCCTCATTCTTTATTGTTTTTAGGTGCTTCAATCTCTGTATTCTCCTTTAGCCCTATCAGTACCTCCACCCAATCATCGGTCCTCACACCCAGGCGAATGGGGATTTCTACTTTGCTGTCCGCCAGAATTACCATACTATCCTTTACCAAATAAGACGTTGGGATTACCAGTGTCCCACTTATGTCCGCAATGACTATATTGGCTTGTAATTGGGTGCCCGTATAAAGGGATTTTGGTTTGTCGATAAAGGTGGCTTCAATGACAAAGGATTGCTCTGCCTCATCAAATGCAGGATATATTTTGTTTATCTCTGCATCAAAAATGGCCTCTTTTTCGGTGTTCAAGGAAATTTTCGCCTTTTGGCCCAAAGCCACTTTATCAATATCCTCTTCGGCCACGAACAGTTTTATAATATCTCCTCCCCCGCCAATTTTTGCGATGCTTTCCCCTCGTTTTACCAACTCCCCTTGTTCTTTAAAAACATTTAAGACCGTACCGCTTATTTGGGATTTAATAAAATAATCTTCATTGTTTTCCTGTTGAATCCTTAACTGGTTCCTTGCATTTTCCAAATTGAGTTGTAGCGATTGCTCCAGTTCTGACAGGGATTTTTTAAGTATATCCACTTGGGCTTTGGAATTGTCAAATTGGACCTTGGCCTTATCATAATCCAGTTGCGATACGGCATTGGTTTGAAGCAACGCCCTGTAACGCTCCATATTCTTCCTGTCAAGTTGTAGTTGGGTTTCCGCTTGATCGATTTGCAATCTCAACTGTGTCAATTGTGGAGAATTGGCATCCACTTTGGCTTTTGCATCCCTGAAGTTTGCCAAGGCATTCTCCAATTGGGCGGATTGTACTTGGTTGGACAATTGGAACAGATTATCACCAATATGGACCACATCACCCTCTTTTACCAAGGAATGATTCAGAAAACCTTCAGTATTGGCAGTGACCAAATACTCAGTTGTTTTGGCCAAATGACCACTGGCAAAAACCACATCAATAATATCCTTTCTTACTGGGGTTGTGGTGTTTTTGCCACTACATCCTAAAATCAAAATGCTTATGATCGAGATAAATGGAAAAGCTTTTTTATTCCTCATTGTCATTATTTCTGGAAAGAATTGTTGAATAGTAGGTATATACATTGGATAATGCGTTCAAATAATTGTTCTCTGCCCTTATGTAATCCTCAAAGACCTGGAAATAGGAATCAAGGGGTATTATTCCTTGTTGGTATTTTTGAAAAGCCAGCTCCAAATTATTACTGTAAAGCATAAAACTATCGTAAGTGGAAGTGCTTGTGTACAGACTGAGCTCATACTCCTTCAGTAAAAGGTCATCACGTAATGTGGATTGTTGTATTTCGCTCTCCAAATTCTTTTGGGCAATGGCATACTCGATTTTGGAAATCTTGGTTCTGGACCTATTGGCATTCCCCGTGAAAATAGGGACGGATAAATTCATCCCCAGATAGCTATAATCCTTCCAGGCCTCACCATCGAAGGACAGCGTAAAATCATCTTGAAATTGCTGTTGTCCGAAATAAGCATTGAATATGAGTTTTGGATAATACGCCGATTTCTCATCTTTAATTTTTAATCTTGACTGCTCCAATTGATATTCCAATACCGTAATGTTCCCATCCTTTGCCAATTCCTTTGGAATTGTAAATGTTTGGCTTGAATATTCGTAGTCCCCATCCAATATTAATGAAGCGCTAGCGGCAATTCCCAATAAACTTTTTAATTGGTAGAGCGACTTTTCCAAGGTACTTTGATTGGAAAAAACACTTTGTTCTATTGCATTTAAGTTGATGGAGGCATGGTTAAGTAACGACTTATCGATTATCCCCTTGTCAAACTTCTCCTTGGTCAGTACCCGGATGCTGTCAGCGATCACAAAATCCTTTTCATTGATTTGCAATGCTTTTTTGGCAATAAGAGCCGTATGGTAGTACAATGCAATCTGTTCGGTAAGCTTTTCTCCAAAAAGATCCGACTGAACCTCCGCTATATCCCTGCCCACTTTCGCTGTTCTCGATTTGATGATTTTTTGCCAGTCCAATACTGTTTGCGATATGGTTATTCCTGCATTGTAGTTGTAATCCTGTCCAAATTGAACATCAACAAGTTCCCCAGGTTGTCCAACAAGCTCCCCAGGAATTGGGGTAGTGGCCAGTTTAAGGTTATTTTGGGCTGAAAAACTTCCTGTAGCTGTGGGCAGCAGGTAACTTTTTGAAAGTTGGTGTTCTGTTTTTGCCTTTCCCTGTTGATACTCATGGATGGCCTTTTCAATGTTATGTTCATTGGCATATGCCAGGGCTTCCTCTACGGAGTGCAGTACAATGGTATCATTGCCTTCTTGGGAATGAACTAACATCAATTGGCCTAAAAACAGGGCTATGGACAAGAAAATTTGGGTTCTCATGGTATCCTTGTCCATTTAATACTGTTGGAAAACCAGAGTTTTGTAATGTTTAGGGTCAATACACCCTTGTCATCCGAGAGTTGGGCCTCGCAATTGACCTCCCTATCCTTTTTTGGCAAATAAAGGGTTCCTTTCTCCCAAATCCCACCATCAAAAACAAGATTGGAGATGATATCCATGCCCAATAGTTCCTCGAACCGTTTTGATTTTTCCGCACTGTCCGGGGTATCAGGTTGTTTCATCCAAATTATCTTTCCAAAAAAAGCACCCTCTTTTTGATATATCTCGATGTGGGCATTTTCCTTGTCATTAAGCCATACCCCAGTAATGTCGGGGCCTTTTACCTGACCAAAAGATTTAGGCAACAATAGCATAAGAAATATGGATGCCAATATTGGTTTCATAGATCTGTGTGTTTTCAATTATCCTACAAAAGTGAGTTAGGATCAAGAGGATATAAATCGGGAGCTGTTCGAATGACCCTATTTTATCATTGAAGTGGACATTAAAAGAGGTTAGCCATTTTCAAAGAGAATGCTGGACTTCTGAAGCCCCCAATCGATGAAAAAATGGCCACAACGTATCTCTACAGCCAAAAAGTAAAGCTTAAGCCACTGTTTTTGTCACTTCACCCAGATAGCTCAGTTCCAGTGTTGGGTCCTGACCTAATATTGCCTTAACTTTAAAATTGACATCATGAAAAAAATAGCTTTTGTATTACTATTGTTATCCGTGACTTTTGGATTTTCACAAGAAAGTGACGATGAATTATTTTCCACCGTTTTGGAGGAGCAAGTTGAAACCCTCGAGTTGAGTGGGGAAAAAAAGGAAGCCTTTGTTGCCGTTAGTACCAAGTACAACGAAAAAATGAAGGCCATTAGAGCCAGTGAGGGCTCTAAAATGTCGAAATTCAAGGAATTAAAGTCCTTGCAAGACGAAAAGAACAGTGAAATGAAAGAGCTCTTGAGCGATGAGGAGTATAAAGCTTTCAAGGAACTTCAGAAAGAAAACAGAAGCATGCTCAAGGATCGATATAAGCAAAGGAACAAATCATAACGAAGCAACTTTTTCATTCGTGATTCCAGGCTTTCTCGATCACTAAGTGTGGATTGGGGAAGCCTTTTGTATTTTTAATATATGGAAATGACAAAAGCAGAAAAAAGGGTATTGATACTAACCTCGGTGTTTGTGACCATTGCATTGAACATACATCGGTTGTTTGTCTTGCTTCCAGGGGAGGGCCGCAAAATTGGCCTCCCATGGGTGTTCAATGCCCCGGAACTCACTTATCAAGTATTCTTTCACTTTGGATTTTGTATGTTCTTTGGCTATTTAAATCTAAAATGGCTCAATTGGAACACCGATATGAACAAAAAAAGAAGGGTGAAAAATCTGCTGTCAAATACAATTTTCTTTCTTCTTCTTATGGGTTTTGCAAGTACCACCCAGTATTTCCTGTTTGAAAATGTACTTAATATCAGGCTTTTTCTTTTGGGTTACTTCTTCCGGTTGATCACAAGTTTGGGGCTCATCTCCATCCTTGTGAAAATAATGTTGCTCAATCGCACCCAAAAACGCAAAGAGCAAGAGAACGAACAATTGAAAATCGCATATTTTAATGCGGAAATAAAAAACCTAAGGGCACAGATAAACCCCCATTTTCTTTTTAATGCCCTGAGCAGTTTATCCGCTTTGGTTAGGGAAAACCCAAGCAAGGCCCAAGATTATATAACACATCTTTCCAAAGTATTCCGATATTCGCTCAGCAACCATCATGAGCAACTTATTGGGTTGGACAAGGAACTTGAACTGTTGGATTCCAACATTCAGCTTTTAAAAATGAGGTTTGAGGATGCACTGGAAATTCATATTGAAGTCCCCAAAACCCATGGCATACAATTGCCCCATATGTCGTTACAGCCCCTATTGGAAAATGCTGTAAAGCACAATTTTGTATCAAAAGAGATTCCTTTACGGATAGATATTTTTCAAGAAAATGGAGCTCTCCATTTCAAAAACACCTTAAATGAGGCCGTTTACAAAGAGCCCTCTACAGGTATCGGGCTATTGAATTTAAATGAGCGCTATAACATATTGATGGGCAAGTCCATCGAAATTGAAAAAACAAACACCCATTTTACGGTAAAATTGCCCTTAAACTAAACTGAATATGATCATTAACGTTGCCATTATTGAAGACGAGCCAGCCATTGCACGAAATCTGGAATTTACCTTAAAAGAATTGGAACCAAATATCACTGTCCTAAACAAAATGGACAGTGTACAAAGTTCCGTGACCTGGCTGAAGAAAAATATGGACAAATGCGACCTGCTTTTTATGGACATCAGGTTAACAGATGGTCTTTCTTTTGAAATATTCCAGACCATCCAACCGACCGTCCCCGTTATTTTTATTACAGCTTATGATCATTATGCTTTGGAGGCTTTTAAAGTAAATGGATTGGATTACATCCTAAAGCCCTTCCAAAATGAAGAGGTGGCCAATGCCATTCAAAAGTTTAAAAATACCCAGGGAAAAGAACCTGAAGAGAACAATAGGATCCAAGAGTTGTTGGATTATCTTCAGGCCAATGAAAACAAATCGTACCGAGAAGCCTATTTGGTACATTTCCAAAACAAGTTGATTCCTTTGCCCGTAGAAAAAATCAATTGGTTCTACACTGAACAGGAGGTGGTATATGCCCACACCAGTGATGGTAAAAAATATGTCATTGATTCTACTCTGGACAAGGTTTTGACCGAAATATCGCCTAAGCTTTTTTATAGGGCCAACCGTCAATTCATTGTACAGCGATGGGCCGTCAGAGATATCGATTTTTATTTCAATGGAAGGCTTATCGTCAATGTGGAGCCCAAACCCCAAGAAAAAATCATCGTGAGCAAGGCCAAGGCCCCGGAGTTTAAAAAATGGTTGGACGAATGATCAATATATAGGTTCCTGTCCAAAAACAACAAGCTCCTTCCGTCGAGGACTGGTTTCAAGAACAGTGTGCATGCGTTCCGTTTGGTCGTTGGTAAAGATGTTCATACAGCCATCATCTGTGTAATCCATATAGTTTTCAACCATTTCCAACTCTTCACAGGTCATTTTGTTTGTTGGACAACCATAACTTGGTTCTGCAGCTAACGGGGTATCCAAACAATAATCATCATATTGGCAGTCCCCATCGCCCCAAATATGCCTAAGCCCCAGCCAATGGCCCACCTCATGGGTTGTGGTCCTGCCCAAATCAAACGGGGCAATAAGATTGGGGAAATTCCCTTTTTGGCTGGATCCAAAATATTTATATCCAATGACAATCCCATCAGTATCCGTAGAGCCATTGTCAACATTCAATCCTGATAGACCAGACATGTTCGGAAACTGGGCATAGCCCAATAAATCCCTACTGGCAAAACCTCCAAAATTTACCGTCCAAATATTAAAATACTTCTCAGGGTCCCAAATGGTAAAGGGTTTAAGTGTGGTTTCAATAGGATTGCGCAAAAAGCCCTTTGGCCATTCGGCCCGTCCACCGTCAATCCGGTCTATGCCCGGTTCGGTCAAGGTTTCCCCATTTGGACCTTCGGTGGCCAAAAAGAATTCGATCAGGGTATCAGCCCCATCAGAATTTTGATTGAACCCATTGGTCCCTGTCATTTTCCTGAAATCCTCGTTCAGCACATCGATTTGTGATTTTATTTGGGCACTACTTATATTGGCCCCGCTGCCAACCGACTCACCATTGTGCACCACATGTACAACCACAGGAATCCTATAAATGGTCTGATACTCCACCGTTTCACTTGAATCGTTGGTGCAGGACAAAAACAATAGGACCATGGCCGCCCCAGCAATAAGTTGTTTCATTTTTACTTTTTTGCTAAAAATATCCCATGATTTATAGGGACGAACAGTAAAAACAAGCCAAGCAGAACATTGCAATGGCTAGGCTGAAAAATTTAAGGTTGAGGCGAATGGTTTCGTTTTGTCTGCTGATCTTTGACAAATCTCAACACCTTATTTTTCAGGCTTACCCAGTTTCTCCCACCATACATTTTCAATTTGGCCCAACTTCGCCTTAAAAAAGAAACCATGGAAAATGAATTAAGGGCAGGACAAGGGGGAATAATTTTTTTGGCGCTATTGGTTTTGGTGATTTTGGAAATCATTTGGAGCTGGCAAAAAGACAAAAAAGTATACAACACCAAGGACACTTTGGCCAATCTTGCCATTTTTGTCGGTTTTCAGTTATCAAAGGTTGTATTCTTTGGCTTCCAATATGCCATTATGGGGTACTTGTCCAACTTTGCCCTGTTCCAAATGAAGAGTACACTTATTGTTTTCTTGGTCAGTTTTGTGGCAGTTGACTTTGTGTACTATTGGTACCATAGACTATCACATAAGATAAAGTTGCTTTGGGCCTTTCACTTGGTGCACCATTCGAGTTTATTCATGAATCTCACCGTAAGCTATCGTTTAAACTGGTTGAGTACACTCCTTACTCCTTTTGTAGTAGCACCCCTGATTCTTGTTGGATTGCCCTTTGAATTTATTGCAGCTTCCTTCGGACTTAACCTCCTTTATCAGTTCTTTCTGCACACAGAAGCTATTGGCAAGTTGGGGTTCATTGAAGGTATTTTGGCCACTCCATCTGCGCACCGAGTGCACCATGGATCCAACGAGGAATATATTGATAAGAACTTTGGTGGGGTGTTTATGATATGGGATCGATTATTTGGTTCCTATCAACCCGAAACCATTAAGCCTACTTACGGTGTAACCACGGGATTCATTAGCAATAATCCTTTTGTGTTGATATTCAAGGGATTCATGGATTATTTCAAGGGTAAAATGGACTACAAGGGATAACGACAGGTTTACCCCCGGAATTTGCAGGTTCACCTTTTTTCTATCCGTATTGCCCTTCCAACAAAACTAGTTTAGCCAAAAAAATAAACAAAAAGGAAATTAATCTTTAAACCTTAAAATTATGAAACATCTAATCTTACCAGCGAATTTAACTAAAAGAAACAATCTTATTTTACTTGGGTTGATGGCACTGGCCTTATCGGTTACTTCTTGTAGCAAAGAGGACGACTCGACTGATGGTACCGAAAGTTCCATCACTGAAGAGGAAGCCGCAGAGGCCATCGCTATGTCAGTATCCCCGGAATCTGGCGGAATGATTGAGCAAACCAATCAAGCGATATATATCCTTGAGGATGATAACTCTGCATCCAGTAAAGCTGAGGATTACGAATGTGGGGTGGAATATGGTTCCTCCTACAATATCTCAGGGCAATCGGCCAATGTTACCTACAGTGCCAGCTTGGCTTGGAATTGGATTGTGGATTGTGGTACAGGCATTATTCCATCTGCTGCGGATTTTGATCTTACAGGAACTTCCAGCTATGATGGACCAAGGATTTCTTCAGATGCTAGCACTACAGCTACCATTAATATCCAAAACTTGGAGGATGAACAGTCTAGCTATATCGTAAATGAGACGTTTTCCATTGCGGGGTCGCAAGAATCCTATATTCGGAATGAAAATGCTTTTACCAGTACCATTGATCTAAGCACTACGGATTTGACCGTTTTAAAATCCAACTACAATATCGCTTCTGGAACAATATCTGTAAGTTTTCATGGAGTTGCATCCAATGGAAACAGCTATGATTACTCTGGCATATTGGTGTTTACCGGTAATCAAACCGCAACACTGACCATGGGTAGCGGAAATACTTACGAGTTGGCTTGGTAATATACTTCTATATATACCAAGAGGTTTGGTTGGCCCCTTTTATAGGGGCTTTTTTTATGTGTGCTCTTTTTTATCAAGTAAATGCAGTAGGCAAGTCGCCTTGATAGACTTTAGAAGGCTTCTCTGTTTTTTGAAGACTTCAGAAGGTGTGCATTCTTGCATTCATTTTTCTACCATTTCCAATAATACCCTTTCATCCTATTAGGTTAACCGATGATCATATCTAGATTAAAATATTTTATACTATTGGAAAATAATGTCCTTGATTTTTTATAATGCTGCAATAGGGCTTCCATCCGACCCACCTTCATAAACTCCTTTGCCACAGAATAAATCATACAGGTGTAAAGTATAAATATATTTTGGCTTACTAATAATCCTAAGAAACGTGGAGAGATAAGTTGTTGTGTTATAGTTCAGCCTTTGCCTGAGATTGTTCAGGCATTGTTTAATTCAATTTTACATCCATAAAAAGATAGTATAAGTAATAATTCAATGGGGGATGCTGCTGGAATACGCTAAATAGTATAGGAATATGGCTACTTTATTTTTCGCTCAATCAAATCCAGTGGGTTCACTAGTGGCACAAAATTGATTTAAAAAAAATAAATAACAGATAATCAGATAGCTGAAAAATGGAGTATTAAGATAGTGCGACTCTAAGAAAATCAAAACAAAAGCCTAAGTGTTTGGTACTTAGGCTTTTTTTGGGATTAAAAATTGTGACCGCGGCAGGATTCAAACCTGCAACCTTCTGAGCCGTAATCAGATGCGCTATTCAGTTGCGCCACGCGGCCTTATTTAAGGGCTGCAAATATATTTCTTTTTAACTTTACCACAAAACCCTAGCACACAAAAAAATGGATTTTGGACCCTATATTCGTGATATTGAGAATTTCCCCAAGCCCGGTGTTGTTTTTAAGGACATTACACCGCTCTTAAAAGACCCAGAAGCCTTCCAAAAAGCAGGTGATGCCCTGTTGGCTTTTACAGGCAATATGAAAATTGACAAAGTAGTAGGAGTGGATAGCAGAGGTTTTATTTTTGCACCAATGCTGGCCGAAAAGTTGGGAGCCGGTTTTGTTACCGTGCGAAAATCAGGGAAATTGCCCTATACCACAGTCTCTGAATCCTATGATTTGGAATACGGCACAGGAACCCTCGAAATCCATGCCGATGCCATTGAAAAAGGGGAGAAGGTTTTGATCCACGACGATGTTTTGGCCACAGGAGGAACTGCCCAAGCGGTTTGTAAATTGGTTGAAAAACTGGGAGGCGAAGTGGTACAGTGCAATTTTTTGATTGAACTTACTTTTTTGAATGGAGCGGAAAAACTAAAGGGCTATCATAAGAAAGTGTTGCTCCAATATTAGTCCAAAGCTTTTTTGGTAACGTAGTAGCGCCAACCAATGATGGCCAATTGTAGTTTGGATGCTTTGGCCAGATCCAAGCCTTTTTTGGTGTATGAAGGGAGCACTGCTTTATTGATTTTTGCCAATATCTTGTAAAACATATAATTACATTGCTTTTCACAAATATAGGTAAAGCAGTTTACAAGTTATATGAGCAATAGCAATGTAGCAACTCCCACGGTTTTTAAATAAATATAACCGTTAAGAGTTGCACAAGAAGTGTGATGAAAAACTTTACAATTGCTATCATTTTCTGATTGATTTTAGGTTTGAAAAAACAAATATGTTACTGTTGTTTCTTCGAATATAGAATGATAAAAGTCATGCTTCCAAGCAATTAGATGGAAAATAATGTAATTGAATACGAGATTGTATTTAAAAAAATGAATGACTGCTATAACTGAATCCTTATCTCTTGAAAAAAGTAACGAATCGTAACTGTAAATGTTTTTAACATATTGAAATGTTAGAATTGTAGAGGGTTTTTGGGGCCTCTTTCAAAAACCAAGGGAGGTTTTGTCTTAAAATGGGCCGATTTTCATGTTTTCGTTTGAGCCTACAAAAAAAGAACCGCCATTAAGACGGTTCCTTGGACTATTCAAAAAATGATTATGCTATAATCATTTACCTTTTTTGGTGGTTATTTCGACAACCCCGTCTTTTGCCTTTTTACCATACTTCTCCACAGCCTCATCTCCTCTATATACCCTCATGCTCTCAATCTCTGAGGGGGAAAGTTCCTTAATGGCCTTTGATTTCGCTTTTTTACCATCCACATAATACAGGGGTTCATTCTTACCGTCATTATCTATGAAAAAATAGCTGGAGCCATCCCCGCTTATGACCTCGATGTCCTCATCATCATCATCAGAATCTTTGATGAGCACAACGTTCTTGCTTCTTTTCACAAAGACCTCGTCATCCTCATCGGTATCGATAACAGTGATATTTTTTCCTTTGCCCTTCTTTTCGATTTTTTTGATGATAATCTCTTTGTTGTTTTCATCATTCTTTTTAACATGAATGGATGAGCCTTCCTCAATATGAAGTTTTTCAACCTCTTCATCACTCAATTGCTCACCATCGACGATTACTATGGCTTTGCCACCTTTTTTCCTGATTCTGATTTCGTTGCTCCCATTCACGGTGCGCTTTCCATTTTTCTCTATTTTATGAATGCTCACGGTGTTTTTTTTGGAGGCGTTCCAAAATGAAACTCCATTGTTTTCGTCATCATAAATAACCGTGATGGGGCCAATGGGGCCGTCAGAATTACTGGTGTAATTGCCGCTAAAAGTTTTTCCCTCGGAGTTTTTACCACTTAAATTCAATGTAATTGATATGATTTCTTTGTCATCGTTTCTAACCGTGGTGTAGCTAAAATCAATGCCTTCTTTTTTCAAATCCTTTTTAATGTCTTCCAGCTCGGTATCCGTGGTGTTCTTGTCAATGGTCAGCTCTACCATCTTATCGTCCTTTGGAGTTTCTTCTTCCATAACGCTTTCGAGGGTATCGGAATCTTTGTAGAGGTAGGTTTCCTCAATATTAAAACTCACTAGGAGCAATCCCAAAAATGGTACTACCACCAAGGTTTTCAGAACATTGATTTTTTTCGATTGATTTTGATTTAACATGACTATTCGTTTTTTGATTAATGAATTATAAAATGAGTTGGCTAAAGTGTATTCCTGCGTATTTACCGCCTGCTTGAGCATAAGGTATTGGTAGGATTTTTTATCCTCTGCACTTTCAATGGCAAAATGGTCGGCCAAGTACTCCAGATTTTGCTTTACCGCACTTTTGTACAGCCACAATACTGGATTGAACCAGAAGAATATCTTTAAAACTTCCAGGAATAATACGTCAAGGGTGTGATATTGACGGGCATGTACTTTTTCGTGTTCTAGGACCGAGTGCAGTTCGTTGGGTTCAAAAAGTTGTGGGTTATAAAAAATATAGTTGAAAAATGAGAAAGGTGAGATTTTCTTTTCCGTCTCCAAGTGCAAAAATGGTTTTTCCTCTCTTCTGTGGGCATTTTTCGCCAATTTTTTTAAGGCAACCAACCTGATGATAAACCTCGTCAGTAAAAATGCGCAGACCAATAGATATGCGGCAATAAGAATGTTCTCTAACGTATACCAACCGTTATCCGGGGCCGCTGTGACCGTCTGGGACAATTGTTCTCCTGTTTGAACAAGTACAGGCTTGGAAACAACAACGGTTTTTTGGATTTTTATCAAAGGGAATGTAAAGGCAAGTACCAATCCCGATAACAGGAATAATCTGTTTCCGGTAAAAAGGGTGTCTCGTTTTAGGAAAAGATGGTAAACTGTCAAGAATCCCCCGGAAATAAAGGCGGATTGTATGAAGTACATAGATATTGGTTCCATTATTTTTTCTTTTCGATTAGGTCGATAATCTCTTTTAGTTCCGTGATTGATATTTTTTCCTCCTGAGCAAAGTGGGATACCAAACTTTTAAAAGAGTCATTATAATAATCAGCTATGGCAGCGTTCACAAATTTCTTTCGGTACTGTTCCTTACTTACCAGGGGAAAATATCGGTGCGTATTGCCAAAGGCCTCATGATCCACAAATCCTTTTTCCTGGAGATTCCTTACAATAGTGGATAGGGTGTTGTAATGAGGCTTTTCGCCCTGTATCTGTTCCAGTATTTCCTTTACAAAAGCTTTTTCGAGCTCCCAGAGGATTTTCATGATCTCCTCTTCCTTATTGGTCAATTTTTGCATGATATAATCGTTATGTGGCCAAACATAATACTATTGTTTTAGTTAAACAACTGTTTTTATAGTTTATTAACTATTTTTATAGTTTTTTCTTTTTGATATATCCTTCTTTAGTGAATGAATCTTCCATTATCTTTACGCGAAAATTTACTTTTTTGGGAAATCTACTTTTTATTGTTTTGGGGTTGGTCCTACTGATTGCAGGGGGAAATTGGTTGTTGAAGTCGGCGGTAGCTTTATCCTTAAGACTGTACATTCCTAAAATTGTCATTGGTATGACAGTGGTGTCCTTTGCGACATCGGCCCCAGAACTTATCGTAAGTATAAAAGCGGCTCTGGATGGTTTTCCCGATCTTTCTTTGGGGAATGTAGTGGGGTCCAATATTGCCAATTTGGGATTGGTTTTGGCCATTACCGTTATTATGGGCAGTATAGATGTGAGAAAAAGTTTCTACACTACAGATTGGCCTGTAATGATAGTGGCTTCCCTGGTCTTTTGTGGCTTTGTTTATTTTGATGGCATATTGGAGCAATACGAAGGGATTATCCTTGTATCCTTCCTTTTTGTGTTCTTGGTATACCTATTAAGATTTCAAAAGACTGCTGTTGTGGACGAAATGCCCGAAGATGATGTGCCCTTACCATTATATAAAATTGTACTGTTTTTGGGAGTAGGAGGAACCGCGCTATGGGGTGGCTCCGAATTGCTTATTGATGGTGCGGTGGGCATGGCCTCATCATTTGGGGTAAGTGACCGTGTAATCGGTATTACCATTGTCTCCGTGGGGACGAGTATCCCAGAACTGGCCGCCTCGGTAATTGCCGTGTTAAAAAAAGAGAAAGCGATTTCACTGGGTAATCTCATAGGTTCCAATATTTTCAATTTGTTGGCCGTATTGGGAATCACTTCTATAATTACCCCGATAACAGTTATGGACGAAGGACTGCTATCCAGTGATATCTTTTGGATGTTGGGGATTTCCTTTCTTATTCTGCCTTTGGTGTTCTTTCCAAAGGGATTGCGCTTGGGATGGCGAGATGGATTGATTCTTTTGGCTTTTTACGGCACCTTTATCTACTTTACCATAAAATAAAAACCGCCCCAAAAAGTGGGACGGTTTTCATCTATAATCAACAACTAATTTATATACGGGATTATACGTCTGCGGATTTAACCGTTTTTACGATTACAGCAGCAACTTTGTATGGGTCGGCGTTAGAAGCAGGTCTTCTATCCTCCAACCATCCTTTCCAACCTTTTTCAACTGTCATAATAGGAATACGGATAGAAGCACCTCTATCGGAAACACCATAGCTGAAATCAGTGATAGAAGCAGTTTCGTGCTTACCTGTCAATCGCTCGTCGTTGTACTCACCATATACGGCAATATGCTCTGCGGTAACTGGACGGAAAGCTTCACATACTTTTTCGTAAGTTTCTTTGGATCCACAAGTTCTCAACAAGGTGTTGGAGAAGTTGGCGTGCATACCAGAACCGTTCCAATCCCCTTTAATTGGTTTTGGGTGGTACTCAATGTAGTATCCGTAGCTTTCGGTCAATCTTTGTAGCATATAACGGGCTACCCAAATTTCGTCACCAGCTTTTTTGGCACCTTTGGCGAACAATTGGAATTCCCACTGTCCTGCAGCAACCTCTTGGTTGATACCTTCAAACTGTAGACCAGCATCCAAACACAAATCAGCGTGCTCTTCAACCAAATCTCTACCCCAAGTGTTTCTTCCACCAACGGAGCAGTAGTATAGACCTTGAGGTCCTGGATATCCACCAACAGGGAATCCTAATGGTAGCTGTGTTGCAGTGTCCATGATAAAGTATTCCTGCTCAAATCCAAACCAAAAGTCATCATCCTCATCATCAATGGTAGCTCTGGAATTGCTCTCGTGTGGAGTTCCATCAGCATTCAACACCTCGGTCATTACCAAATAACCATTTCTTCTTGCTGGATCAGGGTAAATGGCAACAGGCTTCAATAGGCAGTCAGAGGAACCACCTTCGGCTTGTTTGGTAGAAGAACCATCGAAGGACCACATTGGGCAGTCTTCCAATTTACCACTAAAATCCTCTTCTATTCTAGTTTTACTTCTAATGTTGGCTGTTGGCTCGTAACCATCCAACCATAGATACTCTAATTTAGATTTGCTCATAATTCTGGTAGTTAATCGTTCTCAATTTTATGATTAACAAAAATAGTTTTTTCATTTAATTATCAATGTTTTAAGGGGGTAAAATCACAAACTTGTGTTTATTATTTATATTACCCCTGTTTTTAAAAGGGATGAATGAAAAAAAAGTAATTTTTGCAGTTTAAATTATTGAATTCTTAATTGTAGATTTGAAAATTAAATATTGTTGAAAATGCCGAAAACACGATTCCAGGCCTTGGCCGAAAGCCGTAATAGGGAACACGCCAATATTGATGAAACAGGAAAACGATCCAACCTTTTTGGGAAGAACGTTTTCAATGAAGAGAAAATGCTTCAATTTCTCACAGCTGAAGCATTCGATAAAGTGAAATCAGCCATTTTTCAAGGCACAAAAATTGACCGTAAAATAGCTGACCAAGTGGCCGAAGGCATGAAAGCGTGGGCACTTTCCATGGGAGCTACGCATTATACGCATTGGTTTCAACCGTTAACGGGAGCTACGGCGGAAAAACACGATGCTTTCTTTGATATTCTTCCCAACGGAAGGGCTATGGAGAAGTTTGGAGGAGCACAATTGGTGCAACAAGAGCCCGATGCATCCAGCTTTCCCAGTGGAGGAATCCGAAATACCTTTGAGGCACGCGGATATACCGCCTGGGATCCCACTTCGCCCGCATTCGTGTACAAGACAACATTATGTATCCCGACCATTTTCGTAGCCTACACAGGTGAGGCTTTGGACAACAAGGCGCCACTCCTACGTGCTCTGCATGCGATTGATCAGGCTGCAACTGGCGTCGCCCAATATTTTGATAAAAACGTAAAAAAAGTACACGCTACCCTTGGGTGGGAGCAAGAGTACTTTTTAATAGATAGAGCATTGGTGAATTCCCGTTTGGATCTTTCGGTAACGGGACGAACCTTGGTGGGTAACTTTTCTGCCAAGGGACAGCAATTGGACGACCACTATTTTGGTGTCATTCCACCGCGTGTCCTCGGTTTTATGAGTGAACTGGAAAAGGAGTGTACGAAATTGGGCATTCCCGTTAAAACCCGTCACAATGAGGTAGCGCCCAATCAGTTTGAACTGGCCCCCGTTTTTGAAGAAGCGAATCTCTCCGTAGATCACAATTTATTGTTGATGGATGTGATGGAAGAGATAGCGGATAAATATAACTTTTCGGTGTTGTTCCACGAAAAGCCCTTTTCTGGAATCAACGGATCGGGGAAGCATAACAACTGGTCTTTGGGAACGGATACGGGTGTAAACCTGTTGAGTCCAGGCACCACACCCATGAAGAATCTTCAGTTTTTGACCTTTTTCGTGAATACCATAAAAGCGGTGGATACGTATGAAGAATTGTTGAGAGCGTCCATTGCCTCTGCAAGTAACGATCACCGATTGGGGGCAAATGAAGCACCGCCACCGATTATATCCATATTCATAGGCCAACAATTGAGCGAAGTACTTGATGAGTTGGAAGGTGTTTCCAAAGGAAAACTCTCCCCACAGGAAAAAACAGAGCTCAAACTCAATGTGGTGGGGAAGATCCCTGAAATATTGTTGGACAACACCGATAGGAACCGAACCTCACCATTTGCCTTTACGGGTAACAAATTCGAGATGCGAGGCGTCGGGGCCAAAATGAACTGTGCCAAACCCATGACAATGCTCAACACCATTGTGGCTAAACAGTTGACCGACTTTAAAAAAGAGGTCGATGCATTGATCGACAAGAAAAACCTGAAAAAGGACGAAGCCGTATTCAATGTACTTCGAGAATATATCAAAACCTCCAAGCGTATCCGTTTTGAAGGTGACGGTTATGGAATAGAATGGCAGGAAGAAGCAAGAAGAAGAAAACTGAGCTTCAATAAAAACACGCCAGAGGCACTGCAGGTCATCACTTCAAAGGAAAGCTACGAGCTCTTCAAGCAGATGGATGTAATGAACGAGGTAGAACTCAAGGCACACAAAGAAGTGGAATTGGGCGCTTATATTTTCCATATCCAAATTGAAGGCCGCGTATTGGGCGAAATGGTGTACAATCATATAATACCCGCAGCAGTGAAGTACCAAAATATGTTATTGGAAAATATCCATGGTTTAAAAGAAGTCTATGGGGCAGCGCATAAAAAAGTGGCCGAAGGTCAATTGAACATTTTGGAACAGATAGGAGAGCACATTGTGGAGATCAAAAAACTTACCGATGAGATGGCAGATGCACGTAAACGTGCCAACGGTATGTTGGTAGTGGACAAAAAGGCACAGGCCTACTGTAATAATGTGAGTCCTTATTTTAATAAGATCCGTGAGCATTCGGATACCTTGGAGAAATTGATCGCGGATGAATTCTGGCCATTTACCAAGTACCGCGAAATGCTGTTTTCCAAATAGATAGATCCACAAAAAGGAAAAGACGGGAAGCATATCAATAATTTGATGGCTTTCCGTTATTTTTGCCCAAACCTTTCATATGTCATCGGATACCAGTAAAAGATATGCACAACGAGGTGTTTCAGCCTCGAAAGAAGATGTGCACAATGCCATCAAGAACATTGACAAAGGACTTTTCCCAAAAGCGTTCTGCAAAATTGTACCCGATTATTTAACGGGTAGCGAAGACCATTGTTTGGTTATGCACGCCGATGGTGCAGGTACCAAATCCTCCTTGGCCTATATGTACTGGAAGGAAACCGGGGATGTTTCCGTTTGGAAAGGGATTGCCCAAGATGCACTCATTATGAACGTGGATGACCTGATCTGCGTTGGTGCCACCGATAATATTATGTTGTCGTCCACCATTGGGCGAAACAAAAACCTGATTCCAGGCGAGGTGATTTCGGCCATCATCAATGGGACCGAGGAATTGATTTCCGATTTGGACAAACACGGAATTACCATCCGCTCCACGGGCGGGGAAACTGCCGATGTTGGCGACTTGGTACGTACCATAATCGTGGATTCCACGGTAACGGCCAGAATGGAGCGCAAAAAGGTAATCGATAATGCCAATATTAAAGCTGGAGATGTTATCGTAGGTCTGGCTTCCTTTGGAAAAGCAAGTTACGAAACCGAATATAACGGAGGGATGGGCAGTAACGGTTTGACCTCTGCCCGACATGATGTGTTTTCCAAATACTTGGCCGAAAAATATCCAGAAAGTTTCGATGCATCTGTTCCAGGGGAATTGGTGTATTCGGGGAATACAAAATTGACGGATAAAGTAACAGATTCCCCACTTGATGCCGGTAAATTGGTGTTGTCGCCAACCAGAACATACGCACCTATCATTAAAAAAGTATTGAAGCGGTTTTCATCCGAAGAAATCCACGGGATGGTACATTGCAGTGGAGGTGCTCAGACCAAAATCCTCCACTTCGTGGAGAACCTACACATTATCAAGGACAATATGTTTTCCATTCCCCCTTTGTTCAAACTGATCCAAGAGCAGTCAGGAACCGATTGGAAAGAAATGTACCAGGTCTTCAACTGTGGGCACAGGATGGAACTGTATGTGGACAAAGAAGTTGCGGAAGAAATCATTGCCATTTCCCAAAGTTTTGATGTGGATGCACAGATTATTGGGCGAGTGGAATCATCCGAAAGTAAAAAATTGACCATCCAGAGCCAGTACGGCAAGTTTGAATACTAGCATACGATTTCATTCAAAATAGCGTTTGAATATATAAACCTTATGCTATGGAGAGAAAAGAGTTTCTTAGAAGTTTGGGTGCAGGTGCAGCCTTTGCCCTTACATTTCCCTGTTTACAAGGGTGTTCCAAGGATGATGTTGGGGGGGATAGGGATATTCCTTCTGGTGTTGACTTTACTATCGATTTAGATTCTCCTGATGCAAGTTCATTAAATGATTTAGGTGGATTCATTGAGGTTGCTTCCAATGTTAGTGAAAATGGTCTTACAGATATTGTTGTTGCGAGAAACTTGGAAGATGAACTGGTGGCAGCAAGTTTGATATGCAGTCATCAAGGTTATGCTGAGGTGGAGTTCAGTCAAAGTAATGGAGGTATCTTTTCTTGTGAAGTGCACGGTTCACGTTTTGCACAAGATGGTACACCTCTAAATCAAGTGGATAGTGTCCCAGCGAAGGCCTTAAAGGTTTTCAATACTGAGCTTGATGGTTCCACCTTACGGGTTTATGAATAGTTTTTTGAATCCCAAATCAATGAAAAAATTAATCTACATACTCCTATTTGCCAGCTGTGGTATGCTTCAGGCGCAACAATGGCAAGATAGTTTTGATGATGCCCTTACCAAGGCTGCTGGCGAAGACAAGCCTATTGTTCTGGTTTTTTCAGGTTCCGATTGGTGTGCACCTTGCATCCGTTTAAAGCGACATGTTTTTGATAGTGATGCGTTCAAGGAGTATGCTTTGGAACACTACGTAATGTATGATGCGGACTTTCCCCGTAAAAAGAAGAATCAACTTCCAGAAGAGAAACTGAATGTGAATAAGTCCTTGGCCGAAAAATATAACCCAAAGGGTTATTTTCCGTTGGTGGTGGTCATGGACAAAGATCAGAATGTTTTGGGCACCACAGGTTTTGTGGCCCGGACCAGTCCCGAAAAATACATCAAGACCCTCAATAAATTCCTGAAATGAAAACCTTCGTTGCCTTGACCTGCAGTCTTTGTTGCCTGCTGTCGTTCGGGCAGTCGAGGGAAACGGATGTTACCGTAAAAAAGACCTTGAAACTGATGGGTACGCGGTTCGAGATTACCGTGGTGGCACCGAACGAGGAAATTGGCTATATCAATATAGATGAAGCTGTATCCGAAATAAAACGGATAGAAGAAATCATTTCTTCATGGGACAAGGATTCCGAAACCTCGCTGATCAATAAAAATGCAGGAATCAAACCTGTAAAGGTAAGTCGGGAACTTTTGAATTTAATCGAGCGTTCCATCAAAATATCGGAAATAACCGATGGTGCTTTCGATATTACCTATGCCTCCATGGATGAGATTTGGAAGTTTGATGGTACCATGGATAAGGTCCCTTCGGAAGAAAAAATCAAACAGTCCGTTTCAAAGGTCGGGTATCAAAAAATACAATTGGATCAAGAAAATCAAACGGTTTACCTGCCCGAAAAAGGCATGTGCATAGGATTTGGCGCTATTGGAAAAGGGTATGCCGCCGATAAGGCAAAAGACCTTCTCGTGTCCAAGGATGTGAAAGGAGGAATCATCAATGCTTCCGGAGACCTTACCACTTGGGGAACCAAAGTTACAGGGGAAAAATGGTTGGTGGGTATTGCCAACCCATTGAGCAAGGATAAAGTGTTCAGTTGGTTGCCCATCATAGAGTCCTCCGTGGCCACATCGGGCAATTACGAAAAGTACATTATCCTTGATGGCAAAAAGTATTCGCATATCATCGACCCAAGGACGGGATATCCCACCCGAGGCATAAGCAGTGTTTCCATTTTTGCAAAACAGGCGGAATTGTGCGATGCTTTGGCAACTGCTGTTTTTATAATGGGCCGGGATGTGGGACTGCACATGATCAACCAGATTGATGGGGTGGAGGCCGTTATCGTGGATGCCGAAAATAAAATTCAAAAAAGTTCAGGTATCATGTTCGATACGAATTAGTACATTTAGTGTATGGGAAAACCATTTTTTTTATTGTTGCTTTTGATTCTTTCCAGTTCCTGTGTAGCCGTTCGAGAGTACGACAAGGTATATGTGAACGATGAAGAAATGCAATTGAGTGCAAGGCCGAGTGAACGGTTCGAGACCAATTTCCATATTTACAGGGAGGCTTCCTCAGGTGCCAATGGTGGCAAAACAGGAGGCGGATGCGGATGTAATTGACGATAAACCTATCTATCATATTGAAAACCTTATGACCCAGTTGTCCAAATCAGTAAAATCCGTTTCTGTAATCTTTTTCTTTTTGATGGTATTCGTGGGTTGGTCCCAACAAGGAGACACTTCCTACAAGCGAAGGGCTTTGGAGACAAGTGAGGTGGATTTATTGTTCAGTTATTACAATCAAGATGGGCAGAACGCTGCCGTAACTGGAGGCGAGGGTACCGAGGAATTAACGGATGCCACTTCCAGTATTGTATTGCGCATGCCCATGAACGAAGATGATATTTTAACTGTGGATGTTGGTCTGTCGGCATACACTTCGGCATCGTCAAGTAACGTGAATCCGCTGGATGGAGGTCTCAATGTTACTCCTTTTGATGCATCTTCGGGAGAATCACGAAAAGATTTACTGGCCAATATCAACCCAACCTATCAACATAGTTCGGATGACCGAAATACTATTTGGAGTGCCAATGCCTATTTTTCCTCGGAATACGATTATTTTTCGATAGGATTTGGTGGTAGCTTTACCAAACTCTTCAATGAGAAGAATACTGAAATCACTTTGAGTGGACGTGTATTTTTAGATAAATGGAATTCACAATACCCGATAGAGCTGCGGAATGGCTTTTTTGATGATCGCATTACAGGGAACGGCACCTACAATCCAATTTTTACAGAGTTCGACAATGAAAACCGAAACTCTTATTCGCTTTCATTGAGTTTCTCCCAGATTTTGAGCCAAAAATTCCAGGGAGCATTGTTTATGGATGTGGTTTCCCAAAACGGATTATTAAGCACACCCTTCCAACGTGTCTATTTTTCGGATTTTGAGGATTTTTATATTGATGAATTTCAATTAGCGGACAATGTGGAGCAATTGCCTGATAGTCGATTCAAAATACCTGTGGGCGGCCGGTTGAATTATTATTTGAACGATGTGGTGATTCTACGTTCCTATTACCGTTTTTATTGGGACGATTGGGGTATCAGTTCGCACACGGCAAGTCTGGAAGCTCCATTTAAGCTCACGGATAAGTTTACCTTGTACCCAACCTATCGCTACTATACCCAAACTGCGGTGGATTATTTTTATCCCAAAGAGCAGGCATTGTCCACCTACGAGTTTTATACTTCAGATTACGATTTGTCCGATTACAATGCCCACCAATACGGGATAGGGGTGCAATACAAGGATATTTTCACAAGTGCCCGAGTCCTCAATTTTGGGTTGAAAACCATCAATCTGCGATTTAGCCAATATGATAGGAGTGATGGCCTCAATGCGTTCATCGTTACCTTGGGGACTACATTTGTTGGGAATTGACTTCATTTAGTTGGAAAATAATCCAACTAAAAAATCGTAAATTCGCATTCCTATAGGAGGATTGATTTATGCTAGACAAACTCAACATCGTAAAACAGCGTTTTGATGAGGTATCGGACCTGATCATACAGCCTGATATTATCGCAGACCAAAAGAGATATGTAAAACTCAACAAGGAGTACAAAGATCTTAAGGTGCTCAGCGATAAACGCGACGAATACATAACCCTTACCAACAATATTGAAGAGGCAGAAGAAATCATTGCCGACGGGAGTGATGCGGAAATGGTGGAAATGGCCAAAATGCAATTGGACGAGGCCAAAAGCGCCATGCCCAAGTTGGAAGAGGAAATCAAATACTTGCTGATTCCAAAAGACCCCGAGGACGAGAAGAATGTGGTAATGGAAATCCGTGCGGGAACAGGTGGTGATGAGGCCAGTATTTTTGCAGGTGATCTGTTCCGTATGTATACCAAATATTGCGAATCCAAAGGTTGGAAGACCAACGTAATCGATTTAAGCGAGGGGACCAGCGGCGGCTACAAGGAAATCCACTTTGAGGTAAATGGCGAGGACGTTTATGGAACGCTTAAGTTCGAGGCAGGGGTACACCGTGTACAACGTGTGCCACAGACCGAGACACAAGGTAGGGTGCATACGAGTGCGGCTACCGTAATGGTCATTCCCGAAGCGGAAGAGTTTGATGTACAGATAGACCCCAAAGATGTTCGAATCGATTATTTCTGTTCCTCTGGACCAGGAGGTCAGTCGGTAAACACCACATATTCGGCAGTACGTTTAACGCACGAACCAACCGGTATCGTGGCACAATGTCAGGATGAAAAATCCCAGCACAAGAACAAGGACAAAGCCTTTAAAGTGCTTCGTGCCCGCTTGTACGATATGGAATTGGCCAAAAAACAGGCAGAAGATGCTGCCAAGCGTAACTCTCAGGTAAGTAGTGGTGACCGTTCGGCGAAAATCCGTACCTACAATTATCCGCAGGGTAGGGTAACAGACCATAGAATTGGTCTTACGCTTTACGATTTACAGAATATCATCAACGGAGATATCCAAAAAATTATAGATGAGTTGATGTTGGTGGAAAACACTGAAAAACTCAAGGAAGCTTCGGAAATATTTTAAGCTATTAAAACCAAGTTCAGTACGGTCGAGAACCCATCAAAATGAAGATTGAAGATTTAATTGCCCAGATCCATCAAAAAAAATCGTTCCTCTGTGTTGGTCTCGACACCGATTTGGATAAAATTCCAAAGCATCTTCTAAAAGAGGATGACCCCATTTTTGCTTTCAATAAGGCCATAATTGATGCGACACATCCCTATTGTGTGGCATACAAACCCAATATCGCTTTTTATGAAGCCTACGGCCTGCAAGGGTGGAAATCCTTGGAGCGAACTATGGAATATCTTAATTCGAATTACCCTGAAATATTTACCATTGCCGATGCCAAACGTGGGGATATCGGAAATACTTCCACACGCTACGCCAAGGCATTTTTTGAGACAATGGATTTTGATTCAATTACCATTGCACCTTATATGGGCAAGGATTCTGTGGAGCCCTTTTTGGAGTTCGAGGACAGGCATACCATTTTATTGGCACTGACCTCCAATCAAGGTGCTTTTGACTTTCAGACCAAAAATGTGGATGGGCAGGAATTGTACAAAGAAGTGCTGTCCGTTTCAAAAACGTACAAAGGCTCAGAACGTTTGATGTATGTGGTAGGGGCAACGAAGGCTACTTATTTGGAAGATATTCGAAAAATTGTGCCGGAAAGCTTTTTATTGGTGCCCGGAGTGGGTGCGCAAGGGGGAAGTTTGCAGGAAGTGTGCAAATATGGAATCACCAAGGATGTAGGTTTGTTGGTAAATTCCTCTCGGGGCATTTTGTATGCTTCAACCGAACTGGATTTTGCCGAAACTGCTGCAAAAAAGGCACAGGAAATCCAGCAGCAAATGCAAATTGAACTGGCTAAACAGAAATAAAGGTCAACCTACAGGTTTTCCAATACCTTTTTAATGCTCTGTGCTTTGCTTTTAAAGAATTCGCCCAACTGATTGTCCTTTCCGGCAACACTTGCGGCCTTTTCCATAAAATTTTGGTGCATTACCTCCAAAACAGAGGCTGCTTGGCTTAAACCTGTGATGGGAGTGACCGATCCAACTTTGCAATACTGATTATTCATAGCTCTCAAGATTTGTTAATAACAAAGATACGTTCAAAACAGGCTTGTGGATTATGCTCAAAGGTGGTATACATCTATAAATCAGGTAATTTATCTAAAATTTAACGTAAGGTTCCCTAGTTCACTTGATAGGTTACATTTAGGTCGGATAAAATTAACGTACCTTTAAAAGGGGTCAAATTTTTAATTAAAATTACTCCCATCATGAGAAAATCAGTGTTGATTCTGACCATTTTATTTCAGTTTGCTCTGTATGCCCAAAATGATGACAAATGTAGTTGCTGTTCGGAGAATCACAGGGCTTTTGATTTTTGGATAGGAGAGTGGGAGGTGGTCAATTCACAAAATGGAAGTCCTGCTGGATCAAGTGTAGTCAGTAGGGAGGAGAATGGTTGTGTTATTCATGAGAAATGGACAAGTGCCAACCCGGGATATACGGGGACCAGTCTTAATTTTTTTAATGCCGAGAGCAATCAATGGGAACAGTTATGGGTGGATAATGTCGGAGCTGTTCTTAAATTGAAGGGAAACAGGGACGGCAATAAAATGATCTTAACCTCTGATGAATTTGAAAAAGAGGGGAAAAAGTTTAGGAATCGAATCACTTGGACCAAGAACGATGATGGAACCGTTAGACAATTTTGGGAGGTGCTTGGAGAAGATGAAAAAACCTCTATTGCTTTTGATGGATTATACCGAAAAGCTGAGAAAACAAAAAACCGGTGAGAAACACCGGTTTTTAAACTAACTAACTCAAAAAAATGCTAACTCAGATAACTTGTACAAAATTCAAGTTTAACCTTCAGCTCAAGGTTAATTTAACTTTAGGAATTTGTTATAATTATACTTGATTATTGAGTTTATAACGGTTGATTTTTTGAGTTATTGCATTTTTAGCAAAAAATTATGATTAATCTTGAAGTGCGAATACCTTTTTTAACAAATCTGTTGTTCTGGACGAAACTTTTGTCCTAATTTCTTTTTCTTCCACGGCGATCATGGTATATACTCCTTCCAAAGCTTCATTGGTGGTATAATCCGTTAAATCTGGGTTCACGTTGTTGGTCAAGGGCAGGCTGTTGTACTTGGTTATGATATTGCTCCAGATTTGGTCAGCACCTACTTTTTGAAATGAATTTTTAATGATCGGGTTGAATTTGTCGTAAAGTTGCGTCCGGGTAGCCTGTTGTAAATACTGGGTCGCCGCATTGTCGTTCCCCAAAAGAATCTGTTTGGCATCATTAAAAGTGATGCCCTTTACCGCATCCACAAATATTGGAGTAGCTTCGCCTACGGCATCCTCGGCCGCTCGGTTAATGATTCTCAGGCCTTCGTCGGCCAAACTGGAAAGTCCAACGTCGCGCAAGGTTTTGTCCACTTTTTGAAGCTCTTCGGGGAGAAGAATTTTCACCAGTTCATTCCTATAGAATCCATTTTCGCTGGTAAGTTTGTTCACCTGTTTCTCAATGCCCATGTTCAGGGCCTCTCGCAATCCTTGGGCTATTTGGTCATTTCCTATTCCAGTGGTTCCTTGTGGCAATTGGTTCACAACTTGTTGAAGCTCGGCACATCCTACAAGTTGAAATACCAATACGCATAGCATTAATCTTTTCATGGTTAAATTTTTAAGTTGATATGAAAATACTCCGAATTACCTTAATTCAAAAACCAATCCGGTTTTAGCACCGATTTCCAAGGGTTGATTCATTTCGTATTCCTTGCCCGAAATTATGTCCAACCCTTTTTCGTATCCTTGGATACCTTCAGAAAATCGCTCGAGGTCAATTTTTTGATCTTTATCGGAGTTGTTCAAAACCACCATCACGGTTTCATCTGGATCATTTTGCAGGTATCTAAAATATACATAGACATTATTTATAGGTGAAAAGTGAAGGGTTTTCCCAAAATGAACGGCTTTTTGACCTTTTCGCCAGTTCAATAGTTTTTTGGTAAAATCGAAATACTCGTTTTGTGTATCGGTTCTTCCATTGGAAGTGAAGGCATTCTGCTCATCCCCGGCCCATCCGCCCGGGAAATCACGACGAATATCGCCGTCGCCCTTGCCTTTGTCTCCCATCATTCCTATTTCATCACCATAATAGATTTGTGGTATTCCGCGTAGGGTCATTATCAGGGTAAGTGCCAATTTGTAGTTGTCCACGTCGCCCTCAAACTCCTGATTGATGCGATTGACATCGTGGTTGCCCATTTTTATCAAAAGATTATTGATGTTTGGGTAGAGGAAATCCTTGGTCAAATGGTCGTAAACCCGATATACGCCATCGCCCCAATGCTGCTCGTCTTCCTTGAAAACCTGGGGTAGGATATCGTGCAGAGGAAAGTCCATTACCGTGGGTAAATTGGAATTGAAACCTTGTATGGCACCAATTTCACTATCTTTTTGCCAATAGGCGATATGGGCGGTTTCGTGCATGAAAATTTCTCCCATAATGTTGAAGTCGGGGTACTCTTCCATCACACGGGTTACCCACTTGGTAATTCCTTCCTTGTCATTGTAAGGATAGGTGTCAACACGAATACCGTCCAAATCCCCACTCTCTATCCACCAGATGGCATTTTGTACCAGATAGTTGATCAGCATGGGATTGTTTTCGTTCATGTCGGGCATGGTGTAGTCGAACCAACCATCCATACAGCCCTTGGCATCAATTTCCGATGCATAAGGATCGAACTGGGTAGTTTGGATATAGTTGCTTCGCTTAAAACCATTTTCCCCACCTTCCCAATAGTGTATCCAATCGCTCGAAGGTAAATCTTGAATCAGCCAATGGCTCAATCCCCAATGGTTGGGAACAAAGTCCATAATATGTTTCATGTCCCGTTGATGGAGTTCGGCGGAAAGCTTCGCAAAATCTTCGTTGGAACCATAGCGTGGGTCAATTTTGTAAAGATCGCTACTGGCATAGCCGTGGTACGAATAGACTTTTTCGTTGTCCAAAGTGAGGGGTGTGCTCCACAAGGTGGTTGCACCCAGTTCGTTGATATAGTCCAAATGATCTATGATCCCTTGAATGTCGCCACCATGTCTACCTCCTTGATCATCTCTATTGGCTTTTTCAATGGTTTCCGTAGTACTATCGTTTGATGGATTCCCGTTGGCAAATCGGTCTGGCATCAGAAGGTAAATCACATCCGATGAGTCGAAGCCTTTTCTTTGTCTGGAGTTTTCCCTTCGGGGTTTGAATTCATAATCGGAAGAATCTACCGTTTTACGTCCTTTTTTGAAGGATAGGGTATAGGTTCCTGGTGTTATCCCATCCGTGTCAATCGTTACAAATAAATAATTGGGGTTTTCCACTTTCACCACTTTTTTGATGGTGATATTCCCTGAAAATTCGGGTTGTAGGTCGTTGATGTTATTGCCATAGACCAAAAGCTCCAATTCGGTCTGTTTCATTCCAGCCCACCAATAAGATGGTTCTATGCGTTCCACTTGGCTAAAAGATAAATTGGCTATGGCTAGGCACAGCAGGATTAAGATATTTCTCATGAGTGTTTGTTTAAAGTTCTTTTATACTGATGGCGAATCCGCCACCTGGAGCTGATGTAAGCTTTAATTTGGATTTTGAACTCACTGTTTTTGATTGGATTTTATACGATTGAGGATTGGTCTTGTAATGGGCATTTGGGCCATCACTATAAATAGTGGCCTCGTATTTTTTGCCTTTTTTCAAGAAATCCAAGGGAATCGTGGTAGTTCGTCCAGAGGTTCCGTTCACATTTCCCACAAACCAATCTGTACTGTTCTTGTCTTGTCTGGCCACGGTAATGTAAGCACCGGGTTCAGCTTCAAGGTACTTGCTTTGCTGCCAATCCACAGGTACATCTTTTATGAATTGAAAGGCATCTGGGAACCGTTTGTAATTTTCAATAACATCGGCTGCCATTTGAAGTGGACTGTACATGGTCACATACAGTGCCAATTGGTTGGCAAGGGTCGAATTCACATGACTTTGATTATCTGGATTCAATTTGCTCACGTCCATTTCAAAAATCCCAGGAGTGTAATCCATCGGTCCACCTATAAGTCTGGTGAAAGGCAATACGGTAACATGATTGGGTTTAGAGCCTCCAAAGGCTTGGTATTCTGTGCCTCTGGCGGATTCGTTCCCGATTAAATTGGGCCAAGTTCTTGCCAATCCTGTTGGGCGAACTGCTTCGTGGGCATTCACCATAATTTGGTAATCCGCAGCTTTTTCAATGGCAAATTGATAGTGATTTACCGCCCATTGGTTGTAATGGTTTTGTCCTTTTGGTAAAATATCCCCAACATAGCCACTTTTTACGGCATCGTATCCGTTTTCTTGCATAAAAGCATAGGCTTCGTCCATGTGGCGCTCGTAATTTCTTACTGCCCCTGAAGTTTCATGGTGCATTACCAATTTTACGTTTTTTGATTTTGCATAATCCCTTAATGCGGTCACATCAAAATCGGGGTAGGGGGTCACAAAATCGAACACATCATCTTTGTGGTGACCGAACCAATCTTCCCAACCTACATTCCAACCTTCCACCAAAATGGCATCCATGCCATTTTCAGCAGCAAAATCGATATAATCTTTTACGTGTTGGGTATTGGCCGAATGTCTTCCGTTAGGTTTGGCTTTAGAATAATCTGTTTTTCCCAATTGTACCGATGGAAATTCATCGGTATAGGCCCAACTGCCACTCCCGGTGATCATTTCCCACCAAATCCCAATATATTTTACGGGATGAATCCAAGAGGTATCTTCAATTTTATTGGGTTCGTTCAGATTATAGGTCATTCTGGAAGCCAAAATATCCGTTGCATCATCACTCGCTATAATGGTGCGCCAAGGCGTATGTCTGGGTGCCTGCATTTGACCTTTGTCACCCACCGCATCCGGGGTCAGCCAAGAAGTGAAAATAAAGTTTTTATCATCCAAATTGAGGTGCATGCAAGCATAGTTCACCAAAGCGGCTTCATGCAGGTTGATGTAGGTGCCATTTTCGGTTTTCATCATCAGGGCAGTCTGCACCCCTGTTTTGGAGAATTGTTGCTGTGATGCATTTGGAGTTACGGCACTATCGAACAACCCTCTAATTTCCGATAATCGAGATTCGGTATAGTCATATTCTTGAGTGTCGTAATCTCCAGGAATCCAAAAAGCGGTATGGTCTCCCGACATGGCAAATTCGGTGCGTTCTTCCTTAATTACGAAGTACACCAAATTCTTTTGTTGTGGAAATTCGTATCGAAAACCGAGTCCATCATTAAACAAACGAAAACGAATAACCATAATGCGTTCGGTTTCATTCTGTTTTAGGGTAACAGCCAGTTCGTTGTAATGGTTTCTAATTTCCGATTCCTCTCCCCAGACCGGTTCCCAAGTTTCATCAAAAGTCGAACTATTGGAGTCCACAACTGTAAATCCATCCAAAAGGGATTTGGCATCATTTTTTAATTCAAAACCGAGTTTACTGGTTTTAATGATGGTCTCGTCATTGAAATCCAATTGGTATGTTGGCGTTCCATTTTCCAAAAGGTGGAAATCCATTGTAAAACTGCCATTTGGAGATTTTAATTCTTGGGCAGAAACCCACGAGGTCAAAATCAACAAAAAGCTTAAAAGACCAATGGATTTTAATAGCTGTTTCATAGCTGTTTTATGTTAGGGTTACCTTTTTGCCATCAACCAAAATTCCCAATGTATCTCCTTCGTTCATATCAAAGGTGGCCCCGTCTTGGGTAACCGTCACTTTCAAAATTCTATTCCTGAAATTGATTTTAAAGGAATACATTTCCCATTGATCAGGGATTTTTGGGGCAAAGCATAGTTTTCCATCTCTTATCCTCATACCGCCAAAACCTTCCACAATACTCATCCAAGTTCCTGCCATGGAGGTAATGTGCAATCCTTCTTCCACCTCTTTGTTATAATCGTCCAAATCCAATCTGGATGTACGGAGGTAAAAAGTGTAGGCTTGCTCCATTCGGTCCAATTTAGCAGCCTGAACGGAGTGTACGCATGGTGATAAAGATGATTCGTGTACGGTGAACGGTTCGTAAAAATCAAAGTGTTTTTCAAGTTCTTCATTGGTAAAATGATCTTCAAAGAAATAGAAACCTTGAAGTGTGTCTGCCTGTTTGATGTATGGTGATCTAAGAATGCGGTCCCAACTCCAATGTTGGTTGATGGGGCGTTCTTTTTTATCCAAATCGGCCACAGGGATCAAATCTTTGTCCAAGAAACCATCTTGTTGCAGATAAACCCCATGCTCTTCGGAGTAAGGAAAATACATCTGGGCGGCTACTTTTTTCCAAAGATCGGTATCATCATTGGTCAAATGCGTTTTTTCCATCACCCTGTTATAATCGGCAGGATAGTTCTGTTGCACGTGTTCCAATTGTTCCAGCGTATATTCCAGGCACCATTTGGCCATATAGTTGGTGTACCAATTGTTGTGCACGTTGTTTTCGTACTCATTTGGCCCTGTAACGCCCAGCATTACATATTTGTTACGGTTTTCGGACCAGTTGACGCGCTGCTGCCAAAAACGGGCTATTCCTATCAGTACTTCCAATCCCATTTCTGGAACGTAGCTGTAATCTTCGGTATATCGGGTATAGTTGTAAATGGCGTAGGCTATGGCACCATTCCTATGAATTTCCTCAAAAGTGATTTCCCACTCGTTGTGGCATTCCTCCCCGTTCATGGTTACCATTGGGTAAAGGGCGGCTCCGTTTTTAAAGCCCAACTTCTCAGCATTTTCAATGGCTTTTTCCAAGTGATTATACCTGTATTTGAGCAGTTTTCGGGCTACTTCCTGATTTTTGGTCGCCATATAAAATGGAAGACAGTAGGCCTCGGTATCCCAATAGGTACTACCTCCATATTTTTCGCCCGTGAATCCTTTGGGGCCAATGTTCAACCGTGAATCTGTTCCCGTGTAAGTCTGGTTCAGTTGAAAAATATTGAAACGAATGCCTTGTTGTGCTTTAACATCGCCTTCGATATGGATGTCGCTCATTTCCCAGATCTGTGCCCAAGCTTTTTTCTGTTCTTCCAAAAGCCCATCAAACCCTAGGGAAGATGCTTGATCTAATACGATGTTGGCAGCTTCGGTCAATTTATCGGCCTCGTGATTACGGTCTACCGTATAACCACCATATTTGATCAGACTTACTTTTTCTCCTTTTTTTACGGTCTCAGCAAATTCAAAACCGATGAAGAGATCTTCCCTGTTCTCGGAATCGGGTGTAGCTTTTAAGGTGTTGCCATATACTAAATGGGCCTGCATAAATGTGCACACATTAAAATGGGTCTTCATGGTGTGCGACTCAATAAATGCCCTGTTTTTTTGTGATGTTACCTTTGTGGTGTTCCAAAACTTATCGTCCCAGTTGCTGTCCTCATTGGTAATGCCTGCATCAATATAGGGTTTGAAAACCACCGACGCATCGGAATTAAGCGGAGTGATTTCAAATTTGATGGCTCCTACTTCATCGTGTGATAAACTCAAAAACCGTGTGGTCACCACTTTAATTTCAATGTTATTGGAGGTGGTGGCTACAAAGCTTCTTTGATACCAACCCTCTTTCATGTTCAACTCCCGCTTGAAATTTTTGATATTGGAACAGGTGGCCAAATCCAAAGGCGTACCATTTATCCCAACATCGATACCGATCCAATTGGGAGCGTTCAATACCTTGGCAAAATATTCGGGATAACCATTTTTCCACCATCCTACACGGGTTTTATCTGGATAGTACACTCCCCCGATATAGCTTCCTTGAAAGGAGGGGCCTGAATAGGATTCTTCAAAATTGGCACGTTGGCCCATAGCTCCGTTTCCAATGCTGAAAAGACTTTCGGAAGACTTTACGCGTTCCTTGTCGAAACCCTCTTCGATAAGGCTCCATGGATTGGGTTGAATATAATCTTGATTCATTTTTTACTGTTGATTGACGTGTTTCTAGTTTGTATGAAATCTAAAACCTATAGTTTTGTTTTTGTGTATGTTAGGGTAACTTGAAAAATATGAATTTCAGTTAAATTGAGAGTCCTTTGTCATCAATATCTTCCACTCTTGCCACCAATAGAGCTGCAATTAAAAATGCTACCCCACTTGTTACCAAAGCATAGATGGGGTGACCATTATAAAAGTATTCCACCATGGGGCCTCCGATAAAGGCATTCACGATTTGTGGTATTACAATGAAAAAGTTGAAAATACCCATATAAACCCCCATTTTTTGAGGAGGAATGGCGCCTGCCAGAATAGCGTAGGGCATTGCCAAAATACTGGCCCAAGCAACCCCGATTCCCACCATGGAAAGTATCAGCCAGTTTTCATCGGGCATAATGTAAATGGATAGGAAACCCAAGGCTCCTACTACCAGAGAAATGGTATGGGTCTTTTTTCGTCCTACCTTTTTTGCAATGGCAGGCAGGAAAAAGGCAAAAATGGCAGAAATCCCATTGTACACCCCAAACAGGATACCCACCCAATCACCTGCATTTTGATAGGCAGTACTCTGGCTATTGTTGGGGTCCAGACCATAAATGTGCTCTGCAATGGCAGGGGTGGCGAATACCCAAAGCCCAAAAAGCCCAAACCATGAAAAAAACTGGACCCAGCTCAATTGACGCATGGTCTTTGGCATTAGGGCAAAGTCGGTAAATATATCGAGTAGACTATTCGTGTTTTTTTCTGTTCCCTCAGATTCCCCATTTTGATTGAGCAGTGCCATTTCCTCAGGTGTGTACTCTTTTGTGGTAAACACTGTGATTGCCACACTGATGATGAGAACTAAGGCACCTATTACAAAGGAAATCAGCAAGTTCAAAGGAACTTCCCCTGCCACGGCAGTATTACTGATCCCCACCCAATTCGTCAATGCATAGGGAAGCCACGAACCTATAACGGCTCCAACTCCAATAAGGACGGTTTGGATGCTATAGCCCAAAGTTCTTTGGTCCGATGGTAGCATGTCCGCAATCAAAGCCCGAAAAGGTTCCATAGCAATATTAAAGGAAGCATCCATGACCATGAGCATACCGGCACCAACCCAAAGAGAGGGTAAAAAGGCGGTGAACATGTCAGCATTGGGCATAAGGACAAGACCCAACGAAGCTAAAAGGGCTCCCGTAAGAAAATAAGGTCGCCTACGGCCTAAACGGGTCCAGGTTTTGTCGCTGTAATGGCCCACAATGGGCTGTACAATAAGTCCAGTGAGTGGGGCTACGATCCAAAACCACGATAGTTCGTGGACATCTGCCCCGAAACTTTGGAGAATTCTACTGGCATTGGCATTTTGGAGGGCAAAACCCATTTGAATTCCAAGAAATCCAAAACTGAGGTTCCAGATTTCCCAGAAGCTTAATCTACGCTTTTGGAACATTGTGATATGTGTTAGTTTCACAATATGAGCAGTTTAGGCTGCCCATTTCTTTACTTGGGAAGTAAAATATAAGCGTTGATAAGGACAAAGATATGTCTTTTTATGATAAAGAACCTCTTTTTGGTCTTTCCAGTTACAATTCAATTGATGTATTGTTTCTGGTGGAATCCCGAATAATAAGGTTTGTTTTTACCACTTGGGTGGTATATGGAGGTATCTGGTCCTTGTCCATTTTCTCTAATCTGTAAATGAGGGTTTCTGCGGCCAGTTCCCCCATATGAAAGCCATGTTGGCTGACCGTGGTAAGGTGTGGGCGCGCATACTTGGAAAGGATGCCATCGGAAAAACCGATAACGGAAAGTTGCTCGGGCACATCGAGACCACGCAGTCTGGCGACATTTAGGGCAGTAACGGCATAAATTTCGTTGACCCCGAAAATACCATCAATATCTGGATGCATTTCAAACACCCTGTTGATGCGCTGTTCCAAGTTTCTTTGGTCTTCTTCGGAATCCCCAAGTTCTCCAATTCTTACGACTAGATCTTCATGATAGGGGATATTGTTGGCGGCTAGTGCATCTTTGTATCCCTCTGTTCTGAGACGACCTATGCTCAAATAATCCTTTGTGGTAAGCAATAGGATTTTTCTGCGTCCCTCATCAATCAATTTTTGAATGGCCATACGGCCTGCCTTGCGATCATCTATGATGATTTTGTCACATGGTATCTCATCAACGGCCCTATCGAACATCACCACGGGTATATTTTGGTTAATGGTCTCCCTGATGTGTTTATAATCCTTTTTCTGTAATGTTTCTTTGGAAAGCGAGATGATAAATCCATCAATACTGCCATCAATCAGCATTTCCATGTTGATGATTTCTTTGTTGAACGATTCATTGGTTACTCCAATGATAACGTTGTATTCTTTGGAATTGGCTACTTCTTCTATGCCCGAAATGACTTTTGCAAAATAGTGGTGGACTATTTCGGGAATTATCACGCCAATGGTCTTGGTTTTCCTGTTTTTGAGGCTGAGTGCAACACTGTTGGGGCGGTAATTGTAGTATTTAGCGAATGCCTGTACTTTTTCCCTGTTCTCCTTACTGATATCCTTATTGTTCTTAAGTGCTTTGGATACGGTTGAAATGGAAAGCCCCAACTCCGAGGCAATCTTTTTGAGCGTCATTTTAGGTTTCATTCTGCATGATCTTTCATCGGATTCAGGGGTAAAATCCAATTATTTCTCAAATATACTCGGATTAAGGGTCAGAAGGTAATTTTTTGTCAACCAGAAAACGTTGTAAGTGCCCAAAACTGACAAATGTCAAAAAAATGGGGGTCTTAATTACATATTTTCGCCTTTGGGAAGTGAAATATAGCATATTCTTAAAAATTAACTTTAACAAACTTCAATATGAGAATTAAACGAATGTACCTCTTATGGTGCATGTTCTTGGTTCCTTTTGTACAGTATGCCCAAATTACTGTGCAAGGGATGGTTACGGATACCGCAACCCAGGATCCATTGCCTGGTGTGAGTATCATCATAAAAGGTACGAGTCAAGGTACGGCAACGGACTTTGATGGGAATTACCTGATAGAAGCCAATATGGGTGACACTTTAGTGTTCTCTTACATTGGGTTTCAACCTAAAGAAGTGGTTGTTTCGGGAGGTACATTGAACGTGACCCTTGATGAAGATACCACTCTACTCGATGAGGTTGTGGTGATCGGTTATGGTACCACAACAGTGGAGGATGCCACCGGATCGGTTTCTTCGGTAACTACGGAGGACTTTAACAAAGGTGCCATTGTTTCCACGGATCAACTCCTTACGGGTAAAACTGCAGGGGTAAGGATTACCAACAATGGTGGTCAGCCCGATTCTGCTCCGAATATTCGTATTCGTGGAGGATCATCGTTGACAGCTAACAATAATCCCTTGATTGTAATTGATGGTATTCCAGTGGACAATACCAATCCAGCAGGTGTGAGCAATCCATTGACACTGATCAACCCTAACGATGTGGAGAGTTTTTCCATCCTAAAGGATGCTTCGGCCACGGCAATTTATGGTTCCAGGGCTTCCAACGGGGTAATCATCATTACAACCAAAAAAGGTTTGACGGGAGGATTCAAATTTAATTTCTCTTCCAACACCACAGTTAGTAAAGTTGGCAAAAAAATAGATATGATGGATGGGGATGCTTTTGCAAGATTCATTCAAGAATACCATCCTACAGAAACAGATTTACTCGGTGTGGATGATCCTAGCACTGATGCAGAGGATGATTTAAGTACCGAGGCAATAGAGGGAAGGATTTTATATGATACCGATTGGCAAGATGCCATATACCGTACAGCGATTTCCTTTGACCACAACTTTAGTGCCCGAGGAAGTATTTTTAAGTCGGTTCCTATTCGAATGTCATTGGGTTATACCGATAGTCAAGGTTTGGTAAAGACAAGTGATTACGAACGTGTTACAAGTTCTGTAAAGCTTACACCACGATTTTTGGATGACCATTTAAAGGTTGACATCAATGCAAAGGGAATCATGTCCAAAAAGAATGCGATTGATGAAGGTGGAGCATTGGGAGGTGCTGTGAATATGGACCCGACCAAACCTATTTACGACAATTCCGCAGGCAATCTTTTTGGCGGATATTATCAAAATCTTACTTATGATGAAGAATTTGACGTGATGCAGTTGGATGGGCAATGGAATCCGGTAGCCATTTTGATGCAAAGATATCGCCCGGAAAGAGTGAAAAAAATTCTTGCCAACATGGAGCTGGATTATAAAATGCATTTTTTGCCCGAACTAAGGGCTGTGGCGAATGTGGGTATTGAAGCTTCCAAATCCAAGATTAAAGAAGTGTATTCGGATAATTCCATTGCTACTTATAATATAAATGAAGATGAAAGAATGGGTGTTTTCAATCCAGGGGTCAATTATAGAGAAAATCAGGATATTATAAACCGAACGCTTGAGTCTTATTTGGCCTACGAAAAGGAATTGGATGGGATTGTTTCCAATTTTGATGTTCAGGCTGGGTATTCCTATCAGAATTTTAAAAACGACGGTAATAAGGAAGAGTACACTTACGATGATGCAACAGGGCTTCGAAAATTGCAGATTGATGAGCAGAATCCTACCAATCGTTATTATACAGAGCTTAACTTACAGTCGTTCTTTGGTCGTACCAACATAAACTTCTATGATAAATACCTTCTGACACTCTCTTTTAGGGCAGATGCTTCATCTCTATTTACAAAAGATAATAGATGGGGTTATTTTCCTGCAGCAGCCCTGGCTTGGAAGATTTATGAAGAGGATTTTATGGAGAATATCGATTTTGTGAACAATTTAAAGCTAAGACTTGGCTGGGGTAGAACAGGGCAGCAGGATATTACTGGGTCTGTAGGCTATTACCCTTCAGTTCCGTTATTTGAAGCTGGTGGGGCCACAAGTCAATATTTAAGTGGTTACGCCCTGTATTCTGCCATAAATTTTAATCCGGATTTAACTTGGGAAAAGGCGGAGACCTTTAATGTGGGTCTTGATTTTGGGTTTTTCCCGAATAATGTCCTCAGTGGTTCTATAGATGCCTATTACCGAACTACTGATGATTTGCTTGCCTATGTGCCAACGGCTCCGGGCCAATCTCTAGGGTCATCCTTTGCTAAAAATGTGGGGTCGACCGAGAGCAAGGGTTTTGAGGTCAATTTTAATGTTAGGGCTTTAAATCAAGATAAAATAACATTGGAGTTCTACGGCAATACGTCATACAGTCGGGCAGAAGTGACCGATTTGCAAGATGTCTCCAAAATAACTGCAATAGAGTCGGGACTGCCTACAGGTACGGGTAATTATTTGGCGTATCATGCCGTGGGTTATCAGCCTTATTCGGCTTGGGTGTACAAACAGTTATATGATGACCAGGGAAATCCAATCCATGGGGCCTTTGCTGATTTTAACGGGGATGGAGTAGTTGACAACGATGACAGATATTATAAAACTTTACGTCCTAACTGGACCTTTGGATTCGGATTTAACTTTAACTATGGTAAATTCGATTTGAGTTCTAGCTTTAGGGGACAAATAGGAGGCCAAGTATACAATGCAAAAAGGCTCACTTCAGGTTGGGTGGACAATGCCCTGCCTGATAATACGGCCAGTTTGTCCAATGTCCTTGATTTTTATACTGGAGCGGCAGACTTCAATTTTGTAGACATACAGAATGAAGTGCCGTGGTCTGATTATTTTTTGGAAGATGCTACTTTCCTAAGATGTGAAAACATTGTATTGGGATACCGATTGGATGATGCGGTCCCTAATGTATCCATGCGTTTTTATGGAGCTTTGAACAATCCGTTTATCATTACCAAATATGATGGGCAGGATCCTGAGAATTTCAATGCAATAGATAATAACTTCTATCCAAGGCCCCGATCCTTTACTATTGGGGTAAATGTGGACTTTTAAATATTTGACATGAAAAAACTAACATCGATATTATTTTTTGTAATTCCCTTGACCCTTATGGTTCAGGGATGTACCAAGGACTTGGATACGGAACCTGAAGTTGAAGTATCCTTGGATGAGCTATTAAGTGAAGACCCGGATGCCATCACAGGTATCCTTTCCAGACTCTATGCGTCATTCGCGCTTTCAGGTCCAGATGGTGCCGGTAGCTCTGATATAGATGATGATGCTGGGGAATCTCCATTCCTTAGGGGTATTGTCAACCTTCAGGATTTTACCGCAGATGCCATGAAAAACCGTTGGGGGGATGATGGGCTTGATCAGTTGACCACAACTTCCAATTGGGATGAGAACAACAAATTCTTCCGCTATCTGTATAATCGGATTTATTATACCATTCCACAGGCCAATAACCTCTTGTTGGTGTTGGGTGCTGTGGATATTGATGACAAAGATCAGATTGAAGGAGAGGTTCGGTTCATAAGGGCTTTGGCTTACTATTATTTGATTGACTGTTTTGGAAAAGGGGTGTTGGCTACAGAGGAAAATTATGGTGCCTCCGAACCTTTACCTGAAGTTGACCGTCAAGAACTTTTCACTTATGTGGAAAATGAATTGCTGGCTGTCGAGGAACTGTTGTCCGATACCAATGAGTATGGAAGGGCCAATAAAAGTGTGGGACGGATGCTCTTGGCAAAACTGTACATGAATGCAGGTGTCTATACGGGAACTGAACGATTTGATGATGCGGTAACGTATATCAACAAGGTAATAAACGAGGGAGGTTATTCTTTGGATGCAAATTTTGTCAGTCTTTTTTCCGGGGACAATTATTTGTCCAATGAGATTATTTTTCCTTTGATTGCTGATTCCGAAGTTAGTCAGAGTTATGGAAATACGACTTACATAGTAAATGGTAGTTTAAGTACGGAGACCATGACTCTGAGCCAATTTGGGGCAGAAGATGGTTGGAGTGGACATAGGGCCACAAAGGCTTGGTATGGTCTTTTTAACGATGGCGATTTGGAAAACAGTACGGACGATAGGGCCGCCCTGTTCTGGACAGAAGGCCACAATTATGAGATGTCCGATTATAAAGAGTGGACCGATGGATATCCTTCTATCAAGTTCAGGAACAATTTTTATTTTAGCGAATCCAATGCGACGTATTTTTCCAGTACGGATTTCCCATTGTTCCGATTGGCAGACGTTTATCTTCTTTATGCGGAATGTGCCGTTCGAGGAGCTTCAGGGGCAGACATGGGGACTGCTTTAGGTTATGTCAATGCCGTGCGGAACCGTTCCAATGCAAGCTCGGTGACACAATCTGATTTGACCCTTGACTTTATTTTGGACGAAAGAGCTAGAGAGCTCAACCTTGAAGGGCATAGAAGAAGTGATCTTATTCGTTTCGGCAAATTCACAGGGAACAGTTATATATGGCCATGGAAAGGGAATACCTTGAACGGTGCTTCCATACCGGATACCTATAAACTATTTCCAATCCCATTGACCGCCTTGGAGGCCAATGGAAACTTAACACAAAACCCAGGATTCTAATTAAAACGACTCTCATGAAAAATATAAAATCATATATAGTACAAATTATAGGGGCAGTAATGACCCTTGCTCTATTTACCGCGTGTGAAAACGATGATCATGTACCGGAATTCACATTGACGGGCCCCTCTGATGAAGTGGCTTTTCAAAACACTTTTTTGGATGAATACTTATTATCAACCGAAACAGCCGATAACATTGCTGAACGTTTCGTTTGGAACGAAGTGAATTTTGGAGTACAAACAGAGGTCTCCTATCAATTGGTAGGTTCCATTTCGGAAAACTTTGATGCCGAGTCAGATTATGATTCAGGGGCCCTGTTGATTACCAATGATGCAGTTGACGTGTCTTTTTTGTTGAAAATGGCTGATGAGTTGGGATTGGATGACGATCCTTCAACTGACGATATACCAAATACAGGAACCCTTTATTTTAAGGTAACGGCTTTTGCCGGAAGTGGTGAAGGTACGGATGCACAATCAACAACTTCAGAGGTAGTCGAGTTGCCCATTACTTTAGTGGAGAAATCAGTAGAAAGCGGCGATACGGTCAGGGACATAACAAGCTGGGGAGTTGTAGGATCTGGATATAATGATTGGGGTGCATTTGAAGATGCTCCTTTCTATACTACCGATACAGATGGTGTTTATGTTGCCTATGTGAATTTGTTGGATGGTGAAATCAAATTCCGTGAAAACAATGATTGGACCAATAACTACGGTGACACTGATGCTGATGGCACCTTGGATGCTGGCGGAGACAACATTGTAGTAACCGCCGGTGATTATAAAATCACCATGAACCTTAACGACAATACCTATACCATGGAAGAGTATTCTTGGGGAGTTGTAGGATCAGGATATAATGACTGGGGAGGTGCAGGACCCGATGCTAAATTCTTCTATGATTATACTACGGACACCTTTAAGGTAGGGGTGAAATTGCTTGATGGCGAAATCAAGTTCAGGTTGAACAATGATTGGGGTACCAACTATGGGGATACCGGAGCAGATGGAACTTTGGATGATGGAGGTGACAATATCGTTTCAGTAGCTGGTTATTATATGATTACCTTGGATTTCAATGCAGGAACATATACAATGGAAGAAACTGAACTTCTAGGTGTGGTTGGTTCTGGATATAACGATTGGGGCAACGCAGGAGATGACTACATCTTGACCGAAGTGAATCCAGGTGTATGGGTAGGCGAAAATGTAGAGTTAATCGATGGCGAAATCAAATTCAGGGTAAATGAAGCTTGGGATTCTGATTATGGTGATTCAGGAGCCGATGGAACTCTAGACCCAGGAGGTGATAATATCGCAGTTACTGCTGGAACCTATTTGATCAAATTGGATCTTTCCGAAGGAGGTTCGTCTGCTTATTCGCTCAATGCGAGATAGGTAAGAGCCCCTTTTTGTAAATAAAAAGATGAAGGGGAATGGCTTGGCCGTTTCCCTTTATTTATAAATAATCAGCATGAAGAAATTTTTACTTTTCGGGTTTTTGATATGGAGCATGGCCTCTTGGTCCCAAGTAACCATACAGCCCTATCCTTTTGCCGTGGATCAAGAAATTACGGTTACCGTAGATGCCAATAGCAATGAAACGGATTGTAATGGATTGTCAAATCCGGGCAAGGTCTATCTTCATTCAGGCATTGGCACCGATGTTGATCCATGGACCACGGTCATTGGAAATTGGGGTCAGGATGATGGTGTTGGTGAAATGTCCGATAATGGAGACGGGACTTGGAGCATCACCTTTGTACCCGAAACCTATTATGGGTTAACTGTAGAGCAGGCCGATAATGCTACCCAAATGGGAATGGTCTTTCGAAATGCTGCAGGTGATCAGGAACTCAAGGACAATAGTTGTGACGATTTCTTTTTTGATGTGGGAACCTTTCAATTGCAATTGAACAGTCCTGCGGAAAGTTTGACCTTGTTGAACCCTGGGGATGATCTATCCATAGTGGCATCAAGCTCCATAGCAGCAGATTTCACCTTGACTATCAATGGTAACATCGTGGATACATCCAATGGAACCGAATATGCCTACGATCATGTAAACATCACAGAAAATTCACAGTACACCTTGGAAGCCGAAAGTGGAGGGGAAACCCGTACCGAAAATTTCATGGTTGTGGTCAGTGTAGAGGAGGAGGCCGTTCCCAATGGTATGGTTGATGGTATCAATCTGGATCCTAATGATGATACATCGGCTACATTGGTGCTTTATGCGCCAGGGAAAGAAGTAGTCCATCTTATCGGGGATTTTAATAATTGGACCATTGGAGATGACTATTTGCTGAAAAAGGATAGTGGGCAGGACCGATTTTGGATTGAGTTGACAGGACTGACTCCACAAACCAACCATATGTATCAATATGTGGTGGATGGTGGAATTACGGTGGCCGACCCATATTCCACTCTTATTTTGGATGAAGACAATGACGCTTACATCAACAATGTTACCTATCCAAATCTACCGGCGTACCCCATAGGACAAACAGAACATGCCGTTACGGTACTCAGAACGGGAGACCCGGAATATAATTGGGCAAACAATGCCGTGGCACTGCCAAGTAAGACCGATTTGGTCGTTTACGAATTGTTGATCAGGGATTTTGATGAACTGCACAGTTTCGATGCCGTTCGTGCCCGATTGGATTATTTACAGGAATTAGGTGTAAATGCCATCGAGCTTATGCCTGTTTCCGAATTTGATGGAAATGAAAGCTGGGGATATAACCCATCATTCCACATGGCCTTGGATAAATATTATGGTAATGCCGAAGCCTTCAAACAATTGGTGGATGAATGTCACGGAAGGGGCATGGCCGTAATTTTGGATGTCGTTTTCAATCATGCTACGGGTCAAAACCCATATTATAGACTTTGGAACACGGACAATGGTGGTTATGGAGGTGTAGCCAGTGGAGATAGCCCGTTTTTCAATGCAGAACCTACCCATTCCTATAATGTTTTCAACGATTTCAATCATAGCCAACAAGCAACCCAAGATTATGTAAAGCGCGTTACGCAATACTGGATCGAGGAATATAATATTGATGGCTATCGATGGGATTTGACCAAAGGCTTTACCCAAAATTGCACAGCTTCGGATGAAGGCTGTACGGGCAGCTATCAGGCCGATAGGGTTGCCGTGCTCAAAGAATATGCGGACTATCAATGGGAAGTCAATGAAGACTTCTTGGTCATCTTTGAGCATTTGGGAACCAACGAGGAAGAAACCGAATGGGCGGAATATCGCTTGGATGAAGGAAAGGGAATTTTGTTGTGGGGTAATCTCAATGGTACGTACAGTAAGGCATCCATGGGTTGGAACGACAGCTCTGATTTTTCATGGGTGTCCTATCTAAATCGAAACTGGACGGTTCCTTCCAACGTTTCTTATATGGAAAGTCATGATGAGGAACGAATGATGTATCGCAACCTAAACTACGGTAATGCATCGGGAGACTACAATATACAGGAGCTTTCTACTGCCTTGGACAGATTGGAACTGGCAGGAGCCTTCTTCTTTACCATTCCAGGACCCAAAATGATTTGGCAATTCGGGGAACTGGGATACGATTATTCCATAGATTATAATGGGAGAATCGGAAACAAGCCCATCCGATGGGATTATTTTGACAATGCCGAAAGAAGGGATGTTTACGACACATGGTCCGACCTAAATCTATTGGCGGTGGAAGAACCCATTTTTGAAACTTCTGATTTTTTGTTGGATGTGGATAGTTCCACAGGCTTAAAAACCATTCATTTGACCAATGCTTCAGCTGGTGTGGATGAAATTGGTTACGTCACGATTGTGGGGAACTTTGGAGTGGAAGAACAGGAAATCGACCCCAAATTTCAAGAAACAGGCGTTTGGTACGAGTTTTTGGCCTACAACCTAAAACATGTCGTTGTCGATGTAAACGAACCCTTGGTTTTGGCACCGGGCGAGTACCGTATTTTTGGTAATAACCCGACCAGTTTGTTTCCGAATGACAATCCACCAGATGAAGATTCCGATGGGGTTGTTGATGCCAACGATCTTTGCCCGGGCTCAACCCTTGGTGTAGTTGTAAATGTGGATGGATGTGAGATTTTCTCCTTGCCAGAGGACAACTTTACCGTAATGACCAGTAGCGAAACCTGTAGGGGAAGCAACAATGGAAGCATAGTTGTGACTGCTGTGGAGTCGCTCGCATATTTAGCTACATTGTCAGGAGATACAGAGGAGTCCACCAATTTCGAGGATGAGGCTGTTTTTGAAAATTTATCAGCAGGAAGCTATGAACTTTGTATCACAGTTTCAGGACAATCAGACTACCAGCAATGCTATGCATTGACCATTACAGAACCTGAGTCCTTGGAAGTATATTCTAATGTAAACAAGAATAGTGATATACTTTCCTTGGAGCTCAAGGGTTCGGATTTTTATAATATTCAAATCAATGATGAGGTGTATCTAACATCCAAAAATTCATTCGAACTGAAACTGGATCAATCCGTAAACAAAGTAAAGGTATCTACCAATTTGGATTGTCAGGGAATGTTTGAAGAAACACTTTTGCTAACGGATAAGGCAACAGCTTATCCCAATCCTATAGTGGATGCGAATATGGTGTCGGTGGACCTTGGTTTTGATACCGATGAAAAAATGAACGTTCAAGTTTTTGATTTGAACGGAAGACTTCATTTTTCCACAAGTACCGAAGCGCAGTTTGGGAAATTGGCCATTGACCTATCTGGTTTTGCCAATGGAATGTACTTTATTAAGGTGTTGGGCAAAGAAACGTCACATGAATTTAAAATCATGAAGCAATGAAAATAGTCTATAAATATCTCGTTCTTTTTATGGTGTTGCCACTATTTTCATGTGGAGGTGGTGGAGATGATCCTACACCACCTGAACCTGAGCCAGAAGTACCAGCTCCTTCGGCAGCCACATTGATTTATCCAGATAACAACGAGGAGTGTACAGAAGGAGTGTTGGTTTCCGAAACTGAGAGCCAGGTCACTTTTGAATGGACAGCTTCCGAAAATACGGACTCATATACGCTTTTGTTGACCAATCTGGAAACTGGGGCCGAAAGTTCATCCACAACGGCAAATACCGACATCCAGTTGATGTTGGAACGAGGAACTGCCTATTCTTGGGCAGTTGTTTCCAGTGCTGATGGAACCAATGAAACTGCTTCAAGTACAACCTGGCGCTTTTACAATGCGGGAGCTGCAGTGGAAAATTATGCTCCTTTTCCAGCATACGAACCCTATCCGGAAATGGGAAAGGCCATTAATGCCGGAACTATCAACTTTGAGTGGGAGGGAGCCGATTTGGACGGAGATGCCTTGTCCTACATACTTTATCTGGATACGTTAAGTCCTCCTACCTCGATTATAGGAGAAACGGACACAAATAGTTTTGAGGCCACGATTGGTGCCGATACGGTTTATTATTGGCAAGTGGTTACTGTGGATAGTGCAGGAAATAGTTCCACATCAGAAATTTTTGAGTTTAGGACCAATCCTTAAAATGGTCTTTTAGTTTAGTTGAGATAGGGGCTTTTTGCCCCTATTTTTTTCTTGTAACTAAGAAAAAATAACGGTCTTGTTATTGTAGACCATGGTTTTACGCGCTACGTGGAGCTGCACGGCCCGGGAAAGAACAATACGTTCCAAGTCCCTTCCTTTGGCTATAAAATCGTTGACAGAATGGGTATGTGAAACCATAGTGACATCTTGCTCTATAATAGGGCCAGCATCCAAATCTTCGGTAACATAATGGCTGGTGGCACCGATGATCTTTACACCTCTTTCAAAAGCAGCGTGATAGGGTTTTGCCCCTGCAAAGGCTGGCAAGAAGGAATGGTGGATATTGATGATTTTCTGTGGGAACACATCGATCACTTTTGGTGATACAATCTGCATATACCTCGCCAAAACAATAAAATCCACCTCGTACTGCTCCAAAAGTTCCAATTGTTTGTCCTCTGCTTCAGCCTTGGTCGCTTTGGTCACGGGAATATGATAATAGGGAATATCAAACTGCTCCGCCACATATTCCAGGTCCTTGTGGTTGCTCAAAATAAAAGGGATATCCACCGATAATTCACCGGAGTTGTATCGGCTCAATAAATCATATAGGCAATGATTGTACTTGGAGACGAAAATGGCCATTTTGGGTCGGTAAACATCGGTGTAGGCGTCCCATTCCATCTTAAACCCAGTAGCCAATTCTTGTCCAAAATCTTCTTTGAATTTTGATAGGTCCAATTCCTGCTCAAATTCACTTTTCAAACGCATAAAAAAAACACCAGCCTGTTTGTCCACATGCTGGTCCAAATAAACCACGTTTCCCTTCTGTTGATGGATGAAAGTAGTCACGGATCGGATGATTCCCGATTGGTCGGGGCAGTTGATGAGAATGGTCAGTTTCATTGGACACATTTAGATGGATAAAATTATAGTATTCAAAAAGGGAAGCCCAAACTTTTATTGTTTTTTGTATAATCTTAATCAAAACCAATTTTCAGTTGCATTTTCTGTAAATTGCAGTGCAAATTCAGACCCTTTATTGCAGATGGAACAAATTAAACCCTATAAGCCTAAACATAAAATCAGAATTGTTACCGCAGCCTCCCTGTTTGATGGACATGATGCGGCCATCAATATTATGAGAAGAATCATTCAGGCCACAGGGGTAGAGGTAATTCATTTAGGGCATGATAGGAGTGTGGCCGAAGTGGTGGATTGCGCCATTGAAGAAGATGCAAATGCCATTGCAATGACTTCGTACCAAGGCGGGCATAATGAATATTTCAAATACATGTTCGATTTGTTGAAGGAAAGAAGAGCAGGTCACATCAAAATTTTTGGTGGAGGCGGTGGTGTTATTCTTCCGGAGGAGATCAAGGAACTGATGGATTATGGAATAGAACGGATTTATTCCCCGGATGATGGTCGGGAAATGGGTCTTCAGGGTATGATCAATGATTTGGTGGAGCGATGTGATACCACTGTTCCTGATTTAAATCTTATCAAAGGAAAAACTTTGGAAAGCGAGCTGGAAGCAAAGCATCCCAACACTTTGGCGCGGTTGATTTCTTTAGCGGAAAACCGTCACGAAGAGTTTGAAAAATATCAGCCTGTCATTGAAAAAGAAGAAAATAGTGTTCCCGTTTTGGGAATCACAGGGACGGGTGGGGCCGGTAAGTCCAGTTTAGTGGATGAATTGGTGCGCCGATTTTTGATGGATTTCCCAGATAAACACATCGGAATTGTTTCCGTGGATCCTTCTAAACGAAAAACGGGCGGAGCCCTTTTGGGCGATAGGATACGGATGAACGCCATCAACAGTGATAGAGTGTATATGCGCTCTTTGGCCACGCGGCAGTCCAATTTGGCCTTGTCAAAGTATGTAGCTGAGGCCGTTCAAGTGCTGAAAGCGGCACAATATGACTTAATTATTTTGGAAACCTCGGGAATCGGTCAATCTGATACCGAAATATTGGAGCATAGCGATGTATCGCTCTATGTGATGACGCCCGAGTTTGGTGCGGCCACGCAATTGGAGAAAATAGATATGCTGGACTTCGCCGATATCGTTGCCATCAATAAGTTTGATAAACGTGGCGCTTTGGATGCCATTCGTGATGTAAAAAAACAATATGTCCGTAACCACGGATTATGGCACACCAATGAAGAGGAACTTCCCATTTTTGGGACCATTGCTTCGCAGTTCAATGATCCTGGGATGAACAGTCTTTACAAAAAAGTAATGGATATCTTGGTAGAGAAAGCAGGCTCTACATTGAATTCCACTATTGAGATTACCCAAGAAATGTCGGAGAAGATTTATGTGATTCCGCCATCCCGTACCCGATATTTATCAGAAATAGCTGAAAATAATAGGAGTTATGATGCCAATGTGAAGGAACAAGGGAAAATGGCCCAAAAGCTTTATGGTGTCTTTTTGACGTTGGCATCCGTATTGGAAATGGATCAAGAAGAGGCAGAAGATTTGTTTTTGGATAAATCTGGCTTAAATGAAGTGGAAATCGAGAAGCATATCAAAAGTGAGGAATCCAAGGAATTAACCAACCTCCTCATTAAGGAATTTGATCGAGTGAAAATGCATTTGAATCCCCATAATTGGGAGGTCATTCTACAATGGAAAGAAAAAGTCGACCGCTACAAGGCGGATATCTATTCCTTTAAAGTACGGGACAGGGAAGTCAACATTAAAACCCATACAGAATCATTGTCGCACAGTCAGATTCCGAAAGTGTCCTTGCCCAAGTACAAGGCATGGGGCGATATTTTACAATGGATCCTACAAGAGAATGTACCAGGGGAATTTCCATACACTGCGGGGCTGTATCCTTTTAAAAGGGAAGGGGAGGACCCAACCCGAATGTTTGCAGGAGAAGGTGGACCAGAGCGGACCAACCGCCGATTCCATTATGTGAGTATGGATATGCCGGCAAAACGTTTGTCCACCGCTTTTGATTCGGTGACCTTGTACGGAAACGATCCTGACCATCGACCTGATATCTATGGGAAAATTGGGAATGCAGGGGTGTCTATCTGCTGTTTGGACGATGCCAAAAAACTCTATTCAGGATTCGACCTGAGTAGCCCAATGACTTCGGTAAGTATGACCATTAATGGTCCCGCGCCAATGTTGTTGGCCTTTTTTATGAATGCTGCCATTGATCAGAACTGCGAAAAGTATATCAAGGAGAATGGTCAGGAGAAAGAGGTCGTAAACAAAATCAAAGCAATTTTTGATGAGAAAGGGGTGGAGCAACCCAAATATTATGGGGAACTTCCCGAAGGGAACAATGGCCTCGGATTGATGCTCTTGGGCGTAACTGGAGACCAGGTGCTCCCCAGTAAAGTATATAATGAAATTAAGGACAAGACCCTTAACCAAGTTCGTGGTACGGTTCAGGCCGATATTTTAAAAGAGGACCAAGCACAGAACACCTGTATTTTCTCGACTGAGTTTGCTTTGCGATTGATGGGTGATGTTCAGGAATATTTTATCGAGCAACAAGTCCGGAATTTCTATTCGGTCTCCATTTCGGGATACCACATTGCCGAGGCGGGTGCCAATCCCATTACGCAATTGGCCTTTACACTTTCCAATGGGTTCACTTATGTGGAATACTACTTGAGCCGAGGAATGGACATTAATAAGTTTGGTCCCAATTTATCTTTTTTCTTTTCTAACGGAGTGGATCCAGAATATGCGGTTATCGGGCGCGTAGCTCGACGCATTTGGTCCAAGGCTTTGAAAGAAAAATATGGGGCCAACCCTAGGGCGCAAATGCTGAAATATCACATCCAAACCTCGGGAAGAAGCTTGCACGCACAGGAAATCGATTTTAACGATATCCGTACCACACTTCAGGCTTTGTATGCAATCTATGATAACTGCAACTCTTTGCATACCAATGCCTATGATGAGGCCATTACCACACCTACTGAAGAATCTGTGCGCAGGGCAATGGCCATACAGTTGATCATCAACAAAGAATTGGGTCTGGCCAAAAATGAAAACCCAATACAAGGATCCTTCATCATTGAAGAACTAACGGATTTGGTAGAAGAGGCCGTTTTAATGGAGTTTGATAGAATTACGGAAAGAGGCGGCGTGCTAGGTGCTATGGAAACCATGTACCAGCGTTCCAAAATTCAAGAGGAAAGTCTTCATTATGAAACCTTGAAGCACTCTGGGGAATATCCGATCATTGGTGTAAATACATTTTTGAGCTCCAAAGGTTCGCCGACCATTTTACCAGCGGAGGTAATCCGGGCTACGGAAACAGAAAAGGAAAATCAGATAATGACCTTGCAAAATCTTCACAAACGAGAGGCTGAGGAAGCTAAGAAACAGTTGAACGAATTACAGGAAGTGGCCATCAACAATGAAAACATTTTTGAAAAATTGATGGAGACCGCCAAATATTGCTCATTGGGACAAATAACCGAAGCGTTGTTCCAAGTGGGAGGGCAGTATCGAAGAAATATGTAAGGAGGATTAGTCGTTCTTGTTGATCAAGGACTTTCTCCACTTTTTAAAGGAAACCCGGAATATGCGAATCTCTTTTCTAAGAAGGTTCAGGTATTCCTTTTCTTTTACCCCGTCACGTTCCAGACCATTGCAGTAGGCCAAAATGTTACGGGTCATGATGTTTACGTAAGAAAGGCTCCTCATGCGAACGGATGGACAATTGCTCAATGCAGCTTGTTCGACCTCTTTGGTGATGAGATCGGCATCGGCCAAAAGGGATTTGGAAATATCATCTCGGAAAGAATCGATTTTGCGCAGGGACAAAATCTCCCTGTTTTGGGCAAAATAAGCCGCGACCGCCTCGCTCATATCGCGAAGAGCCAAAGATCTACGGTATACACCAAGGGTATTAAGAGAACTCCTCTCCATGTTTTTCTAGCAATTTTGTAGTATAAAATTAAGCACGATTCAATTTTTTTTACTTTTGTTAACAAAGCAATTATTCGATTTTACTTTCGATAACAAAAAAATAGTTGTAATTTTCTTTAGATATGAAGATAGATGACTTGAATTGGCAAATATTGAACCATTTGCAGCAAAATGCGAGGGAATCATTTGCCAATATAGGAAGGAAAGTCGGGTTGACACCACCCGCTGTGGCTGAACGCGTAAAAAAGATGGAAGACCTCGGGATAATTGAAAGCTATGGAGCCAATATTTCCTATGTTGAAGCAGGTTACCAACTTAAGGCCATTATTATGTTGCGGGCTTTTATGGGAAAGCTGAAACCATTTTTGGATAAGGTAAAGACCTTTCAGGAGGTGATAAACTGCTATCGAATAACAGGGAACGAGAACATCATTATGGAGGTGGTGCTTCGGGATCAATCCCATTTGGAAAAATTTATTGATGAGCTTATCGTGTATGGAGAATGCAGGACCCACATTGTTTTGTCCAATGTTGTTGCCAATTCTCCCATTAAAAAAAATAAGACTGGTAAATAGTTTTCCTGTTAAATTGATGATGAATCAATGGACTTTGGCTAGATTTTTGTGAAATTAGCATTATGAAAAAGATATACTCGCTAACCTTTCTAACCTTATTTTGTGCAATTTCCGCTTTCTCGCAGCAAATGGTCTTTCAAAAAGGAGAGATTATTGGGAATCTTTCTATAACTGATTCTACCGAAAATACGTACTCCATATATTTGCCCAAAGCATTTTCCATGGATAAGGAGTGGCCATTACTCATGGTATTCGATGTTGAAGGGAATGAAGAAAAAGCACTTTCCATGTTTATGTTGGCAGCAGAACAAGAGGGATATGTTTTGGCTGCGCCCAAGCTATTGGACACGGTTTCGTTGACCAAAAACATGATGGTATCGACCAGGGCCATTCAAAAAATAGCGAGTTTGTTTCCAATAAAACGCGAGAGGGTCTATGCCGCTGGAGAAGGGGAAGCAGCTCAATTCGCTAATTTGATGCCTGTTCTTGTCCAAGGTGTGAATGGTGTTATTTCAATCAATGCATCACTGACCAATAGGGAATTGATGAATACCAAGAATCCTTTTCATTTTGTGGGTATCGTTAACAAGGAAAATTACAATTACCCTTTTTTGTTGACCGATGCCAAACTTTTGGACAGATATAAGTTTTCGAATCAGGTTTTGCTATACGATGGTACTGGTATGTGGCCGAGTGCATCCTATATTCAGAAAGGGATGCAGCTTTTTACCTTGGATGCTATGGGCCGAAATTGGATTTCCAAGGATTCTGGTTATATCGAAAAGGCATATCAGGAAGATTTGGAAAAGGTAGATCAGCTAAAGGAAATCGGTGATCTATTATGGGCGGAACAGTACATGACCGAAATGATGTCCATATACGGTGCGTTGAAAAATATGGACTCCCTTAGGTCGGAACAAAAGGATTTACGTAGGGATAAGTCGTTCAAAGTAATGAAGAGAGCGGAGAACGCTGCATTTTTAAAAGAATCGATGCTTCGGGAGGATTACCAGTATTATATGGAAGATGATGTGTATACCCATAACTTCAACAATTTGGGCTGGTGGAACTATCAAATGGATGAGCTTGATAAGTTTATTTCGGGCTCCAAACCCTTTGAAAAGCAAATGGGACACAGGTTGAAGGGTTACGTAAATGCCTTGGCCGAGGACAATATCAATATTATATCTTCTGAAGAGGTAATCGATGAAGATGCCTTGGCTTTTTTGTATATGCTCAAAACCATTTTGGAGCCGGACAACCATGAATTTTACCTCAATACCATATCACTGAGTGCCAAGAACGATGATTTTGGAACTTCCTTGTTCTATTTGGAAGAGCTCTTGAAAACTGGGTTCAAGGATAAGGAAAAGCTTTACAGTTTGGAGGATACGGCACTTTTGCGGATTACCCCGGAGTTCAACGAGCTTGTTTCAAAGTATCTCGAAGATGCCCGGTACGATATCAAAATCGAAGAGAACCGGCCTTAGGCCAAGATTTCACTTCTTACGGGTTTAAGCTGTATTTTTGCATAAACATCATTCAGAATGAAATACGCGATCTTACTTTCGATGGTTTTCTTAATATCCTGTGGACAGGGTAAAAAGTATCATGATGATGAAGAAACCGTGACAGTGGAATCCGACCTGGTCACAGATATTCTGGAGTACCAAAAAGAACTGAATGAAAGTTTTAAAGATCCTGATTCATCTCCCTTGCCCGATAAATACCGTAAAGATTTTGAAGGACTCGATTTTTTTGAGCCAGATACAAACTATGTGGTTAAAGCACGATTTGAGCGTACTCCAGGAGCAGAACCTTTTTTGATGCCCACCACAACGGATAGACAAACGCAAGAGGTTGTGTATGGAATCGCGCACTTCACTTTAAATGGGAACGAGCATCAATTGGAAGTGTATCAAAGTTTAGGTCTAATGGATGATGAAGAATACGAGGATTACCTCTTTTTGCCTTTTTTGGACAATACCAACGGGGAAGAAACCTATGGGGGCGGAAGATATATTGATTTGACCATTCCCGAGGGCAATACTTTGGTAATCGACTTCAACAAAGCGTACAATCCCTACTGTGTGTATAATAAAAAGTACTCCTGCCCTCTAGTGCCAAGGCAAAACTATTTGAGAACTAGTGTGAGAGCAGGAGTGAAAAATTTTAACAAGGATTAAAAAAAGCCTTTATCCTATTGGAGAAAGGCTTTTTTTCGTGTCATATCTATACGTTCTTAGAAAGAGTATATAGCGGCGATCAAGATGGATGATTGATTGCCGGTAGCTGCACCGTCGCTATCGACATAAGGTTCTATATCATTGCCCCAAGTGTCCAAACGAACCTCTGGTTTAATGATAAGGTTGTCTTTGGTAAAGCTTCCGGTTAAGGTCAATCCCAAAACAGGAGAGTCATCTTCAACAGCATCATCGGTAAATGTCATGTACTCGCCACGAAGTCCAATCGCAAAATTGTCGGAAGTGGTCAATTGTGGGTAAATGGCCGCACCATAGAAACCAGTCCCTGTCTCGGAGTTATCATTGTAAGCTGCATTGATTCCAAAGAAGAAATCCTCAGTGACATCAAATCCACCAGTATAGTCAATTTCAAAACCAAGACCACCGCTCTTTCCACTGTCGTAGTAAAGGTTCAAGAACTGACCATAAAAGCCCAGTTGGCCACCCAAGGAGTATTCGCCAGAGCCGCTTATGTCATTGGTGTCCCATGGATTCATAACGGCAAGCATTAAGCTTACATCATCAGATAGCGCAAAATCTGCTTTTACTCCCAAATGTGAAAATGGTCCATTGGAAAATAGGTAAGAAACACTATAGTTGAAGTTTGCTTGCGGAGCGATTACTTCATATCCTAAAAATGTATTGAAACGACCCATGGTCAAGGTAGTACCTTCTGAAACGTTCCAATACACATAGGCCTGGTTGATGATACCGTTAAGAACATCATTTTCAAAAGTGGCTTCTGTACCTCTTGGCCCAAAAACCAAGTCAACCACGACACCTGTATCTCCCATATCGTAGGTACCTACCAAATTGGCCATACCCAATGCAAAACCTGTTTGGTTTGCAAATGATGTGAAGGTACCGGTCGTAGCTTCCCCTGCATCGTGGAAGGTAGTTCTGTAATAAGCATCCACAGAGCCACTAAGACTAAATTTGGATGCCTCCTCTTCCTCCTGTGCAGAAGCTGAAAATGTTATCAATGAAACTATGGCGATAGCCAAAAATTTTCCGAAATTTGTATTTATAATCGTTTTCATATCATAATCGTTTAAGTTGTCCTTTTTGCGAAGGACAGTTAGTTGTAATAATTGTGAGTTTGATTGAAAAGGTTATCTAACGGAGCGTTTGGCAGAACGCTCCGTTCCTTTTTTTACAATCTTGTTGTGTGTGAGTTTGAAAGACTTGTTTTATTTGTCTTGGGAAATGTGTTCTGGGTAAGCTTCCACGCCATGTTCGTGGATATCCAGACCTTCAACTTCTTCTTTCTCAGACACTCTTAGGCCAATAGTTTTCTTCAAAATAAAGAGCACTATAAAGGATGCAACAGCTGCCCAAACAATGTAAGCCAATGATCCGTAGGTCTGTACCCAAAGTAGTTTTCCGCTTCCTCCGTAGAATAATCCGCCATCCAATGCGAATAGGCCGATAAGTACGGTTCCAAGGAAACCACATACACCATGGACAGAAATGGCACCTACTGGGTCGTCAATCTTAAATTTCTTGTCAATAAATTCAATGGATATTACCACTACAATCCCACAAATCAAACCAATGGCAAGAGCTCCCCATGCATTTACGGAACCACATCCAGCTGTAATCCCCACCAATCCGGCCAATGCTCCGTTCAAGGTCATGGAGATATCGGCTTTGCCGTATCTGGCCCATGTAAAGAAAAGGGCTGCAATGGCACCAATGGCTGCGGCTAGGTTTGTGTTGATGATAACGCTTGTAGCTCCGATGGTATCGTCACCGCCCCAAGCCAATTGGGAACCTCCGTTGAATCCGAACCATCCCAACCAAAGGATGAACACACCAAGTGCCCCAAAGGCCATGTTGTGACCTGGAATCGCTTGTGCTTTTCCGTCTACGTATTTCCCGATTCTAGGCCCCACCAAAATAGCGGCTACCAAAGCAGCGGCACCACCAACGGCGTGTACAACGGAAGAACCTGCAAAATCAACAAACCCTGCGGTGTTCAACCAAGCATCGTCATCGAATGGCCAGTACCAACTACCGGAAATTGGGTAGATTAACGTGGTAAGGACAGCAGAGAAGATCAAATACGTTGAAAATTTGGTCCTTCCTGCAATAGCCCCGGATACAATAGTGGCGGCTGTGGCACAGAACACTGTTTGGAAGAACAGGTTGTACCAATCATCGGCACTAAAAAAGAAGTATCCTTGGTCAGATGGGCTAGATCTGAAAAATCCGCCACCCACAAGGTCGCTACCATACATGATGGCATAACCAACTGCCCAGAACATGACCGAACCAACGGCCAAGTCCATAACGTTTTTCATAATAATGTTACCGGTGTTCTTGCTTCGGGTAAAACCTATTTCCAACAAGGTAAAACCTGCCTGCATGAAAAACACCAAAATTGCTGCTAGGGTAATCCACAAGGCACCCATATCGCCAGTGATGGCTTCAACAGCTTTATCTATCGCTTCTTGTTCTTGTACAATCATAATCTAAGTTTTAAAGTTTTTTGGCTATTAATGTTAGTTGATTCCGGCGCTTCCGCTTTCCTTGGTTCTAATTCTGTAAGCCTCGATAACATCGGAGACGAAAATTTTTCCATCACCTACATTACCGGTACCTGCAGTGTCCAGTAAAACATTCACGGTTTTTTCCAGAAAGTCATCGCTAACCACGATAACCAAATACCTTCGTTGTATATCGCTAGTGCTGTACGATATGCCACGATAGACATGTCCTTGTTTTTCATTTCCAACTCCAGTTACATCCCAGTAACTAAAGAAGTTGACCTCAATTTGATGCAGGGCTTTTTTTACCTCATCAAATTTGGATTTTCTAATAATTGCCTCGACTTTTTTCATAATTAAGTAGTTAATTGATGATTCAAATATATAGGAATTAGAGTGAGGCTGTTAAAAAATAGAGGGTAGTTGTATGATTTTTACGGGTATAAGAAAAATACCCCCAAAATTTTAGGGGTATTCAATTTTAGGTTAAGTTTTGTTATCTTTTTTTTGATTTAAACTTAATATTGAACGCTTGTAAGTTTGTTTTTATCAATAATTAAGCAGTAAAACATATAAAATGTTTAGTTTTTAACAAATTTTAACTGTAAAAATGCAATTTGTAACTACTGAATGTGTTTGGCGATCCACAATCCCAAAATAACGGCCAAAACACCAACACCGATACTGGAAATCATATAGATGGCTAAATTGAATAGTTCGCCATTCTTTAAATAGGAGTGTTTTTCAAAAGCGAATGCGGAAAATGTGGTAAAGCCACCACAAAATCCAGTAGCAAGAAAAAGTGTGCTGTTATAGGAAAGTATATGCCCTCTTGCTGAAAGTCCCAAAAATAAGCCTATTAATAGGCAACCAATAATATTGACCAAGAAGGTTCCCAAGAAAAAATTGTGGAAAAGAGGATTGAGGGGTCGAGAAATCAAATAGCGTAGAACACTTCCAAATCCTCCACCCAAAAAAACAAGTAAGGCCTGTTTCATGCCCTAAAGGTACAAACTATACGGCTTTCTTATACTCGGTTTCCACAGCCTCACGGGTAAAAAGTTTGGTAGTTGAAATCTCGGAAATCCGTTGCGCCGGTTTAATAAACCTTTCTTTAGCTCCGTTGACACTGAAAATCAACAGAATGGCATTCACAGCAAGCAATACAAAAAGAATACTTAAAAATACAGTCATTACAGGTTAGGTGCTAAAGTATTGTTAAAACAAAAGTACGGCTTTTCCTATAAGAACGAAATCAAGGCACTGCTATTGTTGTGAAAACAGAGATTTTTGTGGTTACTTCAATTTCACAGTTAATTTTTGAGGAAGTATTTAATTATGAACAGGATAATTATAAAACTTATGAACGAAACAAGGATCCAAATAACACCTTTGTAATTCTTTTTGTGCAATTTTTTGTCCTTTCTATAAGAAAATGAGATGATTGCCACAAAAGCAATAAAGAACAAGGCCGCGAAAATTATCTGACCGGTACTGAACATATTTTATATTTTTATGCAAAGCTAAATCAAATAAGTGTAATGGAAAGTAAAATAAAAGCCGTGGAGCTCTTCCACAATTCTTTTGGATTGGGAGTTTCGCAAAAGCCAAAGGCTGACCTAGGAAAGGAGAAAAACAAGCTTCGTTTTAATTTGATGGATGAAGAGAACCGTGAGTATCTGGAAGCCGCGAATGATAACGATTTGGTGGAAGTGGCCGATGCCTTGGGGGATATGCTGTACATTTTATGCGGAACCATTTTGGAGCACGGTATGCAATATAAAATTGAAGAGGTTTTTGAAGAGATACAGCGCAGCAATATGAGTAAACTTGGAGAAGATGGAAAGCCCATTTACCGTGAAGATGGAAAGGTGTTGAAAGGCCCCAACTATTTTAAACCAGACATTCAGACCATAATTGATAAATAAAAAGGCGCCGAACAATCGGCGCCTTTTCTTTTTCTAGATGACCTCGTGTCGCCATCCAAACTTATCTTCAGCACGGTTGTATTGAATGTCCGTGATTCTTTTCTTTAACAAAGAAGCAAAGCTTTCTTCCAATTCGGGGAGTTCGTAATCCTTTCCGTGATACCCAAATCCTGAAATTGGGGAAATCACTGCAGCGGTACCTGCACCGAACATTTCTTTTAACGACCCATTTTCTGCAGCTTCCACCAATTCGTGAACGGATATTTTACGGACCTCGGTTTCTATGCCCTCATCTTTGGCAATGTCCAAAATACTTTTTCGGGTTATCCCATCCAAGATACGGTCACTGGTAGGAGCGGTCATCAATGTGTCATTGATACGGACAAAAACGTTCATGGCACCCGCTTCCTCGATAAACTCGTGGGTGTTGTCGTCAGTCCAGATGACTTGTTGATATCCTTTGTCCGCGGCCAACTTGGTTGGGTAGAACTGACCAGCGTAGTTACCGCCGGCCTTTGCATACCCTACACCACCGTTAGCTGCACGGGAATATGTTTCTTCAATCAATACTTTGACCTTTCCAGAGAAATAAGCTCCTGAAGGTGCGCAGGCTATGATGAATTTGTATTCATCTGCAGGTGAGGCGTGGAATCCATTTCCTGAAGCAAATACAAACGGCCTTATATATAAGGAACTCCCGGAGTTTTGTGGAATCCAGTCACTCTCCAATTGGATGAGCGCATTGAGTCCCTCCATGAAATAAGCTTCGGGTATTTCTGGAATGGCCAATCTTTTGGCCGACTTGTTCAAGCGTTTCCAGTTTTCCTCTGGCCTAAAAAGCCATGCTTTTCCATTTTCATCCTTGTAGGCCTTCATACCTTCAAAAATGGATTGCCCATAATGGAAAATCTTTGCAGACGGGTCCAACGTTATAGGTTGGTACGGAACCACTTTGGGTTCGGACCACTTGCCGTTCTTATAATCACACACCAACATATGGTCGGAATACACGCTTCCAAAGGAAAGATTGTCAAAATCCACATCATGGATTTTGGATGATTTTGTTTTCTCTATAGCAATTTTGTTAGCCATTGTTTCCATATCACTTACATTTACCGTGATAAAATTAGCTATTTATTGTTACTTTTGGACGTTTCACAAATCTAAATGTTAGACTTAACTTACAATCACTTAAATGTTATCAAAAATGAGAATTTTTAACACTTTTACTTCTGTTTTTTTACTAGGTATTTTGATGGTTTCCTGTAAACAAGAAACTATTCAAGGTGATTATTTTGGAGAGGAATTTGAAATTTCCAGAAAAGCTTCCAAAACATCTTCCCCTTTTGACGGGATTTCCGGCAAGGATTCCTTGCAGACCCAAATCATTGGTGAGATCAAGGAAGTTTGTCAAGCCAAAGGTTGCTGGATGAAGGTGCAATTGGAGTCCGACGATGAAGTTTTTGTTCGTTTTAAAGATTATGGATTTTTTGTTCCCAAAGATGCAGCGGGTAAAAAAGTAGTGATGAACGGTGCGGCATTTTTTGAGGAAATGTCCGTTGAAGACCAGAAACATTACGCAGAGGACGAAGGAGCTTCTGAAGAAGAATTGGCACAAATAACCGCTCCTAAGAAAACACTTAGGTTTGAAGCGGACGGGGTGTTGATCGCAACCCAGCCTTGAAAAGGAAAATAATCACGACCGGCGATGGTTCCAAGACCATTCAAATAGAGGATTGGGACGAACAGTACCATTCCAAGCATGGTGCGGTTCAAGAAGCTTACCATGTTTTTGTTGAACATGGTTTGCGACTGTTTCAAAATGAAGAAGTCAAACTGTTGGAAATCGGCTTTGGTACAGGGCTGAATGCCCTTATCACCTTAATGGAAGCTCCCAAACAACAATTGATTGTTGATTATGTTGGGGTTGAGGCTTTTCCGGTTTCAATGGAAGAAGTGGGTGCGTTGGACTATTGCCAGCAGTTGGAAGCCAAGGTTCATCAGGATGACTTTCAAAAAATGCACAGTTCCCCATGGGAAGAAACTGTGACGATATCTCCGGATTTTTCGCTTTTGAAGCAGCAAAAAGATTTCAATGAAATCAATGATCAAAGTTTTTTCAACCTCATTTATTTTGATGCGTTCGGAGCAAGGGTACAACCAGAACTTTGGACAGAAGGGATTTTCCTGAAAATGCACCAAGCACTCCAGCAAAATGGGGTTTTGGTAACCTACGCGGCCAAAGGTAGTGTAAGGCGGGCCATGCAAGCGGTTGGTTTTACCGTGGAACGCTTACCGGGGCCACCTGGGAAGAGGGAGATGCTGAGGGCCAAAAAGCTTTGAGAAATGCCAATACTATCTTAAGGAATAGCCTATCGGAGTCATAAATACCCCTAAAATTCAAGATAAATATGTTAAACCTAAATTAAGGTCTCATATACAGTCGATTAAACCCATAAATTTGCATAAAATGAGAGTATGAAGGTGTTGATAACAGGAGCTACGGGATTGGTGGGGCAGGCTGTAATGGAGATTTTACAGCAAAGAGACATACCCGTAAACTATTTGACCACTAGCAAGGAAAAAATTACCTCCTCGGAAGATTTTCAGGGATATTTCTGGAATCCAACCAAAGGAGAGATAGACTTGGATTGTTTTAAAGATGTACAGGCCATTATCAATTTGGCAGGAACCAGTATAGCCAAACGCTGGACCCCTCAGCATAGAAAAAAGGTGCTTTCCAGCCGTATCGATAGTTTGAGAACCCTTAAAAAAGGATTGGAAAAATCAGGAAACAAAGAAGTTGAGTGTCTTGTTTCCGCATCAGCCATTGGAATTTATCCAGACTCCAAATGCGACTACTACTCAGAAAGCGAAAAAAAGTTGGATGATGGTTTTTTGGGCGAAGTAGTGTCAAAGTGGGAGGCCGAGGCCGATACTTTTGAAAAACTTGGTGTTGATGTGGCAAAAATCAGAATCGGCTTGGTACTTTCCAAAGATGGCGGGGCGCTACCTAAAATGGCCATGCCTGTCAAAAACTTTATTGGGGCACCGATAGGGAGTGGAGATCAATGGCAATCTTGGATTCATATCGAAGACTTGGCACAAATGTTTGCCTTTGCCGTGGAAAATAACCTTCAGGGGGCATATAATGGAGTGGCCCCCAACCCTGTGACAAATACAAAGCTTACCAAAGAACTGGCCAGAGTGTTGGACAGGCCGCTTTGGATGCCCAATGTCCCCGCGTTTGTTTTGAAGGCGGTTTTGGGTAAAATGTCAACACTGTTGTTGGCAAGCCAACGAGTGAGCAATAAAAGAATCGAAGAAGAGGGATTTTCTTTTCAATATACCAATGTTTGCCAAGCATTGAAGAGCATTTACACTTCAGGGGAGGAGGGTGTGCCCGCATCAGTTGAAGCCTAGTCCATTGGTATTCATGACGTTTTTAATCAATAAAGTCCGCTTAAGCGGCTTTTTTTATGTTTTGCAGTGACATTTTGACATTTTTAGACAATTGGCAGTACTTTTGCCACTTCAAATCGGAATAAAACAATAGAACATGAGCAATAAAAGTAAGGTTGAGGAAATGGAAGATGAGCCTAAAAAAGGGCAAACCGAAGAGAGTACTGAGCTGAACGATGAACATATAGGGGCTGAAAACGCAGAAGAAAATGAAGAGGAACTTTCCGAAGAGGAAAAATTGCGTGGGGATTTGGCCAAGGAAAAGGAAAAGTTCCTGAGGCTTTTTGCGGAGTTTGAAAATTACAAGCGCAGAACTTCCAAGGAACGTATGGATTTGTTCAAAACTGCGGGACAGGAAGTTATGGTGGCTTTGTTGCCCATTTTGGATGATTTTGATCGCGCACTCAAGGAACTTTCCAAGTCAGGGGACAAAGAAATGTTCAAGGGAGTGGAACTCATCAGTAATAAATTCAAGGAAACTTTGAAAAACAAAGGCCTAGAGCAGGTGGAAGTTGGAGAAGGGGATGTGTTTGATGCCGAGGTACATGAAGCCATTACCCAAATTCCTGCACCGAATGATAAAATGAAAGGTAAAATCATTGATGTAGTGGAAAAAGGGTTCAAACTCGGAGATCGCATCATAAGACATCCGAAAGTCGTTGTTGGAAACTAAAGTTGTATGAAGGAAGATTATTACGAAATATTGGGAGTCTCCAAAGGAGCTTCAGCCGCTGAAATTAAAAAGGCCTACAGAAAAAAGGCCATCGAATTCCACCCTGATAAAAACCCAGGGGATGCCAAAGCGGAGGAAATGTTCAAGAAATCCGCCGAGGCTTATGAAGTGTTGGGCAATCCTGACAAGCGTGCAAAGTATGACCAGTTTGGCCATGCGGCCTTCGATGGTAGCGGAGGATTTGGCGGCGGTGGTATGAATATGGACGATATCTTCAGCCAATTCGGTGATATTTTCGGTGGTGCCTTTGGTGGCGGAGGATTCAGTGGATTTGGTGGATTTGGTGGCGGTCAGCGCAGAGCCAAGGGAAGCAATCTTCGAATCCGAGTTAAGTTGACACTGGAAGAAGTGGCCAATGGAGTGGAGAAAAAGGTAAAGGTAAGACGTAAACTTCAGGCGGACGGCGTTACCTATAAAACTTGTCCTACTTGTAACGGTACCGGTCAAATCACAAAAATCACCAACACCATATTGGGTAGAATGCAGACCGCAACCACTTGTACCACTTGTGGTGGGGCCGGGCAGGCCATAGATAAAAGACCTGCTGGAGCCGATGCGCAAGGACTTAAAGTGGAAGAAGAGACCGTATCCATCAAAATACCGCCAGGTGTGGAAGATGGCATGCAGTTAAAAGTAAGCGGTAAAGGAAACGATGCCCCTGGAAACGGTATCGCTGGAGACTTGTTGGTGGCCATTGAAACCTTGGAACATGATACTTTGAAGCGCGAAGGCGACAATCTACATTATGATTTGTACGTAAGCATGCCCGAAGCAGTTCTGGGAAGCTCCAAAGAAATCGATGCCATAGGCGGAAAAGTCCGAATAAAACTGGAACCAGGCCTGCAGTCTGGAAAAATTTTGAGGCTTCGAGGCAAGGGGATCAACAGTCTTAACGGATATGGAGCGGGAGATTTGTTGGTGCATGTGAATGTATGGACACCAAAGAACATCAATAAGGAGCAGAAGGAATTTTTTGAGCGCATGCAAGACGATGACAACTTTGTCCCAAGGCCCGAAAAATCGGATAAATCCTTTTTTGAGAAGGTAAAAGATATGTTCTCTTAAGAGAAAAAACCTTCTGTTTAAATAAAAAACGTATATTTGGAACTGATGTTGGGTAACCGATATCTAATTTTCTTTTTCATAGCAATTTTTTTCCCATCCTTGAATTTTTAAGGGTGGGTTTTTGTTTTTATAGGAAAACAGGTATCTAGCAAATACATATCTTTGAAAAAATAGTTTACATGGATCATATCCTTGTTGCCAAAAATGTGACCAAGACCTATGGTGACTACACAGCGCTGAGCAACATTTCACTACAAATTCCTGAGAATTGCATTTACGGACTTTTGGGTCCGAACGGAGCGGGGAAGACCTCTTTTATCAGGATCATCAATCAAATAACGCACCAAGACTCTGGTGAGATTTTACTGAATGGCGAACCATTGGCTCCTAAGCATATTGCTTCAATTGGTTACTTGCCCGAGGAAAGAGGACTGTACAAGAGCATGAAGGTGGGAGAGCAGGCATTGTATTTGGCGCAGTTGAAAGGATTGTCCAAAAGTGAGGCCAAAACCCGGCTCAAGTATTGGTTCAATCGTTTGGATATTGGGGATTGGTGGGACAAGAAAATCCAAGAGCTTTCCAAAGGAATGGCACAAAAAATCCAGTTTATTGTTACTGTGCTCCACGAGCCCAAACTATTGATTTTTGACGAACCTTTCAGTGGGTTTGACCCCATTAACGCCAATATCATCAAGGATGAAATACTTCAATTAAAGGAGAACGGGACCTCAATTATTTTCTCCACCCACCGAATGGAATCGGTGGAAGAACTATGCGAGTACATTGCCCTTATCCACAAATCAGAAAAGATTCTAGATGGAAAACTGTCCGACATCAAAAAAGCGTACAAGAACAATATTTTTGATGTCGCCGTGCAGATGGAGCAAGATGTAGAGGCTTTTATGAAATCATTGGAGCAAAAGTTCAATATACTTTCTTCGGATGTTGATATCATCGAAAAGCAATTGAACTTCAAAGTGCAACTACCGTCATCCAACACAGGCGATATTTTGAGGGAACTTTCTAAAGTGGCCAACATCAATAAGTTCGAGGAAACCATTCCATCCGCCAACGATATTTTCATTCAAACCGTAAATAGTAAGGACAATGGCAAATAAGCTTGGGTTGATCATAAAACGCGAATATTTGGCCAAGGTGCGCAACCGCTCCTTTATTGTCATGACCATTTTAAGCCCCTTGCTGATGGTGGGAATGATAGTCTTGATTGCCTATTTGGCCAAGGTCAATGACGATGAGACGAGGGTGGTGACCGTTTTGAACGAAAGCTCTTTTTTTCAGAATGATTTCAATCCCTCAAAAAACATATCCTACGTACATCTGGACGACCTTAGTTTGGAGCAGGCAAAGGATTCCACTACAGCATTGGAATATTATGGATTGCTGTACATTCCAAACGAACCAACGGTAGAACAAGTCGCCAAAGCTGCTTACCTGTATACCAAGGACAATCCAAATACATCCGTGACGCAGGAATTGGAGAATGTTTTCCATACGCAGTTGAGGCAAGACCGCCTTCAAAAACTCGGGGTTACTTCGGAACAGTTCTCCAGTGTGGAGGAACGTTTTGAAATCAATCTGTCCACTTTTGATGGCGAGCGAAGCATGAGGGGCATTAATGAGATCAAGGCAATTATCGGCGGTGGGTTTGGATATGCCATCATGATGTTCATTATAATCTATGGTGGTTTTGTAATGCGGAGCGTAATCGAGGAAAAGACCAGCAGGATCATTGAGGTGATCATATCCTCGGTAAAGCCATTTCAATTGATGCTGGGGAAGATCATTGGTAACTCCTTAGCGGGAATCACACAGTTTTCCATTTGGATAGTTTCGGCATCGGCCCTACTTTTCGTTGCGGTTATGATTCTCGGGATAGACCTGTCCGCGTTTTCGGCCGATGGTGCCGTGCAAGCTGGCCCAATGGGCGGGGTGTCCCAATTGGGTGGAATGGATAGTGAAATGATGATGTACGCCAAGGAAATCTATGATATTCCATGGGGACTCTTGATAGTTTCCTTCTTTATCTATTTTATATTGGGCTACCTTATTTACAGCTCCATATATGCTGCAATAGGTGCGGCGGTGGATAATGAGACCGATACACAGCAGTTTATTTTTCCTATTATCTTACCTTTAATGTTGGCAATATATGTAGGGTTCTTCTCGGTTTTCAGTAACCCGCATGGTCCCATTGCAGTTGGGTTTTCGTTATTTCCGTTGACGTCGCCCATTGTAATGCTGATGCGATTGCCAGGGGGAATTGGAGAAGGGGGAGTGCCTTTATGGCAATTTTTGTTGTCCGTATTCATTCTGATCTTTACCTTTTGGGGTATTGTATCATTGGCGGCCAAAATATATAGAACAGGTATCTTGATGTATGGTAAAAAGCCAACGTACAAGGAGTTGATAAAATGGTTGAGATATTAAAATAGTATGCAGGAGGGCACACAGGAAATCAAAGAGATCATAACGCAGGATGTTTGGGGGTCCATAAAGGAATTTTTGAACATCGGGTTCCATATTGGGGAAGGCGATAAAGCCATTGACCTAACCATTGGACTATTATTGCTTTTAACGGTCACATTGGTGGTCACAAAGTTCTTGTTGAAATGGATGCGACACCTTTTTACCCGAAAGATGCAGCAAGAGGACAAACAGAAGTTTGCCAGCGTGTTCAAGTTTACCAATTATGTGATTTATCTGATTGCCGTATTGGTGACCCTAAGTGCGGCGGGAGTGGACATCACTTTAGTGATTACGGCCTCGGCGGCACTGTTTGTTGGTTTAGGTCTTGCGCTTCAGGAATTGTTCAAGGATATTCTAGGTGGAATCTTTATCATTATTGACAAATCCTTGCAGGTAGGTGATGTTGTTGAAGTGGATGGCAAGGTCGGAAAGGTGTTCGAGATCAAACTACGTACCACTAGGGCCATCACAAGGGACGATAAGGTGTTGATACTGCCCAACCACAAGTTTATCAGTGATATCGTCTATAATTATACCCAAAACCACAAAACTACCCGTGAGAAGGTCAGTGTAGGAGTGGCTTATGGGAGTGATGTGGATTTGGTCACCAAGATATTGGAAGAGGTGGCCCACGATCAAAAACAAGTTCTCAAAAATCCAAAGCCGTTTGTGCTGTTTGAGGATTTTGGGGACTCTGCTTTAATGTTCTCCATCTACTTTTTCACTAATGATACGTTCCGAGACCCAAGGATAAAAAGTGAAATGAGGTATAAAATAAATACCAAGTTCAGAGAAAACAACGTTAGTATACCGTTCCCACAACGCGATATACATATTATTCAGCCAAAACAATAGAGAGCGATAAAAAATTCAATTCACCATACTGCAATTTGGAAGTGGTTTACTTTCATTGTAATACTTTGTGGTCATTATACAAATGCACAGAGCACGGATGTGTTCAGGTTGGAATATCTCAGTATCCCACAAAGTGAGAGCGGAGTGAAAACCGAACGATATAAGGCACTTTTTAACCTTCCCATAAAGCTCAATAAAAAGAAGGATTATCTTGCCGTAGGGGGAGAGTACAACCGTTTCGACATGGGGTATACGGCGGATTTGCCTTTTCGAAAGGATGAAATGATTCGTTTTCACGTAATTGATTTTAACCTTGGATTGATAAAAAAATGGAACGATAACTGGAATTTCGTGGCTATATTGACCCCGAGGTTGGCATCCAATTTATTGGAAGGGGTAAAGAGGGACGATTTTTTTATGAATGCCTCCGTGGCCTTCTGGAAAGAGAAACCAAAAGCCGATAAACCCTTTCGGATAGTACTGGGGTTGACTTACAACAGTACCACTGGGATTCCCGTTCCACTCCCTTTGATTCATTATTACAGAAGGTTTGATCCCAATTGGTCCTTTGTCATGGGTGTTCCCAAATCCAATTTAAAATATCATATCGATAAAAAACATAGTTTGGAGTTGGCACTGTTCTTGGACGGGTACTTTATGAACCTGCAGAACGATATTATATTGGACAATGGTTCAGTGGCATCACGGATTTCCTTCAACTCGTTGGTGGGAACTTTGGGATACCAGTATAATTTTTCGGACAATTTCTCCTTTTTTGCCTTGGCAGGAAGCACCTTGGTGCAACAGGGGAAGTTAAGAAATCGTGATCGTGGCGAAGTGTTTTTGTTCAATAACGATTCAAATTTTTATCTTAGAACAGGCTTCAAAATTGGAATATTTTAAATAGCAGCTTATGTCAAAAATTTTGGTAATAGAAGACGAATCAGCAATTAGAAGGGTACTGGTGAAAATACTGGCCGAAGAAAGCGATAGTTACAATGTGGTCGAGGCTGAAGATGGCCTGACAGGAATGGACATTATCAAAAAGGAGGATTTTGACCTGGTGTTGTGCGATATCAAAATGCCAAAGATGGATGGTGTTGAGGTTTTGGAAGCTGCCAAGAAAATAAAACCCGAGATACCCTTTGTCATGATTTCTGGCCACGGCGATTTGGATACTGCCGTGAACACCATGAGACTGGGAGCCTACGATTATATTTCCAAACCACCGGATTTGAACAGGTTGCTTACCACCGTTCGCAATGCTTTGGAACGGAAAGAACTGACCATTGAGAACAAAGTGCTCAAGAAAAAGGTCTCCAAGAATTACGAGATGATCGGGGAAAGCAAGGAAATAGGAGCCATAAAGGATATGATCGAAAAAGTGGCGCCCACCGATGCCCGAGTGTTGATTACGGGCTCGAACGGAACTGGAAAAGAATTGGTCGCCCATTGGGTGCATCAAAAAAGTCCACGTTCATCCTCGCCCTTTATTGAGGTAAACTGTGCCGCAATTCCCTCGGAATTGATAGAAAGTGAGTTGTTCGGTCATGTGAAAGGAGCTTTTACCTCTGCTGTAAAAGACCGAGCAGGTAAGTTCGAAGCTGCCAACAAGGGAACCATATTTTTGGATGAGATTGGCGATATGAGTTTGTCCGCACAAGCCAAAGTGCTGCGTGCATTACAAGAGAACAAGATCAGTCGTGTGGGCTCCGATAAGGATATCAAAGTGGATGTTCGGGTGCTTGCGGCAACGAACAAGGATTTGAAAAAGGAAATTGAGGAAGGAAAGTTCCGCGAAGATCTTTACCACCGTTTGGCCGTTATTCTGATCAAAGTCCCAGCACTCAATGACAGACGGGACGACATCCCATTGTTGATAGAACATTTTGCCAAAAAAATAGCATCTGAGCAAGGAACAGGTCTAAAGAACTTCTCCAAAAAGGCCATAACCTTGCTCAAAAGTTATGATTGGACAGGAAATGTTCGTGAACTTCGCAATGTGGTGGAACGATTGATCATTCTCGGAGGAAAGGAAGTATCCGAAGAGGATGTAAAGTTATTTGCCAGTAAGTAAGCCTAGTTTAGTTGCAATCACCAAGTTTTTCAAGAGCTTCCTTTGTCAAGGTCTTCACCCTTTGGTAATATTCTTTTTTGTGTTGCGATAGATTGGTGTTGAGTAAGGTCAAATGTGCTTCTTCGTAGGTGTTGGAAATAAACCTGTGAGCATCTTTGCAATCCACATCGGAAACCACTTTGTCCAAAGAGGATTCAAAGCTCAATAGGCACTGGTGTACCTGTTTTTTTACAGTGGTGCCTTGTGTCAGCATCATTCCATTCTTGAAATCAAGCACATCAGTGGTGTTCATGACCAACACATTGCTTCCGTAATCGCTCGAGGTTTCTTGTTCAAACTCCTCTAATACATTAATGCCAATGGTGGTCTTTTCCAAGGCTTTGTGCAGTGCCAACTTGGTTTTGGTAAGTTCGTTTGCCTTTGTGGCCGTTTTTAAATGGTCAAGTGTGGATTCCAGACTTTCTATGGCTCCTTCACAGCCACAATCCAGAAAATTGCTTTTTGTTTTTTCGATACTGTTCAAAGCTTTGTATGCATGATATTTGGCCATGTTCACATTTTTGGCCAGAACGGCATCCTGTATTTTACTTTTGATATACTCCAGATTGGAAGTTGCATATTGGCATGCACTTGCCGGGGTAGAGAATGAAGCCATGAGCCAAAGGCCGAGTAGGCCAATAACAAAGACCATAAATAGGATAATCTTTCTATTCTTCATAACGCTTTTTGGATTTGGGACGTTGCGCCATTGATTTCCATAAAGTTATGTTTTCATCATCTTGGTGGACAAATAGATCGATTAAATAACCAACTTTGGGTATAAGCGGTAAAACCATCGATGAACGACACTTTAAAATGATGTTTAGGTTGAAGGAATAATCAAAAAGAATTATATTCAATCCCATGAAAGAAATCAAAACTGAGGATTATAAGGTAGTTGATGCGGTAAAGCTATCAGAAAAAGATACCTATGAGGATTTTGATGCATCCAAAGAGAGGCTCAAAAAAGAGTTGAAGAACATCCGAAAAGACCTTGGGGAATTTCAAGATACACTCTACGCCCATGGAAAATATGGTGTGTTGGTCTGTTTGCAAGGAATGGATACAGCGGGCAAGGATAGTCTGATCAGGGAAGTTTTCAAGGATTTTAATGTTAGGGGCGTAGTGGTGCATAGCTTCAAAGTGCCTTCTACCAAGGAAAAAAAGCACGATTATCTCTGGAGGCATTACATTGCCTTGCCCGAGCGAGGCAAATTTTCAGTTTTTAACCGTACCCATTACGAGAATGTGTTGGTAACCAAGGTGCATCCCGAATATATTATGGCGGAAAATCTCCCAAAAGTGGATTCCGTGGATGATATTGATAGTGGGTTTTGGGAAAGACGATATCAGCAAATCAATGATTTTGAAAAACATGTCGCTGATAATGGTACCATAATCTTCAAGTTTTTTCTCCACCTCTCCAAAGAAGAGCAGCGGCAGCGATTGTTGCGAAGAATCCATTTAAAACGAAAGAATTGGAAGTTTTCCCCTGGCGACCTTGAAGAAAGGGAATTGTGGGACAACTATCAAACTTGTTACGAAGAAGCGTTGAACAAGACCTCCAAAGAACATGCACCTTGGTATGTGATACCTGCCGACAACAAAAAAGCAGCTCGGGTCATTGTGGCCTCCATCATGATTGAAGCGTTAAAAAAGTACAAAGATATAGAGGAACCGGAACTGGATGATGAAATAAAAGCTAATTTAGAAACCTTTAAACAAGAACTGGAAAAAGAAACCACATGAGAACCACGCTACTTTTGGCCTTTTTGATGGTCAGCACCCCATTTTTTTCCCAATCCGAGGATGAAAAACAAATAAAAGCCATTTATGATGAAGCCCTGACCAATGGTAAGGCCTATGATTGGCTCAATTACCTATCCAATCAAATAGGAGGGCGCCTTTCAGGTTCGGTACAGGCACAACATGCTGTGGAATATACCAAAGAACAATTGGATTCCCTTGGATTGGACAAGGTTTGGTTACAACCTGTAATGGTCCCCAAATGGGTAAGGGGGGTGCCAGAGTTCGCCTATTTTGAGACCAAACCTGGATTGACCACCAATGTGCCCATTTGTGCCCTTGGGGGTTCTGTGGCCACTCCTGCAGGAGGCCTAAAGGCAAGTATAGTGGAAGTAAAGGGCATCGAGGACTTGGAAAAATTGGGACGCGATAAAATAGCGGGCAAGATTGTTTTCTATAACCGCCCGATGGATCCAACATTGATCAATACTTTTTCGGCCTATTCAGGATGTGTGGACCAACGCTATGCCGGTGCTTCCGAAGCAGGAAAGTATGGTGCGGTAGGGGTCATTGTACGTTCCGTGAACCTTCGTTTGGACGATTATCCACATACAGGTTCCATGGGCTATGGCGATACGCCGGTAAATGAACGGATTCCAGCAGCGGCGATCAGTACCAATGGAGCCGAATTGTTGAGTACCACCCTAACATTGAATCCAGATACCAAATTTTACTTCAAGCAAAATTGCAAACAGTTGGAAGATGTGCAATCCTACAACGTAATCGGAGAAATAACAGGAAGTACCTATCCCAACGAAATCATGGTCGTTGGTGGACATTTGGATTCTTGGGATTTGGGGGATGGATCGCACGACGACGGTGCTGGATGCGTACAGAGCATGGATGTATTGCGACTTTTAAATGAAACCGGTTATAAACCAAAGCGAACCTTGCGCGTTGTGTTATTCATGAACGAAGAGAATGGAATGCGCGGAGGCAATAAATATGCAGAAGTGGCGCGTAATAAAAATGAACAGCATGTATTTGCCCTGGAAAGTGATTCAGGTGGATTTACTCCCAGAGGTTTCTCGATTGATGCATCTGACGAAAATGTAAAGCAGATTCAAGGATGGAGGGATTTGTTCGAGCCCTATTTGATACATATGTTCTACAAAGGAGGAGGGGGAGCCGATATTGGTCCCTTAAAAGATGATGGAATGGTATTGGCAGGATTGCGACCCGATACCCAGCGTTATTTTGATCACCACCACGCCGAAAACGATACTTTTGAGCACGTGAACAAGCGTGAATTGGAATTGGGAGCGGCCACAATGGCTAGTTTAGTCTATTTGATCGATAAATATGGAACCATTCCCACCAAAAAAACAAAGGGATAGTATAATTGTATGATAATTGAACCGTTCAGGCCATTGGTTTGGACGGTTTTTTTATACAGTGGGTTTGCTTTTACTTGCTTTTCTCATTCGTTTTGGGCCGTACCATAACCAAAACCCTGTTACGGTAAACATCAATAAGGAACTCCCCATAATACTGGAATATACTAGCTTTACATACCCATTCGTACCGAGAAAATCATCTATAATGGAGCCGTCGTGTATGTTTTCCAAAAAGTCGGATCTTCGTTGTCCAATGGAAAGCACATCGCCTGTGGTCCCGTCCAACTGTACTTCGTAAAAGGAATCCACGAACACGAACTTCACGGACCCTTTTTCTTTTCTCATGTCAATACGGTCTATTTCCAAAGAGAGTTCGGGCGATACCTCATTGCGCAAAGTGGTGCAAGCAATGGTGTGCAGGCTGTCCACGGGCAACCATTTTTTTAGGTCTGCCGTGGTTCCTTTTTGTGTTTTTGGGAGAATGTACCCGTTGGAGTTCTTTTTCCAGCCCAAAATGAGGCCGGATACGGATACAAAAAAGAAAAAAATGAACAATAAAGCTCCTGTGGTCCGGTGTACTCTTCTAAAAATACGTAATACTTTGGCCTGCTTTTTCCTTTTACCCATTCCTGCCAGTTAAAAACCTTAAAGATCAGCAAATTTTGTGGAAAACGAATGTTTCGATATGTCTATTTTTATAATGATCTACAAGGATTTTGATCAAAATAACCATTAATGCGCATAATGCCCGTTGTAGGCTGTTGGAAATTGGCTAATCAGTTTATCTCCTCAATTATGATATCTGTTCCTGAATAATTGTTGTTCTTTAATTCGTGCCAATGTCTAATTCTTGGAATTTTAATTCCGTTGATTGTTATGCTTTTTTCGAAATACAATCTCTCACCTTCATCTGGTTTATCAGGGGAGGCAATCTCAATTCCAACAATTTCTTTATTTGACTTTGATATGAACAGACTCCAATCTTTTGAAAACATCGGTTTTTTTAACTCAACATCCACTTTATAGCAATCTTTGTTGTCAAATGTGGTTTCTGAAGTGTTCTTTACCTCCAAGATCCAATCATTTAAAGACATGGGGAGTCCATAAAATAATTGATAGAATTCTTTGTATCCAATATTGCGTGAAGTATCCAGTCTGTATTTGTTGATCAAAGTAGTGTCTATGACTATTTGTCCATTCAATAAAACAGAGCTTTTTCCATTTTTATCTATAATGTGTTCAGAAATGTGCTCGTCCCTGTTTCTTTTTAGTTTGAAAGAATTATCAGAATTGTCCAATTCTAAAACAGAATACCGATGGGGGTTCAGAACTCTGGGTTCTTGAATGTGAATGTTCAATTTAGTGTTGCTCCATGATTTTTGCGGATCATGGTAATCCATTGACTGACTTAGGATTTGCTTACCCTCGATTGTTTTCTCTTGATGGCATCCCCAAAAAAGAATCGTTAGTGTTATGATGAATGCTCTTTTCATATTTTGGGTGGTTTGTTCAACGATTAGCTGAACATCGTTTTAATGGTTTTTAGCTTGCAATACCGAAACAAATTCGGTAAAGTTAAGTTAGCTTTTTCAGGCTGAAATCCCAATGGTAATCAGTCAATGCCTTAATTTGGGTTGATGGATTTTCAACCTACCGATATGCATCATTCAGCCCGATGCCGTCTTTGATCATGGGCAGGATTTTTCCCAACCTGCGTAGTTTGGTTTTCTCCTGTTTGGCCTCAGCAATGTATTCGCTGAACTCTTTCTGTTTGTAGGGCGTGAATTTTTCAAAAGCTGTTTTTAAACTAGGATCTTTGTCCAGTTCGGAAAGCAGTAGTTCAGGAATGGTCACCTTTTTGGTTTTCTCGGCCTTTACCTCCAATCCTTTTTTCTGGTTGTCCAAAGCCTCTTTCATGTAGCCAAGCACGGCTTTCCCGTCCACTTCGTCCAAACTCAGGAACTTCCAGTGTCGCATACCCTTGGTTTTACCTTCCTGAGCATTTTCCAATACCTTTTTCGGGTCTTTTAAAAAAACGCCGTTAAAGAACCATACACCGAAATGGTTCTTGAACTTACAAATCCCAAATACATTTTTGTTGTTCAAGGTGTAGACGGGAATACTCCATTTAAAATCCTCTACAGCTTCCGTTTTAAGTGCAAGTTCCCTCAAGTAGGCTATTCCTTCCTTGAATGGATGCTCTTTTTCGTAATACCCTTCCAGTTTTTCCGATTTATCCACGACTACTTTATTTGACTAGCGGTAAGTTCGCAAATTTTTACGATAACCATCACTGCTTTTTGCATACTTTCCAAAGGAACATATTCGTATTTGCCGTGGAAATTGTGTCCACCGGCAAAAATGTTGGGGCAGGGCAGGCCCATAAAACTCAGTTGCGAACCATCCGTTCCTCCTCGAATAGGTTTGATGATGGGTTCGATTTGAAGGGATTTCATCGCCTCTTCGGCAATCTCCACGATATGGTACATGGGCTCCACCTTTTCCCGCATGTTCTTGTACTGGTCCTCAATGGCCACACTGACAAATTCCCCATGTTTTTTATTGAGTTTTTCCTTGATGTCGTTCAATAGATCCTTCCTTGCCTGAAAATGCACTGCATCGTGGTCACGGATAATGAGTTCGATCTCTGTTTTTTCAATTTCGCCCTTGATCTTGTGCACATGGAAAAAACCTTCGCGACCCGTGGTGTGTTCAGGGACTTCGCTGGGAGGGAGGTGGGTCAGGAAATCGTTGGCGATGCCAATGGCGTTCACCATTTTGTTTTTGGCATAGCCAGGATGCACACTTTTCCCCGTTATGGTTATTATGGCCTTGGCCGCATTGAAGTTTTCATATTCCAGTTCGCCCACTTGACTGCCATCCATGGTATAGGCCCATTCGGCACCGAATTTTTCCACATCAAACTTGTGTGCTCCTCTGCCTATTTCCTCATCGGGGGTAAAAGCTATGCGTATTTTTCCATGTTTGATTTCGGGATGATTAATCAGGTATTCCATTGCAGTAATGATTTCCGCAATACCTGCCTTGTCGTCTGCACCCAACAAGGTTGTACCATCTGTAGTTATCAGGGTCTGACCTTCGTATGCCTTTAAATCTTCAAAATAATCAGGAGAAAGCACAATGTTCTTCAATTTGTTGAGTACAATATCCTTACCGTCGTAATTTTCAATGATCTGTGGTTTTACATTTCTGCCAGAAAAATCTGGGGAGGTATCAAAATGGGAAACAAAACCAATGGGGGGAACTTTTTTGTTCATATTGCTGGGTAAAGTGGCCATGATGTAGGCGTTCTCGTCAATCGAGACCTCTTGCATGCCAATCTGGTGCAGTTCCATAACCAGTTTTTTTGCCAAATCCCATTGCTTTTCCGTACTGGGTGTGGTTTTGGAATAGGGGTCACTTTGCGTATCCGTGGTCACGTATTCCAAAAATCGTGGGAGTAACTTTTCCATGGTTAGTGTTGAGTTTTTCCAAAAATAAAGCTTATTCAAACGTAATCTTGCAAATCAATGGCATTAATAAGTATCTTTCGGAAAACCATTAATTGTAATCTGAATTGAAAGCGGTTGTATTTTTTCTTTTTTTGATTTTGGGCTTTAGCGGATTTGCCCAAATGGACTGCATTTTGGGTGTGGGCGGACGCGATAACGAAACCATTACCAAGGTCTTTGAATTGACGGAAGAGCAGCAAAGGAACCTGAAGAATTGGAGTGCCGAACTCAAAATCCGGAACGATATTTTTAAGGGTAAGGCGGAATATCTCATGAAACAGAATGAAGAGAGTTCCCCTGAAGTATTGATGGATGTGTCCAAAAAGTACCAATCCTTTATCGATAGTATGGCAAAAAATGTCCGAATGATGGATAAAAGACTGTTGACAACTTTCAACAAAGCCCAATATGAACGCTATTTGAAATTATGCCGCCAAATGACTTTGCGTCCTATCCATATTAATAGGTCTGTTGACGAAAATTGACTGAAATGCGAAGAACTGTTTTGAGAGTTTTTATTTTTGTCCCAAATCCATTTTGAATGTATAAAATCCTTATCCGCCCGGTACTTTTTTTGTTTGACCCAGAAGCCGTGCACCACTTTTCCTTTGGGGCCATTAAGTTTTTTTCAAGATTGGGTTTGATGGGTCTTTTCAGGAAGATATTTGTTGTGAGCGACCCAAAACTGGAACGAGAGGTGTTTGGTGTGAAGTTCAAGAATCCCGTGGGACTTGCCGCTGGTTTTGATAAGGATGCCAAATTGTATAACGAATTCTCAGACTTTGGTTTCGGGTTTGTGGAAATAGGTACGGTGACCCCCAAGCCCCAACCGGGAAACCCCAAAAAGCGGTTGTTCCGTTTAAAAGATGATAAAGCCATCATCAACCGAATGGGGTTCAATAACAAAGGTGTTTTTGAGGCGGTGGAACAGTTGAAGAAAAAGCACCGAGTAATTGTCGGCGGAAATATTGGCAAGAACAAAGTAACGCCCAATGAGGCCGCCATCAAGGATTATCTGATTTGCTTTGAAGCACTTTTTGAGCATGTGGATTATTTTGTGGTCAATGTGAGTTCCCCCAATACCCCTGGACTACGAGAGCTTCAGGATAGGGAGCCGTTGACCAAGTTGTTGAAGAAGCTAAAAAGTCAGAATAAGAAATTGGCCAAAAGTTTCAAGCAGAAAGAGAAGCCCATTTTATTGAAAATAGCTCCCGATTTAACAGATGATCAATTGTTGGATATCATCGAGATTGTTGCAGATACCAAAATTGATGGTGTTATTGCGACCAACACGACCATAGAAAGGAAAGGGTTGAAATCGCACTTGATTTTATCCGAGGAAAAAGGAGGTCTTAGTGGAAAACCTTTGACAGAGCGGAGCACCGAAGTTATTCGGTTTTTATCTGAAAATAGTAGAAAGGCTTTCCCGATCATAGGGGTGGGAGGTATCCATTCCGCAGAAGATGCCTTGGAAAAGTTGGAGGCAGGGGCGGATTTGGTGCAGCTCTACACCGGATTTATTTATGAAGGTCCGGGACTCATCAAAAAAATCAACAAGGCCATTTTGGAGAAAATGGACTAAGATCGTATGCATAGTTTGTTTTTATTTCTGGAATCCGTCAATTATCCCATATTGATAGGGTTTCTGGTGTCCTCATTGGCTTTGGCCATTTCGCCTGGACCGGATAATATTTTTGTGCTTACCCAAAGCATCAGTAATGGTGCAAAATCAGGGTTGGCCACGGTTTATGGTTTGGTCTCGGGCTGTTTGGTGCACACGACTTTGTTGGCTTTCGGGGTTTCGGAAATCATCAAGCGTAGCGATACCTTGTTTTTTGCCATCAAATTGTTTGGAGCCATGTATCTCCTGTATTTGGCCTATCAGGTGTACCGAAGTGATGCTTCCATTCTTTTGGACAATGGAAATCAACCAACCCAAACATCTTCAAAGCTTTTTTGGAAAGGCTTTACCATGAATGTGCTCAACCCCAAGGTAACCATCTTCTTTTTGGCCTTTTTTCCCGGATTTTTGTTTAGCAAGGAACTCAATACCGTCATTCAATTCTATGTTTTAGGGCTGCTTTTCATGCTTTCTGCCCTTATTGTCTTTGGTGCAATAGCTATACTTGCCGGAAACATTTCCAAATATCTGACCAGTCATAAAAAGGCGGGCGTTTACTTGAAATGGGTACAGATTATTGTTTTTGTGGGGATTGCATTTTATCTATTTCTATCGGATAAATAAGTGCTATTTTTACGGAAGCCTATGTCAAAAGTAAAGCTCATAGAATGTCCGCGGGACGCCATGCAGGGAATCAAGACCTTTATCCCCACGGATGAAAAGGTGAGATATATCCAGTCCCTGTTGGGTTGTGGTTTTGATACCATTGACTTTGGTAGTTTTGTGTCGCCGAAAGCCATTCCGCAAATGCAGGACACCGCAGAAGTACTTGACCGATTGGATCTATCCAGAACCCAAAGCAAGCTTTTGGCCATTGTGGCCAATGTTCGGGGAGCGCAAGATGCTTGCAAGCATGAAGCGATTGATTATTTGGGCTTTCCTTTTTCCATTTCGGAAAACTTTCAGATGCGGAACACGCACAAGACCATTGCCCAATCGGTGGAAACCCTAAAAGGAATCTTGGAGTTGGCCAATGCGCATGATAAAGAAGTCGTGACTTATATTTCCATGGGATTCGGGAATCCGTATGGAGACCCTTGGAATGTGGAAATCGTAGGAGAGTGGACCGAAAAATTGGCCGAGATGGGAACCAAAATCCTGTCGTTGTCGGATACTATTGGGAGTTCCACCCCAGAGGTCATTGATTATCTGTTCTCCAACCTGATCCCAAAATATCCAGATATTGAGTTCGGTGCACATTTGCACACAACACCCACCAAATGGCACGAAAAAGTAGATGCAGCCTACAAAGCAGGATGTCGCCGTTTTGATGGAGCCGTGCAAGGATTTGGCGGTTGCCCCATGGCCAAGGATGAACTTACGGGCAATATGCCCACCGAGCGAATGCTTTCCTATTTCACTACTGAAAAAGCTGATACCGGTGTCAATTGGATGGTTTTTGAAGCGGCATTCAATAAGGCAACAGAGCTTTTTTCCCAGTATCACTAAAAGCAATTGGAAGACTTAAGAGGATAATTTGTTATTTAGATTAGGTCTAAATGGATATATTTGATGCATCAACAATTTTCCACTATGAAGTACAACGGTTTATTGCCAACACTGCCCAAAGAACTACGACTATTTATTTCCGTTTTTGTGATTGTGCTCTCCGTGGGGTATTTTACGGGATTGCTCTTTATTCAAGAAACCGAATCGACCACTCCAGCTGGAGTTGAGGAAAATTACTTGGGTAACGAAGATGATGAAGATGCCGAGGTCATGAAATTTAAAAAAGGGGAACGCGAAATGCTGACCGTAATCCACACACACGTGCTCTCCATGTCCTTGATTTTCTTCCTGCTGGGCGGATTGGTCTGGATAACAAAGGCTCCCAAAAAACTAAAACTCTTTTTGACCATTGAACCTTTCCTTTCCATTATCTTGACTTTCGGTGGTATTTATGTCATGTGGTCTGGGGTGGGTTGGTTTCGATATGTTGTAGTGCTTTCTGGGATTTTAATGACGATTACCTACACAGGTTCGGCCTGCTTGGTGCTTTGGCAGTGTATTCCCCCAAGAAACCCCAATAAGTACTCCTCAAAATCAGTTATCAATTAACTGATAGTCGATTTCTTCATGGGACAGAAGTTTTACCTTTTGTTTTTCAAAACGGAGCAAGCTCAACAGTTCGGCTACTTCTTCTTTATTGACCAAAATAATGAAGTGCTTTTTCCCGACCGAAATAGGAATTTTTCGCTGCTGGCTCCAATGTTTCAGATGGTTTTCCCAATAGGGAATGTCCAATTGCTCAATATATTCCTTCAATGCCTCAAGCTCCCATTCATACAATTCAAAACAGAGGTTGTTGTATATCAATTGAAATAATTTGGTATGGTTGCAAAAGGTCAACACTCCATTTTTAGATCGGCCCATTACATTCAAAAATCTGCACATATAAAATGTTTTGAGCTTTAAATATAACAATTATATAGAATGATTCTAAATAAACGGGTAAAATTCCGAATGGTCTCCAAAATGGAATGGCCATACAAGGTGGTATTCAAATAAATTAGTGGTATATTTGCACGCAATTAATCCGTAATTGCAATGGAAGCTCACCAAAACAAAATTGTTGGAGAAGGACTTACATACGACGACGTTCTTCTCGTGCCCGCTTACTCCGAAGTACTTCCCAGAGAAGTAAACATCCAATCAAAATTTACCAAGAACATTACCATAAATGTGCCGATAGTTTCAGCGGCCATGGATACGGTAACTGAATCCCGTATGGCCATTGCCATGGCTAGGGAAGGGGGAATCGGTGTTCTTCATAAAAATATGACCATAGAGCAGCAGGCTCTTAAGGTTAGAAAAGTAAAGCGTGCAGAAAGTGGCATGATCATGGATCCCGTGACCCTTCCTTTGGAGTCCGTGGTTCGAGATGCGAAGGCAAGTATGAAGGAGCATAGCATCGGGGGTATCCCAATTGTGGATGCAAAAAATAAATTGATAGGAATCGTTACCAACCGAGATCTTCGTTTTGAGAAAAACGATAATCGTCCCATAGCAGAGGTAATGACTTCGGAAAACTTGGTCACTGTTGGGGAAGGAACGTCTTTGCAGCAAGCGGAGGTTATCCTTCAAGAGAATAAAATTGAAAAATTACCCGTGGTCAACGATAAGGATGAGCTTATTGGTTTGATTACGTTCAGGGATATTACAAAGCTTACCCAAAAGCCCATTGCCAATAAAGACCAATACGGTCGTCTGCGTGTTGCTGCTGCCATCGGAGTAACCGCCGATGCTGTGGAAAGAGCAGAGGCATTGGTAAAGGCAGGTGTTGACGCCATCATTATTGATACGGCACACGGACACACCAAAGGTGTGGTGGGTATTTTGAAAGAGGTTAAGAAATCGTTCCCGGAATTGGAAGTAGTGGTGGGAAATATCGCCACTGCAGAAGCTGCCAAATATTTGGTGGAAGCAGGTGCAGATGCTGTTAAAGTGGGTATTGGGCCAGGTTCCATTTGTACCACACGTGTGGTCGCAGGGGTTGGTTTTCCACAGTTTTCCGCTGTTTTGGAAGTGTCTGCAGCTTTGAAAGGAACAGGGGTTCCCGTAATTGCCGATGGAGGAATCCGTTATACCGGTGATATTCCCAAAGCATTGGCAGCAGGAGCTGATACCGTAATGTTGGGCTCGTTGTTGGCAGGTACCAAAGAATCTCCAGGTGAGACCATTATCTATGAAGGGCGTAAGTTTAAATCGTACCGTGGAATGGGGTCTGTTGAGGCCATGAAAAAAGGTAGTAAGGACAGATACTTCCAAGATGTGGAGGACGATATCAAAAAACTGGTTCCCGAAGGTATCGTGGGCCGAGTGCCGTACAAAGGTGAATTGGTGGAAAGCATGCACCAATTTATCGGTGGTCTACGTGCAGGTATGGGGTATTGCGGTGCTGGGGATATCGAGGCCTTGAAAAACAATGCCCGTTTTGTGAAAATCACTTCGAGCGGTATCCACGAAAGTCATCCACATAACGTGACCATTACTAAAGAGAGTCCGAATTACAGTAGATAAATAATGTAAAGTAAACACATACTCGCTGGGGGATGAATTTATTTCCCAGCGTAGCTTTGCCAATCCTTATCCTTGTAGATGTTTTCGCCAAAGTATTTGGCAATCTGCATGAACGGTTCCACTTGTTGATAGCCTGGTACTGGAGACAACATATTCAATTGTTCGTCCAAAAATACAACAGTGGGGTAGCTCATTCTACCCTGTAGCAAAGCTGCTGCCAATTCATGATAGCCCCTTCTTCCAGATGGGACAAACTTGAAGGTCTTGCCTTGATATTCAATAGGGTCCTTACCTTCAGCATCCAGCTTTACCATATAAAAATTGTCTTGCATGTATTTGGATACATCAGGATGTTGAAACGTGTTTTTGTCCATTTTTTTGCACCATCCACACCAATCTGTGTAGACATCAATAAAAATCTTTTTGGGCTGGGTGTCCGTTTGGGAAAGTTGCACGGCCTCTTCCCATGAAATCCATTTGATATCTTGAGCTTGGGCAGTAAAGCCTGTGAATACTATAAAAAGTAAGCTGATTTGGGTGAAAATTGAGCGCATAGTCATGGTTTTTAACGAAATTGTCGTCTTGTCCGTACAAAACTAACGAAAATTGTGCCAAAAAAGTATGCGTTTTAACAGTCTGATAAGGCTATTGCTCTACTTCACAGTTTCTTTCTGGGGCGTATCATAAAGCTCCTTCACGTCCACTTGATTGTGTAGGATGTCATCAAAAGTTTCCCTTTTTCTGATCAGATGTCCTTTCCCTTGGTACCAAAGTACTTCGGCAGGTCTGTATCTGGAATTGTAGTTGCTTGCCATCGTGAAGCAATAGGCCCCAGCATTTTTAAAGCAAAGAATGTCACCTTCCGTGATTTCATTGATCCTTCGGTTGCTTCCGAAGGTGTCCGTTTCGCAGATATATCCTACCACCGAGTAATAGCGTTCCCTTCCTTTTGGGTTGGAAATATTACTGATTTCATGAGTGGAACCATATAGCATAGGTCGAATCAAATGGTTGAACCCTGAGTCGATACTGGCAAAAACGGTCGAGGTGGTCTGTTTTACCACATTTACCTTGGCCAAAAATACACCTGCTTCACTTACCAAGAATTTACCCGGTTCAAAGGCTAGGGTAAGCTCCTTGCCGTACTCCTTGCAGAATTCATTGAACCTTTTGGTCAGTTTCTTTCCCAATTCATCCACATTGGTCTGGATGTCACCTTCTTTATAAGGTACTTTAAATCCGCTACCAAAATCGATGAACTCCAGATTCTTGAAGTTTTTTGCTGCTTCAAAAAGTATTTCAGAAGCGTAAAGGAACACGTCGATATCCAAAATATCACTGCCCGTGTGCATGTGGATTCCGTTGATGTTCATGTTGGTCAACTCCACAATACGCAACAAATGTGGTATTTGATGCACACTGATTCCAAATTTTGAATCGATATGTCCCACTGAAATATTGGAGTTTCCACCAGCCATCACGTGTGGGTTAATACGGATACATACGGGAATATCGGGATGCTTGCTCCCAAATTGCTCTAAAATGGAAAGATTGTCGATATTCACTTGAATCCCGAGTGCGGCAGCTTCCTCAATTTCTTCCAAAGAAACCCCGTTGGGCGTAAAAATGATGGATTCTGGTTTAAATCCAGCCAAAAGCCCCAGTTTCACTTCTTGGATGGACACGGTATCCAAACCGCTTCCCAAACTGTTCAACAATCTAAGAATACTTACATTGGACAATGCTTTGGCGGCATAGTTTAGCTTGAGTTTAGGCACGCCTTTAAATGCATTGGTCAGTTTTTTGTATTGCGAAGTGATCTTGTCCGCATCATATACATAAAGAGGGGCGCCGAATTGTTCCGTAAGCTGAAGTAAGTCCTTAGAATTCATGTTAAACGAGTATTTTAAGCAAATCTAGCTTATGTAGCCTTTACACACAAGGATTCCAGATTATTTATCAAAATATAACAAATTGTTTTATTTTTAACAATTAAAAACCTTGAGGGTTGTGACTTTAGGTTTTGATATGTATTTTTAGAAAAATCAGAAGTATGAAATTACCTTTATTTCCATTGAAATCCGTGTTTTTCCCTGGTGAGACCGTCCCTCTTCACATTTTTGAGGATCGTTACAAACAATTGATCGCCGATTGTAGGAGGGAGGCCCTTACCTTTGGTATTCCTGTATATATCAATGATACAATATCCTATGGGACGGAGGTGCAGTTGGTGGAGGTGGTAAACACATATAAATCAGGGGAAATGGATGTGGTTTGTGTGGCACGTCAAGTGTTCAAGGTGCTGAGTTTTGAAAAGCTACTGGACGGAAAGCCCTATGCCGGTGGGGAGGTGGAATTTTTGGAAGTGCAAAATGATGCCGATGATGGATTGAGGCAAGAAGTGCTTCAAAAGGTTGAGGCTTTGTATGATATCATGGGAGTACCGTTTACAAGAACATCTCCCAAACAATTCAACAGTTACTCGTTGGCCCACAAAATGGGGCTATCCTTTGAGCAGGAATACAAATTATTGCTCATGTCCAAAGAGACAGACCGCCTGAATTTCATCAAAAGACATTTGGAGGCTACCACAAATGTGTTGAACGAGGTGAACCGTACCAAAGAAGTAATGGAAATGAACGGACATTTCAAGAATTTTGACCCGCTGGACTTCCAAGACTTTAAGTTGTAGCGGTTCCAATTAGGGAAAGAAGCATTTTCTTGGTACTTATCGCTAATTAATCATTTAACATCTTCAATTTGTCAGCGGTGTTTTCTATTTTTGTCTGCAAACAAAAGTAAATTCACAGATGAATCTTCACGAATATCAAGGAAAAGAGATTTTAGCCAGTTTTGGTGTTAGAATCCAAAGGGGAATTGTTGCCCACAATGCCAAAGAAGCGGTAGATGCCGCAAAACAACTTACACAAGAAACCGGAACCGGATGGCACGTAATCAAGGCACAAGTGCATGCAGGTGGCCGTGGTAAGGGCGGTGGCGTGAAATTGGCCAAAAACTTGAAAGAAGTGGAAGAGTTGGCAGGTAGTATCATAGGCATGAACCTTGTTACTCCTCAAACATCTGCCGAAGGTAAAAAGGTGCACCAAGTATTGGTTGCCGAAGATGTTTATTATCCGGGCGATAGCGAGACCAGCGAATTTTATATGTCTGTTCTTTTGAATAGGGGAACGGGAAAAAATATGATCATGTATTCTACCGAAGGAGGTATGGATATCGAGGAAGTGGCTGAGAAAACACCACACTTGATTTTTACTGAAGAGGTAGACCCGGGATTGGGTCTATTGTCTTTCCAAGCAAGAAGGATTGCGTTCAACTTGGGATTGTCCGGAACTGCATTCAAGGAAATGGTAAAATTCGTAATGTCTTTGTACAAGGCTTATGTTGAGAGTGATTCCAGCCTTTTTGAGATCAATCCGGTGCTAAAGACATCCGATGACAAAATCATGGCAGTCGATGCCAAGGTAACGATTGACGATAATGCACTTTACAGAAGAAAGTCTTATGCGGAAATGAGAGACCTACGCGAAGAAAACCCTATCGAGGTTGAAGCTCGCGAGGTGGGATTGAACTATGTGGATTTGGATGGTAACGTGGGTTGTATGGTAAATGGGGCCGGATTGGCGATGGCTACCATGGACTTGATTAAAATGGCCGGTGGAGAACCTGCCAACTTTTTGGATGTAGGAGGTACTGCAGATGCGAAAAGGGTGGAAGAGGCATTCCGTATTATCCTAAAGGATCCCAACGTAAAAGCAATTTTGATCAATATCTTTGGAGGTATCGTACGTTGTGATCGAGTGGCACAAGGTGTTGTTGATGCCTACAAGAACATGGGAGATGCTATCCAAGTACCTATTATCGTAAGATTGCAAGGAACCAATGCAGAGTTGGCGAAAGAAATTATAGACAATTCCGGTTTAGCTGTGCACTCAGCTGTTCAGTTTAAAGAAGCTGCGGACAAAGTTGAGGAAGTTTTGGGCTAGACTCATTCCTGATATAATACTAAAAAGGGCAATCCAGTTAAGGATTGCCCTTTTTTTATTTTCCAAACCAAGGGTTTTTATCTGTCATTTAATGCTCAGTAACCGTACTACTTTCGTTTTGAGAAACTTCCTTAATCAGGCTTTTTGGAATTGATAATATAGGAGTATTAGCCCAAGGTTAAGGACATTAAACATTTGTTAAATAACCCTAAAGTGTAACAATTATGTTTTCTAATCGTCTTATTTTTGAAGTGTCGTTAAAATAGAGCATTAATCAAGCTCTGATATTGACATATCATTAATCATCAGTTTAATCAAAAAACAAAATCATGAAAAAATTAAAAACTGTTTCAGTAGCATTGGCATTATTTGCCACAATGAGTGCATTCGCGACAAAAGGTAAGAAATCGACCGAGGAAAACAATCTTACTGGTCAAATTTACGAGTTGCTAAAAGAGCATAAATTTAAATTGGATTCAGAAGAATTGACAGCAGAAGTTCGCTTCATTATAAATGAAGAAGGTGAATTGGTAGTGTTGTCAGTTAAAACTGATCATGATATTGTGGAAGGTTATGTGAAAAACCGTCTTAACTACAAAAAGGTGCAATTGGATAAGGTTGCTCCTGGGAAGGTTTATGAGCTTCCAGTCCGTATTACCGCTTAAAAACCGGGAATTGTTTGAGTTAGTTAGAAAAAAGCCCTGAATTTCAGGGCTTTTTTATGTACTAAAACGGGGTGTTTTGGAGTTATCTACTTATGATAACGAACTAGAACCAGACGTTATGGGTACTTATAAAGAAAAATTGAGCATTCTTTCGGAGATGATCGGCTTTGCGAGAGTTGACCATTCCCTGAAACGATCCGAATACGAATTTTTGCTGAAAGTGGCCCGGAATTTAGGAGTTAGCAAAGATGTTTTTGATGGATTGTTAAAGGAGAAATCCCCAAAAGTTCGCCTGAAAACACAGGCAGAGCGCATTGTTCAATTCCATAGACTTATTTTGCTCATGAACGTGGATCATGAGCAGCACAAAAAAGAAATCAATACACTTTATAATATTGGGCTCAAAATGGGTCTGCCGCCAGCCGCTATCAGTCAGGTGTTGGAGATTATGCACCGCTATCCCAACAAGATTGTTCCGCCGGATGTGCTTATCAATATCTTCAAGGCACATTACAATTAATGTCAAAATGACATTTGTTTTCACTTGAATCATGTCAAATGGACATGATTTTTCTATTGGTACAGGTTTTGACTTATACAGGTTGATTTAAATGTTTAACTAAAAATTGAATCGCCATGAGTATAGTAAAAAGAAACAACCTGTTTTTTCCATCCTTGATGAACGATTTTGTAGGTCCTGATTGGTTCGGTGGAACAGATAAGTGGAATACTTCCATGCCCGCTGTGAATATAAAGGACAATACCGAAGGATTTGAATTGGAACTAGCCGTTCCAGGAATGAAAAAAGATGATTTTACCGTGGAAATCGATAACGATGTATTGACCATTTCCAGCGAAGTGAAATCCGAAAACGAGGAAAGCAACGATAATTACACAAGAAAAGAATTCTCCTATTCTTCGTTCAAAAGAGCTTTCACACTGCCAGAAACCGTTGATGGCTCTAAAATCGACGCCAAGTACGAAGATGGAGTGTTGAAATTGACATTGCCCAAAAAACAAGAGGCATTGCCAAAACCAAAAAGATTGATTGATATAGCATAAGACATTCGAACACCAACTATAGGTGTTTCATGATGGTTGGATTAGTTGGTTAGTTGAGGCGCGCTCCTGCACATGCGGGGGCGCGTTTTTTTTATTCCTTCTCCTGAAGCATTTTTATCTCGTCCCTTAGTTTGGCCGCTTCCATAAAATTGAGCTCCTTGGCCGCTTTTTCCATGGCCTTTCTTTTTTCCCTGATCAACTTTTCCCTTTGGTCTTCGGTAATGTAGTTCAGGTCTGGTTCTGCTGCACGCAACTCTTCTTTCTGAAAATGATAGGTAGAAACCGAGTTTTTGGCCAATGCACTGTCCAAGTTCTTCTTAAGGGCCGTTGGGGTTATGTTGTTCTCTTTGTTGTATGCCATTTGTTTGTCTCTACGATAATTGGTCTCATCGATGGTCTTTTGCATGCTTTCGGTAATGGTATCGGCATACATGATGGCTTTTCCATTCAAGTTTCTTGCGGCACGGCCAACTGTTTGGGTCAAAGAACGGTTACTCCTTAAAAAACCTTCCTTGTCCGCATCCAAAATGGCGACCAAGGATACTTCGGGTAAATCCAACCCTTCACGTAACAAATTGACCCCGATAAGCACATCAAAGAGTCCTTTCCTCAAATCTTGCATGATTTCCACACGTTCCAGCGTATCCACATCACTATGGATGTAGCGGCAGCGAACATCTATTCGAGATAGGTATTTGGTAAGTTCCTCTGCCATACGTTTGGTTAACGTGGTCACTAAGGTGCGCTCATCCAACTCTACCCGTTGTTGAATCTCCTCCACAAGGTCATCAATTTGATTTTCACTGGGGCGGACTTCAATTACCGGGTCCAACAATCCCGTGGGACGGATGATTTGTTCCACATAAACCCCTTCACTCAATTCCAATTCGTAATCAGCGGGAGTGGCGCTCACATAAAGCACTTGGTTCTGGAGTGCCTCAAATTCTTCAAACTTCAACGGACGGTTGTCCATGGCAGCAGGCAAGCGAAAACCATATTCCACCAAATTTTCTTTTCTGGAACGGTCGCCTCCGTACATGGCGTGTACTTGGGGTATGGTTACGTGGCTTTCATCGATCACCATTAAATAATCATCCGGGAAATAATCCAACAAGCAGAAAGGTCGGGTGCCTGGTTTTCTTCCATCCAAATACCTTGAGTAATTTTCAATTCCTGAACAATAGCCAAGTTCACGAATCATTTCCAAGTCGAAATTGGTGCGCTCTTCCAAACGTTTGGCCTCCAAAGGCCGACCGATTTCCTTAAAATAATCTATTTGTTTTACCAAATCATCCTGAATCTCCTTTATCGCATTTTGAAGCACATCGGGAGAGGTCACGAACATGTTCGCAGGGTAGATATTCAGGGTGTCATAAATTTCAATGACCTTATTGTTGTAGGGGTCCAATGCTTCGATTTCCTCAATTTCATCACCAAAAAAATGAATACGGAAAGCGTGATCGGCATAACCGGGGAACACATCCACCACATCACCTTTTACCCTAAAATTACCATTCCTGAAATCCGCAGTGGTACGGGCATAGAGGCTCTGCACCAATTGCTTTAAAAACTTGGTACGCGATATGACCTGATCTCTATGTATGGTAATGACGTTTTTTTGAAACTCAATAGGGTTCCCAATACCATACAGGCAGGAAACAGAGGCGACCACAAGTACATCCCGTCGACCTGAAAGGAGTGAGGAGGTGGCACTCAATCGTAATTTCTCGATATCCTCGTTTATGGACAGGTCTTTTTCAATATAAAGTCCACTTGTGGGGATATAGGCTTCGGGCTGATAGTAATCGTAATAAGATACAAAGTATTCCACGGCATTGTTTGGGAAAAACTGCTTGAACTCCGAATACAATTGAGCGGCCAGGGTCTTATTGTGCGCCAAGACCAAGGTGGGACGCTGAACCGATTCCACCACATTGGCGACCGTAAAAGTTTTCCCCGACCCAGTAACCCCTAGTAGGGTTTGGTACCTGGTATCTGTCTCAATACCATTTACCAATTGTCTTATGGCTTCGGGTTGGTCGCCCGTGGGCTTAAAGTCGGAAACTACCTGAAATTTCATTATGTAAAAATACTAAAGGTAGGTGCCAAATAGAAGCAAAGTTTTTAATATTCTCATCAAGAGAAACTACAGATCACGTTTCTTCAATAATGCGTAGGATAAATAGATGAAAATGGCAGTCCAAACGATTACGATGAGGAACTCGTACCAATACACATGATAATCAAATTTCATGTCCTCACCTATTTGCTGACCAATATTTTGTACCGCCGAAAGTCGGGTAAAAGGTTCTTTAATGAGGTTGGCCATGGACTCCAAGGGAAAGAATCGCTTTACGGCTTTAGCAGCCTCCCAACTCATGACCTTCCAGCCCAATAACCCAAATACCACTTGTTCCAATATGGTCCAAAGAATCAAGAAGCCAAGAGCGAAAGCGGAGCGTTTTACCAAAATGCCCAAGAAAAGACAGAAGGAGAAGAAGCCGACCAACTTGAAAAAGAAGGCAGGCAAAAACTCCAAATCGGAGAATATGATGGAGACTTCATTGTAATCTGAATACACCAAACCAAGAATCATGGAGACCACGAACACAAAAATGGTGGAAATCAGCGCAAAGGAAATCACGGTAAGTACTTTAGATAGGATGAATTCCTTTTTGGACAACCCATCGATAAGGTTTTGTTTGATGGTCTTGTTACTGTACTCGTTGGACATCATGGAGACGATGACAATGGCCAGAAATAGCTTGAAAAGTGCGGTAACAAAGGTATTGAAGTGCCAGATGTAAGGAAAATTGAAAATCCCTTGGTCGGCCAAGTGGAATTGTACCGGGCCAATATCGAATTTTATGGCCGCAACAAGCGCAATGGAAGTCAGGAGCACAAAATAGGAGATGATCAGCACCTTGCTGGCCCTATTGTTCCAAAGTTTTATGAATTCTATTTGTAGGAGACGTAACATTCGTTTTTTTGATTATTGGTTTTTGGTCAAGGTTAAAAATTGTTCTTCGAGGCTTTCTTTTCGCTTCACAAGGTGGGATAGCACGATTCCTTTATCAAACAGCATTTTGTTCAAGCTTTCGGCATCCATTTCCTCTTTTAGATAGGCAGTAAGGGTTCCGTTATAGTTTTCGATTTTCCCAAAGCTGGCACTCTTTTCCAATAGTTCTTGAAGCTCATCAAGATTATCGGCTCTTAATTCAAAAAATCCATGACTGGCCAACATACTGTCCACTGGACCTGCATACAAGTTTTCGCCTTTTCGAAGAATGATGACATGCGAACATACCTTTTCCACCTCGTCCAATAAGTGGGAGGCCAATAAAATGGTGGTCCCTTGACTTGCAATTTTCTTGATGATTTCCCGTATCTGATGGATTCCCTGTGGGTCCAAGCCGTTGGTGGGCTCATCCAAAATCAATATTTCAGGGTCGTTGAGCAGGGCAGAGGCGATGGCCATACGCTGCTTCATCCCCAGCGAATATGTTTTGAACTTGCTGTTGCGACGGTCCCATAATCCTACCAATTCCAGTTTTTCCTGAATCTTGGTCTCTGGAACATCCTTTATTTTACAGACCAACCGTAAATTCTGGATGGCGTCCATATAGGGATAAAAGTTGGGGCGTTCAATAATGGCGCCTACCTTTTTTAAGGCTTCGTGGGTGGATGTGTTGCCATCGAACCAGCTGAATTCTCCCGAAGTTCGGTTCACTACGTTGAGAATAATGCCCAAGGTGGTCGATTTGCCGCTTCCGTTAGGACCCAAAATACCGTAGACATTTCCTTTTTCAATGGTAAAGGAAAGATCTTTTACGGCAGTGAGATACCCAAACTTTTTGGTGAGATGGCTTACATTAAGTATTGTTTCCAAAAGATGCTATCGTTTTTTGAATGGTTTATACTAACTTGACGAAGTATATTGCAATTTGTTACAAAATAATCGAATACAATGTCGGAAGAAAAGTTGATGTCGAAAAAGAAACCTGCTTATCCCATAAGTAAGGAACTGGATGAATATTTGGAATATTACAATCGGAAAATTGAGATACCCATCCATTACGATGACCTGCTTAGGTTCTCGGGAAGCGTTGCCGTGTACGATGCCAATGATGAAGATACCCTTTGGGTACGGGTGTTTTATCCTGAGTTTGACCGAGATGAAATCGATCTGGCGCTAAAACGGGTGTACTCCAGTTTTGTGTCGGATGGTAGTGATTCCATCTTTCAATATTTGAATGTGGATTATGTGGATTACTGCACATTTGGGAACTCAAAGCCCTTCAGGATCAAGGTGCGTAACATTTTGAACGATAACTATACCTTGTTCTATGTAAAAAAAACGGACGCCTCACGTGTGTACGGTTTGGAATTGGAGCACATGTTGTCTCCATATAATTTAAATTTCGTAATCTATGAAAACACTTTGATCGAGGAGCATATAGTGGGCATACCAGGGGATGTTTTCATGAAGAAGAACCTTCCAGAGTGTACCGAATTTGACAAAGCCCAGATTGCCAAGGAGTTTGTGAAGTTCAATGAACGATGCACGATTCGCCTACTGGGTGATATGCGCTCCTATAACTATGTTATTGTCCCTACCCACGATTTTGATAGTGTGGTATATAAAATCAGGGCCATAGATTTTGATCAGCAGTGTTACGAAGGGAAAATAAAGGTATATCGCCCCCAATTCTTTAAGGAGAACAAGACCATGGTGGATTTGGTTCAGAACAAGTTGACCGTGGACTCCGTCAACCAATATATTGTTGAGGAACGATCGATTATCGCCAAAAGGATTTTGAGCTGGGGCAGAAGACTAAAACGACTGTTGGATGTGTGTCAAGTTGATACCATTGCCCCGCCCGAAAACACCGAAATGCTGAAAACCCAATTACAGGAACTGACAGGTGATATTAATTTTAGGGACAGTAAAACCATGGGCGAAGTATTGACCCACGCCCTTGATTTTGTAAAACGAAACTACGAGGATGTAAGTATGAAACAGATTATAGAAAAGAAATTCTAACTTTTCTGCTCTTTGTTGAAATAAACAAGGTAGTAATACATCTGCCGTTCCTCATCCCAACCTTTTTCCACAAATTTCTCCGCGGATTCCGGATTGATGAAATCCATCTTGATTTGAATATTGGTATCCAGGTTGATGACATTCTTGATTTTCTTTCGGGCATCGCTCACTGCTTTGTTGGCAATGTCAAAATTGGAAACGTCCTCAATGCTATATTTTGGACCTTTTTCAACCTTGTAGTGCTTAAACTCAGGGATAAGCTCTGGATTTTCCATGACTTCGTTCAAGAATGAGGTCTCTTCAAAATTGTCGTTTTTGGCAAAGTGGTTCACAGCTCGGTTCATGAACATAACCTCTTGTTGTTTGTCCTCGGCGGGCAAAACCACATCTTTGGCAAAGTTCTGGCAGAATTTAAGGTAGTTCTTCGTATAGAAGTTCTCATCGGTCAATGGGAGAACACCCAAGAAGTTTTCCAACCAATATTTGGCATCGTAGCGGTTACTGTCCACAGAAAGGACTTTGTACCCTTCTTCTTTGCCAATATTGAAAACGATACAGCCTTTATCCAGCTTGTTTATGTTAATTCCTTGGCGAATCAGGATTTCCAAGTTGTGTTCATTTTCTTCAAACTGAAGGAAATCGTGTTTCAGCTCGCTTTTAAAAATACCCACGGCATCCGTTTTTTGGTTATCGATGACCATATCCGAAAAATGGACCACATAAACTTCCCCGCTTTTAATGTGTGGGTGATTGGATTGCTCAAAAAGATAGGTAGTGATCTTTTTGGAAAGTCCATGGTTATCTGATGGATTTTCGAATATCCCAGAAACCGCTGTATAGACCTCGTTGAACTCTAAATCCACCTCGTGGCCAAACTTATAGTAGTTTTCTTCCTTTTCCCTAAAAGGTTTAAAAAAGTATTCCTTCAACAGACCGGACATTTCATCATTGAGCGAAAATGGCTCTGCGGACAAAAAAGCAGATTCGTTTTTACTTTTATTTCCTACTCGGTGGAGTGAAATACTTTCAATTTGGGCATTATATAGGTTTAGCATGTTAAGATTAAGTGTTAATGGTTAAAACTTGGTCAAGAGTTCGGTTAATTCCAGTTTTCGTCAAAATCCATATCATCATAACGATCTAGGAGGTCGTCAAAATCGCCATCATCATCACTGGGCTTTGCCTCAAACTGTTTTTCTGGCGGGGCATCCGGTAGTTCGCCAAAAGTAAACAGTAGGTTTGGGTATATCCTACCATCTTCTTTGTCAACAATATCTGCTAGTTCCACAAAAAAAGTCCACATGCTAAAAAAGTCGTACACATAGATCATTTTTGGATTGTCCTCCGTTAAAACATCGTCAAGTGGTGTTTCGTTCATCAATCGGATATCGGAACCGCTCTCGCTCATGTCAAAAAGAGCAATTTCCTCATCTTGGTTCCATTCTTCGTCACAGGTGTAAAAAGAGGCCATTTCACTTCCCTCAAAACCAAAAGCTTGGGTTATGGCATTGTGGAAATCCTCCAAATTACTTTGGTCCTCAATTTCGATATCACGAAAGATATCTTCCTCAGCATCAAGTATTATCCTGATTTTATAAATCATCCATCAAATTTTAGAGTGGGCACAAAGGTACAATAAATAGACCTTATTTTGAGAACCTGTGCAGGGTAAAAGTCATGGTCGCCAAAAGGAAAAAAGCACCTATTTGATGCGCAATTCCCAGCCAAAGCGGTACAGCGTAAATCAATGTGAGCACACCCAATACAAATTGAAGAAAAACCAAAGCCAACAAACTTTTCAATCCTTTTTCCTGAAGTACTGTTGTCTCAATTTTTCTAGTTCTGAACCAAATCAGGGCGATGAAACCAACTACGATGTATGCCAAGTACCGATGCACAAATTGTACCCCGCTTTTCCCTTCATAGAAGTTTTTGATGACGGGTTGTTGCTCAATGTAAACCGTTTCATGAATCAATTTGCCGTCGCTCATCAATGGCCAATGGTTGTGAATGAACCCGGCATCCAATCCAGCTACGAAAGCACCCCAAATAATTTGGAGCAATAGGAGCACAAGTCCAACTCGAATCAGGTTCCTGATTTTCGTATTGATTTCTTTTCGTTCTGGATAAATGAGGTCCAAGGCCACCCATAAACTGTAGGCAAATGTGATAAACGCAGTGGTCAAATGTGCCGCCAATCTAAAGTGGGACACATCTGGACGGTCCACCAAACCACTTTTTACCATGTACCAGCCCAGAAATCCTTGAAATCCACCTAAAAAGAGCAGAACCAAACATTTTTTTACGGTTGGACGGTCCAATTTCTTTTTCAAGAGAAAATAGAGGAACGGTAAAATAAACACCACTCCTATAAATCGTCCAATGACCCTATGCAGCCATTCCCAGAAATAAATGTCCTTAAACTCTTCAATTCCGAAATGATAGTTGAGTTTTTGGTACTCTGGATATTGCTTATATAATTCAAAGGCTTCTTGCCATTCTTGCTCGTTCATCGGGGGAATGGTCCCGTGAATAAGTTTATAATCCGAAATTGAGAGCCCAGAGTGGGTAAGGCGTGTAATTCCACCTACCAGAACCATCACAAAAATTAGAAAACACCCAGTGAGCAACCAATACACTACATATTTGTTCTTTTTCATTCGGAATGGACTTTTAGGTTCAATTTTTTGCCTTTTTCCAACATAAAGTTGTAGGCAGCCTCATATTCGTTGGGAATTTCGCCTTCCAAAATCGCTTCTTTGATGGCATCCTTGATGATGCCTATTTCCTTGGAAGGTTTCAGGTTGAAGGTCTTCATGATCTCTTCGCCGGAAACGGGGGGCTGGAAATTACGGATATGGTCCCGTTCTTCGACCTCCACTATTTTTTGACGAACTATTTTGAAATTGTTCTTGTACTTTTTCTGTTTGCGCGGATTCTTCGTTGTGATGTCCGCTTCGCACAAGGTCATTAAATCTTCCACAAAATCGCCAGCATCAAAAACCAATCGTCGTACTGCGGAATCGGTCACGTGGTCTTCAGATAGAATGATGGGTCGAGAACTCATCAATACCATTTTCTGAACGAATTTCATCTTCTCGTTCAATGGCATTCGTAGCCTTTTGAAAAGTTTGTATACCATTTTTGCTCCCACAAATTCGTGTGCATGAAAAGTCCAACCAATCTTTTTATGGAACTTTTTGGTTGGAGCCTTACCGATATCGTGCAGTAATGCGGCCCAGCGCAACCAAAGGTTGTCTGTGGTTTCCGCGATATTGTCCACCACTTCCAAAGTATGCCAAAAGTTGTCCTTGTGGCGTTGGCCTTCAATTTCCTCGATGCCCTGTAGTGCTGTCAATTCGGGTAGGATGAGTGGCAACAATCCTGTTTGGTGCATCAATTTGAAACCAAGGGATGGTTTGGAACTCATCAATATTTTGTTCAATTCATCCACGATACGCTCCTTGGAAACAATTTTGATGCGGTCCTTGTTCTCGGTTATCGCTTGAAGCGATTGTAGCTCAATCGTAAAATGCAATTGTGTGGCAAATCGAATGGCACGCATCATTCGTAGTGGGTCGTCGGAATAGGTAATTCCTGGTTCCAATGGGGTGCGTATGATTTGCCTGTCCAAATCGGCCAAACCATCAAATGGGTCTAAAAGTGCTCCAAAATTGGATGCATTCAATGCCAAAGCCATTGCATTTATGGTAAAATCCCGACGGTTCTGGTCGTCTTCCAAGGTACCATCCTCCACAATGGGCTTTCGGCTATCCCGGTTGTAACTTTCTTTTCGGGCTCCCACAAATTCAAGCTCCAAATCCTTGTGCTTGATCATGGCCGTACCGAAATTCTTGAATACGGAAATCTCAGGTTTGCCCTTTAGTTTGGAAGCTACTTTTTTGGCGAGTTCTATGCCACTGCCAATAGCAACAATATCAATATCCTTTGGGGTGTTTCTTTTTAAAAAGTAATCACGCACAAACCCTCCGATAACATAGGCGTCTACGCCCAACTCATCCGAAGCTTCGCCAATAAGTTTAAAAATAGGATGTTGTATTGCCTCTGTATGGAATTCCTTCGCCATTGCTATTCCCGAATAACCTTCACTTGCCCGTCCGTACTCAATTTAATGATGGAGGAGGGGGAAGGGTTTATATTTTCATCGGGCAAATTTACCACATAGTCCACTCCTTTTAAAATTTCTTCATCAATATCCTTGAATTGTTTTGGGGTGGGTTGGCCCGAGACATTGGCCGATGTGGATACTATCGGCTTCCTGAATTTATTGATGAGGTACTGGCAGAATTTATCCGAAGCCACGCGGATGGCCAAGGTGTTATCCTCCGCGACCAGATTAGGAGCTATTCCCATCGGGTCATCAAATACGATAGTGGTTGGTTTTGTGGCCAAGTCCATAATATCGTAGGCCACATCGGGCACTTCTTTTACATGGCGTTCCAACATGGCTTGATTGGCTACTAAACAGATGAGTGCTTTGGTGTCTTCCCTTTTTTTGAGCGCGTACACCTTTTTAACGGCTTCTTGGTTGGTAGCATCGCAACCAATGCCCCAAACGGTGTCGGTAGGGTAGAGGATAAGCCCGCCTTCTTGCAGTACTTTATTGCAGTTGTTGATTTCTTCGATCATTTAATTTGATTTTCTTCAAGAAAGCTGATGTAGTTGTTTTTTTGCGCTTCAAAACTCCATTTGCTTTCCAGATATTCCTTTTTTTCTCCTTTTCCTTGACTGATTTGCTCCAAAACTATGGAGAGTCCTTGTGCTCCATTATAAAGCATGGAATGCTTGTCCATGTCTGGGATATGACTCAGGCCGATTGGGGAAATCAGGGTTTTTTGATACCCAAAGGCTTGATTGTAGCACCCCATGATCTTATGCTTTGCGTAGTTATCTCCAATAGTGTCCAAAGGGATGAGGATATAGTCCGATTTTTTTAAGTAGTCATGAAAGACATCATTATCCAAGAAAGAATCAAAAATCACAAAGTTTTCTTGGAGCTTGTTTTTTTGGAGAAAATCAATGAATTCCCTGCTTTTGGGGTCATTGGAATTGGTACTTCCCAAAATCAGAATTTTCAAATTGTTTTTTGATTGTAGTTTTTGAAGGGCTTCAGCAACCAAATAATAGTCTCTTCTACCAAAATCAAGCTTGCCGGGTATACTGACCCAAATCTCTTCTTTTGGTTTTTTGATGGTTGTTTCCTTGTAGGTTGGAAAAAAAATGGGGTAAAAATTCTGTAGCTGTATTGATTTATCTTCCAGTTCGATGGAGTCCTCCAAAAAATCATTGAGTACAAAATAGTTTTTAATGGACCTGTTGATGAGCTTTTGGGAAAAGCTGTGGTTTACCTTTTTCAGATTATGCAGAATGCCAAATAAAGCAGTTCGCTTTTTCAAGAGAAAACTCAATAAAATCACTTCCAGTCTGGAACTTGCGGTATTGAATATGACTGTTTTTACGCCTTTTTGTTTTAATTGCTTTTTAAGTTTCCATAAGAAGGAAATACGACTGAAGAAATTCTTTTGATGTGAACGGTCAAATGTTATCACAGTTTCAGGGATACCCAGATATTCAGAAGCCCGGTCCTTTATTTGACTGCTCACGACCAAGGTCTGGACAAATCCGGCCGAATCGAGAAACTTCATCTGCGAATACAGGCATTCATCGTGGTAAGAGTTAAACTCTATAATTGCTACTTTCTTCATTGGGAGTTTTTGGATAGAACGGAAGGTTCTTTTTGCAAAGTTATCTTTTAAATGGTAGACTTTACTATTTTTGCCCAGATGAACCCAAAGGAGACAGAAACACCGAGAATATCAGTAATCGTAAGCACTTATAATGCCGAGGAATGGTTGAAAAAAGTGCTTTGGGGTTTCAATTGCCAAATTTTCAAGGATTTTGAGGTGGTTATTGCAGATGATGGTTCGGGTCCTAAAACCAAGGAATTGTTAGAGGAAATGTCCGAAAAGGTCTTTTACAATATCATCCATGTATGGCAAGAGGATGATGGTTTCCAAAAGTCGAGGATTTTGAACAAAGCCGTTGAGGCCTGCAATGCGGATTACATCATTATGACGGATGGTGATTGTATTCCACGGGAGGATTTTGTTGAGGTGCATTATATCAACAAGGAGCCGGGGTATTTTATTTCTGGCGGATATTACATGCTCCCGATGAACATATCCAAAATGATTACATTGGAGGATATCGAGAAGCAAAATTGTTTCAATATCCACTGGCTTAAAGAAAAAGGTATTCCCAAAACATTTAAGAACAATAAATTAACAGCTAACGGAATTGTTTCCAAGTTGCTCAATACATTTACACCGACCAATGCCAGTTGGAACGGTCATAATTCCTCAGGTTGGAAAAAAGACATTTTAAATGTGAACGGTTTTGACGAACGTATGCAATATGGTGGTCAGGATCGAGAGTTGGGTGAGCGTTTGTTCAATTTTGGTATAAAGTCGAAACAATTGCGTTATAGTGCTGTTTGTGTGCACTTAGATCATAAAAGAGGGTACAAAACACCAGAGTCCATTGCTAAAAATCAGGCTATACGCAAGGAAACTAGGTCAGGTAAGTTGGTTTGGACGCACTACGGCATTACCAAATAGTAGGCAAGCTCGTTCTTTTTTTCCAATCTTTTTAGTTCCCTGAACCTTTCCAATACCCCTAATGCGTTGAGATAGCAGATGGTCCATCCTTTTTTGCCATCCAAAATGCCTAAACGAAGGATATAGTGGTTAAAGAACTTCCAAAGGGGTTTTACTGTCATCAAAAGGTAATTGAAGTGCTTTTCTTTGTAAAAGTCCTCTTTGGCCTTTAATTGACCGTACTTGAGCATTTTACCTTTATAGTCTTCGTGGTTTTTGTAGCAGTAGTGGGTTAATTTTTCCTTTAGGATTCCAGACTTGCCATTGACCACTAAGGTTTCGTGTACAATTTTACGATCGGTAAAATGCGCTTTGCTTTTCCTGAAAAGTCTATGGTTTTTATCGGTTTGCCAGCCACTGAAGTTCAAAGGTTCATTTTTGAACATGAACTTTCTGTAAAACCAATACGCTTCATGGGAGTTGGGATCATTTATGGTTTCAATGATTTCTTTTTGAAGGTTTTCGGTAACCACTTCGTCGGCATCCAAAAACAAAACCCAATCATTACCGGCTTGCTTCAGTGTAAATGATTTTTGAGCAGTAAAATTTTCAAAAGGGTTTTGAATTACCTTTACTTTCGGGTGATTCAATAAATACTCGTAAGTGCCATCCGTACTGTAAGAATCGACTACTATGATCTCATCTGCAAAAGAAACGGAATCGATACATTTTTCAATGTATCCCATTTCATTGTAGGTAATGATAAGTGCTGATAATTTTTGCTTTGGGGTGCTCAATCCAGCCATAATTTATTGGTGTAGTGTTTTGGTATTTACAAATCTATAACAAAAAAACAGGGTTAAAATTGTTCAACTGTTTATTTTTCTTACAACAATCAATTGCGCAATTTCCCTACCGATTTTTTGTTAAAATCTTAAAGTTTTATCCTAATCGGTATGTAATAGAGGCTAAAAAAACAATAGGGTTGCTTCAATCTTAAAGAAAAAAACAACCCTATTTGTACGATTTGTACCTAAAGTTCTGCTGTAAATAGCTTTAAAGCTATCTACACGGCAACATTATGCTCGCGTAATGCATTGTTCAAGGAAGTTTTCTTATCCGTACTTTCTTTTCTTTTTCCAATAATTAAAGCACAGGGGACTTGATAATCCCCAGCTGGGAATTTTTTGGTGTAACTTCCAGGGATCACAACGGATCTTGCTGGCACTCGACCTTTCAATTCCACTGGCTCATCTCCTGTCACATCAATTATTTTGGTTGATGCGGTCAAAACCACATTTGCACCCAAAACGGCTTCTTTTTCCACACGGACACCTTCCACAACAATACATCTGGAGCCGATAAAGGCATTATCCTCAATAATTACAGGAGCGGCTTGCAAGGGTTCCAATACACCACCTATACCTACTCCTCCACTTAAGTGGACATTTTTACCGATTTGTGCACAGCTTCCTACCGTAGCCCAGGTGTCGACCATAGATCCCTCGTCCACATAAGCACCGATGTTCACATAACTCGGCATTAGAATGGTTCCTTTGGAAATATAGGCTCCGTGTCTTGCAACCGCATGGGGAACTACACGGACACCTTTTTCTTTATATCCTTTTTTTAATGGAATTTTATCGTGGTATTCAAAAATGCCAGCTTCGAGCACTTCCATCTTTTGAATAGGAAAATAAAGTACAACAGCCTTTTTTACCCACTCGTTTATTTGCCACCCATCTTCCGTAGGCTCAGCGCATCTTAATTCTCCTAGGTCGATTAGGTCTATTACTTCACGTATGGCGACTTGAGTCTTTTCATCTTCCAACAACTCTCTTTTGTCCCACGCTTGTTCAATAAGCGTTCTTAATCCATTCATTTTTCTTAAAGTTTTGACAAAGATAAGCCCCATGGTAGAATTATGGACCCCATTTTTAAGCGCATAACATTTTTAAGGTTATTTTTGCCAAAAAATTGTTTTGGCTAGAATTTTAGCTTTGGATTTTGGGAAAGTGAGGACCGGTATCGCAGTTACCGATGAACTCCAGTTGATTGCTTCTGGATTAAAGACCATAGAAACCAAAGACTTGTTGACCTTTTTAGAGGAATATACGCAAAAGGAACAGGTGGAGCGCTTTGTGGTTGGACTTCCCAAACAAATGGACAATACGGCATCCGAGTCCGAGGTGCTTATCCAAGATTTTTTGAAAAAGCTAACGGCCAAGTTTCCTTCCATTCCCATGGAACGCCAAGATGAGCGGTTCACATCCAAAATGGCATTCCAATCGATGTTGGACAGTGGAATGAAGAAAAAGAAAAGAAGGGATAAGGCCCTAGTCGATGAAATAAGTGCCACGCTCATATTGCAGGCCTACTTAAACAGATTTTGATTTATGATTTTACCCATAGTAGCCTACGGAGACCCCGTTTTGCGAAAAAAGGCAAAGGATATCACATCAGAATATCCTAAACTTGAGGAATTGATTACAAACATGTGGGAGACCATGTACAATGCCCATGGTGTTGGTTTGGCAGCTCCACAGGTGGGACTTCCCATAAGAATGTTCATGGTGGACACTACACCTTTTGCAGATGATGAAGAGTTGTCCGAAGAAGAACAGAAGCAGCTCGATGGATTCAAAAAAGTGTTCATCAACGCGAAGATTGAAGAGGAAAACGGTAAGGAGTGGGACTTTAATGAAGGTTGCTTGAGTATTCCCGATATCCGCGAAGATGTAAAACGTAAGCCTGAAATCACGATGAGTTATTTGGATGAAGATTTTAAAGAACATACCGAAACCTTCGATGGTCTATTGGCCAGAGTGATTCAGCACGAATATGACCACATTGAAGGTGTTTTGTTCACCGATAAGCTTTCAACGCTAAAGAAACGACTTTTAAAAAGTCGATTGGAAAAGATTTCCAAGGGAAAAATCAGTGTGGACTACCGAATGAGGTTTCCTAACATCAAAAAAGGACGTTAAAAAAATCACTGTTCGCGATAAAAACATATTTTTGCGCCCATAAATTACTATTTGAATGGCATTAGACAAGATTTTATCTATTGGTGGTAAACCAGGACTTTACAAATTATTGACCCAAACCAGAGGTGGTTTTGTTGGAGAATCCCTTTTGGATGGCAAACGTGTAACCGTTGGTTTAAGAAGCAATGTTAGCGTGCTGTCCGAAATAGCCATTTATACCTTGGAAGAAGAACTTCCTTTGAAGGAAGTGTTCCAAAAAATCAAGGAAAAGGAAGATGGAAAGAAAACATCCATCAGCCATAAAGCCGAAAAAATCGAGTTGGAAGAGTATTTTTTCGAGGTACTTCCCAATTATGATGAGGACCGAGTGTATGCCAGTGACATCAAAAAGATCATACAGTGGTACAACATCCTTCTCGACAACAACATCACTGATTTTGTTGAAGACGAAAAGGATGCAGAAGGACCTACTGTATCCGCCTCTGAAGAGGAAGAATAAACACTATTCCTTTTTCCAATCCACCAACTTTGTTGGGTAATAATTGATTTGCATGGCTTCCAAATAAGGAACCTGTGCAGCTAGTCGTTCTTTGTAGTCGTCCCAATCAAGATATTCACTTTGGGACCAACCCAACTCGGCATACCCAATAATTCTGGGAAAGGCCAAATATTCCAACTCTGTACTGTTGCTAATGGTTTCAGACCATAGTGGGGCTTCAATTCCGAGAATATTTTCTTTGGCAAGTCCTTCAACATAAGTTTCCGGGTCCCATTTGTACCCCACATCAACCGGAATGTAACCTGCCCAGTGCAATCCATATTCCGAAATGGAGTCGTATTTCATGTCCAAATATGCCTTTTTCGCTGGCGAAATGATGATTTTGGAGCCACTTTCACTTGCTTTGATGGCATTTTCAACATTGTTCCATAATTGAATCACCGAGTTGGGGTCAATATCCGCTTGTGCTATTTCGTCCCAGCCGATCATTCTTTTGTTGTGCTTTTGAACCAACTTACCTACTTTTTCCACAAAAAGGATATAATCGCTCTTTTTGGTCACGTGACTTTCATCTCCACCAATGTGAAAATAGGGGCCAGGTGTCATAGCGGCAATTTCGCCAATTACATCATCCAAGAAACTGTAAACCGTATCTTTTTTTGCATCAAAAGAACTATAACCCACTTTCATGTCGGTTCGAACACGTGGTGTTTCAGCCCCGGCATAATGCAAAAATGGATAGCTCAGGGATGCCGAATTGGTATGTCCAGGCATGTCAATTTCGGGTACGATGGTAATGTGTCGGTCTGCCGCATAGGCGACAAGATCTTTGTATTGCTCTTGGGTGTAAAATCCGCCTTCGCCACCACCAACTTCGCTGGCACCACCAACCTCGGTCAGTTTTGGCCAAGACTTGATTTCAATACGCCACCCTTGATCATCGGATAGGTGCAGGTGCAATGTATTGAATTTGTAGTATGCCAAGGCATCAATATATTTTTTTACCTCCTCTACAGTGAAAAAGTGTCGTGCCACGTCCAACATGGAACTTCGGTATCCGTATTTTGGAGCATCCATGATCTTGCCAGAGGGAATTACCCATAATGGGTGATCCGTCAACGTATCATTGCTTTTTCCTGGAATGAGTTGGCGAAGTGTCTGGACACCTCTAAAAGCACCTGCCGCTGTTTTGGCGTTCAATAAAATGGAATCCTTTTTAATGTATAGTTGTTAGGACTCGGGTGTTTCCAAATCCACACTATCGGATTGGTTGATGTAGATCAATCGCTCCAACGTATCTTCGGATGATGTGTTTACAGCAATATCAAGCCCTGTTTTGGATTTAATGTTCTCGGACAAGAACTTTCCCACTTTTTCAAATTCGGGATTCGTGGTCGAAGTGTAGATAACGGTTCCAGCATCCAACCCAAATGCACTCCCTGTTGGAATTGTTTTAATGGGTTTTGGAATCAGTGGGACACTGGCAAGGTCCGTTTTCGGAAAATTGATTTCCTCTTTTTCGGTTTGGCAAGCTGCCATGCAGATAACTGCAACGAACAGCAAAATTGATCTGTAAATCACGTTTGTTTAGTTTTAGTCCATGTAATTTTTAATAACATCGTACCAGATATCATACCCTTTATCGTTCATGTGCAGGCCATCTTCAATAAAAATGTCTTGTTTTACCTTTCTTTTGTCCAACATGGGGTACCAAACATCCACAAAATCGATTCCGTCGGTTTTTGATGCCAATTCGTCCAACTTACGGTTCAAACGTCGGTATCTCCCCCGGTATTTCCATCTGGATATGCTTGGTTTGGCAGAAATCAAAACAATTTCCATGTTAGGATTGCTCTGCTGAAGGGTATTCAGTATTTTCTCAGCTCTTTTTACTATTTTTCGAGGTCTCTTCTTGGCAAAGATGTCGTTGTCACCCTCATAAATGAAAACTTTTGCCGGCTTGTAGTTTAAGATGAGTTCATCCAGATAAAGCTCCAGGTCGGAAAATTGAGAGCCTCCAAATCCAGTGTTCAGCACTTGATGTTCTGGAAACCTATCCTGAATGTCTTCCCAAAGCCGAATACTTGAACTTCCCGTAAAAACAATGGTCGGTTTGGATGCATCCCAAAGGGAATCACTTTTTTGCTGAATTGCCTTTACTTCATTTTTAAAAGGATTATCAGTTTGCCCAAGCATTACCCAAGGAAGTAGGAGCAACACGATGAATAGTCGTTTCATTCTGCAGAATTTTACCTAAAAATGACGTTGAAGATAGTAATATTTTTCCGTAAGTCCTTGTTGTTGAAAATAGCCAGACACTTTTTATTAACCGTCAGTTCGAGTTTTTCTGAAGGAAAAGTATCGAGAACAAGGTTACTTCTCTTATCAATTATTTTTCAATACAATTTTTTATGGTTTCGACTTCGCTCAACCAACAAAAGCCACTCGAAATGACAAATTTTTCATAAGTAAATATTGATGATGGAATCTCAACCAATGGGACTTCGTATTTTTGGGCAAAATCCAAAGCCATGAATACAAGATCGGAACAGTTGGCCGCCTTTGACCGCCTTTTGACCATTATGGATGAATTGCGCGAGCAATGCCCATGGGACAGAAAACAGACGATGCAAACGCTTCGCCATTTGACCATTGAGGAAACCTACGAATTGGGTGATGCCATTCTGGACAATGATTTGGAAGAAGTAAAAAAGGAGTTGGGTGATATTTTATTGCACATTGTTTTCTATGCCAAAATTGGTTCCGAGACCCAGGATTTTGATATTGCTGATGTGGCCAATGGCATTTGTGAGAAACTCATCAACCGGCACCCACATATTTATGGGGATGTGAAAGTGGAGAATGAAGAAGAGGTAAAGCAGAATTGGGAAAACATCAAATTGAAAGAGGGTAAAAAGAGTGTGCTCGAAGGTGTGCCCAATGGGCTGCCATCTTTGGTGAAGGCCAATCGAATCCAAGATAAAGTGGCAGGGGTGGGCTTTGATTGGGAACATCCTGAACAGGTTTTTGAGAAGTTGAAAGAAGAGCTTGGCGAGCTACAAGAAGAGGTGGAGGCCAACAATGCAGATCAAATGGAGTCTGAATTTGGAGATGTTCTTTTTTCACTGGTCAATTATGCCCGTTTCCTGAAAATCAACCCTGAAAATGCATTGGAGCGCACCAACAAAAAATTCATCAAACGGTTTCAATATTTGGAACAAAAGGCCAAAGAAGTTGGCAAATCCATGAGCGAAATGACCTTGGCCGAAATGGATGTATTCTGGGAAGAGGCAAAGCAGTTGTAATATTTATCCATTCCCTAACATTTGTACCCATCAAAATTGTGGGCAAACTACCTATATTTGCCATCCTTTTTTAAGTATACGTTGTGTTTCAAAACTACACTAAAGAATTTGCCTATAACCTGAAGCTATCCTATCCCGTAATCTTAGGGATGTTGGGGCACACTTTTGTGGCCTTTGCCGACAATATAATGGTGGGGCAACTGGGTACGGCCGAACTGGCAGCCGTTTCTTTGGGGAACAGTTTTGTTTTTATCGCAATGTCCCTCGGAATTGGCTTTTCCACTGCTATTACGCCTTTGGTGGCCGAAGCAGATGGCGCAAAGGACCAGGCCGCAGGAAAAAGCGCCTTAAAACACGGTTTGGTACTTTGTACCATTTTAGGTTTGTCACTTTTTGGACTTATTCAGGTGGCCAAACCCTTGATTCACTATATGAAACAGCCTCCTGAAGTAGTGGAGCTTGCCTTACCTTATTTGGATTTGGTGGCTTTTTCATTGGTACCCTTGATTATTTTTCAAGCCTTTAAACAGTTTTCCGAAGGGCTCTCACAGACCAAGTACCCCATGTATGCCACAATTTTGGCAAACGTGGTGAACATTACCCTCAATTATTTGCTCATTTTTGGGTCTTTCGGATTTCCAAAACTTGGAATTGTAGGGGCAGCTGTGGGAACCTTGGCTTCACGGGTAATTATGGTGGCCTTTATTTGGTATTTGCTCAAGCGTAAAAAGAAATTCGAATCCTATGTTACAAATTTTAATTTTAAAGAAATTGAGAATAGGGTAATGAAGAAAATCATCAGTCTTGGTTTTCCATCCGCGTTGCAGATGTTTTTTGAAGTGGCCATTTTTACCGCAGCTATTTGGTTGAGTGGTGTATTGGGAAAAAATGCCCAAGCAGCGAATCAAATTGCATTGAACCTGAGCAGCATGACTTTTATGGTGGGTATGGGACTTAGTGTAGCCGCTATGGTTCGTGTAGGAAACCAAAAGGGACTTCGTAATCATAAGGAGTTGAAGCGCATTGCAGAATCCATCTTTTTCTTGACCTTGATTTTGGAGATTGTCTTTGCTGCGATATTTCTTTTGGGAAGGCATTGGTTCCCCACCATTTATTTGGATGTGGATGATATCGCCAATCAGGCCGATAATGCAGAAGTAATCATTATAGCGGCTAAATTGTTGTTGGTGGCGGCCTTTTTCCAAATTTCTGATGGATTACAAGTAGTGGTTTTGGGAGCTCTTCGTGGTTTGCAGGATGTGAAGATACCTACGTTCATCACATTTATAGCCTACTGGTTGATTGGTTTTCCCATCAGTTATTATTTGGGATTACGAACTAGTTTAGAAAGCACGGGGATTTGGATCGGATTATTGTCGGGGCTTACGGCGTCGGCGGTAATGTTGTATCTTCGATTTAACTTTTTGACGAAGAAATATATAAACCAATAATTTTATAGAATGAAATATTCAATTTTTGCTCTATCAATTTTAACCTCATTATCGGTATTTTCTCAAAATTCTGAATATAAACTTTCCTCATATCTTACAGAAGGCACAAAAGCACCAAACACCCATTATCTTGGAGAAGCTTGGCTGAATGCCATTATTCACGATGATACAGAATTAGGTTATAATATCACAAAAGCAACTTTTAAAGCTAACTCGACCCTGGATTGGCACAAACATAGTTCTGCCCAAGTTCTGATTATTGTAGATGGAGAAGCATATTATCAAGAAAGTGGTAAGGAACCGTTGATACTAAAAGAAGGCGATGTCATTAAATGTGAAAAAAATATTGAGCATTGGCATTCCTCAACAAAATTCAGTGATGTGACGTATTTGGCGTTGTACAGCGGTGAACAGCCGACAACTTGGACAGAAGTACTGTCACAAGAATATTATGATGAGGTAGCAGAAAAGCTAAAAATTACGCATAAAGACAATTGAGTTAAGAAGATTCCAAAATTTGAAATCTAACTATTTGATACATGGAACTACCTAAATTTTTATTGGCCGATAATACCGATCATCCCGAGGCCATCTTTATTGTCCATACCGAATATCCACGATTCATCATCAACCTGGAAAATGATGAGGTGGAATGGATGGAGGAATTCTCGAAGCAAGATGAAGAGGATTTAATGGATGAAACCGAAAATTTGATTGAGGCCGCCACTGCTTTTTATGATCGGGAAGTATCCAGATACGACCAATAATGCTGGAACAGCTATTACAATATGATAAAGAGCTGTTTTTGTTCCTCAACGGTTTGGGAACCGAAACTTGGGATGCCTTTTGGATGTTCATGACGACAACCAGAAATTCCGCCCCACTTTATTTGCTACTACTTTATTTATCGTATCGAAATTTTGGATGGAAGGGAACAGGCATAATTTTGATATCCATCGCTCTGTTGATTACATGCACCGACCAATTATCTAATTTTTTTAAATATGGTATTGGCCGTCTTCGACCCTGCCATGAACCCGAAGTAAGTAGCACAATGCGCTTGGTAAAAAGCTATTGCGGCGGGCAATTCGGGTATTTTTCAGCCCACGCGGCCAATTCCTTTGGACCGGCCATTTTCTTTACGGTAATGTTCCGTAACAAGGTAAAGTACATTTCTTGGGTTTTGCTGCTTTGGGCTTGTGTAGTTGCTTATAGTCGAATTTATATTGGTGTGCATTATCCGTTGGATGTTGTTACCGGAGCCTTGGTAGGTTCTCTTTTCGGTTGGTTATGGGCCAAGTTGGCTATATTTGCTTTCCAAAAAACAGGGGTATGATTTCGACCGCCAGATACTGGTTTTACATTGTATTGATCGTATTGGTGTACATTATAGGGATGTTTGCCACCCTGTTCGAAAACGATTCGGCCCAATTTGCCGTTATGGCGATGCGAATGGTTCAGGAAAACGATTTTCTGAGCTTATTCAAAGGTCCCGAAGAGTATCTGGACAAACCACATATGCATTACTGGCTGGCCGCACTTTCCTATAAAATTTTCGGTATTCACGATTGGGCCTACCGTATTCCAGGTATTTTGTCCACCTTGTTGGGTGCTTACAGTTGCTACGGTCTTGGAAAATTGCTCTACAATAAGGATGTAGGTCGTTTTGCCTCATTGATTTTTATGACGGCCCAAACGATGGTCTTGGCCAACATCGATGTTCGTACCGATGCTGTTTTGACTGGATTTACCATTTTTTCCATTTGGCAATTGGCCACATATATCGAGAAAAACACCTTAAAAAGCATCGCTTTGGGTGCTTTTGGGGCGGGAATTGCATTTTCCACCAAGGGTCAGATTGCCCTCGTTGTCATTGGAATTTCGATACTCTGCCATTTGGGCTATACCCGAAAGTGGGAACGATTGCTCAATTGGAAGTTATTGGTAGCCCTTCTTGTTTTTGGTTTGACGATAACACCGATGTTGTATGCTTACTACCATCAATTTGATTTGCACCCCGAGAAAGTAATCCGCGGGAAGGATAATCGCAGTGGCATCTTCTTTATTTTTTGGGAACAGAGTTTTGAGCGGATGAGTGGCGAAGGAGTAGGGAAGAACAGTAGCGACTTTTTCTTTTTCTTCCACACCTTTTTATGGGTATTCTTGCCTTGGACGGTTCTCGCATTGATTGGCTATTGGACGAAAGTAAAAGCCTTTTGGGAAGTCAAGTTCTCCCACAGACCCAATTTGGAATTTTTGACTGTGGGGGGAATATCCATTTTGTTTCTGCTTATCAGTTTTGCACAGTTTAAACTGCCACATTACATGAACGTCCTTATGCCCTTGTACGCGATTTTATCAGCGGGATTCTTGTATGTTTTGCATCAACAGGAAAAATTGAAAATGGCCAAGATGATTCTGGGTATCCAATATTTTATATTGGGTATTGTGGTTGTCTTTACGATTTTGATAAGCTTTTTGGTCTTCAAATTAGAGCATTGGTACAGTTATATGTTCTTGATGATGGCACTTGTATTGGTGACCTATTTCATTTTGAAAAAGGAAACTATCTATACCAAGATTGTTACTGTTGCCATTTTCAGTTCTGTTTTGTTGAATGGTTATATGAATGCCCATTTTTATCCAGAATTGCTGGAATACCAAGGTGGTTCAAATATGGCGGAGCAGGTAAAGGAGAACAATATTCCCGTGGACGAAATTTATAAGATAAACGAAAGGCACACCTGGGCCTTGGATTTCTATAATCAAAATCCTGTCAATATTGTTTCAGCTTCGGATTTGATGAACATGAAAGGTGTTTGGGTGTATGCCACCGACAACGAATTGGAACAATTGGAGAAAAAAGGAATTGCTTGGGATAATCAAATTACCGTGGACCAATTTCGTATTACCAGATTACAGATGAAGTTTCTCAATCCCAACACTCGCCAAGAAAAATTAAACAAAATGCATTTGGTGCATTTGAATTAATCCACGGATTCCAGTTTCGGTTTTTTAAAGTGATGGATTATTCCAAAAAGGGAGGTAAGTGCTGTAATCAAAAAGAAGGTAAAGCTAATACCGATGGATGTGCTTTCATCCAACCCCAGCCATTTTGCTCCGTATAAAAAAGTAACTTCTCTACTTCCAATTCCTCCAATTGTCAAAGGGATTACCGAGACAATAGAGGAAACCAAAAAGACAAATAGGTATTCAATTTGGTCCAATTCAACGGATAAAGACTTCAAAATAAAAAGTACACAGACCAATTGCGCTAATTGTACGAAGGCAGAAAAACCCACGGATTTCCAAAATACGGGAAGGGTAGTCGTGAAAAATGCCTTGTTAATAAACCAAAATGCAACAACGCTCAACGGAATAGCCATTAGAATCAACCAGTAAAAACTTTGAAAAAATTCATTTTTGGACAGCAAGGCCAGCACACAGGCATACACAAAAAGCAGCAACATTCCGCTTAAGCGGTCCAATAGCAAACTGGACACCACTTTTTTGGTACCGGGTTGATATTCTTTTTGGATAACGAAGCCTTTGTACGCATCACCTCCGATACCTCCTGGTAAAAAGAGGTTGTAGAACATCCCCAATAAGTACAGTTTCAAATTACTTAACTGGGAAATTTTTGCCCCAATTTGATGGAAATACAAGTTGGTCCGAAATGCAGATAAAACTTTGGATAACACAAAAAATAGCAACGCCAAGAATAGATAGAGTGGGTCACCCTTTTTTAGGGTCTGGAGTACATCCTTCAACTCTATTTTCGTGAAAATAAAGTAAATCAGAACCGCACTAACAATAATTTTTAGGGCAGTGATGAGCTTTTTACGCAGCTTTTCCGTCACCTATACTTATTTTTTTGATGCGATATGGCCGTTTCTGTTGGGATTCGTAGTAGGTACGGATCAAGAGTTCCATTACAATCCCGATGGTAAATAATTGAATTCCCCCAACAATGAACATCATTCCAAAGATTAGTAAAGGTCGGGTCCCGATATCCTGTCCGAATCCAAGTTTTACAATCAGCAAATACACATTGATCAAAATTCCAAGCATGACCAATAGCACCCCAAAAATCCCGAATAAGTGGATGGGACGTTGAAAGTATTTTCTAATGAAAAGTAATAGCATCATATCGGCCACTACCTTAAAAACCCGTTCCAAACCGTATTTGGAAACCCCGGCATGTCTTGCATGATGTTTGACAGGGACTTGTTTGATTTGTGCACCTTCCAAATGGGCCAAAAGCGTGATAAAACGGTGCATCTCGCCGTACAAATTCAGACTTTTTGCAATATCCTTGGTAAAGACCTTGAGCGCACAACCGTTGTCCTTGATATCCAATTTGGTAACCCTGCGTACCAGAAAGTTGGCGATTTTGGAGGGTATTTTTTTTGCCAACGAGTCTTTTCTCTTCTGACGGATACCGGTAACCACGTCGTATTCTTCGCTAATGGCATATTCCAACATATTTGGAATGTCTGAAGGATCATTTTGGAGGTCGCCATCCATTGTGATAATGTATTCGCCTTCGGCATAATCAATTCCGGCGGCGAGGGCCAAACTTTGGCCATAGTTCTTTTTCAACTCGATCAAGTGGACTCTCTTGTCGTCCATTTCCTTGACCTTGATTCGGGTTTTATCAGTGGAAAAATCATCCACATATACAATTTGATAATTGTACCCTTCAAGGCTTTCATTGATTTTTTGGGTCAAAAGAACCACATTGTCCTCCTCGTTGTACAAAGGAACCACTATGGATAAAAGGGAATCGGTGACGGTGCTCATTCAGTATAAAATCTGTGCAAATTTATTGCTTTTATTTAAAGTTCCTTGGTAATCTTGTCCAATAGGATTTTTGCTGCGTAAAAGGGTGAAATTTTGTTGTCCTCAATTTCGGTCAATAACTTGGCCTGTTCCGTTTTAAAAGTTTCCTTTTGATGGAAAAATTGTTTGATGTATTCGTCCACGGTCTGAAGGAACCAGTTCTTGTTCTGCTGTTGCCGGTTCTTTTCAAAAAAGCCGTTTTCCTTGTTGTGCTTCACAAATCGCTGCACCATTTCCCAGATTTCTTCAATTCCTGTTTTCTCCATTGCGGAACACTTCATCACTTTGGGTGTCCAGCCATTGGCTTTTGGAGGGTAAAGATGCAATGCTCTGGAAAATTCGATCACTGCTAGCTTGGCATGTTCCAAATTGCTGCCATCCGCTTTATTGATGGCAATGGCGTCTGCCATTTCCATAATCCCTCTTTTTATGCCCTGGAGCTCGTCGCCGGCACCCGATAATTTCAGCAGCAAGAAAAAATCCACCATACTGTGAACAGCGATTTCACTTTGGCCAACGCCAACGGTTTCCACTAAAATCACATTATATCCGGCAGCTTCGCAAAGGATGATGCTTTCTCGGGTTTTTTGTGCTACACCACCTAAGGAAGTTCCGGAAGGGGAGGGGCGAATAAAGGCATTCGGGTCCTTCGCCAAGGTTTCCATTCGGGTTTTGTCCCCTAAAATGCTTCCCTTGCTCAAAGAGCTAGTGGGGTCAACCGCCAAAACGGCCACTTTATTACCTTGGTCAGTTAATGTTTTTCCCAAAGTTTCAATAAACGAACTTTTGCCAACACCAGGTACTCCGGTAATTCCCAAACGAATACTGTTGGTAGAACGCGCTAAACATTTTTCAATAACCGCATTGGCTTTTTCAAAATGGGCTGGTTTGGTGCTTTCCAATAGGGTAATGGCCTTGGCTAGCATGGCTTTATTGCCATCAAAAATACCTTGTGCCAAAGCATCCGCAGAAAGTTCTTGTTTTCTGAGTGCCTTGATTTTAGAAATGGTGTCCGAGGGTGTTTTTTTTTCGTCTGCCAAGCGTATGATTCATCAGTTTATACGAATTTATGAAGATTTTGTGGGTTTATGGGAACTAGTATGGGAATACAGCTTACTTTTTGTCTTATCCATTTCACAAAAATTTAATACCTGTTTAAGTGGACTTCCGCCTACAAATTGCTACCTTTTGATTAAATAATCGGTTACCATTGAGGTACTGGTTGATACGAACCTATAAACATTTAAAAGATGAAGACTATTTTTGAGGCCAAGGCCACTAATACAGGAGGAAGGTCTGGTCATGTTGAGAGTGAGGACGGACTTTTGGATTTTCCAATTAGTATGCCCACTTTAAAAGGAAAGACCGATCCAAAATCCACCAACCCAGAAGAACTTTTTGCCGCAGCCTATTCTAGTTGCTACGGAGCAGGATTGCAAGCCGTTGCCAAGCAACATGGTATTGAGGATTTAGGGGATTTTAGCGTGACCGCTACCGTTTCACTCAATTCAGAGGATGAAGGCTTTTTCTTGGAGGCCATCTTGGATGCTTATTTGCCCACTGTGGATAAAGAAATGGGAGAAACCTTGATGAAAGATGCCCACGAAATATGCCCTTATAGCAAGGCTACAAGAGATAATATTACCGTTCATTTGAATTTGTTGTTGGACGAATAAATCATATAACTTATTGAAAAGGAATCCCGTTGGTGCGAATCAACGGGATTTTTTTGTTAAAAACGAGCAAAAAACACCCTAATTTGCAACGTTGCAATTTTTGCATCGTCCTTAAGTACAGAACAACTAAAAAACCAGACATAGAACCGAGTGTGCTCCATATCGAGCTTGTAGAAAAGTGCAAGGCGAACGACCGCCAGGCGCAAATGAAACTGTACCGTCAGTATTGTGATGGTATGTTCTGTGTGGCCATGCGATTTCTTAAAAATGCCGATGATGCAGAGGATGTGTTACAAGATTCGTTCATAAAAGCCTTTCAGCGGATTGAGCAGTTTAAAGGGGATGTTACGTTCGGGGCCTGGTTGAAACGAATTGTAGTGAATGGCAGTATCGATTTTTTAAAATCGAAACATCAACGAACGGTGGAACTTAATGAAAATTATATGCAGGTGGCGGAAGAGGATGATTGGTCCGTGGAGGAAGGAATCTCCATTGAACAGGTTAAGGAAGCCATCGAGGAACTGCCTCAAAAATATAGATATGTTGTGCAATTGTTTTTGGTGGAAGGGTACGATCATTCCGAGATATCTGGAATTTTAGGTATCACGGAAACCGCATCAAGAACCCGATTGTTGAGAGGAAAGGCACAATTAAAGGAGAAATTAAAAGATTTGGCTTATGGCACGTGATCTTAGAAAATTGTTTGAAAAAGAAAGAGAGCAGAAAAGCTTCAAAATGAAGGAAGGGCATGAAGACCGCTTTTTTGCCAAGTTGGATGAAAGGTTGCCCAACAATCCTCCCAAGAAAAAGGTCTTTTCCCTTTGGATGCAAATTGCTGCCTCGGTTGTTGTGGCAGTTGGGTTGTCTTTTTATTATTTCAATAGCAGTGAAGGTGTTGTGAAACCCGATGAAAAGATAACTGTTGTGGACAGGGACAATCCAGGTAAAGAGGTTCAGGGGATTTCATTGGGTGATCTATCCCCGGATCTTAAAAAGATTGAAACCTATTATACCACCAATATCAACCTGCAATTGTCGGAATTGGCAGATGATCCGGGAAACAAGGAACTTGTGGATAGTTATATGGACCGATTGGCCGAACTCAATAAGGAATACCAAAGGCTGAACCAAGAGTTGAATGAATTAGGCCCCAATGATCAAACCATTAGTGCATTGATCAATAACCTACAGTTACGGTTGCAGTTGTTGCAAAAGTTAAAATCTAAGTTGAATCAATTAAAATCATCAAAAAATGAACAGGAATCATCAAATATTGTTTAGCGGATTGCTTCTTGCCTTGGTCGGGTTTGCTGGCCAAGCGCAGGAGAATTCCAAAACTTACAAGGAAACCTTCAATGTCAATAAGGACACGGAATTGAACATCAATACGAGCTATGCAGATATTGAGTTCGATACTTGGAACAAAGATCAAGTGGAAATCACGGCCATAATCGAGTTGGAAGGTGTGGATGACGATGAGGCTGAATCTTATTTGGAAAGGGATTTGGTAAAAATAATGGGGAACAGCAAGGAAATTGAAGTAAGTACTGAAGGTGCCGGACCTAATTATAATTTTGATTTTCAAGGGTTCAATGTGGATGTTCCCGAAATGCCTTCGGTTGCCGAGATCATTGCCAATGTGGAGATTCCGGAAATCCCTGAAATCATTATTCCAGAAATAGCGGTAATGCCCTCCATGCCTCCATTGCCTCCTTTACCACCTATAGATTTTGATTACGATGCCTATAAAAAAGACGGCGATAAGTATATGAAGGAGTGGAAAAAAGAGTTCGAGAAAACCTTTGATGAGGAATACAAGGAGCGTTTTGAAGAATGGGGAAAAGAGATGGAAAAAATGACGGAAGAGCGTGAAGCCCGAAGAGAGGAAATGAGGGAAGAAAGAGAACAACTTCGTGAAGAGCGTGAAGAAATGCGCAAAGGGATGCAAGAACGGATGAAAGAGCAGCGAGAGGAACTCCGTGCCCAGCGGGAAGAATTAAGGGAAGAGCAGGCCGAGCTTAGAAAACAATTACGTGAAGAAGCAAGAGCCACACAGGGAAACCCCAATGTGTTCTATTTTTCTTCAGATGGAAAGCATAAAGAGTACAAGGTCAAAAAACGAATCATCATCAAAATGCCGAAGTACATCAAGTTGAACTTGAACGTACGTCACGGGGAGGTAAAATTGGCGGAGAATGCCAAAAACATCAATGCAAGCTTGTCTTATGCAAGCTTGCTTGCCTCTACCATTGATGGGGCCAATACCGATATTCGGGTATCCTACTCGCCTGTGGTGGTACAGAACTGGAATTATGGAAGCCTAAGTACGGACTATTCCGACAAGGTCAACCTAAAAGAGGTAAAGGAACTGAAATTAAACTCGGTATCATCCAATGTTGTAATTGGCAGGGTGGCCAGCAAGGCAATGGTAACCAATAATTTTGGAGCTTTGAGTATTGATGAAGTTTCCAATGGCTTCAATACCATCGATATTTCCATGGAAAATGGTGAACTGGATTGCAAACTGCCCGAAACACCATACGTTATTTCAGTAAACGAGACGACTTCAGGTTTTCAGTATCCCAAGTCATTGAAATTGAAATCAACCAAAAAGTATGGAGGGAATTTGCATACTGGGTACAACATCAGTAAGAATGATGGGAAAACCATCACAATAAACTCCAAATTCAGCGAGGTGGTTCTAAAGAACTAGCTTGTTTTACCAGTCCCAAGAAATAAACGGCCTAATGTATGGGTAGTGGCGAATTTCCACTCATGAACCTTTCGGTTTGGCACTGACCTTTATTTTAAATCTTTTGCTTCGTTTTTATTATTTTAAATCGCTATTGTTTTTACACAATGTTATGTACAGGTCTTTATTCCTTTCTTAATCCTATAAGTGATATAATGCCATCTGCCAGTGTACCTCTCCAATTCACATAATTGTGTCCTCCTTTAAATTCACGATAGTCAACATCATATCCTTTTATCATTAAAATATCCCGGAATTGCCTATTGGAGCCAAGCATGGAAGCTCCTGCATCATATAGTCCAATATCCATGTAGAACTTTATTGGCAGACGTTTACTGTTTTTATAAGCGGGTATTAGTTTCCCATCATCTTCGGGATATATCCAGTGGTTTTCGTTTTTGGTTCCTTTAATCCAATATGAACCAGATTGTGAAAGAACGTTCCCTATTACATCCGAATGATTTAATGCGATGAAACTAGCAGCAAAGCCACCTCGACTGGAGCCTGCTAAAATAACCTTATCAGATTCAGGGTGGATATTGTATTCTGAACGCATCCTGGGAATAAGTTCGGTCGCAATAAAATCTCCAAATTTTTCACTGATCAAATCTTTGCTGCGCTTTCCCATGGACCAAACCAAAACAGTTACAGTGGCCGGGATCTTTTTGTCCGCCATAAGATTGTCCATAATAGTGGGTGTTGGTACCCTTGGCCTGCGATTAGCACCATAAGCCTCTCCGTCAAAAACTATCAATAAATGGTGTGATTCGTTTGGATTATAATTGGCAGGTGTATGGATGGTCAGTTTTCTTTCCTCATTTAAGACCTGGCTCTTGATGGATGTTGACAGCAATGTTCCCTTTTCTACATTTTCCCGTTCACTGATATAAATTTGCTTTGGGGCATTGGGCATTTCAATAGTTCCGTCATAGGCGTGTAGGACATATCTGGATTCAATTTCATTATTTGGTCCCATTTTATCCAAATTGAAATAATTAAATCCATAGTTGAATCGAGCATCATTAGGAACTCTTTGGGTCACAAAATGAAGTTTTGAGTTAGGTAATCGCTGAAATCGCAATCCCAAAAAATCAGGACCGCCACTAAGCATTACATATTCTGTATTTTCATGAGGAATGCAGAAGTAGGTGACCAACATATTTTTATCATTACCTTCAATTGGTTCTATAATATGTCTTTCTGAATGGTTGGCAATGAAAGTTTCAACAGCAGTACCATCAGTCAATGAAGATTCCCATAAATTGTACAAGGTTTCTGTTGGAAGCTCCCTTTTGGTAATACGTTTCGTGTTTTCGGACAAACTGAAAATCTGTTCCACTTTTAAAGTATAGTCCCCTTTTTCATAATCTTTTTCGAGAGAATGAATCACAAACTTGTATTTCCCAGATTGGTTGGCTGTAATATCAAATGGTTCATCGCCTTCTGTTCCATTGGGACTGTCAATTTGTTTCTGAAGTTGTCCATTGGGTTTATAAACATCCACCACAAGGTCAATTCCTTTTTGGGCAACCTTCCCGATTATTGCCATACCATTTTCTAGATCAACAGTATAAATATGGTTCTCATCAGCAGAGATGGTTTTGTTGACCTCTTTACCAGAAATTAATTCATTTTCACTATCCGTTTGCGCTAAAACTGAACTACTAAGATTTGATACAAATAATATTAGGATGGGTATGGTAAGTTTAGAGGAATTGTTCATTAAGCGTTGTTTCTTTTTTGATTTGTACACAACGGTTACGTATAACCAACCGTCAGTACGGGTAAAAATAAGTTAATTTTCGCTTAAGAACTGACGTTGTCTATTCCGAGTGGATTCGGACGAAGTCGAATCCGCCGTGATTGTGGTCATACTTTGTTGGCATCGGTTTCTTCTTTATTCAGATAAACATTTGGATTATATTTCTCCATATAGATTTCTGGTTTGGGCAGTTTTGTAAATCCATATTTTTCATATAGCCATTCTGCAGTGCTTGTCAACAAAATCCAACGTCTTAAACCTTGTAATTCTTTATGATTCATTATTGTTTCCATGAGCCATTTGCTCAATCCAAGTCCTCGATATTCTGTCAGAATAAAAATATCCCCTAAATATGCTATCGTAGAAAAGTCAGAAATTACTCTTGCGTAACCAATTAATTTTTGTCCAATGTAGATTCCAAAATTCAGGGAATTATCTATTGATTTTTCGACTTTTTCAATTGGAATTCCATTGCTCCATCCCGATTCGTGGGTCAAAAAGTTATGTATTGATTCAATATCCAATTTCTTTTTGTCTGTTGAAATCAAATATTCATTTTTATGTATTTCCAAAATATCCAAATTGATTCAGTATGAGGTTGTTAAATTAATGCCAACGGGTCGGCTACGAGTAGTTGCGTAGGTCAACACAAGCTTTTACAAGTCCAGACCAAACCTGCCTTCCGGCAGGCAGGCTGAAAATGCGCGGGGATTTTCAGAAGTAAACGAGAATAAGCAATTACTTATGGCCATTGTTAGGGTTGGTTTTTATCCACTTAATTGCACTTTCAGACATTTTTTTATAGTTGTGACCTATGTTTTTTACTGTGTCTGTTGTCCAGTTGAATTCCCAATTGTTTTTATTTCCTAATTCCTTGTTCACATTAAAGAAAGTTGTTCCACGTTCCAACCTATGTGCTCCTTGTTCCATTGCTAAATCCGTTGTTCTAAAAGTCCCTAAACTTGGGTCATTGTCTAATTCTCCCAAAAGAATGATCAATCTTTTTTTGTATGATTTTTGCAAATCTGTCTCTGTATTTTTGATACCATACGGAAATTCAAGGTTCTCGTTTGGTAAACTGTAAAATCCGGAATTTGCAGCGATAGCTGTTCCAATTCTCGATTCGGGCATTAACATTACCATTCTATGTACAAATTGTCCACCAGCTGAATGACCAAAAATATCATACTGCTCGTTTGTAATATTATTAACCGATTTAATGTGGTCAAATATGTTTTCAACGACTGTATATGCCCATTCAGTTTTCGGGTTTTTAGTTCCAAAAAAGGTAAATAAATTCCCCTCTTGATAGTCGTTTGTTGTATATTTTGAAAACTTGTTCTCGAATTCAGGCGCTATTATTAGTAGGTCGTTCTTATTGGCTAATTCGATCCAAGCGTTTAGATAGTCATCTGCATTTCGTCCGCCGCCGTGCATAACGAAAACTATTTTGTCTTTGTCGTTCCAATTTTCAGGTTTGTAAGTCCATACCTTAATCGATTTTCTCTCACTGTCTTTATAGGCGTGGATAACAAAAGAGTCTATTCCTACATTAATTTTGTTGGTTGCTGTGATTTCAGGTCCTTTTGGAAGTACATAGAGGTAAATGTAACCCGTAACTGAAAGAAGTAAAAGAATGGAAAATGTATATAAAATTACCTTTTTTAATATTCTAAAAGTCTTGTTCATTTAATGGCTTTTTTTGTTTGCCCAAATCTAAACACCCTTGATTGGTTGCCTAATTTTTTATTTCCGAATTGTGCTTTTTCAAGGACGAATTGATTTTTAAATCAACCCTAACTTTAGCCAATTGGTCCATATAACTCTTCAACGACCAGCACCTATCAAGTCATTTTCAGTGGGCATCTTCTTTTAGGTAGGACTCAAAGTTCTTTTTGAAACGATTAAGTCTGGGAATCGATACATTCCTTACATAACTGTTGTTCGGATTTCTCTTTTCATAGTCCTGATGGTATTCTTCCGCCATGTGGAATTTTTCAAAAGGAGTTACCTCCGTTACAATGGATCGGTTACCATAAACATTTTCAGATTCCAGAAGGTCAATATAATCTTGGATGATTTTCTTTTCCCCATCGTTTTTATAGAAAGCGATAGATCGGTATTGGGCTCCACGATCTGGTCCCTGTCGATTGAGGGTGGTGGGGTCGTGCGAACCAAAGAACACCTGTACCAATTGTTTGAAGGATATGACATCAGGGTCGTAGTAAACTTCCACAGCTTCTGCATGATGCGTTCTACCATAAGAAACCTCCTCGTAGGTGGGGTTCTTTTCCGAACCGCCCGAGTAACCGGAATAAACTTCCTTAACACCCTTTACACTTTCAAAAATGGCTTCCACGCACCAGAAGCATCCACTGGCAAAATAGGCTGTCTCGTATTCTTGGAGTTGTTCGGCACTCAATTTAGTTGCGATATGGGTATTCGATTCTTCCTGTTGGGCAACTTCTTGTTTGTCTGATTTGTTTTTGGGCTGGCAACTTATGGATACCAATAAGAGCAGAATTAAAAATGGAGTTCTCAAGATTTTCATTTTAGTTTCTTATTTAGTAGGATTAAGATACCAACTATTACTTGGATGCCCGTTAAAAAATGTTAATCATCTATTTTGGGCACTTAAAATGTCTCTGCTGTCAAAAATTGATATTTATCAATTATAGTTGTTTTTTCCTACACATTTTTATAAAAAATAATCTTTTTCTTACAAATAAATATTTGTCGTTCAGTTAGTTACAAAGCTTTGAAATGTTAAATGATCGATGAAATGCACATGTGTTCGGTATGTTGTTTTTGGGGTCAAAAACGTTCATCGAGGATAAAAAACACTTTACCCGAAAAAAATTTGTTCACCGAAAGAAAGGCGTCATTGAGCGATGGAAATCGAGTTGAGCTTGTGTCTGAAAGTAATTTTACATCGTAAAACAATCAGAACAAATGAAGACAATTTTTACCATCATCGCAGTAACTTTTTTCGGAACCATGGCTTTTGCCCAGGATATTTCCAAAGAAACTAAAGTAGCTACCTTTACAATGGGTGTTGAGTTGAAAGTTGAAATGAACAACACAATCAGAAAGGATAGAAAAACAGCGAGATTGTACAAATTCAAGAACTCCAGAATCAAAAAGGAGCTTTCTTTCAAAACAAAAAGGAACAACGCTAAATTGGCTTAGTCGTAATAATGGATTTGTTGATACCTTTTGTGTTGTCGCTGAGTATTGCTTTTGTTCTGGCAAGTATAGCGTTCTCATTCAGAGAAAGAAAATTTTAGAAGTTTAAGTTTATATTGGAATAGGAAAAGAAGGGTCGGTGCAAGCCGGCCTTTTTTTATGGAAATCAGTGAGTGGATTATTGATCTACCGAGTTGAACTGCTCTATTACTTCCTCAAACTCAATAGTATAGTGCGTACCTTTTTTGGCATAGTCCCTTGTAATGGAACCCCTAAGTTGGCGTGCTAAGTTGTAAATAAGTTTCAGCCCCAAGGAATTGGATGTTTTTGGGTTGATTTCTTCCGAATACCCGACTCCATTATCACCAAGGTACATTTTGTAACGGGTTTCATCCATTTTTTCGACTGAGACGTGGATTTCCCCATCATGTCCTTCAGTGATGCCATATTTTAGGGCATTGGTAATGGTTTCATTGATGATCAACCCCAAAGGTATCACGGTGTCGATACTGAGTTTGTAATCGCCAATGTCCAAATTCACTTTAACATCGCGGTTGCTTCCTTTTACCGATCGTACAAGATAATCGCATAGTTCCCTTACATAGGGTTCAAGTTCTATTTTGGAAAGGTAATCATCCCGTTTATACAGCATTTCGTGAACCATGGCCATGGATACCACACGATTTTGGCTGCTCTTGATGATGTTACTGATTTTACTGTCGTCTATCGCTCTGGATTGAAGGCTCAAAAGACTGGAAACTGTCTGTAGGTTGTTTTTGACACGATGGTGTACTTCTTTGAGCAATGTTTCCTTCTCATCGATTCGTTCTTGTATCTCGTTTCGGGATTTATATAGCCTATGGTGTGCGCTGAGTAGGTTTTTTCCAAAAACACCTCCCAAAAGGTACACGGCAAATGTGGCACTTAAATAAGCGAACCAACTTCTTGCTTCCACAGGAACCGTATTCGCTGATATTTTAAAATCCCCAGTGTCATAGAGAAACAGTAGGGTAAGTACCGCTAGGTTGAGGATGAGGTATAGTTGCCCAAAAACTTTTGTAGTGACATAACCAGCAAAAACTATAATGGCCAGGACAAAGACAAACGGGCTTTCGATCCCCCCGCTATAAAGTGTAATGATGACCGCTCCCAACATGGAAAGAATGGATGTTGAATTGTAGGTGAACACCAATTTTTTGTGTTGTTTGTAGAGTAGGGTGTTTATGAGGTTGATTACGGCATATCCCCAAAAGGTATAGGGTATGATTCCTTTTATGTCTAAAAAGAAATAACAGACCAAACCAAAAATGGCAGCGAAAAAGGAAGAGTTGTAATTTACCTTAAGTATCAAATCAATCTTGTCTTGTAATCTATATGTATCCTTATTAGGATTCTTCATATGCTGCACGTGAATATACCTCTATCACAAAAAAGTTGAAAAAATGGTGTGATAGAGTAGCTTAATGGGGTGTTTTTCAACTGTAAATCTAATTATGTTTTTGGTATAAAAAAAGTGACAGCTAGAATAACTGCCACTTTGTACATTGAATTGGGAATGGTTTAGTCGTTTACCAAAACCCATTCCCCTTTATCTATCAGAGGCTCTGCTTGCTTGTATTTCACGGTTTTGCTTTCCCCTGACATTACGTTTTTAATGGTAACCCTTTCATTCCTACCAATTTTCGGTTTTTCCCGAACAATGGTTTCGGTTACTTGAGGGCGCTGCCCTTGTGTTTGACCGGCAGCTCTGTTCTGTGCGGCCAATTCGTCACTGTTCGGAATTTCCTCTTTTGTGGTCTGAAGATTTTCCTTTGGTTTGCGAACGCTTCTGGCCTCTTGGATTTGATTGGTGTTTTCCGTGGGAAGCTCTCCCTTGAAAAGGAAGGATATCACTTCTTTGTTCACCTTATCCATCATTTCTTTAAAAAGCTCAAAAGCTTCAAACTTATAGATCAACAATGGGTCTTTTTGCTCATGAACGGCCAATTGCACGGACTGTTTCAATTCGTCCATTTTGCGCAAGTGCGTTTTCCAAGAATCATCGATGATGGCCAGCGTGATGTTTTTCTCAAAATCAGTGATCAACTGCTTACCATTGGAGTTATAGGCCTTTTCCAAGTTGGTCACAACGTTCAAGGATTTGATGCCATCCGTAAAGGGAACAACGATGCGTTCAAACTTGTTGGACTCATCTTCGTATACCTTTTTAATGACTTGGAAGGCAACGGTGGCACTACGTTCCATTTTTTGTTTGTAGAACTCGTAGGCTTCGTCGTTGATTTTATTGGCGATTTGCTGAAAGCTCATTTTCTTGAACTCCTCCTCATTGATAGGCGAGGTAATGGAGAAATATTTGATGAGCTCGAACTCAAAGTTTTTGTAGTCATCCGCCATTTTGTTGGTCTCCGCAATGGCTTCACAAGTATCGTAGATCATATTGGCGATATCCACTTTTAAGCGCTCACCTTCCAATGCGTGCCTTCTTCTCTTGTAGATGACCTCACGTTGGGCGTTCATCACATCATCGTATTCCAACAAACGTTTACGGATACCAAAGTTGTTCTCCTCCACTTTTTTCTGGGCACGCTCAATGGATTTGGTCATCATGGAGTGCTGAATCACTTCTCCATCTTCCAAGCCCATACGGTCCATCATTTTGGCAACACGGTCCGATCCGAACAAACGCATCAGGTTATCTTCCAAAGAAACATAGAACTGCGAACTACCTGGATCTCCTTGACGTCCAGAACGACCTCTCAACTGTCTGTCCACCCGTCTGGAATCATGTCGCTCTGTACCGATAATGGCCAAACCACCAGCTTCTTTTACTTCTGGAGACAGTTTAATATCCGTACCCCTACCTGCCATGTTGGTTGCAATGGTCACTACGCCACCTTTACCAGCTTCAGCAACAATATCAGCTTCTTTTTTATGGAGTTTTGCGTTCAATACATTATGGGGAACCTTGCGTACGCTCAATAATTTCGACAACAATTCTGAAATTTCAACTGAGGTAGTACCAATCAATACAGGTCTTCCCGCTTGGGACATTTTGGTGACCTCATCTATAATTGCATTGTATTTTTCACGCTTGGTCTTGTAGATCAAATCTTGTCTATCGTCACGGGCAATGGGCCTGTTGGTTGGAATTTCCATGACATCCAGCTCATAGATTTCCCAGAATTCCCCTGCCTCCGTGACCGCTGTACCTGTCATACCTGACAGTTTATTGTACATTCTAAAGTAATTTTGGAGTGTAATGGTCGCAAAAGTCTGGGTCATGGCCTCGATTTTTACGTTCTCCTTGGCCTCAATGGCTTGGTGGAGTCCATCCGAGTATCTACGACCGTCCATAATACGTCCGGTCTGCTCATCCACGATCATCACTTTGTTGTTCATGACCACATATTCCACATCTTTTTCAAAGAGGGTATAGGCCTTCAACAATTGTGTCATGGTATGGATACGCTCGCTTTTTACCGCAAAATCCTTAAAGAGTTCTTCCTTGAGCTCCGCTTCTTTTTCAATTTCAAGATTTTGATTCTCGATCTTGGCAATTTCACTACCGATATCGGGCATCACAAAAAACTCTTTGTCTTGGTCTGTTGATATATACTCGACACCTCTATCAGTAAGTTCTATCTGGTTGTTTTTTTCATCGATCACGAACAATAGGTCCTCATCCACCTTGGGCATTTCCCTATTGTTGTCCTGCATGTAGAAGTTTTCCGTTTTCTGAAGCAATTGCTTAACGCCCTCTTCACTCAAAAACTTGATAAGTGCTTTGTTTTTTGGAAGACCGCGGTGTACACGGAGCAAAAGGAAACCACCTTCTTTGGTATTTCCTTCCTTGATGAGTTTCTTGGCCTCGGCCAATACACCGGTCAAATGTTGACGTTGTTTTTGGACGATGTCGGATACTTGTGGTTTGAGCTCGTTGAACTCGTGACGATCACCTTCGGGAACCGGTCCGGAAATGATCAATGGAGTTCGCGCATCATCGATCAATACGGAATCCACCTCATCCACAATGGCATAGTGGTGTGGTCGCTGTACCAAATCATCGGGGGTGTGCGCCATGTTGTCACGCAAATAGTCAAATCCGAATTCGTTATTGGTTCCGTAGGTAATATCAGCATTGTAAGCAGCACGTCTACCATTGGAATTGGGGCGGTGTTTGTCGATACAGTCCACAGAAAGTCCGTGGAACTCGAACAAAGGAGCCATCCACGCACTATCCCTTTTTGCCAAATAGTCGTTCACGGTAACCAAGTGGGCACCTTTTCCGGCCAATGCATTTAGGTAGAGTGGGAGGGTGGCCACCAAGGTTTTACCTTCACCGGTCTGCATCTCTGCAATTTTACCTTGATGAAGAGCAATACCGCCGATGAGCTGTACATCGTAGTGTACCATGTCCCAGGTTACTTCTTTACCGGCCGCATCCCATGAGTTCTGCCAAATTGCTTTGTCGCCTTCCAACGAAACATAGTCCTTATCGCCCGAAAGCATTCTGTCAAATTCGCTTGCTGTTACGGTAAGGGTTTCATTGGCGGCAAATCGCTTGGCGGTTTCTTTTACCACAGCGAAGGCTTCGGGTAGTATATCCTCCAATGTTTTCTCGGAAATCTTATATGCTTCTTCATTGAGCTTGTCAATCTCGGAGTAGATTTCCTCATTTCTATCAATATCGTTGGAATTTTCGACTTCTGCCTGTAGCTCGGCTATTTTATCGTTGACCTCTTTGCAATTCTCGGCTATTTTGGCCTTAAAAGAGGTGGTTTTTTGTCTCAGTTCGTCATGTGACAATCCTTCGAGCTCTTGTTCAAAGGATTTTATCTCTTTTACCAAAGGTTGTAGGGACTTTACATCCTTCTCCGATTTATCTCCTACAAATACCTTTAGTACGGAATTAATAAAACTCATGAAATGTTTTTTCTTTTGATTGTCAAAAGCTGTTCCATTGATGGGATTACGATGGAATTCTTTCGCTAGGCTGTCAAAATTACATAAAAAAAAGCCTCAAATGAGACTTTTTAACGTGGTTTGTGTTTTTCGGATCTAATATTCGTCCTCGTTCCAGAGGTAGTCCTCTTCGGTGGGATAATCGGGCCAGATTTCCTCAATTGACTCGTATATCTCGCCTCCTTCTTCCTCCATCGATTGTAAATTTTCTACAACTTCCAACGGCGCTCCTGTTCGAATAGCGTAATCTATCAGTTCGTCTTTGGTTGCTGGCCAAGGCGCATCACTTAAATATGAAGCTAATTCTAAAGTCCAGTACATAGTAACGGTTTGATTTATAATTTTTTGCAAAAATAATTTTTAAACCCAATTTGCCAAGTAAAAACAGTATTATTTAAAAATTATTTTATTGTTGGCAAAACAATTGGGATAAAAAAGCGATTTTTTCAGTCTAATTTCTCAGGAATCCATTTAACTTCCTGAGCTTTTAAATCTTTGGACAATTTACGTGCCAATACAAATAAATAGTCCGAAAGTCGGTTGATGTACGAAAGCACATTGTCGGGTACGTGCTCATTTTCATGTAAATAGGAAATCATGCGCTCGCCACGACGGCAAACCGTTCTGGCAATGTGACAGTATGACACGGTGGTGTGCCCACCAGGAAGTATAAAATGTGTCATTTCTGGAAGACATTCGTTCATTTTATCCATTTCCAACTCTAGAAATTCAATGTCCTCGGAACTTATTCTTGGAATTTTAAGCCTTTTATCTTTTTTGGGCTCTGTGGCCAATATGGAGCCCACCGTGAAAAGCTTTTCTTGAATCAAAGTCAAGGTTTTTTTGGAATGCTCGTCCATTTCTTGGTCGCGCAAAAGTCCTAAGTGGGAATTGAGCTCGTCAATAGTGCCATAACTTTCAATTCGAACGTGGTGCTTGGGTACACGGGTTCCTGTAAACAACGCTGTGGTTCCCTTATCTCCGGTTTTGGTATATATTTTCATGGTGTCAGTTATCAATGTTCAATAAACAATTAGCAATTATTGGTAATTGCTTTTTTAATGATTATTGTCCATTGCTCATTGTTTATTGTTCTTATCGTGTTGACGTTTCCCCTCCATAAACTTGCGGGATTTTCTGCGCTTTGTCGCCTTCTTGTTTCGGAACAAAATAATCAGATAAATCAGCCCCAAAACGGCAAGTACATACCAAATGGTGTTATCTGTTGCTACATTTTCCATAACCTAAAATTACCGTTTTAAATTCGAATCGTGAAATGTTCCTTTACCTGTTCCCTTCGTATGGAAATAAGACCGCAATGATACATATCAATGCTTACCGTGATTTCTGGCAAGGCAATCAAGCGGTTCCATTGTCCCAAAATTTCTTTGTTATCATAAATGGAGTTGATTAAAATAAGACTATCGTTGTGCAACTTTCCTTCGGAACGTGTTTTTTGAAATGAGGGAATGTCCATTTTGTCAACAAAAAGAAGGTCAATAGGATTTTCGTCAAATTGAATTTTGGTAAAGTTCTGTTTTACCAATTCCTTGGCTTTAGCATTTTTTTTAATGCAGACCTTTTCAAAACTGAAAGAATAGATGGTTTTGAGCAGCACATTGATGCTTTTCTTGTGATGAAGTTTGTTTTTGGAGTAGAGGCATTTTGTCACGTATTGAAACACAAAAGGGGAGTGCACACCATGCTCGTTGGTGGATTTGAGAAGAAATTTTATGTATGAAAATATTTTGAATGTCATTTTGATTACACCCCTAAGGTCCCCTCAAGGGGACAATTTTATCCCTCTAAAATGGAAGAAAGCTCAAACCAGCGCTCTGTTTTTTCCTCGATGGCATCGGTTACCTCTTTCAGTTCAATGGAAAGGTTGGCAATTTCATCTCCATCCAGTTCAGGGTCCGTGAACTTGTTCTGGAGTACTACTTTTTTCTCTTCCAGTTTTTGAATGTCCTTTTCCAATTGTTTGTATTCCTTTTGCTCAGAATAGGAAAGTTTGCCCCCACTGGTGTCCCGCCAGTTGTTTTCCGTTTTTTCTGAAGAGGAGGTCTTGTTTTCCCGTTCCTCGATGACTTTGCTGGTCTCGTAGCTTCGGTAATCGGAATAGTTGCCCGGGAAATCTTCTATAACTCCTTCCCCTCGGAACACAAACAAGTGATCCACGATTTTGTCCATAAAATAACGGTCGTGCGAGACCACAATCAAGCAACCTGGAAAATCGAGCAAAAAACTTTCCAGCACGTTCAGGGTAACAATGTCCAAATCGTTTGTAGGCTCATCCAGAATCAGGAAGTTGGGATTTTGAATGAGTACGGTACATAAATACAGTCGTTTGCGTTCCCCTCCGCTCAATTTTTCAACAAAATCGTACTGCTTTTTACGGTCAAAAAGGAAACGCTCCAATAGTTGCTGGGCAGAAATTTGCCTCCCCTTTTTCAAGGGAATGTAATCTCCGAACTCGCGAATGACATCAATAACCTTTTGGCCTTCTTTATCAGGGATTCCCTTTTGGGTGTAGTAGCCAAATTTTACGGTATCGCCGACCACTACCTTTCCACCTTCCACATTTTCTCGTTCAGTGATGATGTTCAAAAAAGTGGATTTTCCCGTTCCGTTTTTTCCGATAATGCCCACACGTTCACCTTTGGTAAAGTTGTAATCGAACTTGTCCAAGATGGTTTTGTCCCCATAGGATTTTGAGATATTGTGAAGCTCCAAAATCTTGCTGCCCAAGCGTTCCATGTTCAGTTCCAACTGCACCTCGTGCTCTTGCCGTCTTTGATGGGCACGCTTTTTTATCTCGGCAAAGTCATCAATGCGAGATTTGGATTTTGTGGTACGGGCCTTGGGTTGTCTGCGCATCCAATCCAACTCTTTTTTGTACAGCATTTTGGTCTTTTGCTGCTCTACGGCCTCACGTTCCAATCGGGCCTCTTTTTCGTTCAGGTAATAGGAATAATTGCCCTTGTAGGTGTATAGTTGGTTGTTGTCCAACTCCAATATCTCATTACAGACCCTATCCAAAAAATAACGGTCGTGCGTTACCATGAAAAGGGTAATGCTTTCCTTGGCAAAGTATGCTTCCAGCCACTCGATCATTTCAAGGTCCAAATGGTTGGTGGGTTCATCCAGAATCAACAAATCTGGCTTGTTGAGTAGCGCATTGGCCAAGGCCAAACGTTTCTTTTGTCCTCCCGAGAGTGTACTGACCTTCGCATCGAGCTTGGAAAGCTGTAATTGGAAAAGTATTTGTTTGTACTGTGTCTCAAAATCCCATGCGTTGAGTCGTTCCATGGCCTCGAAAGCCTTTTGGTATTGTTCCGTGTTCTCTGGATTCTCAACCGCTTTTTCGTAGTTGGCGATTACCTTCAGGATTTCATTGTCTGTGGTAAAAATGGTCTCCTCGATGGTCAAATTCGGGTTGAGGTCGGGTTCTTGTTCCAAAAATGAAATTTTGATGCCCTTGCGTGTGGTCACTTGGCCAGTTTCAGAAGTGTCCTTTCCTGACATAATGTTGAGAATGGAGGTTTTGCCGCTTCCGTTTTTGGCAATGAGGGCTATCTTTTGGTCTTTGTTGATTCCAAAGGAAATATCGGAGAAGAGCACTAGCTCCCCATACGATTTTGATATGTTTTCGACCGTTAATAAGTTCATGGGTGTTGTTTATGGGCCAACTTATAACTTGGAATACCTGATGATGTACAGGTATCGAATAGCCAGCGTCAAAAGTAACGGAATAAGCACAGGAGAAAAAATCTGGACCTTAATTATCCAAAGTAAAAGCACGATGGCCATCAGTCCCAAAGCTGCCCACAGATATTTTGGTGCCCATTGTGGCACTTTATCTTGGAACAGCAAAGCAAAGGCAACAATTGCATTTACTGGGAATGCCCATAAAACATTGAAATTATTTGGGGTGGAAGTGTGGTCGGCCGCTACCCAAAGCAAGAATAAAAAAGTGCCTGCCAATCCTGTTATAAATAATAGTGAAAAGTCCAACCAACGACTACGCGCTTTGTGTATGTAATCAAAATACGTGATGATGGCCGTAAAAGCCATCAACATCAAAAACCAAAATAAAGGAGAGAGGGGGAAAAAGCCTTTTTGGGTATGTTCACTGTAATCCAAAATGGTGCGCTCCCGTTTTACCAAAGATTTTCCGTTCAAAGTAGTGTTTCGCAGTTGCTCCATCGCATAATAGGGCAAAAACATGTGCTCCTGTACAGTAGCCTTTCTGTCCACTGGCGAACCAAAGGCTAAATCGATTCCGAACATGGACCATGTATTTACATCCATAAATTGACGCACCAGTTGTCGGAACGTATATTGTTTCTCAAGATGTGAACCATCAAAAACGATGGCATTGCCAAATTGTTCTTTTAAAATATCGCCTGTAATACTGGAGCAGTTGTTCAGTAAGGGGTCGTAGAGATAATCCCTGTTTTCAGGGAGATAGTTTTCTTCAAAAAAAGCGAGAAACTGGTTGCGTTGTTTCAGATTGAGGTCCAGAATCTGTTCTTTTACCCATCTTTTTTCCAATTCGTACTCGTACAGGAAACCCTCAAAATTTCTACGGGAAAGGGAATAGATCATCTTTCCTTTCGTGAAATTCAAATAGAAATTAGGCTGGTTGAAGTCGAAAGTGCCATAGTTGTAGACGACATCAATGCCCAGTGCGGGGTCTTGTACACGGAACGCACTATGGCCGAAGGCGGAATAAAGCTCGTCGCCCGCAGCACAGGTAAGCAAGCTTACTTTAGAGTTTTCCGTGAGATGTGGGGCTTGGGAAAAAAGAAAGTTCCCGATAATGAAGCAAAAAAATAATAGATGGGGCTTTCGTCTCATTCTGATTTTTATCAGGACAAATATCAGAATAAAAACGACTCGACCTACCATCCGTTGCACACAGTTTAATTTTTCCTTTATTTTTACGGAAATCTTAGTTGCATGAAGTCCTATATTCCAAATTTTTTAACCCTGCTCAATGTCTTAAGTGGTTGTATTGCCACGGTATTTGCGGTACTCAATCATTTGGAGTGGGCTGCGCTTTTTGTGTTCATCGGGATTTTCTTTGATTTTTTTGATGGTTTGGTGGCGCGTGCTTTAAATGTGCAAAGCGAGATTGGAATCCAATTGGATTCGTTGGCCGATGTGATTACGAGCGGTCTGGTACCGGGTGTGGTTATGTTCCAGTTGCTGAGCATGGCGGAAAGGGGTGGATGGAACTTAGGTTTTATTGGACACGATACTGAGCTTACATTGTTGCCTTTTGTTGGCTTTGCCATTACGTTGGCTTCGGCCTATAGATTGGCCAAGTTCAATGTGGACGAGGATCAAGTATCTTCTTTTGTGGGATTGCCAACACCAGCAAATGCGCTTTTGATCCTGTCGTTGCCCATGATTCTCCTGTACCACAACAATGAAGTATTGAACAACATCATCCTAAACCCTTGGTTTTTGGTCATTTTGACGGTTTTGAGTTCGTATTTATTGAATTCTCCCATTAAACTATTCGCTTTAAAGTTTAAGAATTGGAGCTTTAAGGATAATGGAATCCGTTATTTATTTATTATTGGTAGCCTGGTATTGCTTTTGACCTTGCGCTTTTTAGCAATACCTGTTATTATTTTTGCTTATATTTTGATGTCTTTAATCAATGGGAATGGAAAAGCCGAATAACTTTAAACAGGAAGGTACTACCAACAGTGTTGTTTATCCATCCAAGGTAGGATTGGAGTTGCTTATTCCCTTTATTTTGATTTTTGGGATAGGAATTGTTGTCTCTTTTGAGAAAAGCAGTTTGACGGAGGTAATTGTCCAGTTTGGAATCATGTTCGCTTTTGTAGCTCTATTTTTCTCGATTTCTTATGAAGTTACCGATGATGTTTTGACAGTAACCACCTTTTTTTTCATTAAAAAGAGTGTTCCCATTAAAGATATCACAAGGATAGTTGAGTCAAACAATCCGCTAAGTTCCCCGGCAGCCTCTCTTGATCGTTTGGAAGTTTATTATGGGAAATACAGCAGCACCGTTATTTCTCCGAAAGATAAAATGAACTTTATTGAACACCTGAAACGGTTGTCGCCATCCATTCAGGTTGAGCTAAAAAAGAAAAACAAGGGGGGCTTATAGTTCAAATTTTTTCCATCTGGTCCTTACAGTTATCGTCATATCGCTTTCAATTCATTCATTCACTCATTACCGTTGCGTTTTTTGAAATCGTTTCTTTTGGAATAAGTGATGTTGGTCTTCTTTAAAATTGGTGCCAAATACAAGAAAAAACGTACAACGGGTATATTTATGTATCTTTAGAAAAGCAGGTGTTCCCCGAAAAAACCATTAAACCATGCATGATGCTAAAACACAAATCATTACTATGCGTATTGTCGCTATTGATGACCATTAATTTACTGAAGGCCCAAAACCAAATAGAAGATAGTTGCCAAGAATATTTTCAAGCACCTAGAGAGGTAGTGTACCTACATGTGAGTAAGGATATATTTCTTCCAGAGGAAGAAATATGGTTCAAAGGTTACCTGTACGATCAAAAAAACGCTAAACCATCAAAAATTTCAAAAACAATCAATGTAGGGGTATATGATAGTACGGGTGTCTTAAAAAAGGAACAGCTTTATTATTTAAATGATGGCTATTTTAAGGGAAGTGTAAAAGTAGATTCAACTTTTGCTGACGGGCGTTATTTTTTGAAAGCAAAAACCAATTGGATGAGAAATTTCAATGACGGAAATTCATTCTTAAAAGAATTTTTGGTGGTTAAATCAGACTTTCAAGTCAAAGGGAGTTCACAACATTTGGAAAAAATTGATTTTCAGTTTCTACCTGAGGGAGGTAATCTGGTAGCTGGTATAAAAAATATCGTGGGAGTCAAAGCCCTTGACCATATGAATAGGCCTTTGCAGTTGAAGAATATTAAAATTGTTGATGAGCTAGGGAAACAAGTAGCATTGACAGAAACCAATAGCCGTGGTCTAGGTAAATTTGAAATCACACCTGATTTGGATGTTATTTATTTCACCAAAGTTAAAATGCCTTCTGGAGATGAAGTTCGTATGAGAGTACCTATGATTTATCCCAAAGGAATCAATCTAAATGTGTTGGACAATCCTTATAAGAATCAAGTTTTGGTAGAAGTTCAAGCCAATGATTTAGCATTGGAGGACGGGGAAGTTAAAACCAATTTGGTTTTGCACAAGGATGGAGAAGTCATATCCAAACCAATCTTGTTATCAAAAAACTCTAAAAGATATACAACCTATTTTGATAAGACCAAATTGATGAAGGGTGTGAATATCCTTACCTTATTTGACGAAAAAGGCAGCCCCATAGAAGAGAGACAATTCTTTGTGTGGAAAGGGATAGGGAGGAATAGAGTTGAAACCGATATAGATTACGCTATACAATCAAATGACGATTTGGAAATCACAATAAACTCTAAAGCTCAACAGGCTATGGGTCTTAGTGTGTCGGTTTTACCGGTAAACACAAAGGTTTATGGTGGGAGGAGTGATATATACGAACAATTTTACCTTAGACCGTATGTAAAGGGTGCTATCGATAATGCTGGCTATTATTTCAGAGATGTCAACAGTCAGAAAAAGTATGAGATGGATCTACTTTTGCTTACTCAAGGTTGGAGCAGGTATAATTGGCATGAGATAGTGAATGGAGAGGAGTTTAAAACGACGCATAACCCTATATATGGATTGAACCTATATGGTTTTTTAAATGAAGATTTGAAGAAAGACAATATTTTAATCCACAAATCGATTGAGCATGAGCCAACAGAAATAAAGTTATCATCCGGCCAACGTAAATTTTTGGTAACCAATTTCTACCCAATTAATGGGGAAAGTATTTTCTTCTCCAAGAAGAATAGTCGGGGAAAATTATCCAAACTGAATATGTACGCCCGTTTATCAAACGCCTATTTTCTCGAGGAGGAAATAGATGTTTCCAGCTATGAGAAGGTAAATATGTTTGACAGGGTCAATAGTATCGTATATGGAGATAATAATGATTTTGAATTACCTGAATTAAGCACAGAGGGGACGGTCATTGCTTTAGATAATATTACTGTTACTGAGCAACGTAAAATAGAGAAAGAAGCAAGAAATAATTTGCGGGTTCCTAGATATTTGGCAAATAAAATTACAGTCGTAGATAAAGAATTAGCCTCAACGTTTAATACTTTTGGAGAGCTATTAAGATCTAAAGGCTATGAGGTATTGGAAGAACTTCAGGCATACGATGGCGGCAGCAATGAATTCATTAGCAGGGTCAAAATAAGATCACGGCGCGGTGCTGGGGTTAATGTTTTTTTGGATGATGTCTTGCAACTGAATTTGGATGTACTTTACAAGATGCCCTTAACACAGGTGGAAAGCTTTTATATAGATAAATTATCCAGGTATATGGGTGCAAGATCGGCTTTCAAGGAAACGATATATATTTTTACAAGACGAGGGAAGGAATTAAATCTCTCACCGGGCCAAGATTTTATAGCTGGAAAATCTTTTGTATTTAAAGTGGACAAGGGGTTCGAGAAGCAAAAGGAATTTTATAACCCAGAGTTTACTTCATTTAGGGATTTGGCTTTTGAGAACTTCGGGTTGATTCATTGGGAGCCATTGGTATGGATAGATAAGAATAACAGCTATAAATTTAAAATCCCCAACTACGGTTATGACAAATTAAAGGTTGTGATAGAGGGAATGGGAGAGAACGGGAATGTATTCTCTGACATTAAAATATTGGACACAGCTACGTCTAACTAAAAGTCAAGTTTCTTTTTACGTAGCTCAAAGTTTTGTCCCAAGTACACTTTTCTTACCATTTCGTCCACGGCAAGTTCCTCTGGGATGCCTGCTTTTAAGATGCCACCTTCAAACATAAGGTAGGAGCGTTCAGTTATGGCCAAGGTTTCCTGCACGTTGTGGTCGGTAATCAAAATACCGATGTTTTTGTTCTTCAACTGGGCCACAATACGCTGAATGTCCTCCACCGCTACGGGGTCAACCCCTGCAAAGGGTTCGTCCAACAAAATGAACTTAGGGTCGGTGGCCAAGGCTCGGGCAATCTCGGTGCGTCGACGTTCACCTCCGGATAGCAAATCACCTCGGTTTTTGCGGATATGCCCCAAACCGAACTCATCAATCAGGGACTCCATCTTCATGTGCTGCTCCTTTTTGCTCAAATTGGTGAGCTGTAGCACGCTCAAGATGTTTTTCTCAATGCTCAATTTTCGGAAGACGGATGCTTCTTGTGCCAAATAACCGATACCGTGCTGTGCCCTTTTGTACATAGGGAAGCTGGTAATATCGGTGCCGTCCAAGTAAATATTACCGCCATTGGGCTTGATTAAACCAACGATCATATAAAAAGACGTGGTCTTTCCGGCTCCATTGGGACCTAACAGCCCAACGATTTCACCTTGATTGACCTCGAGGGAAATGCCTTTAACAACTTTTCGGCCACGGTAGGCCTTCATTATATTTTCTGCGCGTAGCTTCATAGGAATTTGCCAAAACTAAACATATTCTTGGTCTAGCGTATGGTCTTTTGGATTTTTTTAAGCTTAGCTTTCTTCCAAATCCTCCCAATACTCATAGGCGCGACGCAAGTGGGGGATTACTATGGTTCCTCCCACTAAAGTGGCTATGCCAAGGGTCTCCATTACCTCTTCTTTATTGGCGCCTGCTTTCTTGCAACTTTCCAGATGGTATTTTACACAGTCATCGCAGCGTAGCACCGCAGAGGCTACCAATCCCAACAATTCCTTGGTCTTGACATCCAGGGCGCCTTCCATGAAAGCATTGGTGTCCAGATTGAATATGCGTTTGATCAGCTTGTTGTTCTCAGCAAGCAGCTTATCGTTCATCTTGGCACGATAGGCATTGAACTCTTCTACTTTATTAGGCATTTTTTCTTGCTTTCTCTTTTCTTTCTTCTTTTCTAACCACCATTCTAGAAATAAAAATACTTACCTGATATAAAATAAGTACGGGTATACAGACAATGATTTGACTGGTTATATCCGGAGGTGTAATGATTGCGGATAGTATCAGAATGATCACCAATGCTATTTTTCTGTATTTCTTCAAGATTTCTGGAGTTACCAACCCGACTTTGGTCAAAAAGAAAATAACAATGGGCAATTCAAACATGATACCGCAGGCGATTACGGAAGCCCTTACGGTTCCGATATAGGAAGCTAGGTCGATTTCATTCAATACTTCCTTACTTACTTGGTACGATCCCAAAAAGTTGATGGATAATGGGGCAACGATGTAATATCCGAAAAGTACACCAAGGAAGAACAAGCCCGAGGCTGTAATGATGAACCCTTTGGAATGTTTTCTTTCGTTTTCATAAAGCCCTGGACTGATGAACTTCCACAATTCCCACAAAATATAGGGGAACCCAAGAATGACACCTGCCCAAATGGAGGTCCAGATATGTGCGGAAAACTGTCCTGCCATCAATCTGCTCTGAATGGTAAACGGGATTGTATCACCACAAAATTCGGAATCCACCCCGAAGAACTTCCCAATGTTGCAAAAGAACTGATAAGTAGGGAAGTCCATGTTCTTGGGACCGAACAATATCGTATCAAAAATAAAGCCCCTGAATACAAAGGCCATACAGGCAATGATCACAACTGCCAACGTGGAGCGTACCAAATGCCAACGTAATTCTTCCAAATGGTCCAAAAAGGACATTTCATCTGGATTTTTTTTCTCTTTTTTAGCCATTATAGGATTCCCTCGTTTATAAGGTTATGGATGTGGACCACGCCCGCGTAGGTATCGCCATCAAATGCCAATAACTGGGATATGCTCTTTTCCTGCAACAGCTTTAGTGCCTTTACGGCCAACGTGTCCACATCTATTGTCTTGGGGTTGGAGGTCATAATGTCCTTTGCGGTAAGTCCACTGATATTATCGTATTTGCTCAACATTCTTCGCACATCGCCGTCGGTTACAATACCCACAACTTTGTCTTTGTCCAGTACAGCGGTAACGCCCAGCATTTTCTCGGATATCTCAATGATCACGTCCTTTACCTTGGCATTGATATCCACTTGCGGCTTTTGATTGTTCACCACAATGTCGGCGACACGCAAATATAGTTTCTTTCCCAAAGCGCCACCGGGGTGGTACTTGGCAAAATCCGAACTGCTGAATCCCTTTAGTTCCAAAAGGCAAATGGCAAGTGCATCGCCCATGGACATTTGTGCCGATGTACTGGTGGTAGGTGCCAAATTATTGGGGCATGCTTCTTTTTCCACGTAGGTGTTCAGAACAAAATCGGCCTGCTTGGCCAATACGGAGTCCATGTTCCCAGTGATACCGATAAGCTTGTGGTTGCCCACTTTGATCAATGGAAGCAAAGCTTTGATCTCTGGGGTGTTCCCGCTCTGTGATAAACAGATGACCACATCGCTTTGTTGAATGGTGCCCAAGTCGCCATGAATGGCATCACCAGCATGCATAAATATGGCCGGCGTCCCCGTTGAGTTCAATGTTGCCACAATTTTGGAGGCCACTATGGCACTCTTTCCGACACCGGAAACAATGACTCTTCCGTCGGATTCTAAAATGTGTTGCACTGCATGTGCAAATTGGTTGTCCAAAAGACCGATCAAATTCGCTACGGCCTTGCTCTCGATCTCGAGGGTCCGTTTTGCTATGTTTAAAATTGACTTAATGTCGCTCAAAGTATTATAAGTAATAAACTGATTAACTGATTGTATTCCTAAAAGAATGTCTTATATTTAAGATTACAAAACTAATCAAACTATCTTTTACAGACTATTATGGAAGTGAGAATAGATTCTTCTGTAATTGATTGGTTAAAATAAAAGCTTCAACTGCCTTTTAGGCTGCTTGTTATTAATTGAAAAATGCGGAAATGAGCCTAACGAACACTGATTTGCATTCCTCGCTCAAAAAATATTTTGGTTTCTCAAAGTTCAAAGGGTTACAGGAAGGTGTGATCCAGAATATACTCAACGACAACGATACCTTTGTGATCATGCCGACGGGCGGGGGGAAATCCCTTTGCTATCAATTGCCCGCCCTTATGAAAGAAGGAACTGCGATTGTTGTTTCCCCACTGATAGCCCTAATGAAGAATCAAGTGGATGCCATTCGTGGCATTTCTGAACAGCATGGTATTGCCCATGTCTTGAACTCTTCCTTGACCAAAACAGAGGTAAAACAGGTAAAAGAGGATATTACCAATGGTGTCACCAAGTTACTTTACGTAGCTCCGGAATCCCTGACCAAGGAAGAAAACGTTGATTTTCTAAAAGGTATCAAGCTTTCCTTTGTAGCGGTGGATGAGGCACACTGTATTTCGGAATGGGGACACGATTTCAGGCCCGAGTATAGAAATCTTCGTGGCATCATCAACAGATTAGGGGAGAATATTCCGATTATAGGGCTCACGGCAACCGCTACGCCCAAGGTGCAGGAGGATATCATTAAAAATTTGGGGATGACGGATGCCAAGGTTTTCAAGGCGTCCTTTAACAGGCCCAATCTATTTTACGAGGTACGTCCCAAGACCAAGGATGTTGATGCGGACATCATCCGTTTTGTAAAACAAAATCAAGGAAAATCCGGAATCATATATTGTTTGAGCAGAAAAAGGGTCGAAGAACTGGCCCAAGTACTTCAAGTTAACGGAGTAAGTGCCGTTCCCTATCATGCTGGCTTCGATGCGAAGACCCGTTCCAAGTATCAGGATATGTTTCTGATGGAAGAGGTGGATGTGGTTGTGGCCACCATTGCCTTTGGTATGGGAATCGATAAACCCGATGTTCGTTTTGTGATCCATCACGATATTCCGAAAAGTATCGAAAGTTACTATCAGGAAACTGGACGAGCCGGTCGTGATGGGGGCGAAGGGCATTGTTTGGCCTACTACGCCTACAAAGATGTGGAAAAGCTGGAGAAGTTCATGTCTGGGAAACCCGTGGCCGAGCAAGAGATTGGGAATGCACTGTTGCAGGAAATAGTGGCCTATGCCGAGACATCCATTTCCCGTAGAAAATTCATATTGCACTATTTCGGGGAAGATTTTGATGATAAAAACGGCGAAGGGGCCGATATGGACGATAATTCCAGAAACCCTAAACCTAAGGAAGAGGCCAAGGAAGATGTGGTCAAGCTTTTGAGTGTGGTGCGGGATACCATGGAAAAATTCAAAACCAAGGAAATTGTCAGGGTTTTGGTGGGTAAGACCAATGCCATGATATCTTCCCATAAAACTGATGAAAAACCCTTTTTTGGGATAGGTAAGGACAAGGATAAGGAATTTTGGATGGCATTGACGCGACAGGTTTTGGTTGCTGGCCTCCTCAAAAAGGAAATCGAACGCTACGGAATCCTCCATCTGACCGAAGAGGGAAGAAAATACCTCGAAAACCCAGAGTCCTTTATGATGACCAAGGATCATGTCTACTCCAAAGATGATTCGGGAAATATTGTGGTCGCAGAGAAATCCAATGGAGCTGTAGCGGACGAAAACTTATTGAAATTGCTGAGTGACCTCAGAAGAAAAGAGGCTCAAAAGCGAGAGGTGCCACCTTTTGTGGTTTTCCAAGACCCATCATTGGAGGATATGTCCCTAAAATACCCTGTGACCATGCAGGAACTTCTCAATATTCAAGGTGTTGGAGAGGGCAAGGCCAAAAAATATGGAAAAGCCTTTGTGGATTTGATTTCCAAATACGTGGAAGAAAACGATATTACAAGGCCGGATGACCTTGTGGTAAAAAGTACAGGGGCCAATTCAGGCTTAAAGTTGTATGTGATTCAAAGTGTGGACAGGAAATTGGCATTGGATGATATTGCTTCCGCCAAAGGGTTGGAGTTGCCAGAGCTAATCAAGGAGATGGAGCAAATCGTGTTCAGTGGAACCAAGCTGAACATTGGCTATTGGATTGATGAAATCTTGGATGAGGATCAACAAGAGGAAATCCACGATTATTTCTTGGAGGCCGAAACCGATTCCATCTCTGCAGCCGTAGAAGAATTCGAAGGCGACTACGAGGATGAAGAACTTCGTTTGTACCGCCTTAAATTTATAAGTGAAGTGGCGAATTAAAATTCGCCACCCAATTCTCCTGTTGTGATCATGGCTACTATAAATCCAAAATAAAGGATAAAGAGCACCAAATAGACCAATGATAAGGCCAATCCAATGTAGGATAATATTTTACCTGTTTTCACATTGCTGAAATCGGTATAACTTTCTGGGCTTGTTTGGTACAATTGTGTGGTGGTCTTAGCTTTTACCAATCCGATAATACTAAAAATGGCACCAAAAGGACCGCAGCATATCAAAGTGCCGACAATGGAGAGAATCCCCATTGTCAACACGGTGCTTGCCCCAGGTAAGGGTTGTTGGCTCATAAGATTTTCTTATTGATATTGTTCAAGAATTTCTTGCATTTTCTGCGGATCTTGAAGGGTGTCCCATCCAAAGTAAGAAATGGCCCAAATCATATATGCAAGAGCTAAGATATTCAGTACAAGTCCAATGATGGCAAGTATTCTACCTGTTTTCACAGTTTGGACACCTTCGTACATTTCTGGATTTTCAGCATACAGTTTCAATGCTTTGTTGGCCAAGATTAAAGCAATGATTCCGAAAATAAGCCCGATGACACCGTAGCAGCAACACGTTACAATCGAAATGATGCCGAATACCATTATCAGGGTAGCGTTTGGAAGTTTTTGTTGTTCCATAATTTTAAGTTTTTAATTAAAAAGGTTGTTCATTTTTAGGATGTAACTTATTATGATGGTACCAGCAGTCATTACTACAAGAGCCATTTTTATTTTCTGGGAATATTTGATTGTTGTAAAGCTACTTGTTACCAAAAACGCAAGGAGCATTAATATGGGATAAATAGCTGGATACATTTGAAAAGCAGCAACAAACTCACCGTGCAACAACAAATCCACAGAGCGCTGTAAGCCACATCCTGGGCAGTCTATTCCCAGAAGTTGCTTGTTGAGGCACGGAAGCATATAATCTTCTAAATTAATTGCAGATATGGTCAGTGTTGGGTGCATCATAGTCTGTACGAGCCCGAAAATACTATTATTTTTGTATTCGGGTTTAATATTTACATCATTTTTACCTTAGAAATCGATTATGGGCAAATTTTCAGTAGGGGATAGGGCAGAAGTATTGGACGAAGCCATTTCGGGCATTGTACAAAAAGTGGACGGGGATGGGATAACCCTGATTACTGATGATGGCTTCCCGATGCATTTTTCTGCTGATGATCTTGTCAAAATAGAGGGGGATATTTCTGTTAGCAATTACGAAGTGTCCCAAATCAAAAAAGAAAAGGAAATCCCTAAAAAAAGAAAGGCACCGACCATAAAACCCAAAGAAAGAAGTGCCCCAAAAATGGAAGTGGATCTGCATATACACCAACTAGTGAAATCCAGTAAGGGCATGAGCAATTTTGATATGCTCAACATTCAATTGGATACGGCAAAGAGGCAATTGGATTTTGCTATACGAAAACGCATCCAAAAAGTGGTGTTCATCCACGGAGTGGGCGAAGGTGTCCTGAAAGAAGAACTACGCTACCTGTTCAATCGGTATGATAATGTGAAATTCTATGATGCCGATTACCAAAAGTATGGATTGGGAGCTACTGAAGTCTATATTTATCAGAATGGTTAGTTGGGGACGTCGGTGGTTACTTCACCAAACTCGCTTATGGCCAAGTTGGTAATACGCTCTCCATTTCCGGTAACAAATGAAATCCCGCTAAGGCTAATGCTGTGTGCAAAAAGGGTACTATCGCTTTCAGCGAGCATGGTCTCAATGATTACCAATCCGTCTTCCGCTACGACTTCTTGGATTACGGTTGGGTCCACCACGGGAATATCATCGCAGAAATAATCGTCGTCCACAGCATCGGAGAACACCCTGTATGTGATTTGGGATTGATTGGGAACCGTACTTTCCGTGATTATGGTATCCCCGACAACGCCATTGTTCAAGGCACCGTTTTGCAATTCTAAAATCAGGGCTTCGCTTTCATTTATTTTGAACATCAGATTTTTTGCGTTTCTCACGGGATTGGAGCAATACTGAAGGGAAACACTGTCAAAGTCGATGGTCTCTATCTGCAGGTCGCCATCACTGCAAGAAAAGATGGTGCCCAAAACAAAAACTGAAAGGATAATTTTTCTCATGTGCCAAATTTAAAGCAAATCCATTTTAATACCCTAATCCTTAGAGATAGTTTAAAAGAAATTAACTTTATTTCACGTACTTTTGCACCTGTTAAAAAGTGACCCAAAAATGCAAAAAGTCTATCTGGACAACGCTGCAACTACGCAGGTAAGACAAGAAGTGATTGAACGAATGCAACAAGCTTTGGCAGAGCATTACGGTAACCCATCTTCCACCCATAGTTTTGGAAGGTCGGCCAAGACCGCCGTGGAACAAGCAAGGAAAACCATCGCCAAAACTTTGAATGCACAACCTTCCGAAATCATCTTTACTTCTGGTGGAACTGAGGCTGATAACATGATTTTACGTTGTGCTGTGAGGGATTTGGGAATTGAGGCCATTATCACATCCAAAATTGAGCATCACGCTGTATTGCATACCGTTGAGGAGCTTGAGAAAGAGTACAATATCAATCTTTGGTATGTGAATTTGGACGAACAAGGTAATCCTGATCTTAAACATTTGGAGGAATTGCTCAAGAAGGACGATTCCAAAAAGTTGGTAAGCCTGATGCACGTGAACAACGAGATTGGGAACATTACCGATATTGCTGCGGTTGGGGAGTTTTGCAAAGCAAATGGCGCACTTTTCCATTCCGATACAGTCCAATCCATAGGACACTATCCTTGGGACGTGCAAGCCGTAAATGTTGATTTCATGACAGCGGCCGCCCATAAATTTCACGGCCCTAAAGGAATCGGGTTTGCTTTCATTCGCAAAAATTCCGGATTAAAGCCATTGATTGTCGGTGGTGCACAAGAAAGAGGCTTTAGGGCGGGTACCGAACCTTTCCATAACATTGTTGGGTTAGAGGAAGCTTTTGTAAGGGCCTATGAGCATTTGGATGAAGAGACAAAAGCTGTCAAGGAGCTTAAAGAGTATTTTGTGGATAGGGTCCTGGAGGAAATTCCAGGGGCGGAATGCAATGGGCTTTCGGGTAATTTGGAGAAGAGCACCTATACCTTGGCCAATATTCGTTTACCTTTTGACAAACAGAAAGGCTTGATGCTGTTGTTCCATTTGGACATGAAGGGAATTGCCTGTTCCAAAGGAAGTGCTTGTCAATCAGGGAGCAACCAAGGATCGCATGTGCTCAACGAGATTTTGACAGGAGAGGAATTGGAGAAGCCCAGTCTGCGCTTTTCTTTTTCCATGTACAATACCAAGGAAGAGCTGGACTATGCCGTTGAGGTCTTGAAGGAATTTGCGAACAGTTGATTAATTTCTGTTCCTTCTTTTTTCCCTATCATAAGGAAACTTTCTGGATGCGGTCTTCATCATCTTATCGATGAGTTCCGTGGTGTTTTTACCTGTTTTCTTGGAAATTTCGTTCTCGTACTTCCAAAGAAGTTTTCCGGTATCGCCATCGCTTATTTTTACACCGATTCGGCCATAGTTGGCATTGCCACTAAAATAATCCAGAATACTGAAATCAGTGGGTACCCCTTCGGAAAGTAAAATGTTGAGGTTAAGGTTGCCGCTGATAATCCCATCCACCTCCAGAATTTTGCACAATTCCTGTGTGGTGTAGGTGTCAATATTATCGTAGTTGATATTGTTTTGCGTTAAAATAGCGTTGGTGTTCATGATGTTCTGGAAATCCACGTTGAACTTTTTTCGCTTTTTCCGTCTGGAAAAATAGGTTTCCAATGCATTCTGAACTGCGTAACCTTCCTTTTTCGCCAAAACACTCAGGTCATCGTGGTCCACGGATTTTTTCAGTTCCAAATGTGCGATAAAGGGTATGATTGCCAATATTTCGTGGTGCTCGGTATACTCATCAAACCTTATGCTCTCATAAATGTTCTTTTGGGCCATTACTAGGGCAGAGGTGAGAAGAACAAAAACAAAGACGATTTTTTTCATTAATCAAATTTTAATTCAACACTTATGGTCTATGGCTAAGGTTGTTTTGGAATGATTGATTCTTAGGATTATACAAAAAACAGGCCGTATATTGGCCAGGCTGGTTTTCCGTGTGCAAAAGTAATGCTATTTCCTGAAAAAAGTGCTTGTATAGGTGGTGGAGTTGCCCACATTGTCCGTAACCGTAACTTTAAGTTCACATTCTGTTTCATCGGTCACGTTGTCATCAAAATCATAGGTTATCGTATTGGTCTTTGGTTCGTACTCCATCAAAATCCATTTTCCGTTCAAGGTGGCGGAATAGGAATCAATACCGCTCAAGTCGTCCGAAATGGAAAGACTGAGGTAGTTGTAATTGCTCAACCATTGCTTTTCCTTAAAGTTCTTTGGTCCTATCTGGGGTGCCACGCTGTCCTTTACCAAGGTGTATGTGCCCAATGTGCGGGTTCGGGTGGTAAAGGAGCCGTCCCGTTTGTAGGTTTTGGAGTAGGAAGGCCGCATTTTGCTGTCCAAGTGGGCTATGAACAATTGTTTTCTGTCTTCCGCCGAGTATTTTGAAGGGTCAAAGCTAATGGTGAAATTTCGATGGGCGGCTATGCTATTATTGTGTATCGTGATGGTGTCGTTCCCTTTTTCCAGATTGATGAAAAAATCTTCATAAAAGGTGCTGGCGGGAAAATACACTTTGGCAGCCCCCAAGTCAAAATTGTTGGGTTTAGTGGCAACGACAAAATTTTCGGTGGTCATGTCATCCTTGGCGATTTTTTCCTCTTCCCGTTTTCCTTCTATTGGAATAATCAATTTTGTGGTGTTGCCCTCCAAATCCGAAATGAGCAATTCCACGTTGTAGGACATCCCTTCTTCCACTTTTATTTTTCCATCGTTGTAAAGTGATTTGTAAATGCTCAAATGGTTGTACGGTTCTTTAAAGCACTTTTGGATACGTTGTCTGTGGTCGTAAAAATGAGCATAATCAATAAGGGTGTTGATGTATCGGGTTTCTCCAAAGGAGAAAGTCTCAAAATCAAACTCGGAATAAGTTCTGCCGTTCACAGATTGCTTGATGGCGTACACCCCATTTTTGTTGGCTGCCATATCTAAACGGTCAAAAGTGTTGATGCCGAAACCTATGGTTCCAGAAGCGATTACTTTATCTGCCAAAAAAGAACCATCTGATTGTCTGGTGTAATTCAGTTGGATTTTTTTGGCGCTTTGATTGATCAAGGCATTCTCGGATAACGGATATCCATAGAGCCCCAGCAAAGTTGGGTCGGTGGCATCCCGGACCTCGTACCCATAAAGTAGAGGATTCGTGGGTTTACTATTTACACTGTTGCGTATTTCAAAATGAAGGTGGGGTCCTGCCGAACCGCCTGTGTTGCCCGAATAGGCAATGGTATTGCCTTTGTTTACTTTGAGTTCGCCATAATCAGGGAACATTTCCACTTCGTAGGATTGCTTTTGGTACTGAACTTTTTTAACGTATTCCTCTATTTCTGGCCCAAATTTTTGCAGGTGGGCATATACTGAGGTGTATCCGTTGGGATGGGCCACATAAAGTGCCTTGCCATACCCCCAAAGAGAAACCTTGATGCGCGTTACTGTTCCATCGCCTATGGCAAATACGGGCAGTCCTTCCCGTTGTTGTGTTTTGATGTCCATTCCCGAGTGAAAATGGTTGGACCGAAGTTCGCCGAAAGTTCCAGCCAGAACCAAAGGAATATCCAAAGGGGAACGAAAAGCATCTTGGGGATATTTTTTTTGGGCGGATAGTTGGAATGCAATAAAAAATAGGGCCAATAAAAAGTTGCTGCGCATATAAAAATTCAATAATTCCTTACGAAAGTAACCAATGTTTTGTTTTGAGAAAAGGATTTAAGAGAACCGAAAGACTTCAAGCTACGCTTTAAGAATAAATCTTAAAAGTATTGCGAGGTTGTACGAGGTTGGTTAACTTTGTGTAATACGTATTGTTGTTTGCATATATGAGCGAACTTGTTGAGATTGTGGATTCTTTGGAGAACAAGGTGAGCAAACTGCTGCACAAAATGGAGCTGTTGCACCAACTCAATGCCAAGTTAAAACAGGAATTGGAAGTCCAAAAGGAAGAAAACGAAATTCAGCTGAAAGCGCTCAGCGAATGGGAGGAGAAATACGATTCCCTGAAAATGGCAAATACGATGCTGGGTAGTAATACTAGTAAAACAGAAGCTAAGCTCAAGATAAATACATTGATTCGCGAACTTGATGTTTGCATAGCCAAGTTGGCGGATTAACTGGTACCGAGATTATGGACGAGAAGCTCAAAATAAAGCTTTCCATTGCTGATAGGGTATATCCTTTGACGATTGACCCCAAGCAAGAGGAAGGGTTGCGCAAAGCAGCCAAGAACATAGAAAATCTGGCAAAAAAGTTTGAGCAAAACTATGCCGTTCGGGACAAGCAGGATGTATTGGCCATGTGTGCCTTACAATTTGCTTCCAAAATTGAGCAAGGTGGAATAGATCGTTCGGAAAATGCTGAGGCTGCCATGCAGCGACTAAGGGCATTGGACGAATTGGTTCATTCCAAAATTGGGGAATAAGTTCTTTTAAATAAAATATTGTTACTGCCCACATTGGTAATTAATTTTTGACAAACTCAACACTAATATAATTAGAAAGGGTGAGTTTAGGCTGTAAAAGCAGGCCCTACTTGTATAGGGATCCTTGATCAGTCTGTTAGCCCTAAACCTGTATTTTGGAGTTTGTACAAAACTTCTTCCGATGTGGGCTTTTTTTTTAACTAAACACGATCAAACATGGATAATATCATATTAATTGTTGTCGCAGCCGTTGTAGGGCTGGCAATAGGATTCGCAATTGCCAAGATGATGGAGAAGGGAAAGGCATCCAAGACCATTGCCAATGCAAAGAAAGATGCAGCTGATATCATTAAAGAGGCGAAGAAAGAAGGTGAGGGCATCAAAAAGGATAAGATTTTTCAGGCCAAGGAGAAGTTTTTGGAGTTGAAGGCGGAACATGAAAAGGTTATCATCAATAAGGACAAAAAAATTGCCGAGGCAGAAAAGCGCACTAGGGACAAAGAATCCCAAGTGAGCAGCGAACTGGCCAAGAACAAAAAACTGAACGATCAATATCAACAGAAAATAAAGGATGTCGAGTACAAAAGTGAGATACTCGATAAAAAACAGGCCGAGGTCGAGAAGTTGCACAAGAGCCAAGTCCAACAGTTGGAAGTGATTTCAGGACTTTCTGCAGAGGATGCAAAGGCACAATTACTGGAGTCGTTAAAAGAGACCGCCAAGAGCGATGCCATGGCCTATCTTCAAAACACCTTGGAAGAAGCAAAGCTTACCGCACAGCAAGAGGCACGAAAAATCGTGGTCAATACCATCCAACGTATCGGAACTGAGGAAGCAGTGGAAAACTGTGTGTCCGTATTCAATTTGGAGTCAGATGATGTCAAAGGACGAATCATTGGTAGAGAAGGTAGGAACATCCGTGCTTTGGAATCTGCCACGGGAGTTGAGATCATTGTCGATGATACCCCGGAAGCCATAATCCTATCCTGTTTTGATTCCGTGAGAAGGGAAGTCGCCCGATTGTCCCTGCACCGATTGGTGACCGATGGACGTATTCATCCTGCCCGTATTGAAGAGGTAGTGAAAAAGACCGAAAAGCAAATCAATGAAGAAATAGCAGAGATTGGAAAGCGTACCGTAATTGATTTGGGAATCCATGGATTGCACCCAGAGTTGATCAAAGCGGTAGGTAGAATGAAGTATCGTTCCTCTTATGGACAAAACCTGTTGCAACACTCAAGGGAAGTTGCCAAACTTTGCGGCGTAATGGCCGCTGAATTGGGCCTTAACCCTAAATTGGCGAAACGTGCCGGATTGCTTCACGATATTGGTAAGGTGCCCATGGCAGAAGTGGAAGTGGAAACACCACACGCTATTTTGGGAATGCAATGGGCGCAGAAGTATGGTGAAAAAGGCGAGGTTTGTAATGCCATAGGAGCTCACCATGATGAAATAGAGATGACCACTTTGATTTCCCCGATAGTCCAAGTTTGTGATGCCATCAGTGGGGCACGACCTGGAGCAAGAAGACAGGTTTTGGACTCCTACATCCAACGTTTGAAGGATTTGGAGGATATCGCCTTCGGTTTCAATGGCGTGCAGAAAGCCTATGCTATTCAAGCAGGTAGGGAGCTTCGTGTAATTGTGGAAAGCGAAAAGGTCAACGATGATAAGGCTGCCGAACTGTCTTTCGAAATCTCACAAAAGATACAGACCGATATGACCTACCCGGGTCAGGTAAAGGTTACAGTCATCCGTGAGACACGATCGGTAAATGTTGCCAAGTAAACTATTGAACTAGTAATCCGAAGTATTTTGCAAAATCCAATTTATTGGGATGTCCCGATATTGGCTACTGGACCTGTTCGTGGTATTGGTGGTATTTTTTGACATGACTACAAGCCACATGCCATCCCCATAAGTTATTGTGGTAATGGAATACCCCTTATCGGCCCGTTCCTTGATCCAATCAAAGGGATATGCAGTTTCCGTTTTCCACGATTGTGCCCCAAGAGTGGAACCTCTGGTCATGGTCAAGGCCCAAAGTCCATTACCGTAAGTTGCAGAGGTAATCGCATGGTTTTCATTCCAGTTGTCAATAATCCAATCTCTTGGGATGTCCTGGCTGGTCTTCCATTTTTGGTTTTGATACCCTGTGTTTTTGTTCATGGCCAAGTACCAATTTCCATTACCATTTGTCATGGAGGTAATATAGTAACCCTCTTTCCATTTTTCACTGACCCAATCATTCGGGAAGGTGTCCGATTTTTTCCAAGATTGAGGTTGTAGTGCATTTCCTTTGCTCATGAGAACAACAAACTGATTTTTACTTTCATCATAATCAAAAGCTGATATGTTGAGACCTTCGTCCCATTGCTGTTTGATCCATTCGCTAGGGAATTCATGCGATTTTTTGATTTTCTGTTCTGAATAGGGTGCCTTGCTGGTGTTGTCCATCACAGCGGCCCAAACCGACTCCCCGTCCACACCATTGGCAAGTACGGTGACCGCATTGTTTTCTGTGGGATAGGATATTTCGCCTTTGTTCAAATAGACCAGTAATTGGAAAAGTGATTCGTCTTCTTCGAAATAATCATCCAGATAGCCCTTGGTCATTGCTGTGGGATTTAATTCCACCCAGTATAGCATTGGTTTCATGGATTGTGTGAAATCCCCTCCATCAAAAGCATTGTCATCAGCTGTATATGCTTCGTATGAGGTGCCATTTTCCTTTACATGAAAATAAAAATTGTCCGCACTATAACTGGAGTTTGATGGTCCACGGACAATATATGCATCACTACCATCCAAATAATTGTCTGAGGTACCATCCGACTTTGTGAAGTTTTTATAGGTACAGGCATAACTGGCTAGTTTATCTGAGCCATTGGCATAATACTTTACACGCACCAAGGCTTCGCTTTTCTCATAAAAAATAACAAGGGCGGTATACTTTACATCCCCACTTACCCAACTGGTTTCATAATAGCTTTGTGAATATCCAGAAATGGCAGCGCATAAAATCAATAGGGAAACTAAAAAGTGTTTCATGGTGGTTGGTTGGATGGTATCTTAATTCAGTGATTAAAAGTGTCACTAAAATGAAGAAAAAGCAAAAAAATGAGGTGTATGGTCAAAAAAAGATTGTGAACACTTGTATTTGGTCAATTGTGAAATCACTTGTTCTATACTCCAAGCGTTATGAACAAATACCATAGCTGACAATTATCATATTTTTCCAATTGGAATTGGGGTAATTTCATTCTAGTAATTGTCAAACACTGAAGTGATGAAAAATAGTGTGCCCGTTTCTAAAATAATGACCAAAAAGTTGGTTACGCTTACCACTAAAGATGATTTGGTGACCGCTGAGCGGCTCTTTAAAAAACATCGTATTCGGCATATTCCCGTTGTGGAAGGCTCATCTATTGTGGGGATGTTGAGCTATACGGATTTATTGCGAATCAGTTTTGCGGATGCCGTGGACGAGCACGAGGAATATGTGGATACCATTGTTTATAATATGTTTACTATTCCGCAGGTTATGGTCAACGATGTGGTAAGTGTAGCATCCAAAACATCTATTGGGGATGTGGCACGTTTTCTTTCAAAAAGGGAGTTTCATGCATTGCCCGTGGTGGATAACGGCAAATTAGTGGGGATTGTTACCACTACGGATTTAATCAACTATTTACTGGAATGTATCGAACCTTGAAAGGAAAGATGTTAAAGGGTCGTTGGTTATAGCGGCCCTTTAATTTTTACGGTAAGTTGATTTCTATTCCTCTTCGTTGCTCTCGCTTCCTTCCTCCTCGGACTCTTTATTGAGTTTATGCTCAAGAATGTTGAGCTTCTTCATTTTCTCTTTCCAAGTTTGAAGGGCTTCTTTTTGCTTGTCCAATTTATTGATGACCTCTTTCACTAAAGGATTGTCCTCGGAATCATTCGAGAAAAACTGAAGATTGTTCTCCAACTGACGGATTTCCGATTTTACTTCATCGATTTTACGTTTTACAAAAACACGTTCGTTGCCAATGGCGTAGTTATCCTCAGTTTTGGCCAATTCCTGTACCTTGTTGCCGTATTTGAGCAGTTCCGATTGCTGTTTGGCGATTCCCAACTTCTTGAAGAGGGCGTCCACAATTTTATTGAACTTACTGTTGATGTGTTTTTTGTTGTACGGGATACGTCCGTATTTTTTCCATTCGGCCAAGAATGCTTTAAGATCCTCGATATCCTTTTTCTTGTCGCCACTTAATTGGAATTCTTTCAAGCGGTCAAGGCACTCGCTTTTTTTCTTAAAGTTCTCGAATTCTTCTTGGTGGGACTCATTCTTTTCTGCATGTAAACGGTCAAAATAATGGTTACAGGCGTCTTTGAACTCTTTCCATATTTTGTCGGAATACTTTCGGGGCACATGGCCGATTTTTTTCCAGTCCCTTTGTATGCGCTTCATTTGCGGGGTAACCTCGGCCCAGTCATCACTATCCTTTAAAGAAACGGCCAATTCCAAGAGCTCTTTTTTCTTTTCAAGGTTTTTCTGCTGCTCTTTTTTCTGATTTTTATAGAAAGCGTTCTTTGTCCTGTTGAATTTACGAACGGTGTCCTTAAAATGGCTCCAAGTCTCCTCGTTTACCTTTTGGGGCACTCTTCCCGCTTTGAAGAATGATTCCCTAAGGGCTTCCACTTCTTTTATTTGCTGTTGGATGCCTCGGTGGTTATCCGCGACATTCTCCGCTATTTGTGCTATTGAGGCAATGATTTCCTGTTTTTTCTCGAGGTTTTTCTCATAGACTTTTTCCAGTTCTTGGAAATGATCTTGCCTACGTTGGTGCATGGCCTTGGTGGCATTGCTGAATTTGCCCCAAATATCTTCACGGTGCTCCTTGGCCACGGGACCTATGTCCTCTTTCCAGATTTTGTGGAGGGTCTGTAGCTCCCTAAAGGCCTTGTTTAAATCTGGCTCATTGACCAAGGCTTCTGCGCGTTCCACCAATTTTTGTTTTTCTTCAAGATTGTGCTTAAAGTCAAGATCGCGCAATTCGCGGTTTAGGTGGAGAAAATCGTAAAAGATTTCCATGTGATGATGGTAAGTGCGCCATACATCGTTGTAATTGGCACGCGGGATTGGTCCGGCATTTTTCCATCGGTTCTGCAGGTCCTTAAAGTTGTTGTAGGTGGTGTTGATGTCCTCTTCGATATCTATAAGGCCTTTCAGTTCCTCAATTATGTTCAACCTTTTTTGAAGATTGTCTTTTAAGGACTGGTCCAATTTTTTGTAGTATTGGTCCCTTTTTTCGCGGTAATCGGAGTAGACCTCGTTAAACTGCCTTTTGGCCACTGAATTGTACCTGAAATCTATCTCGTTGCCACCCTTGGAGATAAATTCTTCTTTCTTTTCATCCAGAAAATCATGGAACTTTTGGTCGAATTCATATTTAATTGAGCTCACATGCTTGTTGATGGCCTGTACTTTTTCGTTTTTGACCAATCGCTGCAATTCCCCAACTAAGTTTTCCATGGACATGGAATGATAATCCAACATGGGGATGGTATGACGCTTTTCGTTGTCGGTATCCTCTGCATCCTCTGCGTTGGATTCATCTATCTCGTCTATATGTTCGTTGGAGTCGTCTTTCTTTTCAGGATTTTCTTCATCTTTCTTGGCTTCGGAAGCTACATCCTTTTCAAGCTCTTTTTCCTCTTCATTTTCAGATGTCACGATTTTGGACTCTTTTGGTTCGGTTGGGGTACCTTCTTCCAAATGTCCTTTTGTGTTTTCCGATATTTCCTCTGTACCACCTTCAGCTTGCTGAAGTTTACGATCATTTTCCTGCATTCGTAGCTTTTTTACCTATTGATTGATGAAAATTATAGCCAATTTAACAACTTAATTGTCTAATAGCAAAAGTATTGTTTCTTCTTTTTGGTAAAGAATATAGTTGTGTGGATTGGTGTAAACCCTATATCGATTGTCTCTTATTTCGGGTTGTTCCAAATTTCCCAAGCCTTTTCGGCTTGCTGTTCCAACATTTTCAATCCATTGCTGATGGTTGCCCCATTGGCCTCTCCCAAAGCTAAAAAGCTGGTTTTTGAAGGGTTGTATATGAGGTCGTACAATACATGTTCGGGGCCAATATGCTGGTAGGGGAGTTGAGGTTTGTCATCGATATTGGGATAGGTTCCCAAAGGGGTGCAGTTAATGATCAAGGTGTTTTCTTCTATGATATTTTGATCTAGTTCCCCGTAGGTATATTGTCCCTCTTTTTTGCTACGGGAAACGAAAGTATTGGCAATCCCCAGCTCATTCAGTACAAAGTGAACTGCTTTGGATGCACCACCTGTTCCCAAGATCAATGCATTTTTATGATGTGGTCTTAAAAAAGGTTCGAGTGATTTTTGAAACCCATAAGCATCCGTATTGAAGCCTTTTAAACCTTTTTCTGAAAACTGAATAGTGTTTACGGCTCCAATCTTTGCTGCTTTTTCATCCAATTCATCCAAAAAGGGTATAACATCCTGCTTGTAGGGAATGGTAACGTTCAGCCCTTTGAGGTTATCTTGGGCGAGCACACTTTTGAACTCATCTATTTTTTGAATGTCGAAATTCTCGTAGCTATGGTCCTTTAGGCCTAAATCCTTGAATTTTTGGGTAAAATACCCTTGTGAAAAAGAATAAGAGATGTTTTTACCGAGTAGTCCGAACCTTTTCATTTTTCTTTCTGTTGTTGCCATACCAATCCAAAATCAATAATACCAAAATCCCCATTAAAATAAAAAGTATGGCCCACCAAGTTTCTGCCTCTGCCATATATGGTAAGTGGCGTTTGTAATTGAGAATGATTTTATCCCCATTGGAATCCAATAAGGGGTTCCCGGCTCCGTCCAGCTTGAAAATGGTTCTTTTCCAAGGCCAAAGTACGCCCAAAGACCCTGTGATGAACCCTAACAATACCGCTGTTGTTGTGGCTTTGAAGTGCTTTAAAACATAACTCAACAAATGTGAAAAAGTGACCAGGCCCGTTACTGAGCCTACGGTGAACACACCCAGAATTTTAAGGATTTGCATTCGCTCTTCATTCTTCCAGAAGCTGAAATCCCCAGAGAAAATCTCCGAAAATGTATCATAGAGTGCATTGACAGAGTCTACCAGAAGCAGGACATAATTGCCCAATAATATCAAAATAAATGATCCTGATAGTCCGGGGAGCGTCATTCCGGAAACACTGATGATGCCACAAAAAAAGATGAAGAACAAGTTGTCGTTTTCCTTGGCGGGATTTAAAAAACTGATGGATATTCCTATGATCAACCCTATGATTCCCGCAGGAATGGTGCGTTGGTTCCATGGCGAGAAATCTTTTCCTATGTGGTAAATGGAACCGATGACCATCCCAAAGAAAGTTGCCCAGACCAAAAGTTCGTTGTGATCCAAAAAATAATCCAGAATCCGGGAAACACTAAAGTAGCTGACCAACATCCCGAAAGTCAAAAGAACCAAAAATCTCGCATTGATGTACTGGAAAAAACTTTTGAACCTACCATTAAAGAACAATTTTAACGCCTTGGAGTTCAATTTTTGAAGGGAATAAATGAATTCTTCATAAAAACCGGCGACAAAAGCAACTATACCGCCCGAAACACCGGGAACTTTATTGGCCGCCCCCATGCATAGGCCCTTTATGACCAAGAAGAAATTATCCAGAAATGTTCTAGGTTGCTGCGGCATGGGACCTGATGGTTTTACTTATTTTTTGGAAGCTACTCTTTCCAGGATAAAAATAAGTGAAAAACCTAGGATGGCTAATACTATGGCAAGCATTAATTTACTATCGCCCTCAAAAGCACCGGGAAGTACGTTCATATCATCAACAACCACGGTTTTTTCGCCAAAGGTCTTGGTTTCCAATACTTTTTTCCAAGGCCAGATTTTGTTCAAGGAGCCAAGGATGAACCCTGTTAAAAGGGCCAAAGTGATGTTCTTGTAGTGGTTGAACATCCATTTGAGCAGTCGAGCAAAGCTCAAAAGCCCGAAAATGGCACCTACACCCACGGTTAAAATGATTTTGATGTCCTTTTCGTGAACGGCATCCAAAATAGTCTTGTAGGAGCCCAACAGTACAAGGATGAAAGCCCCAGAAATCCCCGGAAGAATCATGGCGCAAACGGCTAACGCACCAGACAGAAACAAATAGGGTAGGCTATCTGTGTTATCACTTGCTGGCAGTTGAGTGATGAAAAATGCCAAAGCGGCACCAAAAACTAAAACCACAACGGTTCCCAAGCCCCATCTGGTAATCTCTTTTCCTACAAAAAAGATGCTGGCCAATACCAATCCAAAGAAAAAGGACCAAAGCAAAATGGGTTCGTTCTCCAATAACCAGCTTAAAAATTTTGCCAGCGAGAGCACACTGATAAAGATTCCAAGGAAAAGTGCCGTCAAAAAGTTGCCGTTTACTTTGTCCCAAACAGCTTTAATGCCATCTGTTCTCAAAATTTTGATGAGGGAAAGGTCTATATTGTTGATGGAGGTAATGAGTTCTTCATATATGCCAGAGATAAAGGCAATGGTTCCTCCAGATACTCCCGGTACCACATCGGCCGCCCCCATGGCCATACCCTTTAGAGTAATGAATACGTAGTCCAGTATACGACGTGCTTGCATGTTTTGGATAATGTGTTGGCTACTTGGCTGTCTTCCTGATTTTTGAAACCAGCGCTTTCACCCAATCTACTTCAATGAATTCAGGGAATTCTTTTTCAAACTGCTGCAATTTACCAATATCCAATTTCATGGCCTTGGATAAGATGCTTTTTGCTTCATCCAAGTCATTATTTTTTAAATGAATGCCTGCCAATTTATAGGTCAGTTCCGAATTATCGGGATAAAATTCCAATCCTTGGATCAAAACTTGAATGGCGGAGTTGTAATCGCCGATCTTGTTGAGCACTTCTGCCCAATTCTTCCAAGTGCCCAATTCGTAATTGCCCAGATCCACGGTTTGCTTATAGGCAAAGTCCGCTTCATCATGATTGTTCATAACGAAATAAATCTTAGCGGCTTTTTTCCAGTATTTTGGGTTTTCTCCATCAATATTTATGGCCTTGTTGATGTAATACAGGGCTTTTTCATAGTTTTTTTGTCCAAAATGGAAATCGGTAATGGCCAACCAACCCTTGTCCAACAAGGGATCTTCATGAACGGTATGGTAGTAATAGTATTTTGCCATATCAAAATTCCCCAGTTTTTCATGGCACTTGCCAAGTCGTAGAAACGCATAGGATGTAGGGTCTTCGATGGATATGGTGGATTCATAATTTTCGATGGCTTCGTTGTATCTGCCCAATTTCTCCAACACCTTTCCTTTTTCAAAATAGGCTCCGATAAAGGAATCATCCGATATAACGGCAAAATCAAAAGCGGTCAATGCTTCCAAATAAAGGCTTTTGGCCAGATACATTTTTCCCAATTGGTGCCATGCTACTTCGCAATAGGGATTTCGGTCCAAATAATCGTTCAAGTAATAAATGCTTCCGTCAAAATCTTCCAAAAACTCAAAGCAGTACACAACGTTGTAGAGCGATGAGTAGTCCCTGTCATCAATTTCCACGCAACGCATGAAGCTGAGTTTGGCCTGCTCGTAGTCATCCATAAAAAGATACTCCATTCCCAAAAGGGAGTGGATGTCGAAGGAGTGATCGGTAATGTCCAATGCTTCCAGCAATAGGTTTACTGCCTCTTGGTGTTTGTCCTGCTTGGATCGGATATTGGCCCGTTGGATGAATACTTCCTCATTGGCTGCGTTTATGGTCTGAATTTCATCCAGAAGCGTTTCAGCAGCTTCAAATTTGTCTTCAAACGCCAATACTTCCACCTGCAATAGTTTAAGCTCCATGGAATTGGGGTGCTGTTCCAAACCAATTTGAATGGCTTTTTTGCCCAGGGATATTTTACCGTTGTTCAGGTAGTGGTGAATGATTTCCTCAAAGTCCTCCGCATCAAAGAAATAGACGTCATCCGTCTTGAGCATGGACTCAAACTTGTTTATGGATTTGTCAGGATATTCGTTAGATTCTAACGCCATAGGAACGTTTTTGGTTGAACTATGGACTTAAAATTAACCCTTTGAGGTGCTCTTCAAGTCCATTTTAGGGGGATGTTATCAACAAATTAGTTAACAGTACCGGATTTGTAGCTGTTCAAAATACTGAGAATTTGGTCGCAACCTTTCTCGATTTCTTTCATGGAAATGGTCAATGGGGGCGATATTCTCACTGCTTTTGGCTCAAATAAAAGCCAGAAAAGTATCAATCCCTTTTTTGCTGCTTCGAGGATCAAATAATCGGTTACTTTCTTGCTCTCCATAATCGGTGCGAGCATTAATCCTTTGCCCCGTATCTCTTTTATCAATGGATGTCGTAATAATTCTCGGAACAACTTTTCCTTTTCCAAGGTTTGTGGAATAAGGTCTGTTTCGGTAATTTCCCTTAGGGTGGCCAAACTTGCTGCAGCAATTACTGGATTTCCACCAAAGGTGGTGATATGGCCAAATTTGGGATTCTCCTTTAAATCGGCCATGAGTTCGTGCGATGCCACAAATGCCCCCACGGGTAAACCTGAAGCCATGCCTTTTCCAATGACCAAGATGTCCGGGGGACAGTTAAAGTGTTCAAAAGCGAACAATTTGCCTGTACGCCCAAAGCCGGGCTGTATTTCGTCCAATATTAGCAAGGCACCTACTTCATCGCAGCGCTTTCGTACTTTTTCCAAGTAACCGTTTTCCGGTACAATGAATCCAGCACCACCTTGAATGGTTTCCAATACAACGGCTGCGGTTTTCTTGGTAATGTTTTCGATTTCTTCCTCAGCATTGAACTGGATCGAACGAACATCGGGAATCAAAGGTCGGAACGCACTTTTGCGTTCTTCCAGTCCCATAAGGCTCAAACTGCCCATGGTGTTGCCGTGATAGGCATTTTTTGCAGCGATCACTTGTGAACGACTTGTGTGCCTACGTGCCAATTTTATGGCACCTTCCATGGCTTCTGTTCCTGAATTGACCAGATAAGTGGTGTTCAAGTTGCTGGGAAGGTGCGAGGCCAGTAGTTTAGAGAATTCAACTGCTGGTTTTTGCACGTATTCACCATAGACCATGACATGCATATATTCGTCTACCTGTGTTTTGATGGCATCCACTACTTTGGGGTGGCAATGTCCTAAACTACAGGCCGATACTCCCGCCACAAAATCCAAATGGGCATTGCCATCTTGATCATAGATGTAACTCCCTTTGGCGCGGGAAACTTCCAAGGCCAATGGGTGCGGGGAAGTTTGGGCTTGGTATGTGAAAAAATCGTTTTTGGACATTATGGGGTTTGCGCTTTCTTTTTAAGAACAGGCTTTTTGGGTTTTACCGCCTTGGTATTGGGTGCGTTTATGGGATCGTTCTGGTTGTTCTGCCGCTCATTTTCCTCTGCATCAATATCAATAGGGTTGTCTATGCCCCGAATTTTTGCCAGTTCAATGTTATTGTCGTCTTCGTCAAATATTTCTTCTTTGGACATAATCCGTTCATCACCTCGCCAAACAAAGCCTTTTAATTTTCTGCTCTCCACGGGCAGGTCGGTTTCGGGAAAAATATCCCCGTCTGGCTTTACGTAAAATGTGATGTCCTCAATATCGTTATCGGCCATGAGTAGACGAATCTTACTGCAAATGGTCTTATCTATCCCGATTAGCTCTTCATCATCGTTGTACACATAGTAGATGACCTCGGTGTTCTGGACCAAATCAATGATTTTCAATTCATTTTCAATGAACTTGCCAAAGAGGTTCTTCCCCTTGGCTTGATTGTATCCTGTGCCGCTGATGGTGTCCAAGGAAATGATAAAGGCATTCTCTATCACTTTGAGGGAATCCAGCTTATCGGTTTCCATATCGGAAATCAAATGAATGCTATCGCCCGTGATCTGATTGTCCACGTTCCACAAAATGGGATCGGTAATCAATTGGGTAATACCTGTTTTTTCTTCAAAATGAATGGAATCGCATTTGCCGCTCAAATCCGTTTTGTAGAACTTGGCATTTCTGAAAGCCCTTAAAATCCGCTCTTCTTCTTTTCCAGTTACCATCAAGGTGTCTCCGTGCATATAAAGAGAATCTTTTTGCACCAGGCTGATGGAAACTGCCCTTTTGGTGGCAAAAACTGAATCTTTGGCCTTGTGCACCTCTGCATAGTGTGCTCTGATCACACCATTGTTGATGGTGTCCGTAATCTGGATATTGTTCGTTGCCGATGCAAACTCCGTGGCCTTGTCAAAATAAAGACTATCCCCTTCAATAATCTTGTTATCGTAATCGATTCGGGTATTCTTGATGCCATATCCCTGCTCGATGGTGGTATTGTAAAAACCTCGCTCACAATAGATTTTGTATTCCTCGCCCGTAATGGTGGAAGGCCCGTACATGTAGGCATTTTTTGAGGTGGTGTAGTAGTCCAACTGTTCCGAATCTATAATGTAATCAGGGTTGTCTATATGTACATTACGCTGAAACTGGTACTTTTTTGGTGTCATGAAATAGGTACCCACTTTGCTGGTAAGCACATTGGCAGAGTCTACCACTTTCCCGCCCGAATTGTAGAAGGCCTGCTGCTTTTCCCTGTCAAAATAAAGAGTATCAGTGGTCAGTGTCATCTGTCCATTGGTCAGGTCTACCTTTTCCCATGCTTTGGCCAGTCTGGTATTTCCATCATAATCCATTTTACCACTGTTCATCTCAATGGAATCCCCTTGCTGCAAACGAATGTTTCCAATGGCTTTTAAACGGTTTTCCTCGGCATAAAAAATAGCGATATCGCACCAAAGGTCAGCTCCTTGGTGTTCAAACTGTACCTGTCGCTCATCGTCCTTGCTAAAAATGGATGCACCGGGAAACTGGGCTTCATCCTTGGTAAAGTTGGCACCGTAGACAATGTTGATTTGCCTTCCGTTTACTTGCTTATCCTGCTGGGGTGCATCTTCCTGGGCAAATACGCTAAAAGCGATAAGGAATACAATGAAAAATGAAATGCTTTTCAAATTCATGAAATTTTGCCCAAAAGTAGGATTTTTAACGGAAGTGGCATACATCGTTTAGAAAGCTTTGGGATTTCTCTTTCAAGTGATTGTGCCCGTTTTTTACTTTCCGCGTTTTAGGGTAAGCGTGATTTGCCCACAATGGTAGGTGTTGTGATAAAGTATATGTCCAAATAACTTGGTTCTGGAAATGGAACCGAAAAATGGGGTGTCCAAGGTTTCCATCCATTCTTTCTCGGATAGACTTTCAACGAGGTCACTCAGTTTTTTGTATCCATCGTCCACCAATTTTTGGCTTTCTTTTAGGTCATACACTTTGCCAGTATCTTTTTTACCCATCGTGGTATTTTTAACCTCGGTGGGAACGCCAAAAAATTGGGCGAGCAGGTGCATGATTTCCCCAATATGATGATATATGAACCCTACGGATGCGGTATCATCATTTAATTTCAGGGTGCTGTTTTCTTGGGTGATCTCGTTGAAAGTGAAATCGCACGTTTTTCTGTTTTGTGCAAGTAAATCATGAAGAATTTCCTTCGTCATGTAGATTATTTATTTAAAAAAGCAGAGTACATCCAAACCAATTTTTCCTGCTCTCGGATGTAATCGCTCATCAATGCCCCAGTACCTTCGTCATTGGAATCACCGGCCAAATCCAAGAGTTCCCTTTCAAGAGGCAATAAAACTTCGTACCCATCCAGGATTGCCTGTACAGCTTCTTTTCCACTGGATACATTTTTTGCAGCTTTTATCTTTGATAAATTCGAATAATCGGCATAGTTATGTAATGGGGTAAAACCCAAGGTCAGAATTCGTTCAGCGATTTCATCGACTTTTTCCAGTGAGTCGTTGTAGAGATCTTCAAATTTAGCATGTAGTTCAAAAAACTTTTCGCCTTTAATGTTCCAGTGGAATCCACGGGCGTTCATGTAAAATATTTGATAGTTGGCCAAAAGCCCGTTCAGTTTGTCGGATAGGTCGCTAGACGCTTGTTTATCGAGTCCTATTTGATTCAATTTATTTGTCATATCAGCCTGTTTTTATTTGATTCAAAGATAAAGGAAATGTGTCATGTCTAAAGTGATATAAGTCACATACACCAGTGATGAATCAATCATTTTTCTTCATCAAACTGATGGCGAATCCACCACCTTCAGCCATTCGAATGGTCAGAGATGAGCCTTTGCTGATATCGATTTCCTCAATGTTGATGTCAGTAGGGTTGTTTTTGTAATGGGCATCCGCTGCATCTTTGTAAATAATAGTTTCATAAGCAATACCCTCATCCAGAAAATCAAAATCAATCGTGACCTCTCTTGAATTTTCATCGGTGATGCCGCCAACAAACCAATTGCCTGTTTCTCTTTCTTTCCGTGCTATGGTAACGTAGTCGCCCACCTCTCCGTTCAATACATGGGTTTCATCCCAGTCCACACCGACATCCCTGATAAATTGTAATGCAGGCTGCCCCTCGTAATTTTCGGGTAGGTCGCAAGCCATTTGAACAGGACTGTAAATAACAACGTATAATGCCAGTTGCTGAGCCAGTGTTGTGCTTACTCGGTTGTTTTCCTTGGAGGGGATTTCGATGTCAAAAACTCCTGGCGTAAAATCTATTGGTCCGGCCAACATTCTGGTAAAGGCCACAATGGGCAAATGCTCGGGAGGGTTTCCACCATCAGCCGACCAAGCATTGAATTCCTGTCCACGAAGCCCTTCGCGTGCAATGGCATTTGGATAGGTTCTTCTGATCCCCGTTGCTTTTATGGGTTCGTGGGCGTTGATGGCCACATTGTACTTGGCACCAGTCTCCAAAACTTTTCTGTAATGATTTACCATCCATTGACCATGGTGGTACTCACCTTTTGGGATGATTTTCCCCACATAACCTGTTTTGACAGAGTGGATGCCCAATTGATTCATCAGTTGGTAGGCTGTATCCAATTGTTGCTCATAGGTTCGTGGTGCCGCTGAGGTTTCGTGGTGCATTATAATTTCCACACCTTTTTCCTTGGCGTATCGATTCAATTCTTCTAAATCGTAATCGGGGTAAGGGGTCACAAAATCGAATACCCCTTCGCGGTCTTCAAAACCTATCCAATGTTCCCATCCCGTATTCCAGCCTTCCACCAAAACTCCCGTAATGTTGTTTTTCGCGGCAAAGTCAATATAGCGCTTGGTGTTTTCCGTAGTGGCGCCATGCTTGCCCGTAGGTTTTAAATCGTTGGTGAAAGTGTTCATGTCCTGGGAGCCTGCATAGTCCCATGTTGATTTGCCGACATGCATTTCCCACCAGATGCCTACATATTTTTTGGGTTCGAACCAGTTAACATCTCCCAGTTTGTTGGGCTCGTTGAGGTTTACAATCAATTTTGATTCGATAAGATCACTTGCCTGGTCGGCAATTTGGATGCTTCGCCAAGGGGTTTTAAAGGGTAGTTTCCTTTTTACCTTGTAACCCGTTATATCGGAACCCACCAATTCACTGGTCAAAAGCAAGGATTCGTTGTCGACTTTCAAGGTCATTCCAGCATAATCGGTAAGATTGGCTTCATGAAAGCTGAGGTGCAGCCCATCTTCGCCTCGCATGGTCACTGGGGTGTTCACGGCATTTTCGGGAATATAGGTCTGGGCAAGGTCGGCATTGTTTCTTTTGGAAATGGCATCGATTTCAGAAACCTTGGTGGTGTTGTACAAATGTTCATAAATATCCCAGTCACCGGGAATCCACCATGTAGTATGATCCTCGGTCAATTGAAACTCTGTATTCTCATCCATGATAATGATACTGTCTATCCCTTGCTGCGGCAAAAACTCGTAACGAAAGCCAATGCCATCGTCATAAGCCCTGAAATAGATATTGAACTTGCGGTTGGGGGCTTTGGTCTCTTCGAGTTCCACTTTGAGTTCGTTGTAGTGGTTCAAGACTTCCTTTTGTTCGCCCCAGGGCATTTCCCATGCTTCATTGACCGTATTTGTTATTGAATTGACAATGCTGAGATTTCCGTTCAAGGATTCTTGATCTTTGAAATCAAAGCTCATGGAAGAGGAATCGATAACAATTTTGTCGTTATGATTCACAAAATAGTAAGGTGAACCATCCGTCGAAAGGTGGAAATCAATGGAATTGATTCCATTGGGGGACGAGACCGTAAGTTTTGTTGTTTGTTTTGTACAGGAAATTAAGCTTGCTATTAGAAATAGCAGGGTCAGTGTTTTGTTCATTGTATTGATATTTAGTCAATTATAAATGCAGTAAAGTATTGTCCAAGATTGGACAATTGGACCTTTAAATTACAGAAAAATGAACAAAAAACCGAAGCTTATCTGTGAATAGTTTGTAACCTATCGGGGCCTACGGATACTATTTTTATGGGTACGTTCAACTGCTCTTCCAAGAACGCGATATATTCGTTCAGGGTTTCAGGTATATCCTCTGCCTTGGACAATTTTGTAAGGTCTTGGGACCATCCTTTCATCTCGGTATAGACGGGTGTCACGTATTCTTCCTCGATGTTGTAGGGTAAATGCTGAATCTCTTCGCCTTTGTACTTGTAGGCTGTACAAACTTTAATGGTGTCAAAACCGCTCAAAACATCAGCCTTCATCATCATAAGTTCGGTAACCCCATTGATTTGAACAGCATATTTTAGGGCAACTAAATCTAACCAGCCGCAACGGCGTGGTCTTCCTGTGGTGGCTCCAAATTCGTTACCTATTTTTGCCATTTTAGCACCATCCTCATCAAAAAGTTCGGTAGGGAAGGGTCCACTGCCCACACGCGTGGTGTATGCCTTGAAAATACCCAAAACACTTTCAATCTTATTTGGTGCTACTCCAAGTCCAGTACAGGCTCCAGCAGCTGTGGTATTGGACGATGTGACAAACGGATAGGTTCCAAAATCAATGTCCAAAAGTGAGCCTTGTGCACCTTCTGCCAAGATTTTCTTTCCTTCTGCCTGTGCCTTAAAAATGTATTCCTCACTATCAATGAAGGTCAACTTTTTTAGCGTTTCCACGCCTTCATAGAACTCGGCCTCCAATTCATCCAGATTATACTGGATATCCACATCGTAAAAATCGATCATGGCCTCATGTTTATCGGCCAAGGCGCGGTATTTTGTTTTCCAATCCTCAAACTCCAAATCCCCAACCCTCATACCGTTACGGCCGGTTTTGTCCATGTAAGTCGGCCCGATACCCTTTAGGGTGGAGCCGATTTTGGCCTTTCCTTTGGAAGCCTCGGATGCGGCATCCAATAAACGGTGCGTTGGTAGAATGAGGTGGGCCTTTCTTGAGATGAAAAGTTTAGATTCTATGTCAATATTGAACTTTTCAAGATTATCCAATTCTTTCTTGAAGATCACGGGATCTATCACAACCCCATTGCCCACAACATTAATGGCGTTTTCGTGGAATATTCCGGATGGGATAGTGTGCAAAACGTGTTTTATGCCATCAAACTCCAAGGTGTGCCCAGCGTTGGGACCTCCTTGAAATCTGGCGATAATATCGTATTCCTTGGTCAGTACATCAACAATTTTTCCTTTTCCTTCGTCTCCCCATTGGAGTCCAAGCAATAAATCTACCATGTAATGTTCGGGTTATTCGGTTAGGTTTTCTTCTTTGTTTCGAGTTCCGTAGAAATATAGTGAGTGATTGTTGATCTTGATGTCAAAAACCTCTTCAATTGTTTTTTTGATGGATTGGATGCGAGGGTCACAAAATTCCACTACTTCGCCAGTATCCGTTAAGATGACGTGATCGTGCTGACGGTCGAAATACGACTTCTCGTACTGGGCCTGGTTTTTGCCAAACTGATGCTTGCGTACCAACTTGCTCTCCAACAATAGTTCAATGGTATTGTAGAGCGTAGCCCGGCTTACCCTGTAGTTTTTGGTTTTCATTTTAATATAGAGGGATTCCACATCAAAATGGTCGTCACTATCATAAATTTCCTGTAAAATGGCGTAGCGTTCAGGGGTTTTGCGGTGTCCTTTCTCTTCTAAGAACGAAGTGAACACGTTTTTTACAATTTCCTGATTTTTATTGTTTCCCATGGCTTTCTACCTATGCTAATGCACAAAGGTACAGTTAAAAATTAAATTCTGGTTACTTTATCTATACCTTCCACTTGCTTTAAACTGTTCATCAAACGTTTAAGGATATTGTTGTTTTTTACCACTAGCGTAATTTTTCCTTTGAAGGTACCGCCATCCGCACTAAAGTTAAGGTTGCGCATGTTCACATGCATGTTTTCCGAGATGATCTTGGTAATGTCCTTTACCAGTCCCATATTGTCAATTCCCGTGATTTTGATATCCACGGAGAATTCTTCCTGGGAGGAATCTATCCATTTTGCACTAATGATCCGGTAGGCATAATTGGATTGCAACGAAATAGCATTCGGACAGTTTTTTTTGTGTACTTTGATACCATCGTTAACACTCACAAAACCAAAAACTTCATCCCCGGGAATTGGATTACAGCATTGTGATAGTTTATAGTTGAGCCTTTCTTCCTCCTTTCCAAAAACGAGCAGGTCGTATTTGGTGGTTATTTCGTTTTTATCAACGTCTTTTGGAGTAGGGGTCTTACGGATTCTGTTCTTAAAGAAATTGATGAACGCATTGTGATAGGACGAAGAGAAGTCTTTTAGTTTATCGTTGTCAATGACCCCAATACCCACGCGGTAAAAGAGATCCAAACTTGTCTTCAGTTTGAAGAAGGTCACCAACTTGTTCACAGTGTCCTCGTTCAGGTTGATTTTTTGTGCTTTCAGTTTACGGCGCAAAATTTCCTTCCCTTCCGCTGCAACTTCTTTTTTCTCCTCGCTCAGAGATGATTTGATTTTGGACCGTGCTCGAGCCGTTTGGGCGTAATCCAGCCAACTTTGGGTAGGTTTCGCACTCTCCGATGTTATGATTTCAACTTGGTCCCCGCTGCGAAGCTTGGTGCCAAGGGGAACCAATTTTCCATTGACTTTGGCACCTCGGGTCTTCATCCCGATTTCTGTGTGAATATTGAAAGCGAAGTCCAGTGCCGTAGCACCTTTGGGCATCGATTTCAAATCTCCTTTTGGTGTGAAAACAAATATTTCTTTGGAATAGAGGTTCAGTTTGAACTCCTCGACAAAATCAACGGCATTGCCATTGGCACTTTCCAAGGCCTCCTGTAATTTGTTCAACCACTCTTCTATTCCCTGTTCTTTCTGTGCCCCGTGCTTGTATTTAAAGTGGGCTGCATAGCCTTTTTCTGCAATTTCGTGCATTCGTTCACTTCTGATCTGTACTTCCACCCATTTTCCCTTTGGGCCCATAACGGTTATGTGGAGTGCCTCATAACCTGTGGATTTAGGGGAGGTGATCCAGTCGCGTAGACGAATGGGATTCGGGGTAAAGTGATCTGTTACAATGGAGTATATCTTCCAAGCAAGAAACTTCTCGTTTTTTCTATCGGATTTGTATATGATGCGTATGGCAAACTTGTCATACACTTCATCAAAAGTCACGTTTTGTGCCTTCATCTTCCTACGGATGGAGAAGATGGACTTCATACGGCCCTTGATATAGTAATTGAGTCCTTCCTTGTCCAAAGAAGTTCGGATGACATTTGCAAAATCCTCAATGTAGGCAGCGCTTTCTTCTTCGGTATCCTCTATTTTGGCCGAAATGTCATGGTACACCTCTGGCTCCGTATATTTTAGGGAAAGATCTTCTAGATGTGTTTTGATGTTGTACAACCCGATTCTGTGTGCGAGTGGGGCATAGATGTACAAAGTTTCCGATGCAATTTTTACCTGTTTGTGCTCTGGCATGGAATCCATGGTGAGCATATTGTGGTAACGGTCGGCTATTTTGATAATGATCACCCGAACATCATCATGAAGGGTCAATAGCATTTTACGGAAGTTCTCCGCTTGTTGGCTAATGTCCTTATCCTTCTTAAGATGGGCTATTTTGGTAAGTCCATCCACAATTCGGGCCACGGTCTCGCCAAACATGCGCTCAATATCATCTAGGGTGTAGGGCGTATCCTCAACCACATCGTGGAGTAGGGCAGAGGCAATGGAAACAGCATCCAGTCCAATTTCCGAAGCAACGATTTTGGCTACGGCAATCGGATGAAAAATATAAGCTTCCCCTGATTTTCTTCGCTGGTCCTTGTGGGCATCAACGGCCACATCAAAGGCGGAACGGATCAACTTTTTGTCCTCATCCGTCAGCGTTTGGTAGCTTATGCGAAGTAATTCTTTGTACTGCTTCGCAATCTCCTTGTTCTCTTTTTCAATAGCAGCCTCTGTCATAGTATATTAAATTTACTACAATCTTATAATCTAACCAACAAAATCTATGCCTTTAGGTTTCGGATACGTTCCACTAAGGGCGGGTGGGAGTAGTGAACAAAAACGTAGGCGGGGTGTGGGGTTAGGTTGCTCAAGCTTTTTTTGGACAATTTTTTCAGTGATGAAACCAAGGGGGGGGCAGCAAATGTGTTCTTCGCAAAATCATCGGCCTGAAACTCAAATTTTCGTGATATGTAGTTCATGATCAATCCCGTCAATTCCGAGATTGGACTGTACAATAGGGCGAATCCGACCAGGGCAGCATGAAAACTTGGTGTGGATACCCCAATGGCCAAAGATATTTCTGGATGGTTGATGAACAACGATAGTATAAAAAGCGTCAGCCCTGTGGTCAATAAGGAAACCACAAGATTCACAATAATATGTTTGCGTTTGTAATGCCCAACTTCATGGGCAAGGACCGCCACGATTTCATCCTCGCTCAAATCATTGATCAATGTGTCGAACAATGTGATGCGTTTTTCCTTTCCGAAACCCGAAAAATAGGCATTTGCCTTGGTAGATCGTTTGGAACCATCGATCACGAAAATATTTTGAAGCTCGAACCCTACTTTTTTGGCGTAGTTTTCAATAGAGCTTTTGAGGCTTCCGTCTTCAAGCGGCGTTTGCTTGTTGAACAGCGGAACAATCAATCGGCTGTAAAATAAATTGATGAACAGAATGAAAATACCAACTGCAATCCATGCATAGATCCAAAAATTAGGTCCTGTGGATTTGTAGAACAGCATAAACAACATTAAAATACCTCCTCCAAGAATGATGGTCAGGATGCCACCTTTTATTTTGTCGGACAAAAAGGTGGATTTGGTTGTTTTGTTGAACCCATATTCCTCCTCGATCACAAAGGTTCGGTAATAGGAGAAAGGAAGTCCTAGAATAGCACTTCCCAACATGATGATTCCAAAAAACATCAGCGCCATTGGGATACTGTCCTCCGTGATGGAACGTGTGAAATGGTCCACCCATTCAAAACCTCCAAATACAAGGAAGCAGATAGTCAGGACCAGTGAAAATCCATCGGAAATAACCCCAAATTTGTAATTGGTCCGTTTGTATTGTTGCGATTTTTGATACTCATCTTCATCAAAAACATCGGCAAGTTCGGGTGGTAAGGTCGATTTGAAACGCTTGGCGTTCAGGTACTCCAAATACTGATGGACCAGATATTGGACCACAAGAATGATCAGGATGATATAAAAGAGTACATTTTTTTCCATAGCTTAAAATCCGCGCTGGCGCTTCGCTTCAAATATAAGTATTGCGGCGGATACCGAAACATTCATGGAGTCTATTTCTCCCTGCATCGGTATAATTATGTTTTGGTCGGAATTTTGAAGCCATTTTTCTGTCAGTCCAGTAGCCTCGGTACCCATGACAAGGGCTGAAGCGGCTTTAAAATCACACTCCACATAATTTTTGGAAGCGGTTAAGGCAGCACAGTAAATTTTGATTTGGTTGGTTTGTAAAAAATCAATGATCTCATCTGTTGTTCCCACGCCAATCTGGTTGGTAAAAAGACAACCCACGCTGGAACGGATGATGTTTGGACTATATAGGTCGGATTTGGGATTCGCTATTAAAACGGCATCAACTGCAGCGGCATCGGCAGTGCGTAACAAGGCACCGATATTACCGGGTTTTTCGGGAGCTTCGGCAACCAACACCAAAGGTGTTTTGTTTGTAAAGGTAATATGCTCCAATGCATGGTTCTTGGATTCCATGAGTCCAAGAATACCCTCCGTGGTGCCACGATGCGCAATTTTACCGTAAATACTTTCTGAAACTTGTATGATTTCTGGGTTTGATACTTTGATGAAAGTGTCAATGGAACCGGAACCCATAATCTCGGGACAAAATAAAAGGGTTTGTAAACTGTATCCTCCCTTTTGGGCCAATTCAATTTCCCGCTGTCCCTCCACCACAAAAAGCCCGCTTTTTCTCCTTTCACGCGATTTCTCTTTTAGGAGCAGGATTTTTTTTACCAAAGGATTTTGGGCACTACTGATTAGTTTAGCTTCCATACAGTTCGTAAAAATAAAGATTCCTGTAATTATAAAAAGGGGTTTTCGACCAAGAGGTAAAATCTAAACCATGAACAAATTAACCTTCCTATTACTTTTTTTTGGCTTGATTGGCTGCAAACAAAATTCAAAACCTGCAAAAATTAAAGAACCTGTCCAACAGGAAATCTCGGAAAACAAAGCTGTTTATCCAGATGCCTTGATGAAGGTTTTTGATGCCCATGGAGGTATAAAGCAGTGGAAAAAACAGCGAACACTATCTTTTGTGCTCCCTAAACCCAAACTCGCGGAAACCCATACCATAGAGCTATGGTCCAGAATGGACAAAATTGAAACTGAGCAATTTACCATGGGATTTGATGGCAATGAAACTTGGCTTTTGGATACAGACGAAACCTATAAGGGGGATGTAAGGTTTTATCATAATTTGATGTTTTATTTCTACGCCATGCCCTTTGTTTTTGCTGATGATGGCATTATGTATTCCGAAGCTGATGATTTGGAATATGAAGGAAAAAATTACCCAGGGATAAAAGTTGCCTTTGAATCGGGTGTTGGTGCCTCATCTAAAGATGAGTATTACATTCATTTTGACCCTGAGAGCCATAAAATGGCTTGGTTGGGCTACACGGTTACCTACCGATCTGGGGAAACTTCCGATAATGTACGGTGGATAAATTACAAGGATTGGCAAGAAGTGAACGGGTTGTTGCTTCCAAAATCCATCACGTGGCACAACTATGAGGGAAGAAAGATTTTGGAGCCTGCCAGCACGATGACGTTTGAGGATGTCATTATTAGCGAGAACCCTCAACCAGAAGAATTTTATGCTAAGCCTGAAAATGGGGAATATGTTGCTATAAAGACGAATTGATAATGAGTATTTTGGTGGAAATTTGTCAATTCGAGTGATTTTTTGGAGTGTGGCGGAGAAAAATTGTATCGAGAATTGATTTTGGATGCAGTAATCCCTGTTCTCGATACTTTTTCCTTTGGAAAAAACTCGAACTGACATTGCCAAGCAAGATCAATATAAAAAAAGGCGCTCCGAGGAGCGCCTTTTGATATTTAGGATCTATTGTCCTTCTTTTTCCCTTTCGTATTTGCCCATGTACCGTTTCCATAGTTCGGTCTGGTGGGTTTCCAACGAAACGTCCCTACCATCGATATAGGCCTTGGAAAGTTGGTTGGTCCTCATGTCCAATGCATCTCCTTTTGAAATGAATAGGGTTGCACTTTTTCCTTCTTCCAAAGTTCCGTACATATCGTCAATACCCAAAATTTTTGCTGTGTTACCGGTTATCAATTGCAAAGCTGTTTCCTTGTCCAGTCCTTGGGCGACTGTTTGACCAGCATAAAAGGCGAGATTCCTAACTTGGAAATTGGCAGCGTTCTCATTCTGTAATCCCACCAAAAGACCAGCATCCACTAGAATTTTTGGCAATTTGTAAGTATGGTCGTAATCATCGTCTTCATGTTGTGGCAATGAATGGGTGCGTTCCACTAAAACTGGAACATTGTACTCTTTGAGTAAGTCAACAATTTTATTGGCGCGATATCCACCTACAACCACTACGTTTTTAACGCCTAGTTGTTTTGTTAAAGTGACCGCATCGGTAATCTCCTTTTCCCCATCTGCATGGATGTATAGGCGCTGGGAGCCATCAAAAAGCCCCTGCATAGCGGCAAATGGAAGATTTTTCTGGTTTTCATTCGTTTTTCCATAAGCTATGGAGTTCTGAAAGAACATTTTAATGTTGTCCATTTCTTTTCCATAATCCTTGTTAGGAACGTAACCTCTTTCTTCACCAGCCCACCAGCGGCCCCTTCTAAAAAAGTTGGGCCAGTTCATGTGGATGCCATCATCTGCTTTCAAAGCGGCATCTTCCCAGTTCCACGCATCAAACTGGACAATGCTGGAAGTTCCTGAGATAGTGCCTCCCTGTGGCGTTACCTGTCCAATAAGAACACCATTCGGACGCATGCTTTCCACTACTTTGGATTCTGCATTGTAAGCAATCAAACTGCGGACATGTGGAATCATTTCGCCGATTTCATCTTGATCATCGCTTGCCCTAACGGCATCGACTTCGACCAAACCAAGGGATTTGGAGGGTGCTATAAAGCCTGGATATACGTGTTTGCCCTCGGCATTGATCATGGTGCCTATGGTAGGCGCCATCAAATCTGCTCCAATGGCCGTGATTTTTCCATCCTTAAAAATGATGGTACAGTTCTCAATTACCTCTCCATTGCCAATATGTGCTGTCGCTCCTAATATGGCAATTTGTTCGGATTGGGGAGGGGCAGGGGTTTGCTGTGCGTTCAATGAAACCCCTAAAACAATTGCTATGATTAAAAATATTCTTTTCATGGTTTATTTTTTTAAAGGGTGTCACAATGAAACTCTTCTTTCTTACTCTGAACGGGGGTTCTGGATTTTTTACCCTTTTTGTTTTCGTTCAACATCATTCCAATCAATTGGTTTCTTTCCTTTTTGATGGATTCCCTTAGCTTTTTGTCTTTTTCCAGATCAAAATAAACTTTTCCTTCAATCAAGGTTTTTTCAGCTTTGGCGTAAACGGATAATGGATGATCGGTCCATAGAACCACATCTGCATCTTTTCCTTCTTCAATACTACCTACGCGATCGTCCAAATGAAGCAGTTTGGCTGGATTCAATGTGACCATTTTCCATGCTTCCAATTCTGACATACCTCCATATTTTACCGTTTTACCGGCTTCTTGGTTCAACCTTCTGGACATTTCGGCATCGTCACTGTTGATGGCAACGGTCACTCCTTGACTGGTCATGATGGCTGCATTGTAAGGAATCGCATCGTTCACTTCGTATTTGTAGGCCCACCAATCACTGAATGTGCCACCGCCAACACCATGTTCGACCATTTTATCGGCTACTTTGTATCCTTCCAAGATGTGCGTAAAGGTGTTCACGCGGAAATCAAACTTCTCGGCGACTTTCATCATCATGTTGATTTCACTCTGTACATAGGAGTGGCAAGAAATAAAACGTTCCGCGTTCAAGATTTCAGCCAAGGTTTCCATTTCCTCATCGTAGCGGAAAGGTTCCCCACTTTTTTTCTTTTCATCGTATTCCTTTGCGCGTTGGAAATAGTCGGTGTACACTTGTTCCACACCCATTCTGGTCTGCGGAAAACGGGAGTAGCTGCCCCAGTTGGACTGCTTCACGTTTTCTCCCAAGGCAAACTTTATGAATTTGGGCGAGTCGTCGAAAATCATGTTTTCTGCGCTTTCTCCCCACTTTAACCTTAATATGGCAGATTGACCCCCGATGGGGTTGGCAGAACCATGCAGTAATTGGGCGGTAGTGACACCACCGGCCAGATCACGGTAAATGGCAACGTCTTTTGGGTCAACGACATCTTCCATACGTACTTCGGCAGAGGAATTGTGTCCACCTTCGTTAATGGATAGTGCTGCAATATGTGTATGCTCATCAATGATTCCAGCAGTCAAGTGCTTTCCAGTGGCATCCACCACCGTGGCGCCACCTGCGCGGAGGTCTTTCCCCACTTTGGAGATCTTACCTTTTTTGATGAGTACATCGGTGTTTTCCAAAATGGTCTCGCCTGTCCAAACCGTAGCATTTTTGAAAAGGATGTCCTCTTGTTCTGGTTTTTCCTTGTACCCGTATCCAACATTGGGATAAGTTAGGGCCATAAGCTGAGGTTTCTCGGCAGCAACTTCGCCTTTGGATTTCTCCTCAAAAGCGGAAGTCTTGGTCATTGTGGCCGAAGTTTCATCGCCATTGGGAAGCACTACGTTTCCTTTGATGGATTCAGCGCCTGGTAAAACATGGGCGACCATGCGGTAAGAACCAATATTGTCTTCACTGAAGGAAATATTCAACCAGTCTCCTGAATAATCTATCTTGGAGTCTACGGTTTCATTGCCTTTTTTGATTTCAGCCTTTGGTTTGTCAGCATCTCCTGTTAGAGAAACTTTGTAAGTGGTTCCGTTAACGGCAAGATCATAATCGCCACGGATATCGATGACATCCATGCTTTCAATGATATTCTTGGTTCCTTGGACCCAGTTTTCATAAAGGGTGGTGCCTTTGTCAAAAATATCGCCTGAAGTAATCAAGAAGTTGGCTTGGCTTCCAGCTTGCAATGAGCCAATCTCGTTGGATTTACCCAAAATCTCCGCAGGAATGGTGGTCAATGCCTCCAATGCCTTGGTTTTTGGAAGACCATAAGTTATGGCTTTCAAGATTTTTTCCTTCAACTCTTTAGGGGATTTAAGCCCATGTAAGGTAATGGAGAAGTCCACACCATTGTCCGCCAAAACTTTTGGATTGGACGGCGCCAAGTTCCAGTGTCTCATATCCTTCAAGGCAATGTATTTGGCTTGATATGGGTTGGATACATCGAATGCATCTGGAAAATCAAGGGGTAAAATCAATTTGGCGTTGGTGGCTTTGATTTCATCAATATGCTCGTATTCGTCTCCGCCCGCCAAAATAGTGTACTGAATTCCGAAAAGGTCTCCAATTTTGTCAGCACGGAGCACATTGCCATTGTCTCCGGCAGCATAGATTTGTGTCAAACCCTTGTTGGCAATCAAAGCTTCCAATGAACGGTCTTTGGTGTCCACATTGCCTTTGCTGTACCAGTCCATATCGTAATACACCTGGCGCATCAAGGCCATGGCCCCCATCAGGGAACCCGGGTATGATTGTCTTGATGCTCTGCTCTTCCCAAAGGAAAAGTATTGTGCGGATTTATCGGAAAGGATACGTTGTGCTTCGGATGCTTCATCGTTCAAAGCGACCAATAGGCCAGTTCCCCTGGCTATTCCGTCTTCAATGTGTGCATTGATGGTCCCGAAACCAGCATTTCTAAGCTCTTTGGCCTTTTTTTCATCATATTTAAAACTATTGATGGCATCATTTTCGGGCATAATATGGTCGTTCCAGTAAAATCCTTCCCTAGATGGGCCATATTGTGCGGACCTTCCGCTGCTGCTGGCTTTTTTAGGTAGTTCTACACCAAATCCAGAAAACACATCGATAAATGATGGATAGATGGATTTTCCGCCCAAGTCCTCCACGACCGCATTTTTGGGAATGTTTACGGATTTGCCGACTTGTACCACTTTGCCGTTTTGTATCAGCAGGGTGCCATTGTTGATGATTTGTGTAGGGGTTACATAGATTTTGGCATTCGTAAATGCCGTGTAATTGTTGTTCTTCTTTGCCTTTACACCGTCATTTATTGGAAAATAATCCTGTGCAAACAAAGAAACACTGCCCATGAAGAGGAACAGGGCCAAAAGTTTTAGTTTCATAAGGTTTGAATTGAATTAGTCGCATTAAAGGTAACCTTTGTGAAAGGACTCCACAAGTTTCAAAGAATGCCCAATTGCTTGTTTCGATGATTGATGATGAGACCTACGACAGCGTTATAACTTTTGATACCTTCTTTTTGGTTGTTTACCTTTAGAAATGTGTTGAATACGGATTTGAACACCGGCTCCATGGGGTTCTCATATTTTTCCCAAAAATCCCGTAATTCATTGAAATTTTCTTTTACACCCGGATTGATGGCTGCAACAATTTTATTGTATTGTTCCTCGTCTTTATGGAAAAGGTCGTTAAGGCAGTAACCTAGGGCGTGATTGTAAGCCGAATACTTAAAATACGGGTCTTTGCTCTTTGATGTAACCAAAAAACCAATAAAATTTGTGGCACCTTCGGCGGAGTACCCCAATTGATGGCCTACTTCGTGACAACTTACTGTGGGTAACCTGAATTTTGGAGTAATTCCATTGACCTGTGCCTCATTGGTAAAAGGATTAAGGTAACCGCCATACCCCATAAAAGTCAATGGAACACTATAGATAGAGGATTTTAGGCTTCGGTGCTCGTACCCAAAATCGGGGTATTGCTTTGCAAAGTTGGCATAGGCTTCTTCCGTTTTGGCAAAGATTTGCTTTTTGGAGTAGGGGATGTGCACGGGAGAGATGGTATCTCCTGTCAGTTCCCATTGATATTGGTTCGTCTGGATGACAATGTATTGGGTCAGTTCAACCAATTCATCAAGGGTGTATTCACGTTCAATGCCCAGTTTCCAGTTAATGGGTTGGCGATGGTAGTTCATGCCCCAAAGCAGATGAAAGGCAAAAAATACAATGGACAGCACCACGACAATATCTTTTAGAAACCAAAGCGGTTTTTTCTTGATGTTTCTCCAATGTTTATAAATGTATCGAATTGCTAAAATGACGAGAGCTGTGTAAATCAAATCCCCAAAGGAAAACGGAATCCAACCGAAGAGCATCCTTAAAAAACCTGAAATATAGGGGTAAATACCATTGCTGTAATATGCTTCCACGAAATTTGGGTAGCTGCCCATCCATTTTACCAATATGATTTGTAGAGGTAGGGCAATGGCGATAATTGTTTTGGTTTTTTGTCTCATCAAAAATGAAGCAATTTGTTTTATTGCAAATTAAAAAAGCCGCACGGAAAAGTACGGCTTTTTTAAGTTATGCTTTTTGGGTTTTATTATTGGATTCCAACAATTTCTATATCAAAAACCAAGGTAGAACCACCAGGAATAGGACCGTAATCGTTGTCTCCATACCCTAAATGTGGAGGAATGAACAAGCGAACTTTGTCCCCAACCTTCATGGTCAGCAAACCTTCACGGAAACCTGCTGCCAATTGGGCATCTGGGCTGTAATCCATAGGAAACGGACTATATCCGCCCTGATCTCTCCTAGCAGGGTTCAGTTGGTTGAATTGTTCTGCAATATCTTGAATATTGCTATCGAACAAATCCCCGTTGAACAACCAACCTGCATAATTTACCAATACCTTTTGACCTATTTTCGGTTGCTCGCCATTACCTTCTTCCAATTTTAAAATACGCAGGCCACTGGATGTTTCTTCGGCTTCGTTGATTTGCTCGGTAAATTGGGCTGCCAAATCCTCCTTCATTTTCTTGAAGGCTTCTTCGGCTGCTTTGGCTTCTTCGAAATAGTCGCTCATGATTTGAACGGCATCAAACTGTCTGGCCTCCTTGCCATTGCGCACAATTTCCACATGGTCCATTACAACATCGGTCTCAGGTCTGTCGCCAGCACCCGTTTTTACATTGGCAATCGAATCAACCACATCCATGCCTGCCACTACTTCTCCGAAAACAGTATGCTTGTCATTCAACCACGGTGTAGCTTTGTGAGTGATGAAAAATTGACTGCTATTTGTCTTTGGACCTCTGTTGGCCATGGAAAGGATGCCTTTTTTGGAGTGTCTCAAGGAATCGTTGAACTCATCTTTAAACGTGTACCCAATATTGCCGCTACCGCTACCGGTTGGGTCTCCACCTTGAATCATAAAATCTTTGATCACCCTGTGGAACACGATGCCATCATAGAACTTTTTGTCTTTGTACTCATCGTTTACAAATGGGTTTTTCCCTTCGGCCAAAGAAACAAAGTTGGCTACCGTAACGGGTGTTTTTTGGTATTCCAATTGTATGATGATATCCCCTTTGGTGGTTTGGATATCGGCAAAAATACCATCGCCCAAATCGGCATACTTGCTCGACTTGCACCCTATGATCAATAGGAGAAATAACGGTATGATGTAAAATAATTTCTTCATTGCTTATGAATTTAGTTTAAACTGTCGTTGTCTATTATGATCGTATGTAATTCTACTGATGATTTAAGTGGTGTTTTGGGCCCAATGGCTTTATTGTCCCCTTGATAACCATAAGCTTGGGGAGAGGGAAACAAAAATGTGACCTTCTCGTTTATTTTTAACAGTTTTACCGCATTTTGAAGCCCAGGAAACAATTGTTGCTTATCGATTACATGCGAGGTCGGACCCATTTCTTCCGCAGTGTAGATGGTGTCGCCATTAAGGCTCATCAAATTGTAGGAAAATAGGATTTGGTCTCCCGACTTTAGTTGATAAGTTGCGGTATCGCTTTTGGTCTCATAGTAGTACCAAAACCCGTTTGGACTGGATAGATATTCGTGAATGGTATCCTTGGAAATAATTTCTTGAATGGCTGCTTCCTCCGCGGCCAATAATTTCTTGGTACGCTCAATGGACTCCTTGTAAAAACTCCCCGATTTAACCTCTACAGGTCTTCTTGGTTCTGGACCCCCGCAGCTCACAACGACTGCAACCAACAAAACAGCTAGAAAAAATCTCATGGGTTCAATTTGTCTTTATAGGTTTTTAAAATATCATTGAATCTGGATATGGTTTCCTCCATGCTGGACTCGCTTCGCCCACCAGCTGCATTGGTGTGCCCACCACCGTTAAAATGCTCTCTGGCAAATTCGTTCACGGAAAAATCCCCAACCGAACGTAACGAAATCTTAATGATGCCCTCTTCTCGGTTTTCGATAAATATGAGCGCGAAAATAATTCCTTCCAAAGTTAGGCCATAATTTACGAATCCCTCGGTGTCCCCTTTTTTAAAATCGTATTGGTCCAGCTCATCTTGGGTAAGTGTTATGTAGGCGGTTCTGTATTCGGGAAGGATAACCATATTGCTCAAAGCAATACCCAATAAATGCAAGCGGGAAGGGGAATTGGTATCAAAAACCTTTTGATGGATTTCCATGTTGTCCGCACCTTTTTCTATCAATTCCGCCACCACACGATGTGTTTTGCTGGAGGTGGAACGGTACTTAAAAGAACCGGTATCCGTCATAATGCCCGTGTACAGATTCGTGGCCATATCGGTATTGATTAGGTTGGTTTCCCCTAAAAAGGCGATAAAATTGAAGACCATCTCACAGGTGGAACTCATGGTCACATCGGAATAGGTTACCTTGGCATAGTCGTCAGGTTGTTGGTGATGGTCGATCATAATAAAATCAGCCTCAGCCTCTTTCAAAGCCGATTCCATCTGCCCAACACGGGAAAGGTCGTTAAAGTCCAAGGTAAATATAATCGAAGCCCCACCAATGACTTCTTTGGCCTTTGGGTTTTCCCTTTCAAAATTGATAACGGTATCATTTCCCGGCATCCATTTCAGGAATTTTGGATAGTCATTTGGTGCCACTACATGCACGGTATGTCCCTTTGCCTTTAAAAATCCGTAAAGTGCCAAGCAGGACCCCATGGCATCTCCGTCTGGATTTCTGTGGGGAATGATCGCTATCTTCTGAGGTTGGGAAAGAATCGACTTCACTGTCGTGATATCCGCTGAATTCATGCGGCCAAATATACAATAATATAATGTAGAGGTAACCCGGTTTATCCGTATTTTTGGTTTGGTAAAAACACATCATGAAGCAATTTTATATTTTATTGGCGGTCTTGGGTATATTTTCTGCCTGTAAAAAGGAGGCGGGAAAAACAGTTGAAACCGAAGAACAATCAGCACCTGATTTTGTGGTGGCCTTTGGCTCCTGTAATATGGCACAAGAACCGAATTCTTTTTGGGACGATATTTTGGCTGAAGACCCAGATGTTTGGATTTGGGGCGGGGACATTGTTTATGCGGATACGGATGATGTTGAACGATTAAGGTCCATTTATGCCATGCAAGATACCGTTGCGGGTTATGCCAAATTGAGAAACGAAGTGCCTATCATCGGAACATGGGACGATCATGATTTTGGTGTGAACGATGGGGGTTCCGATTTTGCCATAAAGGCGGAAAGCCAGCAGGTATTTTTAGATTTTATGGGTGTGCCCGAGGCAAGTGCCCGAAGAGATCAAGACGGGGTGTATGCCGCCCATGAGTACGAAGTTCCAGCAGGTAAGGTTAAAGTAATCGTATTGGATACCCGTTATTTTAGAAGTGAGCTCATCAAAGATGAGGATTCAAACAAGCGATATAAGCCAAGCATGGATTCTACGGCAACTGTACTGGGAAAAGCTCAATGGCAATGGTTGGAAAACGAACTTAACCGTTCCGATGCGGATTTCAACTTAATTATGTCCAGTATTCAGGTATTATCGGGAGAGCACGGTTTTGAAACATGGGGCAATTTTCCTTTAGAGATAGAGAAGCTGGAGAATATGATAGCGCAATCAAAGGCAAAAGGTGTGATGATTTTATCGGGAGACAGGCATATTTCTGAGTTCTCCAGAAATGATGTTGCAGGGCTTTCATATCCCTTGGTGGATTTTACCAGTAGTGGGCTTACCCATTCGTATTCCAGCTTCAGTGGAGAACCGAATCAGTATCGTGTCGGGGAGGTGGTTTCTGATAAAAGTTACGGTGTAATTGCCTTTGATTTTGAAAAAAAGGAAGCCGATATGAAGATGAAAGGAGATAATGGTGTGGTGCTTCAAGAACTAAAACAAACCTATTGAGCCTTGTACCTTGGTCGAAAAAGCTTAAGTTTGCGCAAAATTTAAAAAATGACTGGAAATAGAACATTTACCATGATTAAGCCTGATGCCGTTGAAAATGGGTACATCGGGGCGATTTTGGATAAAATTACGGCTGCTGGATTTAAGATTGTGGCCATGAAGTACACACAATTGAGCAAGAGGGATGCCGAAATATTCTATGCCATCCACAAAGAGCGTCCATTTTTTGGTGAATTGGTGGAGTTTATGACAAGGGGTCCAATCGTAGCTGCCATTTTGGAAAAAGACAATGCTGTGGATGATTTCCGTGCATTGATCGGTGCTACCAACCCAGAAGAAGCTGCCGAAGGCACTATCAGGAAATTGTACGCTGCCAGTATTGGCGAGAATGCGGTACACGGTTCGGATAGCGATGAAAACGCTGCTATCGAAGGTGCTTTCCACTTTTCAGGAAGGGAAATCTACTAATCCAGATACAAGATATTTTTAATCGAAGCCACCTTTTTGGGTGGCTTTTTTATTTGTTCCGCACTTGTTGCGGAATCTCAGCAATGGTTTTGCAGATTTGTCATTCTGAAGGAGCATGCGACTGAAGAATCTCTTTTTCAAAAACTAATAAAAGGGAGGGATTTAAGTTCAAGATCAAAGATTCTTCGCTTCACTTCGATTCTGTTCAGCGTACCAGCTCAGAATGACCAGGAAAGGTATTCGCAGCCATTCGTTGAATTTGTGTCAAATGGTATCCAACCAATTATTGATGAGATGCTGAAACCTGCCTTTGCCGGCAGGCAGGCAAGTTCAGCATGATGTCGAGTTATCGCAACACCAATTTCTTTACCAATTCCTTGCCCAATTCCTCATTGATCATTTTGATGATCTTGGTTTTGCCCAAACTCAATTCCTCTCGCAATACCGAAGAGGAAAGAGAAACATAGAGCGTCTCGTTTTTGAGTTCAACGGCCGATGTGTAATTGTTTACTCCATTGCCCATCAATTTAACCCAAGCCTCCCTGGCATCTACCTTATCCATGCCTTTTTGGAGCTTGTTTTCTTGGATAAATTCGCTCAGCGCTTCGCTCAACGGAATGTGGGAGCTGTGTCTTTTGGCCATTACTGTGGGATTTTTATGGGTTCAAAACGCTTGTATTTGTATGTGACGCCTTCTTGGTTGATGACTGAAAACGAGACAGAATCCAACTGCACCAGTTTTTCCTCCCATTCGCTGAACTCATTTTTATAACGAAGGGTAAAGGTTTCATTGATTTCTGATACTTCAAAATCCTCCACATCTTTGGAGGTGTCGTATGAACCATCAAACTGGGGTTTCATCTTTTTTCGGTACCCTTTGTTTCCCTTCAACTGAATGAAATCGATGCTTGTGTTCATCCCATATTCCTTGATGGAACCATCAGGGAATTCTACCTCCGATATCTCCCAATAACCGTTCAAGTAATCTAAATCTTTTTCATTTATGGATGAATCGCCACAGCTCCAGAACAGTAAAATCAATAAAAAGGGAAGGATGCGTTTCATGATGCTACAAGGTAAATATTTTATAACTCTGATGGATGTTCTTGACCACATTTTCCGTTCGGTCGGCGTGTGTGTCGCTGATAAAGATCTGGCCAAAATTATCATCCTTGACCAGCCCGACAATATGGGACACCCTGTTTTCGTCCAGCTTGTCAAAAATATCATCCAATAATAAAATGGGAGTGGTGTCGGCCAATTGTTTGATGAAATGAAACTGTGCCAGTTTCAAGGCGATCAAGAATGATTTTTGTTGCCCTTGGCTCCCGAATTTTTTAATGGGGTGGCCCGCAATCGTAAAGCTCAGATCGTCCTTGTGTACCCCTACCGAAGTATATTGCAGGGCACGGTCTTTCTCAATATTGTTTTTCAAAAGATTTAGCAAATTGTCATCACTCAATTGACTTTCATAAGAGAGGTCGATTTGCTCATCTTTTTCGGAGATGTTGTGATACTGCTCCTTGAAAATGGGAAGAAAAGAATCAATGAACTCTACTCTTTTTTGATGAATTGCTGTTCCCAGGGTGTTCATCTGATCGTTGTAAATGCTCAAGGTATCGGGGTCAAAAGTGCGATTGGCCACAAAATACTTTAAAAGTGAGTTCCGCTGCGATACCACCTTGTTGTATTTGATGAGGTTTTGCAGATACACCTTGTCCGATTGTGAGATAACCCCATCCATAAACTTTCTTCGGGTGTCACTTCCCTCTAATATTAAATCACGATCCGATGGCGAAATGATCACCAAGGGTAAAAAACCAATATGCTCGGAAAATTTTTCATAGGGCTTTCCATTGCGCTTGATCACTTTTTTGGTGCTTTTTTTAAAGGAACACAGTATTTTTTCAGTTCTTTCGTTTTTCTCAAACTCCCCTTCGACCACGAAAAAATCGGTGCCGTGTTTTATGTTTTGTGTGGACACGGGATTAAAGTAGCTTTTGCCAAAGCACAGGTGGTAAATGGAGTCCAAAACATTGGTCTTTCCCACTCCGTTATCACCTACCAAACAGTTGATCACAGGGTCGAATTCCAAGGTCTTGGAATCAAAGTTTTTGTAATTGACTAAAGATAAATGCCTTAAAAACATAAAAAATCAGAGAAACGGTTTGGAATTAAAAGGTGGCCCTTCAAAAAGGGGAATCCAAAAATAACGAATAAATTACCTTTTGGTTTTGGATAAAAACTTTATTTTTGCGCGACCAATTAAATGACGGATGGCAACATACAAGAAGAGAGGCTTTAAGCCAAAAAATAAAGAGGAAGAAGCTCAGATAGAGGAACACGACAGCACAACGGCTGAAGTTTTCAATACTTTGGACGAGGGTGCCTCCAAGACCGAAGAGTGGGTTCAGAAGAACCAAAACTACATTTTGGGCGTTATTGGGGTAATCGCCGTAGGTGTTTTGGCCTATTTGGGATACCACCAATTCATCCAAAATCCTAAAGAAGCTTCTGCAGCAAACGAACTTTTTTACCCACAACAATATTTTGATCAAGCTTTGGCAAGCGAAACCGAGAAGGATTCGTTGTTTACCTTGGCCTTGAACGGTGCTCAAGGTAAATATGGTTTCTTGGACATTATCGAGGAGTACAGTGGTACCAAAGCAGCTAACTTGGCCAAGTATTCCGCTGGCATGACGTATTTGAATCTAAAACAATATGATCAGGCAGTTTCTTACTTGGAAGATTTTTCTTCTGATGATGATATTATGGGAGCTATGGCCAAAGGTGGGATTGGGGATGCTTTTTCCCAGCTGAATCAGCCTGAGGATGCCTTGGATTACTACGAAAAAGCCATTGCACATAGCAATAACGAGTTTACGGCGCCACGATTTTTGCACAAAGCAGGTGTGGTTGCATTGAACCTCGGCGAAAAAAGCAAGGCTTTGGGTTATTTCGAAAGAATCAAGGAAGAATACCCTAACTCTCAGGAAGCCAACGGTGTTGACGCTCTTGTAGGGTTGGCGCAAAACTAAAAGATGGCCACAGAGAACAAAAACTTATCCGTTTACGATAAAAACAAAATCCCAAACGCGAAGGACCTTCGGTTTGGGATTGTTGTTTCTGAATGGAACGATGAAATAACCGAAGCGCTGTATCAAGGTGCTGAAGAAGCCCTTTTGGATTGTGGGGCACTCCCTGAAAATTTGATTCGCTGGAACGTTCCCGGAAGTTTTGAACTGACTTTCGGTTGCAAAAAGATGATTCAAACAGAAAAAGTAGATGCCATAGTTGCCATCGGTAGTGTTATCCGTGGGGAAACCAGTCATTTTGATTTTGTATGCAGTGCAACGGCCCAAGGCATCAAGGACCTGAATGTCGCTTATGATGTTCCCGTGATTTTCTGTGTGTTGACGGATGATACTATTGACCAGTCCAGAGCCAGGAGCGGGGGCAAGCACGGCAATAAGGGAACCGAAGCCGGCATCGTCGCCATCCAAATGGCGGTATTGGGCAAGTAAAGCTCAAGAGTCAAAATCAAGCTCAATCACAAGACCAAGTTCAAATTCAGTTATTCCAATAATCCAGTAAGCGAGCGATTCAATTATCCATCCATAGGTTGTTAACATTTTTTGGGACGATCGCCCAACCCTTTTTTTCTATTTTGAGTACCTTTGAGGTTACAGCGATAAGGATATCATGCGAAACCCTTTAAAACTTAGGAAAAACAAGAGCTTCGATTACTCCCCTAGATATTACAAGGGAGAGGGGAATCCTTATAAAATTGAGCACAAACTAGATCAATTTAGGACCACGGCGCATTCTACCAAGGGGCTAAAGAACAAGTTTACCTCGGCAATGGATGATCTTCAGACCGAAGGGGATAAAAATTTAAAGCTTCGTTTTTGGATTATTGTGGCCGTTTTGGTGTTGCTGTTCCTGTTTATCATCGATTTTGATCTATCAATATTCCTAAATCCATAATGGCGGATATCATTAAACTTTTACCGGACCATGTCGCTAATCAAATAGCAGCAGGGGAGGTGGTCCAACGACCCGCTTCCGTAGTAAAGGAACTGATGGAAAATGCCATTGATGCCGGTGCTACCTCCATTAAGCTCATTATAAAGGATGGGGGCAAAACCCTTATTCAAGTGGTCGATGATGGTGTGGGTATGAGCGAGACGGATGCACGTTTGTCTTTTGAGCGCCACGCCACTTCCAAAATATCATCAGCACAGGATCTGTTCAATTTGGAAACCAAAGGTTTCCGTGGGGAAGCCTTGGCATCCATCGCTGCCATTGCCCATGTGGACATGCAAACACGTACTACTGACAACGAAGTCGGGACCCATTTAAAAATCGAGGGAAGTAAAATCGTATCCCAAGAAGTTGTGGCCACTCCGAAGGGAACATCCATATCCGTAAAAAATCTATTTTTCAATATTCCAGCAAGACGCAACTTTTTAAAGTCCAACCAAGTGGAGCTTCGTCACATTACCGATGAGTTTCATCGTGTGGCAATGGTGCATCCGAATGTTGAATTTCATTTTTATAACAACGGTTCGGAGATATTCAATCTGCCCGGCACAAAACATCGTCAGCGAATCGTGCACATCTTCGGAAGTAAAATGGAGCACCGTTTGGTGCCCGTGAATGAAGAGACCGAAGTGGTAAAGGTGTCCGGTTTCATCTGTAAGCCCGAGTTTGCCAAAAAGAGCAGGGGAGAGCAGTTCTTTTTCGCCAATGACCGATATATCAAAAGTCCGTATTTGCACCATGCCGTGGTTGCTGCTTTTGAAGGTTTGATCAAATCCGATACCTATCCAGGTTATTTTTTGTTTTTGGATGTGGACCCGTCCTCCATCGATATCAATATTCATCCAACCAAAACCGAGGTGAAGTTTGATGACGAGAATACGCTTTATGCCATTTTAAGGTCAACGATAAAGCATAGTTTGGGACAGTTCAATGTGGCTCCCGTTTTGGATTTTGACCATGACCCAAATTTGGACACACCTTATTCCTACAAAGAGAAAGGGGCCGTGATTCCGAAGGTTACCGTAGATGCTACATTTAATCCATTTGAAGAATCAATGGCCAAAAAAAGCAGTTCGAGTGGTAATTTCCATAAACAAAGCACCAAAGGTTGGGAAGACTTGTATGAAGGTCTTGGGAACCAAAATGATCATCAAGAGTTCAGTAGTGTGGTCATTGAGTCCGAAAGCGAGGAACAGGGTACCTTGTATTCGGGAAAAGAGGCCGAGGAGCATTTGGCCAGTACGTTTCAGTTGCGACGCAAATATGTGGTAAGCACGGTTAAGTCGGGAATGTTGGTCATCCATCAAAATAGAGCCCACGAGCGGATTCTTTTTGAAAAGTTTTTGGGTGAGATTACCGTGAAAGAAGGGGTAAGCCAGCAGTTGCTCTTTCCTTTGGAATTGACCTTCAATAAACAGGAGTTGTCCGTGCTCAAGGAAATCCAAGAAAGCCTGACAAACATTGGGTTTGTGTTCGAGAGCTTGGAAGAAGAAACTGTAAAAGTGACAGGCGTGCCCATGATGGTTCCCGAAAGTGGGATTGGCACGGTATTGGACCGGTTGATTGCAGATTATATGGAGGGATACGCCAATGGTTCCATTTCGCAGGCTGAAATGTTGGCCAAGGCATTGAGTAGGAATCTTGCGGTGCGAACGGGGGATGTGCTGGACTCTGAGTCGCAATTGATGTTGGTAAACAACCTTTTTGCGTGCAAGGAACCCAATTTGAGCCCTTTTCAAAAAATAACATACACCATTATCTCCGAAGGGGATATTGATAAAAAATTCAACTAGATGGGTAGAATGACCGAGGCAGTAAAGCATATATTGATCATTAACGTGATCTTATTTTTTGCCACACAATTATATGGAGACCAGATGTATCAGTGGATGTCTCTCTGGTTTCCCAAAAATCCAAATTTTGAATGGTGGCAGGTGGTTTCCCATATGTTTATGCACGGCAACCTGATGCATATTCTGTTCAACATGTATGCACTTTGGGCCTTTGGAACCCCTTTGGAGCGGATTTGGGGAAAGAACAAGTTCCTGTTTTTCTACTTTTCGGCTGGTTTGGGTTCAGCTGCCCTGCACACTGGGGTCAATTATTTTCTGTTTAACGAAGGAATGAGTGCTTTGGAAGGAGCAGGCATTGCCCGTACACAGGTTTTGGATATTTTGGCCAATGGACAGTATAGTCCAGGTTGGTACGATATTGCAGGAAAAGGAATAATCGACAGCATGCTGACTGCATTTAACACCCCTGCGGTGGGAGCATCCGGAGCTATCTATGGTATTTTGGTGGCCTTTGCCTTTATGTATTCGGAGGCCAAGTTGATGCTCATATTTTTGCCCGTACCGATTAAGGCAAAGTATTTTGTGCCCATTCTAATTGGAATCGATTTGATTTTCGGAATTGGAAACGTGAATACTGGAGTGGCGCATTTTGCCCACATAGGAGGTGCGTTGATAGGATTTATAATGATGTGGTACTGGAAAAAGAACCAGTTCAATAATAATCGGTGGGATTAATTTATGATGAACGGAGGACTTCGATATCAATTTGCAAGGCTTAGCATAGCCGAAAAGCTGATTGCCATCAATGTACTTATTTTCCTGGTTAATGGACTATCTGGGGCATTGCTAGGGCAGTCGTTTTCCCATTGGTTCCATTTGCCAAAGGATTTTTTTGAGTTTTTGGCCCAGCCTTGGTCACTGGTCACGTATTCGTTTTTCCATGCAGGATTTGGTCATATTTTCTGGAATATGCTAGTGCTCTATTTTGCCAGTCGTATTTTCTTAAACCTCTTTGATTCCCAACGGTTCATCAACGTTTACTTTTTAGGTTTGATGTTGGGTGGGTTGGTGTTCCTGCTAAGTTATAACGTATTCCCTACCCTGGTCAATTCCAATACCGCATTGATTGGAGCATCTGCGGGAGTGAATGCGGTGCTTATTTTTGTTTGTACTTATATTCCCAACCAAGAGGTCCGTGTTATTTTCTTCAATATCAAACTATGGTATATTGGAGTTGCTTTGGTGGTCAAGGATTTGGTGATGATAGGAATGGGAGACAATATTGGTGGAGGTATGGCGCACTTGGGTGGTGCATTTTTAGGATATATGTATGCCCGTCAGTTGTTCAAAGGCAATGATATAGGTTCTGGCTTTACTAAATTGAGGAATGCCATTGCAGGTATTTTCAAGCCAAAAGTGAAGAAGGCGCCTTTGAAAACCGTATATAAGAAAAAAACTGCTTCAAACAGCAAAGCGGATTATGATAAACAGGTCAAGCAAAAAAGGATAGATTCCATTTTGGATAAAATCAGCAAATCGGGGTACGAAAGCTTATCCAAAGAGGAAAAGGACTTTTTGTTTAAGGCAGGTAAGGAAGACTGATACGTGAAGAACCTCTCATTTTTTGATAAGATTATCTTTTTTCTAAACACATTGGTGGCTTTGGTGTTGGCTGTTTCTTTGCTTGTACCTTTTGTGCCCACAAAATTGATATCCTCGCTTTCCGTTCTTAGTCTGGTTGTTCCTTTCACGGTAATCGTGAATTTGATTTTTGTTTTTTATTGGTTATGGAAACGAAAGAGAAACTTTTTCTTGTCTGGGTCGCTATTGGTTTTGTGGTATTTGCTTTTAGGGCCTTTCTACCAGTTTTCTTTAAGTGAAAATGTAGATGAAAAAGAAGGGGTTTTATCAATAATGTCATTCAATACAAGAGGCTTTAATGCATTTAGGCAATTGGATGAGGATGGTGTGGAAAGCAAGATCTATGGGTTCGTATCTGAGCAAGACCCCGATATTATTTGCTTTCAGGAGGCTTATTATGCAATGAAGCGTAATGAAGCGCTATCTCAATATAAATATAAGTTTGTTGATTTTACATTTGGAAGGCATAGGGAAAAAGTAATTCAGGCAATTTATTCCAAGTACCCTATTTTAAAAATAGATTCCATACCATTCCCTCAAAGCTCAAACAATGCTATTTATGCGGATATTTTGATAAACAAGGACACGGTTCGGGTCTATAATTTGCACCTGCAGTCGTTTCGGATAGTCCCGGGTTTGAACACCATCCAACATGGTGGGGGCACCAAGCTTTTCCAAAGAACAAGAAATGTTATGCTGAAACAGTACGAGCAAGCCAACCTGATAAGGGAGAATATGGAAGCAACGAGCAATAAAAAGGTTGTGGTCGGGGATTTTAACAATACACAATATTCCAATGTCTATAATATAATCAAAGGGAATATGAGCGACTCTTTTCTCGAAAAAGGGAAAGGTTTTGGTCGTTCGTATGACTTGTTGAAATTCCCTCTACGTATCGATTATATACTGGCAGACGAGAATTTTGAAGTGCTTTCCCATCAAAATTTTAACGAGCGACTGTCCGATCATTACCCTGTGATGGCCACATTGCGGTTGAACTCACATCAATAAGCAATCCAATATGTCCGCAATGATGTGGATGATCAAGGCTAATCCGATAATCCTTGTCGGTCTGAAAAAAGGTAATATGCAATAAATGGCTATCGCCCAGTAGCTGTGCAGCACATGAAATCCAATACTGCATCGATTCGGGTCGTAGAGAGGAGTGGCCCAAAGGTGATCTATGTCGATGATGATCCCAGCCAATAATATCAGTGCCACTTTGATTCTGTTATCCTTAAAAAACCAAAAGGCTATCAAAATAGGAACCAAAAAATGTATGCCGTAATGGAGTAGGTGCCTAAGCATGTTTTAAATCCAAAGATAGACTTTTCAGATAGCTGAGTGTGTTGGTTCCTTCGTTGAACAAAAGGTCCAGTACACTTAAATTTGGGATAAACCCATGTCGTTCTTCAAAAACCTGTGTGTAAGGATCAATGCCCCAATCTTTTTCTTTTTTTGCTTCCACCAAAAATCGGGCATCAAAACAACAGATGGGCTCAACTTCGTATGCTTCGGTTTTCTCCTTTGGAATTTCTATCCCAACACAACCAGCAATTGTTTCAATGGTTTTTAAATTGAAGTCATAAAGGGAATCATCATTTCCTTCATAAAGCGGTCTTATTTCATCCTCATAAAACTCAAAAAAAGGAGAGGTACGGTATGCCGTTTCCAAGGTGCGCCAATGCTCTTTTTTCCAATTGTAGCTGTTCTCTGTTGATACATCGGCATATTTTTGACGTCCTTCTTTCCCTCCGACGTGTTGTATGGGAATATTGAGCATGTGCTTGCCCTTGTCGGTTGAAATATAGCAGCGGTTTCGGTAGGTCTGTTTTTGAAAGTTATCATGTTCCTCCCACACCACCTCATGCTGAACCATGGCCGCAAAAGTGGCAATACTTGGAAAATATGTTGGGTGGAGTAGTATTTTCAAAGAACAAAGGAATTAAGTTGTACTAGGCTTTTTTCTTCTTTTTCTTACGGAAGAAATCAAAAATGAACCAGGCGACCAAAAGCGCAATGAAATACCAGAAATAGGATACGGGCTCGCCACTTCCACCAACGGTAGTGAATACACGCTCCCAACGTACCCTCCAATTGGAAATGCCCTGTCTGAAGTTGTCAAAGCTCATCCAAAGGAACACAGGTTTTCCCACAATGTGGTCGGCAGGAACATACCCCCATGTTCTACTATCTTCGGAGTGGTCACGGTTGTCTCCCATCATCCAGTAATAGTCCTGTTTAAAGGTATAGGAATCGGCTTCTTTACCATTTATGAGTACTTTGTTGCCAGTAATCTTTACATCGTTGTATTCGTAATCCCGAATGATTTTTTTGTACAACGGAATGGTCTTGGAATTGATTTCGACCGTGGTTCCCTTCTTTGGAATATAAATTGGCCCAAAGTTATCATTGTTCCATGGATACAAGTTGGGTTTTTGTGGGAAAGCCCCACCATATTCCCCTTTGGGTTCAATAGTCTGTACCACGGAATCAATAGCAGGATTGTTCCTGAGCGCCGTGACCATTTCATCGGTTAAATTGGCCATTCGGGAACGGGGTTTTTCCTCGGTAAGTGAAAGTCTTAATTGACGGATGACTTCAGTTGGGATACCATTTTCCTGTGTGTAAAGCTCAATTTTCCCATCCTCCGTTGGTCTTCCACCAGAAATAAATGGTGCCAGTGCATTATATTGGGCTTCACTTATATTGGTCGCAATATATTTGCGAACATAGTCAGATGCATCAACTTCTTCCAAAAATCTACTGGAAACCCCGTTTTTTGCATAAATATCATACACATACATCGGTTTCGCCCTGTCGGACAGTTGGAGCTCCTTACCATTGATGTACACATAGCCATTGATGACCTCCAATGAATCCCCAGGTGTGCCAACACATCGTTTTACGTAGTTGGATTTTTTATCAATCGGTTTTATTACGGCTTTTTGCGCTTTAAAAAATTGATACAAAGTGTCAGCTGGAAGGCTAAATACAACAATGTCATTTTTTTCCACTTTCTCAAACCCCGGCAAACGCATATAAGGCAGTTGCAGCTTGTTGATCCAAGAAGTTTTATAAGTATCCGGATTCACATCGGCCAAATATGACCTTGTTTTGAGGACAGGAAGCGTATCGTGTACCATGGGCGCGGCCAAAGTGGTCATGGGCACCCTAGCGCCATAGTGGAACTTACTTACAAACAAGAAATCCCCAACTCGAAGGGTACGCTCCAGAGACCCTGTCGGAATCACATAAGGTTGAATGAAATAGGTGTGGACAAAGGTTGCTGCCACAATGGCAAATACAATGGAACTGACCCATTCGCCCAATCCTGTTTTTGGTTTCAGGCTTCGATCTTCAATATATTGTACGTCTTCAGCATAATTGATATAGAAGATATAAAAACCAAGGGTAAGGATGACCAACCAAGTGTCCACAAGGGAATTTTTTCCAAAACTTCGGATGGTTTCCACCCAAACCACGGGGAACATCAATAGATTGATGATGGGAATGAACAATAAGAGTACCCACCACCACGGTCTGTTTATGATTTTCATCAAAACAATACCATTGTAAACAGGGATGGCGGCTTCCCATGCTTTTCTGCCCGCCTTAACGTAGAGTTTCCAAGTTCCCAAGAAATGGATGACCTGAATGATCAGGATGAAAATGATCCATTGTATACCGTCCATATAAAAAAGTTTCTTTGTTAGACCCTGGGTCTATGTTCCTGTTACGTTTTTTAGCTAAGGTTTAACACATCCTTCATGGAAAAGACACCGGTTTTTCCCTGTATCCATTCCGATGCAATCACTGCACCGAGTGCAAAACCTTCCCTGTTATGTGCTTCGTGTTTTATTTCGATGGTGTCCACGGAACTCTTGTAAGCAATGCTGTGGGTTCCTGGTACCATGCCCTCCCTTACTGATTTTATGGAAATTGTTTTATCGCCTGATTCATCCAACTTCCAGTCTTGGTAAGAGGTGTTTTCAATAATGCCTTCGGCCAAGGTAATGGCTGTTCCGCTGGGAGCATCCAATTTTTGGGTATGATGTATCTCCTCCATGGAAACCTTATACTGATTCAATTCTCCCATCATTTTGGCAAGATGTTTATTGAGCTCAAAAAAGATATTTACGCCCAAACTAAAGTTGGAGGCATAGATAAAAGCACTTTTATGCTCTTCACATATTTTGATGGCCTCCTCAAACCTATCCAGCCACCCAGTGGTGCCGCTTATTACGGGTACATTGCTCTTAAAGCAATTGGTGATATTGTCAAAAGCGGCTTCTGGTGTACTAAAATCAATGGCAACATCCATTGAGCTGTAATCAACTTCTTGTGAAGGGTCATCAATCTTTGCTACAATGGAATGGCCTCTATCTTGAGCGATTTGCTCGATCATCCTTCCCATTTTGCCATATCCAAACAGACCAATCTTCATACATTAAAATTTTATGACCATGGCCATACCGTAGTTTGGCTCATTGGTAAAAGGATTTATATCCAGATAAGGGTTAAAATCAACAGCCAGATCATCACTGACATTATACTGTTTCAAGTGTGAATCCACATTGGCATCTATAATGTTCAGGGCGTAAAGAGCAATGGTGATCACCAAGGCCAAATCCCTGTCTCTCTGCGTGTTTTCCTGTGCTTCTTGCAATGCTTCAGAGGTTAAATCGGGGCCAACACCATCTCCGTTCAAATCCCAAAATTCATCATCCTCAAAACCAGCAAGTCGGCGTTTGAAGGCATTTCTTGCCCTACGGTATTCCGTATTGTTGTAAGAGTACACATAAATACCTGTTCCGATGGCCCCCCAAACTATGGGGGCTTTCCAATAACGCTTGTTGTATATCTGTCCCAGCCCAGGGAGAATAGCTGAATAAAAGGCAGCTTTACTGGGCGCAAGGGGATTGATGTCTTTTTGTTTGGTAACTTCTTCAAAAGTTACGCCTTTCCCTTCCATATTTTGTGCAATGGAATCCACCTCTTTGGTTTGCTGAGGCTGTTCTTTTTTCTCATTTTCCTCTTCTTCCTGAGAAAATCCTGACTGAAACAACAAAAAGGCAAAGAGCAATAAAAGGAGGTTTTTATTCACCTGTCAATAATTTTTTGATACGCTTAAAGTCTTCCTCGGAATGGAAGGGTATCACAATTTTTCCTTTTCCGTTTTTTGATGCGGTCACGTCCACTTTGGTAGCAAGTCGTTCTTTGATGGAGTCCAGACTGTTGGAAACAAAATCGGGCATATCAAGAACACTTTTTTTCTTGTCAGAAGGACTTTTAGGGTCTTTATGGGCTTTTACCAGTTGTTCCGTAGCCCTTACTGACAATCCATCGGAAACCACTTTTTCGTAGATGGCAATCTGTTCTTTTTTCTTATCAATGTTGATGAGTGTCCTGCCATGCCCCATACTGATGAACCCATCCCGCATTCCCGTTTGGATGATGGGGTCCAATTTCAATAACCTAAGATAATTGGTAATTGTCGAGCGTTTTTTTCCCACACGGTCACTCAATTTTTCTTGTGTGATTTCAATCTCGTCAATAAGTCGTTGGTAGGAGAGTGCTATTTCAATGGGATCTAAATCCTGTCTTTGGATGTTCTCCACCAAGGCCATTTCCAAGGATTCTTGATCGTTGGCGATACGGATATAGGCTGGAATGGTTTCCAATCCCACCAATTTGGATGCACGGAACCTTCGCTCCCCGGAAACCAACTGGAATTTGTTGAAATCCAGTTTCCTTACCGTAATTGGTTGTATAATGCCCAGTTCACGAATGGAGCTGGCTAGTTCTTCAAGGGTTTCGTCGTTAAAATTGGAACGTGGCTGAAAAGGGTTGACTTCAATGGAATTGATATCAAGCTCCACTACATTACCTATGACCTTGTCCGCATTTTTATCCGAAACTGACCTGATATCATTCTCTGGATCATTCAAAAGAGCGGACAGGCCTCTTCCCAACGCCTGTTTTTTTGTTGCTTTCGCCATCTAAACTTTCTCCTTGTTTTTCTTCAAAATTTCGTTGGCTAAGTTAAGATAATTGGAGGCACCTTTACTGCTCGCATCATATTTTATGATACTCTCCCCATAACTTGGGGCCTCGCTCAGCCTAACGTTACGTTGGATAATGGTATCAAAAACCATATCCGAGAAGTGTTTTTTCACTTCTTCGACTACTTGGTTGGAAAGTCGTAACCTGGAATCGTACATGGTCAACAACATTCCCTCGATGTCCAAATCGTTGTTGTGTATTTTTTGTACACTTTTTACGGTGTTCAATAGTTTGCCAAGACCTTCCAAGGCAAAATACTCACATTGTATGGGGATCATTACGGAATCTGCTGCCGTTAGTGCGTTGAGGGTCAGTAATCCAAGTGAAGGGGCACAATCTATGAGTACAAAATCGTACTTGTCACCCAAATTTTTCAATGCACTCTTCATCATGTATTCCCTGTTGTCCTTGTCCACCAATTCAATTTCAATGGCAACGAGGTCGATGTGTGCGGGAACCAAATCCACATTGGGAGAATCCGTAGGGATGGTTACTTCTTCCACGCTCATGGTATGCTCCAAAAGCTGATAGGTCCCATTTTCCACGGAATCAACATCAATACCCAATCCAGATGTCGCATTGGCCTGGGGGTCGGCATCAATGAGTAGCACTTTTTTTTCCAATACACCTAAAGAGGCTGCAAGGTTTACCGTTGTGGTGGTTTTTCCTACACCGCCCTTTTGGTTTGCTATTGCAATAATCTTGCCCATTTCATAGTAAGTTAGGTGCTAAAAATACGATTATTTAGGATGCGATAAAATGTAATTTGTTAACAGGTGGTAAATAAACCTGCTATTCCACGTTAAATAAAGTTAAACTTTTACTTGCTAGACTGTTATGGATTCTAATCCAAAAGGATGTTCAAAATTTCCGTTGCGGCATCTGCAATTTTGGTGCCTGGTCCAAACACGGCCACGGCTCCATTGTCCAACAAATGTTTGTAATCTTGCTTTGGGATTACGCCTCCCACGATGACCATAATGTCTTCGCGACCGTATTTTTTCAGTTCTTGAACCACTTCTGGAACCAAGGTTTTATGTCCTCCTGCAAGTGAGGAAATGCCCAATACGTGCACATCGTTTTCAACAGCTTGCTTGGCAACCTCGGCAGGGGTTTGGAACAAGGGTCCTATATCCACATCGAAACCGAGGTCGGCATAGCCAGTGGCCACCACTTTGGCGCCACGGTCGTGTCCGTCCTGACCCATTTTGGCCACCATAATACGTGGTCTACGACCTTCCTGCTCAGCAAAAGTGTCGGCAAGCTTTCGGGCTTTTTCAAAGCTCTTGTCGTTTTTGATTTCTTTGGAATACACGCCGGTAAAGGATTGGATTTTAGCTCTGTAGCGTCCGAACGCACTTTCCATGGCATCACTTATTTCACCCAAGGTAACACGTTCTTTGGCCGCTTCTACCGCTAAAGCTAATAAATTTCCACGGCTGGAATCGTTTTCAGTGGCCTTTTTGGAAGCAATACGGATAGCTTCGAGTGTTTTTTCCACTTTTTTGGAATCCCTGCTATTTCGGATTTGGTCAAGACGGGCCATTTGCTGTTTGCGCACCTTGGCATTGTCCACTTCCAAAATTTGAAGGTCGTCTTCGTTCTCCAACCGGTATTTGTTTACCCCAACAATGGTATCCTGTCCGCTATCGATGCGTGCTTGCTTTTTGGCTGCGGCCTCTTCAATGCGCATTTTTGGGATGCCTTTTTCGATGGCCTTGGTCATACCACCTAATTTTTCCACCTCCTGAATCAATTCCCAGGCATTTTCAGCAATTTCTTGTGTCAATTGTTCCACTTTGCGGCTGCCTGCCCATGGGTCTACCGTTTTGGTAATATGGGTTTCCTGTTGTAGATAGATTTGTGTGTTTCGAGCAATACGTGCCGAGAAGTCGGTGGGTAAGGCGATTGCTTCGTCCAAGGCATTGGTGTGAAGACTCTGAGTTCCACCAAATGCTGCTGCCATGGCTTCAATAGTGGTTCTGGCCACGTTGTTGAACGGATCCTGCTCGGTTAAACTCCAGCCACTGGTCTGACTATGGGTACGGAGCATGGAGGATTTTGGATTCGAAGGATTGAATTGATCCACCAGTTTGGCCCAAAGCATCCGTCCTGCACGCATTTTTGCTATTTCCGCAAAATGATTCATTCCGATACCCCAGAAAAAGGATAGTCGTGGTGCAAATTCATCAATTTTTAGGCCTGCTTTTATTCCCGTTCTAATGTATTCGATACCATCGGCCAGGGTATAGGCCAATTCCATGGATGCGGGTGCTCCTGCCTCGTGCATGTGGTATCCGGAAATACTGATACTGTTGAACCTTGGCATATTTTTACTGGTGAACTCAAAAATATCTGCTACGATTTGCATAGAAGGAGTAGGTGGGTAGATATAGGTGTTCCGCACCATGAATTCTTTTAAAATATCGTTCTGGATAGTTCCCGAAAGTTGTTCCATGGAAACTCCTTGCTCCAGACCTGCTACGATATAAAAGGCCATAATGGGAATCACGGCCCCGTTCATGGTCATGGAAACGGACATTTTGTCCAAGGGGATACCGTTGAACAAAATTTTCATATCCTCAATGGAATCTATGGCCACCCCTGCTTTTCCTACATCGCCGACCACACGGTCGTTGTCCGAATCGTAACCGCGGTGGGTGGGTAGGTCAAAAGCCACGGAAAGTCCTTTTTGCCCAGCTTCCAAGTTTCTTCTGTAAAATGCATTACTTTCCTCGGCCGTGGAAAATCCGGCATATTGGCGAATGGTCCATGGCCTGCGAACGTACATGGTAGAGTAGGGTCCACGAAGGAATGGCGAGATACCCGCTGCAAAATTCTCGTGCTCGTAATTTTGGGTCTCGACTGCGCTCGACCTGACAGCCAATTCCAATTGTTGAAGGTCTTTTCTACTCATCGTTCAATCTTTTTTGTTCAGATGCTTCGGCCAATCTTTTTTCTATAATCGGCTCAATGATGGTTTTTCGTGCTTTTTGCTTCACAAAGGGATAGAGTTCCAAATCATCCTTCATCCGATCTTGCGGATTTTGGTATCTGTTGGTACCCAATGAAACTATTTTTCCTTCATCAAAAAGTTGCTGTTCTTTTTCGGCACTTTCCTTTATTTTTTGTTGGATGGTTCCTTTTTTCATGGTATCCAAGAACCCGCCGGCTTTTTCCAAATGCTTGAAGAGAACTAAGGCTTTTTCCGCCAATTGATGGGTAAGGGATTCAATATAATAGGCGCCTTCGGAAATTTGTGAAGCCTCCAAAAAATAACCTTCCTCCTTTAAAAGCAGCAGTTGGTTACGGGCAATACGTTCGCCAAAATCATTGTCTTTATGGTAAATGGCATCGTAGGCCAAATTAGAGACAGTGTCCGCTCCGCCCAACACTGCTGACATACATTCTGATGTGGTTCGGAGCATGTTTACATTATAGTCGTAAAGAGTTTTGTTCCGCTTGGAGGGAACGGCTAGGATATTGCACTCGCTTTGTATGCCATATTCAGAGATCAGGCTGTTCCAAAGCCATCTCATGGCTTTTATTTTTGCTATTTCAAAAAAATAGTTGCTTCCCACAGCCATTTTAAAGGTAATGGGAAAAGACTTCTCGACTGCGCCCGAAGTGACAAAATGGTTCAAATATTCATTGGCGTGGGCTAAGGCATAAGACAATTGCTGTACCATGTTGGCGCCAGCATTTTGATAGCGAGAAGCATTGACCCCGATAATTGAAATATCGGAAGTGCCTAGTGCAACCAAGGCAGCTAATATTTTGTGGTCCTTTTCCAGATTGTGGTACCAGTTGCCATCTTTGGTCAAATGGCCAATGATATCAATATTCAAATAGGCTTTTGCTTTTTTGTCCTTGAGGAGTGTTACCAATTTTTTGATGGGTTCCAAGACCAAAAACTCAAAATTGAAGTAGAGTTTCGTCTCTTTTAAATCAACTCCTGAGAACAAGGTTTCAAAGTCCGTAGCTTCATTCGGAATAGTGAAAATCAAAGTTTCGACACCTTTTTCAAGTATTTCGAGGGCTTTTATGTTCGATTTCTTTTCATCGCCCACATAAATACTTTGACCAACTGCCCAATCGTGATTTTTGGGCAATGCATAGCTTGGAATGTTTTTTAGGTCTTCTTGATTGTAAAAAGGCTTGACGTTGATGCCTTCCAAAGATTCCCAGACCAAGGTTTCGTTGTAATCGGCACCTTTAAGATCCATCTGAATCTTTTGCTTCCACTGTTTGGCGGAAACTTCAGGAAATTCGTGGAATAGGCTAGTGTTATTCATCTTGTTTGTTCTTTAGACTATCTTCATATTCGATCAGGAAAATCTCTTCATTGTCCTTTTTCATATAGTATTTCTCGCGGGCCAACTTTTCGAGCTCTTTTTCATCGGACATCTTTTCCAAGATTTCCTTGTCCTTGGCGATTTCGCTTTTCAGGAACTCTTTCTCCTTTTCCAACTTATCGATTTCGTTCTCCAGCTCCAAATGGATCATTAGGGAGTTAGTGTCAAAAAAAGCCATCCATATCACAAAAATGGTCAACACCAGAATATAGGTGTTGGTCATAATCTTGAACCATTTCTTTTTCCTCAACTCCTTTAGGCCCATGTTATGAAAGATTATTGTTGATGATGGTCCTAACGACATCCACAGCAACCGTGTTGTAACGATTGTTTGGGATAATGATGTCCGCAAACTCCTTCGAGGGTTCAATAAATTGAAGGTGCATTGGTTTCACAGCGGTCTGGTACCTCGTGAGCACTTTGTTTAAATCATGTCCGCGTTCCTGTGTGTCCCGTTGCAACCTTCGAATCAAACGTTCGTCCGAATCGGCGTGCACGAATATTTTTATATCGAACATATCCCTCAATTTGGGATTGCTCAGTACCAATATTCCCTCTACGATCATTACTTTTCGGGGAGTTGTTGGAACAGTCTCCTTCATTCGTGTTTCTTCCACAAATGAATAAATAGGAGTTTCCACGGTGTTTCCTTCCCTTAGCTGATCAATATGCTCGATCAATAAATCAAAATCTATCGAGTTGGGATGATCAAAATTAATTTTGGCCCTTTCCTCCCTGCTCATATGGGAAAGGTCATTGTAGTAGGAATCCTGAGATATCACACCTACCTCGTCCGTGGGCAATTGCTCCACAATTTGGTTTACCACCGTTGTTTTCCCGCACCCTGTGCCGCCAGCAATCCCTAAGATCAGCATAGTTTGAATTTTGGCATCAAAAATAAACAAATGATTACATCTCCTGTCTATGAACGATACAACATAATTAGCGATTAATAATAAAGAAATTAATGATCATTGTCATAATTAATCCTGCTTAATAGGTATAGCTTTGTATGATTTCTAAAGCATTAACCTTATATTTATCAAGCTAACCAATGGAAACTTCTTATATGAATAATTCTTATTCTGTCAAGGTTGGGGACGACTTTGACTTCACACTTTCCAAAGACACTATTTCTTCGTTGGATTTGATCAAAACTGGTAATGATGCCTATCATTTATTGAAGGATGGGGCATCATACCATATAAAAATTTTGGATTCCGATTTTAATAAAGGATCCTATACGATAAGCATTAATGGGAGCGAATACCAAACATCCATTCAAACCCCTTTGGACGAACTGATCAAAAAAATGGGCTTCGCCGTCAATACAGGGAAAAATATAGATTTCATTTCAGCACCCATGCCTGGTTTGATTCTGGATATTTTGGTGGAAGAAGGGCAGGAGGTAAACGAAGAAGACCAATTATTGATTTTGGAGGCCATGAAAATGGAGAACATCATTACCTCCCCCCGTAACGGAGTGATAAAAAGTGTCAGTGTATCTAAAGGTGATGCCGTTGACAAGAAACAATTGTTGATTGAATTTCAATAGAACACCATGAAAAAAATATTGGTTGCCAATCGTGGCGAGATCGCGGTCAGGGTCATGAAGACCGTCAAAAAGATGGGTATTAGGACCGTTGCCGTTTTTTCGGAAGCGGACAGAAATGCCCCACATGTACAATTTGCCGATGAAGCGGTATGTATCGGTGAAGCACCTTCAAATAAATCATATCTGAAAGGAGACAAGATCATTGAGGTGGCGAAACAGCTCAATGTTGACGGTATTCACCCAGGTTATGGATTTTTAAGCGAAAACGCCGACTTTGCTGAAGCTGTCGAGAAAAGTGGAATCACTTTTATAGGGCCAAAATCCAAGGCTATTCGGATTATGGGGAGCAAATTGGCAGCCAAGGAAGCCGTTAAAGCATACAACATACCCATGGTGCCGGGTATTGATGAAGCCATTACCGATGTGGCCAAGGCTCACGAAATTGCCGATGAAGTTGGTTACCCCGTATTGATCAAAGCCTCTGCAGGTGGTGGAGGTAAAGGAATGCGTATCGTGGAAAAAGAAGAAGATTTGGAATCTGGCATGAAGCGTGCCATTAGCGAGGCTACTTCCGCCTTTGGCGACGGTTCTGTTTTCGTGGAGAAATATGTGACATCGCCACGGCATATCGAGGTGCAAGTGATGGCCGATACCCATGGGAGTGTGCTGCATTTCTTTGAAAGGGAATGTAGTGTACAGCGCCGCCACCAAAAAGTGGTGGAAGAGGCACCATCTTCCATTTTAACGCCCGAATTGCGTGAAGAAATGGGTGTTGCCGCCTGCAAAGTGGCCAAATCCTGTGACTATATCGGAGCTGGTACGGTCGAATTTCTGATGGATGCCGATCATAATTTCTATTTTTTGGAAATGAACACTCGTCTCCAGGTGGAGCATCCCGTTACCGAATTGATCACAGGAGTGGATTTGGTGGAATTGCAGATTAAAGTGGCCCGAGGCGAAGAACTTCCCATGAAACAGGAAGACCTTACCATACATGGTCATGCAGTGGAGCTTCGGGTATATGCTGAAGACCCTTTGAACGATTTCTTGCCCAGTGTGGGAAATTTGGAGACTTATCAATTGCCAACTGGCGAAGGTGTTCGGGTGGATAATGGTTTTAAGGAAGGGATGGATATCCCAATTTATTACGACCCCATGCTTTCCAAACTGATTACCTATGGTAAAACCCGTGAGGAAGCCATTGAGCTGATGCTCGATGCCATTCAAAATTATAAAGTGAAAGGGGTACAGACTACCTTGCCCTTTGGAAGTTTTGTGTTTGCCCATGAAGCCTTCCGGTCTGGGAATTTTGACACCCATTTTGTGAAGAAGTATTATTCTCCCGAAAAAATCAAGGAGCAAACGGCCAGTGAAGCAGAAGTTGCGGCCATGATTGCCCTCTATCAATTTCTGGAAGACAAAAAAATAGTAAGATTACCTTCAAACTGAATCCTATGGATCCCAAGATAAAAGCATTACAGGAAAAAATAGCTGAAGCCCACTTGGGCGGAGGCGAAAAGCGTATTGAAAAACAGCATCAAAAGAAAAAGTTGACAGCTCGCGAAAGGGTACTTTACTTTTTGGATGAGGGCTCTTTCGAGGAAATGGGCATTTTAGTGACCCACCGAACCACCGATTTTGGCATGGACAAGGAAATGTACTATGGCGATGGCGTGGTAACAGGGTATGGAACCGTAAATGGTAGATTGGTGTATGTGTATGCACAAGATTTTACTGTTTTCGGAGGGGCGTTGTCCGAGACCCATGCCGAAAAAATATGTAAGGTCATGGATTTGGCCATGAAGGTGGGAGCACCTGTGATTGGACTCAACGATTCTGGCGGAGCACGTATTCAGGAGGGAGTGAAATCCTTGGGTGGCTATGCTGACATTTTTTATCGAAATGTACAAGCATCTGGCGTAATCCCTCAAATTTCAGCTATTATGGGACCATGTGCTGGGGGAGCAGTGTACTCGCCTGCCATGACGGATTTCATCATTATGGTAGAGGAAACCAGTTATATGTTCGTTACTGGGCCCAATGTGGTAAAAACAGTAACCAACGAATCGGTAACTTCTGAAGAGTTGGGAGGCGCCAGTACCCATGCCGTGAAATCAGGTGTGGCGCACAGGACTTCGGCGAATGATGCCACTTGTTTGGATGATATTAGAAAGTTGCTAGACTATTTGCCGCAGAACAATAAGGAAACCACACCTTTATTGCCTTATGATCTCGGTGATGAGACCAGAGAGGAGTTATCTGGTATAGTGCCGGATAATCCCAACAAGCCCTACGATATGCATGATGTGATCAATGGTATTATTGATGGGGATTCATTTTATGAAATTCATAAGGATTATGCCGAAAACATCATTACAGGTTTTGCTAGACTGGGTGGGAGAAGCATCGGAATCATTGCCAATCAGCCCATGTTCTTGGCAGGGGTATTGGGAGTGAAAAGTTCCCGAAAGGCAGCCCGATTTACCCGTTTTTGTGATTCCTTCAACATTCCGTTGTTGGTGTTGGTCGATGTGCCTGGATTTTTACCTGGAACAGATCAAGAGTGGAGTGGAATTATCATGCACGGGGCCAAATTACTTTATGCCTTGAGTGAAGCCACTGTTCCAAGAGTTACCGTAATTACCCGAAAAGCCTATGGTGGAGCCTACGATGTTATGAACTCCAAGCACATTGGGGCCGATTTCAACTTTGCATGGCCAAGTGCCGAGATTGCCGTAATGGGAGCCAAGGGTGCCAGTGAAATCATCTTTAGACGTGAAATTGCCGCAGCCGATGACCCAGAGGCCAAATTAAAGGAAAAGGAAGCCGAGTATGCCGATAAGTTTGCCAATCCATACCGAGCTGCCAAAAGAGGCTTTATCGATGAGGTAATCCTACCCAAAGACACCCGTAGCAAATTATTGAAGACATTTGCCATGTTGGAGAAAAAAGAAGTACAGACTCCTTGGAAAAAGCATGGGAATATTCCGTTGTAAGGTAGATGGTTGAAAGGTGAGTGGCCAAAGGGCAGCCTCAAATTGCACCAATTATCACGAAAAATTGAATATGCAATAATCAAGGTTTGTCAGGTCGAGCGCAGTCGAGACCTTAATCTTGGTTTGGATTAAACTTGTAGTGAGAAGCATTTCTGCACTCTGATAATATTTGCAATAGGTCCATGTCGCCCGCAGCAAGAGCAAACTTCTTTCTGGCGCCCCATTTCTTTATTCTCTTTTCAAAATAGATGGCTTGCAAAACATCATTGAATTCCTGTTGAAAAATAAGTTTCACTGGTCTTCTTCGGTAGGTAAAAGCCGTTTGGTTTGTTCCATTTTGGTGTTCGGAGAGCCTGCGTTCCACGTTATCTGTGATGCCAGTATAGGTTAGCCCATCGGAACATTTTAATATGTATACAAAGTATAGGTTCATGATTTGGTGGGTCTCGACTGCGCTCGACCTGATACCAAACCTAGCAAAGTTTTTTAAAACAGCACTCGACTGTCCGCTACCTGACACTTTGCCTACAACATGATGGTCTTTCCGGTTTTAACGGATTCATCAGCAGCAAGGACGATTTTGAGACTATTGACTGCATCATTCAAATGATGGGTCAGGTCCCGGTCGTTCACTATGGCATCCAGTAGGTATTCCTGCTCCAATAAGCAGAGCCCATCATGGTCGGGTTCATCCGCTGTACTGATCATTTCGTCTTTTTTGATGAAATGTCCGTTTGCACCAAGTTCACTGTAGTGCAATTTTAGACTTCCTGTTTTGGTGTGCCCTTCAATATCTTCGGATGCGCCTTTGTCCAAATCGCTGATGGAGATACAGCCTTTTGGTCCAATGACATCTTTGATAAAGAAAGCGGTTTCGCTCATCATGGGCCCCCAACCTGCTTCGTACCAGCCTACGGACCCATCTTCGAATCTTACTTGAAGCTGTCCATAATTATACATATCGGAAGCTATCTCGTCTGATAAGTGGGCGCCAATCGCAGAAACACTGATGGGCTTGGAGCGTGTCATGGAGCACATCACATCCACGTAGTGTACGCCACAGTCCACAATGGGCGACATGGATTTCATCAACTGTTTGTGGGTGTACCATTGTTCTCCAGAGCTTTGTTGGTTCAAGTTCATGCGCATTACCAAAGGTTTGCCAAGTGTTTGGGCCATCTCGGTAAATTTTACCCAAGTCGGGTGCACCCTCAAAATATAACCCACTACCATTTTTCTACCTTGTTTTATGGAAAGATCAACCAAGGTTTGCGCTTCTTCCACGGTCAGGGCCAATGGTTTTTCCACAAAGACATGCGCATTGATCTCCAAGGCCATTTTCACATAATCAAAATGAGTGTCAGGGTAGGTATTGATGGAAACCACATCGGGTTGTGTGGTTGTGAGTGCTTCTGCATAATCCGGAAAAGTTGGGGCATCATCCAATTCTTTTGATAACCGTTCCCTACTTTTTTCCCCACGGCTTACTAATCCCACGATGTCAAATCCATCCAACTGATGATAGGCACGTGCATGCGAAGTACCCATGTTTCCGCAACCGACTACCAATACTTTTAAGTTTCCCATTATTTATTTTATTTGATATTAAATATAGGATTATCTTGATTTTTTGACATGATTCATTGTTGGTTTCTTGTTGATATTTCCATGATAATCCCACATCATCTTAAACTACAACGTTGGATGTGTTGCCTTAACATTAAACCTTTCTTAAATACTTTACGGATCCAACGGGTATAACTAATTTTGCCTGATGGAAAAGTTAAATCAAAAACCCAACTTTGAATTTGTGGCCATGATGGCCGCTTTGATGTCGATTGTGGCTTTGGCCATTGATGCGATTCTACCTGCTATCTCAAATATCGGAGAAGCGATCAAAAGTACAGATTCCAGAGATCACCAGTTGTTGGTTACCATGATTTTTATGGGATTGGGGGTAGGACAACTTTTCTTTGGACCGATTTCGGATAGTTTTGGAAGGAAGCCCGTTGTTTATATGGGTTTTACCATTTTTCTGATTGCAAGTGTCATTTGTTTGTATGCTCCTAATTTGGAAATCATGGTCTTAGGTAGGATTCTGCAAGGAATCGGGCTTTCGGCTCCAAGAACCATCTCCATTTCCATTATTAGAGATACGTATGAGGGCGATTATATGGCCAAAATAATGTCCTTTGTTACCGCTTTTTTCATTTTAGTGCCCGTTGTGGCCCCTGCCGTAGGTAAATTGATATTGGATGCTGCTGGTTGGCAAGCCATATTCTATGTTCAAATGTTTTTTGTACTTGTGGTGGGTGCATGGTTTTGGGGTAGACAAAAGGAGACCCTTCATCCGGAATATAAAATTCCGTTTACCGGACATGTGTTCATTGATGGAGTGAAGGAATTTGTGAAATATAAGGAGACCGTTGCCTTTACCTTGACATCGGGGTTGGTTACTGGAGCATTTTTGGTCTATTTAAGTTCGGCCCAGCATATTTTTGAGGACCAATATGCTTTAAAGGAGGTGTTCCCGTACATATTTGCGGGACTGGCCGTTTCCATAGGTCTATCTACATTTTTAAACGGAACTTTGGTTATGCGTTTTGGAATGCGTAGACTTTCCTTGATGGCTACAATCCTGTTTTGCGCGGTAGCTTTGACATACTCCATTTTGTTCTTGAATTCCCCTAACCCGAGTATTTATGTGCTGGTGGGCTTTTTGTCCATCCAGTTTTTCTGTCTAGGGTTCATGTGGGGGAATTTCCGTTCCATAGCCATGGAGCCCATTGGGCATATTGCAGGGATTGGAGCGGCTATCAACGGTTTCGTTTCCACCTTGTTGTCCATACCGATTGCTACTTTTATCGGCGAGTTTGTAAAAGATACAGTTTGGCCACTTTTTGCAGGTTTGGCCATTTGCGGACTATGTGCACTTGCTATTTTCTTATTGGTGAACAGGCCCAAAAGAAGACGGGTGGTTACGACTTAATCTTTGATTGGAAAAAAGACCTCGCCGCTGCAGGAGTCCGAAGTGGCACCTGTAACGGAATTCAATACATTGGTTTTTCCTTCTAATCGGAGTACGCCCATCAACGCAAAGACCAAAGCCTCTTTGTAGGCAATCAACGTTTTATTGGGCACAATGACCCTGATGCTTGACCCTAGTTTGTTTTGAAGCGTATCCATAAAAAATTGATTGAGTGCGCCTCCTCCCGTAGTCAAGAGTTTGCTATTGGATTTACCATTGTCTTTGTGCTTGAGGGCGGCAATGGCTATCTGCTCACAATTATGATGGATGAAGGTATGTAATAAATCCTCGTTGGAAGCTTTGGATGCTTCAATCAACGGAACAATTTCGGCAGTGAACCATTCATACCCTGTGGATTTGGGGTAGGGCAAACTATAATAGGGTAAACTGTTCAATTTTTGCAAAAGCGATTGGTCCAGTTTTCCTGAGCGGGCCAACTTGCCATTTTCATCATAGGCCAGTCCCATTTTATGTGTGATGTAATTCAAAGGCATGTTTGCCAATCCAATATCGTAGGCAATGCGTTGCCCATCTTTGTCAAAAGATATATTGCTGATGCCTCCCAAATTCAGGCAAAAATCATATTCATGGAACAACAGCTTATCACCAATGGGCACCAAAGGTGCTCCTTGTCCCTTTAGGGACACATCTTTGGTCCTGAAATCACATACTACTTGTTTGTCAGCAGTATTGGCCAATAATTGCCCATCCCCCAATTGAAATGTGACACCGTCTTCGGGTCGATGGTGTGATGTATGACCGTGACTGGCAATGAAATCAACTTCTTCGTCCAATTCATCGATGAACAATTTGGATTGTTGCCCCAACCAAATACCATAATCTTTGTGTAGTTGCTCATGGTCTTCTTCGGAAAGATGGATGGCGTTTTTCAGATATTCCCGCATTTCATCAGAATAGTCGACTTCGGTGGTATTTTTGATTAAAAAATTCCATTTTCCATCGTCCTCCCAAATATGGCAATAGGCCATGTCCAAACCATCCAAGGAGGTACCGGACATTAATCCCAAGACTTTATAAACACTCATGGTTGAAAGGTTTTTAGTTGTATTGGGAGCTTGCCCTTTGCTTTGATTTGACCAGAGAAATGCTCAAAAGCCACCTCTTGGAATTCTGTGAAATCTTGATAGACCAGCACAACGTTGGAGTTGGGTCGTAACTTTAAAATATCAAGCACATACGGATTGCCAAAAAGATAGACCAAGGCATTTTTTTCTGATATCAGCTTGTGGATGGAAGCTAAGGTGTTGTCATCAAAACCGAATTGATTTTTGGGCTTCACGGCTGGCGGAAAGATGCTCAACAATATATCTTGCTTATTGGATGTCAATGCAGTATCTAGATCAACCACGTTGGCCACTGAGTGAGATGAAAACAGCTTTGAAAAGCTGTTTTCCTTACTCGAGTTTACCGAAACATTCAAGAAATCGGAAGATTTTATTTTTTTTACAACTGATGTGTCACCATATAATTCTGTGATGGAGTATTCCGCGATTTTTCGGTTTAGGTTGGAATAGTTGTTAGGGTCTTGTTGATTTGAATGGGATTCTTGTGAAAATACTTTTTGTTTTAGGGCCCAAATCCTGTCAAAACTCTTTTGAATTCGATTTTCAGAGGCATTTGCCATGATTTCATCAATCCCTTCGGCCACATTTTCACTAAAACAAAGGACATCCATTCCAGCCATGAAGGCAGCTTTCTCCAAGTTACCTTTTTGAGGGAATTTTTTGGACACGGCATGCATATTCAATGCATCGGAAATTACTACGCCATCAAAGCCCAATTGTTTTCTCAATAAATCCGATATGATTTTGGATGAGGTTGTGGAGGGATTATCGGTATCCAATTGGGGCAGTGACAAATGGCCCACCATTACAGAATCCACACCGGATTCAATCATTTTTTTGAATGGGTATAGTTCATTTTCCATGAGCTCCTCCAACGATTTGTCTATGATGGGCAATCCCAAGTGGGAATCCGTTGTCGTATCGCCATGCCCTGGAAAATGCTTGATGGAGTTCAGGGTGCCACTATCCGTCATTCCTTTTAAGAATGCTTCGGCTTTATCAAGGACGCTCTCTCTATCATCCCCGAACGAGCGATAACCAATCACGGGGTTCTCTGGATTGTTGTTGATGTCCACCACTGGGGCCAAGTTCCATTGAATACCTGCTTGTCTGCAGTCGTTCCCAATGGCTTTGCCCACTTTGTGGATAAGATCGTTGTTGTTTGTCAAAGCACCCAAAGTGATGGCATACGGGAATTGAGGAGTGTTTTCAATACGCATGGCAAGTCCCCATTCTGCATCAATGGCGATTAGGAGAGGCACAGATGACGCTTTTTGATAGCGTACAATAAGCTCCAACAATCGGTCGTAGCTCTGTTCATTGTACACAATTTTTTTCTTCCCTTCAAAATTGGTTGCGGCACTGGCCCTGCTATGGAAAAAACAAATAGAACCCACATGGTGGTCTTTGATGAGTTGTTCCATTTGTTGCACCTCCTCTTCGGTATCGTTGATGAAAACTGCGGGCATGAACAGTTGCCCCACTTTTTTTCTTAGGGTCAACGGTTCAGTTGGGAGTGTATATGTTTTGGAAATCTTAGTCATTGGATGTTGCTGTTTTTTTACCGTAATCTTCAGGGTATTTTAAGTATCGAAGCACCAAAAATGCGGGAAAGGCAGCAATTACCACCCATATAAAGAAGCCATCATAGCCCAACCATTCTTGAATGTAGCCGCTCAGCATACCTGGCAACATCATGCCCAAAGCCATAAAACCTGTGGCTATGGCGTAATGGGATGTTTTGGAAGCACCTTCGGCCACGTAAATGAGGTACATCATAAAGGCGGCAAAACCAAAGCCATAACCAAACTGTTCGAGCACCACGGTACCGACCACGGCATATATGCTGGTGGTTTGCGTTATCGCCAAGAGTGCATAAAGTGCGTTGGGCAGGTTTAGTGCGAGTAACATGGGCAACATCCACTTTTTAAGGCCATCGCGGGAAATTAGAATTCCTCCGAGTATGCCTCCAAGGGATAACATAATGATGCCGACCGTACCATAGATGGTACCTACAGCTTCTGTGGAATAAGCCAGTCCGCCAACTTCCAATTCATCGAGTAGGAAAGGAGAAGCCATTTTAACCAATTGTGATTCCCCTAACCGATAGGTCAAGATGAACAAAAGTGCCGCTCCGATTTGAAGCTTTTTGAAAAAAGTGGCAAAGACCTCAAAGAATCCTGCTGGCTTTTCTTTGGGTTCGGTCGTGGTTTCTTCGAATTTCGGTGCTGTAAAAAAGTTGGAAATAGTGAGGGCGATCATTAAAACCGCTGCACTGATCATGGTAATGGACCACGCTTTGGTATTGTCCCCGTACTGATTCTCCAAAAAACCTGCGAAAATTACCAAGAGACCTTGTCCGGTAACCATGGCCAATCGGTAAAATGTGCTTCGCAATCCAATGAAGAATGATTGCTTTTTCTGTGTTAGACCAATCATGTAATAACCATCGGATGCAATGTCGTTGGTTGCCGAGGCGAATGCGGCCATCCAAAAAAATGCCAACGTGATGGTAAAAAATGAATTTGATGGCAAGAAGAGTCCAATACCCAAAAATGCCAGTGAGATAATCAATTGCATGCCCAAAAACCATTTTCTCTTGGTGCCATTGAGGTCCACAATAGGACTCCACAAGGGCTTAATTACCCAAGGAAGATAGAGCCAACTGGTGTACAAGCCTATTTCCGCATTTCCAATGCCCAAGCGTTTGTACATGATCACGGAAACCGTAACAACTAGAATGTAGGGAATTCCCTGGGTAAAATATAAAAATGGAATCCACAGCCAAGCGTTTTTGTCTTTTGGAGCTACATTCATTTGGGTTGCTTTAATAGGTTTTGATAAATACTTTTCTCAGACTTTTCAATAATCTTCGCGTTCACGACTTGCTCATAATAAGCAGCAGGTCCGACCCCGCCGATAATGGCATAGGCATAACCCATTTCCTTGAGTCCCAACAACGATTTTACCAAAAGGATTTTCCCAATGCCCTTGCCTCTTTGATTAGCCAGCACTCCTGTAGGGCCAAAAAAGTTCTTTGCGGTGCTTTCAAAACAGGCAAAACCCAAAATCTGCTGGTCTCGTTGTGCGATGAAACAATTTACGGGCAAAGCGGAAAAGGCGGCTTCCGTTTCATCTGCCCAGTTTTTGCTGAAATGCTTGTTGACCCAGTCCACTACAATGCTTTTTTCTGGTGCAATCGGCCTTTTAAAGATGATGCCTTCTTTCTCAAAGAGGTTTTTTTCCTCAAAGGAGATGTCGGGTAGGTCTAAAAGTCGAACAAGCATGTCCTGCATCATCTTGGTTTAATTTGTGTTAATTGATTGCATGGCACTTTGGTTGCCATATGCATCACTTATATTCATTTGCAAATCACTTCGCGATTGCTTTTTGGTCAAATTGAATTGATAACATCCTTCCATGTCACTCTCTGAAAGGTATTGTTTTCCAATGAGTTGTGATTCCTTTCTTTTGGATAGATAAAGATTCAAAAACCGAGGAACATTATCGGTATGGCTAATGCAAATGCTCAATTTTTGATCACTGAGCTGAATGGAACTGATAGCTGGGAGTTGAATAGCTCGAACAAGCTTGTTCAATGGCCCAGGGTTTAGTGCGGGAAGTCTGTAATACTTTCCTCTAAGCTTCTGATTGACCTTCTCGTGCTGCCCAATCAAGGACTTGGCACTAAAAAAGATATTGCCGTCTATGTTTTCCAAATCACGGGCATAGTTCAATTGCTTTGGTATTTCGTTTTTCTTTTCCCAAGCCTTGTCCGCATTGTTCTTGATCTTGTAGGTGCCATTTCCAACATATAAATTGGTATTTGGGGTATTCTCGGCCCACCAATTGGCGATTATTTTGTGTGATGCCACTGGGTATTCCATACTCCAATACACTTGGGGCGCCAAATAATCCAACCAGCCTTGCTGTACCCATAAAACGGGATCTGCATAAAGGTCTTCATAGGTGGTTTGTCCAGCTTTGGTGTCGGAACCCATGGGATCGGTGCTTTTGTTTTTCCAGACACCGAACGGACTTATCCCGAATTGAACCCAAGGCTTATGTTTTTTAATGGTCTCGTGGACATCTTTTACCAAAGAGTCCACATTGCTACGTCGCCAATCTTCCAATGTTTGGTTGGGCAAACCGTATTTGGAAAAGGTTTCTGCATCGTCAAAGGTCTCTCCTTCTACTTTGTAGGGATAGAAATAATCATCAAAATGGATGGCATCTACCTCATATTGGGAAACCAATTCCTCAATGATTTGATTAAATTTTTTGCGGACTTCCGGGAGTCCAGGATTGTAATAGTTCTTTTTGCCGTATTGGATGATCCAATCGGGGTTTTGGTAGTAATCGTGGGTTTTGGATAGTAAAGTGGTATCCAAACTAACTGTGGCTCGATATGGATTTAACCAAGCGTGGAACTCCATCCCTCGCTTGTGGGTTTCATTGATCATCCATTTGAGCGGTTCATCAAATCCTGATGGAGTTTTTCCTTCAGTTCCACTCAGGTATCTGGACCATGGTGCCAAATCGGTAGGGTAGAGGGCATCGCCTGCTGTTCGAACTTGAACTATGGCCGCATTGAAATTCATTTTTTGATAGAAATCGAGAATATCGATGAAGTCCTGTTTTTTCTTGGCAACATCGTCATCTGGATGTTTGGGCCAGTCAATATTGGCCACAGTAGCAATCCATACGCCCCTAAATTCTTTTTTTGGTGCTTTGGAAACTGCACAGGAAAGCAGGAAAAGTAGCGGGATTATGTATAAAACTCGATGCATATAAGCGAAAAAAAAGGCCTACGTATGCACTAAATGTAGGCCTTTTAAAGATTAATTAAACAACTAACAACTTAAAAACATTGTCTTTTGGATGGTCGGGTCATCTGGAATGCCGGTATTGTTATTCTATTTCTGTATTTTTAGGTTTGGATAGTGGTGTTCACAAAGATTTCCAATTTTATTGTACCTGTTTTTAAAAAACCAATCCCAAGTTTTAGTAAAACTTAGGATTGGCATGAGTTTTAAGCGATATTGCTTATTCTTCTGTATTCCACCAAACAGGTGTTGTGAGCCTGACATAAGGGTTGTTGTCCGGCATATTTATATAATTTCGGTCTTCCTCATTGTATTCATACATCATTGCCTGTATCCAGTCATCCTCTCCTGGAAAAATATCCAGGTTAACATTTTCCGGTCTTTGCAGACCAGGATAAATATCAACGCTATAATCCATTCTGCGCATATCTACCCAAGTCTCAGGATTTAACATATTGGCAATATATTTCTGAACCATGATATGTGACAGGCTCAAATTGTCACTGCCTATTTGGTCGTCCAATTCACTCAAGTACGAAGTGATTTCTGTGGAAGGCACCCCTAATTTTTCCATGTCGGCCTGTATGCCCGCCTTTAATGCGGTATACGCTCCAACAGCATCCCCCTTACTGAGTAGGGCCTCAGCTTCAATGAATTTGACCTCACTATAGGTCATCATGTAGGTAGGAGAAGTTGCACTGGTATAGAAACCTCCGTTGCCAAGCGAGAAATCTTCTGAAGGTAATCCGTCCAAACCACGTCCTGTTACCACACCGTGATAACCGCCATTAACGGCCTCGGGAACAATGATGCTGAGTCTGGGATCTTCATAGGGAGTTTCTAGGTCCAAAGAATTCTTAAGGAGTTCTACGAAGAAATCTGAGAAATAGTCAAAGCGAGAAGATCCATATCCAGTTGAACTGAATGGCTGGTTGTCATTTTCCGCTTCGCCTCCACCAAAACTCACTAGTGCATTGTCGGCATTGGAAGTAAATGCTTCCTGGCACAAGGCAATGATTTCATCGGCGTCATAAGAGCTCTTTTTGGATAAGTGATTCAAGTACCTGGCTTTGAGAGCCTTTGCGAATTTTATCCATTGCTCTTTATCCCCCTGATAAAGTACATCGCCTCCTTCTTGGTTCAAATCTATTTCGCTAGGTTGTTCCAATTCCACTATGGCTTCATCCAGGAACTGGAATATAGTGGAGTAAACTTCTTCTTGGGTCACAAACTCTGGAGTAAGGTTCATGGACGACTCTCCATCATAGGTCTCATCGGTTACGATGTCGCCATATTGATCTGTGGTCATTCCAAAAATATATGCCCTTAATATTTTACCGACAGCCACATAGTTGGGAGAATTGTATCGATTCCCCAGAACAATGAGATCGGCAGTGTTGGGCAGAGCATATACATAAGCATTTTGCCACAAAAAATAGCGTCCGGTCGTTAAATAAGAACTCCAAGTCTCTGAATAATAATCCGCAACGTTTTGGGATCCGTACTGGACCACTCCCAAAACCTCTCTCATTCCCCTGTATTGGGCTGTACCCGTGGTATTCTCTATAGCTCCTTGAATCCTGTATTGAGGTTCCAAGGATGTGGTTGTGGGGGCCGTCTCTGAACTGTTCACATCGAAATAGTCATCCGAGCAGGACGCCATTCCAATGAGCAACAGTGATATATATATGTTTTTTATGATTTTCATAGTCTTTTTGTTTTAAAAAGTGAATTTTAGTCCTAAATCAAATCCTCTGGTATTGGAAGTTCCCAAGTTATCAATATACATAGATCCAGCACCTGAGATTCCCGCTCCAAAAGTGTTTACATCTGGATCTACTCCACTGTAATTCGTGATTGTCAACAAATTCCTTCCGGTGGCATAAAACTCAAGGGAGGATAAGGATAACTTGTCCAATAGCGTTTTTGGGAACTTGTAACCAAGAGTCACATATCTTAAACGTGCAAAAGAACCATCTTCAATAAAGTTCTCAGAGTTCTGGGAATAGTAATTTTGGTAATAATCCTGGTTCATTACCACTGGTGTTTGGTTCTGGACCCCGCTAGCATCCACTCCTTCAATTACAATGCTTTCTCCTCTATTAAGGGTAATGGGGCTTTGGCCATAATACACCAAGGCAGAGGATGTGGCATTATAGATATCCTGTCCTTGGGCTATATCAAACAAAAAGGAAAGGCTTAAATTCTTATACTTGAAGCTATTGGTAATTCCCAATGTCCAATCCGGTAGCCTGTTCACGTTATCGTATACCGCATCTTCCAATACTGGTAATCCATTGGACTGTACAAGTACTTCCCCATTTTCATTTCTTTGTGGGCGTTTACCTCTAAGACCGAAAAGCGAGCCGTCCAGAATGGCTGCACCTGCCGCTGAATTCATAAAGGTCCAAGAATCGGATAGGTACACTTCACTTAAAAATCCAGGAAGATCTGCTACCGTGCTCTTATTGGTTCCGAAGTTAAGGGTGGCGTCCCATGAAAATCCTTCTGGGTTGTTGAAAATATAGGCAGAAAGCAATGCTTCGAACCCTTCGTTTTCTATGGAGCCTCCGTTAAGGGTGGCATAAAAGGTCCCTGTGGTCGGGGGAACCCTGATGTCCCTTAATATCTGATTGTCCGATTTACTGTTGTAGTAGGTAACTTCCAAAGAAAGCCTGTTTTCAAAAAACCTCATATCCGCACCAAATTCAAAACTATTGGTAAATTCTGGTTCCAAATTTGGATTTCCCACATTTACCCCGTTCCAAGCATAACCCGAACTGGCAGCCCCGTTCAAGTTTTTGCCCAATGAACTCTCCAAGGCTCCTATAGGAGCATCTTTTCCTACTTGTGCCCATGTACCCCTAACTTTTAAATAATTAAAGTTATCAGTCGAAAAATCAAATAAGTCGGTCAATATGGCCGATGCTCCTACTGAGGGGTAGAAAAAGGACCTCTTGTCTTTAGGCAGGGTGGATGTCCAGTCATTTCTGCCAGTAGCGGTCAAGAACAGGGCATCTTTCCATCCCAGTTTAATATCACCGAAAACACCAACGATTCTTTTTCTGTTGATTATTTCAGAGATAGATTGATTTTCTATATCCACATTGGCAATGCTATATATTCCAGGAGCTTGGAAACCATCTCCATAGGTATAGGTAGTTCTGATATCCAACTCTTCCACTGAGTTTCCGACCATGGCTTCTAAAGAAAAGTCTTTCGCAATTTGTTTATTGTACCTTAAAAACAAGTTGGATGTAAGACGACTATGGTCTCTTTCGAATTGGCTGATATAGCCATCTTCCCTGTTTTCGATCAAGGAACCGGTACCTATTACCCTTTTGTTGAATTCGTGGTAGTCATCGGTACCTACCTTATAGGTCAGGGTAAAATCATTTAAGAAAGTATAGTTCAAGTTCAATACCCCGATAAACCTTTTAATATCATTGTTGTTCGGACTATTGTCAATACTCCAATAAGCGTTGTCGAATTGTTGATCTAAGAAGAATGGCTCTTGGACTCCGTCTTCATTAAGGTAATCTTTTGCATTAACATTGACAGGATAGGCCAAAAGGCTATTGAGGCTGCCTCCGGAAGAGTTCCCCTGACGTGTGCTGGAAGTTTTAGTGTTGATGTAATTTCCTGAAACCCCTACGGTAAGATTATTGCCCAATTTGGAGTTGGCATTGATCTTAAAAGAGGTTTTGTCATAGCTGGTGCTCGGAATGATTCCATCTTGTGACATATCGCCTATTGAAAAGTACAAGTTGCTTTTTTCTGTACCACTGGAATAACTCACATTGTGGTTCTGGGTAATGGCTGTCTTGTAAAAATCCTCCATATTGTAATAGATGGGGGTTCCAGCAGCTAGCGGTGCACCCCAAGAAAAAGAAGATTCCGGATCATATTCGGTACCCGTTTCATCCACAATTTCCCTTCCTTTTCCGTACATACTTTGCACATCAGGAGTTCCAAGTATTTTGTCCACGGACAAAGAGCCTGAATAACTTACCTTGCTTACTCCAGCTTTTCCTTTTTTAGTGGTAATGATCACGGCACCACTGGCAGCTTGAATTCCATAAAGTGCGGCGGCGGCAGGTCCTTTTAAAACAGAAATACTCTCCACATCCTCTGGATTTATATCCGAGGCCCTATTGATACTGGCCACATCCAAAGAAGAATTTGTTGAGTTGTCTATTGGGATTCCATCCACTACAAATAACGGCTGGTTGTTTCCAGTTATGGAAGAACCACCCCTTATCAAAATAATGGAAGATGTTCCCGGGGCACCCCCAGAGGAAACAATGTTGACCCCTGACACCTTTCCTTGAAGTCCATTGACCATGTTAGCTTGATTTCCTTCCAATAGTTGCTCTGCCTTTACATTTTGGATGGAATTTGTCAACGACTTTTTGTTGGCTTCCATTCCCAAGGCGGTTACCACTACCTCATCAAGGCTTGTAAGATCTTCTTCAAGGGCGATGTCCCTTGAAATGGTAAGGTTTCCACCAGCATCAATAGCAACTTTTCGGGTTTTGAAACCAATTGAGCTGAATACCAAAATGTGTGCTCCGGATTCCAAATTCGCTGTAAAACTGTAGTTCCCATCAAAATCGGTTACTGTACCGAAAGATGTGTTTTCAATAAATACCGATGCACCGGCCAAAGAAAGGCCCGTACCGGTTTCTGTAACGGTTCCCGTAAAGGTGTACCGACTCTGGGCAAACGCCGAAAGCGTTGACACCATGAGCGCGAATAGCACCAATCGGAACCTCAATCCTGAATAATCATGAAGTTTTCGCATAAAAATGAGTAGTTTAATTTAATTGAGTTTAGTTTGAACGAGTAGTTATTGTAGCGTTATTTTTAGAAATGATAGCGCACAAAGCCTTCCATGGCTTCGTACTCTGCCATTCCGAGTGCGTTATATCTGTTAGCTGTGTCTTTGTTTCTTTGTTCTGCACGTTGCCAGAACTCCCTTTCATCATTGCCAGGGAACATGGCACTGTCCTTTTGGGACTGGTGTTTGAAAATGGCATTGATTTTTCGGGCCATATCCTTTGGACCGATAGGCACTGCCATTTCCATATCGGCGATGTCCCATTCCTGCCAAGCTCCACGATAAAGCCATACGTAACAGTTTCTAATCCATTCCACACGGTCTTCCTTCAATTTTTCCAGGGCCTTGAAAATAATTTGAAGACATACCCTGTGCGTTCCGTGGGGGTCGGACAGGTCACCTGCGGCAAATATTTGATGCGGTTTTATTTTGTTGAGCAAATCGTAAGTTATTCGAACATCCTCATCGGATAAGGGTTTCTTTCTAACCGCGCCTGTTTCGTAGAAGGGTAGGTTTTGAAAGTGGGCATTCTCTTCGGATACGCCACAATATCTGCAAGCGGCCAAGGCTTCTCCTTTTCTGATGAGTCCTTTGAACTCTTGAATCTCTGGGCTGTCCAGTTCCCCGGGCTCTTTGTTGGCCAGGAACTCCCGTACTTCTTTGATTTTTTTTCTAAGCTCTATATTGTCTTTTTGTACGTCAGTGGCAAAATCCAAGAAACGGATGACTTCATCATCGAATACGGCTATATTACCTGAGGTTTGATATGCCACATGAACGTCATGCCCTTGATCTACCAACCGTAATAGTGTACCTCCCATGGAGATCACATCATCGTCGGGGTGTGGACTGAATATCAATGAGGTTTTTGGATGTGGTTGCGCTCTTTCAGGTCTTTGACTGTCATCTGCATTGGGCTTTCCTCCAGGCCAACCTGTGATTGTGTGTTGTAATTGATTGAAGACCTTTAAATTGATCTGTTCTGCAGACCCCACTTCGGCAATCAAATTGCCCATTCCATATTCGTTATAATCCTCGTTGGTCAGCTTTAGAATGGCCTTGTTCAATTTTTCCGATAACCAAATGGTAGCCGTTTTGATCAGTTTTTCATCCCAATCACATTCTGTTGCCAGCCAAGGTGTTTTTACCCTTGTCAATGATGATGCGGCAGCTTCATCCAAGACAAAATCACAATTATTGTGGTGCTGTAAGAAAGTCGCGGGAACCGATTCTTTGATTTCACCTTCGACAGCCTGCTGGATGATACTGGATTTTCCCTCGCCCCATGCCATCAAAATTATTTTCCTGGCATTCATGATGGTACCCACACCCATGGTTATGGCCCTTTTGGGAACGTTTTCTTCCCCAAAGAAGTCGCTTGCGGCATCAAGACGGGTAACGCGATCCAAACGAATCAATCTTGTTTTACTGTTCAACGTGGAACCTGGCTCGTTGAACCCAATATGCCCAGTTCTACCGATACCCAATATCTGAATATCGATTCCACCAACATTTTTGATTTTTTCTTCGTAATCCTCACAATACTTCCTTACGTCTTCCATGGAAAGAGTCCCATCTGGGATATGTACGTTGTGCGGTTCTATATCGATATGATCGAACAAATGTTCGTTCATGAACCTTACATAACTGTGGATGGAGTCGGGTTCCATTGGGAAATATTCGTCCAAGTTGAAAGTGATCACGTTTTTGAAACTTAGTCTTCCTTCTTTATGGAATTGCACCAAGTAATCATAAACCTTTACGGGAGTGGATCCCGTTGCCAAACCTAAAACAGCTTTGGTTCCCTGTTCTTGTTTCTGCTTGATCAAACTTGCGATTTCATTGGCTACCGACAATGAAGCTTCGTCTGAATCCCCATGGATAATAGTGTGGATTTTTTCAAATCTTAATTCTTCCTGATAAGGCTGGTACATAAAAAATTTATAATATTCCAGCAAAATGCTGAAAAGTTAATTCCAAATATATGCAAAAAACTGCAAATGATGCAATTAAATGCTAATTTTGATTAATATATCTCAAGCGCTGCAAGATTTTGCAGTATTTTGCCGTTATTGCTATTGTTTTCGGTATTTATTTAACTTTAAACCACCTTATGTTAAAGGAAGAGAGGCAACAGTTCATTATTAACGAGGTAGGAATCCACAACAGGATTCTATTGACGGACATAGCTGACCAGCTCAATGTTTCGGTCGATACCATACGTCGGGATATCAAAGAGTTGCATGCTGCCAAACAGTTGAAAAAAGTTCATGGTGGCGCAGTTTCCTTGGGGTTCAACAACTATAATCCCACGGGAAAGAAAATCTATTCCCTTGAAAAAAAATCGCAAATCGCGGAAAAGGCCTTGGGGCTTATCAAAGACGGACAGGTGATTTTATTGAGTGGGGGAACCACCAACTTGGAATTGGCCAGAAGGTTGCCTCCCAAGCTTAAATTGACCTGTTTTACCCCTAGTTTGCCAATTGCCGTGCAATTATTGGGCAAAAATAATATTGAGGTGATTTTTATAGGGGGACGCTTGTCCAAAGACTCTCAAATTACCGTTGGCGGGAGTGCCATAAACATGCTTTCTGAAATAAAAGTTGATATTTGTTTTTTAGGGACCAATTCAATTCATCCTATGGAGGGACTTACCGAGTTCGATTGGGAAATAGTACAAATGAAAAAGGCAATGATCCACAGTTCCAGAAAAGTGGTGTCGCCTTGTATATCCGAAAAGATAGGGTCTTTGCAACGATATAAAATATGTGGCGTTGAAGAAGTGGATGTTATGATTACAGAACTGGAACCGTGGGATGTGAAACTTGATGCATTTAAAAATTTGAACATACAAATTCTATAAAGTAAAGGTAGTGGTAGAAAAGCACGTTAAGATTACTGAGGAACCGTCCAACTATGATAGGTTGGAGGAAATGGATAGTTTGGAGATTGTGGCCAATATCAACCAAGAGGATAAAAAAGTAGCAAATGCGGTTGAATCGGTACTGCCCCAAGTGGCCAAAGTAGTGGATGAAATGGCCAAGCGCTTTGAAAAAGGAGGAAGGCTTTTTTATATAGGAGCGGGAACAAGTGGAAGGTTGGGAATTCTGGATGCTTCTGAAATACCACCTACTTTTGGAATGCCCCATGATCGGGTAATAGGACTTATTGCTGGAGGAGACCAAGCTATTCGCAAGGCGGTTGAAAATGCTGAAGATGACACGGAACAAGCGTGGAGGGATCTTCAAGAGTACTATATAAATGAAAATGATGTTTTGGTGGGAATTGCAGCCTCAGGTACCACTCCTTATGTTCTTGGCGGGGTTGCCGACGCAAAAACCCATGGAGTTTTAACGGTGGGTATCACCAACAATCCTGGCTCGCCTTTGGCGCGGGCAACGGATATCCCCATAGAAGTGAATGTAGGGCCCGAATTTTTAACCGGTAGTACCCGAATGAAAAGCGGAACCAGTCAAAAATTGGTGCTGAACATGATTTCCACTGCCCTGATGATACGTGTAGGTAGGGTAAAAGGAAATAAGATGGTGAACATGCAATTGAGCAACACCAAGTTGGTGGACAGGGGAACGCGCTACATCATGGAGGAATTGGGATTGAACTATGATGATGCGGAAAAAGCCCTCAAAAAATATGGCTCGGTAAAATTGGCCGTTGATGCCCTTAAAAAATAGTCGGTTTATTTGGGAACCAATCGGAAAATTCCTTTGCCCTCAACACTTATGTAGATAAAACCATCGGGTGCTTGGCGTACATTGCGTATGCGTCCCATACCATCCAATAATTTTTCACGGTAGACCACTTTATTGTCCTGTAGTTCCAAGCGTTCCAAATATTGAAATGCCAGTGACCCCACCAATAAATTTCCTTGCCATTTGGGGTATTTATCGGAAGTGACAAATGCCATGCCCGAAGGTGCAATGGATGGTGTCCATTGGTAAAGTGGTTGTTCCATTCCGGGTCTGGAGGTTTCATCGGTAATTTCCGTGCCACTATAATTTATGCCATACGTGATAATGGGCCAACCGTAGTTTTTTCCTTTTTGTACAATGTTGATTTCATCTCCACCTCTAGGACCATGCTCATGCTCCCATAGCTGTCCGGTATTTGGATGAAGGGCAAGCCCTTGCGGGTTTCGGTGGCCATAACTGTAAATGGCTTTTTTGGCGTCCGGCCCATTGACAAACGGATTGTCTACGGGAATACGGCCATCGTCATGTAGGCGATATATTTTGCCTCCATCCCGTGTAATGTCTTGAGGGTTCACATCCCTATTGCCTCGTTCGCCTATGGAGAAGAACAGGTATCCATCATTATCAAATTCTATCCGAGAACCGAAATGTTGTCCGCGAGTGGAGTTGGGGGATGCTTTGTATAGTTTTTCCACATCAACAAGTTGATTATTGGAAAGTCTTGAACGCATAATAGCTGTGTTACCACCTTTTCCGTCTCCTTCCGTAGAGGCATAAGAAAAATAAATCCAACCATTTTTATCATAATCAGGATGTAGCTCAATATCCATCAAACCGCCCTGTCCTCGGTTGTAAACTTTGGGTGGATTTTCTATTGTAGTGGTCTTTCCTGCTTTGTAGAGCAGTAATTTTCCTGATTTTTCAGAAATCAATATTGCGTTGTTGGGCAAGAAAACCATACCCCAAGCGTTCTGTATGTTGTCAACTACGAGTTCCGTAGTAAAATCAAGGGTTTCGGGAGTATTTACGTCCTTATCGGGTGTTTCTGCGCAAGATGTACTAAGCAGTACAACGAAAAAAATGGGAAATAAGAGACTATTTTGCATAATTTTACGTTGAAATAACAGATTTCATGGATAAACGACCATTTTTTAGTGGTCGGGTGTGATTAAGATAAAGAGAATTTTTATAAGAACAGAAAATTACTATTAAGAATATTTAGGTCCCAAATCCAACATATTCTTCTAAACAAGACTTAACCCCTATGCTCCCACAAAAAACAAGGCATTTGCTATATGTCGTGTTGTTGGTGTTCATATCAATCTTCGGTTCTACGGTATTGGCAAAAACTCAAGTTGCCCGGATATTTACCCATATTGTATCCAATAGAACAGAGTCCGATACCCAGAAAGAGATCTCAGATGCAACCTTCAAGGAAGCATCCAACGAAGAAAGTGAACCATTTGCAACAACCGCAATGTTTGCTACCATTATAAATGGAGCGGACGATGAGGTTACTTGCCCCAACGATGGTAGTACCGTTGCAAAGTTTTTCTTGTGCGGCACAAGCGACGTTAGGACAGTGACGTTGAGTCAATCCGGGAGTTCTTACCAGTGGCAACAGCTGGATCCCAATAGTTGTGCTCCAACGGTAGTGGGTGATTGTCCCACCATAAACAATGCCTGTACTTGGAATACGGTTGGTACGAACGCTACTTTTGATTTGTCAACGGCTGGGGAATTCAGGGTGCGTGTAAATTCAGGACAATATTATTATTTTAAGTCTACGCTGAACCCATTGGACCCTCAACTCATCAAAGAGGATATCATTTGTGGCAATCCTGGCAGGGTAGAGGTAACCAATGTTCCTGCTGGATACGAATATAGCTTGAACAGTGCTTCTGGACCTTATCAAGATGATCCTTTCTTTGATATTACCACTTCAGGTGACTACCGTGTTTATGTAAGATTGAAGAATGTTTCCGCAACAGCTTGTGTGTTCCCATCAAACTTGGAAACTGTTGATGATTTGGATATCAATGTGGATGTTACGGCAAATGATATTTTGTGTAGTGGGGAATTGGGAAGTATTGATGTCGCCGTGTCCGGCGTTCCTGGTTTTTATACCTATAGATTGGTAAAGAACGGTGTTACGGTGGATACATTCGGTCCCAACGGAGCGGATAATTACACCTTTGCCAATGTTAGTCCGGGAACCTATAGTATTCGTGTGGAAACAAACGCCTGTTCTGAGACCATTACCACCGATATTGATGGCGATCCTATTGTAATTGGTGGCGGAATAAGCCCCTTGGCCGTTTCGGCAACGGCATCCGATAGTTTTGGTTGTGGGGCTACATCCGTGGATGTCAATGTGGCCACAAGTGGAGGTACCGCACCTTACCGATTTAGCGTGGATGGGGGCTCGTTTGGTCCAACTTACTCCAGTACGTCCACGTTTACGGTTTCAACAGCGGGAACCTACAATATTTTGGTCGAAGATGCCAATGGATGTCAAAGAACCGCTGCCGTGGATGTGGAAAATATTCCACCGCCGCTCTTTAACTTTACCGAGGAGGATGCCAACTGTGGTGGTGCCAATGATGGTAGAATTACAGTAAACGTGACAAATGGGTATGGTTATGAAATACAGTATAGTGTGGATAATGGAGCAACTTTTCAGATAAGTAATACCTTCTCCAATTTGGCACCGGGCAACTACGATGTCGTATTGCGATACGAGCAGGACTCCTTTACCTGTACAACTACCCCACAAGCGGCAACCATAGGCACACCTTCTACCATTACGGCAACGGCCACACCGGATAGTACGCCAACCTGTGGTGATGAAAATGGTGGTCAAATCACAATATCTGGGGTTTCTGGGGGAACGGCACCCTATGAGTATAGTATAGGAGCGGGTTTTGGAAGCAACAATGTATTTGCCAACTTAGGAGTAGGAACCTACACCCCGATGGTTCGTGATGCCAATGGATGTGTGCAAACATTGCCGGATATACCTTTTAATGGCCTCAACAAGCCAACGGATATTGATTTTAGCATATCCAGCTTGGATTGTATTACCACGACTGCTTCTTTGGATTTATCCATAACAGGAGGTTCGGGGACTTACACTTATGAAATTATAGCCCCGGCAGGAAGTGTGGTAAACAATGGAAACAATAGCACGTTCACAGGTTTGGGATTGGGAACCTATACGTTCAGGGTAACCGATGATGAAGGTTGTTCCTATGATGAAAACTACGCTATTACCGATATTAGTTCTATTGGGGTACAGGGACAGCAGACTCGAGTGGTTACCTGCGTAGGCGATTCCGATGGTGAAGGACGATTTTTGGTGGACGGATTCAATTCCACCTACAGTTACAGTATTGACGGTGGACCGGTTTTCACAGGTCAAAATAATAGCATTATTCCATTGACAGGATTGCCTGCTGGAAGCTATGTGATTTCCGTGACCGATGAAGAAACCAATTGTGTCGATACAGCGACCTTGGTCATTGAAGAGCCATCCACTGCATTTGATATTTCGAGTTTGGATGTTACGGCCATGAGTTGCCAAAATGGAAATATAGGAGCCGTTCGTGTTAATACCGTTGGGGGATGGGGTGGTGACCGATATACTCTGACTCAGCCCGATGGTTCCACAAGAGGGCCAAAGAATGGAAGTACGTTCTCTAATTTGGCACAAGAAGGAATGTATATAGTAAGTGTTACCGATGCCAACGGATGTACCGTGACAGATAGCTTTACTTTGACCCGTTTGGATGCCCCGACACTGACTTTGGATAATGCAGCATCAGATTTCTGTTACGACAACTTTACCGCTGCTACGCTTGAAGTGAATGCCACAGGGGGGGTGGCCCCATATCAATACCGAATCAACGGTGGAACTTTGGGCGCCAGTACCACTTTTAGTGGTTTGACACCAGGAACCTATACCATTGAGGTAATAGATGCCAATGATTGTAGGGATACCGTAACAGCAACCATAGAGCCACAGGTAATAGCCAATGCCACAACCATACAAGAACTGGATTGTGCAGGACCTCCCGGTCAAATACAAGTGAATATTAGCAATGGCTACACATCTTCGGGTGATTACGATATCTACGAAGTAAGTGTGAATGGTGCAGCGTATACTTTGGATAACAATAACATTACAGGAAACTCCTTTGTATATAATGTTCCGAATGATGGTTCCATTATTTCGGATACAACCTTCCAGTTCATGATTACGGATGCACGAGGATGTACTACGGAAACCAACACAGTGACCATTTCCCCACCAGAGACCATTGCAGGTAGTGCAGTGGCCACAGACACACAATGCGGAGACGATACAAGTGGTATAGTAGAACTGATTCCGGACACATCGCAAGGAATACCTCCCTATGAATTCAGTAATGATGGCGGAACAACCTTTAGCAGTCAAAATATATTCTCAGGATATGGAGCAGGAACACATACCGGATTCGTAATTCGAGATAGCAGAGGATGTATCAGCCCAGTATATGATGTAACCATAGGTTCTAGTGTGCCTTTGGATGCCACTGCTACACCAACGGATGCCGTTTGTACTGCGGGTTCTGTGAATGGGTCAATTACCTCTACGATAAACAATGGGGTTGCTCCGTTTGATTATGTTTTGGTCGATGAATTTGGTGGTACAGTAGCTTCATCAACAGGAAACGCCACAACAACCTTTGACTTTACTGACGTGCCGCTCGGGAACTACACGGTGGTCGTGACCGATGCACAAGGGTGTGAGGACCGGGATCAGGTGGTTATCGATCAAAATCAATTGGATTTAATTCCCAGTGCCGATCCAGCCTCATGTTCGGATACCTCCTTTCCTTATCAAGTACAGGCAACAGGGGGGACCGCACCTTACGAGTTTAGACTCGTAGGTGACCCAACCTTTCAATTGGGAGCAGGTGCTAATAACGATGTTTTTGATGTAACTGGCATGGTAGTGCCGGGAGTTACTTATTTTGTTGAGGTACGGGACGCTTTGGGCTGTACCTATATTGAAGAAATTGACCCAATAGGCCCAAGTAATCCAGTTACTGTATCCGCAACATCATTGGCAGCTTCGTGTAATGTGGCAGGAAGCGGTTCCATTGACTATGAGGTCTCTGGAATTTCAGCCTCTGGCGATTTTACCGTGACAGTTCAAAATACGGATACAGGTGCAACCGTTTCAACAAATACATATAGTGGGGAAACCATTCCGTACAATGGAACAATCACCGGATTGGCACCTGGAAACTATCAAATCATTGTTAGGGACGACACTAATGGATGTAGTGGAAGTACTTTGGCCTTTATTGATATCAGTTCGGTTTCCATATCCATTGACAATTTTGTGGAAGCGACCTGTAATGTTGGGGCGTTGGTTACCGTAAGAGGTTTCGGAAGCACAGGACCGTACAATTACGCTTATGTGCCCGCCGGTGACCCAGCACCATCAACATTTACATCAGAGACTACTTTTGAAATACTGGGACCATATCCCGATGACTATGATTTTTATGTACAGGATGCCAATGGCTGTACCGCTTTGGCCACATTGACAGTTACCCAAGAAGCAGGAGTTCCCGACCCGGTAATTGACGTTGTGAACCAATGTACCGCGACCAGTGGATATCAAATCAATATAGTTTCTCCGCTCACAACTGGTCCCGAGCCAGAAAATACCTTTGAATATGATCTTGGAAGTGGTTTCCAATCAGGAACGTCATTTGTTGTGCCCAATCCGGGCAGCTACGTGATTATCGTGAGAGACGGCAACGGGTGTACAAATACGGTAACCGCAGAGGTGTTTGATTTCTTTGCGATTTCTGCTGATGCCACCTCATATCCGACCTGTAATGCTGGTGATGGTGTGATTACGGTAAATACTACTGGAGGTAGTGGCAATTTTAGGTATCAGTTAAGGGATGCGACTACATTGACTGATATAGGGCTTCCACAAATCAATGATAATGTTTTCACGGGTATTGACCCTGGGGATTATAATATTTTGGTAACGGATTTGGATTCCAATACAACTCCCTTATGCTCCGATGAGGCCGAGGTGATTGTTTCCACAGTGAATACACCTGTGATTACTGCTACACCAAAAAGCGACATTACTTGTTTCGGGGCCGATGATGGAACCATTGCTGTGGAACTGGACCCTGCAAGTGCCACCGATACTCCCATAAATTATGTGCTGTATCAAGGCTCAACCTCAACCATAGTTGCAGGACCACAAATAACAAACCTTTTTGATGATCTCTCCCAAGGAACGTATCAAGTGGAAGTAGTTTCTGATAGGGGTTGTACCGTTCGCTCTGGGGACATCACTATAAATGAACCCACGCAAGTGCAGATCAATGCAGTGAACACCGAGTTTAGTTGTAATCCATCGAGCAATCAATTCAGTACGGCGACCATTACCATATACACCGATACAAATGGCGATGGAACGGGAGCTGCTACCGGTTCAGGATCTTTTACCTACAGTATGAACGATGGAACACCACAATTTGATGGAACCAACTTTCAAACAAGCAACACCTTCGAGGTGATTGATAACGGAACCAACCAAACCATTGTTCTTACAGCAAGGGATCAAAATGGATGCGAACTGACCGATACTGTTAACATCAACACCCCTACTGATATTACTTTCAGCTACAATGTCAATCCGATTAGCTGTGATGCCTCAGGAAGTGGGGTCAGTGCAGGTTCCATTGATATCATAGTAAATGAGGGTCCCGGGGATTATGAAGTACAGATACTGCCTTTGGGCTCCGAACCTGCCCGTAGCTCTGGTGGAAGCGATAGGGTAACTTGGGATATTGCCACGCCAGGTAACTATATTTTTGCGGTTACCGATGTGGGAAGCGGCGGTTGTACATATTTGACCACTACCGTCAATATGCCAGAGTACAACAATATAGAAGCAGTTATAGCGGAAGTGGAACCCGTTACCTGTTTTAACGGTTCCGATGGTAAGATTAGTTTGGAGATAAACAACTACAACGGTCAATATAATTACGAAGTGTTCACTCGCGATAATACAGGAACAGAGACGACCACTGGCGTAACAGGTACTTTTGATATCAATGCGCCTATCAATACCCCTGAAATCATTGAAAATGTTCCTGCAGGTAACTTAGTGGTCCGTATAGAAGCTTTGGATTCGCCTTATTGCGATACTGCAAGCAATGTGACCACGGTACGATCACCGGATAGGGAGTTGACCGTGGATGCTATGGAAACATCACCTGTTACCTGTAATGTACCTGGATTGGGGGAGATTACAGCATCAGGAGATGGCGGATGGGGAACCTATGAGTATCAATTGGTAGCTTCGGATGGTACTATTTTGGTGGATTACCCGAATACCAATCCAGTATTTGAAAATCTATCAACAGATACCTATACCGTAAATGTGAAGGATTTAAGAGGTTGTGAATCTACAACGGACGTGGATTTGCTTCCACCAATCGATATTACAGCGGATATTCGTATTGTAAGTCCATTGGCTTGTAACAATGACAATGATGCCATAATAGAGGCCTATAATGAAGCGGGAGGACAAGGACCTGGTAACTATCTGTACCAATTGAACAGAATCACGGATGGTACCAATAGTGGATTGCAGACCACCCCGACTTTTGGTAATTTATCCGCAGGAGACTACAGGATTACCATCTTTGATGGCTGGAACTGTAGTGCCCAAACAGATGTGATAACCATTTCAGACCCAGAAATTGTGGTAGCTGAACTGGTTGAGCTACAACCGCCGGGTTGCGGGGATCTAGGTAGAATGGAACTTACCGTTACGAACCCGGAGCCAGGAGTGGATTATTTTTATAGAAGAGCAGGAACCAGTGACGCATTTATACCTTTCGGAGCAGGAATGACCAGTGTTGAAATTGCTGCGGATATTAGCGTGGATGCTGGACCGTTCCAATACGAAGTACAAAACTCCAATGGATGTCCTTATGAAAGATCCAACCAAGTTTCCTTGGATCCTGCTGCACCTTTGGTAATCAATCTTGATTTGACCAATGCTACTATCAACTGTGCGGGGGAAGCCACTGGAATCATCCGTTCCGAAGCTTTTGGAGGAATCGGAAATTACACATATACTTTGGTAAATTCCAATACATTGCCAGTAACGGGAGCATCCATAGTGCGTACGGCGCAAGACTCTGGTATTTTTAGAGAGTTGAACCCAGGTACCTACTATGTTTATGCACAGAGTGGTGGGTGTGAGGTCATGTCCGACCCTATTGAAATTGAGCCTAAAGAGCCATTGGTTTTGGATTATTTGGAAGCCGTACCCGTACTGTGCGCAGGGGATATGAACGGACAGATCATTATTGAGGCGAGTGGAGGAACAGGTCAGATAAGATATTCCATTTCTGACACCCTGAGTGAGTTTTTTGAAGGTGACGACCCTGAAAACCCCAATAGAAAGACGTTTTACGACTTGGCGCCGAGAACCTACGACATTATCATTCAAGATGATTTGGGTTGTACCATAACCAGAACAGTGGAAATCACGCAGCCCATGGAACTGTTGGCAGGAGTTGTGGAAACCACTCCAGAAACCTGTATGGGCGATGGCGATGGAACAATGACCTTGGAAGTGACTGGAGGGACCGCTCCATATTATACCAGCGTCAATTCAGCCGATGATGCCAATTTTGAGCAAAATGACAGCCTCTTCTTCGATAATCTTCAAGGAGGTGAAACCTATGTGGTGTTTGTTCGCGACGCCAATGGTTGTCAGACCAATGTGATTGCTGAAATCGGGATAGGGGTGGATATTATTGCTGAACCCATTGTGGAATATGGTTGTGAAGGTATATTCCCCAATAGTACGGTCACCATTAACATTGAGGATAGTTCCCAACTTTCCGATTTATTGTTCTCCCTGGATGTGGACGATATACAGATGGCCACGAATCAGCGGACCTTCGGAGATTTGCCAGCAGGAGAGCACACCGTTTACATTTATCACGCGAACGGGTGTGTGACCTTTGCGGAGTTTGAAGTGGAAGTATACGAACCCTTGACTTTGGAGGCTACCAAAACTGGTCCGAATGAGGTAACGGCATTAGCCACCGGTGGTTTTGGCGGATATGAATACTTCTTTCAGGGGGATTCTTACGGTGAGGTAAATACGTTCAATATCAATGTGGATTCCAATATCAATATCATGGTCCGTGACCAAAACGGTTGCGAGGCGACTTTGGTCATGCCATTTAATTTTGAGGGAATGCCGGAAATGCCGGATTTCTTTACCCCGGACGGGGACAATCTAAATGATTACTGGTATCCTGAGAACCGCGAGTATTTTCCTTTTATCGATGTGATCATTTATGACCGATACGGAAGAGTTGTGGCACGTTTGGACCAGGTAAAGAAATGGGATGGAACCTACGAAGGCAAACCATTGCCTACTGGGGATTATTGGTATGTAGTGAATGCCAATGACAACGAAAAACAGCAGTTTGTTGGGCACTTCACCCTGTATCGCTAAATCATATTTAGGGAGATTGGCTAGTTGAATATCAGGAGCACTCCCTTTACTGCACCAACCATTTTGGTTAAGTTCAATAAGATGTTGTAACTGATTTAAATCATTGTGAATCAGTTGTTAATGCTCTATATTGTCTTGCTTGTGAATAATGGAGCTCCAGAATACCTTTCGTAAGGTTATTAACGTAAAACATTAGAATCATGAAAAAGTTATTATTGGTTCTTTTTGTGATGGGGTTCGTAGTGCCAATGCAATCCCAGGTCATAAAGACAGAAGAATTATCAGAGGTAATTGTGTATGCCACAAATTACAAGTATCTGAATAGCATTGATACCCAGGAAGAAGCTTCCATACCAGTAGAAATGCTTAGGCGAAAAGTAGCAGCTTTCAATGTCAAGGATTCAGAGTATTATCAAGATGACTACGATGTTTACAACATTAATTTCTATATCCCTGAGGGTAAGATTTTAGCTGCGTATGATAAGGAAGGAAAAATAATCCGTACTGCTGAAAGATTTAAAAACATTAACCTTCCCAACACTGTTAAGACAGCTGTTTTGGACAGATTCCCTGAATGGACCATTACCAAGGATACCTATATCACATATTATTATGATAAAAAAGGTGTCACAAAAAAATACAAATTGAAGTTGGAAAATGGTGACAAGGTATTAAGGGTGAAAGTGGATGAAAACGGCAAATTCCTTTAGGGGATGAATTGTTGATGTTCAATTTATGAACCATAAAATTCATTACAATGTCAGTATTGAAAGTTATTGAAATTTTAGGCAACTCCACAGTGAGTTTTGAAGATGCTATTCAAAATATTATTGATGAGGCGTCAAAATCTGTAAGAAACATTAAATCTGTATATGTACAAGATATGCAGGTTAGTGTTAAGGAAAGCAAAATCTCCGAATATCGTGTCAATGCCAAGGTTACTTTCGGCATTGATGGAGAGTAGGACATTTTTCCAATGAATATGGTCTGCGTACAAAGTTTTGTGGCGGACCATATTTTTGCCCAGCGAATAATGGTTTTTGATCGATAAAGTTGATGTTATGGATTGAAACCTCTACGTGTTGTTTCCAATAGCTCCACGGCCGTCTCATCCGAAATTTCTTTGAAATCATTGTAAAATTGTCCCACTGCACGAAAATTGTATGGAGATTCCAAAAAGATCACTTTATCTATATATTTTGATGCCTCCATGCTTTTAATCGCTCCGATTGGGGCCACGGGAATGGCCACAACAACTTTTTTCGGTTGTTTTTTGTGTACCATTTGAGCCGTGATTTTTATTGTATTTCCAGTGGCCACACCATCATCCACAATGATCACGGTTTTATCCCTTAGATCTAAAGGCGAACTATTTTTATGGTATTGGTCGAACCTTTCCCTCAATTTTTGTCTTATATGTTCGGTTTCCCTAGCGATATAGGATGCATCGATTTGGGGCAAGTTACTCAAAATAATATCGTCCAAACTTACTGCACCAATGGCAAATTCTTTATTATGGGGATGACCTATTTTTTTGGAAAGGGCAACATCCAATGGAGCTTGGAGTGTTTTGGCAACAATGGCGCCCAACGGTAGTCCCCCTCTTGGAATGGCAAGTACTACAACGTTCTCTTTGGCAAACCTTTGCAGTTTACCTGCCAATTGTATTCCGGCATCTGTTCTGTCTTTAAACATGCTCTTTAGCTTTTTTGAACCATGTGTCAAACCAGTCGCCGGCTGATTCTGCAACGGTTTCAAGCTTTCCCGGTTCTTCGAATAAATGGCTCGCTCCGGCAACTATTTCCATTTTCTTGGGGCAGTCGAGCCTATCGTACGCTTTTTGGTTGAGCCAGATTACTTCAGTGTCCAAACCGCCCACAAGTAATAAGGTAGGAGCTTTTACCTGATCAAGTTCATCAAGTGCCAAATCGGGTCTTCCTCCACGGGAAACCACAGCATTTATGGAATTTCCAAAAAAGGCGGCCGCGCGTAGTGCAGAGGCAGCACCTGTACTGGCCCCAAAATATCCCAAGGGCAACTTTGAAATACTGACGGACTGATGGATCCATTGGGTGGTTTGAATAAGCCGTGCAGTGAGTTTATGGATATCGAAACGGTTTTGATAAAGACTATCCTCTTGCTCGGTCAATAAGTCAAAAAGCAGGGTGCCCATTCTCCTGCTTTGAAGAATGTCTGTCACAAAGTTGTTTCTTGGACTAAAACGGCTGCTGCCACTTCCATGCGAAAAAATGACCAGCCCCTTCGGATTTTTGGGAATAGCCAAATTACCCTGTAAAGTGGTTTTTTTTAACGTGATGTTTATTTCCTCAGCCGCCATCTTTCTTTTCGTCTCTTTTTGAAATGTTCCGAATGTATGAAACTAACGATATCACTTTGACCGAACAATGACGGCCATCATTTTGTATGGGTATACTTTATCGGTTGATAGCCTATAATTAGGTAAAAAATAAGTCTGGCCTAAAATAATTTCGCCGTTATTGCGGGGCAAGATTCGGAGCTGGAGCATAAAACCATAAAAGTTTTATGCACTCTATGTTCAAATGTTGTCAAAATTTATATTTTTGCAGTCCCTTTTCGGGATGTGGCGCAGTCTGGTAGCGTACACGCATGGGGTGCGTGTGGTCGCTGGTTCGAATCCAGTCATCCCGACGAACCGCTATATAGGCAGAAACAAAGCACTGTTAATTGTATGATTATCAGTGCTTTTTGTTTTTTATGCATTCATCTGATATCATTTGAAACCATATTTTCGGTGTGCAATAAGGTGTGCACACCCCTGCATGGATTGTTGTAGTTTTAGGTATGAACAATTGAGGGTCAAGGCCGGTCCGACCACTAATATTTGTTCAACTAAAATGATTACAATATGCGGACAGACAACACTTTAGGAATCAATTTTTTTGTCAGGAAAAAGCGCAATGACCCGAACATCTATGATATCTACCTGCGCGTTACGGTAAATAAAGCGCGTGCAGAGGTCAGTTTAAAAAGGTGCATAAAGGTGTGCAATTGGGACAAAAAACGGGGAAAAGCCATCCCAAGGGACCGGACAATGGAGGATATCAATGCTTACCTTGATACCGTATATGGCGAAATCCTTAATGTTCACAGGGAGTTGCACATGGAAAGGAAATTGATAACGGCCAAGTCCATCAAGGCAAGGTACGTCGGGGAGGATGAAATGAACCATACCATTCTGGAGCTTTTTGAATACCACAATAGGAACATGGTCAACGCCCTAAGACCAGGGACCATGAAGAATTACTATTCCACTGAAAAATATTTAAAGAGCTTTATAACGACCAGGCTTAAAACCAATGATGTATTGCTCGGAGAATTGAAGCACAAGTTCATTCTGGACTTTGAAAACTACATCAGGACTTTTAAGCCAAAAAAGAACAGAAAGACATGTTCCAACAATGGCACGATGAAACACTTGGAACGTTTGATGAAAGTTGCAAGGTTAGGTGTCCGTTTGGAGTGGCTGGACAAGGATCCGTTTCGAAACTTCAAGTTACGTTTCGATAAATTCGATAGAAAGTACCTTACCCAAAGAGAAATCGACCTGATTGAAGATACGACCTTTAAAAGTCTAGGAAAGGAGCGGGTAAAGGATGTGTTTCTTTTTGGTTGTTATACAGGACTTACATTTATGGACATCAAGCTATTGACCAAGGACAATATAAGCAGGGGAATTGATGGGAATTATTGGATATACACCAAAAGGATAAAAACCGATGAACCCTTAAAGATACCTATGTTGCCACGGGCAGTTGAAATCATGGAGAAATATAAGAATGCACCACAAGAGGGGATTAGCTTGTTGCCCGTGTACAGCAACCAAAAAACCAATGCTTACTTAAAGGAAATAATCAAGGCCTGTGGTATACATAAGTCCATTTCCTTTCATACCGCCAGGCATACTTTTGCTACTACAGTGACCTTATCCAATGGTGTTCCGATAGAGACGGTTTCCAAAATGCTAGGCCATACCAAATTATCAACTACGCAAATTTATGCCCGGGTATTGGAAAATAAGATAGGGGAGGATATGCAGAGTCTTATTGATCAAATGAAAGGAGTAAAGAGAAACAAAGTAATAGCAGGATAGCAGGATGAAATCTTAATAATAGAACATCTGGGTCGTTAGAAATGGATTTTAAAAACCATTAATAATTTGATTTTGTCTTGGGCTAAGGATAATATAATCTCTGGTTCGATTCCTGGAGGTACCACAAGAAAAAACCGCACACATCTAATATACAAGATGTTGCGGTTTTCTTGGTTTTACAGGGTGTTACCTAGGGTGTTTTTAAATATGGAACCTCCTAATTATTGAACATTTTCCAAAGTCATTCCTTTAAATCTTCCAAATCCTTACTCAGCCTCTTAATTTGTTCTAATGCACCTGAAATTTCCTCATTAATATCTTTGATTTTCCTTTTCAAATCTTCCAAATCGCCCTCTCTTTCAACATTTTTATTTTTGAAATTTGAAATTTCATTTAAAATCATCCTACGTTTATATTTCCGTATTTCAGTCCAGAGATATTTTTTATAACTATCTATGTGTTTTTGATAAAGTCTATCATTTAAGTAAACCCAATTTTTGCTATTGTCAATAAACAACCATTTTTTTAAGTCAGAGAGACTAAATTCAAACTTAGTATAGTTTAAAAACTCCATAAGGCTAATGGACAAAGTTGGAATGTTTGCCGCCCTAATTTTCACCTTTTTATCATCATCTATAGGATTAGAATAATACGGTTCAATAAAAAGTACTTTGTCTCCCAAATGAGCCACCACATCAACAATCATACTCCCATAAGACGTCTTTATAACTCTTTCAATCCCAACTCTATCAATTGTAACTATTTTAACTTCAGTCAAGCTATCCTTTAATCCATCAATAAATTTTCTATGTTGATTTAATGGGATATTTGTATCAAGAAGCCTACTTCGCATTTGCCAAAAACTCCTTAAATGCTCTTCAGGCAAGTCCTTTATTTGAAGCTCAGGAAGCTCAATTTTTGTTATCTGTTTAAATAGCTCTTTAACCACCTTATGTATGTAAGATTCAAAAGTCCCCGAACATTCATGGTCTCCATAATGTTTAAAATGTGGAGTTTGATGATTTATTACTGCCACAAATCTAGAATTACATTCAGGGCAAACTATAAATGCTCTATTGCAATCGGTAATAAGACTTAAATCAACTAATTCCCCACCTAGTGAATCAAATGCTATTGGGTATTTTATCACCCTGTTTTTGGAAGATTTATTAAGCATCAAAGGATAAAGGTTTGCCGTTAAATTATTTAAATTTCTCAGGTTTCAAAAATCTAAATCAATCTATCACGTTTGATAAGGGGGGGTAGGGAGTAAAGTGCATTATATAAAGGGGTGCAGCCTTGGAGGTTTATAAGAAAAGGGAGATGGATAAAATTGCTCTTTTGCAATGTAATGTAGTATGAACAAGAATAATAATCCTAGGTTTAGGCGGGGTGTTTTAAGGCATATTTCGAACCATCATAATAATAAGGAATGCCAAATAAACCATATTTTTATTGATAAAATATTAGTTTATCTAATGAAAATCATCTTTTATCGCCCATTAGTACAGTTGGTTTGTATTTAAGCCGATATTTCCTACATTTAAATACAATTATGAGTTTTCTAGCTTGAATAAACATGATTGATTTAAAGTTAAAGACGCCGAACCAAACAAAAGCTAAAATCCCAATTAGTTGTGTTTAAACATATTATTTAGAATGAACACTACAATATCATTTGATGAATCTGGAAATACTGGACAAGATATGCTTAACGAACAACAGCGAGCATTTGTCCTTGCATCTTTAAATGTTAAGCCTGGTGGAATTGAAAAATTAAACTCAATTTTCGATTCAAATGAAGAAATACACTTTGTAAAACTTAAAAATAGCGACAAAGGCCGTAAACAAATAATCAAATTTATAAACGATGACTTTATAAACGAAAATAATATTATTGTTTCAGTATGTGATAAAGAATATGCCGTTGTTGGACATATAGTAGACCAATTAATTGAAACGCTTTTCTACAATAATCAAATAGATATTTATAAGTATGGTAAAAATATTGCCTTTACCAATAGCATATATATGTTTGGAAATTTTTACTGGGATAAACAATTGTATAAGAATATGCTTGTTTCATTCGTAAGTATGATAAGAATTAAAGACCAAAGGACAATTAATGAGTTCTACAAAAACGCAAAAAAACTTTTAGGTTCAATAAATGACAAAAGCGCTGAATTAATACAATTAGTAGTTGACAGTGAAAAATATATCACTGAAATAATCGAAGGTGTTACCCAATACACTCTTGATGTAACATTATCTTCTTTTTTAGTTCTTTCTAATTATTGGTTCCAAAACTTAAATCAAAAACTAAATATCCTTTTTGATAATTCTAAACAAATAGAATACTATAATGATTATATCCAATTTATGCGAGATTTAAAAATCAGAACACAAGAAATCGGATATGGAAGTAGGAAAATGATTTTTCCAACCCAAATAAAAGACCTGAAACTTGTTGATTCTTCAAAATTTAAATCTATTCAATATGCAGATTTGATTGCAAGCACAATTGCTTTTATGTATAATAATAAAAATCAAAAACAAGAACCATTTGTCAAGGAAATCCAAAATAGTAAGCTTTTAAAGTTATCCAATTTCCATACAATATGGCCATCATCTGATTTAACGCCTGAAGAATTGGATATGACCGATGCAAGTGGGCAAAATGTGCTAGACTTTTTAGCCACTCATCAGATAAATAAAAACAACTTGTAACAATGGTTAAAAGTAATTGCTTGTTATCGCTTACTTCTAAAAATTATCTTGGATTTTTATCAGGTGTTTACTTGTAAAATCAACCTCCGAACCACAAAGCTGCTCATATTAGAGAACATTGTGCTTAATTAGAAAAAATGCTTAAACTATCTGAAATATCACCTTTACCTAACAGTGTAATTGAGTTTTTAACAAAAACTGCGTCTATTGAACAAGTTGATAGAATGATTGTATTTGGCTCTCGGGCATTTTTGGACCACGAAAACTATTCTGATTTGGATTTAGCTATTGACGCACCACTGATAACAAAAAAAGAATGGATTATCTTAAAGGAAATAGCATATTATGAAGTACGGACAGTTTTGCAACTTTCATTGGTTCATTGGAACTCAAACCCTGTAAGGTTACAGGAACATATAGTAAAAACAGGAAAAATTATTTATGTCAAGTAAAAGAAAACTAACTGATAGCTTAAAAAACCTAAGAAAAGCTACAGACAAACTCGAACGTGCTCTTAAAATCCCAGTAGACAGAGAGCTTGTTATGGAAGGAACAGTACAGAGATATGAAATAACTGTTGAATTAGTTTGGAAAACATTACAACGAGCCTTACAATATGAAGGAGTATATCCTAAAACACCACGATGGAAACGCCGGACATAGTATACCACCCTCGCCGGGTTAAAGTGACCATAGCTGGCCGGACGAAAGTGACCCACCCCCGCCGGGCCAAAGTGACCCACCTTTAGATTAGATCTATCTGTAAAAAGTC
>NZ_JARFVB010000029.1 GCF_029193885.1 Flagellimonas yonaguniensis | reverse complement strand
ACACAAATAACTCTGCTTTTAAGGCTTTGGCCAGCTTAGTTCTGTCCGATAAAGAAATTAGTGTATCACTATACCTGGTTAAATAAATATCCAAAGGCTTTTTCATTTCATTATTCAGCTTCAAAATCGCATTTGCAATGGACAAAACCACATCCTTTTCTTGAATGCCTTTTATGCCGATTGCACCAGAATCTTTTCCGCCGTGTCCAACGTCAATTATTATTCGCTTTTGAGCACTCGATTCTTGTCCAAAAATGAAACACATTTTTAGAACCAAAATCACAAAACTGACGTTTTTAAGCACTTTTTTCATTTTCACTTTTCGGGTTATCAACAACTTCCCTTCAAAATACCATAGGATTTGATGTCAAATAACAGCAACGGAATTCAAACAATATCAAATAATATTTTATCCACAAATATTTGATTTTCAGTTATTTATATTCAAATATATGTAAATTTCAATAAACGAAAATGAACCAAAAATTTAATCCGTTCCGTTATGAAAAAATCACTCTATTTAGCATCCATTCTTTCGCTCTTATCCACTTCGCTTTTTGCTCAAATTGGTGGTATTGAAGATTCAGTTAATGATGTTGGCGATACCATCAGAACCATATTCCCAATTTTATTAGGTGTCATCTTCTTGGTGGGCTTCCTATTTAATGCAGGACATTTCTTCGGCGAAAATGCCGACCTCAAAAAGGGGATAACCAGAGTTCTTGTGTTTGTACTTATTGCAGGTGCAGTAGTAGGCATCTTCTCTTACTTAATAGGAATCGTAGTATAGATGAAGCGGTTCGAGGTCTATAAAAACATCAGGAAACGGGCGGTCATTTTTGGGCTGCCCATTTCCCTGTTTGCCTTAATGATGGTTTCCATTTTGGCTTCGTTGCTCATCATCATCTTCTCTTTCAGCTTTGGGATAATAATAGGTGTGTTGGTATTCAATGCTTCCCTATATGTGGCTTTGACGAGAATAACCCACAATCCACAACTATTCCAAATGGCCAAAGCTTTTCCAAAAATTATCAGTAACAAAAGAAATTCTGGCTTCGATTATGAACAAGATTAACCTTTCGGCATATCAACCCATTGTAGATATTCAAGACAATATCGTATTTGCCAATAATGGTAATGTGGTCTTGTGCTATAAAGGAAATCTACCTGAAATCTATTCGTTATCTGAAAAGGATTTTGAGGATATGCACGGTGCTTGGTTTCAGGCATTAAAGTCATTACCGGTTGGTACTGTGGTTCACAAACAGGATATCTACTTGAAGAAGTCTTATTCTTCAGAACAACTTCCGAATTCAACCTTTCTGGAAAAGGCTACCCACGAACATTTTAAAGGTCGTGGGCATATCGAGCACAGCTGTTATTTGTTCTTCATCTTGACTAAAAATAAGGCGCTCAACAATCCTAAATATGTCAACCCTTTCAGAAAAGTTTCAAAGGGAATCGTACAGGAACTGGATGACAATATTAAGAGTTTCGCAAACTCGGTAAGTGATTCCGTTTCCTTCATCAACAATAGCCGAAAGATGGATTTTGTTTCGCTTAAAGCGGAAGAGATACAGCAACTGACAAGCAGTTATTTCAATGGCTTCAATGAAGGTTACGATACGGATATTTTACTTGATAAGAAAAGCGTCAATATTGGCGAAAACCATTTTGATGCCCTTGCCATCAACAGCGAACTGTGCTTTGGCGAAAGTGTACAGAGTAGCAAGACCAATGAGAAATTCACTTCTGACGATTTTGTATTTCATCAAGGGTTTATTGATGGCTTAGGGCTTACGCTAAACGAGAACCACATTGTCAATCAAATCCTATATCTCGATGACAAACAGAAGTGGCGCAAGCTACTGGATAAAAAGATTGAAGAACTCAATAAAAGTTCAAATTTCGGTTCACAGAATAAAGTGGTTTTAGGGAAAATTCAGCACATCCTTGACCAAATCAATGCCGATGATAATGCCCGAATCATTCGTGGTCATTTGAACATAGTGTATTGGGCAAAGGAAGCCAAAGAGCTCGACAAAATAACTTCAAAAATCAAAACCGAATTTAAGGAATTGGATATCATACCATACTATCCAAGAGGCGAAGAACGCAAGAATTACATCCTTAATAGTTACTGCTGTTTCTCTTCCAATTTCTCAAACAATGATTTATACGTAACCGATTTAAAACACGCTTTGTGCCTGTTCATCAATAACACCAATTACAAAAGCGATAACACCGGAATCATCTTCAACGACCGTGAGCATAATATTCCTGTTCTGAAGGATGTTTGGGATGAAAAGAAGAAACGAATAAAGGCACGGAACTTCGCCATCTTCGCACCAACAGGTGAAGGAAAATCCTTTTTGGCCAATAACATTCTACGTCAGTATTTTGAAAGTGGTGTTCGCTTGGTCATTATCGACTTAGGTGGTTCTTACACCAAGTTTGCCAAACTCTATCCTGAAAAATACACGGTGCTTCGCTACGAAAGCGGCAAAAACTTAGGTATCAATCCCTTTTACATAAGTGATGCGAATGACCTGACACCTGAGCGGCTGGAAGATCTATCCGTTTTTTTGTTTGAACTTTTCGCTTCAGATTTAAAAGTGACCAAAGCACAATCAGTATCGGTCAAAAAGATACTGCGCCATTATTACGATAGCACTTCAGAAAATCACTCGTTGGATGGTTTTTACAGCTTTATAGAAAGGAATCAGAACGACCTTCTGAGCACCTTAAAAATCCATCCCGACTATTTCAATGTCACGAGCTTCTTGCACGTAATGTCCGAATATGTCGGCGATGGTCTATATAGTTTCCTGTTTGAAGTAAGCGAAGACCAGACCTATAAAATTGAAGATAAGCAATTGATTGTTTTTGAACTGGATGAAGTAAAAGATAACAAGGAAATCCTGTCCGTAATGCTCAAGCTCATCAAATCAGCTATTCAAAGAACCATCTGGAAGAACCGTGCTGAAAAGGGAATCATCCTCTTTGACGAGTTCGCCAAGCAACTGAAGTTTGAAAACGTGTTGGAAAGCGTGGAATTCTACTATCAAGCCATTCGTAAACAGAATGGTGCGATTGGGATTATTCTGCAATCCATAAATCAACTTCCGAACAATTCGACTTCTGCGAGTATTCTCGAAAATACCCAAGTCATTTATAGTCTGAACAATGAAAAAGGCTATGACGAATTGGTCAAACGCCTCAACCTATCCAGCCACGACCTGAACCAATTAAAATCCATCAAAAACAACCTTTCCGGACCACGCAAGTACACCGAAATGTTTATCAAGATAGGTAGGGAAAGTAACATTTTCCGCTTAGAAGTCCCGAAAGAAGTTTATGCAGCCTACCTAACCGACGGACAGGAAAACGAGGAAATAATGAAGCTCTACAACGAGCATCACGATATGCAAAAAGCAATAATTCAATTCACATCTAAAACACAATAATATGAAGACAAAAATCAAAATTTTAGTAACGACAGTAGCCCTTACCTTATTTATGTCGGGCAATGCTACTGCACAAGGAATGCCCACTTATGACAATACCAATTTTATCAGCTTGGTAAAACAACTGATAGAATCTGGCAAGCAAACGGCTCAAATGATTAAGTCTGTAAAATTCCTGAAAGATGCAAAAGAGGCAATAGAGAAAGTATCAAGCGTTGTTGAGCAACTGAGAGCAGTTGAGGAAATTGGACAGAACAATCAGCGCCTTATCAACGTAATGCAAAATGATTTACAGGATATTTTGAATTCGCCCTACATCAAACCCGATGAAGTTTCAAGGGTTGTGGAATCGTTTGACGCCATAGTACAAAACTCATTGGACACAGTAGATTTTATTGATGAAGTCCTATCCAGCGATTACCTAAAAATGAGCGATGCCGAACGTGCTGAAATTCTTAAAGCAAAAGAGCAGGAATCCAAGCAAATGGTTTCCAACATCACTACAAAAACAAAACGCTATCGTGATATTATTTCCTTCAGAAAAATGCAGGATAAAGTCAATAATAGAGAAACCGAATACTAAAAATGACGGCGACCATTCTCTTAGGAATTGGGCTGGAATATATAGATACCGTTTTCCAGACCATACAGGCCAGCGACTTTTCGCAATACACGATTGCGGGAATGAAAACGCTCGCTGTCCTGTTCTTTCTGGTCAACATCCTCAAAAAATACAATGAAGGCATTGCAAATAAGGATGGTTACACTTGGGGATTGAGTCCAGGCGAACTGGCAAAGAATTTTGCCATTGTCATTTTGGTCATTTTCTCAACACAAGTATTAGGATTTTTCGATGGTATATTAGTTGCCATTGAAGGACAATATCGAGGAACTGCACCAGCCTTATTGCCATTACAAATGCAGGATATTCCCATAGAAGAAGATGTAAGTATCATCGAGGTTGCACAAGCTGCTATGACATTATTATATGAAGCCTTGGTCACACCGCTTTACGGATTCAAAATATTTGCATTCATCATTAGCTTGTTCCTCTGGATATTAGATTTGTTCATTTATCCATTGTTTTTGGCAGAACGCTTTTTTCTACTCGGAATAATGCAAACTTTTTTTCCCTTGGTCATTAGCCTTGCAGTCTTTGAAAAGTTCCGTTCGTTAGCTTATACATTCTTCAAGCTTTATGCTGCGGTCTATATGTTAGTACCTGCCTTCTTTTTAGTAAATGTTTTTGTGAATGCACTATACACGGAAATCAACACCAATTTTTGGGTCAATTTGTTTGGAACCGATACAGGTCAAGGCTTTTTTGCACCAGTTGTTCAGCTTGGGTCGGTTGGATTTATTGTTTTCCTGAAATTCAAGCTATACAAACGTGCCACGTCCTTTACACTCAGACTCTTTACCAACTAAATCCATTCAGAATGAAAACACCATATAAGAATATTTACAACGTCCTAAAACTGAATCGGTTTATCGTTTTGGCGGTTGTTGTGTGTGCGTTGCTGTCCAGTACATTTTCAGTTTGGATGGTATTCAACACCAATCAAAAAGCGCTCAATAGCGCCTTTGCCATCAATACCGATGGCAGTATAATTCCGCTGAAGCTCGTGACCCAGAAAGAAAATTTTCGGGTTGAAGCTTTAGCACATTTGGATCTGTTCCATAACTACTTTTATAACATCGATGCCAGCAACTACGAACGAAACTTGGAAAAGGCATTGTGGTTGGGCAATAGTTCCGTGGACAATCTCTACCGCCAGAAAAAAGCCGATGGTGTTTACAACAGATTGCTTCAGTATTCCTTAGTTCAAAAAGTTCTGAGTATCGATTCACGGATATCTGAAAATAATGGCTCGTATGGTTTTACAACGACTACCATTTTTGAAATCAATAGAGGCACAATCATCGACACTTACGAATTGGTTTCCACCGGAAACTTGATTATGGTTGACCGAAACTTTCCCAACAATCCACACGGACTTTTGATTACCAACTATTTCGAGAACACTCTAAAAAAACTAAACGATGAAAGTTGAAAGCCGATAATCGGCACTTAAAAACTCACTCTTATGAAAGTAGAAAAAAACAAGATAGTATTTGCAGCGATATTGGCCGTGATTTTCATATTCCTTATTTCCTATTCGGTAATGGTAATGGGCGATGATGAAAGTGAAACTGAAAATCTTAAGCAGACCTTAGTGCCAGATTTGGAAGAAGACCAAAAAGAGTACGATTCCAAACTGGATGCGATTAACGATTTGAAAAAAGTACGTGAAAACAATGCGCCCAGCATCTATGATGAAAAGTTGATTGATTCCTTGGGATTTTACGACCCAGATCTTCCGGAACGCGAAAAAGAGCGTATCGTAGATAGCATCTATGAAGCGGGTAAGATTCAATATTCAGAAAAGCGATACCAAAACTTGGGACAGAAAAGAACTGTTCGCAAAGCGATACCAACAATCGATTCTGCTGAAGTAAAAAGGGAACAAAAAATTCAAGCGAAAGAACTGGGCTTGGAACATCAATTGTTCTTCGCTGCTGCGCCTAAACCCAATGAAGTTTCAATCATAGGTAATACAGACGAGACTATTTATGTAGTCGTCGATGGCGACCAAGTTGTAAAAGCAAACACCAGATTACGAATGCGCCTGACCAAATCGGCAACAATAAACGGTAAAGAAATGCCTAAGAACACACCTGTATTTGGATTTATAAGCTTTCAGCCTAATCGGGCGCTTATTGAAATTGAAAACATAAAGCATCATCCCACAAAACTTAAAGCTTTTGATTTATCTGATGGAAGCGAAGGCATCTACGTACAGAATAATTTTAGGGCAGAAGCCACCACCGAAGTCTTGGACGATATTATTGGCGACATCAACATACCCACAGTACCGCAGGTGGGTGGTGTTACAAAGGTGCTTAGGCGTAGCAACCGAAATGTAAAAGTTACGGTACTGAACAATTATAAACTCATTCTAAAACCCAAGTTATGAGCCCATAATGGGCAATTAAAATTTCACTCTTATGAAAAATTCAATTATAATAATAGTCCTTGTGTTTATTTCCGCTTTCGCAAAAGTAAAAGCACAAACCACTCATTTACTCGACACCATTTATGCAAACGACACCAAGAACGTTGCGCTATTCTTCCCAGAACCCATACGGCAAGGCATAACCGGTTCAGATAATTTTGTATTTACCTACAACCGTGAAAAAGAACAGTATTTTGGGCTTCTTCAAGCAACCCCTGGAAAGGAAAGTAATTTACTGGTAGTCAATAGAAATGGTTCGATTTTTTCGTATATTGTAAGGTATAAAAAACAGCTTTCTAAGCTCAATTATTTCATTCCGCTATCCAATAGTATCGGTAATGAAAAGCCGATTGTAAAGAATTCGGTTCTTGTTGAATCTTCTGAAGAACTTGTAGATAACAGCACCTATTATTACCAGAAATTCTGCTCATATCTTCTCAATAGAAAACAGCGCATAGCGCGAATCAAGAAACGAAACGAAGGTATTATCTTGACCGTAGAGAACATTGTTTTTGATAAGGATGAACTCTATTTCGTTATCGAGATTGAAAATAATTCTACGTTAGACTACGATTTGAATTTCTTGAACCTGTCTATTGAAACGAGACAAAAAGGGAAAAGAAAATCGTTGCAACGACTATATCAAGAACCGATATATAAACATAATCTGCCGTCCAAAATCAAGGAAAATGAAATGGCTCGATTTGTTTATGTGTTGCCCAAATTTTCATTATCCGATGACCGCAGGGCAATTTTGGAATTGAATGAAAAAGATGGCGAACGAAACATTGAAATGAAATTATCGCATAGATATATCAATAACCCAAATTAGTACTGTTATGAAAAAATTAGTCATTTGCTCGCTCGTATTGTTGTTCCTTTCTTGTTCAGAAAGCACAACAAAATCCCCTTCTGAAACTGCCAAAGTTGTTGCGTCAAGCTTTTTCTCAAAAGATGAATCAGCCTTAAAAAAGCATACCACTTCTGAAGGCTATGCCAGTTTGATTACTGTACAGAATATGATGCCAGATTCTGATAAAGATATCAAGGTAGAAATTTTAGACGAAGCCGTTGATGGCGAACTTGCCTGGGTAAAATACAGCACGACCTATGATGGAAAAACAGGCATTTTTAAACTGACTAAAGAAAACGGTCAATGGAAAGTGACCAGTAAAGGACCAAGAGAAAAAGGACCTTTTTAAAAGACTTTTTTTAATTTTTATCGAGATTGATTTCCCAATAACCTCTTGTATCGCCTTGACGCGTTAAAAATCCTTTATTTTTGATAGCTGCAATATGCTTACCAACAGCAGATTCATTAATACCCAAAGCTTCAGCTATTTCATTATAGGTTATGGAAGGATTAGCCGCAATAAGTTTAAGAACTTCTTTTTGTCTTTTAGTTAGAGCTTCAGTCGCATCAATTACACCACCTATTGCACCACCTTTTTGACCACCCATTAGACCACCTATTTGACCACCTATTACACTACCCTAATTTTATCCAAAACTCGACTTTGATGTAGTGTTAGCTTATGCGAATTGTAAATGTGTATCGCTTTTAGCATTGGCTTTTTATTCTTCTTCATTTGATGTTTCCGTATTTTCAGTCAATGAGAATCCTTTTTTTCTGAACCAATTTTCGCTTATTTGGTTATTATCACTTTTTGGTAATGGTTTTGCTTCGTGAACCTTAAATGTTGTCGGAAGATTTACTGAATGTCCAAAAATCAAGGCGTGTTGGGTTGGAATAGAAGGCATTCTTCTCAAAATTGTTTCGGAAATATGTGGCGTAATTTGTCGAATGTGTGAAAGGTCTTCAGGATTTTGTATTCTGTGGACAATGAAATTGCTACATTGGGATAATACTGTTTTGGATAATTCACTTGGTCTTTGTGATGAAACTAAAAGTAATAATCCAAATTTTCTACCTTCTTTCGCTATTGAATCAAAAATTTTATTCGCTTTAAGGAATGTACCCCTTGGGCTTCTTGAAATATATCTATGTGCTTCTTCCAAAATTAGATTTACTGGGTATGAATTTCTTGGTTTTATACCCTTAACGCTTTCATAAATAATTCGAGAAATAACACAAGATATTACTTCCACAATTTCATCTTCTACTGCACTTATATCAATAATTATGATTTGACTGGTTTTTGATTTTTGAGCTTCTATTTCATTTAGTCCAATCAACGTGTTTTTATACTCACTTATATTACCATCATCGATTTTTAAAAAATTAAAATCCGTTCTGTCTTTAATACTTTTTACTCTAGTGATTAATGAAGAGCAATAGTCTCTAATATGTCTATTTCCGTGTGCTTCTTCATATAAAAGTGCTAAATCGAGAGCATCTTCTATAATGTCAAATGTGAATTTTTGATACTTTTCATAAGAAGGCATTTGAAATTTTTCTTGAATAAAAACTGATAATCCGTCTTCGTTAGTTTGCTCAAGAAAGTAGTGTAGTTGCTCCGTACCAACTATAATTCCAAAATGCACAAATAAGCAATTTCTTATATTTAATGTATAGGATTGATTCCCGATATATATAGTGTCGTGTTCTCTACCATCTTGGTCTGTAAAAGTAAATTCTGTAGTTAATGATATTTCGGGTGTATTGAATTTTTGAAGTATTGACAATATTCTGTCCGATTTTGACGGACTACTGGTTTCATCCCTTAAAATCTCACTAATACAAGTTGCTAGAATATGATTCTTTATTTCATTAACATTTTCTCCAATTGAAAATATTGATGCTAAACCCAGTGCGTTCCTTAATATTGGTATTTGAGTTTTTTCTGTTGCTTGAAGAAGTAAAGCCCATTCGTCAATACTCAAAAACCAATGAGGTAATGTGAATTGGAAACGCCGGACATAGTATACCACCCTCGCCGGGTTAAAGTGACCATAGCTGGCCGGACGAAAGTGACCCACCCCCGCCGGGCCAAAGTGACCCACCTTTAGATTAGATCTATCTGTAAAAAGTC
>NZ_JARFVB010000028.1 GCF_029193885.1 Flagellimonas yonaguniensis | reverse complement strand
ACACAAATAACTCTGCTTTTAAGGCTTTGGCCAGCTTAGTTCTGTCCGATAAAGAAATTAGTGTATCACTATACCTGGTTAAATAAATATCCAAAGGCTTTTTCATTTCATTATTCAGCTTCAAAATGGCATTTGCAATGGACAAAACCACATCCTTTTCTTGAATGCCTTTTATGCCGATTGCACCAGAATCTTTTCCGCCGTGTCCGACGTCAATTACAATTCGTTTTTGAACATTCAAATCCTGTCCACAAAAGAGGCAACTTTTTAAGAGCAAAATCACAAAACTGACGTTTTTGAGCAGGTTTTTCATTTCTAATTTTCAGGTTTTCAACAGGTTAACTTCAAAATTTCATAGCATTTGATGCTAAATAATAACATCTAAAATCAAACGCTATCAAATAATATTTTAATCACAAAATATTGATTTTCAGTTATTTATATTCAAATATATGTAAATTTCACATAACGAAAATGAACCAAAAATCTAATCCGTTTTGTTATGAAAAAATCAATCTATTTAGCATCACTTCTTTCGCTCTTATCCACTTCGCTTTTTGCTCAAATTGGTGGTATTGAAGATTCTGTTAACGATGTGGGTGATACCATCAGAACTATTTTTCCAATCTTATTGGGTGTCATCTTCTTGGTAGGCTTCCTATTTAATGCAGGACATTTCTTCGGCGAAAATGCCGACCTCAAAAAAGGGATAACCAGAGTACTGGTCTTTGTACTTATTGCAGGTGCAGTCGTAGGAATATTTACTTACCTCATAGGAATTGTTGTATAACTATGAAGAAGTTCGAGGTCTATAAAAACATCAGGAAAAGGGCGGTCATTTTTGGGCTGCCCATTTCCCTGTTTGCCTTAATGATGGTTTCCGTTTTGGCTTCATTACTCATCATCATCTTCTCATTCAGCTTTGGGATAATTATAGGTGTGTTGGTATTCAATGCTTCCCTATATGTGGCGCTGACAAGAATAGCCCACAATCCACAGCTATTCCAAATGGCAAAGGCTTTCCCAAAAATCATTAGTAACAAAAGAAATTCTGGCCTTGATTATGAACAAGATTAACCTTTCGGCATATCAACCTATTGTAGATATTCAGGATAATATCGTATTTGCCAATAATGGCAACGTAATCTGGTGCTATAAAGGGAATTTGCCAGAAATCTATTCCTTATCTGAAAAAGATTTTGAAGATATGCACGGTGCTTGGTTTCAGGCATTAAAGTCTTTGCCGGTTGGTACTGTGGTTCATAAACAGGATGTCTACCTCAAGAAATCATATACTTCAGAACAACTTCCGAATTCTACTTTTCTGGAAAAGGCTACCCACGAGCATTTTAAAGGGCGTGGGCATATCGAGCACAGCTGTTATTTGTTCTTCATATTGACCAAAAACAAGGCACTCAACAATCCGAAATACGTCAACCCTTTCAGAAAAGTTTCAAAGGGAATCGTACAGGAATTGGATGATAATATTAAGAGTTTTGCCAACTCGGTAAGCGATTCCGTTTCCTTCATCAACAATAGCCGGAAGATGGATTTTGTTTCGCTTAAAGCGGAAGAGATACAGCAACTAACAAGTGCCTATTTCAACGGTTTTAATGAAGGCTACGATACCGATATTTTACTGGACAAAAAAAGCGTCAATATTGGCGAAAACCATTTTGATGCCCTGGCCATCAACAGCGAACTGTGCTTTGGCGAAAGTGTACAGAGTAGCAAAACCAATGAGAAATTCACTTCTGACGATTTTGTGTTTCATCAAGGGTTTATTGATGGTTTAGGGCTTACGCTTAATGAGAACCACATTGTCAATCAAATCCTATATCTCGATGACAAACAAAAGTGGCGCAAGCTGCTCGATAAGAAGATTGAGGAACTCAATAAGAGTTCCAATTTCGGTTCACAGAATAAAGTTGTACTTAGCAAAATTCAGCACATCCTTGACCAAATCAATGCCGATGACAATGCCCGAATCATTCGTGGACATCTCAATATTGTCTATTGGGCAAAAGAAGCCAAAGAGCTCGACAAAATAACTTCAAAAATAAAGACTGAATTTAAAGAATTGGATATAATTCCATACTACCCGAGAGGCGAAGAACGTAAGAATTACATCCTTAACAGTTACTGTTGCTTCTCATCCAATTTCTCGAATAATGATTTGTATGTGACAGATTTGAAGCACGCACTTTGCCTGTTCATCAATAACACCAACTATAAAAGCGATAATACCGGAATCATCTTTAATGACCGTGAACATAACATTCCTGTACTGAAAGATGTTTGGGATGAAAAGAAGAAACGAATCAAAGCCAGAAACTTTGCCATTTTCGCACCAACGGGCGAAGGCAAATCCTTTTTGGCCAATAACATTCTGCGTCAGTATTTTGAAAGTGGCGTTCGCTTGGTTATCATAGATTTGGGTGGTTCATATACCAAGTTTGCCAAACTTTACCCAGAAAAATATACGGTACTTCGTTATGAAAGTGGAAAGAATCTAGGTATCAATCCTTTTTATATAAGTGATGTAAATGACCTTACACCTGAGCGACTGGAAGACCTATCCGTTTTCCTGTTTGAACTTTTCGCTTCAGATTTAAAGGTTACGAAAGCACAATCGGTGTCGGTAAAGAAGATACTGCGCCATTATTATGATAGCATTTCAGAAAATCACTCTTTAGATGGTTTTTACAGCTTTATAGAAAGGAATCAGAAAGACCTTCTGAGCACCCTAAAAATCCATCCCGACTACTTCAATGTTACGAGCTTCTTGCACGTAATGTCCGAATATGTCGGCGATGGTCTATACAGCTTCCTTTTTGAAGTAAGCCAAGACCAGACCTATAAAATCGAGGATAAACGATTGATTGTTTTTGAGCTAGATGAAGTTAAGGATAACAAGGAAATCCTATCTGTTATGTTGAAGCTGATTAAGTCAGCTATCCAAAGAACGATATGGAAAAACAGAGCTGAAAAAGGCATTATCCTTTTTGATGAGTTCGCCAAACAACTGAAGTTTGAAAACGTATTGGAAAGCGTCGAATTTTACTATCAAGCCATCCGTAAACAGAATGGTGCAATCGGTATCATTCTGCAATCCATCAACCAGCTGCCCAACAATTCGACTTCAGCAAGTATTCTCGAAAACACGCAGGTCATTTATAGCTTAAATAATGAAAAGGGCTATGACGAATTGGTCAAAAGGCTTAACCTATCGAGCCACGACCTGAACCAATTAAAATCCATCAAGAACAATCTTTCAGGACCGCGCAAGTACACCGAAATGTTTATCAAAATTGGCAGGGAAAGTAACATTTTCCGTCTCGAAGTTCCGAAGGAAGTATATGCCGCCTATTTGACCGATGGACAGGAAAACGAAGAAATAATGAAGCTCTACAACCAGCATCACGATATGCAAAAAGCAATAATTCAATTCACATCTAAAACATAATATTATGAAATCGAAGATTCACGAATACCAAAACAAATTTTTTACAATGAGTAAAACAAAAATCAAAATTTTAGTAATGACGGTAGCCCTGACCTTATTTATTTCAGGTAATGCTACTGCACAAGGAATGCCCACTTATGACAATACCAATTTTATCAGCTTGGTTAAACAACTGATAGAATCTGGCAAGCAAACGGCTCAAATGATTAAGTCTGTAAAATTCCTGAAAGATGCAAAAGAGGCAATAGAGAAAGTATCAAGCGTTGTTGAGCAACTGAGAGCAGTTGAGGAAATTGGACAGAATAATCAGCGTCTTATCAACGTAATGCAAAATGATTTACAGGATATTTTGAATTCGCCTTACATCAAACCCGATGAAGTTTCAAGGGTTGTGGAATCGTTTGACGCCATAGTTCAAAACTCATTGGACACGGTGGATTTTATTGATGAAGTCCTATCCAGCGATTACCTAAAAATGAGCGATGCCGAACGTGCTGAAATTCTGAAAGCAAAAGAGCAGGAATCCAAACAAATGGTTTCCAACATCACTACAAAAACCAAACGCTATCGTGACATCATTTCCTTTAGAAAAATGCAGGATAAAGTCAATAATCGAGAAACCGAATACTAAAAATGACGGCGACCATTCTCTTAGGAATCGGACTGGAATACATCGATACCGTTTTCCAGACCATACAGGCCAGCGACTTTTCGCAATACACGATTGCGGGAATGAAAACGCTCGCTGTCCTGTTCTTTCTGGTCAATATCCTTAAAAAGTACAACGAAGGCATTGCAGATAAGGATGGCTATACTTGGGGATTGAGTCCAGGCGAACTGGCAAAGAATTTTGCCATTGTCATTTTGGTCATTTTCTCAACGCAAGTATTAGGCTTTTTCGATGGCATCTTAGTTGCCATTGAAGGACAATATCGAGGAACTGCACCAGCCTTATTGCCATTGCAAATGCAGGACATTCCCATTGAAGAGGACGTGAGTATCATCGAGGTTGCCCAAGCTGCTATGACGCTCTTGTATGAAGCTTTGGTTACACCGCTTTACGGATTCAAAATATTTGCATTTATCATTAGCCTGTTCCTCTGGATATTGGATTTATTCATCTATCCATTGTTTTTGGCAGAACGCTTTTTTCTACTCGGAATAATGCAAACTTTTTTTCCCTTGGTCATTAGCCTTGCAGTCTTTGAAAAGTTCCGTTCGTTAGCTTACACATTCTTCAAGCTTTATGCTGCGGTCTATATGTTAGTACCTGCTTTCTTTTTAGTAAACGTCCTTGTGAATGCACTCTACACGGAAATCAACACCAATTTTTGGGTCAATTTGTTTGGAACCGATACAGGTCAAGGCTTTTTTGCACCTGTGGTTCAATTAGGTTCGGTAGGGTTTATTGTTTTCTTGAAGTTCAAACTGTATAAACGCGCCACATCTTTTACACTCAGACTATTTACTGCCTAAGGCAGATTAAAAACAAAAATATGAAAACACCATACAAGAATATTTACAACGTCCTAAAGCTGAATCGGTTTATCGTTTTGGCAGTCGTTGCCTGTGCCTTGCTGTCCAGCACATTTTCGGTTTGGATGGTATTCAACACCAATCAAAAAGCGCTCAATAGTGCCTTTGCCATTAATACAGATGGCAGTATCATTCCGCTGAAGCTCGTGACCCAAAAGGAAAATTTTCGGGTTGAAGCTTTAGCACATTTGGATCTCTTCCATAACTACTTCTATAACATCGATGCCAGCAATTACGAACGCAACTTGGAAAAGGCGTTGTGGTTGGGCAATAGTTCCGTGGACAATCTCTACCGCCAGAAAAAAGCCGATGGTGTTTACAACAGATTGCTTCAGTATTCCTTGGTTCAAAAAGTTCTGAGTATCGATTCAAGGATAACCGAAAACAATGGCTCGTACAATTTTACAACTACCACCATTTTTGAAATCAATAGAGGTACAATCATCGACACCTATGAATTGGTTTCCACCGGAAACCTGATTATGGTTGACAGAAACTTTCCCAACAATCCACACGGATTGTTGATTACCAACTATTTCGAGAACACCTTGAAAAAACTGAACGATGAAAATTGAGAAAAACAAAATAGTATTTGCTGCGGTATTGGCCGTGATTTTCATATTCCTTATTTCCTATTCGGTAATGGTAATGGGCGATGATGAAAGTGAAACTGAAAATCTTAAGCAGACCTTAGTGCCAGATTTGGAAGAGGACCAAAAAGAATATGATTCCAAACTGGATGCGATTAACGACTTGAAAAAAGTACGTGAAAACAATGCACCCAGCATCTACGATGAAAAACTGATTGATTCCTTGGGGTTTTACGACCCAGATTTACCAGAACGGGAAAAAGAACGTATCGTAGATAGCATCTATGAAGCAGGCAAGATTCAATATTCAGAAAAGCGATACCAAAATTTGGGACAGAGAAGAACAGTTCGCCAAGTGGCATCAACAATCGATTCTGCTGAAGTAAAACGGGAACAGAAAATTCAAGCAAAAGAATTGGGCTTGGAACATCAATTGTTCTTTGCCGCTTCGCCCAAACCCAATGAAGTTTCAATCATCGGCAATACAGATGAAACTATTTACGTGGTGGTAGATGGCGACCAAGTCGTAAAAGCAAACACCAGATTACGAATGCGTCTGACCAAAACTGCTAACATTAATGGTAAAGAAATGCCAAAGAACACACCTATTTTCGGTTTTATCAGCTTTCAGCCTAATCGGGCTTTAATTGAAATTGAAAACATACAACATCATCCTACAAAACTCAAAGCTTTTGATTTATCTGATGGTAGTGAAGGCATCTACGTACAGAACAATTTTAGAGCAGAAGCTACTACTGAAGTGTTGGATGATATTATTGGCGACATCAACATCCCTACCGTTCCGCAAGTAGGTGGCGTAACAAAGGTGCTCAGACGTAGCAACCGCAATGTTAAAGTAACCGTCCTGAATAATTACAAACTCATCTTAAAACCGAAATTATGAGCCCATAATGGGCATTTAAAACGCACTCTTATGAAAAAGTATATCATTATTTCCGCACTTATTATTGTTTCCGCTTTCGCACCTCGACTTTGCTCGGCACAGGCAACAGAACAACAGCAACCCATACCACTTGATACAATCTATGCCAACGACACCAAAAATGTTGCGCTATTCTTCCCAGAACCCATACGACAAGGCATAACGGGTTCAGATAATTTTGTTTTTACTTATAACCGTGAAAAAGAACAGTATTTTGGACTTCTTCAAGCAAAGCCTGGGAAGGAAAGTAATTTGCTGGTAGTCAACAGAAATGGTTCGATTTTTTCGTATATTGTAAGGTATAAAAAACAGCTTTCTAAGCACAATTATTTCATTCCGCTATCCAATAGTATCGGTAATGAAAAACCGATTGTAAAGGATTCGGTTCTTGTTGAATCTTCTGAAGAACTTGTAGATAACAGCACCTATTATTACCAAAAATTCTGCTCATATCTTCTCAATAGAAAACAGCGCATAGGGCGAATCAAGAAACGAAACGAGGGTATTATCTTGACCGTAGAAAACATTGTTTTTGATAAGGATGAACTCTATTTCGTTATCGAGATTGAAAATAATTCTTCGTTGGATTACGATTTGAATTTCTTGAACCTGTCTATTGAAACGAGACAAAAAGGGAAAAGGAAATCGTTGCAGCGACTGTATCAAGAACCGATATATAAACATAATCTGCCGTCCAAGATTAAGGAAAATGAAAGGGCTCGATTCGTTTATGTATTGCCCAAATTTTCATTATCCGATGACCGTAGGGCAATTTTGGAATTGAATGAAAAAGATGGCGAACGTAATATAGAAATGAAATTATCGCATAGATATATCAATAACCCAAATTAATACTATTATGAAAAGATTAGTCATTTGCTCGCTCGTACTGTTGTTTCTTTCTTGTTCAGAAAGCACAACAAAATCCCCTTCTGAAATTGCCAAAGTTGTTGCGTCAAGCTTTTTCTCAAAAGATGAATCAGCCTTAAAAAAGCATACCACTTCTGAGGGCTATGCCAGTTTGATAACTGTACAGAATATGATGCCAGATTCTGACCAAGACATCGAGGTAGAAATTTTAGACGAAGCTATTGATGGCGAACTTGCCTGGGTAAAATACAGCACTACCTACGATGGAAAAACAGGCATTTTTAAACTGACTAAGGAAAATGGTCAATGGAAAGTGACCAGTAAAGGTCCGAGGGAAAAAGGGCCTTTTTAAAAGACTTTTTTTAATTTTTATCGAGATTGACTTCCCAATAACCTCGTGTATCGCCTTGACGCGTTAAAAAGCCTTTATTTTTGATAGCTGTAATATGCTTACCAACAGCAGATTCATTAATACCCAAAGCTTCAGCTATTTCATTATAGGTTATGGAAGGATTAGCCGCAATAAGTTTAAGAACTTCTTTTTGTCTTTTAGTTAGAGCTTCAGTCGCATCAATTACACCACCTATTACACCACCTATTACACCACCTTTTTGACCACCCATTAGACCACCTATTTGACCACCTTCTTCAACAGCAGTTTCTTTAGCGTTAAAAGTCATTCTAAGGAAGTTATCTGAAAAGCCAAAACTCTCTTTGCCATAGTGTTCCAAAATACGAGGGATGCCAGAACCCAATTGTTCCACGAGTTCCAAATCCTTAAAAATCCGCATCAGTTCTTTGTTACGTGGAACTGAAAAGCCCTCGAAAAATTCCTGTTTGCTCAATCCTTCCGGAAGACCGCCTGCCGATGTGATTTCAATTCTATCAGCAAAGATTTCAAACTTTGGGGTAATCTCATTGGTATAATCATTATGTACAAAGGCATTGATGATGGCCTCGCGCAATGCGATGGGATTCCAAAGGCTGGCTTGTTGTCTTTCTTTGGCCGTTATTTTTGTGTTGGTTCGGTTCTCTACGGCAATTTTATCAATGACTTGTTTTGTCGCTTTTACTAAGCATTCGTGACCATATTCGTTGCTTTCTATCAAGTCTGTTCGGGTTTTGCCCGAATACTTGGCTACTTTAATTGAAGTGTTATTCTTATCTGCCAAGAGATAGCCGGCATAATTGAATGCGCCGTTTTCGGTCAATAGTTCCAAGTTCTTTGCAAAAGCTTTACCAAGGGTATGACCCGATTCCTCGTAGTAGATTTTCAACTGGCTAAAGCTTAAATATTGACGACCCGCTTTAATTTTGCTGATGGAATTTCGGGTGCGCTTGGCAAAGAGCTCGTCAATCATTTTTTGTGGCATCGGTTCAGCTGCTGAACCTAAGCGAATAAAACAACCCTTTTCACTCATCCCATATTTTTTGAGATGATAGGGTTTTTCAGGACCGCTCGCCACAATAACTTTCAGGATGTTTTTACCATCTCGTTCCTCACTCACAATATCAAACAAACCCAAAGCTGAAGGACGGATATTGTTCTTCAATCTATCCTTAATCTTCAATTGGTCGCCATCCGCATCAGCCAGACCGTAAGTGTTCCCTTCCTTATCAATACCAATATAAATAATGCCGCCTTCACGATAGTTCAAAAAAGCAATGACCTCTTTTTCAAGTCCATCGGACAGTTCTCGTTTGTATTCTATGCGGTTTGTTTCGGTCATTATTTAAATAAAAAAATCTGGTAGTAAAGATAATGATATTAAATTGTGGGAATAGATTTGTCAGTCTTTGATTAAAGGCCGTTTTCCTTTTCTAATGTCAAAATCATCCTATTTATTTTTTCTTTATCATATTCAAAATTCACTTTTGAACGCTCATACATCAACTTCAAAACCTTTTCGGTATATCTTTCTAAAAATTCATTATCTAAATGAGGGTAGTCGAAATCGGTATTATACCAGCTTGTAGAACCTGAATCGTCTCCTGGGTCTATTATTCCCGTTAAAGAATATCTGTGTAATAAATTGAATAAATTAAAATCATTGGTAACGAAATACGCAGATAAATCTTCGCCCAGATGCTTACTTATATTCGCATTATGCATACAATATCTCGAATGAAAAATATCCCAGACCGTACCTTTAATTTTCTTTATTGCAGACGATGATTTGTCGTCCAATCCAATCATTTTTCGGAATTCAGTTCTTCCACCAAATACACTCATTGCAAGTTTATATTCGATGCCCAGCATAAGACCCAAATCATCGACCATCCATTGTGTAAAAGAATCAATACTGGATTCAGCGTTATTCTTCTTGGTACTTTTAAGAGCAAGTTTTCTGATTTTCAATAAGGAACAGTAACTCATCCGCAAAATTGATAGGTTTTCATAGAACGAATCCGCATTCTCAAAATCTCTTACATCTTTTATCAAATGGAAATCCCTGTGAAAGTCAAAATTGCCCTTATTCAAATATTTATTGGGAATTTGTTCAAAAAAGTCTAATCGGTATTTAAAATCCCGGAATTTATCGTTCAAAAAACGCCCCTCTTTTTCACATAGCTCTAAAATACCAAATAGGCCATTTATGGATAAGCCGGGTAAACTGACCCACCTTCGCCGGATGAAACTGACCATGGCAAATGGACTGCCCAGATTTGATCTATCCTTGGGTTAAACTTAGTTTTTATTTTTCAATTTTCTTCTCATTGATTC
>NZ_JARFVB010000027.1 GCF_029193885.1 Flagellimonas yonaguniensis | reverse complement strand
GAATCAATGAGAAGAAAATTGAAAAATAAAAACTAAGTTTAACCCAAGGATAGATCAAATCTGGGCAGTCCATTTGCCATGGTCAGTTTCATCCGGCGAAGGTGGGTCAGTTTACCCGGCTTATCCACCTTAATTCAATACCTCTAAAATTGGTCAATGGTATCTCGGTAGAAAAATGCTCCTCCCCTCGTCTAATGTTGATTTCATTTTCAATTTGCCGCATTTGCTTGTACGCAATAACCAAAAAATTCCCAGAACCACAAGCTGGATCAAAAACACGGATTCTAGACATCCGTTTTCTTAGATTAAGTAGTTTTCTAGCATTATCACCTGCTTCCTCTAACTGTACTCTTAAATCATCAAGAAACAGCGGGTTAAGCACCTTAAGAATGTTGGGGACCGAAGTATAGTGCATTCCTAGGGAACCTCGTTCTTCTTCATCGGCTACCGCTTGAATCATTGAACCAAAAATATCTGGATTTATCCGTTTCCAATCTAAGTTCCCTACATGTAAAAGAAAAGATCGAGCAATTTTTGTGAACTTGGGGCACTCTGTTGAACCTGAAAAAAGCTCACCATTCACATAGGGAAAATCATTCGTCCAATTCCGTACTTTTTTCTTTTCTCTATCTTCTTTTTTGGTGTCCATGGTCCGAAAAATCTCGGCAATCACTTCATGTACAATAGAAGCATCTGAAGCACTCATTTTACTTACTGTACCAGTAAAAAGATTGTCACCCTTGAAGATATTTGTATCCTCTGCAAAAAAACAAAAAATAAGGCGAGCTAGGAAGTGGTTCATATCATGCCTCCTCTCAGCAGTAGCCCATTCAGGGTTAGCTCGCAATAACTCTATATAAAGCTTATTTAAACGCCCTGTAGCCTTAATATCAAAGCTACTCTCCCGAATCTGTTTTACGGTGCTTATTCCTGCCAACGGAAGAAAAAAACCAAAATGATCGTGGAAGTCCGTATAAGCAGAAACAATTGTTTCTCCAGTGGTAAGATCTTCAGCCTGAAAATCCTTTCCATCAGTAGCCAATATGTATTTTGCTTTTGCCTTTTTGGTTTCAAGACCATCACGCAATGCAGTTAAGGTCTCTATTACCTTGCCATTTTTACAGGTAGCTATATGAATGTTGTTCCGTTGAAGAACACCGCCTTCAACTTTGGATTTGTTTGAATTGCCCGAACGTAATCTTTTGATGGTTGTAGCTTTGTTGCCAAATGCTTCTAGAAACAAATAAGGAAATTCTTCCGAATCAAAAGGTTGCTTTGCCAGTTCATATATAGCCTCTTCAATTTCAACTGCGTTCATTTAAATTTTAATCTGGTGGGTAAAAGTTTAAAAATAGAATAATTCCAGCACTTGGTTATAGAAAAGTCATCGACCTAATTTTGAAATCAGATCATGCACTATATCTGCCTTAGTCTTTATTTTCTGTTGTTTGGCAGCTTCCCACCGCTTCTTCATAGCCATTCTTACTTTTTCAATATCAGTATGCTGATTACCCTTTTTAAACCTTGTATCCCTACCCTTAACAATAAGGTTGTCCAAAACAACGGTTTTAAAATTTCTCTTAACTCTTTTCCTTGCCTGAGTCGTCAGCTTAGCTGTTTGGATTCCTTGCCTTGGATTCAAATTGAATCTCCTTTTGTAATCAAATGCGGAAATTCCATGTCCCATAGACACATGCTGAAGAAGCTTATCGTATGCCAAACCACATATTTCACAGATTGGTTGGCCTTTTGTATTGAATTTTGGTTCTAAATAGTTATTCATAATCCGTGGATAAAGTTTCTATCATTAAGTTAACCCTTTAAACCAAAAAAAACAAAGCTGTCAATCGGAGGATAATCCAATGAGAAAACACTATACTTCAATGTTTACAGCATTTAAAGTAATATTGCCAAACAATAAAACGCGAACTATTTAAGGTGATAATTACAAAAGAATAGTTAGCAACAGTATTTTGTCCGCCGATTAAAATTGATCAGATTATTCAAAAATTTACCGAATAATACACACAGACATACAACCTAAGAACTTTTTACCAAAGTAAGTTTTGACTCTTTATTTGTTGGACTAGGGATACGCTTAAAATACTCTGCCATTTGGTACGCATTATCATAAGCAGTTTTACCGATGTACTTTAGAAACATACGTTCGGTACCATGCCCCGTAATGTTCATTAGAACAGGTGTTGGTATTTTTTGATAATAGTTGGTCGCAAATGAACGTCTGCAAACATGAGATCCTATCAATTCATGTTTTGGATACATACCTTGTATGGATGGTAAGCTTCTTTTATTTTTTTTGGTGTCTTTTGACTTCGGCCTTTTTCGCCCTTTAGTCAGTGCGTCGATACCTGCTTTGCAACATATTTTTTTTATGTACTCGTTAAAGTTTTGCAAAGCTATCTTATAAGGAAATCCGTCCTGAATAATTTCCTCGGCAAATGGCAGAAGTGGTATTGCAACAATTTTACCAGTTTTCTTCTGTTTGAGTTCAATCACTCTTAAATCATTCATCTGCTTTATATTACTCTCGTTAATATTAAGCAGGTCCTCTCCACGCTGCCCCAATTGACAACCTAATAACAACCACTTTTGAGCATTGGCAAGAGCCTCATTATCAAAACTTAAAGAAGCAATTTGCATTTGCTCTTCCTCAGACAGGTAAATAATGGCTTCTGGTTCTTTACTTTCACTAAAACTTTTAATGCTGGATAGTGAAGGTGACCCTTCTATTCCATTACGCACAGCATCATTACAGACAGCCTTAAGGTTATCAATGTTTTTTCCTGCGTAATTAACACTATAGCCCTTCTCAAAGAGCCATTTCTTGAAATCGTCCGCTAGTTTTAGATCAACATCTCGTACCAAAAGCTGTTTCCCTTTTCGTTTTTCCTTAATGTATCGTTTTAATACACCCTTGAAGGTTATGTAACCTTTTACACGCCTTTCAGAAAGACCAATGCCACCTTTTCCATTTGGTCGATTGGCCGCAGTTTCAATAATATGTTGGGTATAATTGACAATATCGTCAAGATTTTCAATTGCCGCTTTATTATTTATTAAATCGATTTGTCTCTCAAGCCATGCTCCATCAATGATATGCCCATTCTTCGTTGCCGTATTTAGAAGCACTTCCAATCTGCTTGACATTTCAACCAAATCTGCCTTCAAGTTTTTAAGTTCTTCGTTCTTGGGAATTGGAAAAGACTTCTTTTTACTCCAATCTTTTGCATCAATGATGAAACCTGTTTTTCTAATAAACTCGGAGCCTCTCCCCATAGATAGCCTAACATAAATGCTTGAATTTTCGCCTTTGCCATGAACCCTAAATCTTATTGTTGCCATATCCTTAAAATTGAAACTCAAAGATAATGATTCTTGCCAACACTTTGCCAACATTAATAGGCTATTACCATACTTAATCGAATACTATCGAATAAAATATGAATTGCAACTTACTGTTTTATAGTATTTTAATAAATAAATAGAAATGACCGTAAAATATATTCACCTCCCGCCTCGAGTACAGAAAAGCCCTTAATCAAGGGCTTTTTTTATTGCTCAAAATGAAATCCTGAAGCATAAAAAAAGGCCTACCAGTTGGTAGACCTTTTCAGTTATTCTTTTAGGTACGGAATTAATTCACATCCCACCATAGTTTGGTGTGGTTGTTATCCGGTCCTTGGAAACCAATCATAGCATTGTAATTGGCTGCATTGTTATCCGCAATTGATGGGTCATAGGCCATACGAACAGGAATTCTTGGATCACTGGCGAAAGCGGAAGGCTCTAGGTAAGGAGCATCCAACCTTCTCCATTCGGCCCAAGCCTCTGGTCCGTTAAGATATAATGCCACCCACTTTTCGTAAGCGATGTCGTCTATTCCCGTATATGGGTGTGCTGCTATGTAATCAGTGATTCCCGTAGCATCCACGCCCCAATATTCCATAGAGGCCTGCACTCCTGCTTCATACCATTGAGCTGCAGAACCACCACCTACATTCCAACCTTTGCCAGCTGCTTCAGCCAAGGAAAAATCAACTTGTGCCGCTGTAAATATTGGCGTAGGGAAATCGGGAGTGTAAATAATTTCACTTCTAATAAAGGAATAACTAGGTACATTACCATTTACCTGACCGTTAGGCGCTCCTACATAACCAGCATCGATACCACCTGGGAAATTGGTCACTGGTGAAACGCTATCTCTTGCCTCCTCTGCATATTCGAACAAACGTGGATCTTGGTTTTCCCTTAGGTATTCCACCATGGTCCTGGAAAGGATGTAATCCTCACGAGTTTTAAAGTTGTCATCCCATGGGCTATCACTTTCATCATCTGTACCGTAGGTGTACTCGATATTATCACTGTTGTCGGTGATCAATCTACCCGTAGCAACAGTTTCCTCAAACTTGGTCTGTGCCAAACCTGGAGCCACATCGGATATACGAAGCGCCATTATCATTTTTACATGGGTGCCAAATGTAACCCAAGTATCCATGTCCCCACCAAAAAGATAGTCTCCTGTTGGTCCAGGCTCGGCCATTTCCACCATGCCTACCGCTTCTTCAATCTCAGCGAACATATAGTTGTAAACCGACTCCTGCGTATCAAAAGCTGGTTGTGGGTTATCTATTCCCTGAAAAGCCTCGCTCAATGGAAGCGCCCCCCACTTGTCCGTCATATAGTGCAAATAATATGCTCTTAAAATCTTTGCCACGGCAATCTGGTTCGCATTACTACCATAACTCAAGGCATCATCTGCAGTTTCAGGATCGCTGTTCAAATCGATAATTCGATTAAAATCCGTAAGCGGTCCTACGTACCAGTCATCATACGACTCATTCAAGGTATTATACCTGGAAGCACCTGGATACTGCCCTTGTGTAATATGCTGCATATATAATATTGTGGTCTCATCCACCATTATATATTCAGCCATAAATGACATGGCATTGGTCAGTAACTGTGAGGTTACAGCCGCTGTGGGTCCGTTCGGGTTGACATTGGTATCCTCATAATCTATGGTTTCACACGCTGTGAACAAAACCATAATAGAGGCAATCAACCCTATTTTTATATTTAAACTTTTCATCATCATTTTTTTTTAAAACGTTAATTTTAGGTTTAAACCCATAGTTCTTGTCATCGGAAGCTGACCTGCCTCAGCCCAGTTGTATCCGCTTCTTTTCTCAATCTCAGAAGGATCTATCCAATCCAAGTCCGAAGATATCAACCAAAGGTTATTGGCAAAAAAGCTGATGGACGCATTGGACATACCTAATTTGTCAACAACTTTTTTATCAAAATTATAGCCAAATCGCACTGTTCTCAACTTCACATAAGAAGCATCGTGCAGGTTATTTTCGTAAATATTACCAAGGTTACCCAAGTTATAAAGGTCTTGTGGGTCTACATAAGCATCCACAACTGTTCCATCACTGATTGGCTGGCCCAAATCGTCAGTTCCTGTTTGAAGCACACCAACAATGTGCTCACCTCCACCTTGACTCACAGGGTCCCTTTTTGGATTCCCCAGATCATTAAGTCCTGCCGTTTTGGCGGAAAGTCCAGAATGATCGAAATATCTTTCTGTTCTGGAGTAGTACCTTCCTCCTTTTTGGAAATCGAACGCCAAAGCAAGGGTAAAATTCTTATAGGTCATGTTTGATGTAACACCACCTGTGAAATCAGGCAACAGGGACCCTAAAAATTTGTTCGATTCAATGGCATAATAGTAAACACCGTCATTCTCAGTAAATATGGTATTTCCATTATCATCTGTAGCCCAACCAGTTCCGTAGAGCAATCCCCATTCTTGTCCAACTCTTTCCTGTAACCTCATGTTACTTGTGTACGTACTAAGATCCCGTGCATCAATACCTGGATATAATTCGTCCACTTCTCTTTTAAGGGTAGCAAAGTTAACACCCAGTTCCCATTGAAAATCCTCACCGGCGAAAACATCCCCAATCAATCCAATCTCAAATCCACTGGAAGTCTGCTTACCACTGTTCACTGTAATTTCTGAATAACCAGTTGCCCCATCCAATGGCACATTGATTGGAAGATCTTTGTCTGTTCTATTGAAATAGGTCACATCCAAAGAAAGTCTGTTTCTAAAGAATTGAAGTTCAGTACCCACTTCAAGTTCGTCTCTGGTACCTCCCGTCAATTGTGGATTTTCCTGGGTGTCGGAAACGGTAATTCTTCCACTTCCTTGATATAACGCATCTGTGTCATATACCGCTGAAGTCAAATAAGGATCTGGAAAAAACGGTGCACTTGCATAACCTGCCCTGAACTTGGCAAAGGTCAACACATCGTTGGTTGGCAATAGATTGTGTGCCAAGAAACTCAACGACCCACCGTACGTCTCAACCCTATTGTCACTGGCTATTGCCGTTGATGACCAGTCCAATCTATAGGAAGCATCCAAGTACAAGGTACTCTTATACCCTACAGACCCTTTGAAGAACAAAGCATCCGTTTTGGACTTTGTAACAGAGTTTTCCGCTGTTACTGGATCCTGAGATCCAGCCAAATTATAGAAATCCGGAATAGTCAAATCCCCATTGGTATAGGCATTCAACACAAAGTATTCCTTGTCAACCCTTTCAAAACCTGCAGTCATTGCCACATCAAGGTCATCTTCCAAAAATCTGTCGTTATAGTTGAACATTCCAAAGAAGTCAGTCCTTTCATTTCTTCTGAACCGTTCTTGATAATAAGCAGGATCAAGCAAACTAACAGTAGTACCCCTGTCATCAAATCTATAGGAGTGGAAAGTCTGCTTAGCATCGAAACTGAAGTTAAATTTGTCATTGAACTCGTAAACGATACCAAGTCTACCAAAATAAGAGTTCTTGGTTTGGTGGTATAGGTTTTCATAGGAATGGAAATAAGGCATATCCCAATAGAGTGGTCGGGTATCCCTTGGACCTCTCATGTTCCAAGAAACGGTTTGTCCATTTCTCATATAGTCTTCCAAGCGATTAAAGTCCAATTGTCTTTGCCACCATTGGTTAAAGTTAGAACCCAAGTTCCCATACCCTTGGGTTGGCGTGTTCAATCTATCCCTGTCCTCGATATTAAGGTTAGCCAAAAACTGCAGCTTTTCCGTCACATTATATGAGGCGTTCAACGCCACTCTAATGGTTTGGCTATTGGAGTTGGGAACAACCCCACCTTGATCTATGTAAGATAACGTACCCCTCATATTGTACTCTTCACCAGCTTTGGAAAAAGCAAGTGTGGTATTGGAGGTAAGGGCATCTTCATAAAAACTATCGACATCGTTGGGAGTTTGAGTCCAAGAACGAAGCTCCCCAAACTCAGGAGTCCCAGGAATCCAACTATCCCAATGTCTTACCATTTGACCGTCCAATCTTGGCCCCCAGCTTTCGTCTGCCCAGAAATCCGGATACTGCTGTCCATCAAAGGACGCCCAATCCGCAGGGTCAGTCGCAGGATCATAGGTAAAGGTGTTGAACGTTTGGCTGTATCCACCACCATACTCATTTTGATAGTCTGGCAATGTAGTTACCGAACTGATTGACATCGAGTGGTCAATTTCAAATTTGGCCACTCCGGTGGTACCTGTTTTACTGGTAATGATCACAACACCGTTTCTTCCTTCAGGACCATAAATCGCTGTAGCGGAAGCACCTTTAAGCACCGAAATATCGGCTACGTTGTCTGTATTGACATCACTTGAGGAATAGATTCGAACACCATCCACCACATAAAGTAGATCGTCGTTACCCCTAAGTCTAATCTGGGAGTTTCCGAACGTGGAACTACTGTTACCCACAATCTGTACACCGGAAACCCTACCGGCCAACGCATTGGCCACATCGGTTTCCCTAGCCTGTACAAGCTTGTCACCCTCTACGGACTGTTGCGAGAAACCAAGGGATTTCTTTTCCCTTTTAATACCTTGCCCCGTTACAACTACTTCTGCAAGGGCTTGTGCACTTTCTTCCATTTGTACATTAACCGTACTGGAAGCTCCTACCACAACGGTCATGTCTTTTTGACCGATGTAAGTAAACAGTAAGGTTTGCCCCTCACTGGCTTCAATCGAATAATTACCGTCAAAATCGGTCTGGGTACCTGTTGAGGACCCCTGAACCAAAATGTTGACCCCTGGTAATGGCAGGCCATCTTGATCGGTAACGGTTCCTGTTATTGTTTTATTCTGAGCTTGGGCAAAACCCGTCATCAAAAACAATAGCAGTGCTACCAAAGAATACATCTTTTTAATCATTGATTTTTGTTTTAGTTATGAATGAATTAGCTAGCGGCATAAAATGCCTTTTGTTTGAACCTTCAATAAAGTGCAAAAAAGAGAGGTGCATTTTTATTTGCAACGGAATGCCGATAATTTGAAATGAAAAAGGGGGATTGAGGAACTAATGCAAAAAATGAAATAAGAGTTGACTACTGTTCACAAGTTAATACCATCCCCCTAGCCATGTAAGGTAACATAGAAAGGGGGTTGGCAGCATTAATTTGCAATAAAAGAATACTTATTTGAAACAAAAGCGGAGTTACACCAATAGAAGCTCTTCCAAATCCTCGCAATAATGGTTGGAGATACTGATTTCCATATCGTTGGTCAATGTAACCGTGCTGTTAACCTTGTTTTTGGTGATCATACGGATAGAATTCACATTGACAAGTGTGGACCTATTGGTTCTAACAAAATTGGAAGGAAGCAATTCCATAAGCTTTTTTAAGGTTATCCTTAATAAAGCTCTTCCCTTGGCCGAGTATATGTGCACGTAATACTTATCGGCCTGTATCCAATCAATATCATGGATCTTAAAAAAGTGTCTTTTGTTTCCTTCGGGGATTACAATAATGTTGTTGTTTGCGGTCATGGGTTTGAAGTTAGTTATAAAATCAGCCTAGGCATTTTCATCAATGATCTGCCAACATCAAAATTTTACACAATTTAACAATTTTTTGGCAATTTAACCATATTTACAGCACCCAAAATGAATAAAGATTAATTATTACGATATTACTATTATCTCACATTGTAATTCACAATTAATCCAAATAACAAAGTGTATTTTAAAAAATTTCAAATATCGCAAGCAGAGAAAAGGTCCCGATAAAAGCCTATGGATTTACCGTGCAATTAACAAAAAATTATGAAATACCGGTAAATCGAGTTGAAAAGCAAAATCATAATCGCCTTTTTCATTTTCATCCCTTTTTCGGTTATGTCTTCTCACCAAATCAAAGCACCTTTATTGACTGATTCATTTTTCATGAAATCAAACGGTTTCACTTATTTGAATTCTCAAAAAAAAGTCGAACTTCTACCTCCAACCTCTTTTTGCCCTGCACTTCTCAAAAATCAACAGTCTGATTATCAATTACCTTACCCCCATACATCAATCCATTAACTCAAACATGTTATTCGTCAACCCAAATGGGGCAACCGTCAATTCCAGGCATCAGCAACCAAAAGCATCCTTACTTTTAGATGAACTAACTCTCAAATCTTTTACTTATGAAATCGAAAATCTTTTTCAAATGTATGCTACCAATGTTATGCATCGCCTTCAATTCCTGCTTAGTGGAAGACGGGGAAGATGGCATTGACGGTATAGATGGAGTGGATGGCAAAAATGGCATCGATGGCATTGATGGACAACACGGACAAGATGGTGCAGAAGGACCCGAAGGGCCACAAGGAGAATCTGGCGAAGATGGCGCAGGACTCGAGGAAATGGCCCAATACGGATGGATATCCATGAACCTGAATGGTACACGGCCCGATGATGTCGCCTTTGAGCACTCCACTGAATTTAAGTTTGCCCCTGTCGATGCCACCGACTTTGGAGACTATAATATAGTTACCGCCACACCGATGGGAGATGATACCGAATACTTTTTCAACTTCCGTAGATTTTACAGTTCCCCCGATGGCACCTACAACATTACCTATTTCGACTGGGAAGTTACCATAACCAATCCGGGACAAGATACCGAAGCGGTGGGATTGATTGAGACCTCCCTTAACAATTATGGAGTTGTAGGGGATGACAACAAATACTTCATCTTGGACGATTCTTACGATTCCGATGGCGAAGGCGTATCAGGAATGGAACTTACCAACGTGGTTTTTGAACCCGAAAATCGCAACCACCTTAGTTTTTCCTATTCTTTTTCCGTGGATGCCGCCAACAATGGCTCTGGACATGAATTGAACGTATCAGGAGAGGTGAATGTGTTCCTAGTAGAGCTTATCGAATAAGAGCACCCAAAGCCATATCAATCCAAAATGGGCATCCATCAATTCATAGACCCCATTCATCAATTGAACAAAACAAACTCCGTTGCCCTTTTCTAGTTTAGCCATATTAATCATTAAAAAAAATCATGAAACTACTTAGATTATTCAGTATTGCCCTTATGGCATTGAGCATTACCATGATTTCCTGTACCGGAGAAGATGGCAAAGACGGTATAGATGGAATCGACGGCATCAATGGACAGGATGGAGCAAACGGACAAGACGGAACAAACGGACAAGACGGGGAGGATGGACAGGATGGAACAGATGGTCAAAACGGAGTAGGTTTTGACGAAATGACCCAATATGGATTCATTACCCTTAATCTTTCAGGTACTAGGCCGGATGGCGTGGCATTTGAAGATGCCAATACCTTTAAGTTTACTCCACTGACTGGGTCCAACATCATCAACAACAATTATCTTGAGACTACAGATGTTGACAATGATATTCTTTACGAATTTATATTCAATCGGTTTTTAACAGCACCTGATGACATAAACAATGACAGCTACCTATTTTGTAGCCTAAATTTTGTTAATCTCGGGGAAGACACGGAAGAATTATTGGGAGCCAGCATTTATTTGAACAACTATGCCGTTATTGGGGATGACAATAAATATTTTACCATGTCAGATTATTATGGCAATGGTAATCCTGGAGTCTCCGATTTTCAATTTACAAATTTTAGTTTTGACAGTGAAGACAACAACCACCTTACCTATTCTTTTTCTTTTGAGGTACTTGGTGCAAACAATTCTTCAGGAAATCATCTAAATGTTTCTGGTACTGTAGATGTCTATCTGTTAGAGGAAGTCACTCAATAGTTAAAAGAGATTCATTCAATACTAATTTTATGAAAAGCCCGAGCCTTTGGTTCGGGCTTTTTACCATTCATAGTTTTGTTTAGGTCAACAAATTCCCATTCTCGTCCCACTCGGCGATAATGCCGCGTTTGCTCTGGTCCACGCATTTGGCCAACCATTCCTCATCATAGGCAACACCGTGCTGTTCCAGTACGTCATCCGGTACGCCGTCCCAAACGTTGGGCTGG
>NZ_JARFVB010000026.1 GCF_029193885.1 Flagellimonas yonaguniensis | reverse complement strand
TGTCCTGTTTGCCCAATCCCTTTGAGCATAGCGCATAAACGAGTTCAACATAATCTGTGTTTGAAAATGGCCAATGTATCTTTTCCATTGGTTTAGCACCATTTAATTTGCCGTTCAATCCTTTCCGGATTTTGTATTTCTTTTCATCTAAATAAACCACAAACAAATCATATGCCTTGTATTTGCCAAGCAGCATATCCCTTGGTGTGCAAAACTCTGGGTCTTGAAAGTAGAATTTAGAGGTTGTGATATGAAACGTTTCGAGGTAATCTCTGGTATAATATTCCTTGTCAAAATGGGTAGCACCAGAATTTACATAGCGCCCAAAGTCAATATTATATAGGAAGAAACGATTTATTTTACTGATTTTCTTCTTAATCGATTTCAATTGGGCGTCCTTATCGCCCTTTGGAAGTTGAATCTCAAACGAATGGATTTCAGAAAAATAGATGAGTTTGATGAGAGGAACCTGCTTTGTCTTTTTGAAGAAATTAATTTCATCTTGAATTGTCTTAAATTTCGTCTCAATTATTTCTTTTTTATATGCACTCAGTAATTTACGGCACGCTTTTATTGAACGATAAGCTTGTTCTAAAATATTTGTATTCTGGATTTTAATTTCATCCAGATCCTTCAATAATGTTTTTGATAGTAGTTGCGAATTCATAAGCAGGAACTTTTAAGTTGTAAATCATAGAAATGGAATTTAATTGATAAGGTTGATTAAATGTCATCGTAGTCCTGCAAAACATTATAAATGAATGCCACGATTCATAAAATTTGTGGCTCATTGGTGTATTCTGTGGAACTCTCTGTAAGTTATCATTACTTAAAAGCTTCACAGGTAAAACGTACCGTATATAATTACGGAATAGTCCGTATTTTTCTACGGATATGCAGTGATATATTGAAAACATTGGATTTGTGAGACTGATAAAATTTACTTCTTTTTTTTTCTAAACCGTTTTAAAAACTCACGCCTATTCCTTACACCTGTTTTTTTAAAGATATTGGAAGCGTGTTTTGATACTGTACTTTCTGCAATGAATAGATCCTTGGCAATATTTCTATAGCTCAAATCACCTAGAATTGACAAGGCAACCTCGATTTCTCTTCTAGTCAAATCCTCATAAATAATTTTTTGCTCTATTGATTCGTTTCTCTTCTTTTTCTTTAGAGCAAAGACCTCGTACATTCTATTGTTGTTCTCAATGAAATATAAATATCTCTCAATTTCTATGGCAGTAATAGCATAAAAGGCAATATTCATTACTGTGAAAGTTAGCCATTGAAAATCGCCAATAACAGTACAAATAGGAAGTAAAGCAATACTTGTTACACTTATTACTGAAAGTTTGTTTCTTCTTAATATAAATGCATTTGGGTTGCTGGGATTCGAGATACGACGGTAGAAAATAAACAGAAAAATAAAAGCAATAACAGATATAGGTATGGTAAAAAGAAAGCGAGCAGACTTAAGGGAATCCGTTAAAAAATATGGAATGAGAAACAGTACTATAAAACTCACGCTTGCCAGTATAGCAAGATTTCTAATGGATGAATTAAATTTTAAAACAACAACATCGTATTCTTTATAGAGGTAGTAAACGATATAAACACATAATGCTATTGCAACACCATACGTGATGATATATTGTAAAATGAAAGGGCCTGGAAAATTATTAATCGGTAGGAAACCACCTGTAGTATTGTAGGCAATAAACAACAATCCAAGATAGAGAAAACGGCTTAGACTACTGCGCGGATATTTTCTTGAAAAGTAGAGTGTAAGCAATACAATGAACGTATCTATTAAAAGATAGAAGAAAGTTGTCCAATGTATTGAAGTGCCAAACATTAACGTGATTATTCATTGTGCTCAAATTTGTTGGTTTCTAAATTTTTGGAAACATTGTTCCAAAGAAATATTTGTCCGTTCATAGCAATATAAACGTTTGGTTTTAGAAATTGTAATGAGCTGATTGCATACCCTAAATTAAAAGGTGCATCTGTGTTTGCAGACGACCCTAAAATGATAGACCCGACCAAAACAATGGTCTTACCGAGGTTGAGATTTCCTATATATTTTGCAGTATCTTCCATAGTGAAAGTACCGTGAGTAATTAATATTTTAGTTGCATTGGAAGCCTTTATCTTATGTACTATCAGTCTTCTGTCATTTTCATTTAAAGTCCTACTGTCTTTTTTACAGACACTCTCAATGGAATACTCTAAATCCAAATTAGCATTCTTCAGAAAATCTTCAATAGTTACCTTCGATTTTTTGATTTCTTTATCAACCGTATTATCCAGATCTTCAATAGTTCCGCCTGTGGTTAGTATGGTAATCATTTCAACGAGTATTTTGATAATTAGTAAAAATTAATCATCTTGAATTTGTAAAGTTAGTGTAAGTTTTTTACTGTTAATCGATAGCCGACTATCTTAAGGAAGTTTTAAGAATCTATTAATCAAACTCTAAGGTAAGAGATTGATTTTTGTGTATTAAATCAATTTTTATAGAAAATCAAGATTTGAAAGACAGCAATTATCAAAACAAAAAGACGAAAAAAAGTTTTAAAGGAATATAAAAAGGTAAAATCTACGAAAAGTAGCATAACCTTAAAAGATAAAATAGTTTGGATTTTGGTGCTTATCGTTTTTGTTTTGTTGATCCTATTTGTACTGTTTTTAAATTTCATGAAATACTTTATTTCTATATAATTCATTTCATTATAATCAGGTAAAAGGTAAAAGGTGAAAAAAATGATAAATCGACTTGCTTAAAGGAGAAAAGCGGGGTTTTTAATTGTTGAAGTATTTCGCTAAATAACAACGTTGGTATATGCTCTAGTTAGATAGATGTATTGCTAAAACAAAAAGCATCCTACTTTAAGTTCTTAAAACGGCCTTGAAAAATTTGATAAAATATTAAGCCAATCTTAAGAAAAACCAAATCTTAACTTAATTAAAAATTGTAACTTTTGCGCGATGAGAATATTAATAGTAGAAGATGAACCAGGTATATTCAACTTTCTTAAACAAGGTTTAGAGGAAGAGTCTTATGCTGTGGACATCGCTGAAGAAGGCAAAAAAGGGCTTGAAATGGCACTTTCAGGCGAATACGATTTATTGTTGTTAGATTGGATGGTGCCAGGTATAAGTGGGATAGAAATATGTCGCCAATTCAGAAAGGAATATCAAGAAACACCTGTAATTTTTCTAACAGCAAAAGACACTTTGGACGAAACCATTTTCGGACTTCAAACAGGTGCGAATGATTATATAAAAAAGCCATTTCATTTTGAAGAACTTTTAGAACGCATCAAGGTACAATTACGCCCTAAATCTGGAGAGCATTCCGTTTTTAAGCTTGGGAGCATCACGCTTAATACAGCAACCTATCAAGTATTTAAAGGCGACGAAGAAATAAGTTTGACGCAAAAGGAATTTGCATTGCTAGAGCATTTAATACGCAATAAAGGTATGGTATGCAGAAGGTCGCGAATTATTGAAAGCGTCTGGGATATTCATTTTGATTATAATACAGGCGTAATAGACGTGTTCATTAATGCACTACGCAATAAGCTTAAACTGGGAAAAGAAGAGAATTACATCCAAACAGTAAGAGGTGTCGGTTACATTGCAAAGGAACTATGAATTTAAGTTTTAAAAATAGAATAGCATTACATTATATGATTGCAACTGCAATTATAATGGCAGTTGCTTTTACAGCAGTTTATTTTGTAGTACAAGGTGTGGTGTATCAAAATTTGGATAGCGACCTGTCTTTCGAAGCAGAAAAACATACCAGAGAAATAAAAATTGTAGGCGATAGTATTAAAATAAAAAATAAAAAAGAGTGGGAAGAAAGAGAACATAGAGAGGTACAGGTCAACCCTGTTTTCATCCAGTTTTGGGATAAGAATGGTACTTTTATGGATAAATCCCCTAACCTAAAAGAAAACGAGCTTGTATTTCATCCAAAATCTAATTATGGAGGGCATTATAACGATATTTTAAATCAAAGACCCATAAGACAAGTACAATTACCAATTGAAGAAAACGGAAAAATAAAGGGTTTTATAGTCGCTGCGATGTCATTAGAAGCATCGCAAATGGTACTGTACAATTTAAGAAATATTTTACTACTGGTCTATTTATTGCTTTTGGCGAGTCTCTATTTTATTTCTAAATTCATCGCTGGCAGAAGCATCATTCCGGTAAAAAGCGTAACGGAAACCACAAATAGAATTACTAGGAACAACTTAAACGAACGTGTGGCATTGCCTCAAAATAAAGATGAATTGTTCGATTTGTCTTTCAGTATCAACGACTTGTTGCAACGTATCGAAAACGCCTTGGAAAGAGAACGACAATTTACTTCAGACGCTTCTCATGAGCTACGCACACCTTTGGCAACCTTAAAAGGAACATTGGAAGTTTTGATTCGTAAACCAAGAGAACGTGCCGAATATGAAGAAAAAATCAAATTCAGTCTTACGGAAATAGATAGAATGACTGCCACAATAGAACAACTATTACTATTAGCAAGATTGGATACTATTACAAATTCAGCAGATGAATCCTTGATGCCTTTGGCGACCATAATCGATGAAATTCTTTCAAGACACAAAAACAAAATATCAGAAAAAAAGCTATCGATAAGTTTTGAAAATGATATTGATAATGAAACATTAGTACCTCAATATTTTTCAAATCTAATCCTTGAAAATATTATCGGTAATGCTGCAAAATATGCTAAAAACGCGACCAATGTTTATATTTTAATAACACAATTAGGTTCTAAAATAATCTGTAAGGTTCAAGATGAAGGTATAGGCATTAAAAAAGAAGATTTGAATAAATTGTTCAACAATTTCTTCAGGTCAGATGCACTTAACCATAGGAATATTTCAGGCAATGGTTTAGGTCTTTCTATAGCCAAAAAAGCAGCTGACGCTATAAATGCTAAAATTGAAGTAGAAAGTGAATTTGGTTTAGGAACTACGTTTACTATTATCTTTTAAGCCAATCTTAAGTTTTACTTCAGACAAACTTTAAATGACTGAAATACATTTGATGTGTAATTTAAAATCACATCAAAATGTTAACAGCACCACACATTCACGCCATGGTTATCCACTTCCCGATAGCCTTAATATTTGTCGGCTTCCTATCGGAAATAATAGCTCTTATCAACAAAAAGCAATTTTTTAAAAACGCCGCATTCTATCTTTTATTACTAGGTTCATTAGGAGCAATAGTAGCTTATGTAAGTGGTAGCTATGCTGGTGATGGAATGACGGACGGAATCCTTCAAGCACCTATGGAACTTCATGAAGAAGCAGCCACGATAACTTTATGGCTTGCAATTGTAACTGCCTTATTTAGAGTTGCACTTTACTACTTTAAGTATAATAGAACTTGGACTAAATGGGTGGGTATTATTCTATTTGCTGCTTTAGTAGGTTGGGTTGCCAGAACGGGGTATTTAGGAGGGCAATTAGTTTTTCAACACGGAGCAGGCATTGAATTAACACTTCCCGATTTTGGAAATGAAACGGGTGGGTAATAGTAAAAATTTCAAGCTCTTTTTAAGGAACAGCACATAAAAACCACAAAATGTGGATATGTATTTACATAAAATATTAAACAATTTAAAAACAAATAAAATGAAAAGAACAGCAGTAATACTAGTAATCGGAATGGCACTGTCAACTATGCTTTTTCAGTCTTGTAAAGATACTTCGGTAGATAAAATTGAGGTCAAATTTTCTGAAGAAATGGCTGAGAATACAATGGATACTATTAAAGAAAATGGAGACCCTCAAAAAGCAACTATTCAAAATATGAAGGATGCATTTAAGGGAGAGACAACGGCACATGCCAAGTATGCGGCTTTTAGTAAAAAGGCGGAAGAGGAAGGATACCCTGAAATTGCAATGTTGTTTAAAGCAGCATCAGGAGCTGAATTAATTCACGCAAATAATCATAAAGTGGTTTTACAAAGAATGGGAGAAGCAATACCTTCGGTTACGCCAGAATTTACTGTAGGTAGTACAATAGAGAATTTAAAGAATGCCATTGAAGGCGAAAGCTATGAGTTTAACACAATGTATCCTAACTTCATTAAGGATGCACACGCAGCGGGAAACTATATGGCGCAAATAAGTTTGACCTATGCGTATAAAGTGGAGCAAAAGCATAGGGATTTCTATATAAATGCTTTCAAGGCTTTGGAAGATGGAAAGGTAAGTTCATTGCCATCTGTTTATTACTTATGTCCAACTTGTGGAAACACATATGCAACAACTGCACCTGCACGTTGTGAAATATCTATGACCGACTCTAAATTATTTATAAAAGTGGACTCTCTATAAAGATTTTTGATTGATGGTTAGTGTTGATTGATTGACAAAGGCTCTGAAACTTCTTCAGGGCTTTTGTTTTTATTAACTTCTGTTAAATATTTAGTCAATCTTAAGAATATCTATATTCAGTCTTTAGAATACAAGATTACTTTTATAATAGAATTAGCAGTTTCACCCTTTAAAATGAAAAAGAAAAAAGATTCCCCTTAGCCATTAAATGTTTTTTGATTGGTTTTTTTGGTTAATAGTTGCAAGAGCTCTGAAAACTTTTCAGGGCTTTTGTTTTATGCTCTAAAGAGGAAAAAATAATCTTAAGCCAATCTTAAGAAACGGCTTAGAATACTTTTAGACACCTACTTTACATTTGATTTTATTACTTAATAAACCACCAGAAAAATGTTAGAACGGATTATCCAGTACAGTATTCATCACAAACTTATTGTGCTATTATTTACGGCCGGAATCATCGGATTCGGCTTGTATTCTCTTTCCAATATTCCTATCGGAGCAGTTCCGGATGTGACCAACAATCAAGTACAGGTCATTACTACATCAAGGAACTTAGCCACGGAAGATGTAGAAAAATTCTTGACCTATCCCGTAGAATTGGAAATGGCAAACTTGCCTGGAGTAAAAGAAATCCGTTCGGTTTCCAAATTTGGTTTATCAGTTGTAACCGTTGTTTTCGATGATGATTTGGGTACTTATTTACCACGCCAGCTCATTGCCGAAAAAATTAAAAGTGCCGAAGAAAAAATTCCAGCAGGCTTTGGCAAACCTTTTATGGGTCCAGTTTCTACAGGTCTGGGAGAAATCTATCAATACGTAATCGATGTAGATGCCAAACATAAAGACCAATACTCACTATCAGATGTTCGAACCATTCAAGATTGGGTCGTAAAACGTCAGCTTTCAGGTATTCCGGGAGTTGTAGAAGTAAATACTTGGGGAGGTTACTTAAAAACCTATGAAGTAGCTGTAAACCCTGAAAGACTTCGTGCTATGGACGTTTCTATTTTTGACGTCTTTACAGCTCTTAAAAAAAATAATAGCGTTGCAGGTGGTGGTTATATTGAGAAAATCAATGAAAGTTATTTTATTAGAGGCGAAGGTTTGGTTACTTCTGTTGAAGATATTGAAGATATCGTTGTTACTAATAAAGGCGAAGTTCCTGTGTATGTTAGAGATGTTGCCAATGTTGGCTTTGGTCACGCCAACCGTTTTGGGGCAATCACAGGAAATGGAGACGGAGAAAAAGTACTCGGGCAAGTAATGATGCTTAAAGACGCTAATTCCAACGCAGTTATTGAAGCGGTAAAACAGCGTGTATCGGAAATACAGGCGTCATTACCACCAGGCATATCAATCAATCCTTTTTTAGAACGAAGTGAGCTTATTGGTAAAACGACTTTTACAATCGCCGAAAACCTGATTTTAGGGTGTTTGATTGTCATTTTTGTAGTGGTACTGCTTTTAGGAAATTGGCGTTCTGGTTTAGTCGTAGCTTCCGTTATCCCTTTGTGTTTGCTATTTGCCCTTTCGTTGATGTATATTTTTGGTGTGGACGCTAACTTAATGAGTTTAGGCGCAATTGACTTTGGAATTATCATCGATGGTGCCGTAATTATTGTTGAATTTATTGCCTTTAAAATTACCAGTCAGCGTGCCAAATTATTAGCACTTCCTAAAAATGAAAGACAAGGTTTAATAGATACAATAACTTATCAAGGTGCAACTAAAATGATGAATTCCGCAGTATTCGGACAATTAATCATCATCATAGTATTTATACCTATTTTATCCTTAGTAGGTGTTGAAGGAAAAATGTTCCGTCCTATGGCATTGGTGTTCTGTTTTGCACTTATAGGTGCAATGGTGCTGTGTTTTACCTATATACCAGTAATGGCTTCTTTGTTCATTAAACCATCAAACACCGAAAAGAAAACCATATCATCTCGCTTGATTTCCTTTTTAGAAGATAAATACCGACCTACGATTGCTTGGGCATTACGTAAAAAGAGATTGGTGCTAGGTATGGCTGTTGGTCTATTGGTTTTTACAGGATTTTTATATTCCAGAATGGGCGGCGAATTTGTACCAACCTTAGATGAAGGCGACTTTGTTATTCAACCTGTATTAAAGACAGGGATGTCCTTAAGTAAAACCATTGAAGCCACTACGCAAATGGAAAAAATACTAAAAAAATTCCCAGAAGTGGAACAGGTAGTGAGCAGAATTGGTGCTGCGGAAGTACCAACCGACCCGATGTCTATGGAAGAAAGTGATGTTATTATAAAATTGAAACCAAAAGGCGAATGGACATCTGCCGATTCCAAAGATGAATTAGCAGATAAATTTAAAGAAGCCTTATCTAATGAAATCGCAGGATTAGATTTTGAGTTTACCCAACCTATCGAAATGAGATTTAATGAATTGATTACAGGAGTAAGAGCTGATTTGGCAATCAAGGTTTTTGGAGAAGATTTAGACGTATTGTATCGAAAAGCATTGGAAATAGAAAAAGCCATTCAAAACGTAGAAGGAGCGGCTGATATTTCGGTAGAAAAAACAGCAGGTTTGCCGCAAATGTCGGTTAAATATAACCGCCGGAAAATTGCCAAATACGGATTGAATATAGAGGACTTAAACAAGGTCATTACAATGGGTTTTGCGGGAATGCCAGCGGGAACAGTATTTGAAGGCGAAAAGCAATTCGATTTAGTGATTCGTTTTGATGATTTGCACAGAAAGGACATTGAGAATATTGAAACCGCATCGGTATCACTTCCCAATGGAACAAAATTACCATTAAGCGAATTTGCAACCATAAGCTATACAAAAGGACCTGCAAAAATTTCGCGGGATAATACCAAACGTCGTATAGTGGTAGGTGTAAATGTTAGAAACCGAGATTTAGAGTCGGTGGTAAAAGATGTACAGGCAATTATTCAAAAGGATATCAAAATTCCAACAGGCTATTCTATAAGCTACGGTGGGCAGTTTGAAAACTTGCGCACAGCTTCGGCTCGATTAAAAATAGCAGTACCTATCGCCTTGATTTTGATATTTGTCCTATTGTACTTCGCTTTTGATTCCGTAAAAGAAGCGTTAATGATTTATAGTGCCATCCCATTATCCGCTATTGGTGGTGTAATGTTATTGTATATAAGGGATTTACCTTTTAGTATTTCGGCAGGTGTTGGATTTATTGCGCTTTTTGGTATAGCAGTATTAAACGGTATAGTATTGATTGAAGAGTTCAAAGAACTAAAAGCACACGGCATAAACAATATCAATAAACGAATATTAATGGGAACAAAAAATAGATTACGCCCTGTATTGCTAACAGCAGCAGCAGCAGCTCTAGGGTTTTTGCCTATGGCAATTTCAACATCTGCTGGAGCAGAAGTGCAAAGACCATTAGCAACTGTAGTTGTGGGCGGATTAATAACCGCAACGATATTGACCCTTGTAGTACTTCCAATTTTATATGCAATGTTCGATAGAAAAGGGCATCATCCTAAAAAGAAGACTAAAGTAAATTTAAAGGCGTTGAGCATTATGCTTTTACTGTTATTACCAATTTTTGGACAAGCACAACAAAACCCGTTAAGTGCGGAACAGACTGTACAATTGGCAATGGAGAATAATAAAGCACTTCAAGCTAGCGCTAAAAGAATCAACCAATCCGAACAAATGGTAGGTAGCGCTATAAATATTGATAAGACACAGGTTTACTATGGCTATGACCAAAATAATATTGCTGAAAATGGCTTGCCATTAAAAGTTTTTGGAGTGAGTCAATCGCTTCAATTCCCAACCATTTATGGTGTACAGCGTAAGGTAGAAAAACAAAAAGTAGCATTGACGACACAACAATATCAACTAAACAAAAGGCTGTTAACAAAAGAAGTTTACATCGCTTATTACAACGTGGTTTATAATAATATTCTGGTTGAGCAATACACGTATTTGGATAGTTTATACGGTCAATTTGCAAGTGCTGCAAAGAAAAGATATAATGTTGGCGAAACCAATTTATTGGAAAAACTTACGGCAGAAACGAAGCAAAAAGAAATAGCCATTGCTTTAACCCAAGCACATGAGGATGTTTCAAGAGCACATACCATTCTCAATCAATGGGTGCAAAGTGACACATTGATTACGGTAAGTGAAGACAAACTTCCAAGGCTAGCATTAGAGGAGCTCAATATCACTAACCACCCAGGAATGTTGTATTACAATTCAAAAGAAAGTTTGGCAAAATCCTCACTCTCGTTAGAACGACAAAAGTTATTGCCCGATATACATTTTTCAGTATTTCAAGGCACTAATAATGGTGTGAATGCAAAAAACTACAATGGGTTTCAAGTGGGTGTTGCAGTACCGTTGTGGTTTGGAGCAAACAAATCAAAAATTAATGCCGCAAAAACCGAAACTATGATTGTGGCCAATGAATTTGAAAATTATAAAATTCAACTGCAATCAAATTATGATGCCCTTCTTTCTGATTTAAAAAAATATCAAGAAACGGTTGATTATTATGAAACTACAGGTAAGAAACTTTCAAAGGAATTAACAACAACCGCTTCAAAAGCATTTCAAAATGGCGAGATAGATTTCTTGCAATATGTACAGCTTTTAGAGAGTTCAAAGAATATCGAAATCAATTATTTACAGAACCTAAATAAGTATAACAATACGGTTTTAGAATTAAACTATTTAACCAATTAAAAATGAAAAATACACGCAACAATACATCAAATTCAATATACTTCAAGAGTCTTTTCTTCGTAGCGATACTGGCTTTAGCTTCCTGTAACTCAAAAGAAAAATCTGAAACTGCAAATACAGATACAACTGAAACAATGGAAAATGTTGACCTTATTACAATTACAGAAAATCAGTTTTCGTCTGGTAATATGGAGGTCGGAAAAATGACAATGCAGCCATTTAATTCCATAGTAAAGGCGAATGGTATGTTTGCTGTTCCGCCAGAAAATCAGGCAGATGTGAGTGCCTATTTTGCAGGTTATGTAAAAAACATCAGCTTGTTACCAGGCGATGCAGTTAAAAAAGGACAAACGTTATTCACGATTGAAAATCCTGAATACGTACAAGCACAGCAAGATTTTTTAGAAGCCAAAGGACGTTTGAGCTACTTAAAATCAGATTATGAGCGCCAAAAGGAGTTGATGGCAGATAACGTAACCTCAAAAAAGAATTTTCTAAAAGCAGAATCGGAATATACTGTAACCATGGCGCAATATCAATCCCTTAAAAAGAAGTTGAGCTTAATGAACATTAATCCGAATACATTATCGGGAGAGAATATTCGTTCAGTCATTAGCGTACTATCGCCATTATCGGGTTATGCAACAACCATTAATGCTACTAAAGGAATGTACTTAAATCCTTCGGATGTTGCTGTAACCGTTACTAATACTGATGATTTACACATTGAACTAAAGATTTTCGAAAAAGACCTTCCAATGGTAAAAGAAGGACAATTTATTAATGTACGACTACAAAATGATATGAATAAAGTGTATCAAGGCAAAGTGCATTTAGTAAATAAAGCGATAAATGCCCAAGACAGAACCGTCGCCATTCACGGCGATTTGGTAAACGAAAGTGATGTAAAACTATTTGCACCTGGAATGTATATAGAAGGAGAAATATTAACTACCACTTCAGAACATCCTGCGTTACCAGTAGAAGCAGTTGCGAATATTGATAATGACTACTTTGTTTTGGTTAAAGAAAACGGTACAACTTTTAAAAGGGTGTTAGTCAAAGTGGGTGCTGCTAATAATGGCTTTATTCAAATAATTAACGCCAATGATTTTAAACCAGATACAGAATTTTTGACCAAAGGGACATTTAATCTAATAACAGAATAGATGGAAGATAAAGAACAAGGATTAGACAATTATTTAGATAGCCATTTCATCCACAGAAGTAATTGGTTAAGAGCAGCGGTACTTGGCGCAAATGACGGTATTTTATCAACAGCAAGTCTCGCCATAGGTGTTGCAGCTGCAAGTGCGACACGAGAGCCTATTATTTTGGCAACATTAGCAGGTCTTGTTGCTGGTGCTTTGTCAATGGCAGCAGGAGAATACGTTTCCGTGAGTTCACAAACCGATGTGGAAAAGGCAGACATTGAACGCGAAAAACAAGAATTAAGCGAAATGCCCGAAATTGAATTACAACGCCTTGCAGAAATTTATGAAAAAAGAGGTTTGAAAAAAGAAACAGCTTTAACCGTAGCTAAAGAATTAACAGAACACGATGCTTTGGGTGCACACATTAGAGATGAATTGGGAATAAATGAAATTAGCCAAGCCAAACCTATTCAAGCGGCTTTTGCATCTGGGGCGGCATTTACCGTAGGTGGATTACTTCCTTTTTTGGTAACACTTTTTCTGCCTTTAAATAGTATGGAATATTCTCTTTATGGTTTTGCACTTTTCTTCTTGATAATTCTGGGAGCACTAGCTGCTAAAACAGGCGGTTCAAGTATCGTTAAAGCCATTGCTCGTATCACGTTTTGGGGAACAGTTGCAATGGGTCTAACTGCATTGGTCGGTTACTTGTTCAATGTAAATATGGTTTAAACAAAAAAATAAATTATGAACGACGCACATTTTCATTTAGTAGTCAATCATTTGCCTATTGTGGGCGTATTGATTGGTTTTTTAGTGTTGTTAGCAGGTTTAATTATGAAAAAACCGCAAATCAAAAATACAGCATTAGGTATTTTTATTTTTTCTGCATTAACAGCTATTGCAGCTTTTTTAACAGGTGAAGGTGCTGAAGAAATAGTTGAGAATTTACCTGGAATTAGTGAAACACTAATCCATAAACACGAAGATTATGCAGAATTGTTTCTTACGATGATGCTGATTTTAGGAGGCGTATCGCTAATAACCTTGTTTTTACAATACAAAAAGTTGCCATTCTCAAAATATGGATTTGTACTCATTTTACTGCTTTCTATGGTAACAATGGGAATTGCTAAATACGTTGGGACAAGTGGCGGAGAAATAACACACATAGAGATTAGAAGCGATGCAAATGTTATTCAATTAGATGGAAACCATGACCACAACGATGATTAGTAGCGTTGCTACATATTGTAAAGATTTATTGACGACTTCAAAATGTTCGGCATTGCCTTTTCATAATCTTCAACATACCAAGGAAGTGGTGCAGAATGTAAAATACTTATGCGCTGCTATGGATATTAATAAGCAAAATACAGAGATTCTTGTCGTTGCAGCGTGGTTTCACGATACAGGATTCTCAACCACCTACAAAGGTCACGAGGATGAAAGTAAATTGATAGCCACCCATTTTTTAAAAAAAGAAAAAGTTAGTAAAGATTTTATAGAAAAAGTCAATAATTGTATCGATGCCACTAAAATGCCACAATGTCCAACCACAGCTTTGGCCGAAGTGCTTTGCGATGCCGATATTTTTCACATCAGCAATTCGCATTTCTTTTATCGAAAACTTTTGCTTCGTAGGGAATGGGAAGTGTATTGCGATAACAAAGTAACCGATTTTGAATGGCATAAACTGAATTTAGAATTTTTAAAAAAGCACCATTTTAGAACCCTTTACGGAGAAGATATCCTTGAACAAGGAAAACAAGAAAATATACATAAAGTAGAACAAATATTAGCTAGTTACTAGCTGAAAATTACATCTTAAAAACCTTAAATAAAATGTCAAAAATCTTCCCAATGCGCTTCACTTTATTCAAAGCCTATATTGGCTTGTTTTTAATACTTTCTTTTATAGTAAGGTGTAGTTTCTTTATTTGGAATTTTTCTGAAGTAGATAAAGAAGCATTTACTCTTATTGAAACCTTCGGAATAGGCTTCTTGTTCGATATAGCAACAATTTCATTTTTTGCTATACCTTATTTAGCATACTTATTGTTTTTTCCAAAACGATTTTATGGTTCTATAGTAGATAAAATCATTACTTATTTTGGATTCTCAATTGGTGTGCTTGTAGATACCCCGATCTTTAGGACAGTTTCTCTACAAAACTAATATAATTCAAGCCGCTCTCTTAAATAGATCGATAGGTCTTTCATAGTCGATGGACTGGTGTCTTCTTTCATGGTTGTAATAATC
>NZ_JARFVB010000025.1 GCF_029193885.1 Flagellimonas yonaguniensis | reverse complement strand
GGAGCCTGGTGGTCCAGCAACTTTATATTAAATTTGGGGAGAGGATTCCCTTGGAATTAAATCCCAATCCCTCTGGGGCTAGCCCCAGAGGGATTGATGGATCGGACAGAGTTTAATTTACAGACCCGTTATGATTCCTTTTAAATTATAAATGACTAAGTGTTTAAATAATTCGGCTTTTCCGTAAGATTCAAATAAATTGTTCTTTTTAAACACCAGATTGTCAATTCTAAAAAAATAGATTTTCACGAGTAGTTCTAAATTAATATCTTCTTTTATATCTCCAGCTTCTTGTGCTTGCTTAAGTAACTTATAAACAATATTATGTGATAATTCTTTCACAAAATTATTGAACAGCAAATTTGCTTTGGGATAATACTTTTCCAATCCGAAAAGAAAAGAGGGCTTAAAGTATTTTAATACTCAAACCCTCTCTGGTAAATTAATATGACACACAAAATAGGGTCTTTGCCGTGGCTTTTGATCAGCCCATTTATATCTTCTTTATACTCGTTCAATAAACTTTCAAGACTGGAGGTTACCAGGTCTTCTTTGTTTTCAAAATATGTATAAATTGTTTTTTTCGATATACCAAGATCATTTGCTAAATCGTCTAACGTTACGTGTTTACTTCCAAATTGGGTAAACTTTGTAATAGAATACGCTAACAATTCTGCTTTAGTGACCATCTTTCAGTTATTTGTAACCTTTCGTTTTTAAATATCAATCTATTGGAATTGACAATAATGGTATGTTTATGCCTGAGGCCATGACCCTGGTTTTGCTTCTATGGACTATAGATTCCCAAAAACCATATTTTTTTGGCATCATCACTAACAAATCAAAACTTGATTTTTCAATCTCCTTCTCTATTGCTTTTATTACAGCATCTGAGTTCACTTTCTTATAAAAATACGTAACATTTTCCAAGCCTTTTTCAATATTCTCAAAAGCTTTGTTATCTGATTTTAGTTCATTTATTTTTTTTTCCACATAAAACACCGTTACTTCAGACTTAAGTTGAATGGCGGCTCTCCTTAATTTTGCCAAGGTTCGTAAAGGTATATCCTGCATTATATCGCAGGCAAAAAGAATCTTGTGGATTCCAGAATATTTAGCATTTACGGGAATAGCCCATACTGGAAACCTTTTCATACTGATTAAGGTTGTTGTTGGGTTTCCTAGTAAATTTTGCTCCATCGATTTAGCTGACATTCCCATAACTAGAAGTTTTGAGTTATGTAATTTCATTAAAGAATCTATTTCACGTTCCAAGTCAAAATAGCTACATTGGTACTCAACTTTAATTTTAAAATCTTTAGATAATTTTAAAGATTGTTTTCTTAATTTCTCTTTGGTTTTTTCAATTAAGGTGTCCATTGAGGTCGCCGATATGCGCGCGTTAGAGGCGTGAATAGGCAACTTAAAAGCATTAAAAAGCACCAGTTTTGTATTTAGCAGTTGAGCTAATGATGCTGAATATAGTACAGCGTTATCTGATGTTCTGGAAAAATTTGTCGCAACTAAAATTGAGTACATAGTTTTGGTCAATAATGTTTATTATATAATTAATATTACCTCCATCCGCCACCAAGTGCTTCATATAAATCCACAAGAGATACTAATTGTTGTAATTTACTGTCTATAATATTAAGTTCTGCGCTTAAGGCACTTTCTCTGGCTGTTAATAAGTCCAGATAATGGGCATATCCATTTTTAAGTAATTCTTCAGAGTTTGTTTCTGCTGTGCGCAAGGCCTCAACTTCATTTTTTCTAAACTCAAATTTTTTCGTTTCAGATTCATAAGAAAATAACGCATTGGACACTTCACTTCCTGCAATCAACAAGGTCTTTTTAAACTGAAGTAAAGACTGCTCTTGCTGTGCAATTGCAACTTCTTTTTGAGTTTTTAAAGCACGTTTATTAAATAATGGTTGTGTTAAACCTCCAATGATATTGGCAAATAATGAGTTGGAATTTAATAACTCATCTATTTCTAAACTTTGAAACCCTCCGGAAGCTGTTAAGGTTAAAGATGGATAGAAATTGCTTCTGGCTACATTTGTTAACTCAAAAGATTGAATTAAACCATACTCAGCAGCCATGACATCTGGTCTGTTACTGAGTAATGTTGCAGGTACGCCAAGGACAATATCTTGTTCTATATGCTGTAAATCCAAACTGCTTCTTTCAAAATGTTGTGGTGCTTTTCCCAATAAAATACTTAGTGTATTTTCAGTATAAAAAATAGCTGTCTCGATATCTACCTGTAATGCCCTTGCGCTATTGTATTGTGCAATATTTTGGTCTACCGCAATTTGTGTAACTTGACCGGCATCCTTTAACGCTTTAATCGTTGTTACACTACTATCTCTGGTTGCAATGGTTTCTTTAGTGATTTTTAACTGGGCATCTAAAGCCAATAAGTTATAATACGTATTGGCAATACTGGAAACCAACTGCGTTTTTACGGCTTGATGTCCTGCAACACTTTGCAAGTATGCTGCTTGGGTTGCTCTTTTATTGCTTCGTATTTTTCCCCAAATATCGGCTTCCCAAGAAAGGTTTGCTGTAACATCATACTGGTCTGTAGAGGTATTATCTAAAAATGCGCCAAACTGGGTGTTTTTAGATAGTTCTTGATGTGTCCAGTTTGCGCCGACATTAACCGATGGCAAATACCCTGCCTTACCTTGCTTGGCATAAGCTTGGGCTGCTATAATTTGCTGAAGCGCAATGCGAACGTCCATATTGTTTTGCAGACCTTCTTCAATATACTGTTGAAGATATTGGTCTGTAAATAATGTTTTCCAAGATATATCTGCTATCGAAACACTGTCTGTTGGCAAATTTTCCGTTCGGTAAAGGGCTTCGGTTTCGGTTTCTAAATTTGGTCTCACATAATCTTTTGCAACAAAACAGCTTTGCAGGGTGAATGCAATAACCAACATCAATGTTGCTTTTCTAAAATTTCTATGTTTTATAATTAATTTCATTGTTTTATACTTCAATTGTTTGTAATACTTGGCTTACTAGAAATTTTTTCTTGTATCCACTGAAAAAATATAAATAGGATCGGAATTACAAAAACTCCTAAAATAGTTCCGATAAGCATCCCTCCTGCTGCACCGGTACCTATAGATTTATTTCCTTCCGCACCTACACCTGATGCCAACACTAATGGCATCAATCCTAAAATAAAGGCGAAAGAAGTCATTAAAATAGGTCGCAAACGTGCTTTTGCTCCGTGTATGGCAGCATCTAATATACTTTCTCCATTTCGCCGTCTTTGTACAGCAAACTCCACAATTAATATGGCATTTTTAGCGAGCAGACCAATAAGCATGATTAGAGCAATTTGAAAATAGATGTTGTTCTCCAATCCTAACACTTTGGTTGAGAAAAACGCTCCAAATACACCTAATGGCAAAGAGAAAATAACAGCTAATGGTAATAAATAACTTTCATACTGTGCAGCCAATAAAAAATACACAAACACAATACAAAGTATAAATATAATAGTGGTTTGATTACTTGCATTTACCTCTTCACGTGACAATCCAGAATAAGCTACATCATAATTACTTGGTAATTTTGCAGCCTCAGCCTCAACAACTGCTAAAGCATCACCTGTACTAAACCCAGGATTTGCTGCACCAGAAATCTTTGTGGAATTGTACAGGTTAAAACGGGTTACAGATTGTGGTCCATACACACGTTTTAAATTAACAAACTGTGTAATGGGTGTCATCTCCCCATTCCCTGCTTTTATATATAATTCATTTAAATCACTTTTATCTGCTCGATCTTCTGGCAATGCCTGCATATATACACGATATTGTTTGCCAAAACGTGCAAAATCTGCGGCATAAATACCTCCAATGTAACCTTGCATGGTAGAGAAGATACTACTAATAGGAACACCGGATTTTTTAGCCAATGGGACATTAATTTCCATTTCATACTGTGGATATTTAGTATTAAATGAGGATTGTCCGTACTGAATTTCAGGATGTTGCATTAAACTGCCAATAAACTGTTGCGTTGCTTGGTCTAACTCGTTAAAATCACCACCTGTACGGTCTAATAGATTCACTTCAAAACCGGCAGATATTCCAAAACCAGGGATACTTGGTGGTCCGAAGAAAATTATACTAGCTTCCGGAATTCCTGCGGCTATACCAAATAACTTCTTGGTAATGGCCTCGGTACTCGCGCTTTCATCACGTTCAGACCAATCTTCCAGTTTTAAAAATCCTAATCCATAATTGTTGCCTGCACCACTAATTAAACTTACACCGTTAATTAATGAAATGCCCTGCACGCCTTCTAATTTTTTTGCCTTGGCGTAAATTTCCAAGATTTGCTTCCTCACAACTTAAATTTCCTCACAACGGATAACCATTTCCATTTTACATTGCTTGCAGTTACTATTTCGTTTTCAGGTTTTGTGTGGTTTATTGTTGGTGTTTCTTCCTTTCTATCACACTCTTTTTAATGACCTAACTTTCTATATTTTTATCTTTACAATCTTTTAAAACAATCGTACCTTTTGTTTTTTTTGTTTCTAAAAAATTACTTGCTTTACGCATGTTTACGGCATTAATAGTTAATTTTTTTACCCAAAGCGGTTCTGATTATTACGGTATCTATATAATTCAGAAAATTTATTTAAAATGTTATCCTGCTTAACCATATCCTCTGTTTGAAAAAAAATCTGTCAAAAACCTTTATACTTTATATGTGTTTCTATTTGTGAATTTAATAGTAATGGTATTGATGCGAACTGTTTGTGCGATGTGATTTAATCCTTTCGCAAATACCTACAATTACCATAGATTTGATTTTTCGTTAAATGGAAGCATTTAATTAATAATTATTATTGTTAAATGAAAAAAAGTACTATTTTTGCGTCAGACGAAACAAATTGGACTACAACTTACGAGGATTAGTTCACAAATCGTCAACATAGATAAAAATATTTGGCAGAAGTGCCGCAGTGACAGGGCTGGCTTAGCAAGGTTACAGTCCCGTCCAGACCGCAAAAAGCTCCGATTTGTCGGAGCTTTTTTGTTTTAAATACTTATGTGACTCCCCGTCCCACCATCTTCTTACCCTCAAACACCAATAACACCCTTCAAATTGCTATAATATTTTCAATACCGTCAAACATCCTAGCATTTGAGCAAAACAAACCCATGCCGAAAACCTATCTTGCAGTTGATTACTGATTGATATAACGCAAAAACAAAAAAGATGGACAAAAACACCAAACTCGTCTCTCTATTTAAAAATAGGAAAAGGTGGTTCCGTTAAAGAAGAATCAGGGTGGGGTAAAAGGGTTTGTAAATCTGTATTTGACAGAACAATTTTTTTAAGGAAAATAAACGGTCACTATAACGTTTTCAATCTATCAAAACACGGCGACAAAAACGTTATAAAAAACATAAACCCCAGTATTATTGGGATTTAAGGGCTGTAATACTTACCTTTGTCCCAATGAACGTCAAGCTCCACGAGAGAAAAAACTGTCGAATCCTAAGTTTTAATTATCTGGTATTCAGAAACCAGCCAGATAAGTTCATTCCGCCTACCCTATAATTACCTTCCCTTTTGGGAAGCACCCTTATTGCCTTGGAAATCACAGGTGTTTTTTGTGTTTCCATTTTGCCCGATTCGAAACCGTTAATTAAAAAACAAAAAATCAGAACTATTATCGTTCAAAAAAAAGCATGGTAATTAAGACCTACGATGCCTATACCAGACTTTCAACCATGGAAGCCAATAGGTTCGCCAACTTCCTTTTTGACCATCAAGAAGGGAGAAAAGCTGAAAAGAAAGCTATTAGGAAGGCCATTCAATACTCTACCAAAGACATCCCTGGTTTGGGGGGTTATGTATTTGCCATGGAGGACAAGGATGAAATTTTGGGTTTGGCCGTTGTGAACAAAACGGGTATGGGAGACTATATCCCCGAAAATTTTCTGGTGTTCTTCGTGATACATAGGGAACATAGGGGCAACGATATCGAGAAAAAGCTATTGGATTACACACTCCAATATTGCAAAGGGGACGTTGCCATTCATATTACAAACGAAAACCAATATCCAAACAAAAAATTTTTTGAAGAAAAAGGGTTCAATGCAACCCATTTAGAAATGAGATTGAACAGATAAACCATTATATGCTAAAAATTGAAGTCAAGCCAGGCGAAAGTATCGAAAGGGCTCTAAAACGCTACAAGAGAAAATATAGAAACACCAAGCGTTTGGACCAAATCCGTAGTCGCCAAGAATACACTAAAAAATCAGTGGAACGCCGGAAAACATTAAAAAAGGCGCAATATAAGGAACAGTTCCTGAGAGAACAGGATGACCAATAACATCAAAAACAAAAAGTATCAACAACAAAATGAGACTTTCAAGAATTAAAAGGGAAACCAGATATGAAAAACGCTACAGCGTTAAAATGGGGGAGCTTACCACCCGTGTCACATACATAAGAAGGTATATTATGGGGCTTCCTGTACGCACGTTGCACAAATACCGTGAGACTTACAACGGAAAAATCAAAGATTGCAAAGAATGTAATGTATTGGCATAACACCATCTTAATCTTAAATAATTATTTAACCTTTTAATAAAAACAATGAAAGTATTGGTTATTGGCGCAGGTAACATGGGGCTTACCTATGCCACAGGTATGTCTAAATCCAAATTGTTGAAAAAACACAACATCATGGTGCTGGACAAGTCAAAAGAGAAATTGGAGGAAGTAGGCAAAATCGCCTATTTCGATGCCATAGACAAGATAGAGGACTGTGTACCTCAGGCCGACATTATCTTTTTGGCCGTAAAACCCTATCATGCTGAGGAACTTTTTCAACGCATGAAAAAATTGGTGAATCCAGAACAATTGTTCATTTCCATAATGGCAGGGGTAACCATTAAATATATACAAGATGCCCTCGGCATACAAAAAGTGGTCAGGGCCATGCCCAATCTGCCCGCTCAAGTTGGCAAAGGACTTACCAGCTATGTTTCGGCAGACGAAGTATCCCGATTGGAGCTTTTTATGGTGGAAGGCCTGTTGGATACTACAGGAAAATCACTCAGAGTGAAAAATGAAAAATTCATTGATGCTTCCACCGGAATATCCGGAAGTGGTCCAGCTTACGTTTTCTACTTCATGCAAAGTATGATGGAGGCCGCCCTACAAATGGGATTCTCCGAGAACGTATCCAAAGTATTGGTAAGCCAGACCTTCACAGGTGCGGTGGAGTTGTTCAACCAAAACAATCTAAATCCTGACACTTGGATGGAAAAGGTAGCCTCAAAAGGAGGAACTACAAGGGCCGCACTGGATTCCATGGAAGACAATAATGTAAACGAATTAATCAAAGAAGCCGCCTTTGCAGCATTCGGAAGAGCTGTGGAACTAGGCGAAGAATACTAAAACATGTATAAAGAACTAGTGGTCATCAAAGTAGGCACAAACGTGATGACCAACAAAGACAACAGAATTGTAAGACCTGTTCTCAACAGTTTGGTACAACAGATTGCCGAGCTTTATGAACGGGACATCATGACCATTTTGGTCTCCTCTGGATCGGTAATTGCCGGTAAAGAGGTTTTGGGTAAAGCAAAAATCAAGGACAAAACCCAACGTAGGCAAGTATATTCCGCCATTGGGCAGCCCAGAATGATGAGGCATTATTATAACATATTCAATGATTACGGAATGAAATGTGCCCAGGTACTCCCCACAAAAAGGGATTTTAACCCTGGAGTGCACCGCGACAACATGATAAATTGTCTTGAAGGGCTCCTTTCTGAAGGAGTTATCCCAATAGCCAATGAGGATGATGCCGTTTCCGTGTCCATGTCCATGTTTTCGGATAATGACGAGTTGGCCACTTTACTGGCACAGTTAATGAAGGCCGACAAACTTATCCTAATGACGGATATCGATGGTCTTTACGATGGAAACCCCGAAAAAAAGGAGTCCAAAGTAATAGACAAAGTTGAGCCAAAAGAGGACTTGGACAAATACATCGAAGAAGGAAACAAAGAAGAAGGTGAAGGCCGTGGAGGTATGGGCTCCAAATTGAGCTATGCCCAAAAAGCCGCAGCAGACAACATTCCATCCTACATTGTCAACGGTAAACGGGAGAACGTAATCCTGGATGTTGTAGAAGGAAAGAACGTAGGGACAAAAGTTTCAAAATAACAGTAATGAAATTATTGAACACAGATTTAAAAAATAAAGTATTACAAGATATGGAGCGCATCCTTGATGAAAATCGGGACGAATTGCTCCAAGCAAACAAAAAGGACCTAGACGCATTCAACCGCAACGATCAAGCATTGTACGACCGTTTGGTGGTGGACCAGAAGAAGGTGGATCAAATGATTCAAGCCGTAAAAGAGGTTCGCCTGCAAGATGATCCCGTGAACAAGAAAATCTCAACAAGAGAATTGGACAACGGGCTAAAAATCATCAACAGAACGGCACCATTTGGCACCATAATGATCATATATGAATCCCGCCCGGATGTAACCGTTGAAGCAGCCGTACTTGCTTTTAAGGCCAATAACAAAATATTGCTGAAAGGTGGTAAAGAAGCCTACCATAGCAACAAAGCCTTGGTTAAGTTTTGGCATCAAGCCCTAACAGAAAACGGTCTATCGGAAGATTTTATTCAATTCTTGGAAATGGACAGGACCCAAACACAGGAGTTCTTAAGGAATCCAGACCAAGATTTGGATCTTATCGTACCTCGTGGTGGCGAACGCTTGATCGCATTTGTAAAGGAACATGCCAAGTGTGCGGTTCTCATCAGCGGTAGGGGAAATAATTTCCTATACGTACATAAAGAGGCCGATTGGGAAAAAAGTCTAAAAGTGATTTTAAATGCCAAAACCCATAAAATTTCGGCCTGCAATGCATTAGACAAAATTTTGATGAACACACAGATTGATGGTTACGAAGACAAGCTCAAAGAGCTGCAACAAGTGCTTACCGCCAACAATGTCTCCATTATCGTGGATGATGAAGTCAAAAAAGTATTGACGGATGAAGATACCATTACCGACGATTCCATATGGCAAGAAGAGTTTTTGGCCATGAAGTGCGTAATTGGTGCTGTCAACACTATTGACCAGGCCGTAGAGAAAATCAACAAAAATTCGGGAGGGCATTCAGCCTCCATTATGACGGAAAACAATGAAGTTGCCAAAACTTTCATGGAAAACGTCGACTGTGCAGCTGTCTACCAAAACGCCTCCACCCGGTTTACCGATGGTGGACAAATGGGAGTTGGTGCAGAACTCGCCATCAGTACCGATAAATTGCACCATCGAGGGCCATTGGGCCTTAAACAATTGGTCACCAACAAATACTATGTATTTGGCGATGGTCAAATTAGGGTGTAATGGATATAAGAACACAAGTAAAAAAGGAGGCCAAATAGCCTCCTTTTTTTATGACGAGTGTCATGGTCCAATTACAATTTCACATTCCAAAGGCTCAAAACTTTATTTTATTGATATTTTTCGCAACTTTTATTGGTCATTTTTTAAGAAAATATCTAGATTTATTACTTAAAATAGAATAAATATGGGAAAATTTGAGATTAAAACGGATAAAGCCGGAAAGTTCAGGTTTAATTTAAAAGCTGGAAACGGTCAAGTTATTTTGAGCAGCCAAGGATATTCTTCCAAATCTGCTTGCGAAAATGGTATCGAGTCTGTGAAAACACATTCACAGGATGATGGGAATTTTGAAAGAAGCGAGGCGAAAGACGGAAGCCCTTACTTTAACCTAAAGGCATCCAATGGCCAAGTTATTGGAAACAGCGAAATGTATTCCAGTGAATCAGCCATGGAAAACGGTATAGCCTCCGTTAAAAAGAACGCTCCCGGTGCATCCGTGGAAGAAGTTGAATAATCAGTACCATTCCAACAATATTGAAAACAGTCCAAAAAGGGCTGTTTTTTTATGCCTTATTTTTTCCATATCAAATCAAACAGGGCATTCATTAGTTCAAACAGGGCATCCGTAAATTGAGTGCCTTTTTATTTATTTTTTGCCTTTACGTTTGTTGTGCAATTACGCGTTAAAGTCAATTGAAAAGCAAGATCAATTTTTAACGCATGCACATATAGCAATTCACTTTTGACGACTGTTGGTCATAAAAGTGTTTAGTTTAGTTGAGGTTTCCGTTACGCCAAGGAACTAATCCTAGTTCCTTGGTTGTAATGGTTTTTTTGTTTTGGAACAAGCCAAAATAAGTAGGAATACTCTTAGCTGAAAAAAAGTATATAAACTCAACTGCCCCATCCGTCAATTCAAAAGACCCTTTCGTTCATTAGCCCCTTCACAGCATCATTATTTGTGTTCTATTTGTGTTTTCAAAAACGTGAAAACCAAACCCAAAACGTAGATCATGGAAAATAAAATGATGTATTTAAGGAAATTGATAGTAGGCTTATTATTGATTTCAACGATTAATGTAATTCAATCCCAATCATATATTGGATTCTTGGAAGACAATTACAGCGGTGTGCATAGAATAATATCCAACCCTGCCAATATCGCCGATTCAAGACTTAAAATGGATATTAATCTGGCTGGGATCAGTGCACTTTATGGCAACGATTATATCGGCTTTAATTTTAGCGATGCCTTTGCCGATTACAGTTCGGTTTTTGACAATGCAAAGACATATCCTTCAACCGATAACTTTTTGGCCTTCAATATTGATGTCATGGGACCATCCGTAATGCTCAGCATCAACGAAAAAAGTTCTCTGGCCGTTTACACAAGAGGGAGGGGAATTTTTAATTTGAATGAGGCTAACGGTAACCTTCTGGAAAAAGAAGGTGGTTTTGATGAAGATGAGGATTTCAGTATTGTTGAAGACGATATTTATGGTTCCTTTACAGTATGGGGCGAACTTGGAGCCACTTACGCCAGGGTTCTTTTGAATGATGAAGCGCATTTCCTAAAAGGAGGTCTTACAGCAAAAATGCTTCAAGGTATAGGCAATGCCTATATAGATGGTTCCGGTATTTCATTGGATTACGATTCCAACACGCGGGAAGTTACCACCACGGGTAATATCCATTTGGGAGATACGGGAGACATCGATGAGCAAGGACATACCGGAGAAGCTCTTGATTTTGACAATGGTTTCGGCATAGGTGCCGACATAGGTCTGGTATACGAGTGGAGACCCGACCAATCCCAATATACCAAAATGAAAAAAGATGGAAGTACCGTTGTTGATCGTGGAGCCAACAAATACAAACTAAAACTTGGAGTCTCCGTTACAGATATAGGAAAGCTATTTGATGTTAAGGGTAGGGATCGTTTCTACGACCTGAATAGAACACAAAACATTGATAATTTTGATGGAGATGTACTTGAAGAAGCTTTGGTCGACAATTTCAATCAAATCTCAAACACGAAATCCAGAGACTATACACTACCCACGGCTTTACATACCAATGCAGACTTAAGTTTGAACTCCAAATTTTATCTGAACTTAAACGCTGATATTTCCCTTACCTCCAAATCCAAACCTAATACAGGGAGCATCCTGAACCAATACAGGCTTACACCACGATACGAAAGTAAGTGGTTGGCCTTCTACTCCCCTATCAGCATTTTGGGTGGGGTTGGCTTTCAATGGGGGGCAGGATTGCGGCTTGGGCCCTTATACTTAGGCTCTGGATCCATTTTATCATCATTGTTTGGAGAAGACACTAAGGCACTAGACCTATATGCAGGGATTAAGATACCTATTTATCAAAGCAAATTACGTGATAAGGACAACGATGGCATCATAAACAAAGAAGATGATTGTCCAGATGTTGCAGGTCCAGTTGAAAACCAAGGATGCCCATGGAAAGACACTGATAATGATGGGGTTTTGGATAAAGATGATGATTGTGTGGATGTAGCTGGCCCAGAAGAAAACAACGGATGCCCATGGAAGGATTCCGATGAGGATGGAATTCTGGACAAAGACGATAAATGTCCTGAAACCCCGGGTCTGATAGAATTCAATGGATGCCCAGATACCGATGGAGATGGCATCATGGATTCCGAAGATCGCTGTCCAGAAGTACCTGGAAGCAAAGAGCATCGTGGTTGTCCCGATACCGATGGCGACACATTGGTGGATATTGACGATGATTGCCCAGAAGTGGCAGGGCCAGTAGACAACAACGGCTGTCCAAAAGTGACACAAGCAGTTCAAAAGCGATTGAACGATTACGCTAGAACCATCCTGTTTGATACAGGTAAAGCGACCATCAAACCAGAATCCGTATCTGTAATGGTGGATATCATCCAAATTCTAAATGAATATCCAAACGCCAAATTTACTGTTGAAGGCCATACTGATAGTGTTGGAAGCAGTGAAAGCAATCAAAAGTTGTCAGAAGCCAGGGCCAATTCCGTACTCAACTTCTTGATTGATGAAGGAATTTCAAGCACTAGGCTTACCGCAATAGGATTTGGTGAAGAAAAACCAATGGCATCCAATGCAACCAGAGCAGGTAGGCAACAGAACAGAAGAGTTGAAATCAATCTAATCAAATAACCATCTCATTGATAAATCAAATTTTCTCAGAGAACTAGGTTTGGTGTAACGCTTTAGTTCTTCAATTGAGAGATGGTTAACGGGCCGCCATTATTATATGGCGGCCCTATTTATATCATCATGAAAAGCCATATTTGTTAAAAAATATAAGTAATTACCTACAAAATTGAAGTGTTGTAAATCAAGCCTATTTCTACTCGTTGATCCATTCGGGGCATTCGTCAATTAAAAACGGGCATAGGTTAATTCACCTTCTCTATTTACCTCAATACTAGCTTATTTTATAATAACCAAATCTTTATCTGTTGTTCTCTTACATAGAAAATGACGACCAAAAACTACTTGCTTATGATAAGATTTCTACTTTTTCCATCTCATAGATCAAATGCTGAAAAATCATTTTCAGCAAAAGGATTCAAGCGATTATGTCAATCGGCCCTAGTTCTTTTCATCATACTTCTGGGACAACAAGCCTCTGCCCAAATCGAGGTAGATACTTGGTACAGTGCGGATAGGGCTATCAACACACCATCACCTCTAGGCCAGTTACAATTATACACGCCATTGGCGCCTGCAGATGGAACTCCAGTGACAACGTGGCATGATCTTGTCGATTATATCGGATTTAATACCCTACAACATGCTGTCCAACATCCTAATCCGTTGGATTATCCCAATCCTTGGGACCACCCTACAAATCCTGGTTTTCAACATTCCTTTGGGAACCCCCCATTTTTAATACCAGCTGGTTCAATACCAGGTATACCTACTTTACGTAGAAACCAGATGAATTTTAACCCTTCTGTGGAATTCGATGGAAGCGGTAATGGTCAGGCACTGCACACACGACCCATTTCTAGAGAAGAAATTACTGTTTTCATTGTTTTTAAAGCTCGTGGTAGAGGAAATTCCGCTAACACCCAACAACTCCTGTACGGTGGGGATATAGACAATTATCACAGCTCCACTACCAACCTTTCTTTGGGAGTTTCAGATAATAGTCGATTCTCCGTAGGTAGAACATGGAATGGTGGTTCCTTCTTTCAATCTGGAGCAATTGACCTACAAAATCTTCCAACTATAGGTGTTTTTAGTAGAGATGTGGTTCAACCCTTGGGAACCGATGATGAAATTTTAACAACCAAAGTAAATGGATTACCCGATATAAACTTTGTAAGACACCACCCCACTTCAGAAACTGACCTATATCTGTTCAGCCGACTAGGAAAACACTTCAACAGTAACGATTCCAATAGAAACCTAACAGGCCACATAGCCGAAGTATTGATCGCTGATGGTGTATTGACCGCTAACTCAATACAACGTATAGAAAGCTACTTGGCCATAAAATATGGCATTACCCTCAATAGTGCAGGTTCCTTGGGAAGTACCGTAGGAAATCAAGGATATCAATACCTAGCCGCCAATGGGGCAGTAATTTGGGATCCAGCAGTAGATGCTGCGTACAGATTTGATATTGCCGGATTGGCTAGGGATAGATATCAAGACAATATAGGTGGTGCCAGTCCCGACCTACGATATAATCTACATCAACGCATTGCCAAAAGTGAAAATGATGAGGCAATAGTAACTATGTCGACCGATTCCAATTTCTCGGGCGACAATTTAGACCAAACTAGACCCGAAATTGATAATACGACATGGGGGGCAACATCACTGTTCTCATACTTACATAATTATCTCTTGTGGGGCAATGATCATGCGAGCCTAAATTCAACAAATGTGGAATTGCCACCGTCTGGCGATATAACTGAAAGGATTTCTAGGGAATGGAAAATCCAAAAAACGGTTTCTCCTGGAGGCGTGACACCAATTACAGGAGTGAGTGTTCAGGTAGACCTTTCAGGCTCAGATATTTTAACCAATCCAGCCTGTGGAATCCAACTCATGATAGATAGAGATGGGGATGGGGATTTCACTACAGGAGTCATAGATTATGTAACCGCCACAAGTGTTGTAGGAACAGATGCCTTTTTTGACAATGTGGATTTTGAGCATTTAGATGTTTTTACTATTGGTTTTGGAGACTTTACCGACCCAACTGCGACCGACCCAGATCCTATAATAGTTTGTGATACAGTTCCTGCACCAGACCCAAACGTTGTAGATGATGAAGATGACAATTGTGCCGTTTTATCAGTAACACATATAAGTGACGTTAGTGATGGTTTGTCAAACCCAGAAACCATAACCCGCACATACAGGGTTACCGATACTTCGGGGAATACAACAGATGTCACTCAAATAATATCTCTTTATACTTCTCCTGAGGCCGGTGCCCCCACCGACATGGACATCTGTGAGGGCGATGCCAACACATACGACCTGAACGCACAGCTCGCCGGAGCCGACGCCGGCGGAACATGGACCGATGTCAACGATGCATTCGGCAACGGGGCCAACTCCGTGGTGCCCGACCCCGCAAACATGGACTTCTCCGCTCTGGGCGATGGAAGCTACGGTTTCACATATACCGTCGCATCCACAGGCGCGTGCCCCGACGACACGGCGACCGTGAGCGTCAACATCAACAACATCCCCATCATCAACGTGGACCTCTCCTCGGACCCCACCACCTGTGGCGGAAGCGACGGCTCCATATCGCTGATCTTCGGGAACGTGCCCAACGGGAACCATGACATCTTCCACG
>NZ_JARFVB010000024.1 GCF_029193885.1 Flagellimonas yonaguniensis | reverse complement strand
CTAGGTGGCCATGGCGACGGGGCCCACCCCTTTCCATTCCGAACAGGGAAGTTAAGCCCGTTTGCGCCGATGGTACTGCCACACCAGGTGGGAGAGTAGGTCGCCGCCTTCCTCAAGGCCCTTCACAATACGTGAAGGGCTTTTTTTATGCACAGGTTTTTGGGTTTTCAATCAATGGAGAACTTGTAAAGAAGTCTTTTTTCATCAGCAGCAGGAACTTCGGAGATGAGCACATAGTTTCCAGGTTTTAAATCAGCTTCAAAAAAGCCCTTGCCTTTAGCTGGTAAATTATTCATTCCACCCAAAAAAGTGAATCCTTCAGGCGCTGGTGTACGTAGTCCCCTTGGATCCATCCAGTTCATCCATTGAACCAAGGAATCCAATGAAGCATTAGTATCATATTTGACCAAGTTAACATCATGGCCAACAAAATTCCCATATACTTTTTGATCTATAAAATTAGTCTGGAAAATCTGTGCACCGGAAGAAAGACTATCTCTTAGGAGGATTCCATCGCTGCTTGATATATCAATAGTAGCTGTCGGAGTGGGAGGAACCAAGTCAGTGGTTTTATCGGTCACTATAATTTCCTTTAGCATTCCATGGGAGGTATGCCATTCACCATTGAACATTTTCACATAACACTCCATTATATACCGCCCAGGTTCTAGGTTTACGGTACTTTTTACAGTGTGCATAGGTGATACCAGACCCGTCCCCCCCAAGAATTTTACTTTTTGATACCACTCCGGTATTTTACCAAATGCGTTCATGGCACTATCCATTTGGTTTTCCATAATGAATCTCATGCCATCATCAAAAGGAGGGAGTAGTTCCGTTTTGGTGTTTTCTATGGTAATTCCTTCAGGATAAAGATCCATTATCAGAAAGTGGACTTCCTGTGAATCGTTTTCGTAAATGAAGGTGTTCCAGCCCGAATAGAGGGTGTCTGCAACAAAGAACTCCATACTTTTTGTGCTTACATTGACTTGGCCGAGCGCTAACGGTGGCTTTTCAGGAGTCGAAGTTTCTTCATTTGTTTCTTTTTCTTTGGTTTTGCAGGCGAACAATACGAACATTAAAAAGCCAATTGTAATTGCATTTCTCATGAGTGATGTATTAAGAGTTAGTAAGCTCTTTTAATACATAGCAATGAGTTTATGGTTTGGTAAGGTATGGTGGTTCTTTTGAAGATACAAACAATTTTATATTTCAGGCTTTTTGATGTATAAATGGTTGATATGTGTACATGCTTGGTAGGTTTATCTGAGGAATAAAAACTCCTCTAAGCTAAGCCTAGAGGAATTTAGCAAGTTTAGTTGAGAATTATGTAAGCTTTTTAAACTCTTGGAAGGTCCCCCTCCCCCTTTAAGGGTAGGTCGGATTTTCCCATTAAATAAGTGTCCACGTAGTGAGCAGCCTGTCTTCCTTCAGAAATGGCCCAAACAATAAGGGATTGGCCTCTTCTTTGGTCACCAGCCACAAAAACCCCGGGAACATTTGTTTTATAATCCGCTACAGAAGCTTTAATGTTGGTTCTTGAATCCATTTCAAGGTTTAGTTGATCAGCAACCGTGGTCTCCGACCCCGTAAAGCCCAGAGCCAATAGGACCAAATCACAGTCCCATTCTTTTTCTGTGCCTTCTACTTCTTTAAGCATGGGTCGTTGGCCAGGTTGCTTGATCCATTCAACTTCTACAGTTACCAAGCTTGTTAAATTTCCATCTTTGTCTGTATTGAATCTTTTGGTGGAAATACTGAATACACGCTCCGCCCCTTCTTTATGGGAAGAACTGGTACGTAAGCGCATGGGCCAAAATGGCCATGGTTGCCCTTCGGGACGGTCCGGTGTGCCTTTGGGCATGATTTCAAAGTTTGTCACGGATGTGGCACCTTGTCTTATGGAAGTGCCGATACAGTCAGAACCTGTGTCCCCACCTCCGATTACGATTACTTTTTTACCCTTGGCGGAAATGTCCTCGCCTGTAAAAGGGATACCGTCTACTTTGCGGTTGTTCTGTGGTAAAAAATCCATAGCCTGTACCACCCCCTTGGCATCCGCTCCGGGAACGGGAAGGTTTCGTCTAACCGTTGCGCCTCCACAAAGTACTATGGAATCAAATTCTTGCTGAAGTTCTGTGGCTGTTATATCCACACCAACATGGACCCCCGTTTTAAATGCTATTCCTTCTTTTTCCATGATTTTTAACCTTCGGTCGATTACGCTCTTTTCCATTTTAAAATCAGGAATACCATATCTAAGAAGACCACCTGGTTTTTCGTCTCTTTCGAATACGGTAATCGTATGTCCTGCACGGTTCAATTGTTGTGCTGCGGCAAGACCTGCTGGACCAGAACCTACTACTGCAACTTTTTTACCGGTGCGATTCATCGGAGCTTCAGGTTTTACCCAACCGTTTTTAAACGCGGTCTCAACAATGTTTTTTTCGATGTTTTCTATGGAAACTGGAGGTTCGTTTATTCCCAGGACACATGCTTCTTCACAAGGTGCAGGGCATAATCTTCCGGTAAATTCAGGAAAATTGTTTGTGGAATGTAGAATTTCTGCTGCTTTTTCCCACTTTCCCTTGTACACTGCATCGTTAAAATCTGGAATCAAATTGCCTAGGGGACAACCACTGTGGCAAAATGGAATTCCACAATCCATGCAACGTGCGCCCTGGTTTTTTAACTCACTTTCCTTTAAAGGTTTTGTAAACTCCTTATAGTTTTTGATACGTTGCTTGACAGGGGCATAAGTCTCATCCTTTCTGTCAAATTCCATAAATCCTGTAATCTTTCCCATGTCTCAAATTATAAGGTTTGCATTTTTTCTTCTTCTAATCTAATAAGTGCTTGGCGGTATTCTTCTGGGAATACTTTAATAAACTTTGGAAGGCATTTCTCCCAATTCTCAAGAATACTTTGTGCCAATGGACTCAAGGTGGCGTTGTAATGGTTTTCAATCAAATCTTTCAATTGCTGAATGTCAACATCCTCATCAACAGGAAGAAGGTTCAAGTGGTCTCCGTTACATTTTTGTCGGAACGTATTGTCTTTATCGTAGACGTAGGCAATACCGCCGCTCATGCCGGCACCGAAGTTTCGTCCAACGGAACCAAGGATAACGGCCACTCCGCCTGTCATATATTCACAGCCATGATCGCCTATGCCTTCCACCACGGCTTTGGCACCAGAGTTTCGAACACAGAAACGTTCGCCTGCTTTACCGTTGATATAGGCTTCGCCCGAAGTTGCTCCATATAAGGTAACGTTTCCTGTGATAATATTGTCCTCGGGTTTTATGGTTGATTTAAATGGTACTTTGATGACCAACTTTGCCCCTGAGAGTCCTTTTCCAAGATAATCGTTCGTGTTTCCATTGACCACCATGGTAAGGCCCTTTGTGGCAAAAGCGCCAAAACTTTGTCCTGCAGAACCTGTGAAGTTTAGTTTGAGGGTGTTTTCTGGCAATCCGTCCGCACCATAAATTTTTGAAATCTCATTACTAATGATGGCTCCGACAGCTCTATCTGTGTTAACGATTGGGAAATCCAATGTGGTTTTTTCCTTTCTGAACAGGGCTGGGTGCGCTTTCCCTATGATTTCAAACTCAATGGATTTATCTATTTCGTGAGTTTGCTTTTCTGTATTGTGGAACTTGGTACCTTCGGACACATCAACTTGATAAAGAATAGGCGTCAAATCTATCCCAGCAGCTTTGTAATGCTCGATGGCCTTCTTTCTGTCCAGTTTCTGAACCTGCCCGACCATTTCATTCAAAGTTCTAAAACCAAGTTTGGCCATAATCTCACGAAGCTCCTGAGCAACAAAGTACATGTAGTTGACTACGTGCTCGGGTTTTCCTTCGAATTTTTTCCTTAGTTCAGGGTTCTGGGTTGCAATACCCACTGGACAGGTGTTTAGGTGGCAAACACGCATCATAACACAACCGGATGCAACAAGTGGAGCAGTGGCAAATCCAAATTCTTCGGCTCCCAGCAAACAGGCTATGGCAACATCCCGACCTGTTTTCAATTGTCCATCGCATTCCAATACCACCCTGTTTCTCAAGTCGTTCAAGACCAAAGTTTGTTGAGCCTCTGCGATTCCCAGCTCCCAAGGAAGTCCGGCGTGTTTCAAAGAGGTTAAAGGAGATGCGCCGGTTCCGCCATCAAAACCAGAAATCAGGATAACATCGGCCTTGGCCTTGGCAACACCAGCTGCCACAGTTCCCACGCCAACTTCGGATACCAATTTTACATTGACCCTTGCCTCTCTGTTGGCAGATTTAAGATCGTAGATTAACTGCGACAAATCTTCAATGGAATAAATGTCGTGATGGGGAGGTGGTGATATCAACCCAACATAAGGTGTTGAATTCCTTGTTTTGGCAATGGCTGGGTTTACTTTTGGACCGGGTAGTTGTCCACCTTCACCCGGCTTGGCCCCTTGTGCCATTTTAATTTGAATCTCTTGTGCACTTGTCAGGTAGTTGGAGGTTACCCCAAATCTACCTGAGGCTACCTGTTTAATGGCGCTGTTTCTCCAATCGCCTGTTTGACTTTTATAGAAACGTTCCGAATCCTCGCCTCCTTCACCCGAATTACTCTTTCCTCCAATTCGGTTCATCGCGATCGCAAGGTTTTCGTGCGCCTCCTTGCTGATACTTCCGTAAGACATTGCCCCGGTTTTAAACCTTTTTACGATTTCCGTCCAAGGTTCCACTTCTTCAATGGGAATGGGGTCATAGTTCGAGAATTCGAACAGTCCACGGATGGTCATTAAGTGTTTGGATTGCTCATTGACCAATTTGGAATACTCTTTATAAGTTTCTGGCTCGTTGTTGCGCACCGATTTTTGAAGCATGGCTACACTTAATGGATTGAACATGTGCTTCTCGCCATTTCTTCTCCATCGGTACTCTCCACCGACCTCAATATCGAGATTGCCAGCTATTTCTTGTGATAAAAATGCCTTTTTGTGGCGTTTGGTCACTTCTTTTTCTATTTCATACAACCCGATTCCTTGGATACGGGTAGGAGTGTTGGGGAAATATTTGTCGACTACCGTAGTGTTGATTCCGATGCATTCGAAGAGTTGGGAACCCCGGTATGAGTTGAGTGTGGATATCCCGATTTTGTTCATCACTTTTAGGATGCCTTTTCCAATGGCCTTGTTGTAATTTTTGATGGCTTCCTCAAAAGTGTAGTCGGTAATGTTGTTCTCTTCTATTTGCTCACCGATGATTTCGTTTACCAGATAAGGGTTGATGGCACTTGCTCCAAAACCGAACAGCAAAGCAAAATGATGGACCTCTCTTGGCTCAGCGGATTCGATGATAATGCTCAATTTAGATCGTTTGCCCAGTTTTCTGAGTCCACTATTTACGTAAGAACAAGCCAAAAGTGCTGGAATAGGTCCCATTTCTGCACTTACCATTCTATCGGATAGAATTATGATGTTGGCATTTTCATCAATAGCGTTTGAAGCTTGCTGCAGTATGGAATCCAAACCTTCTTCCAGTCCATTGTGCCCTTTTTTGATTTCATAAAGCATGGAAATGGACACTACTTTGTAATCTGGACTGGCATCGTAATTTTTGATTTTGTCCAAATCCTCTTTAGAGATCACGGGGTTTTGGATTTTAAGTTTTCGGCAGTGCAATTCCGAGAAATCAAAAATATTATGGTCACTTCCCAATGTTAAACTAATATCTGTTATCAATTCCTCCCGAATACCGTCCAATGGCGGATTGGTCACTTGGGCAAACAGTTGTTTAAAATAGTTGTAGATCAATTGCGGACGCTCGGACAATACGGCGATGGGCGTATCGGAGCCCATGGAACCAATAGGTTCTTTACCATTTTGTGCCATTGGCATTATAATGGTATTGATGTCTTCTTGGGTATATCCAAAGGCGGTCCTTCTTGTTTTTAAAGGAAATTCGCCAAAGAAAACTGGGCAATCGTTATAAGGAATGTCCCGAAGGTGTACCAGATTATCGTTCAACCATTTTTTGTAGGGATGTTGTTTGGCAATATGTTCTTTGATTTCTTCATCATTCACAATTCTTCCCTCTTCCATGTTCACTAAGAACATTTTTCCTGGTTCCAGTCTTCCGTGGAATTCGATGTCTTCAGGTTCAAGTTCAACCACTCCTGTTTCGGAAGACATGATTACATACCCTTGTTTGGTCACAGAATATCTTGATGGGCGCAATCCATTTCTATCGAGTACCGCTCCGATGTAATTCCCGTCGGTAAATGGAATGGAGGCTGGTCCGTCCCAGGGTTCCATAAGGCAGGAGTTGTATTCATAGAACGCTCTCTTGGCTTCTGACATGTCGGGGTTTTTCTCCCAAGCTTCGGGCACCAACATCATCATTACTTCTGGCAAGGAACGTCCTGTCATCAACAATAGTTCCACAACCATATCCATACTGGCGGAGTCTGATTTGGCCGGTAGCACAACAGGAAGTATTTTTTTAATGTCCTCACCGAACCAATCGCTTTCCATCAATTCTTCGCGCGAACGCATGCGGGACACATTTCCTCGTAAGGTGTTGATCTCTCCGTTATGGCACATATACCTAAATGGTTGTGCCAAATCCCAATTTGGGAATGTATTGGTGGAGAACCTTTGGTGGACCAATGCCAATCGGGTCACTACCCTGGGGTCCAAAAGATCTTCATAATATCTACTGATGTCTTTTGGGACCAAGAGACCTTTAAATATGATGATTTTGGTGGAAAGGCTGGGCAAATAGAAAAATTCGCTTTCCGATAATTTGCTTTCTATTACGGTGTGTTCCGTTATTTTGCGTGCAATGAATAACTTAAGGTTGAACTGGAAATCGTCCAAGGACTCACCCTTGGCCACAAAAACCTGCATGACATAAGGCTCGGTCTCGGCAGCTATTCTCCCTGGAACGGAGCGGTTCACCGGTACCTGTCTCCAACCCAATAATTGTAAACCTTGCTTTTCAATGTTCTCTTCGAGTACTTTGATGCAAAAATCACGTTGGTTTTCTTTTTGTGGTAGAAATACGTTTCCTACTGCATATTCCCCTGCTTCAGGTAGGTCGAAAGGACAGGCATCCACAAAAAAATTGTGGGGAATATCTATTAATATTCCTGCCCCATCACCAGTTTTACCATCTGCACTCACGGCACCTCTATGTTCCAATTTATCAAGAATCTCGAGGGCTCTATGTATAATATCGTTGGACTTAATTCCTTTTAGGCTGCAGATAAAACCTGCGCCACAGTTATCATGCTCAAATTCCGGTAGGTATAAACCTTGTTTCTTCAATCCCATCATTAACGTATTTCCTCAAAAATATCAAAATGAATGAATAAATAGCAATATTTTTACTGATTATCAGATAAATAATCAACACAATGTTTCGAGGTTTAAAAAAAACTCAATTTGAGAATATATGGAAAGTTAAATTATCATTATCTCAAATTGAGCTATAAAATTACCTCCTTCCCTAGCTGTAAAAGCCTATTTTTCGTGGATATGGGTTGTTTGAAGAAGAGATGCTTCTTAAAAAGCAGGGAGTTTGGGAAATGAGAAGCTGTTTAAATCAACACACCCCCTCTTTTTGGAGGGGGTGTGTTGATTTAATCTTTTAGGATACTTCTTGAAATAACAATTTTCTGTATTTCGGAGGTGCCTTCATAGATTTGCGTGATTTTGGCATCCCTCATCAAGCGCTCCACATGATATTCTTTAACGTACCCATTTCCACCATGAATCTGGACGGCCTCAACAGCGGTTTCCATGGCAACTTCAGAAGCGTATAGTTTGGCCATTGCACCTGAAAGGGTGTAATCGTTTCCTGTGTCTTTATCGCATGCTGCTTGGTAAACCAAATGGCGGGCTGCCTGTATTTTGGTATGCATATCGGCCAATTTAAAGGCGATGGCTTGGTGGTTGGCGATCTCGGTGCCAAATGCTTTTCGTTGTTTGGAATATTTTAGTGCAAGTTCGTAGGCTCCTGCTGCAATTCCAAGAGCTTGAGCGGCAATGCCAATTCTACCGCCAGCCAAGGTTTTCATGGCAAACTTGAATCCAAAACCATCTTCTCCAATACGATTCTCCTTGGATACTTTTACATCATTGAACATTAATGAGTGGGTGTCGCTTCCTCGAATGCCCAATTTATTTTCTTTTGGCCCAATGTCAAACCCATCCGTTCCTTTCTCAACAATTAGGGCATTTATACCACGATGACCTTTATCTCTGTCCGTTTGGGCAATTACGAGATAGACTTCAGCTTGGTTCCCGTTGGTTATCCAGTTTTTTGTTCCATTTAATAGGTAATGGTCGCCTTTGTCTATGGCTGTTGTTTTTTGAGAGGTTGCATCACTTCCCGCTTCGGGTTCGGACAAGCAGAATGCGCCGATAATTTCGCCCGAAGCCAATCGGGTAAGGTATTTTTCCTTTTGTTCTTCAGTTCCATAGGTTTCCAACCCCCAACAAACCAAAGAGTTGTTAACAGATACCATAACTGAGGCTGAAGCATCGATTTTGGATAACTCCTCCATAGCCAACACATAGGATAGGGTATCAAGTCCACTGCCACCGTATTTTTCGTTGACCATCATCCCCAAAAAGCCGAGCTCGCCCATTTTTCTTACTAGTTCGCTTGGGAATGTTTGGGTTTCGTCGCGCTCGATTACTCCTGGCAAAAGTTCGTTTTGGGCAAAATCCTTTGCCGCTTGTTGTATCATTAACTGTTCTTCGGAAAGTGTGAAATCCATAAAACTGAATAATATTTAAAAACTACCTACAAATATAGTTTTCCAATATTAATTTTCTATGGATAGGCTGAAATAAATGAGAATGTTTGAATTTTTCAATTTTTTTAAAAAAATGACATTTCTCTTTCACATATTTTTATATCAATAAGATTATGCGGAAATATTCATTTTGAATATCTTTAGCCGCACAGATAACTGCTCAAAAAATATTATTCCTTAATTAAACCAAACTTAACATGGAAACCCTTTTAGTTGTCATTTTTGTAATTGGATATTTGGCAATTACCCTAGAACATAATTTAAAAATAGATAAACTTATTCCCGCTTTGGCCATGATGGCAGTTATGTGGGCCCTTATGTCTTTTGGAATTGATGGTTTTACCACGTGGTTCGATTCCGGTGCGCATCATTTGTTGGAAAACTTTGGAACCTTTGGTCATGAGGAAAAAATGGAGCTTCTGGAGGAAACCTTATTGCATCATTTAGGAAAGACCGCTGAAATACTGGTATTCCTTTTAGGTGCCATGACCATTGTGGAAATCATCGACTATTTTGATGGGTTCTCTACGATTAAATCCTTTGTAAAGACAAGGAGCAAAAAGAAAATCCTTTGGATATTCTCCTTTTTGGCATTCATCCTTTCAGCTATTATCGATAACCTTACCGCTACGATTGTGTTGATTTCCATTCTTCAGAAAATTGTCAAGGATAGGGACGTTAGGCTTTGGTATGCAGGTTTGATCATTATTGCGGCCAATGCAGGTGGTGCTTGGTCTCCAATTGGGGATGTGACCACTACCATGTTGTGGATAGGGGATAAGGTTTCGACTGCCATGCTCATTGAACATTTGTTGGTACCATCTTTGGTATGTATGGTCATTCCATCATTTATTGCATCGTTCCTTCCTGCTTTCAAAGGACAGATAGATGTAGAGGATGAGGAAACGTCAAAATCCAAGTTTGGGCCGACAATGCTATATCTGGGCCTCGGTGCGATTGTTTTTGTGCCGATCTTTAAAACGATTACGCATTTGCCCCCATACGTGGGAATGATGCTTTCTTTGGCCGTGGTTTCCACTTTTGCCGAAATATACAGTAGTTCCAAGTTTTCTATTTCCAATGTAGATCAGGATAGTGATGATCATGCTCACCACAGTCCAGTACATAGTGCTTTGACCAAAATTGAGTTGCCAAGTATTCTATTCTTCTTGGGTATTTTGATGGCGGTGGCCTCGTTGGAGTCCCTAGGTATGCTTTTCAACTTTGCTGAAGGGCTGAAACAAGGAATGCCATTGATAGGAACGGAAATGGCCGGTACCCAGGTATCCGATTTAGTGGTGCTTTTATTGGGAGTTGGTTCTGCCGTTATAGACAACGTACCTTTGGTAGCTGCAAGTTTGGGAATGTTCTCTGAGCCTTTGGATGATCAGTTATGGCATTTTATAGCCTATTCCGCAGGAACAGGTGGTAGTATGCTCATTATTGGTTCTGCAGCAGGTGTTGTTGCCATGGGAATGGAGAAAATCGACTTCTTCTGGTATCTTAAAAAAATATCGTGGTTGGCCTTTGTAGGGTTCTTGGCAGGAGCAATTTGCTATATGGTGATGCGATATTTGTTCTAAAAAATACTTTAGTTCAAAAATCTCCGTTATAATTGCAACTTAAATTGGGGATTTTATATGAATATTTTTCAAGAAGTAACGGAAGGCGCTGAGGCAACTGCCTCAATTTCCGAAGAGAAGACCTTGTCCGTAATCGATCTTATTGTCAATGGAGGAACAGGAAGTATTATCATTATCATAGTGCTTTTTGTTCTTCTATTTGTAGCTATGTACATTTATTTTGAGCGTATTTTTGCCATTAAGGCAGCGTCCAAGATAGATAAGAATTTCATGAACCAGATTCGCGACCATGTGATGAACGGAAAATTGGAGGCTGCAAAATTGTTGTGCGCCCAAACAGATTCTCCAGTGGCCAGATTGACTGAAAAAGGAGTTGCCCGTATCGGAAAACCTTTGGATGACATTAATACGGCCATTGAGAACGCAGGAACATTGGAAGTGTACAAACTAGAAAAGAACGTTAGTGTTTTGGCTACCGTTGCCGGTGCGGCTCCTATGATTGGTTTTTTGGGTACCGTAATTGGTATGATTTTGGCATTCCATGAAATGGCCAGTAGTGGAGGCCAGGCCGAGATGGGCTCGTTGGCATCTGGTATTTATACCGCAATGACCACAACAGTGGCTGGTTTGGTGGTTGGTATCATCGCTTATATCGGTTACAACCACTTAGTGAACAGAACCGATAAGGTAGTACATCAAATGGAGGCCAATGCGGTAGAGTTCTTGGATCTTTTGAACGAACCTATTTAAACCTTTAGCTATGAAACTGAAGGGAAGAAACAAAATAAGCCCGGAATTCAGCATGTCATCAATGACGGACATAGTGTTCCTGTTATTGGTGTTTTTTATGTTGACTTCCAATGCTCCAAATGCACTGGATTTGCTTTTGCCAAAGGCAAAGGGAAAATCCACGAATACACAGAATGTTTCGGTTACGATAGATAAGAACCTACAGTATTTTGTGGACAACCAGCAAATCAACAAGGAATACATTGAAATTGAATTAAAAAAGGCACTTGAAGGTCAAGAAAAGCCCACAATCATCCTTAGAGCAGAAGAAAGCGTAGCCATTAAAGAAGCGGTCAACGTGATGGACATTGCCAACAGGAACAGTTACAAGGTTATCTTGGCGGTGCGGCCAAAATAATGTCCTTTTTAGATACGAGACACAAGAAAAAGTCCTTTACGCTTACAACACTTTTGTTAAGCGCATTACTCCTATTGCTTTTTTATATAGGATTGACCTATCTCGACCCGCCCATTGAAAAGGGTATTGCGGTCAATTTCGGAACCATGGATTACGGTAGTGGAGAAGTTCAGCCTACGGAACCAGTGCGTTCAGAACCTAGGGAAGTAGAAAGCCAACCCGAACTGCAGGAACAAGTGGAGCCTGTCCAACCAGAAGAAACCGTAGTAGAGGAAGCTCCTGTTGAAGAAGTGTTGACCAGTGACGATGAGGAAACCATCAAGCTAAGGCAGCAGCAGGAAGCCAAACGGAAAGCAGAGGAAGAAGCGGAAAAAGCCAAGATCGAAGCAGAGCGAATCGCCCGTGAAAAACGGGAGGCCGAAGAGCGTATACGCCAAGAGCAGGAGGCCAAGAAAAAAAGTGTTGACGCCCTTATCGGAGGTATCGGCAAATCCGATGGCACAGCCACGGGCAGTGAGGGCGATGATGATCGTGCTGGTGATAAGGGGCAGCCTGATGGCGACCCTTATGCTGCATCCTATTATGGTGGACCTGGAAATGGAAGTGGAGGTAGTGGATATGGCTTGAATGGTCGCAAATTGGTTAGTAGTAATAAATTCCAACAAGATTGCAACCAAGAAGGGAAGGTGGTTGTTGAAATCAAGGTTGATAGAAGTGGAAAAGTGATAAGTGCAAAACCAGGTATTAAGGGAAGCACAAATACGGCTAAATGTTTATTGGATGCTGCAGAAAAAACTGCGTTAAGTTATCGATGGAATAATGATTCCAAAGCTCATGCACAGCAAACTGGCTTTATTGTCGTCAACTTTAAACTGGGGCAGTAGTGACCTATAAAGAAACTTTGGACTGGATGTTCGGACAACTTCCAATGTACCAGCAAAAGGGTGCGACGGCTTTCAATGCCAAGTTGGACAACATCATCCATCTTTGTAATGCACTGGACAATCCCGAGAAAAAATTTAAAAGTATTCACGTAGCTGGAACCAACGGGAAAGGTTCCAGTAGTCATATGTTGGCTTCCATTCTTCAGGAGGCAGGTTATAAAGTTGGACTCTATACCTCTCCTCATCTAAAGGATTTTAGGGAGCGTATCAAAATCAATGGAAAGGTTGTCGGTAAGAAGTTCGTAACCGATTTTATTGAACAGCACAAGCCATTTTTTGAGTATCATAAACTCTCCTTTTTTGAAATGACGGTGGGAATGGCCTTCAGTTATTTTGCAGAAGAGAAAGTGGATGTTGCTGTCATTGAAGTGGGATTGGGGGGGCGTTTGGATTCTACCAACATTATAACACCAGAAGTATCCTTGATTACGAACATAGGGTTGGACCATACCCAATTTTTGGGGGATACCTTGGAGAAAATCGCTTTGGAAAAGGCTGGAATCATAAAACCAAAGGTTCCTGTGGTCATTAGCGAGACCCAACCAGAGACCAAAATGATTTTCAATTTGATTGCCCATCAACTTAAATCCAATATTGTTTTTGCGGATAAAGAACCCGTCACAGGATATGCGACCGATTTGTTGGGGGAATACCAGCAAAAGAACATCAATGGTGTGATCGCCTGTATTCATCAATTGAAAGATTTTAATGTCCCAGAAGGGGCAATTTCTGAAGGACTCAAAAAGGTTGTGGAAAACACAGGACTATTGGGCAGGTGGCAGGTACTGCAACAAAATCCGTTGGTGGTTTGCGATACGGCCCACAATAAGGAGGGACTTCAATTGGTTTTAAAGCAGGTCCAAAAACAATTGTACAAAAAGCTCCATATCGTTTTAGGCTTTGTGAAAGATAAAGATGTCAGGGCTGCACTTGGGCTGTTTCCAAAGGATGCAAAATATTATTTTGTGAGACCCGGTATTCCAAGAGGTATGGATGCTTTTGAGCTCCAGGAATTGGCTAAGGAATTGGGACTGAATGGAAAAGCGTATAAGTCGGTGGAAAAAGGGTTAAAGAAAGCCACCAAGAATGCCGAGCCCAAGGATATGGTATATGTTGGGGGAAGCACATTTGTTGTTGCCGAAGTCGTGTAATTTTTTTCATTTTTTTGTTTTTTAAATCAAAAACAGTCTTATATTTGCACTCCCATTCGGGAAAAATGAATGGGCGCTTAGCTCAGTTGGTTCAGAGCACCTCGTTTACACCGAGGGGGTCGGGGGTTCGAATCCCTCAGCGCCCACTTTTAGAGTTCAAAAGAAAACAAAACCTTGCATATCTAATTGATTTGCAAGGTTTTGACGTTTTGGACCTTTTTTTGAATTGGTTTGATTTGATATGTTTTGGTTTGCAATTCGGTTAGTAAATATTTTTCTGTAAAGTGTTAACCAGATAAGAATGTAAATCACTATATTACAGCATCTTAGTATTTGACTTTCGTAGGTATTTTTCGTTCAATTTAACACAAAACCTATGAGAACCCGGTCTACATTTTCAATCAGTTTCTGGATAAGCACTGCCCGAAGGAATGACGGAACGGCCAAGATCTATGCCCGTATCACCGTTGATAAACAAAGGGTTAACATGAGCCTGAAATATACGATCCCAATAGAAAGTTGGGACAGAAAGGGGTCGAGGGTTCTGGGGCGCGCTCCAGAAGCACAAGAAATCAACACCTATCTGATGGAAGTCGAAACTGAACTTTTTCAATGCTATCGTGAACTCCGATCCAAGACGCCGAATATCACTCCGCAAATGGTCAAGGAGAAGTATTTCGGAGAAGACACAGATCAAGTCACCTTAACTAAACTATTTGAACACCACAATCTACATGCTGCCCATAACCTTGGCAAAGCGACCCTGAGCCATTATAAGACCACCCAGAAGTACTTGTTGGCCTATTTGAAGAAACAATACAAATGCAATGATTATAGATTGTCACAGCTCAATCACCAATTTGTTGTGGGTTTCGAGACCTATTTGCGGAAACTACACCCAATCCACCATCATGGAAGGCTTTCGAACAATGGAGCCATGAAACACATCCAGCGTTTGAGAAAAATGGTAAGAATGGCCGTACATAATGAATGGATAGAAAAGTATCCCTTTCAAAAATTTAAGATTAAGATGGAAAGAAAGGAAAGGGAATTTTTGAACTTGTCCGAACTCCAAAAAATCCAAGACTATCATACAGGGATAGAGCGTTTACGAATTGTGAAGGACTTATTTGTTTTTAGTTGCTACACGGGGATAGCGTATTGTGATATAATGAATCTTAATGAAGATAACCTCGTTTTGGGTATCGATGGTAAGTATTGGATAAGTACAAAAAGGCAGAAAACCAATAATAGTTTCAAATTACCTTTAATGGGCCCCACATTGTCGATAATTAAGAGATATCAATATCATCCGAAAAGACAGTTAGATAAATTATTCCCTAAAATTTCAAACCAAAAATTGAATAGTTATCTAAAGGAGATTGCAGATTCTTGTCATATCAAAAAGCACATTACTTTTCATATGGCCAGGCATACATTTGCTACAACTATAACATTGAGCAATGGGGTACCCATAGAGACGGTTTCCAAGATATTGGGGCATACAGAGTTGGCCACTACTCAGATTTACGCACGTGTACTGGACCATAAAATCAGTGAAGATATGCATGGTTTGGATTCAATTCTGGAAACTAAGTTTTCTGACTCAAAGGATGATAGTGAGAAGTTTGGAAACTCTATTTTTTAGGTTAGTTTGATGTTACTTATATTAAGATATCATACAATTAAAGATTTGTAGTCCCAAATACTTACCCCAACTTTTGCACGTGGTTCCTGTTTCAATTTTATAGTGATCGGTAAGATAAACGTGAAGTAAAATTGGAATAGGGTGCAATGACCTATTTGTATAATTAAAGACTTTATTAATCTATCTCATTAACTGTGCTATTCAGGTTTTCTTTGCCTTGCAAAGAAAAAATGAGTAGCAAGAGGATAGCGTGCTGGCGCAGCGCTATTGATTCATTTTCCTTCGGAAAAGCCCATTTTTAGAGTGTTTTTCAAAAATATTGATTAATGGCGATTGATGCGTTTTTTGCTAAAAAAGGCCTACAACCCTGTAAAATCAACGTGTTTTTTACTAAAAAATGGTTTTCTGAGGTTTAGTCAACAGTATCAATAACAGTATCCCAATGGGAAATTTATTTTAGCAGCAGTTTTCCCATTTTTGATGAAAAAATGCGTTCAGCCCAGTAAAATCAATGAATTTTTGATGAAAAAATGGTTTTTTTGGAGTTTTCACATTGTGTATCCTCAATCCTGTTTACATCATTGATCAAGTATTTGATGAAATGATCTTTTTCACGGAAAATAGGGTTCAGCCCAATAAAATCAAGGCGTTTTTCACGGAAAAATGAAAATAGGAATGTGATTTAGATAAAATTTGCCTCGCTCAGTAGTATTAGTTAAAGGTAAGATTTGGGGCTTGCAGCACTCCACTTCGTTGCGTTCGCTTTTATACCAATTTCTATTTCAAGACCAGGGTTTTTAAGGCACCGTTTTATTGAACTTTCACTCTTAAACAAGTTCACTGATTCCAAAGAGTTTACTTTTTCGGTACACTTAAATAGTTTACCTTATATACCCTTTTTTACACCTAGGATGAAGTTCGGTTATGCAAGAGTGAGCACAAAATCACAGAAACACGATTTACAGGTGGATGCCTTTTTAAAGGAAGGAATCAAACCCAAGAACATCTATGCCGATATTTCATCTGGAGCAAAAGCGGAAAGAAAGGGTCTTGATGAACTTTTATCCATTTTGCGTGAAGGAGACACTCTTGTAGTCTGGAAACTGGACCGAATCGCCAGAAGCCTTTCACACCTCACTAAACTCATCGAAGATTTTGAAAAGAAAGGAATCCACTTCAAAAGCATTCAGGAAAGTTTCATTGATACCACTTCCCCACACGGCAGGTTTATCTTCAACCTATTCGCATCGGTTGCCCAATTGGAAAGGGATATTATTATTGAACGCACACGGGCAGGAATGGAAAGCTCAAGAAGACGTGGATTGAAAATTGGAAGAAAGCCTGGTCTCAGTAAACAGGCATTGAACAAAGCTATGTTGGCAGAACGATACTATAGGGACAATAAACTGAGCATTGAGGAGATCATGAAGCTCATTGATGTTGGTTCTAAAAAGACCCTCTATAAATATTTGGCGTATCAAGGCAGAAGAAAGTGTATTGAATGTGGAAATCTATTTTGGGACAAGAAACAAGCATTGGACAAAGCTTATTGCAAAAAGCACAAGAAGAAAATCAAACCCAATTGACTGTTTTACTCCCCTTTCACCGAAAACCCAATTTATGATTAATGGAAATTTCCTACATTTAGAGAAATTCAAATATACCAATTCCAATAAAGGAGGAAGAGTCTAAATATTGAAATGAGAAAAGCACTCACATTACTATTCGGAATACTTTGTTTTACGTCAATATATGGACAAGTAAATCGAATTGAAATCGAGATTATGAATTGTCTTAAAGCCTCGATGGAAGATAAGGGAGAAGTACTAGAACAATTAATTTCAGACCATCAAGACCTACTTATTTCTGAAGGTTTAGTGCAGGATGGGACACCAGAATCCCTATATGAGGCATTTAAAAATATGGCTAGTGGGAAACTTATTGAATTGCCTTCAAAACCCTTCGTTCAGCAGTGGAGAGAAATTATTGGACCAGAGAAATCAGAATTAAATGAATGTCAGAATAATATTCTTCAGGAAAGTGATAATAATGATTCTAACACAATGATTGACTTTTCAAATGCATTGTTGAAAATCTTGTCAAACGGAAATGGATTAGAAAGGAAAGAAGTAGCCCAAACAGTATCGGATATATTGAATGCAGAGGATCTTAGATTGGATTATTATAAGCTGTCAACATTCTTTGTTTTTGATTTAATCCCAACTTCTGCTGGAGTTGATTATAGTACAACAATTCTAAAAAGTCCCACTGAAGATCAAATAGAAAAGGCATTGGATATTGAAATCAACCATGAGAGCAACATCATTTGTAAGGGTGAATCCATGGGATTGGAACATCTTGAACCTGTTTTAAAAGACTATTTTGAAAAGAACCAGTCAGACGCCATAATTGCATTGAAAACCAATGAGAAGGCAAAGTATCGAGTTTATGCGGATGTTGTTCAGTTAATTAAACATCAAATTCTGATTCTAAAGAAGGAACTGGCAGAAGCGAAGTTTAAAAAATCATTTGAGGAATTAAATGAAGAGGAAATGACCTTAGTGAATTCAACATATCCATTAGTTGTTATTGAGTAAGGTTTTTAAGCAAAATTAATAAGTTCAAATAAACGATCAAGATAAGTTTGATTCAATCTAACCCAGTGAAATATAAGTTGCTAATTATATGTATTCTAAGTTTAGGGATTTGTACTGGACAAGAATCCAAAGTTGACCTAAACGAATATTTTTCTGATACCGAGGTCAAGGACTTGAATACTATGGCAGATTTTGTGCAGAGAGAACTTTGTGGCAGTGTGGATGAGACCAAATTCGGGAATTGTTTTAAATTTTCTTTGCCTGACTTAGCAGATTGGAAACAATCTTATGTGCAAGACAAAATAAGTTGGCGAAGGCAGAAAAGATTATATTCTGAAATATCTGATTCAACATTTGATAAAATATGGGGTCTTTGCAAGACTTGGAGGACAATAGAACCGAAGTATGAATATAAAAGCATTTGTTTCAGCCAAAATGAAAATTTCATCAGGTTCTTAAAAAAAATGGGGGAATCAAATCCGTATCTAGAAGGTTATGCTGAAAAATTAGAAAACGTTGGATCTTTTGATTCTGGAAATTTTCTGGCCTGGAATATAATAGAATATCCTCAAAATTGGGATCTGGAAGACCGAAATGTACAAATTGTTCTTGCTATTCATTTTCTGACCCAAAATGATAAACAAAAAAGGGATAAAAAGGCCATAAGGCTTGAAAAGAGGGATATTAGAAAAATGAATAGAAAAGCTAAACGGAAAAACAAATAAAACTGAGTCAAAACAAAGTTCAATTAAACGATACATAAAACAAGTCACCCCATAATTTAGAAAGAAATCGAATGTCAAATTTCCCAATAATTGCATCAATTTTATCAGATAAGAAGCTAGGTGAATATGTTAAAGAAAAGTATGGTTTAAGAGGAAAAATACAATGTAAATTATTCAGGACGGGAGTAAATCATACTTATTTCCTTTTTGCAGGAAATCACAAATATGCTGTAAGGGTTTATTGTTATAAATGGAGAACCAAAACCGAAATTCAAGAAGAATTAAGGCTTTTACAACTTTTAAGCGAAAAAAATCTTTCGGTCTCATTTCCAATTTCGGATAAAGAAGGTAAACTCATTCAAGATATTGATGCTCCAGAAGGAGTTCGACATGTTGTTCTTTTTTCTTTCGCTGAAGGTGAAAAAATACGATTCATGGACGATGAAACCTGTTTTATCATGGGTTCTCTTATGGCAAGATTTCATAGCATTACATTAGATAAAACCATTAATCGGACAAACTATAATTCAGAATTACTTTTAAAAACACCTTATAAACTTTTGGCCCAATTCTTTTCAGAAGATTTGCCCGAAATGAAATATCTAAAAAATACCGGAGGAGAAATATCCAAAACCTTTAAAAAACTTGAAGATTCCGTAATTCCAAAAGGAATAGTCCATCTTGATGTTTGGTATGACAATGTAAGTATCAAGAAAAACAAGGAAATAACAATATTTGATTTTGACAATTGCGGAAATGGATTTTTGATTTTAGATATTGGTTATTTCCTTATCCAATTGTTTCACATAGAGTCAGATAAAAAGGTATATGAATCTAAAGTTGAAACTTTCCTAAATGGCTATCGGGAGGTAAGAGAACTTTCAGAACAGGAAACCGAATTTATTCCGGCAGCTGGAGCCTCTATTTTTATATTTTATCTCGGTGTACAAGCACAAAGGTTTGATTGGTCAAACATATTTTTGACTGAAAATTATTTGAAAATGTTTGTGGGAAGAATCAAGTCCTGGATGGATTACTATAAATCACTTTAATTAAAAACGTATTTCTGAAAAGTACTAGTTACTGAATACCATTACTAAAGTTCAAAAAAACGATGAAGTCTGGGGTTTATAATGATTGAATTATAATAAAGACATACAAAATCACAAGAATTAGATGAATTACAATAAGATTCTAAAAGCCATAATGATTCTATTAGTTCCATTACATATGGTTTTTGGCCAAAATAAAGATGAAACAAGCCTAGTACTGGGAGAGTGGTCAGCATATAAGAAAACTGATTTGGATGGAGGTGATGGCAGCGACATGACTTTAAATGGGCAGCCTTATACTGTTAAGTTGGAATTATTGTTTTTAGATAATGGCAGGTCTTATTTTAATAATGGGGAGGGCAAAATCGAAACAAGTTATTCATTGAAGGGAGACACATTAAAAATTTCCCGTTTTACCTATTCGATTTTTAATGCTAGTTCGGATGAATTGGTGTTAAAAGAAGAAGAGTTTTTAGGAAAGCTTATTTACCTGAAAAGGGTGCGAGAAAATCAAAGACCAAATAAATAAATTGACATAAAGTTCAAATAAACGATGAGATGGAAATGGATTTTTGAAAAAGGAATGTTCTGGATTTTAATCATATCCTTTCTGATCGGAAATTATTTTAGTGAAAACGAAATACGTGAATTGAATAAAACGGTTGGTTGGTCATATGACTATTCTAATATGTGGATAATAACATTGTACATTGTTTTTGGCTCTTGGTTGATTTTTATAATAGGTTATGGAATTGCCGCTTTATTGGGCAAAAAAACCAACTTGAATTTATCCATGACTCATTTTATCATATTCATTGCTACAGTAGTTATAGGAATTGTGAATGACCGATTTGGACCATCAATTTTAATAGTCAGTACTGTTTCAATTTTTGTGTTTGGAGCCAACATATACAAAACCTTAAAACCTTCACATAACAAATAGTGGAGGCGAAACAAAGTTTAAATAAACGGTGAAGACTAAATCCTATTAATCAAGTTGTTCCAGTAAGAAAATGACCAAAGAAGAAATTTACCTTAAAGCGAATAGCATTGTCGGAATTGAAGGAATGACGGGAAATGAACGTCTTTGGGAAAGTGGTCTAATGGATGAATTTGATAGAGCCAAAAAATCGGATAAAGACAAAGCTCGAACGATTCTTCAGGCATTAAAATTTGACGAACTTTCAATTGGTAGAATTGTTGGGTTTACTATGGAATCATTAAAATACCCTAATCCTTGGGATTTTCCGATTGAGAATCCAAACGGAAATGAAAATGAAAATAAGGCTACATTGATATATTCCGATCTTAAAGAAATTGGAATGGGTTCACCTTTAAACGGAAAATGTAAGGTCATAATAAATGACACTAAAGAAATTCTAATTACAGAAAATTGCGGTGGACCTGTAATTTGGACTCGCAATGGACAAAAGGCGGCAATGCCAATCTGGGACAAGTCCTTTTTTGGAGGGACTCATCAAAAAATAGGAATAGTGGATTTGGAAAAACTTACTATTTCTAAGTACAAAAGGAAATTTCAGGTTTTGGATTTAAGGTCATTTAGTGGAAACAATATTATTGGGTTTGACAGTCCAATACACAAAATGAAAAAACTAGATTTTGATTATATCAACGAACCGATTGAACAAACCATCGTATTAAAATAACTATTATTAATAATTAAAGTTCAAATAAACGATGACCTTCAAAGAGGATATTCAACAAAGGATAAAACTTGATTTCAAAGATTCGGCTGGTAAAGCAATTGAATTACTTAGTAATGCCATTTCAGAAACAGATTATCTAAAAACTGATAGGGTAATTCGATGTATTATATTCTTGGCACATGGAGATATAAATAATCTTGAAAAATACATTGATAATGCAGTATTTGATACGAGAGATGTTATGCTTTGGGCAGAATATGAAAAACTGGAAGGAGAACTTAATTTTAAACGGATTCGTGATTTCAATAAGACATTTGAAAAATGTCAATTGAATTAATCACCTTTAAAGTTCAATTAAACGATAAACACATTGTGCTTCATTTATGAAAAAAATTAAATATTCAATACTTGCAGTTTTTGTAGTGTCTTTTTGTTTTGGACAGAACAATAGATATGAGTCAATAATTAAGAGCATAGATAATCAAAATCAAGTAGACAGTGTCCAATTGAATAATCCTTGTTTTTCTTTACAACGAATTGTCAAAACAACAAGCGATTCTGGTTTCGAGGAATTTTTACGTGGCATTGAATTGGGTAAAGTAAAAGAGTTCAATAAGTCTTATTATCGTATTCTACATAAAAAAACTAAAAAGGAATTCAAGGTTAAATACATATGGTTGGATGGTGGAAAAATGTCCAGCTCTGAAATTCGGAATACTAAAAAGGAGATATTTTCTAGATATAGAAATGGAGAAGACTTTGGGAATCTTGCAGATGAATTCTCGATGGATCCTAATAAAAATCAAGGGAATCTGGGTTGGTTTCCTGAAGGCAGGATGGTTCCCGAATTCGAAAGGTCTATTGCCGAACATAAGAAAAATGAGATTTTTGAATCCATTCAAAAAGATAGAAACTGGCATTTTGTAGTTTTAAAAACACATAACGAAAGGGAAACAGGGGAGTTTGAGTATTTAAAATTATCCGAAATTGAGGAAACCTTTACTCAAACTGAAAATGAAAAGGATAAGTTTATTAGGGTGGATAAGCCGGGTAAACTGACCCACCTTCGCCGGATGAAACTGACCATGGCAAATGGACTGCCCAGATTTGATCTATCCTTGGGTTAAACTTAGTTTTTATTTTTCAATTTTCTTCTCATTGAT
>NZ_JARFVB010000023.1 GCF_029193885.1 Flagellimonas yonaguniensis | reverse complement strand
TCTTGCCCGACATGAACTGCTCGAGCACCTTCTTTTCAAATTCTGTCTGTTCTTTCTTTGTCATGGTACTGTCTGAATAAAATTAATACTTCTAATCTTTTTCAGACAGAGTTCAGTTTACAGTCTCGGAAAATCTCGTCAACTTGTCGCAAAAGCTTAAAATTTAGCGAAGCTTAAATTTCTAAGCACTTGCTCGTAGACTCTATAGAATTATCGGTTAAATATCAAAATCAATACCGAACCTTTCGCAGTAATCCTCAATAGTAGCATGAACTAAAATCGTATCATTTTTTCTAATAACAACATATATTCTTAAATCTGTTCCGGGAGGTAGATTTAGTAATACCCTACGAACAGATTGTCTATGAGACAATGCATGATGTATTGTACGTGCTGGTGCCACAACTGGGGCTAAAATATTAACATTTCTTGCAAAACCTTCAAATAAATCCATATTTGCTGGACCTATAAAAGTGTAATCATTGTTTAAAAGATGTGGTTGAAATCTTTCTTCTAATTCAATAAGTTCCTCCATGTTTATATTTCGTAATGGTTTATCTAAAGTCTTTTCTTTTTTCTTGATAAAAAAGAAACAAACCTGCCTGCCGGCAGGCAGGAAATCAAGAAGAAAATATGCTTCCACGCGCCCTTTGTGCCTTGTAGCTTCGCTACTTGGGCGTTTCACGCCCTCACACAGGACCGAACGTAAAGAAAAGGTCTGGTAGACCTTTTTAGTGAAGGAGCCAGATGGCGAGTTGGCGGCAATGCTCCACTACTCCCTCGCCGAAAAAAGCAATCATTCACTGAATAATCACTTTTTCTCGCGTGTGCCTAGCCACAAATTCACCCCGACGCCGGCCCGCATTTTCTTCTGGCCACCACCCTCACCTATTGTTTTAACCAAAATTCTCTTAGGCCGAAAACATAAAGAAATTTAATAATAGCTAATTTTTCTTTTTCCAAATGAATAAGGTATTGTGTCTCCATTTATTATTCTGACAATTTTAACGTCTTGCCAATTACCATAAATATCGAAGTTATCGTAAAGAAAATATGTTGGGTATCTATTTTTTTCAAAAATGCTATATCCTTGTTCGTTATATTCTCTTATAAATTCCCAATTATTTTCGTAATATCTTTCGCTTTTGAGGTTTCCATTTGAATGAAAAGTTTTAGTCTTGTAAAGTTCACTACCTTCCACATTGTTATTTACAAGGTATTGCCTTATTCTTTTATAACCTTGCTCATCAACATCGTTTTTATAGGAAAATTTCTTGTTTTCATATTCATTGATATTATTTAAGTAGTTTCTGGCGTAATAAATTGCTGCTATATATTTATTTTCTGACTCATCCTCATTTGATAGTAAACCCAGTTTGTCGTAAAATAACTTAGATGATAAAACCAAAATCATTGTATCCTTTTTATCATCACCACCGTCCATTTTCGTATAATGATTTCGTGATTTTAAAACACCATTAGAATATTTGTTTAGCCAGTATTTTTTTGCATCGATACTATCTGGCAATTTGTAGGTTAATAGTTCTGATAGATTATTATTTTCATATTTATAAGAGCACAAAAAAGTTGGGGATTCCCCAGTTGCATAAATATATTCTTTAGTCAGATTACCTTTAGAATTTATAAATCCTTTATACCCTATTCCAATTGAAATATCTCTCATATAAGGACTAAACTTTATGCCAATAGCGCTAATATTCATTTTACTACTGGTATCAGGAACGTACATACCTTCCTCATTTTTTAAGGATTCATATTCATAATAAGTGTAACTCTTCACTTTACCAAACATTAATTGATTCCTATAATCACTAATGGGTACAATAACCTCATTGTGCGATGAGCAGGAGCACATTAAGGCAAGGAAACACAAGCCTAATAGTTTTTTCATAATCTTATTAGTAAGTAAAATATTAACGTAAAAGGATTTTTTATAGTATCATACCATTCCACACACATTTCCTCCCCCTACTTCGCAGGCTTGATAAATAAGTGTTCCATTATATTTTTTTAAAAAAGTTTTTAGAAGAAATTTTTCAGGAAGTGCACTCCAAACTTTCGCTTTTACCAAAGCTCAAGTTACATAACGCGAGAACATTATAGAACACTCAATGACCATAAGTAAATTGCGTATAGCTATGCTATTTGATATAAACATTCTTTCGTCGTAAGACATCTGTCAACTATATTTTATGGAAAATCAAAGAATTTTATTCTTCAGCACAATCGCCATCCAAAATTTCCTCTTTGGTAACGTTTGATCGCAAGGCATTTCTATATATCTGGTATTCTCCAGGAAAATCCGTTTCAAAAAGGTTTAGTAAGCCACACACATTGACCAATTTATCGTTGTCATTGATTTTCAACTCCGGCTCACTATAAGTTTCATAAGATCCTCCTACAACTTCCAATGAAGCAAAAGCATCTAAATTCGTTACCCCTGTATTGGTAATGTGCAACATCCTGCCAATATGGGTCAGCTTACTAAATGGGGTTAGGTCCACTATCGCAGGACTATCCGTTATATCTAGATCATAACTTATGGCTGTGATATCCGAAAAAACGGATAAATCCGCTAAAATATCATTTTCTGAAATCATCAGCCCCCCTAAAACCACATTGGAAATTTGTATTCCACCAATATCAGATAGTACCGGGTTACGGGACAATTGGATATAGGTAATATTCTCAATATTAGACAATCCATCCAAATTGGTCAAAGAGGCGTTGTTTCGTATGTGAATGGCTTCTGCTTTAGTAATACGTGCCAGTCCGTCAATATTTTGCAATCCATCATTATATTCTATGGTAATATCCCCTTCAAATATGAACAAATTCAGCTCATCCAAGTTTTCCAACTTTGGACAATACCCTATAGATAGGTCCTTGGGTATATAATCATTTAGATAATAAGTGTCCACACTGGCCAGATAACCCAATCCCTCCAAACTTTCCAGCAATGGGTTTTCCAATACTCCATAACCACTTACATACCCACCTATATTGAGGTCTCCTCCAACTTGATTTAAATTGGACAAAGCTCTTAAATTTGTAATATCACTGCCTCCTTCTTTTCCAATGTTTAGGTTGCCGACTACGATAAGGTAATCCTCTGCCCCAAAATTATCAACATTCTCCTGTGAAGGTAGATATACATCCCCTCTGTATATTTTGGAAGTGAAAAAATCGATCTCACCACCATAACTGGTACCTGCTGAATTTGTGGCATAGGCCCTAAAATAATACCTTGTATTGGGCTCGAGTCCAGTCATATCACTCAAAAACTCCCCGATTCCCGTACCGTCCTCAGTTTTACTGTCATTTATGGTCGGATTGGGCCCGGTACTCCAACAAACACCCCTGTTTGTGATTGGACTATCGGAACTGACAATTTTACCTCCAGCATTTGCCATGGTCCCTGAATTATGATCTATTCCCACTGGCAAGGTGTTTACAACAGCAAATCCCTTGGTTACGGGTTCTTCGGACTCCACACCCTCTGATGTACATGAAAAAATGGTAAGTAAAGCAATAAATAGGATGGTAAATTTGAATAGTGGATTTTTTGAATTCATTGGTTTTGATCGGTAAAGTGTTTAGCTATTTTTATAAAGTTTCAAATTAAGACTTTAATGCTGTAAATATTTACTAACAGACTGCTATTGAACGAGAAAAACTAGCAGTTGGTCAAAATTAGCGCCGTTTACCTCTTGAAGTTCAAGAAGGCAAAGCTTTTCTTCGTCTGAAAAGCCAAAGAAACATTCTGTAAAAACCTGATACCGAGACTGCAACACCTTCCAACGAATTGCGTAAATTGGGGGAATCAAAGTACCAACCAACTCAAACCTTTTATTTGTATGAAAAACATACCTGCAGGGTATTTGCTCCTATTACTCGGATTATGCCTCAACCCGCTACAAGCCCAAACCTCCCATCATTACCAAACCGATTTTTCCGTTGAAAACTTTACCGAACGTAGAAATACGATATTCAATGCCATTGGCGACAACGCCATCGCCTTGGTTCAAGGGGCAAGCGGTGTGCCCGGTTTCAGTGTTTTTAGGCAAACCAATACCTTTTACTACCTCACAGGTCTGGAAACGGACCATGCCTACCTCCTACTGAACGGGAAAAACAGGCAAACCACGCTTTATTTACCGCACAGGGATGAAGGCCGTGAAAGAGGGCAAGGCAAAATATTGTCCGCCGAAGACGAAACACTCGTCAAGGAACTTACTGGTGTGGACAATGTGAAAGGATACGAATTCTTATCCGCCGACCTCCTTCGTACCGGACTGATTAAATCCGACACTCCTTTGCTCTATACACCCTTGGCCCCCGCAGAAACCGGAAACGACAGCAGGGACGAACTCTTGTACGGACAGGCCCGTGCCACAGCCGACCCGTGGGATGCTTCGCCAACCCGGGAAGCTCTATTTGTGCAACAGCTGCAATCACAGTTCCCACAGTTCAAAATCAACGACCTGTCCCCTATTTTGGATGGGATGCGGTTGATCAAAAGCAAAGAGGAAATTGCCCTCATCCGAAAAGCCACGCAAATTGCCGGCCTTGCTATCATTGAAGCCATGAAATCCACAGCAGCAGGAGTTTATGAATATCAGCTGGATGCCGTTGCCAAGTATATTTTTCATGTGAACGGCTCCCGTGGCGATGGGTATGCATCGATTATCGGAGGGGGCACCAACGCCTTCATGGGGCATTATTTCCATAAAACGGATGTGCTCAAGTCCGGGGATTTGGTGTTGATGGATTACGCACCGGACTACCGCTATTACACCAGTGATGTAACGAGAATATGGCCCGTGAACGGTAAGTTCGACCCTGCCCAAAAGGAATTGTACAATTATATCGAAGCCTACAGGGATGCACTTTTCAAATACATCAAACCCGGGGTCACTTCGGATGATGTACTGGACAGAGCTGCTGCGGATATGGCGGCTTATTTAGAAGGAAAGACATTCGCCAAACCACATTATCTAAAAGCTGTACAAGAAGGTGTCAAATTCAGGGGTCACTTTCAGCATCCTGTGGGTATGGCGGTACACGATGTTGGAAATGTGCGTAGGGTTCCTTTACAACCCGGGATGGTGTTTACGATAGACCCCATGATCTGGATTCCAGAAGAACGGCTCTATATCAGAATCGAAGATGTGGCATTGGTTACCGAAGATGGTGTGGAAAACATGAGTGCTTTTGTGCCTTCGTCCTGGGAAGATGTGGAAAAGACCATTAAGGAAAAAGGAATCATGGAATTTCGTGAGCCAGATGATTTACCTTTAAAAAAGTGATAAAAAAAACTGCCAACTTTTAACGGTTGGCAGTTCTATTCAATAATTGGGATAATTTATAGTATCTCTACCACTTCAAGGTCGAATACCAAATCTTGGCCGGCCAACGGGTGGTTGGCATCCAATATGATATCGTTCTCCTCTACTTTGGCCACTCTAAACTGCTGTTGCTGTCCCTGAGCATTGGAACCTACCAAGCCCATACCCACTTCTGGCTTGATATCTTCAGGCAGTTGGGATTTGGATATCTTTTGAAAAAGCGACTCGTTGACCTCTCCATACGCATCCTTCTTGTCGATGGTAATGGTTTTCTTTTCGTTCACGGCCATATCAATAAGTCCTTTTTCAAAACCTGGTATAAGTTGACCCTGACCCAAGGCCACTTCCATAGGTTCGCGCTCCAACGAACTGTCAAAAACCTGTCCATTGGCCAATTTACCTGTGTAGTGCACCTTTACAGTGTCATTCTCTTTTACTGTACTCATAATTTTCGTTTATAGTTTTAAAATCAAAACGTTGCAAATATACAGGGTATAAAATGGTTAAACGAAGGAGTTGCACATTGGTTTCCTAAATTCCATTTTTATATGCTCATTTATATTTCCATAGCGACGAGAACACAACAATCGTTCGTACCTTTGCATAGAACTTGATGTACCCCATTAAATCGATTGTTTTACCAATGAAACAGTTTGTAAACGTACTTTTCATTCTCTTTTTTGTGGTTATTGGGTATGCCCAAAAAAATGAAGCCCTAAAAATAGAGTCCCGAAATTTCAAACGCCTTTATAAAATTTCAGATGGTCTTTATAGATCAGAACAACCGAGCCGAAAAGGCTTTTTGGAATTGGATGCCATAGGAGTAAAATCCGTTCTAAACCTGCGACGTGGAAAAAACGACAATAAAAAGGCCACTGGTTTGGATTTGGATTTACAACAACTAAAATTAAAGGCAAAAGAAATGGACAAGGATGATCTGATCCATGCACTCGACATTATCAACACTTCTGAAAAGCCGGTACTTGTACATTGTTGGCACGGCTCGGACCGCACGGGTGCCATAGTAGCTGCTTATAGAATAGTTTTTGAAAACTGGTCCAAAGAAGATGCCATTGCCGAATTTAGACAGCCAGAATTTGGCTATCACGAAAATTGGTATGGGAACCTTATCGAATTATTAAATAACCTGAATGTTGCCGAGATACAGTCGGAATTAGATCTAAGACAATAGGCAATACTCCCCGTTTATTTTTCAATAAGTAAATTTTCCACATATCCCATTCCCGAGACCAGTAAGTTTTTATGGTTTTTCGCCTTTTCCTCAAAAACATCAAGGGTTTTTCCATTCAATTTCCTTCCCTTAATAAAAACGGCCGATGGACATTCCCCACTTGAAAGATTATCCTCGACCGTAATTTACTACTCGCTAACCAATAAGGCTTTTTCAATGCTTTTCTTTTGTTTTCCCTTCAAACCAAATAGGGGGCGTATAAACCAAACCCTTCGGATGAGGAACTCATACAACAAATAGCACACGGCAAAAGTGAATACGATTATACCAACAAACTGTAAAGATGGATGAATCTTTAAGGGTAAGATCAACAATCCGCCCAAATACATCACGAACATATGGATGATATAGACCGGATAGGCCGCTTGGCTTAAATAGCCCAGTAACCTACTGGGCTTGTTCAAGTACCGATATCCAAGTCCAAAGACCCCAAAAATCCAGCAATTGGATTCCAAAGCCATCAGGTACCCTGGCGCCTCGAGCGCAAACTCAATATAGCGAAGTGCATACAATCCCAAGGCCAGTGTCAAATAGCCCCATCGCCATTTTTTAACCGTATTCCAGAAGCTTTCTCCGCTGTAAACAAACAGATACCCAAAAAAGAACGCCAATCCGCCTAAAAAGAAACCGTGCCATGTTTCGGCGTACAAAGAATAGATCTGGGGTTTTACCAGAATGGCTTCCAACATAAAAAAGAGGGAGATCAACAAAGGTCCAACCGGATTGGACATTACTTTGTTCAAAATTTGTTTGAACCTCCCACCTTCTCTATGTTTCAACAAGTAAAAGATTGGTAAAAACAGTAACACGTAGACAAAAATATTTCCCAAAAACCATAGATGCCCCATGTGTGGATAATACCCTAATGGCAGTTTATAGAACTTTTGAAAGATGAACATGTGCAAGGGTGCAATGGCCACTATTCCAAATAACAAGGGCAACAAAATACGTCTGGCCCGCTCCCCTATCAATTGTTTCCAATTGCGCTTGCGCATGGCGAAAAAGAGCCCCATGCCCGATACAAAAAATAAGATGGGAATACGCCATACATTGAGCATGCTCATCGGGGTCCACAATCCTTCAAGTGGTTGTTCACTTCGTACAAAGCCCACGAACATGGCCCAAGGCTGAAAAATAATGGCAATATGATAGATCAATAGCAAGGCAATGGTAATTACCCTTAACCAATCGATATCGTGTCTACGTGTTATTTTCATGACTGTCGTTTTTTGATGTATTATTGTAGCATTACGGCAATGGTGGGACGGGTCTCTTCAACTTCTTCCAAGTCCAATTGCAGGCCAATGGGTCCCAATTGCTGTTGCATCATTTCGTAGATGGGTTTTACCTCGGCAAAAGGTCCCACAACAGTTTCGCGCGGGGTCGCACCGTAGTTGTTTTTCACATTCTTGTCCGCACCGGCATCCATCAGCATTTGAACGGCCTCCACTTTACAGAAGAAAGCGGCCACATGCAGTGCCGTGGAACCATCATTATTCTTAATGGACAAATCGGCTCCTGCATCTATCAAGGCTTGTGCAATGTCCTTTTTATCAAAAGTTACTGCGGTAATCAAAGGTGTTGAGCCACTCAAAGGGTCTTTCTCATTAAGATCCGTACCTGCTTCGATGTGTTGCTTTACCACATCATAGTTTCCAGTGACCACTGCAGCAGAAAGGGCCATATCCGGTGCCTTGACTTCTGTTTTGGCTATAACTTCCTTATCGGATTCTGACTGTTTTTGCCCGCAGGCGGATAAGCTTACCATTAGAATAAGCAGTGCATAGGTTAGATGTTTCATTGAATTGTTTTTAAAATTTTTCATGACTTTTCGTTTTAAGTGTTGAACAATAAATTTTACATTACAAAGGTTCCCCAAAACGTGATGCAGCACTAATGACCTATGCTGCGAAGTATATAAGTCCTGCTCGGACGATGAAAATTATGCTTCAGCGATATAAATTATGCGGCAAACCTTGCATTTTGTCGTGTTTGGGAATCGATTATCTTTGTTGAAACTGATGGGGACCAACAACCTGTAAATCATTATGCTGGACAAACCAAAAGGGCAGAAATTTACCGAACAAGCTGAAGCCATTATCCTTGAACATTTGAGCGATGAGCACTTTGGGGTTTCCGAATTGGCCAATGCCATGCACATGAGCCGTTCAAGTTTGTTACGCAAGTGCAAAAAGCAAACAGGCTTATCGGCCAGTCAGTTTATTCGGAAGATACGGTTGGAACAAGCCATGGAATTGCTGCAAGATTCCGACCAAACAGTTTCAGAGGTTTCGTATCAAGTGGGTTTTGGTAGCGCTTCCTATTTTATCAAATGTTTTCGGGAACAGTACGGTTACCCACCCGGAGAAGTTGGCAAACCGGACCTTGAAGCGGATAAGGAAGAAACATCGACATCTTTTCTTAGAAAATACAAGTGGGCGATCATGGCTTTGGCCATTCTACTTATCAGTGGCATTGCTTATCTATTGAAGCCCTCCTCCCTTCCTTCTGCCGATATAGTTGCACAAAAAACGAGCTTGGAAAAGTCCATTGCCGTACTTCCGTTTAAAAATGAGAGCAGCGATTCCACCAACCTATATTTTGTGAATGGGTTGATGGAAGCATCCTTGGGCAACCTACAAAAAATTGAAGATTTACGGGTCATCAGTCGTACTTCGGTGGAAAAATACCGGCATTCCGACAAGAATATTGGTGAGATAGCTTCCGAATTGGGTGTAAATTACATTGTAGAGGGAAGTGGCCAAAAAGTGGGAGACCAAGTATTGCTCCATATTCAATTGATTGATGCCGCAACGGATACCCCTATTTGGGGGCAACAATATACCCATGAAGTGGTCGATATTTTTGCGTTACAGAATGAAGTGGCCAAAAAAATCGCCGATGCCATCGAGGCAAAGGTCACCGCATCCGAACTGGAACAAATTGATAAAAAGCCAACGGACAACCTAATGGCCTACGATTACTATCTCCAGGCCCAAGAACCTTTTAATCGAGAAACCGTTGAAGGAATGTTGGAAGCCATCCCATTATTTGAAAAAGCCATTGAAGAAGATCCACAATTTGCCTTGGTCTATGCTGATTTGGCCATTGCCTATTATTATCTTGACCTCTTCAAAAAGGAAAAACAGTATACGGAAACCATCAACAACTACGCGGACAAAGCCTTGCTCCACGATTCCAAATTGACCGAAAGTTTGATAGCAAAAGCCTTGTATTATATGCACATCGGGGATTATAGGTTAGCAATCCCACATTTGGAAAAAGCTTTGGAATACAACCCCAATTCTTCGGCGGTGGTAAATATGTTATCCTCCATTTACGCTAATGCCCTCCCCAATACCGGAAAATATTTGGAATATGCCCTAAAGGGCATTCAATTGGATGTGGCAGAGAACAATATTACGCAAAGCTATACCTATCTCCACCTTAGTAATGCGCTTGTTCAATCCGGGTTTACGGATGAAGCCTTGTTGTATATCGACAAGTCACTTGAAATCAATCCCGAAAATTATTACGCTCCCTATTTGAAAGCTTATATCCGATATGCCAAAAACAAGGACATCAAACAGACATTGAACAGTTTAAAACGGGAATTGAGAAAGGATACCACCCGACTCGACATTTTACAGGAAGTAGCCAAATTGCATTATTTTCAAAGAGAATTCGATAGCGCTTACCATTACTACAAACCCTTCAACGACATTAGAAAATCGCAAGGATTGGGAATATATCCACAAGAAGATATCAAAATCGGGTACACCTACGAAAAAATGGGACATCAGGAAGAAGCGGACCATCTTATTGCATCGTATGCCGAATATTGTGAAAACGACCAGTCCATCTACCAACCTGCTAGTATGGCAGTACTATATGCCTATGAAGGCAAGTATGAAGAAGCCATTGAAGAATACGAAAAATTTTCGACCAAAAACCATTTTATGTATTGGATGATCTTGTTCATGACCATGGACCCTGCATTGGGTTCCCTAAAATCCTATCCGGGCTACGATGCGGTCATCCAAAAAATAGAAGACCGCTTTTGGGAGAACCATGATCGATTGGAGGAAACTCTGGAAGAAAAAGGATTGCTCTGACAACTAAAATTCATGGTACTTGGTGTACCCCGGTGGTCGAATACCATTCAATCGTAGATAACCAACAGCTTGTCCTCTGTGATGCGCAGTATGGCTATCTCCCCGTAAAATAAGGTCCAAATTACCATGGGCGGCCAAAAACCCAGGCTTTTCCTTCTCCTTACCTTGTGTCAACATGGAATCGTTCATCGTTTCCAAACAGGATAATACATAGTCAAATGTTTCCGAAACATACTTTTGAACCAATTCCTGATTATGCAAGGAATCTCTTTCTTGCAAGGAATCAGGTTGAAACAAATTAATGGGATCGGGACGAGGAATTAGAAAATCAGCTTGTAAAAGGTCTTGTACAGTTGCATAGGTCTTGACATCCGTCAAAATTCCGAAGTAAAAATTGTTCACCAAACCCAAATGCATCAAATGCTGGGCAAAACTCATTTGAACATCAGAAGGTGCATATTCCAATTGTTCAGCGGGCATGGCTTCCAAAACGGCCAAAGTGTATGCCTTGGACTGTCTCCATCGCTTAATCATGTTCAGGATTAAAGCATTGTCTGGATTCGGGATTTTGGATGAGATCAGGGCCAATGGACCAAGACCTATTAAACTTAACAACAACCTTCGATTCATTTCGTATGTTTTAGGTGGATTCTCCATTAAAGATACCCCGAAAAAATAAATCGAATTGAAAAATTGCGGCCAAGGCAACTTTATTTTTCGTTGACCTCTACCAGTTTGTCATCGTCCCACTCACCTCCAGCGACCACATCGCCTTCAGTATCGTAAAATTTTCCTGTTCCGCTTCGCTTATCCGCCTTCCACTCGCCGGTATATTTTTCTCCATTGGGCCAATAATAGCTTCCAAATCCACTACGCTTATCATTCTTGTAATTGCCCACGTAGTATTCGCCATCAGGCCAATAAAAAGTACCTTCCCCATGTCGCTGGTTGTTCTGCCACTCGCCTTCGTACCTGCTGCCGGTATCCAATAGAGCGACTCCAAAACCATGGGCCTTACCACCTTTGACTTGACCGATGTAGTGCAATTGATTTCCTTTCTTGCTCTCAAAAGTCAGATATTCCCCAAAGGACTTTTGTTGGAGTTGTTTTTTTAAACGCCCCAGTTGAACTTTGGCCTTTTTTAAAGAGAAACTAAGGGAGTCGTATTTTCTAACAGCCTCATCTTCGTCCCAATTGGAAGCGGAGAGGGTATCCTGCGATTCAATTGTACTGTCTTGGACAATGAACACACTGGAATTGGTATTCCGTAGCTTTTCCGCCAATGCAATACGCAACGGGATAATCCTGTTGTTTTCCTCCTTTGGATTCATGGACGCATTATACGATGCTATGGCCGTATCATATTCGCCCTGCAACAATAGCGAGTCGATTTTCGTCAATCGATCATAGGCATTTATCTTTTCTGAAATGATTTCATTCTCTTCCTTAAGTTGGGCAAAATCCTTCTGAAGCTGAATCGATTTGGAAAAAAAGAACAGTGTTCCTACGATTGAAAAGACCAAAAGAACAAAGGGAGCGTATTTTTTTATTTTCATGAGTAATTGCTTGGTTCACTACTAGATACGAATCAATCGGTCAAATGGACGTCGGGCAACTTATTTTTGACCTTCCTGAAGTCGGGCGAATAGTACATGTGGAAACGTAGCGTCCAACCTTGATGGAAATATCCAGGATTGGAACGCTCTTGTCCTTGGGAATACAAAGCACCCGCTGCAACTGTCAATCGGGGCGTGAGAATGTACCCAACAGTCGTGGTCAATCGAAGGTCTTCCATGGGGCTGCCCACTACTTCCTTTCCACTTTGCATGATCAATTCCGCCTCTGGGGAAACATATAATGTTTTCGGACTCAATTTGTTGTTGTTCAATGGTATTTTGGCACGGAACATATACCTCCACCGGTTTCTGAAAATATAATCACTGTCTTCGGCAAAACCTTGGCTCCATCGATGCTCTATCCGAATTCGATGGTACAACATAGCGGAGTAAAACGGCATGGCAAATTGATATTGATGCCAAATTCGCCATTCAGGGACAACGTTTCTGTCTTCTGAATCTTCATCGGTATTAAAATTGATGCGCACTACCCCACCCAATCTGAAATTTGTCTTTTTGTTGAAGATGTAACCAATGGCATGTCGGTTGTAAATCTGACCTATCTGCCCTATGAATGGGGTGCTTTTGGTCTCCTCAAACCTAAAATGGGTCTGGGCATCCCAAAAGAAACGTTTTCCAATCCTAATGTTTCCGTAGGTATTGAACCAAACCTTTGTTTTTGGGCTTTTGTACTGCGAAGTCTCAGGCAATACCACGGGTTCCGATTCTTGTGAAAAAACAGTGCCCACAACTCCAACAATTACCAAAACAACCACCAAAAAGCCTCTACTACCACTATTCATGCTCATTGATTTTTTAGGATTGATTGCTCTTGGAGCAATGTTAAAATGACTTCGGGACGTTTTTCCCTTCGGAGTTTGCGCTCCAATTTTTTCGTGTCCTTATTGCGTAAATCCAATATAATTTGATGGGTGCTTCCCATTTGATCATTCAGTTGGCCGGCATTGCTACAGTTTATTTCTTCGGAGACCGTAGTAATGAAATAGGGAATCAAAACATCTTCGTATGCACCTACAATTCGTTTTTTCACCTCTTCTTCCATAACATTGGCCATAAAGGGGTTCCAAACAACATCGGTGTATTCTTTTTTGATTGCCTCTCGACGTGCCGGAATGCTCTTGATGGTTCGGGCAAGTGCGATCAACTCAGAAAGGCATGTTTTTATGCCTCGACCATATTCCAGCTTTTCATTAGGATTTTCAATGTCTGCGTAAGTAGTTAAAGAACTGTCCGCCAACTGCCGTAGTTGGTCAAATGCATTTAAGTATTCTGAATAAAATCCAGAAACGGAATCCATTTCTTGTTCCAAACCGTTGTTGAGTTCAATGAGCTCCTCTTCCAAACCATTCAACATTTGAAGTTGCTCATCATTGGTCAAGCGTGATGCCAATGAACCTTTTATATATTCCAAACTCATCCTTGCATAGGTCGCCATGGCCCCAACGGATAGTAAATCTTCCCCTCCATATTCAAATTCCCCGGAGCTGGGCAAACTGAACACCCTTGTTTCGCCTTTGTCATTGGCAATCCTGATCGCTGTGCTCGGCTTTCCATTGGGCCATAATCGGTTCAATAATTCCGGTATAGGTTGATGCTGGACAATATCCAAATTGATATGACTGACCAAGGTTTCCAAAGGGTTCAAAAACTCTTTATTTATTTTTTCGGTGACATTGTAATAGAAAAGTGCTTCAGGGTCTGTACGTTTTACGATGTTAAGATGGCTATTCCCCAGAATGGCATTGCTTAAGTCCGCGGCCACTTTATAGTCAGAGGCAATCTGCGCCAAAGTCTTATTCTGCAGGGAGTCCAAAGGGTAATGTGGAACCCTGACCTTCATATTTGCTGAAAATGCAGAATTTCCCAAGTGGCCCAATACACCGTTCATTTTTTGATAATAATCCAGATGCTGCTCAAGCAAATTGGCCACATGGCTTTTGCCATTTTCCGAGTCCAATACCGATTCCAGCAATGCAATAAAACCTGCATCCAAATCAATGGTCTGGTAATTCGGAAAGCTTGTGTTGAATATTGAAATCTCTTTTGAAACCCCATTGGATTTCATTTGTACGCTTCGCAACAATCCATCATCAAAAAACCAATTTTCGATATCATCAACGGTCTCCGTGCCATAAAAAGACCATTCATCATGTGCCATACCGTTCCTCAGCAATCTACCTACCAGCACACTCGTACCATTTTCTATTTGAAAGTTTTGCTGGGGCACACCTTCATCAAAGGAAACAGTACTCTTGAACAGTGTTTTCTCAATTTGGGAATCCTTTATCTGGTTGATGGTGTAGGTCCATGTACCATCGGGCTTGCCCTTGGACAAGTCCCCGTTTCCAATTTCCTGAACCCCGCTGACCAATACCCTGTACTCATTGTCCACTACTTGGCTCTGGTTATTCGTATTGAATTCCCCAAACTGAAATTCCCAAGGGCCGTTCGCCACGCCTTGATCAAAAAAGCCTGTGAAACCAAAAGAGGAATCCTTTTTCTCCATTAAGGTTTCCAAGTTGGATTTGCGGAGTTGAAAATCACCATTGAAAACGGTATCCAAGTCGATAATACTGTATTGATAAACTGCTTTTCCCTGATAAGGTCCCACCTGAAGTGGACCTTCATACGTTTTCAGTTCCTGACCAAAGGTTGTTAGCTGCGGAACCAGTAGAAAAAATAAAGGGAGAAGCCATTTCTTAAAGGGCTGAATCATGAGAAAATCGAGGTTTAGCTGATATTCATCATTACCTACGTAACCAACGAACCTTTTGGATCATACATATCTTAGCTTTTAAGGATTTACCCTGTTTCATCATAAAAAATTCATTGATTGCCAATTTGACCAAGGTATTCTTTAAGCGAAGTCTGAAATTTAAAACCAAAAAAAGCGCACCGATGGGTGCGCTTTGCATTTTTGAGATCCTTACTTAAATCAATTATAGAAAAAAGTCCAATTATACTCTAGTTCCAATTCGTTGATTTTGGCAATGGTGACTTCATCTATCAGATCCGTTCCCGGGTTATTTTCAAAACTAATGTGCCCAGAAGAAATTGAGTTTAAAGTCACTTGATCATATACGTAAGAAATTATTTGGTCCAGCTCTGGAGACAAAAACTGATTGCCGCCAATTTCAAGATCAAAAATATTAGGGTTATGAGTAATATCTATCTGGCTGAAGTTATTGTTCCTTATAATCAATCTTTCCAATGCCTCATTTTGTGACAGGTCCAACTCACTTAATAAATTTCCCTCAATATATAAATCTCTCAACTTAAGGTTGGCAGTCAAATCTATCGCCTCTATTGCATTGATAAACAAATCTATACGCTCCAATTCAGTATTTTTGGACAGGTCTATTCCCGTAAGGTTGTTTCTTCCCACATTGATTTCATTTAAGTTTAAATTTTGGGAAACATCAATGTTTGGTAATGAATTATCACTTAAATCAATAGTTTCAAGAATTGAATTATTGGTCAAATCCAAACTGGTTAAATTATTCTCGCTTGCCAGTAGCATTTTTAAGTTTTCATTATTAGAAACATCCAGATTTGAAATTTGATTTCCGGTTACCCATAAAATCTCCAAGTCAATATTATTAGTGACATCTATTTGAGTCAACTGGTTATATCTCGCCCAAATGGATTTTAAATTCACATTGTTAGAAAGATTCAAACTTGTTATCTGATTATACCCTACACTCAATTTTTCCAGTGCACTATTATTGGAAGTGTCCAATGATGTCAATGCACCTGCATAAAACTGGCATGTTTTCAGTAAAATCAGCTTATCAATTTCTGCGGAAGTGATATTGCTTTTATAATTTTGTCCAGATTCATTGTTGCCGAAATTTAAATACTCTATAACCTCAATGGCTCCAAAAATTTTTATTTCATAAATACCTTTTACTTCATAGTTATGCGTCAATTCATATTCTCCTTGGTCGTTACTAAGACCAGAAACATATTCATCGACGGTACCATCGCCCCAATCAATGGTATAGGTAGAGCCTGTCAACGATTTTAATGCGATTGATTTGGTTGTAAGAACCTCTGAATCATCAACAGTCAACGTAAAAAAGTCTTCGGGATCGGGAAAGGAAAGTTCCGCTTCATCGTAACCAAATTCGACAAATGAGTAACCATCAGCCTCAATATTTTCAACAGTTGTGGTTTTGGAATCCGCCGATTCAACAGTAAACCTATAAGGCAGTGATGTTCCCGAAAACTGTGACAAAGCCGAGGTTGCCGTTGGCACCAGCGAAACCACTATATCATCAGCATCCACTAAAACGAACTCCGTCAAATTATAGGTTCCAGGGTCCAACATCACTTCCTCGGTTACGTAACTTTCACCTTGAGCTATTATATCAATCTTTTCAAAGTCCAATATTTGAATACCGTCCCGAGATACAATACTGATAAAAGCATAGGCCGGCACATAGTCCTTGCCAACTATAGACGGGGTCTTAGCTGTAATCTCCTTGTTGAAAATACTGAAAGATTGCCCCCCTTGCTGTACTGGTTCCGGAATTTCGGGGTCTATGGGGTTTTCACTTTCTGAACAAGAAACCATAAAAGTGAGCAATAGCAATACATAAAAGGCTTGTTTCATGACGTGGATGGGGTTGTTTAGTCTACAATGCACCATTGTTTCCACGACGAAAGTTTGCCGTGTAGAAAGTCTGTTCTGGTCGCTGCATGGTAGAATTGAAGTTGATGATAATTTAAATGTGCTTTCTAAAAGTAGGATTTTTCTTTTATAAATCGATTGGTTTACAAAAAGACGTTTTGTTTTTTAGATAAAATACACTCTTGACTTCCATTCGCTCTGTCCAAATCAAAAAAAGCGCACCCATCGGTGCGCTTTTGTATTCCTTTAATGAAAACCCTTCGGGTTTACCAAATTTTGATGCGTTCTTCCTCTGGTTTATAATTTTCCCCGCCCGGTTGCACATCAAAAGCTTCGTAGAAAGGCGTTAAGTTCATCAATGGCCCATTGACCCTCCATATTGCTGGGGAGTGTGAATTGGTATTCACATAGTTCCGCATGAATTCATCACGGACTTTTACCCTCCAAATACGAGCAATGGACAAAAAGAAGCGTTGGTCTGGAGTGTATCCGCCTATTTTCACGGTATCCTGACCTTGCTCCGTCATTTTAAAGGCATCGTACGCTATGGCGATCCCGCCATTATCTGCCGTGTTTTCGCCGATGGTCATGGCACCTTTTAAATGAACGGTGTCCAATACGGTAAAAGAACTGTAACGGTCGATAAGCTGCTGGGTCTTTCCCTTGAATTTCTCCAAATCAGATGCCGTCCACCAATTTTTTAAGTTTCCTTCGCCATCATACTGGGAACCGTTATCGTCAAATGCGTGGGTAAGCTCGTGGCCTATAACCATCCCTATACCTCCGTAGTTCACGGCATCATCAGCGGCCATGTCGAAATAAGGGAACTGTAAAATCCCTGCCGGAAAAACAATCTCATTGAGCGATGGATTGTAATATGCCGTTACCGTAGAGGGCGTAGTGCCCCAAGCATCTTTATTCGGTGGCTTGTTCAAGTATTGTACATTGTACGTATAGTTATTGGCTTGCAGTGTTACCACATTTTCAAAATACTGGTCACGCTCGATATCCACATCATACTCGCGCCATACATCGGGATACCCTATTTTCTTGGTAATGGCATACAACTTTTCCTTGGCCTTGGCCTTGGTGCTATCGCTCATCCAGTCCAGTTGGGACATTCTGTTCTCAAAAGCTTTTTGTAGATTGTTTACCAAATCCAATACACGTTGCTTGGCGGCTTCGTCAAAATAACGCTTTACGTAGAGCTGTCCCAAGGCAAAACCCAGATTACGGTCCACTTGCTGCGCCATGATCTGTGGTCTTGGTTGCTGTTTCGACTGACCCAACAGCACTTTGTTGTACTCAAAAAGGGCGTCTTCAAAAGCTACGCTCAAAAATCTGGCATAATGTTCCAGTGTGTGGGCCTTTAAATACGTTTTCCAGTCATCAACGGGGACCGTGCCCAACAACACATCCAAGGTATTGTAGTAATCCGGTTGACGAACATTGATGGAGTCAACTTCCAATCCCAACGCATCCAACAAAGTTGCCCAATCTATATTTGGATTTGACGCAGTGATATCACTTACCGCCAATTTGTTGTAATTGGCCTGTATGTCCCGCCTTTCGATTCGTGTTTTGTGGGCTTCGGCCAACTGCTTTTCAATATTGTAGACGGTTTCCGCTTTTGCTGCGCCATCTGCTATGTCGGATAAATCAAACAGGGTCGACACATACGTTTTGTAGGCATCTTGAATGCCCGTTGTGGAAGCGTCCGTTTTAAAATAATAATCCCGGTCCGGCAGTCCCAGGCCTGATTGTCCGGCATGCAGTATATTGATTTGACTGTTTTTATTGTCCGGCGCTACGCGAAGCCCCATGATGGAATTGTTGCCTTTGGAGATTTGTGCAGTGACAAAATCCATGACCTCATCGGTATTGGAAATGGCTTCGATTTCCTCCAAAAGTGGTTTTACAGGCGCATATCCTCTTTGGTTGATGGTGGCCGTATCCATTCCGGAAGCAAAGAAATCCCCCACTTTTTGCTCAACCGTTCCCTTTTCGTGTTCGGCAGACGATACCTCCTCCAAAATATCCTGAAGCAATTGTCGCTGCGGGATATTGAGAAAACTGTACGAGCCCACACCCACCTGATCATCGGCAATTTGAACCGTGTCGTACCAAGATTTGTTTACGTGGTCAAAAAAATTGTCCCCTGGTTTGATGGACTCCGTGATTCCGGTAAATGCGATTTTTGATGGTTCTTCCTCGGTTTTTTCTTGTTGGCAAGAAACTAAAAGGATAGCCGCCAAAGCTATCGACGAAACATATTTCATAAGGATGGTTTATTTGTCACAAGATACCTATAAATAGAATGTCATTTGAGATGCTTGGTAAAAAACATAGAAACTGGGAACACGTGAACATTTACTCATTCTTTAAATACTTTGCGGGAATATCTTTACCGTCGTTGGAACTCATGGCCCAAACCATATTGGCAATCCACCAACGGCCTTCCGAATACACCAATTGATAACTGCCCACACCTTTTCCCGTTTCATTGTTTGAATCCAAACCCTCAAAACTTTGAATTACCTGAGCAATTCCGTTGTACTCTTCCACAATTTCACCCATGCCTTCTTCGTGATATCCCATGGAATAATATTCATCGGTAAGGGTTACCAAAAATTCATCGAGTCCCATGGTCTCTTGCATAAACACTCCGTCCTCTTGGCCAACCATACTGAAGTGCGCAGTTGGTAAAAACAAAGTTCTGAAATAGGCGGTGTCGATTGCTTGTCCTTTTTCAACGGAGATGACCCGTTGAGTTTCCTTTACCAGTTCATTCACGTTTTGGAACACTTTTCCTTGTTGTGCACTACCCAGTGAACAAATCAACAGCATTATACCAACCAATACCAATCTCATCTCTATGTTATTTGTTACCCCAAACCTGCAACCAACTCCAAAGCCTTATCGATTTCTTCCTTGGAATTATAAATATGAACCGAATGCCGCATCATTTTACTGCCTACGGAGCGAGGCTGTAAACGCTCTTTTTCCCACAAGTATTTTTGAAGTTCAGGGCCACTCATACCTTCCACTCCGTAGGTGGTAATCCCCGCAGCCAACTCTTCGTTGGTGGACGAATAAAAGGTAACGTGTTTCATTTCCTTAAGACCATCACGTAAGTATTGGCCCAGTTCCTTCACACGGTTCAACCACACATCATGACCTATGGTATTGAAAAAATCCACAGCAGCATCGTATCCGGCCATAAGCCCAGCATTCCCAGTACCGTTTTGCATCAACCGAAAACCATGATCATCTTGATTGTCCCAATTGTAGCTTGCAATGGTGGTCCAAATATCCCCCACCACATCTTTATTGATGTACAATAACCCACTCCCTGAAGGGGCCAGCAACCATTTGTGCAAACTCGAATAGTAGGCATCACACCCAATCTCCTTGACATCCACCGGGATTTGCCCCACGCATTGCGCACCGTCCAACACCGTGAAAATGCCCCGCTTTTTAGCCTCCGTACAGATTTCCTTCACGGGCATTACTGTTCCAAAGCCCGAAACGATATGTGGAATGGCGATGACCTTGGTTTTTGGTGTCACTTCCTTGAAAATGGCATCCACGATCTCCTGTGGGTCATTGGCAGGTTCGGGCATGGTGGCCTGCTTGTACACACAGCCTTTGCGTTTGGCCAAGAGTTGCCAAGCACCGAATCCGCCTCCATGTTCCTGATTGGTATTGAGCAGTTCGTCGCCTTCTTTTAGGTTGAGTCCCATACCCACGTAGTTCATACCAAACGTGGCGTTTTGGGTCAAGGAGATTTCCTTGAAATCACAATTGATTATTTTGCCCAACTTGGTGCGTAGCTCCTCGTAAGGGAAATACCCTGTCAACAATTCGGGCCCTGAACCATTTTTATAATCCACCGTAGCGGCTTCCACATTCCAGTGCATCATGTGGTCGAACATTTTATCGAGCACATAGCCGGGTGTTGGCCCCATGGTGCCATTGTTAAAGTAGGTCTGGCCTTCTTTCAATGGAAACTGTTTGCGTACCATACTCCAGTACGCTTCATCTTTGGGGGCATGGGTTTTTAGAGGTTCGATGGACCAGTCTTTTTTGGGGTCAAAAGAAATGAATGGCATCGACATCATGGCCGCTGCTCCTTGTTTTAAAAATTTTCTGCGTTGTGACATTTTTTGGTTGGTTATTGGGTTACTTTGTTGTTCAGTTATTGGTATATTGTTCATTGCTAATTGGTTACCTTTCATTATGTCCCTTCCCTTCAAAAATCTTGGGTATCGATTTCTCAATACGGGATAGGCGGGTTTTGGATTGTTTGGCCTGTGAAACATATAGCATATACCCACGCTGCCGACCTGGGGTCAAGGCGTAAAAGGCAGTTTTGAATTCTTCGTCTTCATCCAGTTTGCCCTGAAGCTCGTCGGGCATATCAAATTCTGAAGTCTGCTTCATTTTTACCTCCAACCCCGCTTTTTCCACTTCAATGGCTTCATGCATATAGGCTTTTATCACTTTTTCAAGTTCCCTGACCTCATCCACATGGGTAAACCGAAGCTGTCGTGCCGATTGCACATTCTTCGTCTGCTGAATCAATATGCCTTCTATATCCTTCAGTAAAACACCTTTATGGAACAACACTGCGCAGTATTCCTTAAAACCATGGGTCAAAAAAACATTGCTACCGTTATAGGTGTAGCAGGGCTTGCCCCACTTCAACTCTTCGGTAAGTCCTGTGTCCAATGCCACTCTTCGCAATTCGCGATAGGCATCCTGCCATTGGGATGGTTTATCAAAAAAGAAATCGACTTTTGGGTTCATGAGGTTTTGTTTCGAGGGACTTCTCAAAGAAAGTGCAAATTCTTTGAAAATTTACTATGACTCCTCCCCTTTTTGCTTCATTACCTTTAAACAATCCCTTAAATTTAAGTGCTAATTTCAGAACCATGAAAAATAAATTACTTCTACTCCTATTTTTGGGAGTGATCAGTGTCTCGGCCCAAGACCAAATAATTGGGTTCAGTGAAAAAGCTTCGGACGCACAACTACAACTCGAAGCGGATTACGAAAAACAACTTTCCTCCGACAATCTCGACCAATGGATGAAACGTATGGCCGCCGAACCCCACTGGGTCGGTACCGAATACGGCGAGAAGAACGTCAAATGGATGGAAAAGCAATTCAAATCCTGGGGGTACAAGACCCGTATCGATACCTACCACGTACTGTTCCCTTACCCTAAAGTGCGCTCGCTGGAACTGACCGCACCCACCCAATACACCGCAAAATTGGAAGCGGTCGCGGTCGAGGGCGACCCCTACACGGCGCAGGGCGATAAATTGCTGCCCAGCTATAACGCTTTCTCCACCGATGGCGATGTGGAGGCTGAACTGGTTTTTGTGAACTACGGCATCCCCAGCGATTACGAGGAACTGGAAAAACTGGGCATTGATGTAAAAGGCAAGATCGTTATTGCCAAATACTACGGTTCTTGGCGTGGTATCAAACCGAAACTGGCTGCCGAAAAAGGTGCTATTGGCTGTATCATTTATTCCGATCCCGAGGATGATGGCTACTACCAAGGCGATGTGTACCCCAAAGGGGCGTTTAAGAACAAAACGGGCGTACAGCGTGGTTCCGTGATGGACATGCCACTCTACCCCGGTGATGTGTTGACGCCCGGCTATGCCGCCACCAAGGATGCCGAGCGTTTGGACCGCGAAGAGGCGCCGACCATTACCAAAATACCCGTATTGCCCATTTCCTACGAGGATGCACAGCCGCTATTGGAAGCTTTGGAAGGCCCTGTGGCCCCAGCTTCTTGGAGAGGTGCGATGCCCCTTACCTATCATATTGGGCCTGGACCTGCCAAAGTACACCTGAAATTGGAGTTTGATTGGCAATTGAAACCCGCCCATAACCTGATCGCTACCTTAGAGGGCGATGAGTTCCCCGACGAGTGGATCATCCGTGGGAACCACCACGATGCTTGGGTGCACGGTGCCAGTGATCCCGTGAGCGGTATGGTCGCCTTGATGGAAGAAGCCCGCGTAGTGGGGCAATTGGCCAAAAAGGGCAACAAGCCCAAACGTACCTTGGTGTACTGTGCTTGGGATGCCGAAGAACCCGGACTCATCGGTTCCACGGAATGGGTGGAAGACCATCTACCGGAACTGCAGGAAAAAGCCGTGGCCTACATCAATACCGATGGCAACAGCCGTGGATATTTGGGCGTGGGAGGCTCCCATTCGCTACAGGCCATGGTAAGCCAAGTAGCCAATGTGGTGACCGATCCACAAAAAGGCGTTTCCGTAGCGGAGCGTCGCAAGGCGGCCAACCTTATGCGAGGGGGCGATGACTCCTTTACACTATCCGCATTGGGCTCTGGTTCGGATTATACACCCTTTATCCAGCATACGGGCATTGCCTCGCTGAACTTGGGCTACGGTGGTGAAGGCCGTGGTGGGGAGTACCACACCATTTATGACACTTACTCCCACTACACCCGTTTTAAGGACCCTGGTTTTGACTATGGTGTGGTCTTGGCCAACACAGCCGGACGCCTTACCCTACGTATGGCCAATGCCGAGGTGTTGCCGTTTGAATTGACCCAATGGCACAGCACCATTGAAACCTATTTGGGCGAAGTGATGAAAACCTTGGAAGATATGCGCTCCAAAGTGGAAAAACACAACAAACTGGTAAAGGCGGATGCCTACCAATTGACCATGGACCCCAAAAAACCCGTAGCACCTGCAAAAATGAAGGACGAAGTACCCTATTTGGACTTTTCCCCCATACAGAATGTGATTGCGGATTTAAAGAAAAGTATCGAGACCTTTTCCAAGGCCGATGTACTTGCCCTGTCCCCCGCCAAAAAGGCACAACTCAACCAAAAGTTGATGGGCTTGGAGCAGGTATTATTGCAAGAAAAAGGACTGCCCCGTAGGGATTGGTTCAAGCACCAGATCTACGCCCCCGGATTTTACACGGGCTATGGGGTAAAAACACTTCCAGGCGTGCGCGAGGCCATTGAGCAGCAGGAATGGAAAGAAGCACAGGAACAAATCGGGGTGTTGGCCACCACCCTCAAGAATTTTAATGCTCAGGTACAACAACTGAACAGCCTAGTGCAGTAACTGGATTTCTCTGACAATAACCCAACCGCCTCTTGCGAACTGCGTAGGAGGCGGTTTTTCTTTGCTGCAATACCATTTTTGCTTTTCTCAAAAGCATGGATTACCTTTCCCAGACCCAAATTACAAGACACTTGACCATGAATGTACGGCTTACCAAAGAACAAAAGATCAAAGTGCTCAACTCCTCGGACATATATGCGATCATGCAACAGGTATTGCTGCGCGAGAACAAGATACGCCGCAACCAAGAGCATTTTTGGGTGGTGGGCCTTAACCACAACAACAAAATTTTGTTTGTAGAGTTGATAGGTCTGGGGGCCAGCAACCGCGTGAATGCCGAGCCGCCCGATGTATTTCGGATGGCGATCTACAAACTGGCCAGTAAACTGATCTTGGTGCACAACCACCCCAGCGGCTCGCACGAGGTAACCGATGCCGATATTACCTTTACCGACCACATGCTAAAAGCGGGGAAACTGATCAAAGTGGACGTATTGGACCATTTGGTAATCACCGAAACCCATTACACCAGTTTTGCCGACCAGGGGGTGATGGACGAACTCCTAAAAAACGGCCTGTTTGAAATTATGGGCCCCGAAAAGCAAGAACTGGAACAATTTAAGATTGAAACCGAGAAAAAACGGGCCGAAAAAGAAAAGGCGATTAGTATTGCAAAGAAGATGAAAGCCAAAGGCTACGACGATGCAACCATTAAAGAGTTGACGGGCTTGAGTTTAAAGGAGATTGGGAAACTTTAAGATTTGTTCAATAATAAGGTTAAACGATAAGGCTATCGAATAAAATTTGACTTCTTAATATTAAAAATCCATTCCAAATAATTTATTTGTCGGTGACAAAACTAAAATTGACTTGCTGAATAAATATTCTGGATTGGCAATTTCTCCATCTCCGAATTTTTCTGAAAGGGTACCCTCTTCATTTAGAGTTGTTATATATTGTATACGATTACTAGTTTGTTCTGAAATTCCCTCTATAAACTTGCAGACAGAAACAAAATGAGCTTTATCTACACCATCAAAAATACCATCATGTATTAAAAAACGTGGGAAATTGGGCGTATTAATAATATTATAAAGTAAAATAGATAGGTCATAAACAAGAGTTCTTCCTTGATTTTTTCCTTTACCAAACATATCAGGAAGAGTTATATCTATTTCTAAAATACTTTGTTTTTTTGTTCCTCCAATTATTGATAATTGGGATGTTTCATTTTTGTTTATGTAAATCTCATCATAAACCGCATTGAAATTTTCAGAAAAAGCAGTAATTATACTTTCTGACTCCCTAAGAAAATCAATTGATTCACTACTTAATTTATTTAACTCTGATTTTATTTCATTTAATTCCTTTTGAAGATCAAAAAGGATTTTTGTGTTTGATTCGGGTCTGTAAATTAAACTCTGTCCGATCCATCAATCCCTCTGGGGCTAGCCCCAGAGGGATTGGGATTTAATTCCAAGGGAATCCTCTCCCCAAATTTAATATAAAGTTGCTGGACCACCAGGCTCC
>NZ_JARFVB010000022.1 GCF_029193885.1 Flagellimonas yonaguniensis | reverse complement strand
TCTTGCCCGACATGAACTGCTCGAGCACCTTCTTTTCAAATTCTGTCTGTTCTTTCTTTGTCATGGTACTGTCTGAATAAAATTAATACTTCTAATCTTTTTCAGACAGAGTTCAGTTTACAGTCTCTTTGATTCTAAATCGGTTAATTTATTTTTTTTCTCACTTAAATTATAAAAGGCCTCCGTCAGATCTGTTATTGCTTCTTGGGCTGACAAAAAATAGAATATTTTTGCTCTCTCCTTTTCTAATTTTTGTATTGTTTTATTTCTTGAATTGATATTAATTTTAATTTTATCAATCTCGGATTTAAGAAACTCCTTTCTTGATTCACTTAATTTCTTTCTAAAAGAAACTGCTTCTTTTAATGTTTTATTTACTTGAAAGGATAACTCTTTTGAAATCTCGCCATACATTGTATTTATCCTACGCATATTAACTTTTGTAGGTAGAGAATAACTTTGCTGATAAGATTTAAGCTTATCATTATCCAGAAAGTTTTGATACAGGTTATTCTTTATTTTTCCAGTTAAAATATTTGCCTCGGCTTCCGCATCTTCATACTGTTCTCCAAGTTCAAATTTCTCAATAGCATCAGATAGTTTTTTTATTTCCAGTTTTAATTTATTAGTCTCTATTTGAGCAAGCTTCAAATCTCTGATTTCATACTTTTCTTCAACATACCTGGACACTTCAGTTATTGTATTTGAAATACCTTTTTGATTAACCCTATTTTCAAAAATTTTATACGGGATAGTATTATCAAGGCCTAATAGGTAAAAATGATACACATTGAGTTCTGGCTCTGTTAATTCGTTAATAAATTTAATTGGATCTAGAAACTTGGCTTTCTTAAACTTTTGAATCTTAATGTAAAAAGTTATTAAACTTCTATACCATTTGTTTGGCAAAAAAGCACCACTATAGTTTGATCTTTTAAAAACCAAATTTCCTAAAATGTCCTTTAGCTCTCGAATTCTATAAAATGCTGATTCCTCTCCAAACTTGCCAAACTCAATATAATCTGGTTCTTCAACATTTCTTTTTAAAATATAGGATGTTTCATCAATATCGAATTCAAGAACAATATCATAGCCCAACATGATAGATTTAGCCTTGTATAATCGTGGGTTATGATTTTTTCTAAAAGAACTTAAAAGAGTGAAATCAATTAAATCTAAAAAAGTAGATTTTCCTACACTATTTAAAGATTCTTTTGGGTTCTCCTCATCCTTTATACCATAAATGATATTTAAGCCATTTGTAAAATTAACCTCTGGGAATAGACCTAAAGGTTCAGAATATATCTTTTTTAGAAACACTTGTCTTTTTGGAGATTTTATTCTTGTTTAAATCAATTGAATTCAATAACCATAAATAGGTTAATGTATCATAATAAAGGTCTAAATTCAGGTTGATTTGCTTCTTAAGTTCTTGATACAATTCTTCTAATGTTAAATCTTTATTACGTATTATAAATAAAATATCTGCTCCTAATACCATAGGGTTCAAATCCAAATTTTGATGTTTAGTTGGTATTATCACAATTTATCAAATAAAGTTGGAGTTCGTGGTTCTTTCTTAGTTTTCTCAAAAATTGTGCAATCGTCAAAAAAGAACAACACAATTGCTTGAGCAATACCACGATAAGTCGGATTTTGAGAATACTGTTCAGGGATGAAAATTTGTGTTAACTCAGATAAAATCTTTATTGGGGATAAATTTTCAGAGCTTCTTTTCAATCCCTTGTAATGGCTTAATATATAATAATGTATATCTGTTTGTTCTTCAGAATCTAAACTCTGAAATGCATTTTCAACAAAACTAATTTTAGTATACAACTGCGTAAAATAACTTTTTACTTCCTCAATGTCTTCGGCAGTTTTAAAATTTAATTCAATTTTATCCTTTATATGAATTAATTTATCCTTTGCAGATGAAGACTTTTTCTCATCTTCCCTATTTTCACCATTAACCCTTTCAAAAACATGATTGAAAATAGTTTGAATGACGCCATAATCTTTTGATTCATTCTGAATATTATTATTGGTGATATAAGTATCTCTGCCTGAAGCTACATTTCCATCCCCATTTATTTCACTATTCATTTACTAGGCTTTTATTTTGGTATCTCTGCCTGAAGTAATATTATCATCTCCAGATACTGAAACATGGTTTTTTTTTAAAATTTTTATCGAATTTTTTATTTGAACAACCTTATTGGCAACAAAAAGAGACACTAATAAGGATAAAATACTACATGCACCTGCAATAATTTCAAAAACTTCCATTATTGATAATTTAAAATAGATGTGTTAAAACTTAATGGGGAAACAAAGATTTGATTTGAAATATAAGAATTTTCTCTATTTAATAAATATTTTACTTTAAAAAATGTTAAAATCACTCTTATATCAATCTAAAAAGAAAGTATCCCCTGCACGCGCTTCAACAACTCGGCTGCCATTTCGGGCTTCAAACCATAACCCTGTAAGCTGTCCACAGGGTTTTTAAAACTCAGCTGGGTGGTGTGGGCATCTAGTTCTTGCAGTACCAGTTTTAGGGGGATATCGTTTATGGCCAAAGGGTCGTTCGCCATGATCTCCGCAATATATTTGGGCTCAAAAAAGAGTAATTGCTTTAACGGGGGTATGGTTACGCCTCGTTTAGCAACAATGGCCTGGGTGTCTATTTCGTGCAGGAGCAAAAAACCGTGGTCCACGATCCGTTTCTTTAAAGCGCCGTACAACTGCCCAAAGGGCAGCGGCAGGGTTTGGCGTATTACATGTGCTTTCATAGGTTTGGCTTAGGCCATGGCGGCACGGGCAAAGCCCACCGTTTCGCGATAGGTTTTGGGCGAGATGTCCGCATTGTTCTTAAAAAATCGGCTAAAGTAGTGCTCATCATCATACCCAAGGTCGTAGGCAATCTCCTTAACGGTTTTGTTGGTCAGGTACAGCTCGCGCTTCGCCTCGATAATAATCCGTTCACTGATCAGGTTGGTCATGGTCTTGTTAAAGTGGTTCTTGGTCATCTTGGCCAGGGCCTTGGGGCTAATGTTCAACAGATCGGCATACTCCCCGGCGGAGTGCATGGATTTGTAGTGGGTCTCAATCAGGTTTTTGAGCTTTTGCAGGATAAAGGGCTCCTTTTCGCCCGGTCTGCCTTCCAATGCTTCGGGCTGTTGCTTTGCTTTGGCACGGGAGGCCGTGATCAAGAATATTTTAAGGTAAGAGACCAACAGCTCGTACTGCGCCAGTTCCGATTTTTGCACTTCGGCATACATCTGCTCCAGTACCAGTTCAAACTGTTGGCACATTTCTTCGGTAACACAGAGCGTGGGCGGAGCGTAAATATTGTTGAAGAGCACCCCGTTACAGGCCACTTGTTCGTGGTGCTTGTGGATACAGAAAAAATCGGGATGGAAGTTCAACACCACGCCCTCCAACGGTTCTTCCTCGGTTATGGTAAAAGGTTGATAGGGCGTTACGGCAAATAAGGTATTTGGCGTAAACGTGTACTCCGAAAAGTCCACTTGGGCGGTACCCCTCCCCTTTTTTACCCATATCAAAGAATAGTAATTAAACCGGTGCGTATCGCAGAACTGGCAGCTATCTTCAAAAGTGGAGAGTTTGAAGGCCAGGTTGCCGGTCTGTTCGTCGATGAGCGTGTTGGTGTTGTAGATGTCCATTTTTTGATTATGTGTTTTTATCCTAGTGCATTCAATAAAAATTCGTCATTTCGAGTGGTTTTTGGACCGAGGGCCAAAAATTGTATCGAGAAATGATTTTTTATGTTCGGAAAACCTTGTTCTCGACCTGCCTGCCGGCAGGCAGGTACTTTTTCATTTTGAAAAAACTCGACCTGACGGTTTCTATAAAGTCTGTCACTTCGAGCGCAGTCGAGAAGTCTTTTGTCTTAATTACTTTTGAGCGGTCTCGACTGCGCTCGACCTGACATTTGACTAAAGTCTTCTCTCCGATTCGTCTATCGGCAGATCGTTGATACTGGCATAGCGCTTTTGCATAAGCCCATGCTCGTTGAACTCCCAATTCTCGTTTCCATACGCGCGGATCCACGCTCCTTCGGCATTCTGGTATTCGTATTCAAAACGAACTGCAATCTTATTGTCGGTAAAGGCCCACAATTCCTTTCGCAGTTTGTAATTTTTTTCTTTTTGCCATTTTTCCGTCAAAAAGGCGACCACTTCCTCACGTCCGTTCACAAACTGGGAACGATTGCGCCATTCGGTGTCCACTGTGTACGCTTTGCTTACCTTTTCGGGGTCTTGGCTATTCCAGGCATCTTCCGCCAATTGCACCTTTTCCCGTGCGGTTTCCTCGGTAAATGGAGGCAAGGGATATTTTTTTTCTATTTCCATGGTTGTAATTTTTCAAAAACAAAAAAAGGGCAGGACCTATGGCGGGGCCCTACCCTTAGCTAATTAAAACTACTTGCTGTTCTTTACTTTGGGCCATTTGGCGTGTGCCGCCTTTTTTAGCTCCGAAGTACGTTGTGCCCAATCTTCGTATGTATTGAAAGGCTCTCCGTTAAAAGGTCCGTTGAAGAACAGGTACAGTTTACCATCCATTACATCAAAGGTTTCCGGGTTGATGGGGAACTTAGTGTCCTTAGCGGCCACACCCCAAGCACACCAACCATCGAACTGTGGCAAATATTTTTCAGGTGCTTTAGTAAATGCCATTTTGTTGGCATTGCTAGAAAAGTAATAAGTAGCACCATTGTGCTTGGCCATATAGCTTTTGCTACCTTTTTTTGCGCCACCTGAAAAGTAGGCCACAACATCGTAGCCGCCAATGGCAAGACCATTATCGTCTACCGGTTGGGTTTGTGCCTGCATGCTGATGGCTGCAAACAATAGGATTCCAAAAAGAAATAGATTTCTAAACGTTTTCATTTGTATGATTTTAAAGGGTTGATGATTATTTCAATAGTGTAGCTTCGGCCACTGGGAAATCTGGGTTGATCTTGGCTTTCACTTCTGGAAAATCAATATCGGTATTGGCCGTATTGTTGAAATAGTTGGTAAAGATGTTCAAGGCTACGTGTGCCACGATCTCCCCTACGGCACCATCTGTATATCCGGCAGCTTTTACGGTGTCCACATCCTCGGCGGAAACACGTCCGTTCTTTTCGATCAAGGTTTTTGCAAACTGAAGCGCAGCAGCGATTTTTGGGTCGTTGTTGATGGCTTCCCTAGCGGTTTCAAGGGTCTCTGTATCGATACCTACCAATTTTTCACCGATAAAAGAGTGCGCAGACAAACAATAGTTGCAGGCATTGTTCTCTGCTACGGTCAAAGCCAATAGCTCGCCCAATTTTCCGCCCAATGATCCTTTGCCCAAGATTTCGCTAAGGTTCAAGTAGCCTTCCAAAACCACAGAGGAGTTCCCCATGGTTCTCATCATGTTGGGCACCATGCCCAATTTGGCCTGGATACCTTCAAATAGTTCTTTTGATCTTCCGGTAGCTTCCTTTGGATCTAATGCTTGTAAACGTGTCATAACTTTCTGTTTTTTAATGAATAATTCAATTGTCATTATCGACGATACAAAGGTGCGGTGATGCTGGCTTGGATAAAATGGACAGATGTCGCAAGTCCTTGGACAATTTTCCCCTTGAGGGGTCAATCCATTGAACATCAGCCAAAAACAACGAAGCTGTTTAACGAATTTCGAAAATCCGTCACTCTGAATTCATTACAGAACCCCATCCTTTGGGCGAATAAACAATCATGGGAACCTGAAACAAGTCCAGGTTGACGGAAAGTTACTTTTCAGACATCCCTCTGGGCAGTTTGCATTAGGAATTAACTTGCCTGTATTAAAAAAAAACAAAGGGCCAAACCTATGGTTTGACCCCTCGTCAATCAACAGCATCATCATACATCACAAACACTCTTGCGTTTTATTTCATCGGGTGCATTTTCAATTCCTTTACCAATTCATCGGTGGTAAATACACGGCTGGAAATCATTTTATAATTGGTCTGGGCAGCTTGGTCGCCATCCAATCCAGGTAATTTGGCAGATGCAGTGGCATCACCCACAACGGCTACTTCAAAACCGTTTTCCACCAATTCCCTCATGTGGGATTCGGCACACAGGTTACCGGACATTCCTGCCAAGATGACTTTGTCCACACCTTGTTTTCTCAATTGTAAGGCCAAATCATTGGATTCGGAACCAAACACCTTGTGCGGGCTGGTCACCACCACCCTATCCTTGTTGATGTACTTTTTGTAACGAGGCAACCAATCGGCCCCGGAACCTTCAAAACCTTTTACGTTCAATTGGTCCCCACGATCGAACATGCTGATGTTATGCATCAATTTTTCAAGGGTTCCCTCGAACTTCCACACATGATCGTGCTCGTAATAATAGTGGGGAGAAATGAATACGGGAATGTTGTACTCCTCTCCCAGTTTGAAAATGGCCTCCAGGTTCTCAATGGTGTTGTTCTCCTGAACACTTTGTCCCACGGCGCTCCAAGCCACACCATCGGGGCTAAGAAAATCATTTTGTGGATCGGTAATGACAATGGCGGTGGTTTCGTCAATGGTAAAACCCGGTTCTGGCAATTGGGCATACACGCCCGTTACGGTAATCAAGAACAGTGTTAGTGTTCGCATTACATTCTTCATGATATTTTTCTTTAACTGATTAAACTTAAATTTTGATGGAACAAAGTTGCGGCAATGCCATGGGTAAAAAAATGGACGGACTTCGCCACTGAATGGACAGTTTTTCCCATGGTTTTTTATCCACTATGGGATTATGTTGCTTGAAATAGGCCATCCCTCAATTCAAATGGGGCATTCGTCAATTGCGTGTGTAAAATAATTGCGTAACCTGTAGTTTAGTGAAAAATAAGATTATGACTACACTTGAAACCATAAACACCTTACAGATAATATGTTTGGTATTGTTGGGATGGATTATTTTCATGGTCGGTTGGCTGATGGGCGCACAATGGGGAAAAAGAAACAGGGTTTAGCTACAATACGGAAGGCATATTGGCGTTGAACCAATCCTAAACCTACTTAAAGCTACTTGACCATCTATTGGAGAGCCACCGATATTGAATGTGTTTTGGCCTATTTTGGCGATAGCCAGTACACCATTAAAATAGACCGACTACGTACAGGCGAGATACGTTATCTCTGCTGGCATAAGAGCAACAGTATTTTGGGCAAGCCTGATTTGGTCCTGAACGATGGGCAGGTCACGGAAAACAACAATGGGGAAACGGTGGAATACACCTTTATATGTAATGACAAGGTCTTTACCGTGGAACACATTCCTCCCCACTCAGAAGGAGGCACCCACTACTATTTTATCGAAGTAACAGACAAAGACAATAAAAAAAGTACCTGGAAAATGGAACAAATGCCCATCCCCAGATACTTTCGGTATTTGATTTGACCCAAAGTGCCTTTTGAGTTTACTATGGTACTACCGTCAGTTCGAGTTTTTTCTTTCCACGAAGTGGAAATAAAAATGTATCGAGAACCTTACGTATTATTTATTTTCAACCCTTACCTAGCACTTCTCGATACAATTTTCTTCAAAAATCACTCGAAGTGACAGATTTTTCATCAAAATACGCTGCGAGCTTAGTTTGATATAACCTATCCATTATAAGTTACCCTATAAATGGCATCACCTTCATCATCGGAGATGAGCAAGGAACCATCTTCGAGAAAAAGCAAGTCCACAGGCCTACCGAAGGCCTCCTGCGATTCTTCGTCCAACCACCCATCAATAAAGGGTTCATAGCTTACAGCTTCTCCATTTTCCAGTTTTACCAAGGTCACCCTATACCCCACTTTGGAGGAACGGTTCCAAGAACCATGCTCTGCCAAGAATGCCTGTCCTGTATACGAATCGGGAAACATAGGGCCTTTGCCAAACTTAATACCCAAGGCTGCTACGTGTGCTCCCAAAGGCTGTACCGGAGGCACAAAATCGGAACAGGGATATTGGTCGCCAAATTCCGGATCTTTTACAGTGCCGCCATGACAGAATGGATAACCAAAATGCTGGCCCACCTCGGTCAACTTGTTCAATTCCCCAGGAGGCACATCGTCTCCCATCATGTCCCTACCGTTGTCTGTAAACCATAATTCATCAGTATCGGGATGCCAAGTGAACCCTACAGTGTTTCGAACCCCGTGGGCCACTATCTCCCTATTGCTGCCATCGGGATCCATTCTAGTGATGGATGCGTAACGCTTATCCACCGTAGCACTATCACAAATATTACATGGTGCCCCAACAGGGACATATAGTTTATCATCTGGGCCAAAGGCGATATACTTCCAACCATGGTGGAACTCGGTCGGGTAATCATCATAGATCAATTCCGGCTCTTGTGGATTATCCAATCGTGATTCAATACCCGAATACTTGAACATGCGGCTCACAGCGGCCACATACAAATCACCATCTTTGAACGCCACGCCATTGGGTTGTTCCAAATCGGAAGCAATGGTGTAGATCTCATCCGCCCTGTAATCGCCATCGGTATCCTTAAGGGCATAAACATTACCTTCGTTTCGGGTGCCCACGAACAGTGTACCGTCTGCTCCCATGGCCATGGAACGTGCTCCTTCAATATTTTCCGCATACACATCTATACGGAATCCATCGGGGAGGTTGAGACGGTCCAATGGTAAATCCCCGGTATACTTTGGTGTTTCCTCCGTGTTTTCCGCTACTTCTTCGGTTGATTCTTCATCTTGGGTTTCCTTGTCTTCTTTACAGGCCACAAATACCACAAAAAGCATCAACAGCAGTGTTGACCTTTGGGTCAACGTGTAGATTTTCATATCGATTTTCAGGTGTTTTGGTTTCTAAACCATTAAAGCTATGACAAAATGATGGAAAGAGGAAGTTTGAGGTTTAATATTATAGGCCAATGTCCGAAAGTCAGGAATTATGGAATTTGATTGTTCCGCTATTAAGTTATTGGGTTGTTTTGTTACTCCGTTATTGTGTTTGAACCTAACTCTTGATACTCGATGTCGGTAGTCTGTTCTTATGTGTAGCGGTCTTGGTTCTTTGTCTTTTTGATACCAATTTCACGAACCATCGCGAATGTTTTTGTACTTGAACTTACCTCTTGAGCCTATCTACTCTTCTTCCTTGTATTCGGATAGATGTCCCTGGTACCAAATATTGGTGCGGTGTGTGCTGGAAACGGTAAGTCTCCCTTTTCCACTGGGGTAAAGCTGCACAAAAACCTGAAAGTTCTCGGAATCTTGGCTAATCTGGAACCGCATGGTTTGTCCATTGTCTTTTTTATTGGGAGAGAAGGTAAGGTCTTTGGGAATTCCCTCAAATTTGATTCCCGCTTTATCTTGATCGTAAAACCCACCCATTCGGCGTTCACCAAAAAAGGGGAGGTCGGCCTCGACGCTATCGCCCACCATACGAAAATATCCACCGGTACTCGTGATATCTATTTGGCTGGCGGTACTGCCCAAAGGCAATAGCCCTGCATTGGCTATACTGTTCAAACCTTGGCTTGCCATAGGTTGTGCCCAAATGGCTTTTATTTCAAATCGCTGATCGGATATCATCTTGTCCAAAGCGGCTACTTCTTCAGGCGATGCTTTGTCCTTGCTCGATGCGCAGGCCACGGACACCAACAATAGCACATAAACTCCAATTTTGAGGGCAAACTTCATAATCAAACATATTAACTCCCAGTAAATTACAAAATTACCAGATCAATTCCGAGACAAATAACGGCGTCTTAACGTTTGAAGCGCTCAAAAATGGCCAATGTCTTTTTGGTGTTGATGAAATACACGCCTGTTAAAAGAATGGCTGCAGCTATAATGGATTGTAGCGTGATCTGTTCGTCCAGAAAATACCATCCCAGCAATAAGGCCACTATGGGATTAACGTAGGTGGATGTTGCCACTTTCTCTGGGGAAACGGCCTTGAGCAGATAATTGAAGGAGGTAAAGGCCAATATGCTTCCAAAAAAGATAAGCAGCAACATCGCGATCTGGACTTTACCACTCCATGCCAAGGGCGAAGACCATTCTTCCCCAAAGCCGAGGCTCATCAAACTTAATACAATCCCGGCAAAGAACATTTGATATCCTGTGTTCACGAAATAATTGGTGGGTAGGTCAGCTTTGGCCACAAACAGACTGGCGTAGGCCCAACAGAGCATACAGAAAAAAATCATGATCATGCCCACAATGGATTCTTCCTGGGTTATGATTTGCTTTTGGCTTACCAACAAATAAATACCGATTACCCCAAAAACCACCCCGACCACGGACATAGGCTGTATTTTTTTTCCTTGCAGGATTCGCATCATAATAAGGATGATGAGGGGTTGGGAAGAGATTTCCAAGGCCGCAAAGCCTGTATCCACATAACGCAAGGCCCAAACCACCAAACCGTTTCCAACGCTAAGAAAAAGTATTCCGGCAATTAAGGTGTTGAGCAATTGTTTTTTAGTGATTCGAAGGGGTATCCCCATGATCTTGGCCAAAATGAAGATACAAATTCCAGCTAAGGTAAACCTGCAACTGGCCAGCATAAACGGCTCCAGCTCCATGACGGCTATTTTGTTCAGAAGATAGGTGGAGCCCCAAATGACATAGATGGCAAAAAAAGCCATGATGACGAGAGCAGAGTTAGAGGATTTTACCATGGTAATAGGACCGTTTAACTGCCCTGCAATATTACGCATGTTTCTTGGAGCAAAGTATGTCTGGGGGAAATTTCAGTCTATTATTTTTTGCCTGGTGCATCAAAGTGGTTTATTCAAATCGAGCAAATAGGATGCAAAATCGGTTTCCAATTTTTTAAACAACTGTAAATGGTATTCCACTTCCTTGCTTTTCCCTTCTATCAAATGCAATTGTTGCTGCCTTATTTTGGACATTATCCGTTTTTGGTGGTCTTTGTAGTTCTGGATGCTTTTATTGAGTTCGTAAAACTTTTCGAACCGTTGGGGACATTTGGGTTCGTGGGTATATGAACTTAGTTTTTCGGAAAGACGTTGTACCATTCTGTTGTTTCTTTCCACCCGCACCAGTAGTTCTTGTTGTTCAATACTATTTTGGGTGGTATGCTCCATAAGTCCACAAGTTTTATAGGATTAACGAATTGACACCCATTAAGTTAAATAAATTCCTGCAAATACTGATGGCTTAACTCACATTTAATGGTTTATTTAACATCTATAAACAAAAAAGCCCGGCAAAAACCGAGCTTCCATGTATTTAATATGATAAGCTTTTAATTTTCAGTCTGCTCGTAAGCTTCTTCTTTTAATTCATCAGAAGCTACAATAGCCAGCTCCACACGTCTGTTTGCAGCTTTACCCGCTGCAGTTTCATTACTTTCCACAGGTTGTTCTTCACCATACCACTTGGTAGTGAACCTTCCGCTTGAGATACCTTTGGCCACTAAATAATCTGTTACTGCCTGTGCTCTTCGTTGAGAAAGTCCCAAATTATATTCCGCTGCGCCATCGGTATCGGTATGTCCTTCCACCAAAATGTTGGTTTTTGGATATTCCTTGAAAATTCCGGCCAATTTATCCAAAGTAGTTGCAGAAGTTCCTTTAACATCCGATTTATTGGTATCGAAATACACACCATTCTCTCCACTAAAGGTCACATTGATTCCCTCGCCAACTCGTTGTACTTCCGCACCTGGAATTTCTTGTTCAATTTGTTCCGCCTGCCTATCCATACGATTACCAATATATCCACCGGCAGCACCACCGACGACCGCACCAATAATAGCACCTAAAGCTGTATTTCCTTTTCCAACATTATTACCGATTATACCACCGATGACAGCACCACCACCTGCACCAATGGCAGCACCTTTTTGGGTGTTGTTGGCATTTTGAATAGCATCGCAACTAATAATCATGGTCAACGCCAAAAAAGCCGTTGCCCCTTTTAATACTATATTTTTCATGTAATTATTTTTTTGAGAATTCATAAACTATGGTCACAGGTTGACCGTCAACTGAAACATTGGATTTAAGCGTCATGGATTGTTCGGATAAACTGACAACGTTCAAACGGTATCCATATCCACCCGAAATATCTTTTCGGTTTTCATCAATAAACTTGAATTGAAGTTGGCTCTGGTAATTTTGTTCAGGCTCTACCACGGACCATCTAAAAAAACGGTCTCCTCCTTGGCAAAGCGAACTTTGGGCTATGGTGTAGCGCCCAGTACTGTTGTTGTCACGGAAAAACCATTCACTATCCTCGAAGCAGATATCTTCGGCATCGTTGAAAATGGTGGATTTAAAGTTTCCAGAGGCGTTTTCGTAATAGACATTGTCCAAGTTCCAAGTGCCGCTAAACAGGTTTCGCTGTGTTCTAGCGCTTTTGGAAATGGAACAGGATGAGAGCAAAAGTCCCACCACTGTAATCAATAAGAGTGATCGTTTCATCATAGGTATTAAGTTAATGGTTAATTTATTTTCTGAAAAAATCAAAGAATTATTTTGGTCCACTAAATTATTAAAAAAAGCTTAATCGATCTTTCAATACCGATATAAATCGACCAAGGCTTGTTCGAACCTCTTTTTAGGCAAATAGGATGTTTCAAGTGATTTGGCAAAGGGTACCGGGGTCTCCAAACTACCCACTCTTTTTACAGGAGCGTCCATAAATTCAAAACAGTTCTCCATGACCATGGCCGATATGTCGCTTGCAATACCCCCGAACAAGGTATCTTCCTGGAGCACCATCAATTTTCCAGTCTTTTTTACCGAATTGAAAATAGCCTCCGTATCCAAAGGTTGAAGTGTCCGCAGATCAATCAAGTCGACATCAATCTCTGGATGTTTTTCCAGAACTTCCAAAGCCCAATGTACTCCAGCCCCATAAGTGACCACGGATATGGAATCTCCTTCCTTCAAAAGCTTTGCTTTACCAAAAGGCAAGGTGTAATAATCAGTGGGCACACCTCCCTTTATACTTCTGTACAATCCTTTGTGCTCAAAAAACAATACTGGATTTGGGTCGTTTACTGCTGTATTCAATAGCCCTTTGGCATCGTAGGGAAACGCAGGATACACTACTTTTAAGCCCGGGGTTTTGGTAAACCAGGCCTCATTGGTCTGTGAATGGAAGGGGCCAGCTCCTACTCCGCCTCCGCAAGGCATTCTAATGACCACATCTGCTTTTTCGTTCCATCGATAATGTACTTTGGCCAAATAATTGACTATAGGGTTAAACCCAGAACTCACAAAGTCGGCAAATTGCATTTCCACTACGGCTTTCATACCGTTAATGGACAATCCCATGGCCGTGGAAACAATTGCGGATTCACAAATAGGCGTGTTCCGCACCCTGCTCTTGCCAAATTTGGGGATGAAACCTTCGGTTATTTTAAATACCCCTCCATAATCCGCCACATCTTGCCCCATGATGATGAGTTCGTTGTGCTTGTACATGGATTGCTCCAATCCTCGGGAAATAGCATCTACAAACCGTATATTTTCATTTGAATCTGATTCAGGTTCAATGTTTTGATAATCAAATACTTTATAAATCTCTTTTAACTCTTTGCTTTGATCAGAAGTAACTTCAGGTTCATCAAAAGCCAATTGTAGATTGGTGTTGATTTCATCCGTGATTTCTGCTTTGTATTCTTCGATGATTTCTTCGGTAAGCACTCCTTCTTCCAACAAAAAACTTTCGTAATTGGAAATAGGGTCCTTTTTGCCCCACTCTTTCATCAGCTTATCCGGAACGTACTTGGTGCCGCTGGCTTCCTCATGCCCGCGCATCCGAAACGTTTTGAATTCCAACAACACAGGTCTTGGCCTTCGTCGAATAGCCTTGCACAATTCGTCCACCTTGGCAAACACCTCAAGAATGTTGTTTCCATCAATAATTCTGGATTCAATGCCGTACCCCTTGGCCCTATCTGCCAAATGTTCGCAATTATATTGTTCGTTGGTGGGCGTGGAAAGCCCGTATCCATTGTTTTCAATACAGAACAATACAGGAAGGTTCCATACCGAAGCTACATTCAAGGCTTCATGGAAATCCCCTTCGCTGGTCGCGCCTTCGCCAGTAAAAACAGCAGTGACACGCTTTTTTCTACGGAGCATATCCGCCAATGCAATTCCATCGGCCACTCCTAATTGGGGTCCCAAATGGGAAATCATTCCTACAATTTTGTATTCTTGGGTTCCAAAATGGAAACTACGGTCCCGACCTTGGGTAAAACCACTTTGCTTACCCTGCCACTGGGCAAAAAGTCGGTTTAAAGGAATGTTTCTCGAAGTAAATACCCCAAGATTTCGGTGCATGGGGAGGATGTATTCACTTTCTTTGAGTGCCTTGGTAACCCCCACGGAGATGGCCTCTTGTCCTATACCGCTAAACCATTTTGAAATTTTGCCTTGCCGTAGAAGAATCAACATCTTTTCCTCTATCATTCTGGGCTTCAGCATGCTTTTGTATAAATCCAGCAACTTTTCGTGTTCCAAGCTGCCAACATGATACCTCATACCATAAAATTCTGTTGGATAAATGTAGTAAAAAGCCCTTCAAAACAACTTAAAATTCCAAAACCTTCAGCTTTATTCCCTATTTTTGGTCTAACATCAAAGAAGACAATATGAGCGCTATTCCAAGTGTGGACCTGAAAGATTTTGTTTCGGGCGACCCAAAAAGAAAAGAAAAGTTTGTCAAAGAAATAGGTGCTGCTTTCGAGGATATCGGTTTTGTGGCCCTAAGCGGGCATTTTTTATCCGATGAACTGGTCGAAGACCTGTACGCTGAAATCAAAAAGTTCTTCAACCTGCCCCAGGAAACAAAGGACAAATATGAAATTGAGGGCATTGGAGGACAACGTGGATACACTTCCTTTGGAAAAGAGCACGCCAAAGGCAAAAAAGAAGGTGACCTGAAAGAGTTTTGGCATTTTGGCCAATATGTGGAAGATAATCCGGAACTGGAAGCTGAATATCCGGACAACGTTAGTGTGGAAGAACTTCCCGATTTCAATCGAGTTGGAAAGGAAACCTATAAAATGTTGGAAAAAACCGCAAAATACGTGTTGCGAGCATTGGCATTGCATCTAGACTTGGAGGAAACTTATTTTGATGATTACATTAAAAATGGGAATTCCATCTTAAGACCGATCCACTATCCGCCCATTACCGAAGAGCCCAAAAATGCTGTCAGAGCTGCTGCACACGGCGATATCAATTTGATTACTTTATTGATGGGCGCCCACGGAAAAGGACTTCAAGTAAAAGACCATGAAGGGAATTGGGTGGATGCCATCGCCCAACCCGACCAATTGATGATCAATGTTGGGGATATGTTGTCCAGACTTTCCAACAACCAGCTAAAATCCACCATCCATCAAGTTGTGAACCCCCCCAAGGAACTTTGGGGCACATCCAGGTATTCCATTCCGTTTTTCATGCATCCAGTGAGCGACATGCCCCTCAATTGTCTGGAAAACTGTATCAATGCCGAACATCCAAAAGCTTTCGAGGATATTACCGCGGGCGGGTATTTGCATGAAAGACTGATTGAACTGGGACTGATTAAAAAGTAAGTATGGATTTAGGAGACCAACTCAAAAATTTATTTCCAGACCATGTACCAGAAGAAGAGCCCGGTAATGAAAAAGAGAAATCCCCCTATTGGCTGCAGGACGACCCCATTATCTGTAAATACGAAAAACGAAAAGGGAAGCCCGTAACCATTCTGCAAGGGTACAACGGAGCTGATGGTGACTTTAAAAAACTGACGAAAGACCTGAAAACCCTCTTGGGCGTAGGCGGGAGCTTTAAAAACGAAGCCATCATCATACAGGGCGATTACCGTGATAAAATCATGGATTTCCTAAAGGAAAATGGCTTTTCAGTCAAGCGTGTAGGTGGATAAATGCTAATTCTGCAAAGAATTGAATTGTTTTTTTTGCACATGTTAAAAAATAGGCACAAATAACAATGTTTTGTGAAAAAATTTTTGTGTTCCTGCTTTAAACATTACTTTTATTATTCCTAACCAACGAAAACTGAGCTGAAAATGAAATCACTGTTGCACATAACCAACGGGGACAGTTTCACGTCTAGATTACAATCTTTGCAATTTAAAGGTGATGTAATTACCTGGAGGGAAATGCTTTGCGAAGGCAAAACCCTCTCTACCGTAGGAAGCGAATCTTTCTGGAAAACAAGGTTCGAATTCCTAAACAAGAACTACAAGGTTTCCAAATCGTGGTTTATCGAAAAAACCCTGAAGGAATATCGATCACTTTGCAACCACAAACAACAGGACCAGATTGTTCTTTGGTTCGAATACGATCTTTTTTGCCAAATCAATATGCTGGCTGTGATCAGTTGGTTGAAACAACACAGAAGACACGCCGAAATCTCTTTGGTGTGCAGTGGCAAAGTGGAAGGTTCCACTAAACTTTACGGTCTGAACGAGCTCAACGACGACAGGTTGATGGAACTCTACGAAACTAGAAAAGTACTTTCACAAGACGATATAGAATATGCCGATTACATCTGGCAACTGTATTGTAGCGACAATCCTATTCGATTGGAGAACCAAATCGCCAACAACGATTTCCAGTTCGAATACCTATCGGATGCATTGAAAACGCATCTAAAACGATTCCCAACCATTAAAAATGGACTCAACGACTTGGAAAACCATATTTTGGAAGTGGCCAAGAAACACAAGCCGAAGTCCAAAAATGAATTAATGAAAGATTTATTGACCGATCAAGGTTTTTATGGTTTTGGCGATACACAGTACGAACGTATGCTTTCCTCTTTAAAACCCCTGTTCAGTTCGTTTGACCCTGTCAAATTGACCAAAAAAGGGTTGGATGTGTTAAAGCAAGAAGCTAATTACTATTCAGAACTTCGTGATAATCAAATGTATCTGGGTGGTTCCTTAAAGTATAACTTCTTGTACAATACAGATACAGGTCGAATCCTAAAATTGTAATAAATGGGCTCATCACTGGGTAATTCAGAACTTATTCTGAATCCTGATGGGAGCATTTACCATCTCAATCTTCTCCCCGAGGACATCGCCTCCACTATTATTACAGTTGGAGACCCTGAACGGGTACATGAAGTTTCCAAATACTTTGATTCCATCGAAGTACAAAAAAGCAAACGCGAATTTGTCACGCATACAGGTGTGTATTCTGGCAAACGGATAACCGCTATCTCCACAGGTATTGGGACGGACAATATTGATATTGCTTTTAATGAATTGGACGCTCTTGCCAATATTGATTTCACTACTCGTAAGATAAAAAGCAAAAAAAGACAGCTCAGTTTTATACGGGTCGGTACATCCGGGTCGCTTCAACCTGACATTCCGGTTGATTCATTTTTGATAAGTACCGCTGGTATTGGATTTGACAATCTTTTACATTTTTATGACCATGGACACATCAAGGACAAAGAGCTTGAACTAGCACTGACCGAATACTTGGGTTGGGACAAGCACAACATCCATCCCTACGTGATTGATTTTGATAAAGAGCTAGCCGGTATTTTTACTTCAAATCGTATACGATTTGGTGTAACAGGAACAAATTCAGGATTTTACGGCCCTCAAGGGAGAACACTTCGGATTACACCCGCAATTAAGGACTTTAACGACAAACTTGCGGCCTTTTCCTTTGGAAACACACGTATAACCAACTTGGAAATGGAAACCGCCGCCATGTACGGAATCGCAAAACTGCATGGCCATCGAGCTGTTTCCCTCAATGCGATATTGGCCAATAGGGCTACGGGCGAGTTTTCCAAACAAGGGCACCAAACTATTGATGAACTGATTCAGTACACCTTGAAATGCATTGCCAAAAGTCAATTGGTATAATTTTTCAAAGTGTATTTTTGGGAAAATACCGGTTGGAATCATAATTTTAAATCCACAAAGAAGCCAAATAGATGAAAACGATAAAAATAATCGGTGTGCCCGAACATTTCAACCTTCCTTGGCATTTGGCCATGGAAGACAATGCTTTTGAAGACCGAGGCATTCAACTGGAATGGACCGACGTTCCAGAAGGAACAGGGAAAATGACACAAATGCTTCAGAATGGCGAGGCGGATTTGGGCATCATCCTTACCGAGGGTATCATCAAAAGCATCTCGCAAGGAAATCCCAGCAAAATTGTTCAGGAACATGTCTCCTCTCCCCTGCTTTGGGGCATTCACGTTGATGCGGACAGCGAACGAAATTCCATTGCAGATTTAAAAGGTGACCCAGTGGCCATCAGCCGAATGGGCAGCGGAAGTCATTTAATGGCCTACATTAACGCCCAAAACCAGGGATGGGACACGGAAAAGCTCGAATTTGAGATTATCAATAACCTAGATGGTGCCGTGGAAAACCTCACAAGTGGATCCAACGCTTATTTCATGTGGGAACATTTTACCACAAAACCCCTTGTGGACAATGGCACCTTTAAACGTGTGGGCGACTGCCCTACCCCATGGCCATGCTTTGTGATTGCCGCTTCAAATACTTTTATTGATGAAAATGAAGGCATACTTAAACACGTTTTGGAAATCATCAACACCTACTCTGCTGAATTCAAGCAAATTCCAAGTATCGACAGGACCCTATCCAACCGATACGAACAAAAATTGGAGGATATTCAAGAATGGTTGTCCAAAACCACATGGGGACAGAAACAACTCTCCGAAGCAACGGTAAACGAAGTGCAGTCCAGGTTGCACGACCTTAATTTGATCGAGGAACTCAAGGACGCTTCAAAATTCCTTTGGAAATAGATGGATGTCAGGTCGAGCGCAGTCGAGACCGTATAAATCAAATAGTGATTGTATTCACTTCTCTACTTGAGTTTATCTTGAACGCAGTCGAAAGACGAGAAGTGACACATTTTACCAATCAATTGGCTCTTTGCCCATCTGGGCCAATAAGCTGTTCGTTTTACTGAAATGCTGGTTGCCAAACCACAATCCACGATTGGCGCTCAATGGCGAAGGATGCCCCGATGTTAGGATATGGTGTTTTGCCTTATCAATCAAAGATGATTTTTTCTTGGCAAATCCGCCCCAAAGCAGAAAAACAACACCTTCCAGTTCGCTGGAAACTGTTTTGATCACAGCATCGGTAAATTGCTCCCACCCTTTTTTCTGATGGCTACCTGCCTGATGTGCACGAACCGTCAGCGTAGCGTTCAACAAGAGTACCCCTTGGTCAGCCCATCGTTCCAGATTACCACTTTTGGGATAGGGTTTTTCCACATCGGTTTTGATTTCCTTGAAAATATTGACCAAAGATGGCGGGTGCGGAATACCGTCTTTTACGGAAAAACACAATCCATTTGCTTGGTTCGGCCCATGATACGGATCTTGACCAATGATTACCACTTTGGTTTCTTGAAACGGACAATGGTCAAAGGCCGAAAAAATGTCCTTACCCTTTGGGTAACAAGTGTTCCGTTGGTATTCCTGCTTCACAAAAGCAGCCAATAGCTGGAAATAGGATTGTTCAAACTCATTATTCAATTGTGTTTTCCAACTCGGCTCAATGTTCACGTCCATATGATGACTTTACTTCTTTTTGGTCAGTTTATAGATCAAATACCCAATGCCCACAACAAAATGCAGTAGTATAACGCCCGCAATGATATAAATGACGGTATTGTCGCTCCTCATTTTTAATTGGATTTTAGTCAAGAATTAAGGTATAAACCAAAAGTACGCAAAGCGAATTGTTTTTGCCAAAAACGGAAGCCTCAAAAAACACATCAAAATCCTATCTTTGCGCTGCTAGTAGAAAAAGATGCGAAACATCCACCCCAAAACACTCCAAGATCTAGAGTTCCCAATGGTATTGACACAAATCGCCGCGCGATGCAATACGGAATTGGGAAAAGAAGATGCCCTGTCCATACAACCGTTCCGAAACAAGGAGGAATTGATGAGTGTGCTGGGACAGACTTCGGAGTATTTAGCGTCTTTTTCCAATGACAATCGTATTCCCAACCACGGTTTCGACCACATCAATAGCGAATTGGGACTACTCAAGATCGACAACAGCACCTTGGAGATCTCCGGCTTTCGAAAGATTGGCGACATCTATAAGACGGTGGCAATTCATCAGAAATTCTTTAAAAAGTTCAAGGAATACTATCCGCTGCTTTTTGATAAAGTGAATGCTTTGGAATTGCATCCCGAAATACCTGACGCAATTGATGATGTCATCGACAAATTTGGGGAAATCAAGGATTCTGCTTCCGATGAGCTTTGCTATATCCGAAGTCAAATCAATACTGTGCGGAGCAAAATCAATCAAAGCTTCAGCGCTGCACTGGGACGTTATCAATCTTCTGATTTTTTGGATGAAATCCGTGAGTCCGTAATGGAGAACCGCAGGGTATTGGCCGTGAAAGCGATGCACCGCAAAAAAGTGAAGGGCACCGTAATGGGCACTTCCAAAACGGGAAGCATTGTATACATTGTGCCTGAAGCCACGCTCTCCTATACCCGAGAGCTCAATAATCTTGAGTTTGAGGAAAAGGAAGAGATTCAACGCATCTTGAACAAGCTTACGGACGAGATCCGCCCCTATCTCGAGTTACTCCAAGAGTATCAAAAGTATTTGTCCGATACCGATATTACCGCAGCCAAGGCAAAATATGCCAACGAGATGAACGGATTGTTGCCCGAAATCAATGAGGAACGGGAATTGTTTCTGCGTGACGCCTATCATCCCTTGCTCTATTTATCCAACAAAAGAAAGAACGAGAAGACCTGGCCACAAACCATAAAATTGCATCAGGAAAATCGAATCATTGTGATTTCGGGGCCCAATGCAGGCGGAAAAAGTATCACACTGAAAACCATAGGATTACTTCAAGTGATGCTTCAAAGTGGTATCCTCATTCCCGTACACGAGCGTAGTTCCGTTTGCTTTTTCGATAAAATTTTGACAGATATTGGCGACAATCAATCCATTGAAAATCATTTAAGTACATACAGTTATCGACTCAAAAACATGAATCACTTTCTTAGGAAGTGCAATGATAAAACCTTGTTCTTGATCGATGAGTTTGGAACGGGAAGCGACCCCGAATTGGGCGGCGCCCTTGCCGAAGCTTTTCTGGAAGTATTCTACGAGCGGGAAGCCTACGGAGTCATCACAACACACTATGCCAATTTAAAGGCTTTGGCCGACGAATTGCCGCACGCCACTAATGCCAACATGTTGTTCAACTCCAAAACTCTGGAGCCCACCTTTCAATTGGTTTTGGGTGAAGCAGGAAGTTCCTTTACGTTCGAAGTGGCCCAAAAGAACGGCATCCCCTACTCCTTGATCAACAAGGCCAAAAAGAAGATAGAACGCGGAAAAGTCCGTTTTGATGCCACTATTGCCAAACTGCAAAAAGAACGTAGTAAAATGGTGGAGACGGGCTCCAAACTCAAAGAAGAGGAAACCAAGGCACGTGAGGAAAACGAACGTTTGGAACAGCTCAATTCCAAGATAAAATCCAAATTAGAGAGCTACCAAGAGATGTACGACCACAATCAGCGCATGATTCAATTGGGCAACAAATTGAATACCGCTGCCGAGAAATACTTTATTGATAAAAAGAAACGTCCACTAATTTCGGAAATGCTCCGTATTGTGGAAACGGAAAACAGCAAGCGCAAAAAAACCACTGCAAAGAAAGCCAAGGCCAAACAGCAAGAGAAGAAACAGGTGGCCCAAGAGCTGGAGCAAAAAATCAAGAAAGTACGGGTCGAGAAAAAAATCAAAAAGAAGGAAGAAATCCAGGCCGAAAAGAACAAACCCCGTCCCGTGTTTAAAATCGGCGACCGTGTTCGCTTAAAGGATGGAAAGGCCGTGGGCACTATTGACACTTTGGAAAAAGGCAAAGCTGTGGTCAACTACGGCATGTTCACCACCAATGTGAGCGTTGACCAACTGGATTTGGTGGAGTCGAAGAAATAACGGTTTGTCATTCCTGCGGAAGCAGGAATCCAAACTTTCCTGTATGTTGACAACTCCTCATAAATCAGCTAATTACCCCATTGTATGCCAAGGGTTTTAAATGAACTTCGTTATCTGTCGCTAAAAATCATTAAAACAATGTTTATTGTTGTAGTTACCTGCATGCCAAAAAACCTGTAACAATCTTCCAACGATTGTATCTTTACTATGAACACTAATTCAGAAATAATGCGATTAATAATAGGTATAACCTGTATCGTTCTAGTCACAACATCTTATGGACAGACATCATTAAAAGGAATAAATCTAAAAGCAGGAGAACATAAAGTAGGCTTCAGGCATTATACAATTGATGATAGCACGAGAACCTACCGAATTCATAATGAGTTTAACAACCGGTTTATCGAGAGGCCAATTCCAATTAGTATTTGGTATCCTGCTAAAATAGAAGATGATGATTCCCAGCAGTTGACCGTTTTAAATTATTTGGAGGTTTTAAAGGAAGAGGAAGAATGGAAAAATCTACCAAACCATTTCCTGTTGGATTGGTTTCCATATTTATGGAACACACCACAAAACAAGTCGCATCTTTCTGAAAAAGTAAATGCCTTTTCCAATCCAACATATTTAGACGAAAATTTTCCAGTGGTAGTTTATGCACCAAGTTATCAAGCCTCTTCAATTGAGAACTTTGCATTGTTCGAATACTTGGCCAGCAATGGTTTTGTCGTGATATCAAGCCCTTCAAGGGGAACAAATACGCACTGGTTGGAAGGCGGAACTACAAAAGATATGGAAACACAATCCAGAGATGTGGAATTTCTATTGAAGGAAATTCGAAATCACAAAAATATAGATTCCGAAAAAATTGCATTAATGGGGTTTAGCTTTGGTGGGTTGGCCAACGCTATAACAATTATGAAAAACAAAAATATAAGTGCAATCGTAAGCTTGGATGGAACCGAAAGATACAATTACCCTGTCTTGGAAAATTCATCTTACTTTAATTTGGATAGGTTTACTATTCCTTATATTCATTTTGCTCAAAAAGAGATTCCAAAAAAAGTTATCACTAGCGATAAAATTCCCAAAGAATTGAACTATAAATTCCAATTATATGATTCTTTAAAATACAGTACTATTTATAGATATAGATTTCACGATCTAACACATTCCTATTTTAGTTCTTTCGGTGTCTTGTTCGCTAACAGAGATAAAAGACAAGATAAAAGCGATGATAAAATAATGACTTCCTATAATTTGCTTTGTCATCATACTTTACAGTTTTTAAATGCGACATTAAAGAATGATAAAAAGGCGAGGGATTTTATTGAAAATAAACCTGTTGAAAATGGCTTTTCCGAATCTTTGGTTTCCAAACAAACCAAAAGGGCTATTGAGAAAGATTTTACCTATAAAGATTTCAACGATTTGGCACTTAAACAGAACTATCAAAATTTAATTCCTCTATATGAAAAAACCGTTGCCAAACACCCAAACCTTCAACTACAAGAAGGGATGTTGAACATGTTAGGCCTTCGATTGTCCTTTGATTCTAAAAAGGCAAAACAAGGAGTTAATGTCTTATTGTTGGCTTTACATCTTTATCCAAAATCGGCAAATTTATATGACAGTTTGGCTGAAGCATATTTACATAATAAAGATTACGTAAACGCTATTTCCAACTACAAAAAGTCGTTGGAATTAAACCCGAAAAATCAAAACGCTATCGACCGATTAAAGAAATTGAGGGAATAAGTTCTGCGACTAACATTTATTTTTACAAGATACCCTCACACCAGTTTTACACATATCACAAAATCCTAGCCAGTGCTCAGTGCATTTTTCCTTATCTTGTTTGGCAAATAGAAACTAAACATCGTAAACAAAAAATGAAAAAAACAACCAACTCCCAAAGTAGAAGAAACTTTGTCAAGAACACCGCGCTGGCATCCAGTATTTTTATTGTTCCCCGCCATGTGATGGGTGGACCCGGCTTTTTGGCGCCCAGCGATCGCTTGAATATCGCCGCCATTGGTGCGGGCGGTAAAGGTGCTAGCGATATTGCAAATGCCTCTGTAAATGGCCGTGAAAATGTGGTCGCACTTTGTGACGTCGACTTTTCAGGCTCTGCCAAACGCTCTGTGGAGCGCTTTCCCAAGGCAAAGCTTTTTAATGATTACCGCGAAATGCTAGATACCGTAAAGGATATCGATGCCGTGACCATCAGTACTCCCGACCACGTACATGGACCCGCTGCGGCCTACGCCATGCAACGGGGCAAACATGTGTACGTACAAAAACCCATGACCCACAACATCAGCGAAGCCCGTATGCTGACCCAGATGGCAAGCGACAAAAAGGTAGTGACCCAGATGGGGAACCAAGGCGGTTCCAATCCCTTGTTGGGCATGGTCCAAAAATGGGTGGATTCCGGAAAACTGGGAAACATCAGTAAAGTGGAAATATGGACCAACCGTCCCGTATGGCCACAAGGCTATTCCATGCCAAGCCCAGAACCCGGCAAAAAACCAGAAGACCTGTATTGGGACCTATGGTTAGGCCCTGCCCCCATGCGTCCGTATACGCCCAACCTACATCCATTTAACTGGAGAGGCTGGTGGGATTACGGCACAGGAGCCCTTGGAGATGTAGGTTGTCACTTGATCGATATTCCATACAGAACCTTGAAACTCAAATATCCGACTGCGGCAGAATGCAGCGTGGGAACCGTATTCTCCCAAATGTGGAATCCCGATTATAACCCTGAGGGTTGTCCTGCAACCTCGTTCATTACCTTAAATTATGAGGCCACCGAAAAAACCGGTTCACCGTTGATGATGACTTGGAGTGATGGAGGAATACGTCCTTCGCACCCGGAAATCATTCCTGCGGACAGTGATATTGGAGGCCCGGGAAGCTACAATGGTGTATTGATTCATGGCGAAAACGGTGTGATTTCCACCAACATCAACGACAGTTCGCCACTGACACCAAAATTGTACCTGAACGACGGCACTACGGAGTTTGGCCCAGAGGTCGAAGAAATGGAAGAACCAGAATACGGGCACCAACGTAAATGGGTGGATGCCTGTAAAGCCGGCTTCGGCAGTGAAGAGCACCAAGGTTTGACTTCTTCGTTTGACTATGCTGGCCCCATGACCGAAACCGTGTTGATGGGTAACCTGGCTATACGAAGCTATATGTTGCGCAGACAAAATGATGAAGGTAACATGGAGTTCTACGGTCGTAAAAAACTCCTTTGGGATGGCGACAACATGGAAGTTACCAACTTTGAAGACGCCAACCAGTTTGTTTCCCGCACTTACCGCGAAGGTTGGGAAATACAGGATGCATAAACTGAACGCACATACATTAAAAAGGCCGCAATTTGCGGCCTTTTTCTTTATCCAATGATGTGTACAGATTCATGCAAATCCTTAAAAATTAACTGGATTGTTGATAATTAAGTTAGATCATTACATATAACCTATTGATTTTAAGATAGAAATAAACGAATTTGGTGTTTCAACCTAACCAAATGATCAAATTCTTCAGGAAAATACGTCAACGATTGTTGAACGAAAATAGATTTTCCAAATATCTCCTCTACGCCATTGGCGAAATTGTTCTAGTAGTCATTGGGATATTGATAGCCCTTCAAATCAATAATTGGAATGAAAGTAGAAGGTCCCAAGAAAAGATGGACAACTATTTTGATAAAATTTTAGTGGAGATGAGGCAAAAAAGTCGTGTACTCAAGAGCCATCAAGAAGGAGCTCTAAAGTTTAAGCAGGATGTTAATCGAATTGCACGGATGACAGCCGATAAAAACCCGGATTCCATACCTGTTTTAAAAAGCTTGTTGGGAAGCCTTACAGTTGCAGGAGAAGTAAATGTTTCTTTCCCCATTATGGATGAATTTTATAAGCAGGATTTGCAGGTAGCCGTAGCAAATGATTCTTTAAAAATGCAATTGGAGCGGCTGCTTGATCTAAGATCATTGAGAAGTCAAGCTTCAGAATTGGCACTGAATTCATACGTGAGCAATATTGAACCTTTTTATATAAAGCACATCAACTATAGTAAAACTGCTACCAATGGTTCCAAAGAAGGATATATTAATGCAGGACCCGACACCAACTACGATGAACTGATGAACAGCATGGAGTTTTGGAACATTGTCACCTTAAAACAGGAAACGAATAATTATACCGCTCACATTTATGAAGTTTTGATATATACCATTGAAAAAATAATCGATTTATTGGAAAATGAATTGAAAACCACCCTTTAACCCATGATCAAATTCTTTAGAAATATCCGCAGAACGCTCATCAATGAAGGTAAAACCGGCAAATACCTTAAATATGCCTTTGGCGAGATTATTCTGGTGGTCGTTGGGATTTTGATTGCACTTCAAATCAATAATTGGAACGAAAACCGGCTCGAAAACAATAGAGCTCGGACACTATTGACAAACATGGTGCAAGATTTGGCCACCGACACACTTATGCTAAATCGAAATATTGAGAATTATGAGTTTCAGAGCCATAATTGTGTAAAACTTTTAAATGATTCTCTTTTTGTAAATACAAAATCAGACTCATTGTATTATATGCTTCCTATAAATCAAATGGGATTGCTTTTAACCACTCAGGCTTTTGATAAAATTACCAATGCCAGTATATCTACTTTACAGTTTTCAAATGAGTTGGATCAATCCATTAATGAATATTACGTTACGGATGCTGAGTTTGTAGAAAAGCAATTTTCCTGGGAAGAGCAATGGACCAATAAGGATGAGGACTTTTGGCATGATGCACTACAAATGGAACTTCCGCAATATTTTAAGATTAAAAACAATCCAAATTACAAACAATCTGAATCCGTGAGGAAGCAAAAGTTGTTACGAGTTATTACTTCAACTGAAGGCAGACAAAGAATTAGACATGCTTTAGATCGAAAACAAATGATGTTAAGTTCAATGGAGGGCAGGAAAGAGATGGCCAAGGAGCTGATATCCCAAATTGAAAACCATGTATCAGAGGATTAAACTGTTTTAAAAAAATAGTCGGCACCCAACCAAAACCAACACATGAAATTATTTCGAAAAACCAGAAAAAAATTAGTGGATACCAATCGAGTTAAAAAATACCTGCTCTATGCAATAGGTGAGATCATACTGGTGGTCATTGGAATTCTTCTAGCGTTGCAGATCAACAATTGGAACGAAAAGCGTAAACAAACCGAAATAGGTTATCAATATTTAACCGAAATGCGCTATGAGCTACAGGATGATGTTGCTATGCTCAACCGCTATATAAACGTATTGAAAAAAAACATTGAAAACCATGAGGCTGCTTTAAACACTAAAAACATAAACACCTTACCCTTAGATAGTCTTTATATGCTAGTAACACCCGAAAATTTAGATTTTAAGGTAAGTGAATTAACTTTATAATTCCCCCCAATATTAGGACAGTAGCTTAAGTTTAATTTTTAACCTTAAATTCACTGTCAAATGAAACGAAGAAAGTTTACATCGGAGTTCAAGTTCAAGGTCGTTTTGGAGGCCCTGAGCGA
>NZ_JARFVB010000021.1 GCF_029193885.1 Flagellimonas yonaguniensis | reverse complement strand
GACTTTTTACAGATAGATCTAATCTAAAGGTGGGTCACTTTGGCCCGGCGGGGGTGGGTCACTTTCGTCCGGCCAGCTATGGTCACTTTAACCCGGCGAGGGTGGTATACTATGTCCGGCGTTTCCAATGTAAGGCAAACCTTCACCAAAATTTTCTTTTGTTTTTCCTGTTAAACCATTGTAAGTAGTTCCGATATCTTGTAAAATATAATTTTGCCAATCAGGATGGTTTTCTCCATTTTCCGTTTGGAATCTTATTACTTGATTAAATAGGTCTCGTTGAACAGATTTTTTGTATTCTAGTAAAAGGTTTCTATTTACGCTACTTGGAAATGGAATATTTAAATGTTGGCAACTATCTTGAATACTTTGGTTTACTTCCTCTAATTCCTGAGCTATAGTATCAAGACTTTCTGAAAGCACGTTTAATGGCCTTAATGTTTCTTCCTCATAAGTATCAACATAACGTGGTATATTAAGATTATACTCGTTTTCAGCGATTTCCGCCAATGTGGCTACATAACTATACTTTTCAATGGTTTCACGGTTGCGATAAGTATTTACGATACGATTTACATCTTCATTACGAAGTACGTTTTGATTGCCTTCTTTTTTGAAATAGTTATCTCCACTGGCATCAATAAAAACAATGTTATCATCTACCTCACGACATTTTTTTAGCACCATTATGCAGGTAGGAATTGAAGTACCGTAAAAAATATTGGCAGGTAATCCAATTACTGCATCCAAGGCATTCATTTCTTTTATGATGTATTCGCGAATATGACCTTCAGCAGCACCTCTATACAACACACCATGCGGAAACACACTTGCCATAATCCCATTGTCCGCCAATTGATAAAGCATGTGGGTTAAAAAAGCATAATCGGCTTTGGTTTTGGGTGCTAATCGTCCGTACTGGCTAAAGCGTTCATCTGTATTAAAAAGAGGGTTGGCATCACTTTTCCAATGAGCAGAAAATGGTGGATTGGCAACCACCGCTTCAAATCGTTTGTCCAAGTGTTGCGGATTTTCCAAGGTGTCTTCCTGCACAATGTTGAACTCACGGAAATGCACATCATGCAAAATCATGTTCATTCGGGCAAGGTTGTAAGTGGTTCGTCCTAATTCTTGTCCATAAAACTCACTTACATCTGCTTCTTTGGCTACTCGCAAAAGCAATGAACCTGAACCGCACGTAGGGTCATATACTGATTTAATTTTAGATTTTCCTGTGGTTACAATCTTTGACAGAATCTTAGAAACTTGTTGAGGTGTATAAAACTCACCTGCCGATTTCCCTGCACCTGCTGCAAATCTGGCAATCAAATATTCGTAAGCATCACCCAAGACATCAGAATCAATTCCCTCTAATTTGAAATCTATTTTGTCAAGATAATTCAGGATTTTAACAATGATTTCATTACGGGCACCAACGGTTCTACCAATTTTAGTAGAATTCAAATCCAGGTCTTCAAACAAAGCATTAAAATCTTCTTCAGATTCTGTACCCATGGTGCTTTGCTCAATATGATTAAGCACAGACTTGAGGTCTTCCAAGATGTAATTGCTTTCGCTTTCAATGTCAGCATTTCCTTTGGCAGCTAAAACCGAGAAGAGTTGAGAAGGCTCTAAGAAATAACCCAATTTCAGCAAAGATTCTTCCTTGATGGCGTCTAAGGTTTCTTTATCCGTTACAGTTTTGTAATCGGTTACCGCTTCACCAACAAGCAGTTCATTGGCGTAAAGTGTTTGCTTCTCTGAAAGATACTTGTAAAAGATAAAGCCAAGAATGTAGTCTCGATAGTCGTCCGCACTGATTTTGCCTCTCAGCAGGTTAGCGATTCCCCATAGTTGGCTTTCAAGTATTTTCTTCTGGTCTTCTGACATATATCTAGTTTATTTCTTCTTTAATTAAGTCTTTCACTTCAACTTCAAGGATTTTGGCAATTTCAAATAGCACTTCCAATCTTGGTTGTTGCCTGTTCTGTACATAGCCATTCACCATGTTGTAACTCTTTTCGAGTTTCTCAGCAAGTCAAGTTTGTTTAATTCCTTACTACTCAAGTACTTTCTTTATTCGATTCAAGTTAGCATGTGCTTTGATTGGAAAAATACTTATTTAAATCGTTTTTTGATATCCAATCCCTTGTTATTTGTCACTTTGTTCATTCATAAATAAATCAAAGAGTGGCTTAGTATCAAAAACTAAAAACCCTTAAAAATGCTTTTTTCGCTTTTCAAGGGCTTGTGCACCTATCCGCCGATGGAGGAACGGTAACCATCTTTGTTGTGCTAGTCTTTAATTTTTGTAATAGTCGATTTCATCTCTCATTAGAGATTCAATTTCCTGCCAAAGTTCGCCCATTCTTTTTCCTCTTTCTTCGTGCCCAATACTTTGCAATTGATTTGCATTATATTCTAAGTCATTTTTTGTCGATAGGCTATTAAGAACAGATTGGAATTCATTCGTATAGTCATTTACTAAAGTTTTGTATTCAGTAATTTTCGGTAATAATTTTTCGCTCGCAACGAGTTTTAGTTTATTCAGTTCGGAATTCACAATCATCATCGGTTGCAAAGAGTCTCTGGTTGTCTTCAAAAGGTTTTCGTTGAACTTTAGCAATGCGTTATTAATTCGGTTTTCGTCTCCAGTTAGCATTTCAGCCATAAATTCGGTCGAGATTCCATAAGTCGCATTTGGATTTTTTCTCATACTTATACTCATTTCATCCATTTGATTCATAAAGTTTGAATAAACCTCAAACCTCTTTTCAATCGCTTTGTCCACTTTTTGGTATTTCCTATTAAGCCGAAATTGGATAATTCCCCAAATCCAACCTAAAATTCCCAATCCGATAATAAAATAATCTTTTGTATCCATTCAATTTTTCAGCTTAGTACAACGACAACGGTTTCAGCCATGAATAGTTGAGCAATTTAGCACTTAACTTTACAAGCACAGACCAAGTATAAAATCCGCGAGGATTTTCAGAAGTAGGCGAGAAGAAGCAAGTGCTTATCGTTATGTTATTTAAGGGACTTCTATTATATTATTTCCAATATCTTTTCCTTTTCAGTCCATTTTATTGGTTCTTGTGTAACCTTTTCGTTCAACAAGTCCATCATACTACTCAATTTCTCGGGATTATAACCATCTGCTTCGTCATTTATGATAGAGACTTTTTCTCGTATGAAATCACGGTATTTTGATTTTTCCGAAATTTCAAAATTCACAATTGTTTTTCTCAAATCGTTTGTGAAATAATATGAAGAACTCCCAGTAACGTAAGAAACTAAAAATATATCCGAGTTTTTGGTTATTAGAGCATTGAACCTAATGTTTTTGAAATCATCTAAAGGTTTTTGAAGTTTGACATTATCATCGTAATGGACTTTCAAAAACGTATTGGCATCTTTTCTGAATGTTTCTCTCTCTTTTTCTTCTTTCTCATCCTTATACCTAATTTCTAAAGAGTTAACGGCTCCAACAACAAAATTGGCTAAATCATAAACAGTGACAGGAATATCTCGTGAATTTGAACAGGTCTTGAAATAATGTAAGGTTCCAGCTTTGTCAGATGTTGTAGAAATACCAAAGGTTTGTTGATAGTAAGTGAAAATTCTTTCGATGATGTCATCAGATTCTTCACTAATATTAACATCGTAATAGTTTAAATCAGTCCATCCTGCATCAGAAATCACAAATTTCCCTTTAATTTCTTTAATAAAAACTGATACAAATTTGTTGTTTAAAGTAGAAAATGGGGTGATTATTTCTAAACTCTCACCTCGTAACTTGTAGCTTGTAAGAGAGCAGAAATCATCTTTAATTGCTTGATATATGTCTAACAATTTATCCATTACGCTAATCTAAAAAATCGATTCCATTCAATGGGTCATTCTCAGGTTTTACTTCGAATAATTCTGGTTCGTTGACCTCTATTTTAGGGTATTCCTCTTTTCCATTGGTTTTGATATTCGTTTCTTGAAAAAAGTGACTTATTCCAAAATCCAAATTCTCAACAATTGCCTTTGCATCTTCTTCGTTTTTCAGCACGTCACTTTTATAAGCATACTCTTGTCCTTTTTCATCATAAGTATTGAAGTGTGGCGTTGTAATTTTTTGCTCTGGAAGTGGTAATTCAGTTTTGTTTCTGTGAGCGGGTCCATCAGAGTCAAACCTAAAATATGGTTTTTCTGTGAAATTTGGACAATGTAGTTTAATCCCGTATTTGTACAATGAGATTTTTTTTTCTACAACCAAATTGATGTCTTCGTCAATGGTAGAGTGTTCTATTTTTTCAGATTGTTTTAGCCAATCTCTGTTACTCCTTTTTGGTTCAAGAACTATTGGATTTGCTTTTAGATTTTTTTCGGCATAACATAAACCCTTAAAGTACTCGTAATTGTCTTTAACATCAATGTTTGATTTTCCCATTCAGTATTTTTTATCGTGGCTAAAAAATTATACCCTCAACTTTCTTCTGCATATACGGCTAATTTGTTTGGCTATGCCCAACTTTTGCATTTTAAAGCAAAGCATAGCTTTCTTATAGTTCAATAAATCTTTGGGGGGAGTATTGATGCTAAATGTAAGAATTTTCTAGAAAAGGAAAATGCGAATTTCTGTAAGGAATTTAAAAATGAGAAAGGGAATTAGTTCGAGGAAATTAGAATTATTGATTCTTAAATGAGTCTGAAGCAAAAAATTCTTTTAGGCTTATATTAACCATTCTGCAAAATCTACTGATTGTGTGTATTGAAACTCCTCGGTTGTCATTGACACTTTCCCACCTGTTTAAAGTTTGCCTTTCCAAATCATTGTTTTCTGCAAACCTTTTTTGATTAGGGTCAGCCTTTATGCGCAATTCCTTGATTCTATGCGCAATTTTATTGTTCAATGCAATATCCTCTGGTTTTAGCTTACCCATATTGCAATTTTCATTTAATTGTAAAAAAACATGTAAGCCATTTGGATTACATTTTTATATTTCGTTATATTTGGAACTGAATACATACATTTGCGATTCTTCGTATAGACAATATTTGAAGCTTTCGCTTAGAGTCCTTAAATAGAAAACTGGTAATTTTTGCAACAGGACAATAAGCAGATGGCTCACGACCCGGGCGTGGGCTCTCTTATCGTTGCACGGTATCACCAGTACCTCTATTTAGATAAGTTGAGTCCCGCGCCTTTTTTTGGGTATTTGGTTCATTGCAACTTTCTTCTTAGCGTTTGGTTTCTTTGGTCCTTTCGGGGCATCGCCCAACCATTTTGGGTTATGGGAAACTTATGGCAGCTTTTTTTTGTAGGGTTCACAGCGTGTTGTTGTCCTGTTTTTGGGGCAGCGCACTCGGTGTTTGATATCCTGTTTAAAAAGAAGCCTAAGAACCCCGTTTAATCCCAAGGCCACGGTTGTGGGATATACGTTACACATTTTTCCGGTTCACGATATCCTTTTGTCCCACAGTCAACAACTACACATTTAGGGCAACCGGCCCGATCACGAAACCATGGTCTTTTCTTGGTTTAGGAATCCTTTTTCTGGGTATGGGTTGTACCCGGACAGGATGGCCTATGTCCGAACCTTGATGTCCTTTTGGAAGTTACGGCTTTTCCGTGACTTATGGGGCAGTGTGGAGAATAACTAACGCTTTAATTAAAAGAACTCAATTTATGCAACTCATAACAAAACGCATGCGCAGGGCATCCCTGTTCGTGCTCCTATATGCTTTTTTAATGCCCTTTTGTGCCTTTTATATGCAGGCGGGCACTGTCTTGGAACCACCACAGGCCACCGTATCCGGCACCGTGACCGATATGTCGGGGAATCCCCTGGCCGGGGTGAACCTTGTGGTGGAATCCAAGCATATCGGGACCATGTCCGGTTTGGACGGTTCCTTTACCATTAATGCCGATCCTTCTGATGTCCTGGTCTTTTCCATGGTGGGTTTCAAGACCCTTTCCGTGCCCATTGCGGGCAGGGAAGAGGTCATTGTTACCATGGAGGAGGATGTAACGGTATTGGGCGAGGTGGTGCTCAATGCCGGTTATTATACCGTCTCGGAGCGGGAGCGCACGGGAAGTATCGAGAAGGTGTCCAGTGTGGAGATTGAAAAACAACCCATCTCCAATCCCTTGGCTGCTTTGCAGGGACGAATGCCCGGGGTGGAAATTGTACAGACCTCTGGTATTGCAGGGTCCGGTTTTTCCATTCAGATACGGGGAAGGAACAGTGTACGGGATCTGGGCAATGAGCCCTTGTACATTGTTGACGGTGTCCCGTACGATTCCTCTTCCCTAGGGGAGGAAGCGGCCTCCGGAATTCTGTTGGGACGGGGATTTAGTCCCTTGAACACGCTCAACCCCATGGATATAGAAAGTATCGAAGTCCTAAAGGATGCGGATGCGACCGCCATCTATGGGTCCCGGGGCGCCAATGGGGTGGTATTGATCACCACTAAAAAAACAGGATTTAGGGGAACCCGGGTCAGCATCGGTCTGGAAAGTGGACTTGGGCGGGCCTCCCGGACCATGGACGTCTTGAATGCACCCGAATATCGGTTGATGCGGACGGAAGCCTATGCCAATGATGGTATCGATCCCTTGCCCTTTAATGCCTACGATATCAATGGGACATGGGACCCGGACAGACGAACAGATTGGCAGCGGGAACTGTTCGGGAACACCTCCTATGTCAATAACCTGCAAGCGTCGATCACCGGAGGGGAAGGGCGTACCCGTTTTATGCTCAGTACTAATTATCATGGTCAGACCAGTGTCTTTAAGGGAGATTACCGGAACGAGAAGATTTCAGGGCTTGGTAAAGTAAGCTACACCTCCAAGGATGATAGGCTTTCCCTGCAATGGTCCAATAATTTTACGTGGAACAATAATGACCTGCCCGCGAATGATATTACCTTTTTGGCCATTAGCCTTGCGCCCAATGCACCGGAGCTATATAATTCAGATGGCAGCTTGAACTGGGAAAACTCCACTTGGAACAATCCCCTTTCCCGGCAACAGGGAACATTTCGCTACAATGCGACGACCATGGTCAGCAATGCATCATTGGATTATACATTGTGGGATGGGTTCAAAGCAAGGGTCAATCTGGGATATACCGAAAGCCATTTGAAGGAAATCCGCACCAACCCCTCCACCATCTTTGATCCGGCCTTTGGTATTGGCAGTGAGTCTTCTTCCGCGATTCACAATACCGGGAAGAGGACCTCCTGGATCGTGGAGCCCCAATTGGAATATGGGCTGTCATTGGGAAATACAAGTGTTACCGTCTTGACCGGACTTTCCTTTCAAGATCGTAGGACAGCACGTTTGTCACAGTTGGCCCTTGGTTTCTCCAACAACAGATTTATAGAGAACATATCGGCGGCCAGTACCACCATCGGATTGGCCGATGTAAACCAGCAGTATCGGTACCAGGCTGTTTTCGGTCGGATCAATGTGAACCACAAGGGAAAGTATGTGCTCAACCTCACCGGAAGAAGGGACGGCTCCAGTCGATTCGGCCCTGAAAAGCGATTTTCAAATTTTGGGGCCATTGGTGCCGCGTGGATTTTTTCAGAGGAGCCTTTTCTCAAGGAGCATGTTCCGTGGCTCAGTTTTGGAAAGCTTCGGGCCAGTTTGGGAACCTCCGGAAATGATCAAATAGGGGACTACCAATACTTGGACACCTATTCTTTTGGAATAGACCAATACCAGAACAGCGTTGGGATCTTCCCCACTAGGCTTTTCAATCCCAATTTTAGTTGGGAATCCAATGAAAAACGGGAAGTGGCCCTTGAATTGGGGATGTTGGGAGATCGGATCCGTCTGAATGCGGCCCACTATCGAAATACGTCCTCCAACCAATTGGTCGGCATCCCCCTTCCAGCGACCACGGGTTTCTCCAGTGTCAATGACAACTTGAATGCAACGGTTTTGAACGAGGGTTGGGAATTCGGCCTGAATGCCCTGATTGCCCACAGTGAAAGGTTTAGCTGGGAAACATCCCTTAACCTGACCATCCCCAAGACCCGATTGGAGTCTTTTCCCGATTTGGAAGGATCGAGCTTTGCCAATCGTTTGAAAGTAGGGGAACCACTGAACATCGCCAAGGTATACCAAGTCAATGGCGTTGACCCGGAAACGGGACTGTATGTGTTCGAAGACTTTAACAATGACGGGGCCATCACCAGTGTGGATGATCGGGAAGCCATTGCACGTTTGGACCCCAAATACTTTGGTGGGTTCACCAGTCAATGGACCTATGGCAAATTGACCGTCGATGCCCTGTTCCAGTTTTCCAAACAACTGGGACGGAATTATTGGTCAACGGGAGGTGTGGCGCCTGGAGGATTGGCCAATCAGCCCAAGGAGGTGATGGACAGATGGACGCCATCCGAAACGGATGCCGATATACAACGGTTTACGGCGGGCCAGTCCCCAGAGGCCAGACAGAGCTATCGGAACTATGTTTCCAGTGATGCAGGTATTTCAGACGCCTCCTTTCTTAGGTTAAAGACCGTGTCGCTGTCCTATAACCTGGTGGCCAAGAAGGATAATGGTCTGGGATGTATGCTTTTTCTCAGGGGGCAGAACCTTTGGACATGGACCAACTATTTGGGATTGGACCCAGAGACACAGAACAGTGCAACAGTGCCCCCGCTGCGCATGGTCACCTTAGGAACACGTTTCACCTTTTAATCACACAACTATGACATCTACATATAAAACAATACGAGGTATTATACATACAATCCATTGGTCTTCACTTTTGGTGCTGATGATGGGGCTCTTTTTGGGGTCTTGCGAGGAATTCGTGGACATAGCTCCCCCGACCAATGAACTCACGGGAAGCGTTGTCTTCGAAGAAGCGGCCACCGTGGATGCTGCCTTTGCACATATCCATTCCCAACTAAGGGAGGATGTCTTCACTACAGGGACCGTATCGGGACTATCCTATCTAATGGGACATTACACGGATGAACTGACCCTGTACAGCAATGTATTGCCCGAAGTACAGGAATTTGCCAATGGCCGTCTAACATCCTCCAATGGTAGTGTGGAGCGGCTTTGGGATGGGACCTATGAACTGATCTATGCAACGAACAGTATTTTGGAGGGGGTCCAAAACTCCACGGAACTGGCACAGGAGGATGTCCATCGATTTCTGGGCGAGGCCTATTTTTTGAGGGCGTTCCTTCATTTCCATCTCATGGAACTGTTCGGTCCGGTACCCTTTATCGATTCGACCAATTTTGACATCAACAGTAAAGCAGGCCGTATGGATTTGGAGCCACTTTCCATCTTGATCTTGGAGGATTTGAGATTGGCAAAGGAATTATTGGCCCAAGTGGAAGCAGCGGACAATTACAGACCGAATTATTGGACGGTCACTGCGTTTTTGGCCAGGTTTTACCTGTATCGGGAAGAATGGTCGAATGCCCTTACGGAGGTCCTGGAGGTGGATAAGGACGGTCCGTTCGGGCTGGAAGAGGATTTGCTACAGGTTTTTAAAAAGGACAGCCCTGAAACCCTTTGGCAGTTGGATTCGGGCCTGCCGGGCAACAACACCAAAGAGGGGTCGACATTTGTCTTTTCGGAAGGTCCACCTCCGAACTCGGCCCTTAACAACGATTTTATCAACCGGTTCGAAGCTGGGGATGGCCGTTTGCAGGCCTGGGTGGGCCAAGTCGTTGGTGATAGTGAAACCTGGTACTATGCCAATAAATACAAGTTGAACGCCCCAAGCCCCAGTACGGAGGAATGCTCCATTTTATTCCGGTTGTCCGAGCTGTATTTGATAGGCGCGGAGGCCTATGCACATTTGGGCCAGGATGCTGAGGCGCTGGCTTATCTGAACCGGGTCCGACAGCGGGCATTGCTTGACCCGATTTCGGGACTTTCCGGAACAGCACTTTTGGATGCGATTTATAAAGAAAGGGCAGTGGAACTGTTTTCGGAGCAGGGACATCGATTTTTCGATCTGAAACGAACTGCTAGGGCCGATGCCATTTTAGGTGCCATCAAACCGGAATGGGAGCCTTTTGCCATCAACTTGCCCATTCCCCAATCGGATCTTTTATTGAACCCAAACCTGGCCCCACAAAATGAAGGTTATTAAGATTATGTTTTGGATTAGCTCCATTGCCTTGGGAAGGAAACGCACTGTCCATAGGGTTCTTGCCCTAAGTGCGCTACTTCTTGGGGTGGCCTGCCCTCTTTGGGGGCAGGCCAATAATGGTATAGGGGCCTATCTGGAGGACAATCGGCTTTTGTTGGTACTGGATAGGGCCATAATGGAAGAACCAATGCTGTTTGTAAGACACCATAAAGGGCAATTGACGGTACGATGGTCACAAGTCGGCGAACAGGTGGTACTGACCCAACACCGGGTGCGTTCTGCCCTTGGCGAATGGATTCCCATTGATGCCGACTACAAGATCGAAGAACGGGTTCTGGGAAAGTTCAAGGTCATCAAGGATAAAAACGACACCTATGGTCTTACCATAGATGCTACCGAACTCATACTGGCCAATGATATCAAGTGGTTTGCCTATGATTCCCCTGAGCGCATTGAACTTCGAAAGTCATACATTTATAAGGTGGAGAAATTGGATGGGGAGACCATCATCCGAACGAAACGGACAAAGAATTCCGGCACTTCGTTGAAGACCATTGATGTGGATTTCAGTTTTTATCAGTTGCCCGATCGGCCCATGCGACCCCGATTGTTCGATCACCGGATGGGATACTATTTGGAGGATGTATGGGATGCCCAAAGAACGGATAATTACAAGGCGGCCATCATGCGTTGGCGCATGGAGAAAAAGGACCCGATGTCGGCGTTAAGTGAACCTGTGGCCCCGATCACCTTTTATTTTCACCCTGATGTTCCCAATGTCTGGAAACCCTATATCCGGGCGGGCATATTGGTATGGTCGGCCCCTTTTGAAGCAGCTGGGTTCAAGAATGCCATTGAGGTACGGGACTTGCCGGAAGGAGAGCCAAGTGGTTACAGTGTGACCTATTCCATGATCCGATGGGAGAATTTTTCAGGGGTTCGTGGATCGGAAAAGGAGAGCGGGTCAACGGCGAAAATGATCGTGGACCAACGAACGGGAGAAATCCTTAAGGCCGATATTCTGATCAGTTCCTCCGCGCGCAGTCTTGTTGAGGAATATGTGGTGCGCTGTGCGCCCATGGATGCACGGGCACAACGATATCCCGTGCCCGAATCCTTGGTAGGGGAGCTTTTTCAATATGTGACCTCCCATGAAACCGGCCATGCATTGGGGCTTATGGATGGCAATTACGGGGAATATGCCTACCCCTTGGAGAAAATACGGAATGTGCAATGGCTCCGGAAAATGGGGCATACGCCAAGCATTATGAACTATGCAAGGCATAACTATATTGCACAGCCCGAGGATAGCATTCCTGCATCATTGTTGTTGCAAAAGGTAGGGCCTATGGACCTTTTCCAAATTAAATGGGGCTATAGCAACTTTCCTAGGGCTACTTCCCCACTTGAAGAGCGACCTATTTTAGATAGTATTATCCTTGCCTATGATAGTATTCCATGGTATCGGTTCAATGCCGATCGGTATGGTAGGATAGGACCGGGGAACACCCATGAGGCAGTGGATAATCGTGACCCCATAAGGAGTACGGAACTAGGGCTTAGGAATATGGAAAAAGTGATGGGGCTATTGCCAAAGTTGAACCGTGACCAACCGGATGATGCCCTTTTGAAACGGCTTTATAAGAAAACCTTGGAGCTCTGGTTCCATGAAATGCGTCATGTACTTTCCCTAGTGGGCGGTTATACGATCCATTATAAATCAGGGGCTCAGCCCGGTGCCTTATATACGCCCATTTCCATAGAGGAACAGCGCAAAGCCCTTAGGTTTATGCTCAAAAATGCTTTTGAGGTACCCCTATGGTTGGAACATCCCAGTTTTCAATATCGACTTGATGAAATAAGGGGTTCCGATATGTTATTGGTCTATCAATTACAATTATTGTCGGAACTGTTGGGAGTATCCCGAATGGGGAGGTTGGAGCACATGGAGAGGAATCACCACTATGAAGCAGTACTATGGGAAATGATCAGTATGTTACAGGAAGGCCTGTTTCAAGAATTGGAAGATTCCCGGGCTTACATTTCGCCAAGACGTCAAGCATTGCAAAGGGCCTATATTGAAACCATGTTGTCCCATGTGCGCTCTGAATCACCTTCAAGTAGGCTTTCCATGGAACAATTGCAACGTTTTCCAAGCCAATATGTCAAAAGTGAATGTCGTTTTGGTTTAAGGCAACTTCAGAAAAAATTGAAAATGGTAGTAACAGAGTTGGAAGATGGACAGCAAAAAGAGCATTTACGGGCATGCTTGAAGATGATCAATAGCTGTTTATGATAATCCAGGCAAATAAAAGGGAGCCAAAAATAGCTCCCTTTTTCAAAGACCTATTGCCTTTTCAATTGAACGGTACAACTGGTACCTGCTCTATAAACGTCCTCCAAACCGAATTGGCAGACGTTCTGCCCTGTAATGGAGCAATCGTCAACCGAAATGGGCTGGCAGGGTTCATTGGGGTCTGGATAGTATTCCCCAAGGATCATGTTCTCATCAAGGACTGCATTGTCCTTCATGGTAAAGGCACTTGCGGCCACTGCGAATACAATGGCAAGTGCAGGAATCAAAAATTTGAATTTTCTCATCGTGTTACATTTAAATTATGATCTACTCTGTTATCGGGTTTTCGATCTTCTCCCGCTATCGGCCGATAGGTTTTGGAGGGTCCTCCAATTTTATGTAGTAAGTCAGTTGACCCATACTAGTGTCGTAATTCATAAACGGATAATCGGTTCCCTACAAGTACATAAAGGACATTGCCATCGACTTTGATTTCCCTGATTTTTTCCCGTTCTGTTTTGTGTATGTATGTGCTGAACTCATAGGTGCCTTTTTTCCAGTCGTATACATCCAGTATACTGGCTTGATTCAGGATATCCATGTTCTCATACTTGCCCAATCGGTTGGAAATGATATAGGCACGGGAACCCTCCAGGGATGAACTGTTGTTGATGATCACAGGAGGGGCCAGCATTTCCGAAATTTGTCCTTCCTTCAATGAAGTCACTTCGATTTGCGCCTTGGTGACGGTATCCAGCGTGTTTTGTCGCTTTTTAATATTAAGGTGGGAATCAAGTACAATAAATTCGTTCCGGTAATAATAAGAATAGAGAAGTAAGCTATGGTCAGGGGTACTTGTCATGGCACCATCCACATCAAAAACCCCGTCGATCTGTCTTTCCAAAATTTTTGGTTTAAGGTTGGCCAGTGCATTTGTGTCGAAATGAAATGAACCAAGAGTGATGGCCTGGGAATCGGTATCAAATGTCCTACAGACCAGTTCAGTCTTACCAACGGGTATGGCTTTATCGAAAAAGACGGGACTCATTATCGAGTCCTGTATGCTCCAATCACCTAGGTGTCCCCTCAAGACAATGGGAACGGTTCCATCAAATAAGAAAAAATAGGGTTGTAGGACGCTGATTTGCACATTCCGAAATTGTAATCCCCGATTGTTTACAGATAACCTGATATGCGTCGTGTCCAGCGATTTTAAGTCGATTTGGAGTACATGAAACGGGGCTGTTCCATTGCCCAAATACATATTGTTGTTGTCGTAACCGGCAATATAATATGAATTATATCCTAGATCAAGGTCAAATTTTTTGGTAATGGCATGTGGAGGGATTCTTCGGGTAAAGGCATTGTTGCGGTGTACCTGTTGTTCTGAGACCAGGAAAAGGAAGATGACCAGTCCCATACCGAGACTAGAGGTCCCCAAAAGTTTTACTGCGGTTTTTCCTTTTCTCATGATACGCTTGTTTTGAGGGTTGGATGTGCTTCCAATAGTATAATTCCAATGATGGCCAGGGCAACAAAAAATAGGTTGAACACAATATGTTCCGTCCAGCCCAAGTCCTCCAGCACGCCTCCACAGGAACAGGGGATATAGTCACTGAAATTCAACACCAATAGGATATAGGTGGTGAACATCACCATCAGGGCAAGACTGCTATAGAAGGCCGCCAATCTTGTTCCATTGAACAACAACAGTAAGGCCAAGAGGTATTCCACACCGGGAACCATCCAGGCCAACCCATCCGCATATGCTGTCAGAACCGGGGACTGCCCCAATTGCACTTTGAACTGCCCGAAATCCCAAAGTTTGCTGGTTGCCGCATAGATAAACAGCACGATAAGCAGGAGGCTGATGGTCTCGACAATGCGATGGCTATGTTTTTGATCCCATTTCATTTTATTTGTAACCGTTTGATTTACAATGTAAAATTAGGGGGTCTGAAGGATCTCTAAGGGATTATTTAGGCTCTGAAAAGGATTATTTTGACAGTCTTCTCAACACAGAGGGACTATATCCGTACCTTTTTTTGAATTCCCGGGCAAAGTGGTTGCCCTTTTTGAAACCTACGGTCCTGGCAATGGCAAGGATGGTTTTGTTGGAGTGCTCTATCAGGATATGGGCCTTTCTGAGCCGTTCATGTTTTTGATATTGAAAGGCCGTCATTCCGAAAAACTCCTTGAATCCCTTTTTGAACTTGTATTCGTTGGTGTTGCAAATATGGGCTAGCTCTTTGATTGAAGGCAGGGGCTTATCTAGGTTATCCATGATATACCGTTCGGCGATCCTAAGGTTCTCCATGTCCATGGCGTGGAGGATATGGGTCTGTATTTTTTGTGGTTTTGGCAAAAGGCCATGGTCCTGTAATTGTTTTTTCAGTTTCTTTTGTATGAAACCTTGGCCCGTTCCATCATTTTTGACCAGATTAAAGGAGGTCACCTTAAAAGTTCCCTTTTTGCCTTCATGTTCCGGGAAATAAATGACCTTGCAATGGGCAGGGAGCTGGAGCCTTGATCGTTCGGTAAAGGTCAGTTGTAGGGTCAGTTCCCAAACCCGATTTTTTGGGGATGAATTCAGCAGTTTTTTCCATCCCTTTTGGTAGTCCTTGGCCAAGAGCTGCACAAAGGGACGCCCGATTAAGACCCCTTCCTTATGGTTCAATAATGTTTCGACTGTAGGGTTTATCCTGACGATATGACCTTTGGTGTCCAGTTCAAAGAACAATTGAACTACCATATCGTAGGAATTGGGCAGTTTGATGAACCCTTGGTACAGAAAGGCGTCCCTGAGTTCCTCGGTGGTCGAGTTGACCAAAAATGTCAGGGCCTCCAGTGCATCGTTTTTGTCCGTCCGTTCGATTTGGTATGAGAAGTTCCCATTGGCAATATGTACCAATTGGGTGTAGATATCCTCCAATCGCTTTTTGTTTTCCGGGCTGTCCATAATCGTTTCCTTGTCTTACATCCGTAAAATGATCGGAAACGGTATACACCTACCTATCGATGCTGCATCAGGTACTTGCGGGCCGTTTCCATGTCGGGGAACACTTTGATGGGCGCCGAACGCATTCGGGTCGAAATATATTTGGAGAAGACCCGTTCCAGGGGTGTGGCCGCTATCAGGACCAATTCCTCGACCAGTTCGGCACCTTCTCCGGATAGATAGTGCCAGGCATCCTTCTCGATATGCCTGACCCCGTTGATGTTGCAAAGGATACGATAGGGCTTTCCCTGTTGCAGGAGCATGCGACGGGCCACCGTTTTTTGGGCTCCCGAAAGGTCAATGGAGACCTGCTCTTTCCAAGCAAAAAAGAGGACATCGTTCTCCAACCACATGGTGGCCAATTCGGTTTTCACAATTCTTTTCATCCTTCGCGATTTCAAAAAGGGTGGTTAAATTATAAAATTTTTAGAAAATCATTTAACAAGAAAAATCTGCTTTTTTAACAAAATAGGCTCTAAAATGCAAAAAAACATATCTGTCAGGGATTATTTTAGGTGCTACCTGCCCCTTGAACACAAAATTTTATGGATTTTGATTAGTTTGAAAAAGTGCGGTTTGATACCCATTAAGGTCAGGAGTCCAAATTTGGACAACTGATTTGGTACCGATTGGATTGATTTGAAGGATGTCCAATTCAAAAGTTCCCCAAACTTGATTGATGTATAGTTCCCCACCTCACTCATATGACTTGGGAAGGGAATACGGCAAGCTTTTGGAGACTACTAAAGATTACCTATAATGAAATATCAAAAACTGCTATCGGAATTTGAGGGCCAGTTGGAAACCCTGGAAAGCGGGAACGGCGATATTCTATTTAAGGCCGAGAAGGGCATTGCACTGGTGGAGAAATGTATCCGTAAACTGCAAAAGCAGATCGTGGGCCAGGATTTTGAAACACAGGCCGATGAGATCTATTTTTTTAAGCATGTCAAGCCCCAGATCTTTAGCAAGCTCATCTATTACATCAGGCTTTTCAGCATTGAGAGCAAACGGCCTCGTGGAAAGGATGTGGCCCAGGTCAAATACCTCCAGCAACAGATAGACAAGTTGCAGACTTTCTTCAACGACAACCTGGAATTCTATAATTATTACCGGCGTGGGGCCATGTCCATGGATGAACAATACTTTGTTCGCGGCAACCGGGACCTGCGCATGCCCCTGGAATCCTTCCACTTTTTGATCGATGACCAGTTCTCCACCTGTCAGGACGGCACGGTGGCCACCATTATGGCCTACGACATGCTTATTGTATATCTGAGAAAGGAAGTGGACGATCTCAACAACAATATGGAACCTACAAAGAACACAGCAATGGAAAAACCATCAAAACTTTTTTGGACGGGGAGCAAGACCGATCTCATCGAGCTCCTTTATGCCCTACATACCAGTAAATCTATCAACGGCGGTACAGTGGACATCAAGGAAATGGCCTCCCATTTCGAATACTTTTACAATGTCGATCTGGGCAATTACTACCACACCTTTATCGATATCCGATCGCGCAAGAGCAGTAGGACAAGGTTCTTGGAACGGCTCATCGAGATGCTCAACCAGCGGATGGAATCCCTGGAAGAATAGCCCCCGGATTTTTCCCAAGTTGGTACCAACTTGGGAATTTTGGTTTTCGGGGGTTTTGGGGACCGATTTTTCCCATTTTCAAGCTTTTGTGGACCTCCCAAAAATCCAAATAGCACTAAAACGAAACAAATTGTATGACAAAAAAATCTTTCCCAAGTTGGTACCAACTTGGGAATTTTTTCCAAAAACCTTTATCAGTTTTGTGATGAAAGTCAAATCGATGGAAGGGCCATCAAATGAAATGACAGTAATGCGATGGTCCTTCTTTTTAAAAACTCAGAAACTATGGGAGCGACCATTATTACCTCGGAAGACCTGATGGAGTTCAAAGTGGAACTTTTGGAAGACATCAAGGAACTATTGCAAAACCACAACGGCCCAACGCCCAAAAAATGGCTAAAATCCAATGAAGTGCGGGAACTATTGGGCATTTCCCCGGGAACCTTACAGAATTTGCGTATCAATGGCACATTGCCCTATACCAAAATAGGAGGGGTGCTCTATTACGATCAGCGGGAGATCATGGAAGTGTTGGAGCGGAACAAGGTCAACAAGAACTTCTAGGGGTTTGGAGGACATCAACTATATCAAACACCTGAACGGTGTCTTTGACCAATTTGCCAAGGACAACCGTTTGAACCCGACCCATATCAGTCTGTACGTAGCCCTTTTTCAGCTTTGGAACCATAATTTTTTTAGGGAGGAATTCCATATCAACAGGGAAGAGGTCATGGACTTTTCAAAAATAGGTTCCAAGTCCACTTACCATAAATGTATCAAGCAGTTGAGCCATTGGAACTATTTGCTATATATCCCTTCCCATAACCCTTTTAAGGGGAGCCGTATCAAGATGTTCGATTTTGGGACAAGTGATGGACAAGCTGTGTGCCGAAGCCGTACCAAAATCGGGACAAGCAGTGGACAAGCACTGGTACCTATAATAAAACATATACAAACTAGAACAAACCATAAAAACAATAACAAACCGGAAAATTTAAAAAATTTGATTCCGTTGGATTTTGAAAACGACAACAAACCTAACGGGCTTGGCCAAAATCGGGACAACCTAAAAACCACCTCGGACAAGGATTACGGGGAACCACTATGAAACTGGACCATCCACATATCATCACGGAGGGCAACCTGACCTACCGCTTGGGGGAGCTGAGCGGCAACAACATCCTATATGATTTTGACAAGATGCTCATCTATCTGGAGGCCAAGGGCAAGCTGATGTTCGGGGAACGGTTCAGGATCTACAAGGAAGACCGTGGGATATTGCTGAAACTCTGCAACTATATCATCAAGGACTATGACAGCTGCAAAAAGGACGGCATCGACCCCAACAAGGGACTGTTGCTGTCCGGGCCCGTGGGTTGTGGCAAGACCAGTCTGATGCGGCTATTGAAATTCCTGGTGCCCTACCAAAAACCGTATTCTGTCATTCCCAGCCGAAATATCGTGTTCGGGTTCAACCACATTGGCTTCAAGGTCATTGAGGATTACGGCAACGGGCAGTACTTTTGTTTTGATGACCTTGGCGTGGAACCCACGGGAAGGCATTATGGGAAGGATTGCAATGTGATGGGGGAGATCCTGTTATCACGCTACGAGCTTTTTGTCAACCATAATATACGAACCCATTGTACCACCAACCTCAATGCCCGGGAACTGGAGGAACGTTATGGCAAGCGGGTAAGGAGCCGCATGCGGCAGATGTTCAATCTGGTGGCCTTTGAAAGGGACAGCAAGGACAAACGCAAATAACGTCATTGCCGTTTGAGCACCATTCCCAATAGTTTTCCGATGACCTTGATGATCTCCATTAAAAATGCTTTCATGGTTCCAGATTTTTAAACTTGTCAATGCCCAATAGTATGGCAAGGGCGATGGCCCTGATGTTCCTTCCCTTTGATAGATAACCTGCTTCATCCTGCTGGGACAGGAAGGCCAATTCGACCAAGACCGAAACCGAATCACAATGGATATTCTCTCGTAAGACCTGAAAATTGGCAGTTTTGACGCCTCGGTCATGGATTCCAAGGTTGTCCACAGCTTCAACCAAAATCGATAAGCCAAGTTCAAGGGATTCCTTCCAACGGTTCTGTGAATTGTGGACATATACCTCCATACCTTTTGCTTCCGAATTTTCTGCATGGTTGCAATGCAGCGACACAAACACATCGGCATGAAGGGCTTTTGCCAATCCGGATCGATTGCCAAGGGATACTAAGGTATCGGTGTACCGTGTGAGATAGATATCATATTTACCATCCAAAAGGGTATGGTTCCATCGAAGGACTTCCCTGGCCACGCTTAAGTCCACATCCTTTTCCCTAACTCCGTATACCCCAATGGCGCCGGAATCCACCCCACCATGTCCGGGGTCAATGACCAAGATTTTTTTATCGGGCACTCCCTGACCAAAAATGACACAAATTTTGACCATCAAAAGGACAAAAACTTGAACTGAGCGAAGTCGAAGTTTGACCTTTTTGAGGGTTTTGCATGTCCAAGGTTTTAAGGTTATCAACATGGCATTCCGCTTTTTACATAGATTTTGATGTCAATTCGCAGCAATAAAAACTAAATCATATCAATGAATATGTTATTCACAAATATCTGATATACAGTTATTTGTGTATAAATATACGGTAATTTTCAAATATCAAAACCAAGCGAATTTTTAACACTTTTTGATATGAAAAAAGCACTGTATTTCACCCTGTCAACATTTTTTATCCCCTATGGCCTTTTCGCCCAGATCGGGGGCATTGAGGATTCGGTCAATGATATTTCCGATACCATACGGGCCATCTTCCCCATCATTTTGGGCGTTATTTTCTTGGTGGGCTTTTTGTTCAATGCCGGTCATTTCTTTGGAGAGAACTCCGATTTGAAAAAAGGGATTACCCGGGTACTGGTCTTTGTACTGATCGCGGGGGCCGTGGTGGGCATCTTTACCTATCTCATTGGAATCGTGGTATAGGATGAAGAAGTACGAGGTCTATCGAAATATCCGCAAACGGGCCATGATCATGGGGCTGCCCCTTTCCCTATTTGCCCTGATGATGGTATCGGTCATCGGTTCCCTGCTGATCATCATCTTTTCCTTCAGTCTTGGTGTCATCGTAGCCCTGCTGTTGTTCAATGCCCTGTTGTTCGGGGCATTGGCGCAGTGGGCCAAAAACCCAAATGTATTTGCTATCCAAAAGGTCTTCCCCCAAACCATCAGCAATAAAAAACTAAGTCCGCTTTCCTATGGATAAAATCAACCTAAATTCACATCATCCCATTCTGGATATCCAAGGGCATACCGTGTTTGCCAACAACGGCAATGTAGTTTTGTGCTATGAGGTGGCACTGCCCGAGGTGTATTCCCTTTCCGAGCCCGATTTTGAGGAACTGCACAGTATGTGGTTCCAGGCTTTCAAATCCCTGCCCTCGGGAACGGTAATCCTTAAACAAGAGATATACCAAAAAGTGGGCTATAATGCGGGGCAATTACCCGATCGTACTTTTTTGGAAAAGGCCACCCATGATTATTTTAAGGGCAGGGAATACCTGAGCCATCAAAGCCATCTGTTCTTTGTGCTGCCTCTGGACAAAACGCTGAATGCGGCCAAGTATGTGAATCCCTTCCGGAAAACGGAAAAAGGCTATTATCGAAAATTGGACGTCCAGGTAGCGGAATTCATCACAGCGGTGAACGATGCGGTTTCCTTCATCAACAATGGCCAAAGAGTGTCATTAATGCCCATGCTACCCACTGACATTCTCATCCATACGAACGATTATTACAATGGTTTCAATTCGGATTTCGATACGGATATTTTGTTGAATAAAAAACAGATCGAGATTGGTGACCATTTTTTTGATGTGATAGCGGTCAACAATGAAGGGTGTTTTGGAGGAACGGTACAGAGCAGTAAGATCAATGAAAGATTCACCTCGGATGACTTTAGCTTTCATCAAGGGTTTATCGATGGATTGGGGTTGGACCTTAACGAGAACCACATCATCAACCACATTCTCTATCTGGATGACAAACACAAGTGGCGTAAACTCCTGGACAAAAAAGTGGAGGAACTGGGCAAAAGTTCCAACTTCGGTTCCCAGAACAAGGTCGTCCTCAAAAAGGTCCAAAATATCCTGGACCAAATCAATACCGATGACTCCTCCCGTATCATCCGTGGCCATCTCAATATCATTTTTTGGCATCCGGAAACCGAACAGGTAAAACGGATTGGCTCCAAGATCAAGGCCGAGTTCAAGGAATTGGACATGGTGCCCTATCATCCCAATGGCGAGGAACGCAAGCACTACTTTTTGAACTCGAATCCCTGCCATGCCACCAACTTCTCCAACGAAGATCTCTATGTCACGGATCTCAAACATGCCCTGTGCCTGTACATCAACAACACAAATTACAGATCTGATGATACGGGGATTCTATTCAATGACCGCCAGCACAACATCCCTGTCTTGAAGGATGTCTGGGACGAACGGAAAAAACGCATCAAGGCACGGAACTTTGCCATTTTCGCCCCAACGGGTGAGGGCAAGTCCTTTTTGGCCAACAACATTCTGCGACAATATTTTGAGCAGGGGGTCCGGCTGGTCCTAATCGATTTGGGCGGCTCCTATGCCAAATTTGCGAAGCTCTATCCCGACCAACATATTATCCTGCGCTACGAGCAAGGAAAAAATCTCGGCATCAATCCTTTTTATATCTCGGAGGAATCCGATTTGACCCCAGAGCGTTTGGAAGACCTCGCTGTATTTCTCTTGGAACTCCTTGCAGCGGACAATGCTTCCAAATCCCAAGAAGTAGCCATCAAAAAAGTCTTGCTGCTCTATTACAAGAAAGTCAGACAGAATCATTCCTTGGCTTCCCTCTACCGGTTTGTGGACCATCGAAAAGATACCCTTATCCAAGAACTACAGATTAAGGAAGCCCATTTCAGTAGCTATGACTTTCTGCATATCCTCTCGGAATATGTGGAAGAAGGTCCTTACAGCTTCCTGTTCAATGCGGGGGCCGACCAGACCTATACCATCGAGGACAAGCGGTTGATCGTCTTTGAACTGGACGAGGTACGGGACAACAAGGAAATCCTCTCCGTGATGCTCAAGCTCATCAAGTCGGCCATCCAACGGACCATTTGGCGGAACCGTTCGGAGCGGGGCATCATCCTGTTCGATGAGTTTGCCAAGCAGCTGAAGTTTCCCAATGTATTGGAAAGTGTGGAATTCTACTATCAGGCCATTCGGAAGCAGAACGGCGCCATTGGCATCATCCTACAGTCCATCAACCAATTGCCCAACAATTCCACCTCCGCGAGCATTTTGGAGAACACACAGATAATTTACAGCCTCCGTAACGAAAAGGGCTATGACGAACTGAAAACCAGATTGAACCTATCGTCCCATGACCTGGAGCAGCTGCGGTCCATCCGCAATAACCTGACCGGGGATAGGAAGTACACCGAAATATTCATCAAGATAGGAAAGGAGAGCAACATCTTCCGCTTGGAAGTGCCCCCCGAGGTCTATGCTGCCTATCTGACCGATGGGACTGAGAGTACACAACTCATTGAACTTTTTGAAAAAACAAACGATATGGAACAAGCCATCAAAACATTCATTAACCATAAAGACAAAGCGACATGAAAACAATTAGAAAGCCCACTTTTGGGAAAAAGATCCTTACACTGGGATTTGCCTTAACCTTCACCTTATTACTGCCGGCAGGCGCTGCCTGCCAGGGGATGCCGGTGTATGACAATACGAACTTCATCAGCATGACCAAGTCGCTGGTGGAGTCGGCCAAACAGACCTCAGAGCTATTGAAGACGGTGCAATTTCTAAAAGAGCAAAAGGATAATGTCGTCAAGGTCAGCAATACCATCAAACAATTGAAAGCCCTACAGGAGCTGACCAAGAACAATGAGATTTTGTTCAGGACCGTACAGCAAGATGTAAGGGATATTTTGAATTCCCCTTATATCAAAGCTGGGGAAGTAGAGCAGGTATCCCGCTCATTTGAACAGATTATGAACACGGCCATTGACGACCTGGATTTTGTGAACCAGATCCTGTCCAGTGATTTTTTGAAAATGACCGATGCGGAACGCACGGCCATTTTGATGGAAAAGAAAGTCCAGTCCCAGGAAATGGTGGCAGAACTGGAGGTCAAGACCAGACGCTATAGGGAGATCATCTCCTTTCGGAAGATGCAGGACAGGATCAACAACCGTGAAACTAATTATTAAGCAGTTATGTTCTTGGGAATAGGATTGGAATATGTGGATGCGGTCTACCGGACGATAATGGACAGTGATTTTGCCCAGTACACCATTACGGGCATGAAGGCACTGGCCGTCCTGTTCTTTTTGGTGAACATCCTAAAGAAGTACAATGAGGGCATCGCTTCGACGGATGGCCATACCTGGGGGCTGACCCCCACGGAACTGGCCAAGAATTTTGCCATTGTGATCTTGGTGATTTTCTCCACACAGGTGCTGGATGTCTTTGATGCCATTTTGGTCTCCATTGAGTCCCAATACCGGGATACGGCCCCGGCGCTCCTCCCGTTACAGCTACAGGATGTGGATCTGGAACGGGATGTGGGCGCACTGGAGGCCGCCAAAAAGGCTTTGGCACTGTTGTACGAGGCCTTGGTGACCCCCTTGTACGGTTTGAAGGTGCTGGCCTTTATCATCGGGATTTTTCTTTGGTTGATGGACCTGTTCATTTACCCATTGTTTTTGGCGGAACGATTTTTCTTGTTGGGCATTATGCGGGCCTTCTTTCCCCTAGTGATCAGCTTGGCCGTGTTCGAAAAGTTCAGGGGACTGGCCTATAACTTCTTTAAGCTTTATGCGGGGGTCTATATGCTCGTACCGGCCTTCTTTTTGGTCAATGTCTTCGTCAATGCCCTGTACACGGAGATCAACACGGATTTTTGGAACAACCTGTTCGGGACGGACTGGGGCAGTGAGTTTTTTGCCCCCCTGATCGAACTGGCTTCCATTGGATTCATCGTGCTGTTGAAGTTCAAACTGTACCGCAAGGCCACCTCCGTTACCTTCAAACTCTTTGGTGCCTAAGGGTGCCTAAGGCACATTTATAATTGCATATTATCTGCACTAAAAACTACTACTGAAATGAAAACACCCTATAAAAACATATACGATGTCCTAAAGCTCAACCGCTTTATCGTGTTGGCTACGGTCATCGGGGCTGTACTGACCTGTATCGTTTCGGTACTGATGGTCATCAAGCTCCACAGGGAAAGTATGGACAATGCCTTTGTGGTCAACGGGGATGGGAGCGTGATTCCATTAAAAATGGTCTCCCAATTGGAAAACCTCGAAGTGGAGGCCAAGGCGCATCTGGAACTGTTCCACCGCTATTTCTATGGAATCGATGTCAGCAATTATGAGAACAACCTTGAAAAGGCACTGTGGCTGGGCAACAGCTCGGTGGACGCCCTCTACCGGCAGAAAAAAGCGGAAGGGGTCTATAACCGTTTGCTGCAATATTCCTTGGTACAGAAAGTACTGAGCATAGCATCCAAGGTGGACCTGCAATCGGAACCCTATAGGTTTGAGACCGTCACCGTATTTGAGATCAACCGGGGGTCGGTCACCGATACCTATGAGCTGACCACCACGGGGAACCTGATCCATGTGGACCGGAACTTTCCGAACAACACCCATGGCCTGTTGATCACCAACTTTTTTGAAAACACTTTAAAAAGAATTGAAAATTATGAAAGTAGAGAAAAATAAGATTGTCTTTGCGGCAGTCATGCTTTGCGTGGTCCTGTTCATTGTGGGCTATGCGATGATGGCATTGGGCGGGGACGAAGAGCCAAGTATTGATAACAACCAGATTCCGGTACCGGAACTGGGGGAGGAGCAGGAGCAGTACAAAACCAAACTGGAGGCCCTGGATGCCATCAAGGAAGAGCGGCAGACCAACGCCCCGAGCATTTATGACGAGGGTCTCTTGGATTCTACGGGTGTATACGACCCGGACCTGATGGAAAAGAAAAGGATACGGATCATTGACAGTATCTACAACGAGGGGCGCATTGATTACTCGGAAGGGACATACCGGAAATCCAAAACAGCTAAAGAGGCATTGGGCAACGCCAGACCGGATTCCATCGCCACCACAAAAGAAATGGATACTAAAGACCCATCTGTTGAAGTGAAGGAATTGGCATTGGAGCACGAGTTGTTCTTTGCCTCAAACCCCATGGAAAGGCTCATGGAGGTGAACGAAACCACGGATGCCCAGATCCTGGCCAGGGTGGATGGCACCCAAACGGTACGCCAGCATAACCGATTACGGATGCGGCTCTTGGAAGAGGCCATGATCAATGGTACCGTGATTCCAAGGAATACGGCCATTTACGGATTCGTGAGCTTTAAACCCAACAGGGCCATGATCAATATTGAACATATCGACCACAACCCCATAAATCTCGGAGCATATGACCTTCAGGATGGCAGCGAGGGCATCTACATCGAGAACAGTTTTCGGGCGGAGGCCGGAAGGGAAGTGGTTGGGGATGCCATTGATGATATCAATATCGGTGGTGTGCCACAGGTCAGGGGCATCAAATCACTTTTTCAAAGGGACAACCGCCAAGTAAAGGTGACCGTAATGGACAATTATCAACTCATTTTAAAGCTGAAATAATGAAACGTATTTTAATAATCTCCATACTTATAATAAGCAGCCAAATGTCGGCACAAAAACATTTGGACACCATCTATGCGAACGAGCATAAAAACGTGGCTTTGTTCTTTCCTGAACCTATCCGTCAGGGCATTGTGGGCGCTCCGAATTTTGTGTTTACCTATAACCGGGAAAAGGAGCAGTACCTTGGTTTGGTACAAGCCAGTCCGGGCAAAGAAAGCAACCTATTGGTGTTGACCAAGGATGGACGGGTATATTCCTATATCCTGAAATACCAAAAACAGCTCGACAAATTGAACCATTTTGTTACCAGCTCACAAAGTATCGGGACCGAAAGGTCCGTGATGGAAATACCGGAGCTTGAAAAGGGTACTGCCGCTTCCAACAAGGAAAGGAGGGCTTATTTTGAAAGGGCAAGCCAATATTTACTTGGATCTGGCCATAAGACCATGGCCACAAAACGCAAAAAAGGAATCCGGATACAGTTGCAGAACATGGTATACGATGATTCCGAAGTCTACCTGGTCATCGAAGTAAAAAACAATTCTGGAATCAACTTTGAGATAGACTATCTTAAGGTATACCGGACCAACCGAAACCCTAAAAGAAAGACCTCTTACCAACGATTACCCCTAATGGTCGTTCACAAACATAAAATGCCATATGCCATTATTGATGGGAAAAGCCAGCGTTTTGTTTATGTGCTACCCAAATTTGTTTTGGGTGATAATGAAAAGCTGATGCTGGAGCTCAAGGAACTGAACGGGAGCAGGAGAGTTATAGTATCCTGGAAAAAGTAATATCCCAAACAAAGGGATACATCTTACCATAAAATGTAAACAATTTTGTTTATACTTATAGTATGGTTTCATATGCTGAGAAATATAGGGGGATACACCCGGGCCAGGTACTGAAAAGGGAACTGAAAAAACGCTCCCTTAAGCAGCGCCCTTTTGTCCTGTCCATAGGTGAGCATCCACAGACCTTGAATGCCATTATCGGCCAAAGGCGTGACCTTAATACCGCATTGGCCTTAAGGATTGAGGATAAACTGGGGTTGCAGGAAGGTAGTTTGGTCCTTTTACAGGCATTTTACGACATTAAAAAAGAGAAGGAGGGTCAGCGTGCAAAAACACCAGATTTCTCGATTTTGAGAAAATCCCTTTTCTGGGATACGGATATCGAAACCATGGATTGGGGCAGGAAATACAAGGCGGTCATCAGACGTTTGCTTGAGCGTGGCAATGACCAGGAGAAAAAGGAGATTTCCCGATTTTATGGTGCAAAAAAGGTTGCCGCTGTTGCCAGCTCCATTAACGCAACCTTTCCCACACCTTAGATAAAGCCGATCAAAGTGCTCCATTAAATACCGTAAATAGGCTACTCAAAGAAAGCCTTGTCAAATTAATGAATGCGAAGATATTACAAGGTAAGTTGTACTCTTTAATCGAAAGTATGGTAGACATAAACACCTAAAACAGACTTTTTAACCATAGCCAATTTTATCTTAGAAGTATGGTTTCCAAACAATTGGAACTATTTTTCTTATGCTCAGTTTTTTATGGCGAAACCGGTATACTAAGTCCGGATTTTACACCGGTATGATATTTTCTGGTTGGGCGGGATGGAAGAGACTACTAAAAACGGAAAAATTTGAGCCATTCAATATTTGATTGTACTGACTTGAAAGTCATTTTTTTGTGCTATGTTGGAAGTTACTCAATTTAATCGCGTGAGGGTGGTATAGGATGACCGGCGTTTCCATATAAAGGAAGCCATGGTGGCATTTATCAGTTGAATAAAACCTTTGTCTTACATTGATTTGAAGATTTAAATTACACAGTATAGTGTGGAATCTAAATGAAAATCACTGGCAAAATCTAAAAAAACCTTTAAAAACACATTATATTGTGAAAATTAATGTATTTTTATACTGAAACGTAGAATATAATCCTGAAACCACATTATAGTGTGGGTATAGATGTGTTAGTATGAATGCCAAAAAGCATATAGGTCATATTATACAAGAACGTCGCAGCCAAATGCGGATAACCCAGGAACAGCTGGCAGAAATGGCCCAGGTGGGTATCAATACCCTGTATAAGATTGAAAAAGGGGAAGCCAATCCAACCTTGTCTTCCTTGGAAAAAATTGTGGATGTTTTGGGATTGAAAGTGACACTTAGGGTAAAGGAAATTTCTGGAATAGGAAATGAGACAGGCAAAAATCTACTATAAAGGGGAATTGGCAGGGATTCTTGCCCAAGACGACCATGGTCAATATACGTTTCGATATACTGAGGCCTGGCTCAGGGATGGGACCACTCCCCCCATAAGCCTTACGCTTCCCAAATCATCGGAAGCATACAGGTCGGATCATTTCTTTCCCTTCTTTTACAATATGTTACCGGAAGGAGCCAATAAACAACTGGTCTGTAAAAGCATGGGAATAGACCCTGACGATTATTTCGGACTGCTGGTCACCACGGCCCTCTATGACACTGTGGGTGCGATTACAGTACAAAAAATGGAATAGAACTTATGATGCCGGAAATAACACATTGTCCAGGAACCTTGGCCGAAGGATATGATACATATAGTCGGACCTGCTTAAAGCGGGTGTTCAGTAACCGGAAGGTATCCCACGTATTGAGATATGATTCGCCTACATCGAACGAGGAAACGGATGAGCTTTTTGAAGACAATCGAAAGCGGATTTCGATTTCCGGGGTACAGGAAAAGTATTCTGTCTTGTTGGAAAAGAACCAATTGCGTTTGATCAAGGAAGGCGAGAAGGGCACCCATATTCTCAAGCCTATTCCACTGGCAGGAAAACGACGAGATCAAATGCCGGCAAATGAGCATTTGACCATGCAGATTGCCCGGCAAGTTTATGGAATCGAGACCGCTGAGAATGCCCTTATTTTTTTTAAGAACGGTGAACCGGCATATATCACCAAACGTTTTGACGTTAGAGAGGATGGTCGTAAACTGGCCAAAGAGGATTTTGCCACCTTGGCGGGAAAAACACCCCAAACCGATGGTGAAGACTATAAATATCAAGGAAGTTATCTTGATCTTTTCGAGCTGATGCAACGTTTTTTACCAGCCTATAAACTGGAAACACCTAAAATGTTCAAGCTATTGGTTTTCAATTATCTATTTTCCAATGGGGATGCCCATTTAAAAAACTTCTCCGTACTGCAAACTCCCTTTGGAGATCATCGATTGAGTCCAGCTTATGACCTATTAAATACCGCTATCCACGTTAATGACGACACCTTTGCCCTAGACGGAGGTCTTTTGCCCAAAAGCATGGCACAGACGAATATTCCCAATCAGTTCAACATACTTTCAGATACCATTGGATTGCATAAGAAGCAGTTTCTGACCATTATGGAAGATATGTTGACCCAATCCAAAAAGGTCCAATGGTTCACGGAGGCTTCTTTTTTGGATGAAAGAACCAAAAGAAGTTTCTTCCAAGCATATCAGACACGCTTGGCACAGTTCAGAAAGCTGAAAAGGTAAATGGTGAAACGATAAAAATCATATTGATAATTTTGTAATCACTTTGTTTATAAAGTTTGGTTACAACCATAGCCCTGTTGAAAGAGCCTTTAATACTGACCTTAATCTTATTCACTTTTTATATTTCCTGTATAGTACACCTTTATTTCGAAGCAAAAAAGTGAACTTCACAAACATCTGGACTCTACATAATGCACCATAGCCTGATTGTTTGGCAAAAATAGGTTTTTGAACTAGAAGAAACGCTTTCTCTTGAACCAAAGAAATACGATCAGGCAGATCAGAACCATAACCCCCAAGGTATAGAAATACCCATTTTGCCAGCGAAGCTCGGGCATGACATCAAAGTTCATCCCATATATCCCGGCAATGAAGGTCAGGGGAAGGAAAAAAGCCGAAAAGATGGTGAGCACCTTCATGACATCGTTGCTTTTCTGTGCAGTGACCGATAGGTAAGAGGCCAAAAGCCCGTTGGTATCCTCCACGGCCTCGTCGTAGAGCAGGTGATGGGCGGCAAGGCTGTCCTTGATGTCCTGTAATCGAGACTTGTGGCCCTTGCCCACCGCTAACTCGTTGATGACGGTCTGGATGAGCCCAATCAGTTTTTTACCGATACGGGCCTTGGATTTCAGGAAGTAAAGCTGCTCCAGAGTGAGATTGCTCCCTTTTTTGGTAAAGATGTGGTTCTCCATATCATCGATCTTGTTGGACAGGTTTTCCACCGGTTCCTGAAAACTGTCCACCATGTTGTCCACGATATGGAGCACGAGACCGTCCACATGCTTTATATGGGAGGGAGCACTGTCGAGAAAGGCATACTCCGCCCTATGTATGGTGATCAAACGGTCCCTGAACACAAAAAAGGCGATCTTGTTGGAAAAATCGTTGATGGAGGTTGGTTTGTCGACTTCCTGAGTACAGGCTCTCAGGATCATAAAATAACCCTCTTCGATGTGTTCCAGCTTTGGAAGGTGCCCTGCCTGCAGGCTATCCTTTACCAAGATGGGGTTCAAACCTTGGGTGGTCGCCAGTTCATTGGCTTCCTCGTCGGAGGGGTCCTGTATATCGACCCATGTAAAATCAGGGTATTTTTTTTCTTTGATGGTGGCGGTACGTTGTTTATTGTTCATCGGCATATTTAATCAGTCCGTTGATTTGGTTGTTTTATTGTGGATTAAAATTACACACTTTCCAAAAGTTCTGGGAATTGAATCCACTGTTTTCTTATTGGACCATCTCATCTTGATGGATTTTGGAGTCCGAACGCTAAAATTCAGGTAAAAGAACAATTTTCGAGGTTTAATTCACTAAAAGACATTGCTTTTGGTGAATACGTTCACTTGATTATATATGATTAAAAGAATATTGGAACAAAAAATTATCCAAAAGTTGGACAAGGGCTAAGCAAGGACGATTTTTTTGAAGGTGTGTCAATTCCAAGAAATAAGGGATTGATGCGGGTTTACAAGGATTTGGAATTGGTGGAACAACTAGGTTCAGGCGTCCCAAGGATTTTACAGAATTATGGCAAAGAATGTTTTAAGTTCATGGATAGTTTTACCAGAATGATATTTCCCATTTCTGAAAAAGTTACCGAGCAAGTTAAAAATCTTATAGCTGTATTCCAAAACGAGCATAGCCGTAATGACCTTATGGACTTATTGGGCCTTACCCATAGAGAGCATTTCAGGACAGAATATCTACAAAGAGCCATAGATCTTGGATTGGTGGAACCAACAATCCCAGACAAACCCAAAAGCAGTAAACAGAAGTATAGATAAACGGAAAAGGGCAAATAGATTGGATAAAATGAATCTATAGAACCGTATCCCTTTTTCAAGAACAGTATTGTTCCTTCTGCTATGGGAATGACCTTCATAGAGTTAGGGATACTAAATCTTGGGAACCCTCATCAAATTTTATTAAATTTGTATCAGAAAGTGAATCGAAACGGTCAAAAGTTACCTATTCGGTTACCTTTGTGAATAAAATCAACGTAACTTTTTGATTGTCAATAACATATATGGTGGCTAATAGTTCTGCCACCCCGACGAACCACTAAATAGGTGGTATCAAAGCACTGTTAATCGACTGATTGACAGTGCTTTTTGTTTTTTATGCATTCATTTGATATCAAATAAAACCATATAAAAGGTGTAGAGTTCGGTGAATGGTTCGGTACGTTTCTTGTGCATAATTTAGCTTCAGTTTGACGCTGTTTATGGGTGTTTTGCAAACCAGTTTTGTCAAACCCAAAAATTATGTATTATGCGCAATTCCAACACTTTAAAGGTTCTAATCTTCACTAGGGACATTTCCAACAACCCTGAAAAATTGACCATTTATGCCCGTATTACCGTCAATGGAAAACGTGCCGAGATAAGTTTGAAACGTTATGTTTCGGTGAATGAATGGGATGAAAATAAGGGCAGGCTCCATGGGCTTACCCACAAGGCCCGTTTGTTGAATAGCTATCTGGATGAGGTGTATGGCGAAATCATGGATACCCATAAACAGTTGTTGCGTGAGGACAAGATTATAACCTCACAAGCGATCAAAGCCCGTTATCTGGGACAGGATGAAAAGCACAAGACCCTCATGGAGCTTATCAAGTACCATTTCGAATCACAAAAGAACAAGCTTCGCCCAGGAACCATGAAAAACTATTATGGTACAGAAAAGTATCTCAAAAGGTTTTTGGAGCATACCCGAAGAATTCAGGACATCAACTTAAAGCGATTGAACTATAAGTTCATTACCGACTTTGAGAACTATTTGATAAATGGGCCTGATCTGCAAAAGGGAAAGAAGTGTACCAATAATGGGGCCATGAAACATTTGGAGCGGTTAAGAAAAATGGTAAACCTTGCCGTGAGGTTGGAATGGTTGGACAAAGACCCGTTTGTAAACTATAAAAAGCATTATAAGAAGAGTGAACGCTCTTTTTTGACCGAAAGGGAACTCAGGCTCATCGAGGAAACAACATTTTCAGGAAGGGGGTATGAGAGGGTCAAGGACACCTTTATTTTTTCATGTTATACAGGATTGGCTTATGGAGATGTAAAGTCATTGGAAGTGGATCATTTGAGGTTCGGGATAGATGGGGGCCTTTGGATTTATACCAAAAGAGAAAAGACCGATGAAACGGTCAAAGTTCCATTGCTGCCGAAAGCAAAAAAGATATTGGATAAATATAAAGACTGCAATGAAAGATTGGTACACGGAAAGTTGTTACCTGTATTGAGCAATCAAAAGACCAACAGTTATTTAAAGGAGATTACAAAGGCCTGTGGAATTTACAAGAATATTTCCTTCCATACTGCTAGGCACACTTTTGCCACAACGGTAACACTATCCAACGGTGTTCCAATTGAAACCGTTTCCAAAATGCTGGGCCATACCAAACTGACCACTACTCAAATTTACGCAAGGGTATTGGAAAGAAAAGTTGGTGATGACATGCGAAAGTTGGTGGAAAGAATGGAAGGCAAATAAAGCATCGTTTATTTGCTTAGTTTTTGTTGGATAAGCCGGGTAAACTGACCCACCTTCGCCGGATGAAACTGACCATGGCAAATGGACTGCCCAGATTTGATCTATCCTTGGGTTAAACTTAGTTTTTATTTTTCAATTTTCTTCTCATTGATTC
>NZ_JARFVB010000020.1 GCF_029193885.1 Flagellimonas yonaguniensis | reverse complement strand
TCTTGCCCGACATGAACTGCTCGAGCACCTTCTTTTCAAATTCTGTCTGTTCTTTCTTTGTCATGGTACTGTCTGAATAAAATTAATACTTCTAATCTTTTTCAGACAGAGTTCAGTTTACAGTCTCATCATAACAAATAATTATACCAATGCTTATTTTGATTTGCACTAAAACTGTTTTTGATTTCTTCTCATAGGTGTATTTAAGGTTATGTTACAGGTCTCAAACAGGTTGAGCTGAATTTCTGCTCACAAATAACCTCTATCACCAATTAATGTACAGTCGCTTATCCACATCTTAATGTCATTAAGGCAATTGATGTCGTGTACAGAAGCAGGGCTCAGATCAATGCTTTGAAAAATACCTTCTACCGAACAAGCACTTTGTGCTGCAAAATAACCTTTATCCGGAAAGGCGTGGGTGTCCTCTTAACAAATCTTAGAGTGCTAGCTTCGTGATAATTTACAGACTTCCAAGGGCATGCTATCTACAACAAAATAATTTTCAAACTCATTGAACTAACAGGATAGTTTTAAAAGAATAGGATTGGACTCGGTTGCCAATTTCCGTTACCTTCTATTATAAACACTTCGTTCTGTTTTTAATCCAATTGGCAAAGAAAATTTTTGAACAAGTCGTTCTCACTATCAATTCCCATATATTCCGCAGTTAAACTCAAACTAATAAGCTCTAAGTAGCTGAGCTTTGGTTGACATCTTTGGTATGACAAAAGTTGTTCATTTTATATTTTAATACTTCCAATATTCTTTCGTAATTTACTTTTAAGTTGTTCATAGTTAATGTTTTATAATATAAACAAGTTACTGGTTATCGGTAATATGGACAACTTTTTTCATTTAGATCATAATGCACAATGGGTATAATACATTATTTTTATTGACATTTAACATCCTTATTTTCCTTCCGTAGGATAGCGCATCGGTCAGAGTTCTAATTCATTTTATCATATCCAAAGCCACATCCACGATCATATCTTCCTGGCCACCCACCATACCCCTGCGTGCCAACTCCTCAAGAATGGCCCGTGTATCCAGACCATACTTTTGGGCAGCTCGCTCTGAGTGCAATAAAAAACTGGAATAAACCCCAGCATAGCCCAAAGAAAGAGTTTCCCGATCCACACGAACAGGTCTTTTTTGGAGTGGGCGCACAATGTCTTCTGCGGTATCCATAAGTTTATACAGGTCGCAGTTATGCGACACCTCCATTTTATTGAGTACAGCTATGAGCACTTCCAGTGGCGCATTGCCCGCACCAGCCCCCATACCAGTAAGTGAAGCATCCAGGCGAGTAGCCCCATGCTGCATGGCTATTATGGTATTGGCCACTCCCAGTGATAAGTTATGATGGCAATGAATGCCGATTTCGGTTGATGGTTCCAAAATTTCTTTAAATGCCTCTATCCTATCTTTCACATCATTCATAAGCAAAGCTCCGGCCGAGTCGGTTACATATACACAATCAGCGCCAGCTTGTTCCATGATTTTGGCTTGTTCTGCTAGATTTTTTGGGCTGTTCATATGAGCCATCATCAAAAATCCACCTACATCCATGCCCAATTTTTTTGCCCCTTGTATGTGCTGAATTGCAGTATCGGCTTCTGTACAGTGAGTTGCGATCCGCACGGACTCCACGCCCATATTTTTGGCTTTTTCGAGGTCTTCCATAGTGGCTATACCAGGCAGTATAAGAGTAGTCAGTCGAGCATGGGTCAGCTCTTCGCTGATGCCTTCCAGCCACTCCCAATCCGTCTGTGCTCCAAAACCGAAAGTGAAGCTACCCCCTGCGAGCCCATCACCATGTGCTATTTCAATGGCATCTACACCAGCACGGTCAAGTGCTATAGCCAGCTCCTTTACTTGTTCTTTGGTGTACTGATGACCTATAGGGTGCATGCCGTCTCGTAGAGTTACATCTTGTATATATGGCTTTTTCATTTAATTTAGGATTGAATAGATTTGACTAAACGCTCTGCTGTAGCCCTGGCCGCACTGGTCATAATATCAAGGTTACCAGCATATTCTGGCAGATAATGTCCTGCTCCAGTGATTTTCAGATAAACGGAAGTTTTTAATCCGTGCCGATAGCCCAACCCCTGAATTAGGACAGGATTTGATGCGGGGATTTCATCAAACAATATTTCCTGATGAAGTTTATACCCTGGAACATATTCTTGTACCAATTCCACCTTTGCACGGATGCTCTTGCGAATGGCTTCTTTATCACCCATTTCAGAAAGTGTGAAAACTGTATCCCTCATCACCAACGGAGGCTCGGCAGGGTTCAAAATAATAATGGCCTTTCCCTTTTCAGCTTTTCCAATCTTCTCAATACCTCGGGAAGTGGTTTCTGTAAACTCATCAATGTTTGCTCGGGTTCCGGGACCTGCAGATTTACTCGCTATTGAGGCGACAATTTCACCATAGTGCACTTTTACCACATCACTAATAGCAGCCACTATTGGAATAGTAGCCTGTCCACCACATGTGACCATGTTTACATTCAAGGCTTCCATGTGGTCAGAAAAATTTACTGCTGGCACAAGATATGGCCCAACTGAAGCGGGAGTAAGGTCAATCATGCGTTTATCTGAGAACTGACGTATTTTTTCCCAGTTGTACAAATGGGCCTTGGCGGAGGTAGCATCAAACACAATCTTAATGTCGTTCCATTCTGGCATTTCCAAAAGGCCATCTACTCCTGTATGGCAGGTTGGCACATCCATTCGTGCTGCACGGGCCAGCCCATCGGATTTCGGATCAATGCCCACCATGGCAGCAACTTCCAATGTCTCCGAGTACCTCAAAATTTTTATTAACAAATCCGTTCCAATGTTTCCGGAACCAATGATTGCTACTTTTGTCTTCATCTCTTATTCCGTTTTACTTTTAAGATGTGAAATAAACAGAAGCACTTCCAAGAGTACTTATCTCTATCTCTACATAATCGTCAGGGTTCACAGGTATCATGGGACCCAAAGCTCCTGATAATATCAAATCACCTTTTTTAAGAGGAGTGCCTACTTCTACCATTTTCTTTGCCAACCATAATACGGCATTTATAGGACTTCCAAGGCAGGCCGAGCCAGTACCTTCTGAGACCACTGTGTTATTGATTTTCATGGTCATTTGCGCATTTACCATATCAAATTCAGATAGAGGCAAGGGGGTGTGTCCAATTACAAAATGACTGCCAGAAGCATTGTCCGCTACGGTATCGGTAATTTTTATTTTCCAATCTGCTATCCTGCTTCCCAGAATTTCAATGGCAGGTACTGCATAAGCTATGGCATTTATCACATCAATAGTTGTGATCTTATCATGATCTAAATCATGGCTCAACACAAAGGCTATTTCAGCTTCAACTTTTGGCTGCATGAGGTTTTTGGCGCTAATTGAAAGCCCATTGAGTACTTCCATGTCATGAAAAAGTACGCCAAAATCTGGCTGATCTACACCAACCTGTTGCTGTATCGCCTCTGAGGTAAGACCTATCTTTTTTCCTATGATTTTACTTCCATTTTCAATACGTCTCTCTGTATTGAGGTTTTGGATCTGGTATGCCAATGTAATATCTTCCACACCAATTTCCTCACTAATAGGGGCGATAGGTTTTCCAGAAACTCCAGCCTCCCATAATCGCTCTGCTATATTTGTTTTGATACTCATACTTTCAATAAAATTTTTTATGATTTGATAAATCCAGCAGCCTATCTGCTTTACCAGTACTGATGTATTTTTTTACATTTGGAATCCCCACCTTGCTGGAATGCAGCAGCACCCCATCTACCATTGCTGAGTTATGTGGCGACCCGAGCACGTTTGGTAAGTCAAGAAACGGAAAGCTCAACTTGAACTCGTTTACAAAGAAGGGTTCTATCCACCAGGCATCTATTGCCGCCTTAAATGTAGGCGTTGATTTAAGTTTTTGGTACAAAGCCTCTTCATTAATAATTTGCCCACGGGCAAGGTTTACCAATATGGCATCATCTTTCATTTTTGCAAGTTCCGAGGGACCGATCAGGTTTTCTGTTTGAGCCGTTAACGGAATGGTTATGACCACAAAATCGGTATTGGAGAGCAGGTAATCCAGTTGATCCAATTTTCCAATCCAATCTGTAGGTTCTGTACTCTCTCCACTGGTGTTTATGGCAAATACTTGACAATTGAAAGCAGACTTCATAATGTGTGCTATACGCTTCCCGATACCTCCAAAACCAATGATTCCACAGGCTTTTTGGTCAATCAAAGTGGAACCGCTACCAAACTGGTTAAATATACCTTGCTTCATTTCCTCGTGCCTTAGCCCCAAGTTTTTGGCCAAAGACAATATCATTCCCACCCCATGCTCGGCCATCGGTTTGGCATAGGCACCCATATTACCAGCTACAATAGTTTCTTGTGGAAACCTGCTAAAATCCAAATGGTCAAAGCCTGCAGAAAGTAGTTGGATGAACCGTATGCCATTAAAAGCATGATTCTTCACTTCTGGAAGCTCAATGGTTGGATTCCTGGCTATTAAGATATCTGACTTTTTGAGTTTTTCAGTCTGATCTTCTGTTGACAAACCATTGAGAAAATGAAGGTCTGCAATCCCGCCAAGCTCATCTTTATAGTACTCGATTTCTTTATTACTTACTTTATTGCTAATTGAGATTGTGTGGGATAATCGTTTCATAATTTAAATGGGGAATTTTGATTCTCCTCCATCAATCGTCCATATTGACCCATGTACAAAAGAGGCTGCTGGAGAAAGCAAGAATGTAACAACTTTGCCAATTTCTTCAGGACTTGCAAATCGACCCAAGGGAATGTTGGCAGCCATTTGTTTCTCTGTTTCTTCTAGGTTCTGCTTTTTTTCACCCGCCACCATTTTTACATAATTAGCAACTACCTCGGTATTCGTATAGCCAGGAGCGATACCGTTTACACGTATATTGGGAGCCAATTCTTCTGAAAAAGTCTTGACCATACCCGCTACGGCCATTCGTAGGTTAGAAGCCAACGTATAGTCAACAGAAGGCTGGCGTATATAACTTGAAGTGTTGATTACGATACTGCTTTGATCTGAAAGTAAGTCAATGGCATGATAACAAAGATGCCTCACAGATGATATAATGGTTTGATAACCATTTTCCCATTCTTCCGAAGAAAGGGAAGATAAATTTCCTGCGGCAGGCGCACCTGAATTTGTGAACAGCAAATCAAGTTTGCCGTGTTGTTCACGAATTACCTCATACGCTTTGATTATGTCGCTCTCGCTGGTAACATCACAGACCAAAGGAATGACTTTAACTCCTGTCTGACCTTCAATGCCTTTTGCCTTTTCTTCTATTTTTTCTTTGGTGCGTGCACAGGCGTACACAATGGCTCCTTCACTGGATAGCTCTTTTGCCACGGCTGCCCCCATTCCCTGACTGGCACCAGCCACAAAAGCTACTTTATCTTTTAGTTCTAAATTCATTTTTTCAATTTGCTGTTATCAATCCTCCATCTACATGAATATTCTGACCTGTAATATACTTGTTCTCCTCTGAGAGTAGGTACGAGGCCAATCCTGCCACATCTTCTGGCATCCCGAATTTTTTTAATGGAATTTCATTAATCGTTCTTTGATCAACTTCCTCTTTGCTAATATTTTCATTTTCGGCATAGCGCTGATTAAAGTCAAGTATTCTTTGTGTAGCAATATATCCTGGTGCTACAGTATTGATGAGTATTCCATCACTACCCAGTTCTATTGCTGCTGTCTTAAGAGCATTGACCAAAGCGGCCCTTAAGCTATTTGACAGAATAATGCCTTGATAGGGGTTTTTTACCGTAAAGGAAGTTATAGCTACTACTTTACCACTATTTTGTTTTTGCATCATTGGTGTAATTCCGCGCAAAAGTCTTAATGGTCCATGTAGCATGATGTTGGTATAAGTTTCCCATTCTGAGTCTGAAACATCCATAAATGGCTTAACAGGTGGTCCACCATGGTTGAGAAAAAGGGCGTCAAGCTGACCGGTTTCCTTTACTTTGGTTATCAAAGAAGAAACCGTGTCATCATCCCCTAAACTACCATCAATACCTTCAACCTTTGTACCGAATTCCTGAAGTTTTTTTACAGCAGCCGATGTGTTCCTACTATTTAGTATTAAATCATAACCTTTTTTTGCCATGGCTTGTGCAGTAGCATACCCAATGCCTTTGGAAGCTCCCGTAAGTAAAACAATTTTTCTTTTCATTATCCAGAAACCTGTTTAAGTTTTTGTAAAAGGTCTTCTCTTAAAGGAGTAAAAAAGTCTATTAAAGTAGTGTCTTCTACAGCTTCCACTTCATGCTCTTCATTAGATGGAAAGTGTACAATGCCTCCTTGCAACAAGGCAAACTCCTTTCCTTTCATTCTTACTTTTATATGACCCTTAGCCACAAAGCTCATCTGCTCATGAGGATGAGAATGCTTGGCAGCTATACTTCCTTTAGGCAGTTCTGCTCGTACGGTCATTAGTTTATCCCCAGCAAAAGGGTACAATTTGAGTTCTCCAGCCTCCAAAAATGGCAATTCATCCATTTGTGCGTAGTTATTCATAACTATATAAGTTTATTTTTTTACAATTTTAAATCTTTTGGCTATTTCATTTAGTGATTTGCCTTGGCACTTTTACACTGTAACAACACTCACTTTTAAATAACAATGAGGGAACCATAACTTTATTTAGGCCAAATCTTGGTTAACGTGAAATTTATAAAAGGGGCTTGCGACCATCTGTTTTCAGAGGCTACATCAAAAGCGGCTGTTAGTCTAAACATAAACGTTTTGTGCTGTTTGAAAAATGCCGGGCCAACAGAAAATGCCATTTCTTTTGAGTCTGGTATTGAGCTCCCTTGTATTTCATGATCAGACAACTGTTGTAAAAAATAGCCTGCCATTCCTATTCTAAACTCTTTTCCTAAATTGTATGAGGCGGCATAGTTCAAATAAAATGCTTGGCCTGGTTGGGTATCCTCAACACCAAGACCGACAAAAGGATCGTTGTTCTTTGAATTCCACATATAACGGAATCTCATTGAAGTCTCCCATTTATTGCTTTCGTCCCAATATAAGGTAAATGCATAATACGGCATAATACTCCACACATTGTTACCTACGTTTACTGGGTCTTTTTCATCATAGGTCCCAACTGGTAGAATGGCATTCAATAAAAAACGGTGAAAGAATGTCTTGCCGAACAGTTTCTTATCTGGCCATTGAATGCCCGCACCTACTATTACATCTCCAAGTCCAAATTCACTTTCGTTAAGACCTGCTCCCGGAAAATCAATATCAACATTGACCAAGGGAACAAGTACTTCAGCTACCGGAAAACCTTTTAACATGGGTTTTTTAGACACGATGGCTAAATGATTTATGAACAGAATATTGTTTAAACTGTTGTCCCCTGGCACTTCATCGCCATCAGAATTAGTCAATTTTGTGGAATTTTGACTACCCAAAAACACCTCGTAAAGAATCGCTGGTCCAGCAACCCCATCATTAATGCTGGTAAGTCCCAGATCATTTGGTGGCAAATTTACCTGTGCATTAGATACCCCTGCCATACAAACACACAGTATTAATGCAAATGAAATCTGTATATGTCGTCGGAAAATATTGTTTTCTAATCTCTTCATCGTAAAAATATTTTTATTCCTTTGGACCAATTGATTCCGCTAAAAATGTTGGCGATAACTCTGGTCCCCACCAAATAATGCCCTCTGCTAGCTCTTTCTCTTTCCATAGTACTGGCTTCCAGTCTGGATCATATATATGATACCCTCCACTAAACAGCTCAAGTCTGTGACCACTGCCAGGGTCTATGGCGTAAATAAAGCCTGCCTGAGATATTCCATGTCTGCCGGGAGCCAAACTTAGTTCAATACCATTTTCCTTAAAAATATCTGCCGCTCTCGCTACATCTTGAAAATTGTCAAGATAGAAGGCCGTATGGTGCAGCCTGTTTTGGCGACCAGCTTCATCAAACATAATGGCTAAGTCGTGCACCAAAGTGGTGACAGAAGTCCAATAAGCCATTTCAAACCCATTGTCTAATTGGATGTACTCTCTCACTTTGAAACCAAAAAGTTCTTCGTGTAATTTCATGCTCTCTGACGGATTGCCCACATTGAAATTGACATGATCTATACAGCGAGGGGATACCCCATGGTCAAAAGATTTGAAAACTTGATTTTTCAGTCTGGATCGCTTGCCTTCCGGTGCCAATGGGCGTTCCATATGATAGTATATTTCATAAACTTGACCTGTTGGCAATTTAAAGCGGAATGCCTTGCCCAAACCTGCTTCTTCGCCTTCTGGCACCCATGATGGACTTAATCCTGCTTTCTCAACTTTGTCATAAAAATAGTCTACATCAGCCGCTTCATGTGTTTTCCATGCGATATGGTCGAGCACGGCTTCCTTTCCTTCAATAAGGATCAATGTATGGTGTTCAAAATCTGCCCATCCGCGGTAATATATTTTATTGCCTTCGCGTTTTTGTTCGTTTAAGCCAACAACATCATGAAAAAACCAGTGTGACTTTTCTAGGTTCGGTGTTACAAGGGCCACATGTCCCAATTTTGCTAATTTCTTTTGCATTTTGATTAGTTTTAGTTAACTTCATATTAATAATTCTCCTCAAAAAATCCTTTCAATAAATAATGGAAGGACTCTTTATATTCTATTTGCGTCCAATGGCTGCAATGACTGAAAATATGCATTTGGACATTTGGAAGATGTTTGATCAAGTAATAACTGGTTTCTACATTTACAAGAAGATCTTCTTGCCCGTGTATAATTAGAATAGGATGGTCCATATTTCGTAAAGAACCATCTGGAATTACCAGTTCGTCAAGATGCTGTTGCCTTGGTGCTGGAAACATAGCTTCGAAGGATCGACGAATATTTTTATCTAACGTGGCTTTATGGCGCATCTTCGAAATGGCTTCCAATTGATCGCCGATAATGCTTTGATCGTATGAAAACCAAGAGATCATATTGGCCATAAGTTCTGGAGATGGGTCATCATAGTATCCCCATGTTCTATCCAATTCTGGCGTGATTTTCGTTGGTGCACCAGCTGGTCCCATTAGTACGACTCTATTAAACCGATCCGGAAAATCCATTAAAAGTTGGAGAGCTATTGCTCCACCCATAGAATTTCCCACAATATGTACCTTTTCAAGATTAAGTTCGTCCAATAGAGAGATGAGTTGATCCATCCATAGCCTCATCCAATTTCGCATGCCCTTAGGCGGCTCTTCTGGATGATGGCTTTTTCCAAAACCAAGCAAGTCTGGTGCAAGGCAATAGAATTTTTCGCCAAATTCAGGCATAATATATTGCCAGTTAGACCATGCACTTGCTCCTGGACCAGACCCATGAAGGAATAAAATTGCATCTTTATTATTCTTGCCACTCTCGTTGACGTATGTACTATTCGCATTTTTTATTATACGATTACTAACTTTTGCCATGTAATAAAATTATTAGGTTGTGAAATATTTGCGCTTAAAATTGTTAATTACATAAATAATTATGGTAAAATTCGATAATTATTCAATATCATCATATACACAAAAAGATTTTTTTAGTACACTTTACACATATTTGAGGTGTTTTTATAAAAAAACAAAAAGAGAATAGCTTCTTTATGGCATTTCTATGGTTATTAGACTCTAAACTTTGTTTAGCTAATCAAGTTGTAATTGATTTTCTTTTAGATGATTTTCCCTAAACTTCTTTGGAGTGGTTCCTGTAAGTGACTTAAACAACCTAAAGAAATAAGAGGGGTTCGAGAAGTTCAATGTGTATGAAATTTCAGATATGCTGCTATCAGTATAGATCAGTAGTCGTTGTGCTTCGTGCAAAATACGCTTTCGTATATGATATCCAGCTGGTTTTCCCGTCTCTTTTTTGATAATATGGTTGAGATGGCCTTCTGATAGATTAAGAATTTTTGCGTATTCCGAAACACTTCGTTTGTTTATGAAATTTGCATCCACTGCTTGTATAAATCTGTTTACTATTGTTTGAGAAGAAGTGAATAAGGTGTTTTTGTCCAAAAGTCCATAAAACTCGTACATTTTCAACAACGAAAGGCTGAGGTAAGTCCTAATGAGTTCATCACTGAGAAAGGATCCTCCCGAATTAACTTTTTCCATTCCGTTAAATATTACATTGATTTCATAAGATGTGGTTTCATCTATTTTCACTATTAAAAATCTTTTTGGAGTGCTACGCTTTATAACATTTGACAAATAGGTGCCTTTCTCATGGACTTCAAAAAAGTCAATACTAAAATGGACCGAATACCCTTTTGGGTTTTCTTCAAAGCTTGTCGCATGGATGGTATTTGGATAAAGCAATAAAAAACAGTTTTTTTGTAGATGGTGAATTTTATCATCTATGGTTACACTATAACTGCCATCTGTAACCCAAACAAGTTGGTAAAGGAGTGTATGGCAATGAGGCTCTAGAACCTTATTGGCTGACTTGATGGTTTGAATGGTCTTTATTGAAAAATAGTTTGTTAGGTGGTCAAGAGATTTCTCACCATATTCAATATAGTTAGGGACAGATTGTAAATTTCCCTTTACATCAATTGCATGCCTAATAAATTCATTGTTGCCTTTCATCATGACCTATTCTTTTTATTCCTCCGAGTGGATAGGGTGGGCAATGTATTTTTCTCAAGCAATGCCATGCCCGGTTCAGTAATATTAACGGATTTTTGGCGTCTGTCTTCGGGATTTTCTACCCGATTAACTAACCCTTTTTGAACCAATCTGTCAACTATACGACTTACATCCGAGTCCTTGTCAAGCATGCGTTCTTTAATAAAACAAATGGAAAGAGGGGCTTCGGAACGAAAACCTCGCAGTATCCTCAAAACATTGTATTGCGGTTCGGCAAGTCCGTGTTTTTTTAGCGATTGATAAAACTTAAAACTCAACTGTTTGCAGGTGTATGTCAGGTTTATCAAACCCTTATGATATTCATTCCGAAACCTTCCTTTTATTTCATCTTCAATCTTCATTTTATTTCATCTTGAAAAAATCAGGTGTTCTTAAATAAAAAACTGCCCAAACTAAAATAAGCACCACACTTGGCATCATAATGCTCATACTACCTGTCATGTGCATAATGATTGCTCCGCCCATATAAGAACTTAATAACAACGTGCCAAAGCGGTTGGTTTTTGGAAACAAAAACAATAAAGCCGAGCCTATTTCGCCTAACGCAATAATGATGCGCCAATCGCCTAAATTCATTTGTTCCATTTGTTCGGGGTGAAGAAATAATTTCCCACTTGCACTATATAAATAAAGTGCTGTTAATAAGCCTGCTATTATCCAGGCGACAATTTTTCTCATTTTTGAAATTTCTGTAGTACTCATCATCTTAAAATTTAATTGTTTATAACTATTTTTTAAAAGTTTCTTAGAAATATCTGTATTTCCAATTGGGCGAGCAAACAGCTCCTTTTATTTATGTTGAAAGATTTTCATTTTGTTTTCCCAATCATAAATATCTTATTTTACCGGAAAATGTTTTTTAAAAAAATCTTTCATATCTTGCCACGAATCTTTATCGGCGGTTTCGTTATAGGCAATCGGCATATTGAATTTTTCTCCGGCTTCTGTCGATTCGGGGTTAGTAAACGCATGGGTCGCACCTTCGTATTCTTTAAATACGAATGGTGCGTTCTCCCGGTTCATTTCGTTTTTGAAATTTTTAATATCATCTTCCGAAACAAACTGGTCGGCGCCTCCATTACAGATAAGTACCTGTGTGTTTTTTATGGCCGGGGAAGCCTTAAAGCCAGCTAACCCTCCATGGAAACTGACGACTGTTTCGAGAGGCACTCCCATGGCGGCAGCATTTAAAACTACTGTTCCACCAAAACAGTAACCAATAGCTGCAATATGGTCGTTGGCTGCCCGATTGCTGTTTATTAAGGCTTGGTATGCCGCAGTCATACGTGCTTTTAATAAATCAGAATTCGTATAAATAACACCTGCGTTTTCCTGTGCATCTTTAGGATTGTCCAGTATCTTGCCTTGTCCATACATATCTGCGGCTAATGCGGTATATCCAAGTTCAGCCAACATTTTTGCACGTGCTTGCGCATAAGAATCGTTTCCCCACCACTCATGCACGACAATAATACCCGGTTTCTTTTCATTACTGTTCTGGTCATAATAAAGATAACCAATTAATGTATCGTTGCCCGAAGTATAGGTCACTCTCTCGTTAACTATCTTTGGTTCAGCAGTGGCCACAACCTTTGTTTTTTCTTCCGTATTCTTTTTGGATTGATTGCCGCCACAACTTGTAATGATGGCGGAACTTCCAATTAATACTAATAGCAAAAGACTTTTTTTCATGTTTTTAACTGTTTTCATTTTAATGATTTTTTTTGTTTTCATTGTTAATTAATGGTGGGTCCTAAAAATTGTTTTATTTGAGTTTTCTAAAAAACAGAACCCGTTAGTTTTGTAGAAAATCTTTTAAATCAAACTAATCTCATCTGTTTTTACATTTTAACCAATACCGTGTTTAACCCACCGATCCTTGAACCTGCCAACTCAATTGCCTCGTTAATTTCTTCAAGTGCAAAAGCCTTTGTGTCTAAGAAATCAAGATTTAACCTTCCGGAATTAACCATGCTGATCATTTCATTCGCTTCATATGAATGTAGATAAAGCGACCCGGTAATATTAATTTCGGTTCCCAGCAAAAATGAATAAGGGACGGTTATATTTCCTGTTGCACCGCCAATGCAAACGGCTGTGCCACCTTTTTTTACAGCGAACAAACACTGGTGTGTGGAAGAAGTATCTACATAAGATAAACAATCCACAAACGATTCAGCGCCCTGCCCGTTGGTAAGTTCCTTTATTTTACCCGTCACTTCGCCATCCTGAAGTGAAAGTGTCTCAATAATGGCCGGCTCGATTTGCTTGATTTTTTCAAGCCTGTCTTTTTTATTGGCAATGGCAATTATTTTTGAAGCTCCCATCGCCAGAGCAAGCAGAACGGCACTTGTTCCTACAGTTCCTGTGGCGCCATTAATCAAAACGGTTGACCCGTAATGAACATGAGCTCTTTTTAAGGCATGAAACGCCGTTCCCAAATAGCCGAGACGTACCGCATGTTCAACCGGAAAATTTTCCGGCAAGGGAATGATGTTATATGAAGGCGCCTTGATATATTCTGCAAATCCGCCCTGGTATTCGTCCATCAAATGCACATTGTTTGGGTTAAATGTAAACATTCCCTGAAAAGCCATGGACTCGCTCAATCCTTCCCGTCCTTTCAAGGCAAACTCATCGGTCGGGTAATACAAGAGGGAATTAACCCAAACTTTTTGACCTTCTTTCAACCCTTTCACATGTTTGCCAAGTTTTGAGATGTTGCCTACTGCATCCGAACCTAAAATGGCTGGCAAAGTAGGGCGGACAAACGATCCGCCAGGTTGCGTAATATCTTTCATGGAAGGTGCGATAAAAGTGGCTTTTACTTCCACCAAAACATCTTCGTCCCTCAATTCTGGGATTGCAACCTCTTCAACCCGAAGAGGTTTTCCTAATTCAAATAAACGTGCTGCTTTCATAATTTTTATTTATTAATAAATTGTATCAATGGCGAAATAAACCTGTCAAATTGTTCAATGTGAGGCAAATGACCCACATTGTCAAGTTCAACCAATTTCGCGTTTGGAATTTTGTCTCTCGTACTTTTTCCAAGTTGGTTGTATAGTCCCATCGTTTTTCCCACCTCTTCGCTCACCAATGGCTTGCCCAATGCTGTCCTATCCCTTGTGCCTATAATCAACAAAGTAGGAGGTTTGATATTTCCAAACTCGTAGAGAACCGGTTGCGTAAAAATCATATCGAAGGTGAGGGCCGCGTTCCACGCAATTTTTGGATAATCAGAATTCAGTGTCCATCCGGCCAAAAGATCAACCCATTGGTCATACAAGGGGTTCCATTTACCATCGTAATAGTTTTCTAACTGGTAACTTTTAATTTTTTCATACGTCTGATCCAGCTCAACCTGATACCACCAGTCCACCGGTTTATAGGGAACTGTCTTTTTCCAGTCTTCTAACCCGATTGGGTTTTCCAAAATTAATTTTTCCGTTGCTTCAGGATACATTAACACAAAACGGGTAGCCAGCATCCCTCCCATGGAATGTCCCAATACACTGGTTCTTATGATGCCAAGATGGTCTAATAGAAGTTTTGTGTTGAGAGCCAATTGCTGAAATGTATAGTTGAAATTTTCGGGTTTCGACGACTTGCCAAAGCCTATCTGGTCGGGCACAATCACCCGGAAACCCTCTTGTGTCAATCTTTCAATAGTGGTTTTCCAATATGCGCCATTAAAATTTTTACCATGCAGCAAAACTATATTTTTCCCGTTATAGTTTGCCGGTTTAACATCCATGTAAGCCATTTTTAAATCCTGCTGTTGGATGTTCAGGTTAATGTAATCCACCTTGTATGGGTATTCGTAGTTAGCAAGCATTACATCCAGCCACTTTAAATCACTTTTCTGAGAAAAGGAAACAAGCGTAAAACCTAATAGTGCAATGGTTAATTTTATTTTTATGTTATCTATTGTCATATAGCTTGATTTTATTAATGGATCAGTCCGCTGACTTTTTCTCCCCGGATAAAAAGTTTAACATTATCGATAGCCTTTTCTGTCCCTATTATCATGGCATCCTCTACCATGGCCGAATTATGTGGCGAGCCCAGAATATTGGGCAGTTCAAAGAAAGGAAAATGAAGTTCAAACTTACCGTATTTAAAGGGCTCCACCCACCAGGCATCTATACCGGCGTAAAAGTCGGGATGGGTTTTCAGGTGATCATATAATTCCTTCTCATTAATTATTTGTCCCCTTGCCACATTTACCAAAACGGCGTTTGGTTTCATTAAATCCAGTTTTTGTTTGTTGATTAAATTATTTGTCTGCTCATTAAGCGGGCAGGAAATAAGTAGGGAATCGGCATTTTTAAGTACAAAATCCAAATCGTTAAGGGTGCCGATAAACTCAACTTTTTCATTGGTCTTGCCTGTGGTATTGATGGCAAATACCTTCACCCCGAGCGGTTTCATCAAGTTTGCCGTAGCTTTCCCGATGGAACCAAAACCAATTATTCCCAGGACGGAACCCCTCATTGATTTGGTCGTGCTTTTTAGTTGATTAAATATTCCATCAGACAGGTGATTGTGATAGATTGACAATCTTTTGCTCAGGGCAAGTATCATTGCCAGGGCATGTTCCGCCATGGGTTCGGCATAGGCACCCTGGTTTGCAGCTATTTTCATGGAATCCGGGAAACGTTCCAGATTAACATGGTCGTATCCGGCGGAAAGAAGTTGCATAAATTTTACATTTTTGCAGGAAACCGCATGATTGTACAATCCTTCTTTCTCCGGATTCCAGGATAACAATATATCGGCAGTTGAAACAATATCCGCAATCATTTCCTTTGGACTATCTTCCAGGAAGACGGTTTCCAAACCGTTTCCTGAAAATTGTTTCATTAATTTCTTTTGTTCAGGAAATGTTTTAAATGTTATTACTATTTTCATAAGCATTTTTCTTTGGAAGCATTAGATTAATTTTCTAATCCATTCGTCTATAACGGCATAGGGTTGCGCCCCACTCAGTTTATGTTTACCATTGGCCACAATAGTGGGCACTGCATTTACTCCATACATACGTGCCTGCTGAAAATCTTCGTTTAGCGATTGCTTTACCTTCTCGCTGCCATAATCCTTTTCCCATTGTTCCACATCAAGCCCAATTTCTTTGGCACACATTTTCAGTGTATCAAAATCGGCAATGTTAAGGCAGTCGGTAAGATGTGCTTTTTGAACGCGGTCGAACATTCTGCCATGCACAAGGTTTCCACCTTGAAGTTCGGCAGCTTTGCATGCGGTCAAACCGGGAGTAGAAGAAGGATAATCGAAATCCCTGGACGCCATAAGATCAGGGTTCATTCTATGTTCATCATCATTGAGGTTGGCTTGACGCCAATGTTCTAATATCTCTTTCTTTCCCTGTTCTTTTGACCCAAATATTCGTTCTATTCCGTCTGTTGATGGAGCTAAAGCAAATGCCCGATGTACAATTGAAACATGTTCGGGAAATTGCTGCGCCAATTTTTCTAATCGGGGAGAAAAGGCATAACACCATGCACAAAGCACATCATGGAAAAACTCTATGGTCACGGGGATGTTTTCTTCTGTTTTTATCTCTTCCATTTTATTTTAATTTTTATCAATCAGCCAAACTTATATCCGGAAACTTTAATTCCCATGAGCAATCCCGAATAATCACGGGAGCCCTTATCACTGCCAGCAGCACCGGCAACTACAAACAACGGAGCCAGATGTTCACTTCTTGGATGGCTTTCTCTTGCTTTTGGTGCATTCTTCCAGTTAATGAGCATTTCATTTCGTTTTTTAGTATCATTTATCTCAACTGTCTGGGTAAGCCAGTCATCGAATTGTGTTGAACTACCTGCTGCCGAAGAACTTTCCGACATAAACCCGCGCATATTGTGGTAGCTCATTCCCGAACCGATAATCAATACACCTTCATTTCGTAAAGGTTCAAGCGCTTTTCCAAGACTTATATGCGTTTCAGGGTCAAGGGAATTGATTAGCGAAAGCTGAACCACCGGAATATTGGCTTCAGGGAAAGCAATCATCAAAGGCACAAACGTTCCATGGTCAAAGCCTCTTTTATAGTCTCTTTTTGTTTTAAAACTGCTTGCTTTAAACAGATTTTCAATCCGTTCAGCCAATTCGGGATTACCTGGAGCTGGCCATTTTAAATGATATGTGGATTCAGGAAAACCATAATAATCATACAGCAAAGGTGGATTTGAACCGAATTGCAGCGTTGGCAAATCCTCTTCCCAATGTCCTGAAACAACAAGTATCGCGTTTATCTTTTGACTGTATTGCTCACCAAAATTTTTAAGGTATTCCCTTAATTGACCATAGCCAATAGGGTCACCCATGGCATTTTTTATTACATGCCACGGACCTCCACCATGAGGTATAAAATATACGGGTAACTTTCCCATTCTGTTTCGCTTATTTTCTTATCGCTTTCAGTGCGGTTCCCCAGCTAATTAGCGGGTCGAGCATCGTTTTTAAATTGTTTTCGTTCATTGCAGCAGGTTTAAAACCGCTGAAGATTTTATCAAAATAATATTGTACATCTATGTAATTCTGTTGCTTGCCTAAAACAGATGAATCCAAGTACAAGCTCATGTCATAAGGTTTTAAATTTTGAAATTCATCTTGAATATTCCTGTTATTCATTTTACGCCAGTGATTTGTTTCAATTAATGAATACCCCAAGGCAAGGACTCGGGGGGATTCGGTTAGCCAAACAATTACAATTAAAAGAAATTTTCCGTACTGGTTCTGTCCATATAAGTGAATTGCAACATCCAATGTGGATAAATTGGGTCTAATTTACTTAATTCATCCAGTTGGCTTACTTCCTTGGCACTCATTTCCCATTCGGTTGCTTTAAGGTTATCTTCCAGTTGGTGGGGTTTGGTGGCACCTACCAGGACAGAGGAAACCACAGGTTTTCTGAGCAGGTAATTTAATGCTGCCTGCGCAATGCTCGCGTTGTGATTGTTGGCAATTTCTTCCAGGGCATCTACAATAACATAACCTTTTTCCATATCTATCGGGATAAAATTTTGTTCTTCTTCTTTGGTTCTTCTGGAATCTTCGGGCATGGGTTTGTCTTTCCTATATTTTCCTGTTAGGAAACCACCTCCCAGCGGCGACCATGGAGTCAATCCCAAACCTTGATCTTCGAGCAGCGGAGTCAATTCATATTCCACATCCCTGGAAATCAACGAATAGATAGCTTGAAGTGATACAAATTTTTCAAAATGATTTTCTTTCGATACTGCCAAAGCTTTCATTAACTGCCATGCCGTGAAATTACTGGCGCCAATGTACCTCACTTTTCCCTGGTGCACCAAATCCGATAGAGCGCCCAAAGTTTCCTCAAGCGGGGTAATAGGATCAAAACTGTGCATCACATAAAGGTCGATGTAGTCTGTGCCTAATCTCTTCAGGCTATTATTACAGCTCTCAATAATGTGTTTGCGAGACAGGCCCACATCGTTGATGTCCTTGCTCATCCGTCCCCTTACTTTGGTGGCAAGCACTACTTCGTTGCGTTTCTCTTTTAGTGCCTTGCCCAGAATTTCTTCAGATTGACCGTGGGAATATACATCTGCCGTGTCGAAAAAGTTAATGCCGGCATCAAGAGCCATATCCACAATTTTTTTGCTGGCTGGGTAATCCAGATTACCGACTACTTTCCAGTAGCCCTCGCCGCCAAAACTCATGGCTCCCAAGCAAAGTTCCGATACCATCAAACCTGATTTTCCTAATTGTCTGTACTTCATGTTTTTTTGTTTTTTAGTGTTAATTGTTTAAAATGAGTAGATTTATATAGCAGGCTTTAACTCAAATGCGTTTGCCAATAATTCAAATGATTTCCTGCGCGCTCCATAATCAACAGACATGGAGGTAACCATAATTTCATCGGTTCCAAAATCGTTTGATAATTTAATGAGCTGTTCTTTCACATCATCGGTCGTTCCCGAAATGATGCGCCCTTTGTTTCTGTCTATTATTTGTTGCTCCAGGGAGGAGAAACGATAATTCTTGATATGGTTTGCATCTTTAAAATTATTGAAATTGCCCTTTTCAAATTGCAAAAAAACAAAATCAATAAACTTCCGCATTTCGTTTGCTTTTTCTTCGGTTTCGGCACAAACCATCTGAATGGCGACCATTACCTGAGGTTCAGTATTTTCGATTGATGGTTTAAAGTTTTTCCGGTATGTTTCTGCCACTTCGGGACTGACAAAACCGTTTATAAATTTGGCAATGCTTAGACCCATCCCAAATTTAGCGGCAATTAAACTGCTTCCCCCGCTTGAACTCAATATCCATTGTGACGGGATTGTTGTTGATTGTGGCGTTGCAAGTAAGGAACCTTGTCTTGTGGCTGCGGTATCACGAAAAAAATGCTGCATATATTCCAACTGTTGCAAATAACTTGCTTCGCTAAAATCATTGGAAGGGTTAAGAATTGAAGAGGTAACCCTATCGGTGCCCGGAGCCCGTCCAATGCCTAAATCAATGCGATTAGGGAAAAGAACTTCGAGCATTCTGAAATTTTCAACAACCTTCAAAGCACTGTGGTTAGGCAGCATAATGCCTCCTGATCCAATACGGATGGAGCTGGTTTCACCGGCCAGCTTCACCATCAGCACTTCGGGTGTAGAACCGGCAATGAGTGCAGAGTTATGGTGTTCAGATACCCAAAAGCGGCTATAGCCTAAATTTTCGGCCAGTTTAACCGTTGCAACTGTTTCATTGATGGCTTCTTTGGCGTTGCCATCAGGCTTAATGACCGATTGATCGAGTATGCTTAATTTGATTTCCCCCATCTTATTATTTAATCAATATAATATACGTTAATTGGTTCCATAACATTTGTGATTATTAACTATTTCATCATCTGACAGTTTAGACAGGTTACCGTACCTCTTATTCAGACACAAATATATGTTTCTTTGAAAATAGATTTGTTCAAATATCGTATGGTTGTAAGGGTTGTGATCTTGACCAAAACCCTCGTTTTAAACCCTTGAAAAGTTTTGGCGTAATTGCGCCCTATCATAAAACTGGCCACAAAGTTGGGAAAACAACGTTTCGATCCTTTTTCTATATTTTTTGAGGGGATAGAATTGTGGTTTCTAGTCCTTTTGGTTTTTTCTCTTGGGTGTCTCCACTTTTATGTTCACATATTTATTTGTTTAGGCTTTCCTTTTTTTCACTTTTTATGATTGGTTGATATTTATTCCAGTTGGCAACAATAACCCAAATATTAATTGCGAATAATATTAATGCGATTCCAATACCAGCTAGGTCGTGTACTAAATGATGGACAATTATCCCAACCATAACAGGAAGAAGAACTAAGGCTCCCAGTGCTCTTGTTTTCGGGATCGCTATTAAAGCACCTCCAATGATTTCAATAATTGCCACAAGCGGAAAAATCCATTTTATTGTCATAAATGCTCCTATAATTTGCATCATTTCTTCAGACATTTCAGGCATAGGCATATAGTTGAAGAATTTATTTAACCCTGAATTAATCATCATTAACCCGAATAGGATACATAATACTGTAAGAATCTTGTTTTTCATTTTTAGATGGTTTTTGGTTAATAGTACATCAAATTTAACTATTTTTGATTACCGTTGGTAATCAGTTACCTTTTAGTAACCAGTTACCTTAAGGTAATCATTAAATTAAATGAGATGAAAAAAAAAGAACACAAAGAGTGTATGTCCGCTTTGTTACCGGTAAGGGACACTTTAGATATAATAGGTGGGAAATGGAAACTTTTAATTCTAATTTCGATTTGGGAAGGAAACAAGCACTTTAGAGAGATAGAACGGAGTATTCCAAAGTTAAGTACCAAAGTTTTGTCAAAGGAATTGAAAGATATGGAAGAAAATCAGTTGATTATTAGAACTGTTTTAAATGGCTTCCCTGTCCGAACACAATATACCCCTACAGAACATTCCAAAACGCTGAAAAAAGTTATTTTAGAATTGCAAAATTGGGGTATCAATCATAGAAAGGAAATCTTTGGAGATACGTCTGAAAAAGATAATTCAATTCGTGTGTAGTAAGAGTTCTGGTCATATTATTGTTAATTGGTTTATTTAATTTTCTATAACCTGCGTAAAAACATTACAGATGAAAAAACAAGTAACAATTTAGGGCTGCACAAGCAAAAGACGTAGCGTTTCAATTTGGAATAGGGGATCGTTTTTGTATCGACTGGAAAAGAGGGTTTCATCCACTAATAAGTTGACTAAAAGAATTGATATGTAACCAAAATAAGTGATTTAAAAAATCGCCATATTAGAAAAACTTAAATATAATGACAAAATAAATGATTGAAAAAAACATAAATTTTTTAAAAAAGACAATTGAAGATGGTATCCCAATCCACAAATTTTTAGGATTAAAATTATTGATTCTTGAAAAAGGTTTTGTAAAAGTAAGTGTTCCTTTTAGGGATGAAGTCGTAGGAGATATTAGAAAAAACAGATGGCACGGTGGTATTATTGCCACAATAATGGACTCTGTAGGGGGAATGGCAGGCGGCACTCATTTTACATCTTTTGAAGATAAACTAGCAACTATTGATTTAAGAATAGATTATCTAAAAGGAGCAGAAGCACTACCCATAATTGTGGAAGGTAAAATCGTTAGATTAGGTAATAGAATACTTGTAACAAAAATGAAAGCCTTCCAAAACGATGAGTTAATAGCAGAAGGAAAAGGCGTCTATAATTTTATACGAATAGATAAATAAGATAGTAGTTACTCGTAAAAGTAAATGAAAAGATTGACCAATTAGAAAAACTTCTTCAAATAAGTTAAATCAACAATTTAAACCCACTCAGTAAATTCCCCTGCATTTCCCATAAAACTACATTTTAGAAAAAGAGTTTATTTAGAAAAATCTTTGACAGAACTCTAAAAGCTTACGATTTCTATAATGTCAATCCTACCAGTAACTACTCATATTGTAAGGTTTCCTAGATACTACTCAATTCAAATATTTACCACTTTGTAGATATAGTGGCAATAATTAGATTTCAAATATTTACCACTTTTTTGTATATTTGGCAAAGTTTTGATACGACAATTATGCCAAAAGTTATAGAAAATAGACTTATAGAAGCATTTAAAGGACGTAGTTCGTTTGATAGGGACGAGCTATTTCAATTCTATTCAGACTTCGAGCCAGACTTGAAGGAAAGCACCTTTAGTTGGCGAATATATGACCTGAAGAAAAAGGACATTATTAAGACTATTGGGCGTGGGCTTTATGTGATTTCATATAAACCAAAATACAAGCCCAATCTAACAGAAAGCATCCTCAAAATAATCCGAAAAACAAATGACAGATATGAGGATATCATATATTGTGTATGGGAAAACCAATGGCTCAATGAATTTACGCAGCACCAGACATCCAATCAAATGATTATTGTGGAAGTGGAAAAAGAATTTACCGAATCACTTTATTATTATCTCAATGATTCTTTGCGTATGGATTTTTTCCTGAATCCAGATGAAAAGGAAATTGAGTTTTATATTTCTGAAAGTACTGTTCCGGTAGTCATAAAACGTCTTGTTACAAGAGCACCAATAAGTAAACTGAGAGACAAAAAAAACACAGTTCCTGTTGCTACACTTGAAAAGATAATGGTGGACTTGTTTGCAGATGAAAACCTATTTCATTTTTACCAAGGTTCAGAACTTGTCAATATATACGAAAAGATTCTAGAACGATACAGTATTAATTTCACAAAACTCTTTAGTTATGCGAAAAGGCGCAAAAAAGAGCAAGAAATAAAGCAATTTATGAATAACCACTTACCATATATTTTAGAGGATATAATCAATGATTGAAAATACAAGTTTTACAAAAGAATGGCTAGATTCTTTCAAAACAAAAAAAGAGCATAGAAATATTAACGTGACCATTCTGGAAAAAATGGTTCACGCGCTTTCCTTGTTAGAACATCTAAAGTTAGCAGGACTCGATTTTGTCTTTAAAGGCGGAACATCCCTTGTACTTTTACTTAAAAGAGGGCAATCGGTTTTCAATAGATATCGATATTATTTCGAGTGTAAAGCGTGAACCATTGGAAACGATTCTTGATGCAGTTGTTGCCAATTCACATTTTAAAAGCCACACTTTAAACGAGCGTCGAAGTTACAAAGAAGGCGTTCCAAAGGCACATTACACTTTTGAATTTGATTCGGTTTATAACCCGAACGTTCCAGGAACGATTCTTCTGGATATTCTTTTTGACAGCGCACACTATCCAGAGCTTATAGAATCCGCAGTTGACATTTCTTGGATATCGATTGCTGAACCTATAACTTCAGTTACCACACCTTCCATAAACGCAATCTGTGGCGACAAGCTTACTGCATTTGCGCCAGAAACAGTTGGTATTCCATATTACAAGGGCGACGGGTTATTTACAATGGAAATTTGTAAGCAATTATTCGATTTAGGCAAGTTGTTTGAGAATATTACAGATATGACAATTGTTAAGGCAAGCTTTTCCGCTTTCGCGAAAGCGGAACTATCCTATCGCAGTTCTGACAAAAATTTCAATAAAAGAAATCTAACAGAAACAGATGTGCTTTGGGATGCCATAAATACCTGTGCGATTCTCGCAAGACGGGAACGAAACTTAACTGATAAAACAAAAACGAAGTTTGCCGATTTGAATTTGGGCATACGCAGTTTCGGTAGTGCATTTTTAATGACAGGAAATTTCAGAATAGAAGAAGCACTCGCTGCTTCCGCCAGAGTAGCTTATTTGAATGCTATATTGTTACAAGATGAGATAATAGAAATCGAATATTACGAAGGACAAGACCTAAGCAAGCTCCCTATTGAAAAAGCAGATTGGACGTTCCTAAACAAAATGAAACGACAACCAGATAAATCTATATTTTATTATTGGTTTAAGGCTGTGGAGCTATTATGAGATAAAATGAATTAATTAAGATTTAATGACACCATCAGAAAAATATGTAGCCAATTTATGTAAGAAATCTTTTTTACCATTTTGGAGCTTCCCAAATCCTTTGGGCAAAAAAGACAAGGAATTATGTGATGTACTTGTTGTTTGTGGTAAAACAATCATTTTAATTTCTGTAAATGACATCAAAGTCTCAAATCACAAAGACAAGACAATTCAATATACAAGATGGGTCAAAAAGGCTGTGGAAGACTCAATTAAACAACTTTATGGAGCAGAAAGATTTTTAAAAAATGTTGACCAAGTAAAATTAAAAAACCGTGTTACAAAAATTACTCTACCAGATAGAAAAAAACGGACTATTTATAGAATCGCAATCGCATTTGGAAGTGATTATGATTTTCCATTACCAATGGGAATGAATAAAAGAGGCTTTGTTCACGTATTCGATGAAAAATCGACTGCAACAATTATTAGTGAACTTGATACTATAACTGATTTCACAAGATATTTAATAGCAAAAGAAAACTTTCTTGTGTCAAACCATCTGTTGCTTCCAGAAGAAACCGATTTTTTTGCGCTTTATATTCAAACTGGTCTTGAATTTGACTTTCCAGTTGACACAATAGCTAGTGATGGTGGATTGTGGGAAAGTTATATTGAGTCCGAAGGTTATGGCGATTGGAAAAAACGTATTGTACCAAGTTTTATCTGGGATTATATGATAACGCAATTACATACGTATCATATTAAAGACGAAACAGACAGTCAAGAACTTCAAGATTTAGAAAATGCAATACGGATAATAAACCAAGAAGATAGAGTACATAGAGCCGAGTTAGGTTTAGCTCTTGACGATGCTATCAATAGGAAGTCAAAAGGAAGAATGTTACTTCCACAGAAAGATGCCAAACATATGTACGTTTTGATGTCTCTAACTCAAAAAAATTGGGACTTAAAGGAAGATGAATTAGAGTTAAGATGCATAGTTGCTCGGTACCTAAATCCCTCTATTAATACGGTCATAGGAATAGGCATTGGGTCGAACGGGAAAGACGATAGCGTGTATGACATTTGTTATCATCACATTCCTGAACTAACTGATGATTTTATTAAGCAAGCTAAAGAAATTCAGCAAGAGCTTGGATATTTTGAAAACCCAAAACAGTCCAGTAATTCAGAATATTCAACAAAGGATTTTAATGGTTTTGGAATCAATTATTAATTTGACTAATCTTCTTCAAATTACCGTTTAGCCCATTCGCTTACATTCCGCGAAAAGCTTCATTTCAGGAAAAGAGCTTCACTACACAAGTCTTGGACACAATCCCCAATTTTAGTTTTCCATTTCGTTAACCCTTTCCGCTATGCTGGGAAGGAACACTTCATTTCCTAACCAAAATTGTGAATCAAGTCCGCTTTTCAACGGAAAGTCATCACTCCGGTTTTCTTAACAGGATTTTCGGCGTGGTCTTCTTGAGTCCTCACTCGAAAATTCTTAAAAACCGAACCGCTGCCTTACACATTTTAAGGTGTTTATAATGGATAAAGCCTTTATTGTTTTTCGGGGCGTCGAAAAACAGGCACGACATAACCAATTCTAATATAAACACAGTTACTTATTTCGCTTAACTGTCGGTACGCTCAAACGCAACTGCGTTTAAAAGAATTGCTAATGCCCTTATGGAACTTGTAAAGACCATACAAGTTTTAGTGAAAAATAATGTTTCTACTTCCTTGAAAACCCAAGGGTTTTACTACGTCGCAAACACACCTGATTTATTCCCGAAAAGTCTTGACAAAACCCACTCTATCCATTGTGCGGTGCACAGAAGAAAAGAACAAACACCCCTTAAAATTTAATTCAGTTTAAATCAAATAGGGGAAATATAAACCAGTCTGTAACAAAGCAGACACAAAACTTTTTATTATGAGTACTATTAAAAATCACGTACAGTTAATTGGAAACGTTGGACAAGAACCAACAATCACAGAACTTGAAAGCGGAAAGGAAGTAGCCCGTTTTTCACTTGCAACGAATGAGTATTACAAGGACAAAGAAGGCAACAAGCAAACGGACACGAATTGGCATACCGTAGTAGCTTGGGGTAAAACTGCTGAAATTGTAGAGAAGTATGTTGTAAAAGGCAAGGAAGTTGGAATATCGGGAAAACTTAAAACCAGAAGTTATACAAATGATGATAACGAACAACGTTATGTTACGGAAGTTGTAGCCGATGAAATTCTATTACTTGGAAGCAAAGTCGACAAGTAAATCTTAAAATAAAGAGGGCGTTCCCGTGAGAAGTTGCGCCCTCTTTTTCATTATTCACTAATTTAAAAAAGCAAAACAATGAAAGCACAAGTTAACGGAATCAAAGAAGGATTGCAACATTTTCACGGAACGGAAATGTTCTATCAAATCCCATTGTTAAGAACACGTGTTACAGACGGTTTAAAATACCTTGCTAACGTGGCAGATTGTTTTTGGCTCATTACGGACACGTCCGTAATCGCAAAAAGTCTGATGAACCGAAGCGAATTTATTACAATCGATTTCAAAAGATTGCCTAAAGAAAAACAGGATTATTCTGGTTATGAAGCCGAGATAACTTACAGCGATGGCAACGACAAAATTTTGGAAAAACACGGTTACAGGGCAACCGATTTTCCACTCGATGAACTGCGGTTATTTTTTGTAAATGATACGCTGATGTTACCGAGCGAATACTAAAATTTTGAAGCGATGATTTATATAAAATTTCAAGATTTGAGCGAGGAAAAACAAGAGGAACTTTTACAGGTTTCGAGAGAACACGTAACACATCTTTATGGGGAATCCATACAAAAATATGTGGAAGAGACTGGTGCAAATTATGAAAACTTGATTGACGAGGAAATGATTAAAAACTTATACACTTATAATTTTGTTTTCAATATGTAGCACCATTAAAATAGAGCATCGAACACCTCTAAAATTTTAGAGGTGTTTTTGTATGCAATTAATATCAAGTCAAAAAAAAGCGTATCTTTATATCGCTGAAATTCAGCATTCAAATTTAAGTAGGGTTATCCACTTTTCGACTTTCGCCGATAACCGTACACATCGAAAAATAACATATCGGAAAATCATTTTCCCTGAAAATGGCAATCGGCTTTTTAGCCGGATTGTATGGATTTTTGTCACGCTTGCGCGTGACGAAAAGGAATAGCAAGAGGGTAACACGCTGCGCGATGTTTCGGATTCCTTTTCGTTTTCAAATAGCTGACTATCAGCGATTTGAATATATTTTAAATTCTTGGCAATCAACGATTTGCGACAAACGGGCTGTAAACGCCCATTTTTAGGGAAGATTTTGCGACAAATCGGCGAAATATGGACTCATTTATTGGAATTAGATTTAAAAAGGAAACCGCAAAACGTTTCCAAACTTTCTCACGCACTTACTTCAAATCGCACACCGAGGCAATGTCCACGATGCTCGATTTTTTCTTCTACAACGAAATATCGCCAAAGGAAAAATTAGGACCAACAGGGCGAACCATCGAAGCAAAACTTTTAAAAAGAATCAATGCAGTTATTGCAATAATGCGAGATGTTGAAAAGACACAGACCAAACCCACGGTGGCGATGATTCAATCCCTTTTTGAAACAGAAGAACCGACCAAAAAACCGCTAATTGTTGAAAAGAAATATGCCAAAGAAAAGAAAGAAGTCCGCTTTTGCGAAAAGCAAAATCCAAGTAATCAGCTATAAATATTTGAACTATGTATATCACAATCACAGCTCAAAAAAGGGGTGGTAATTATAGCCAAAGTTCAGCGGATTTTGTAGGCTATTTAGAGAAAGAAAATGAAGGTTTAGAACAACGAGATATGGAACACTTTTTCAATCAATTTGGTGACGAGATTTCCGCTGAAGAAGTGGTAAAGGAAATCGATGGAAACACCGCAAAATTGAAAAAGAAAGAACCCAAGTTTTATTCGATTACGGTCAGCCCATCGAAGTATGAATTACGAAAACTTCAGAACAATAGCCAAGATTTAAAAACTTACACTCGTGAGCTGATGAAGGATTATGTTGCCAGTTTCAATCGGGAAATAAATGGACGACCTATATCAATCGATGACATAAAGTACTATGCTAAAATTGAACATCAGAGAACATTTAAGGGCACAGATTTTCAGATTAAAGAGAATCAACCTTACGCTTCAAAAATACTTCAGCTCAAAACGGATATCCGAAATATTCAAGAAGGACGAGCCGAAGGGAATATCAAAAAAATGGAAAAGGAAATTGCCAAACTGGAACGCCAAGCGCCACATCAACAAAATGGAAAACGCATTGTCCAGGGAATGCCAAAAGATGGAAACCAAAGTCATATCCATATTATCGTAAGCAGAAAGGATGCTTCAAATTCTATAAGCCTTTCCCCAGGAAGTAAACATAAAGCATCCGAAGTAGAGATGCACGGAAAAAAAGTGAAGCGTGGTTTTGATAGAGATACATTTTTCGCGAAAGCGGAAAAAACCTTCGACAAGACTTTTGGATACAAACGCAACTTTGCCGAGACCTACAAAGCGAGAAAAGATTTTTTGAAGAATCCAAATTTATATTTCGCTGCTTTGATGAAATTACCTGCCAATGAAAAAGCATTGGCTTTTAAAATGATAAGTAAATCAGGATTGCCGATAGTGCCAAGTATTCCAGTTACTCAAACACAAATCGCACTTCGAGTTTTCAAACGGTTAAGACGTGGCGCAGAAGTGGCCATTAACTCAAGTTCCATCGGAATCTAATGAGTATGCAGATAGACAATCTTATAACGACACTTTCAGTTATTGGTTTGGCCAGTACCGTTTTCTATGCAATGTTTCGGATATCAAAATATGCGTTTCTTTTAAATAGCATATTGCTTTCAGTTCTCGTGTTCTATTTGTCCGAAAGAAATGAATTGATATTTATATTACTTTATTTAGTTTGTCCTCAAATGCTAATTAATATAGGGTTGTATGTTTTTCTTCATAAAGCTGAAAAAGAACATAATGGCGATAGAAAGTATCAGGTCAATTTTGCCACGACCAAAGGGAATTTCAAATTGGATAACATCAAACGTGGTGCATCCATCATCGGTTCTGCGGGAAGTGGTAAGACCGAAAGCGTTGTCTATGGATTTCTAAAGCATTTTGAAAAAGAAGGTTTCTGCGGAATTATTCACGACTACAAGGATTTTGAGCTTACCGAAATGGCTTATCCTCTTTTTAAGGATAGAGATATTCCGTTTAAGGTCATTTCCTTCGATAAAATCATCCACAGGGTAAATCCTGTTGCGCCACGTTATTTACAGAACGAGGAAAGCGTAAACGAAGTCTCACGTGTATTAATCGAAAACCTTTTAGAGCAAAGAGAAAGTGGAACTACGGGAACCACAAAATTCTTTAACGATGCTGCAGAAGGATTGATTGGTGGTTTGATTTGGAAACTGAAAACAGACTATCCCAAGTTTTGCACGTTGCCACATTTAATTGCGGTTTATCAATTTCTCGATACTAAGAGTTTGATTCAGTTTCTGGAAACCAACACCACATCAAGAGCGATGGCAGATGCATTTATTAGCGGCAAGGATTCCGAACGTCAGACCGCAGGTGTGAAAAGCACCCTGGCCAATGCGCTAAAACGAATAAGCACACAGCGCATTTTTATGGCACTATCCGCAGACGAAGTGCCATTGAATATCAATAGTGAGGAAAATCCTGCAATCATTTCGGTAGTGAACAATCCAAAATATGAAACCTCTTATTCGCCAGTTATCGCCACAATTATTCACACCATTTCCAAACAAATGAGCGTGCGGAATTCCAGACCGTCGTTCTTGCTGATGGAAGAAGCACCTACGATTCGCCTATTGAATATGCACCGAATTCCGGCAACGCTCAGAAGTTATGACATCGCTACTATTTATGTGATGCAGGACAAAATTCAAAATGATATGATGTATGGCGATAAGGCAAGTAAGGCTATTTTAAGCAATCTATCCTATCAGTTTTTTGGCAAGGTCAACGACCCAGACACGGCAAAGTATTATGAACGCTTTTTTGAAATTATAAAAGACCCTACGAAAAGCATCAGTCGTGGCCATAATCTCGATTTTGATACAAGAATTACCACAGGCGAAAAGGAAATCCCTAAAATTAGAGCAGATGTGTTTTTTAGATTAAGGCAAGGCGAGTTTATAACCTATGCTGATGGGAAGGATAAGAGAGTGCAGTTTAAATTAGCCCGAATTCAAAGGCAACTTCCTGAAGAATCCAAGCAATTTTCTCAGACGGATTTAGCGGCTAATTTTGAGCGGGTTTATGATGAGGCGCGGGCTATTTTTGAGTGATGGAGAAGTATAAATCTTCAAAGCGGAATGACATAATAAGCTTCTTTATACCTAAAAATTTACGTGATATAAGTTTATTTAGTGGCGATATATCTATACCTGCAAGCTGAAAAGTCAACCGCATATTCAAACACATTTGTTTTTAGCCAACGCTAAATCCAACGCTCAAAAAAGCTTAAGTTTCCCACCACTCTTCTCACTGGAACCCAAAAAAAATAACTACATTTGGACAATTATTGTCCTGAATATATTTTCAGGAAAAATATAAGGAAATGAATACGAAACAATCGTTTGGAGAGTACTTGCGGAAATTGAGGGAAGACCAAAATCTTCCGATAAGAAAAGTTGCATCAAAACTTGACATTGACCCATCAACATTGGGGAAAATTGAACGTGGAGAAAGAAGTGCTAATAAAGAAATGCTTCCAGTGTTGGCGGAATTGTTCGGAATTGAGGAAAAAACTCTTGGACTTATTCTTTTTAGCGACAAAGTAGCTTATCAGATTATTGAAGAAGAAAATACCAATGAAATCCTGAAAGTGGCAGAAGAAAAAATTAAATATTTAAAAAATAAGAATCTTAAACAAGGTTCATTGGACTTGAAATAAATATGAACATTAAAGACCTTATTAAAAAATATCATTCGAATAGAGACGCATACCTAAAAGCGGACTACAACGAAACTCAGCTTAGGACTGATTTTCTTGACCCTTTATTTGAAATGCTTGGTTGGGATATTAAAAACTCGACTGGAAAGCCAACTAACGAACGTGAAGTCTTAGTTGAAGAAGGACTAAAAGCAGATGCTAGTTCTAACACAAAAAAGCCTGATTATACTTTTCGACTATTTTCAGAGCGAAAATTCTTTTTAGAAGCCAAAAAACCAAACGTAAAAATTGAAAACGATAACGAACCTGCAAAGCAAATACGTAGATATGGTTTTACCGCAAAACTTAAAATTTCAGTTCTATCAAATTTTGAATATTTGGCAATCTATGATTGCTCACAAAAAGTTGGAAAAGATGATGCAGTAACGAAATCTAGAATCAATCTTTATCACTATACAGAATATGAGTCAGCTTTTGAGGAAATCAAAAAACAACTAAGCAACCAAGCTGTTTATTCTGGAGAATTTGATGAAACTTGGAAAGAAATTGAAGAACAGTTAAAACTTTCAAGTGTAGATGATTTATTCCTTTCCCATATTAACGAATGGCGAATCGTTTTAGGTAAAGAAATTTACTCGCATAAACCTGAACTAAGCATTGAAGAATTAAACGATATTGTACAATCTTATATCAATAGTATCATATTTTTAAGAGTTTGTGAGGACCGAAATTTAGAAACCTATAAAATGCTTTTAAACTTTGCAGAAAATAATGATTTCGCTTCGCTTATCAAAAAATTCAAAGAAGCAGACAAAAAATATAACGCAGGCTTATTTAATCAACCGTTAACCGAAAAAGTAGTTTCTGATAGCTCTTCTGCATTTTGGGAAATCATCAAAGATTTATATTTCCCTGAAAGTACTTATTCCTTTTCAGTTTTTGCTTCGGACATTCTAGGGAACATCTATGAAATATTTCTTGGAGAACAACTAGCTATAGAAAACGGGCAAATTCTCTTAAAAAAGAAACCTGAAAATGTTGATAGAGATATTGTTACAACACCAACTTTTATTATTCAAGATATTTTAAGGCAAACAGTTGTAGAGTATTGCAAAAACAAAAATGATGATGAAATTTTAAATTCTTCATTGGCAGACATTGCTTGTGGTTCAGGAGCATTTTTGCTGGAAACTTATCAATTATTGCAAGATATAATTGTCGATTTCTATTTGGTAAACGACCCCACAAAATTAATTCAGACATCAATAAACACGTATAAACTGCCTTTTTCCCTAAAAAAGAAAGTATTAGAAAGTTGCATTTTTGGAATTGATAAAGATTACAATGCAGTTCAAGCCTGTAAATTTGGTTTACTATTGAAACTTCTTGAAAATGAAGATAATGCAACGATAACAATACCTGCATTACCAACTCTTGACCAAAATATTCAGTTTGGAAACAGTTTAATTGAGACAGCGGAAACAAACAAAAAAAATCAAGATGAAATAAATCCTTTTAATTTTGGCAAAATTCGTTTTGACGTAATTGTAGGCAATCCGCCTTATATGGCAACAGAGCATATGAAAGAGTTTACGCCTCTTGAATTACCCATTTATAAGTCAAAATTTGATTCATCCTACAAACAATTTGATAAATATTTTCTTTTCATTGAAAGAGGTTTAGAACTTCTAAAAGATGGCGGATATTTTGGCTATATCGTACCTAGTAAATTTGCCAAAGTTGGTGCTGGTAAAAAGTTAAGAGAATTACTTGTTGACAACAAAGCGATTCAACAAATAATATCCTTTGGTGCTAATCAAGTTTTCCAAAACAAGACGACATACACTTGCCTTTTAATTCTCAAAAAAGAAAAGCTAGAACAACTCAAATACCTTGAGGTAAACTCAATCAAAAATTGGAAAACAAGAAATATTGGGAAGGAGCATTTTGACGAATTTAAGATGGACTCTTTAGAAGCAGAAGGTTGGGTGCTTTATCCAAGTATTTTAAAACCAATTTATATATCAATCGTTTCACAATCTAAGACATTAGAGGAGCTTATTGGTTCTGAAAATATTTACAATGGAATTCAAACAAGTGCCAATAACGTTTATATCCATTCGATACAAAAAGAAGATAAACACTTTCTTTATTTCAAAAAAGATGGTGTTCAATGGAAAGTTGAGAAAATATTAACTAGACCATATTTCAAGACTTCTAGCGGAGAAGATAATTTATATACTTATCGCCCATTTTTACCAAATTCATTTGTTATTTATCCTTACTTAAAAACCAAAAAGGGAATTGAGTTTGTAGAAATTGATGATTTAAAAGCAAACTATCCAGAAACATATAAGTTTTTAAATCACTACAAGGATAAACTTGATAATGATAAAAGAGACATTAAACCTGAACCTCAGACCAAAAATGAATGGTACAGATATGGCAGACATCAAAGTCTAGACAAATGTGATGTACCTGCGAAAATTATTGTTGGTGTTTTAGCACAAGGCAATAAATATGCAATTGACTACTTCGGTACTTTAATATCATCAGGTGGTACAGCAGGTTATTGTATGATTACATTACCTGATGACTTTCCGTACTCTATTTATTACATTCAAGCTTTATTGAACTCTAAATATCTAGAGTGGTTTTCTGCACTAATTGGAGAAGTATTCAGAGGCGGTTATATCGCACGAGGCACAAAAGTGCTAAAAAAATTACCTATAAGAATCATTGATTTTAAGACTAAATCAGAGAAAAATATTCACGATAAAATCGCAAAAATTCAAAAAGAATTAATTGATGTTCAAGGGAAAATAGATAAAAATAATGGAAATAAAAGAGCCTTAATTCCTTTACAACGTCAGTTCGACAGTTTAAAAACGGAGCTTGACGATACACTTAAAACTTTGTTTAACTTGGGAGAAGCTGATAGCAATATCCCTTTAATTTCTGAAATTTATGCAACTAATTAAAGAAGCATCAAAAGAAAAATTAAGGGGTGGATTCTATACACCTGAACCAATTGCATCATTTGTTTTAAAATGGGCATTTAACGGTAACAAACAACTTGATATTTTAGAACCAAGTTGTGGAGATGGCGTATTTCTTGAAGAAATACAAAAAGGAGATTACGAATATAATTCTGTAACTGCAATAGAATTTGATAAAGTTGAAGCTGAAAAGTCTAAAAAAATTGGCTTGGACAAGACCAACGTTATTAATACCGATTTTCACGATTTCTGCATTAACACCATACAAAAATTTGATTTGGTAGTCGGAAATCCACCTTACATTCGCTACCAATATTTTGACAAAGAACAACAAGAATTTGCTTCACAGATTTTCGACAAAGCCAAACTAAAGTATTCTAAACTAACAAATGCTTGGGTTTCGTTTGTTGTTGGCTCTTCCCTACTTTTAAAAGAAGAAGGGAAAATTGGATTTGTATTGCCAGCCGAAATACTACAAGTTTCGTATGCTCAACCTTTACGAGAGTTTTTAGCTCATTTTTATAATAAAATAAACATTGTTTCTTTTGAAAAGTTGGTATTTCCAGACATTCAACAAGAAGTAGTTCTTTTGTTGTGTGAGAAAAATAACTCTAAAACACATTTAATTGAACATTTAGAATTGAAAGATGCAGAAGAACTTGAAAAACTAGATGTATCAAAATTAAAAAGCCCGAAGAAGAAAATTGATTTCAAATCCAACAAATGGACTTTTTATTTCCTTGAACAAAACGAAATTGACTTTTTAGAAAAGCTTCAAAACGACAAAATAATTCCAAGACTTAAAGAATACGCAAAAGTAGAGGTCGGTATTACAACAGGTTCAAATCCATTTTTCACAGTTCCGCTTTCTATTGTACAATTCTACAATTTAGAAAAGTATGCAAAACCATTAGTTGGTAGAAGTGTTCAAGTTCCAAGTGCGATTTTCACAGAAAAAGATTGGATTAAAAACAGAAACTCGGAAGCACGAACACACTTTTTATCATTTCCAAAAATGGACGAACTAAATGGCTCAATTGGAGCTAGGGATTACATTGCTTGGGGAGAAGAAAATAAAATACACAAAGGTTATAAATGTAGAATACGTGATGAATGGCAAATTGTGCCTTCTCAAAGAATATCAGACGCATTGTTTATTCGGAGAAACAATAAGTATCCAAAATTAATAATTAACGAAGCAGAAGCTTTTACAACGGATACTATGCACAGAGTAACCGTTAAAGAAAAAGCTGACATAAAAGCATTGACTGCTAGTTATTACAATTCTCTATCATTTGCTTTTGCAGAGATTTGTGGAAGAAGTCACGGTGGTGGAGTTTTGGAATTAATGCCTAACGAAGTGGAAAGAATTCTCTTGCCTTACAGCGAAAAAAATTCGGAATTACTGCCGATTATTGACAAAATGATTCGTGAAAAGAAAGACATTTCGGAATTACTGAAAATTACTAACGAAAAAATATTAAAAGAAAATTATGGCTTGACTGATGAAGAAATTGACTTAGCGGATAGTATTTGGAAAAAGCTGTCTAACCGAAGATTGAATAGAGGGAAAAAATAGCCAATGCCAAATTGAGAATTTTTTAACTGAATTGAAAAACTAAAACAAAAATTATTAATGGCAGAATCTGAATTATATTTTTACAAAGGAAACGAAGAAGTTCTAAAGAAAATAAAAGACAAATCAGACGAAAAAAGTGAATCGGCTCTTCTAAATAAAATACAAGATTCTTTCAATAAAGTTCTTGATGGAAAAAACCTGTCCTTTCTTCTGGGTTCTGGCTGTTCCTCTTATCAAATTCAGAATAAAGATGAAGAATGGGAAGAAATAGGTATACCAACAATGGCACCTCTTGCTACAAATTTTTATGCTAACATTCTGATAGAAGATGAACGAAATTGGTTGAAAAACGATGTAAAACTTGATATTACGTCAACCACATTCCAAAACAATTTAGAAACTTTTTTAGGTACGCTTCACAGTCTTATATATTTTTATGAAACCACCAATCAAAATGGAACCGACGAATTTAATAAGGTCAAAGGGATTATAGATAAAGCAAGAAATTTCCTTTTAGAACAATGTCTGAATGAGACTAAACGTAGTAATGAAGACGACATAGATTTAGTAAATCTTTATAAAATGTTTTATCGCAAACTGTTGTACAGAAATGCAAATCTTCCAAAACCAAGCATATTTACAACAAATTATGATTTGTACTCTGAAATCGCACTGGACAGTTTAGGAATACATTACGTAAACGGATTTTCAGGTGGTATAAAAAAATATTTTAATCCAACCATATTTAATTATGCGCTAGCTGAAAAAATGGATTTGTCACAAGGTAAATGGAGTGTTATCGATAATTTCATTTACTTATACAAAATACACGGCTCTATAAACTGGGTTCAGGACGAAGAACAGACAAAACTTTTTAGAGTAAAAGAAATTCAAGAAACAAGTTTAGAAAACCTCAAAAAAAAGGATGTTATAATGATACATCCTACACCACTAAAACAAAATGCGAGTATGGGAAGTCCATATTCAGATTTGTTTAGAGAGTTTCAAAAAAGATTAATGAGAAATAACAACATACTTATTTCTCTTGGATATAGCTTTAGTGACGAGCATATAAACAATCTTATCTATCAAGCATTTACAATACCGTCCTTCCGATTAATCGTATTTGGAGATTTTGAGAAAAGTGATGAAATCAAAAAGCTAAAATCCCTTAATGACCCAAGAATTTGGATTGTAGGTGGTAAGATGGAAAATGGAGAAAGCCTTCATTATTTTAAAGGTTTTATTGAGCAAATATTACCAGACTTAAGCAATGACGAAATTGATGACAAAATCGATAACGCTATAAAAACTCTATTTCCAAGATAATGAATAGAGAAGACAAACAAAGAGTCATTGGCAAAGTTGTAGCAATAAACTCTGACAGATTTACTGTAGAACTATTAAGTGGAATTGACAATTTTAATATTAGTGGATTTGATGATATACATTATTTTGCTCAACTAAACAGCTACGTTGTTCTACCCTATCAAAATTACTTTATTGTATCGGAAGTATCTGGGGTAAGAGAAAAAGAGTTAAATGTACCTTTCAGTAATCCAAAAGAACAAATTTTAAGTAAAAGTACAACTGGTAAGTATTTAGAAATACTTCCTATCGGTACTCTTAAACCAGTTGATGAAAATCCTGATTATTATAAATTTGAATTTGGAGTAAGCGTCTATCCTGCATTATACACAGACGTTCTTTACATAAAAGAGAAAGAGCTTGATGCGATTTTTAATGTTAAAGAACAAATTGAAATAGTTTGCGAAAAACCAAGCGAACACACAGAAAAATGTGATTGTGAAAAAAGACGATATAAAACACTTTCAATTGGTACTTCCACAATATTCCCTGATTATGAAGTTAAAATTGACATAGATAAATTTTTTGCTGGTCATTCTGCTGTCTTAGGAAATACTGGTAGTGGTAAATCTTGCACAATTTCTTCAATTCTTCAGTCAATTTATAAACTATCAAGTCATAGTGCTGTAGGTAGTACGTTCGTTGTTTTTGATGTAAATGGCGAATACAAACAAGCATTTAGCGAAGTATCTGAAAATACAGATATCGAAGTGCAAAATTTCTGTATCGGGAGTTTTGATAAAGATGTAAAAGAATTCACTGGATAAGCCGGGTAAACTGACCCACCTTCGCCGGATGAAACTGACCATGGCAAATGGACTGCCCAGATTTGATCTATCCTTGGGTTAAACTTAGTTTTTATTTTTCAATTTTCTTCTCATTGATTCTCCTTTTATATCTATTCTGTGGGCTGTATATAATTCCCCCCAATATTAGGACAGTAGCTTAAGTTTAATTTTTAACCTTAAATTCACTGTCAAATGAAACGAAGAAAGTTTACATCGGAGTTCAAGTTCAAGGTCGTTTTGGAGGCCCTGAGCGA